>JAXHKU010000010.1:0-547196 GCA_034523095.1 Cyclobacteriaceae bacterium | reverse complement strand
CTCCAGATACTGCCCTTATTGCGTCCTTTCGCCCTGGCCCTGGTGATCATATTTTGGCCGGCGTTCGTGGATCTGATCAACGGCCCGATGGGTTACATCACGGACAAAAGCAAGGCCATGTTTAGTGATCGCATCGTCATGGTGGATGCCGTGGCGCAGGAACGCATGATATTGATCGACAGCGTGGCACGCCGCCTGATCGAAACCAGTGCAGAGATTGAACAGGTGCAGAACGGCAGTACGGATGCGTCCTGGTATGAAACCCTGGGCGTGGACTTCGATGCGCTGTTCGACCAGATGAAGGGCTATTTTATCATCATCATGGCTAAAATGCGCTTTTTCTTCATGCAGGTGATCGAGTTCCTTGTCATTACTGTGTTTCAGGTGTGCTCTTACTTCGTCTTTTTTATCCAGATTGTCTTCGGTGCCATCCTCGTCATTCTTGGGCCTTTTGCCTTTGCCTTCAGCGTACTGCCGGGATTCCTGGATGCCTACATCCACTGGATCGCCCGCTACCTGTCTGTGTCGCTCTATTCCAGCATTGGCTATATCGTCATGTCGATGTGCATGGTGGTAGTCCAGTACGGCATTGAACGGGAAACGGAACTGTTGCGCTATATCCTCTCCAACGAAGCGGCTTTCATTCTCTATGTTTCCCAGAACGACGGCGGAGCGAACTTCTTTATCATCTCCCTGTTGCTGGGCGGTTTGGTGATGCTGACCATCCCGGTGATCAGTACATGGAATTATTTCCACCTCCGGTGTCAGCCAGGCCATTGGTCAGATGGCCCTGGGTACCAGCCGTGTATTCACTTTATCAAAATAATGACCTATGCTGATCACTTCCATCGAAAACAAAATCAAACTCGCCTTCCTTGTCAGCCTGGGAAGCTTTTTCACTGCCATCGTCCTTTCCATCCTTGTCCTTGGCTTCGCCAGGGAACAAGTAAGGGACAGCCGCAAGACCATCTATGTCCTGGATAATGACATCCCTATCCTGGTACGTCAGTCAGACGTGTTGGAAAACAGGGAGGTGGAATACCGTGCACACATCAACCTGTTTCATTCGCTCTTCTTTAACCTTCCTCCGGATGACGCGTTCATCCGCGAAAACGTTGCCCGGGCGATGTATTTAGTCGATGAGTCCGGCCTGACGGAATACAATAACCTGAAGGAAAAGGGTATTACAACTCCATCTTGGCCAGCTCGGCGGTGTTGTCGATCCGTACCGATTCGATTGTAATAGACCTGAAAAGGAGGGAATTTCACTACTATGGCACCCAACGCATCGAACGACAGACCTCGGTCCTGACCCGCCAATTGGTGACTACCGGTGCTTACTCGGATGTTCCGAGAACGGAAAACAATCCACACGGCATGCCTGATCTCGCATTGGAAGACGCTCCTGAACCGCGATATCAGCCATACTCCCAAATCGGCCTTTTAACAAAAACTTACCTGCTCAACTGATCGCTCGATGATACACTGCGCCAAACCTAAGCTCGTTGCCATCTTGATGTTCCTGGGAATTCTTACGGGCATCGCGGTACTTCTCGCCACCAGGCCATCTGCTACCCATAGCTCCCTCCTGGAGGAATTATCCGCACACACCCCATGGGTGCTGCCGGAAGAACAGCCTGTCAGGTCATCGCTTCAAAACCTGCTTTCGCTATGGGAAGCGTCGGCCACTTTGTCGGCGTTGCAAGCCCGGGATAGCTTATCTGCGGCAGATTCCGCTAAAATCAGGCACATTGACTCACAACTAAACCAACTGATCCATGATTAGATTCAATCAACCCAGGTATATCCTGCCAATCATCATTCTCCCTTTCATCTATATCTTCTATTTTCTGTTCCACAGTGACAGCATGGGTAGTCCATCCGGTAAGATGGTTCTGGAGGAAATGGAGGGGTTAAACCCGACCATTCCCGGCCCTATCCTGGACAGGGTGGAGCAGAACGATAAATTCGAGGCTTACCTGGTCTCGCACAAGAATAAACGCGACTTCTCTGCCATGCAGGAAATCGACAACACCAAAGAGAAGGATTTCATGGCCCGGGACTCCGTTTCAACTGACAGGTCCCGCCCATCGGACACCATTCCAAATTCCAGAACAAAATCAATTGGTAACAACAAATCCGAATCGGAGCAGCAGTTTCGGTTGCCTGATTCGCAAAAACCGGATGCAGATGCTTTCCGGCAGGATGAGGATTACAGGAAGCAAATGGAGCTTTTTAAATCCCAGATGCTCTTCATGGACAGCTTGTTTTATCAAAATGAGGAAATGGGGTACAACCAAATGATGAGATGCAAGATGGGTAACGACGAAAAAGGAGGAAGCGCAAAGGGGATTGGGAAGGCGAGGACAATCGTCTGGTGTCCTCAGGGAAGGTGTTGCCGGTAGAAAATCCACGGATCCGGAGCAACCTGATTTCAACACGATTGTCAGGGAACAAACGTCCCTGTTCATCCAGGCCATCATCGACGAGGAACTCAAGGTGGAAAAGGACAGCAGGGTGCGCATCCGGTTGTTGGAGGATGTCGTGGTCGGTGGTATGATTATCCCCAAGAATCGATGCCTTTATGGTATGGTTACATCTTTCTCCCCTCAGCGGGTGGCTATACAGATCCAATCGATTATGATCGATGGGGCAATTCAGGAAATCGCTCTCGATGTCTACGATCTGGATGGCTTAAAGGGTCTGTATGTTCCGCATTCATCCTTCCGCGATGTGGCAAAAACCATGGGCAGTGATCTGGTCCGTAGCCAGAATATGTCCATTGGTCAGGATCCTGATAATGCCATGCAACTGGTATATGGCATGGCCCGAGACGCTGTACAAACATCCTCGCAGGCGGTGTCGAAAGCCATTAAAAAAACAGGGCAACCCTCAAGTACAGCACGCTTATCTATTTAGTAAATGCTCAAAAACCATCGTCTAACCATCAAACTCCTTAATGTCATGCGGTCACTTATCATTATATTTCTGCTTTTCGCCCTACCCCTGTTATCCAGGGCTCAGCTCCATGTTATCTATATCAATGAGCATATCTCCACGCATCTTATTACTTCAGAACCGATTCAATATGTGGACATCAGCACGCCCATATTGCTGGAGACACGCCCGTTTATAATATCCTGCGGATAAAGCCGGATTACTCCTCCTTGCCAAGGACTGCCGAACAAGGCGTCCTGACCCTTGTCTGCCAAAAGGACCTGGTGCAATACGAACTGGCGGTATGCTCCGCTGATGGCCACGCGAAGTTTAGTGGTGTCTGGCATGGAAGGGACAGGATTGCTCCTGCCGGAAGTGGGTCTGACCTTTGAGGAGATGAAGTCCTATTGCAAACGAATTATGGTTGAAGGCAAGAAAAAACCACTGATTTCTGCCAAATCATCCCGTCTCAGGATGGAAGTGCGGGGTATATATGTATTCGGTGACTACTTTTTTGTGGATGTAGCCATGACCAATGGTTCCTACATCCCTTATGAGATCGACAAGGTGCATTTCAGGTTAGCGGATAAATCGACCTTAAAATCAACTAATCGCCAGGATATCGACCTCACTCCGGAATTCCAGATGAACCTTCAGCACCATGTCAATGAGCGCTACCGCAATGTATTTGTATTCAAAAAGTTCACCTTCCCCAGCGCCAAAGTCCTGCATATCGAGCTCACGGAAAAGCAGCTTTCCGGCAGAAGCTCTCGTTATCCCTCGACTACTAAAAGATCCAGGAGGCGGAGCCGATATGAGTTCAGTGGTTCAGTAGTTCAATGGTCAAGGGGAAAAGAGGAGAAGGGGGTTATGAGGTATGAATGATGGGTTATGAATGGTTCGTTATTCCACAGTTCTCCCTTGTCCGCTTTACCTCTTTTCCACTTTTCCTTTTCTCCTCTTTAACAAAAATTTAAACCAATGGAAGAGTCTCCGGAACTGAAAAAGCTGTTCACTTTCCTGCAGGGTGCGATTTATGGCTCTATCGTCATGGAGGTTGCGGTTTTCTGTCTTTATGACTTTCCCAACCTTCCGGAAGGGCTTATTGTGCTAATTCAAAAGGTGGGAACAATTCCTGTTTACCGGAATATTCTTTACAGCAAGGCTGTTACCCTGTTGCTGATCATCACGGTGGCTGTTGGCTCTCGGCCCAGAAAAGACCTGTACCTGCATCCGCTGCGCCACATTGTACTGCCGCTTACCGGCGGGCTTCTTTTGTTGTCGGCATCGGTGCTGTTTCTGTTGTGGAAAACGAATACTTTACTTCCTCTCCACATCATGCAATGGCTCTATAGTATATGTTCTTTCTGCGGCGCTATCCTGACCCACATCGCGCTGGACAATGTGTCAAAGCACATCAAGTCAGGCTTGTTGAGGGACCGCTTCAACATCGAAAATGAATCGTTCGACCAGTCGCGGAAGCGCGTTTTTTCCAGGTATTCGGTCAATATCCCGATGCGTTTTTATTTCAATCGCCGTGTACAAAAAGGCTGGCTAAACATCGTCAATCCGTTCCGTGCGACCTTGCTCATCGGCACACCAGGATCGGGTAAGACATTCAGCGTCATCATCCCGTTCATCAAACAACACATCGCCAAGGGGTTTTCCATGTTGGTGTACGACTTTAAGTATCCTGACCTCGCACGGGTAGCCTATCATCACTACAAACTGACAGCACGGAAGTCCCACCTCTTTCACGTTCTCAACCTGAACTGCCCGGAGCTTAGCCGGCGAGTCAACCCGCTCAAGGCAACATACATCACCTCGCTGGCGGCGGCATCAGAAACGGCAGAGGCACTTATCGAAGCACTCAGAAAGTCAGACAAAGCGCATGGCGCTGACCAGTTCTTCAACCAATCGGCCATCAACTTCCTGGCAGCAATCATCTATTTCTTCAGCCGCTACCAGGAGGGGAAGTTCTCCACACTGGCGCACGTGCTGGCGTTTACCAACCTTTCTTATGAAACGATCTTTGATACCCTGTACCGTGAACCGGAAATACACAGCCTCTTATCGCCATTCAAGAGCGCTTTTGACCGGAGGGCTTTTGAACAACTGGAAGGCCAGATCGGTACCTTGCGTATTCATTTGTCCCGGCTGGCGACCAAAGAAACATTTTGGATATTTTCGGGCGATGATTTTCCGCTGGATATCAGCCATCCTGATCATCCTGCCTTCCTGGTAATCGCCAATGACCCGGCGACCCAAAGCATTAACAGTGCCTGTTACTCGGTGGTGCTGAACCGGCTTATCCGGCTGATGAACCGCCAGGGTAACCTGCCATCTTCTATCATCATTGATGAGGTGCCAACGGTGTATATCCATCGCATTGAAACCCTGATCGCTACCGCTCGCAGTAACAAGGTCAGTATCTTACTCGGCCTGCAGGAGCTTCCTCAGCTGCGCCAGCAATATGGCCGGGAGACCGCTGATACCATCTGTTCGGTGACCGGAAACGTCCTCTCCGGATCGGCACGCCACACGGATACGTTGACCTGGCTGGAAAAGCTGTTTGGCAAAGTTCGGCAGGTACGCAACGGCATGACTATTGACCGGACCAGAACGTCAATTTCCATGAATGAATACATGGATAACCTGATCCCTGCCTCGAAAATCGCAAACCTCAAAACAGGTGAACTGGTGGCTCAGGTGGCGGGGGAAGCAGAAGCATTCTCCGGCAAGCATGCTATCCATATGTATCACTGCAAGGTAGACCTGAATGAAAAGGAAATCCAGAGGGAGGAAAAATGCTATACTGACCTTCCAACATACTATGACTTTGGTGAAAAACGGGATGAGGTCCTTCGACGACACATGAGCGGGATTTTTGCAGAAGTGGATGTTATTGTGAAGAACCCTTGAACTGCTGAACTAATCAGATTGATGGAGATTTGAAGAAAAAGATTGATGAGAGATTGAAGATAAAGATTCTGACGAGATCGAAGATAAAGATTGACATCGCCCCTTTCCGCTTCTACTTCTTTTCCTCATTTACCCTTTTTCCAATGAACCATTTAACTGCATAACAAATTGAACTTTTGAACTTAAACTCATTTAACTAAAACGATGAACATCACAAGAGATCAACTTCCTATTCCACAGTTCGAGCGATTGGGAATCGACAAGGAACGCATTGACAAGTTTTCCAAACAGGAAATGCATGCCCTGCTTTCCGGGTATCCTTCGGGCATGAAATTCCTGGTATTTCAAAGATCATGACGGGCAGAGAAACGCAAGGTAAATGCCCGGCTGAGCATCTATCAGACAAGTCTGATGGTCGTGTGAGAACTGAAGGTCCATCCCTTCTGAAAGAGGTCAGGAATGATATGCAACTGTCATCCAGTGAGCTGGAACGGCTGAAATCCGGTGAGGCTGTGGTAAAAAATAAGCCATGAAAAATCCGTATTTAGTCCAGTTGGATCCGGCCATCAATGAATTGCGCAAGATTAGGACGGAGCACATCATCATCCCGGAACGATTAGCCAACACCACGCTGTCGGCCACACAAAAGGCTGATCTGTTAAGTGGCAAGGCTGTGTCACTTCAAGATCCAAATGGTAATTTCGTTCATCTCAAAATCGATTTGCTCCATCCACGTGGTTCTCCGTGCAGCGTCCGGTTTGGAAAAACACGCAGGGAGAAATCCCCGTCGTTGGATTCTAAATTATCTGACGCTGAAGAAAAGACGGTTTCCAGAACTTCCTCAGTTAAAATCGGTAGGTAGTGCATTCCGTTTGAGCGGTATAAGGAGCGGGTTTCCATCGTACAGGTGGCGGAGTCGCTTGGTTATGTGCTCAACAAAAAAGCAGGACGAAATCCCCTGGAATACAAACACCCGGAACATAATACCATTGTCATCGGTAACCTGAAGGGGCCGCAGCGCTTCTTTACCCGCAATGAACCGCAGAACAAGGGCAGTGTGATTGATTTTGTACGGCACCGGCTTTCGATGTTTCAGGCGTATTTTGATAAGGAGGCGGAGGAATCAACAAAATACTTTCTTCCTTTTCCGGAGATGTCTATGTGCCTGCCCGCTCCGTGAAAAACGAGGCGGGCCGAAAACCGTTCGACATCAGGGATTTTTATGTCGTTGCGGCAAAGTTGAGTGACCTCGGGTATCTCACGAGACATCGTGGATTACACGTGGATACCTTGTCGGTCTTTCAGCCTTTCATTCGCTTAGTGAAACCGGTGTGGTCGGACTCCCTTCCATTTAACATCGGTTTTCCCAGCCGGATTCCGGGAAAGGACGACATCGCAGGTTTTGAACTAGTCAATTACATGTATAAGGGTCAGGCAAAGGGAAGCGATAAAACCAATAGTTTGTGGGGGGCGGATATCTCGCAAACAGGCAGATTTGTAGGGCACATCTATATCGCGGAATCGGCCATCGATGCCATGAGTTTTTATCAACTTTTCCGTCATAAGCTGGCATTGGATCAGGCGACGTTTTATTCCACGGGGGGTTATGTCACGGACCGACAACTCAGGAATCTGTTTACCCATCATCCGAACGCGCTGGTCCATACGCTCTTTGACAATGACCTTGCCGGTCACCTCTATGACATCCGAACGGCATGTATGAAGGAAAATCGTTCTTTACTCATCCGGAAGGATGGCGATACGGTGCATTTTTCCACTGACAGCAAATCCTTTTCCTTGCCTGCTGCCCGTGTCTCGCTGACTAATTTCCGCCTGGAATCTGGATTGCGACCAGACATCCGGGTTCATAAAGCCCAGGGAAAGGATTTTAATGAGATGGTGATGAACAGGGCATCAGGATTGGCTGCTTCGGTGCGGATGAGGTAGTGGGACGTACATTCATGAAATTATGCGTCGGGCTCAACCGCACTCTTTGGATGAAAACATGTGGGGCGGTTTGTGATTGTGGAGTTTTCATCCAATGGGTCCGGGGTGCGGAGTGTGAAACGAATGGGACTGGTCAGTCTGTACTCGCGTAGCAGTGAACTGACACAGACCAATGGGTTTCACACGGGGGGATAGTCGCTACAAAAAAGTAAGTCTTAACTCCCCTGATTCAATATGTAGTCGACTGCTTTCTGCGCTTTGGCCGCTGCTTCGACGATGAACTTCTTGTCGTTCTTCAGTGGCTTCAGCCAACCCTGGATATAGGCCGCAGAATTGTCGATCGATTGATCATTCATGATACCGGTGTAGTTGCTCAAAAAGGCTGTCTCCAATTTCTGCCGTTAACTTCTTCTTTACTGTAAAATTCTAGATCCAAATGCACTGATTTGCTTTTGGTCGAATCGGTTGAGCCTGGAAAAATGGCCCGTGCAATGCAATCGCTTCGTGATATAAAACGGTAAAGTACATCTTTGGGCTTTCGAATTGCCTAGCTCCGGCATATTGATGTAGTCCTCGACTCGGGTGGTAGAAGGCCTCATCGGGCTCATGACGTATTTCCGGACGCAGAGGCATATTGCGAATCACCTCATCACAGAGCTCCATATTAAAGTCACTCCCGCCAACTTCCGGTTCCGGAATATTGAACGTTCACGTCCCGGACATCATCGATATTGAAAACACGGTAGTACTTCAGGAAGGCTACTTGCTCTACTCGGTCATGGGGGAGTTTCTGGCTTCTGAGGCAGTCAGGTTCCTTCTGAGTTCCAGCTTCGCGGTACAAGCACGTTCCAGTACGTGACGGGGATGGATTTTGATCCCCTTTTCACACTGCCACCCAGGTCGATTGGCTTGTTGGAAAGGTGAGGTAGAATGGCCTGCTCGTGAGTCCGTTCAGGATGAGTTGGTTCGATTCCACGTAGGGTTTCTGGTAACGTAGTTCACTGCCGGGCCAGTATGCTTCCATGGTTTTTGCCATGGGATGATGCCACTTTCCAGTTTTTCGACAATGAGGTCATGTAACGATCTGATAAACATCGATTCGTTTTGATGAAGTTTTCATGATGCTGTAAAGGTTTAGTGAGACATGAATTTGAATGCTTCATCCGGAGCCCGGACTGAGTGGGTGGCATGGGCGGGGGGCTTTTAAGGCAAGGAGGAACGAAATAAACAAGCATTGGAATCGCGCTTTGGCTTTATGCCGTAGGTCCTTGTCCTGTATCAGGCCCGGCTCCGAACTTTACATGAAAACTTGGCTCTGTTAACTATGACTGTCTGCTTGATGGTATGGGCTGACCTAAGGTTTGCCAGGAGGAATTTAATACCTGAATTGGGGATGAATGAATGTCATGATTCGGCAAGGTTATAATGACAAAAGTACGTGCAGCTATCACCAGGCTTTGTCCCTGTAGTGACATCCGTTGTCACCGAAGAAATGTCCTCCCATATATTTATTGATCGATAAAATTGAAGCTGGGCGGGGACGTAAAGTGAAAAATGAACGAATTGGCTTATCGCGCCGGCATCAGCGTCATTCATTTTTTCTTTACGGCGGGGGAATAAAAACGTATGGACAAGCTTTGTTGGTGCGGCTGGATAAGGCGGCTTGACCATGTGTTTTATTGGGGAACTGCGTCAGGGATAGAAAGTGAAAATCCCGACACGGGTAGGTGAGTGTTCGGCTCGGAATTGTTACGGAAAGCCCGCCCGGACGCCCATATTTATTTTCTACAGGACAATTCAGTAGATGGGGAAATACTTTTTAGAGGTCAAAGAAGGAGCGCCACGTTTAGTTTAAAGAATGTGTAAAATTCGGTAAAGTAACTAATTCGACATCTCCATTCTAAAAACCTTTGCTGAAGTATTGCGAACGACTACAAAAAAATCTTAACTTAGAAACCTTACATTGGGTGACCTTTTACAGTAAATTACCTTAAGGAAAACTGGTTTACAGCCTAATTGCTAACGAACTTTTTACGGAACCTGAACCGGTGACAATACACCTATTTGAAAATAACTAAGTAGAAATTTTTAAAGCAACAAATGAGATTACACCGAAAACCACCGCGGCAAATCAAATCGTTCCATTCAGTTATGCCAGAAATATTGTTGGGGTCATACATAAATGGCTCGGCAAAAACGAGATGCACGACAGTATGTCCCTGTATAGTTTTTCCATGCTGAAAAATGGCCAGGCTTCTACAAAAGGCTTGTACTTCGAGTCAGGTAGTTCATTCTTCAATTGGAGCCTGGGAGGAGGAGGAAGTTATAAAGAAATTAGTGATGGCAATAATGGCCGATCCTGAAATTGCATTCGGCCTCAAGGTGACAGATATTACCATTCAACAAAATCCCGATCTAACGAGCTTTACGAAGTTCCAGGTGGCAAGCCCTGTTTTCATAAACCATGGTACAAAACCGCGAAATACACTATATGTATTCCGATCCCGAATCGGACCGGCTTATCACGGGAAACAATGAAGCACAAACTTAGCCTGGCTGGTTTGGGGTGCTGAACCAGTTCATCTGGCATTTGACCGTACCTATTCCAAAGCTAAAACCAAATTGATCACCTATGACGGAATTCAGGAGGTGAATGTTTGTCCTGTATTGATAGAGGGCTCCGTGCTAGCCAAACAGTTTGCATGGTGTGTAGGTGTGGGCAATAGTACCGGTATTGGGTTTGGCACCATTTAAAGAAATAATCCTCCAAGGTTTCTAAAACCTTGGAGGATTAAGATTATTTAAAACAACGAACATGTTATACATCGTAAAATATTCATGTCCCGTTCCGGATCTATCAAGCCTTGCGACTGCTGTAAGAGATAGAAAAACGTTCAGTCAGCAATTTCTTACCCCGTCGATCATTGAAGGTATCAGGCAAAAGCTTAGATGCCAGGATTCTATCAGTCTATATAAACTTGACCTATTCGTCGATCAGTGTGCAGCAGAAGTAACTGGAATACCCGAGGTTGGGAAAAGAAAACTCAACATGAAAGATGATGGCACGCAACCTGTTGTATCCTTGGAGCGGGGTGTGATGATAGAGCCTACTCCTTCATTTGGCATTTGATGATTCATGAAGACGCACAAGAAAGCGCAAAGCAGCATATTTGCCTGAGCCGAAATGAAGATGTACTGCTTCCCAACTGCGAAATATTTTGCAGATGGAATGAAACTGAATTTTGATAGACGCACCGGTTTCGAAGTTACGATTTGGCGAAACTGAAAAGTTGTTTTTGGTTGGGTTCTAATCGTTCTGATGATAGCTAAGGCCCATGTATGGATGGTCTTGAAATCATCAGGAAACCAGTAAGCAGGAATGTAATGGACAATTATTCGATCACATATTGGCCAAAGGGAGAAGACAAACGGGTGCTGGTTAATCTTCTGGGTTTCAAGCATTTATCCGAAAGTTGCTCGTCTTGCTGAGCGAAAAGTAGCACTTCAATTTGGTGTTAATACCTCAATTGCTCGAAAGGGCGCAATTCTCCACGACATTGGGCAAGGCGAAGTTCTACTTTTTCAGAAGACTTTGAAGAAAGAACTTTCAACGTGCCTCCAGGATTTGTATTCCGTCATGAATTTGCTTCCTGTTTTTCATTTCCATACTCAAATGAAAAAGAAAAGCTTCCTGTAATTGATATGATTGTGGCTCATCACAAATCAATTTATAAAGATGCGTGGCGGCAAAAGGTTTGCCGATTGGATGAAAACGAACCTGAAGCTTTCCGAAAAGCATCATCAAAGGATTCCGAAGTTTGGAGTAAAGATGCCCTTTCAACTTCGGAACATTCGAAATCGAAACGAAGCCAATCACTGTCGAGCAAGCCGAAGAAGTTTTTACGAAGTGGTTGACCATTGCTGACTCAAAAACATATGGTTATTCTGAATGAAAGGCGTTTTGAATTGCTGCCGACCATTTGGCCTCGGCTATGGAGTGGCTATTTTAGAGACCACTGGCACGAAAGCTTTTTGTTGTACCCGTACCTAAGCTATTACCACTCCTGAAAAGCGAACTGTATCCGTTATCGTTAGATTTCGACAGTATGATAAATGCAAACACACCTTGGTCACAGCACCAACCGGAAGCTGGAAAACGATTTTCTGATTCGCCGTTGCAACGGGCGCGTGTTCGATACCTTGCCATTTCAAGCGTCGATTAACGCCATGTACGAACGGATTAAGGCCGATTTGCAAGACACCGATGCTGATGTTCGTTTGCTACATGCTGCTTCAAGTATCAAAGTTGGAGAATGGAACTGTTGAAGAAAGATTCTTCAGCGCCATATCGGAGCTTCTGTTAAAGTGCTTACCCCGCATCAAATGGCGTCGTTCCGTTTTGGAACAAAGGTCATGAAGCTATGATAGCCGACATCAAAGGCCTGCGATATTATACTCGACTGAAATCCATACCTATTCCGAGACAACTCAGGCCATCGTTTTGAAGATTGTTGAAATTCTTTGCAACATTGGTCTGCCGCGTGCACATTGGAACAGCCACCATGCCATCGGTTTTGTACCACCGGTTGGTTAAATACTTGGGTGGTGCCGAAAATATTTACGAGGTGAAACTGTCCGATGAGGTTTTGGATACATTCAACAGGCATATTGTCCACAAAGCTGATTTAATTGAATCGTTGAACAAGTGTTATTGATGAAGCCATTCAGCAAAATCAAAAAATCCTGTTGGTTTGCAATCAGGTGAATCGTTCTCAGTTATTATTTGATAGATCTATCCGAAAAGTATCCGCATGTTGAAAAATGTTGGTGCATAGTCGGTTCAAACGAGGAGTGCGAAGCCAACTAGAAATCCGACTTGACGAAACATTTACAACAATAGCACCGAAGCGTGTGTTGGTGGTTTCAATGAGTTGTTGAGGTCAGCTTGGATATTAGTTTTGACCTGATGGTTACCGAATGTGCTCCTATTGATGCACTGATCCAGCGGTTTGGTCTGGATTAACCGCAAGCGTTCAAAAGATAACAATCGGCACTACAAACCCATTGATGTGCTTGCCCGCCGATGAAAAAAATGGAGGCCTTGCCTTATGGTTTGGAAGTATTGCAACGAACTTATGAAGCTTTTGCCCAATGGTGACTTTCATGAAAAGAACGAGTAACTCAATCGATGATCGATGGTGTTAATCCTTCAATTGAATTTGTTAACATCTACTTGAATGCTCCGTATTCAAAGATGGAAATTGGATGATTAAGGAGTTTGGCACAACTCCAAATCGGCACTATTGGAAACGCTGGATATTGATTCGGTTGCCTGTATCGACGAAGCTGATACAATAATTACTATGAAACCTCTATCTTATGAAGATCAGGTAAAATTGGAAATTTGTTTCTATACTGGTCGTGCGGCCTACCGGGAGCTTGGATAAATCAACCTGCTGGAATTGTCAAGTCCTTTTGTCATTCCTTCAAAAGCATATGATAATGAATTGGGACTTTTGGTAGATCTCGCTAAGCCCAAATTTACTAATGTTTACATTAACGATTTTTATAAAGAAAAATAGAATGATAGCAGCAAATATTGGAAAAGTCTTTCTGGAATGCTAATAACGAGAAGTATCAAGAGCAACTACACGGCCAAGAGAATTTCTTTGTGGGAAAATACTACGAGATTGTCTCTTCAATTACGACAAGTACTATGCAGTGCATTTCTCAGAATTCCCGTAAATTGATCCAAGATTAGAAATGGGATATATACTCCTACTTGAAGAACGGTGAAAAACGACACTGACCGGCTTTACGAAAAGGTTGAGAAAAATGCAATCACGGAGCTGATGCCAGCATTGCCATTGGTTTTCCAACATTGGACTTAACATGCAACACCTCTGGACAAGTAACCAATCTCGAATCTGCCCATTAAAGAGGGATGATATCTATCTTTCCTGGATTGGCAGCGGTTTGGGGATCGGTGTACAAAGTGGCCTTTCCTTCTTTTCAGCAATAAACAAATCCTGTCTCGATCTCTTCGAAGGCTGGCAGGTGTATCGCGATTATTTAAACAGTATTCCCGGCCTGAGTGGAAACCAAATTAGCACATGGAACGGTCAATGGATTGCTCATCGCTACTATAAAGTCACCACCTATGATGCAGTAAACCCAACGGCTTCGTTCAATCCCTTTGGCGCAATGAAGATGGCGGCATGGAGGTCAATAGCCAGTCGTGGACAAAAGGTTGATTGGCATTAGCCCGCAATTTTCCTGAAACATCCTTAACAGCTGTATGTTGATAGTTTGGGCAAGTGAATATTACTGTGGGTTTGTTCCATTTGAATTGCCCCTTATTCGGCAACCGTTTCGAAGCTCTATGACAAAGTATTTCGGAACAACCAAAAGCGGATCAGGTCGAGCAGCTATTTGGGACTGCATGGGCTTCACCAAAGCATGCCAACTGGGTGGTATTGGTGTAAATGCACCAGAGCCGAAAGGGTTTAGAGATTGCCTGGATAAAGGAGTCGTTCCGAAATACAATTTGACTGATGAGAGAAAAAACAATTAATTTTAAGACATATCAAATATGGCTATTAGCTATGTTAAACAATGACAATTATGGTAAAAGTCGCAACAAATTGCGACCACCTCAGTACGTACTCTTTGAGTGATAAAAAATGCAAAAAGGTAAAAAGCCAGGAAGTAGCAAATCTTTAGCTATCCGTGAAAAGAACAGTTTATCGAGTCATTAACCCTAATTGTAAAAAGAAAGTCCATGAGAACAACAAGTTGGCCGAAATATGCGGAATATGCTCCACACCATGCCTGTCGCAATGCGCCCTACTTCCTCAACTTTAATCCGCTTTCAATACGCAGTAGAAAAATAAAAAATCTTAAAAACAGAAACATTATGAATCCCTACATTTATTTAAGGGCGTTGAAACATGCTGAACAGACCGCGTTTTGTGTACAAGATGGTCAAAAAACCTATTTTGACTCACAGTTTAACCGATGTCGTTGCTTATTCAAGTGGTCAACAGGTAAAATGATCGATTCTCTATGCTTTAACATGCTAAATTGAATGTTCAAATGGCACCAATCACTTTCAATTACAATGTCACCAAGGATAAGCAGTCTCGAAAACAAAGAACCTTGGTCGCCTTGCGATCCCATCATACGTTGATCAATTGCTTGGTGGTTGGATGCGTGCTGGAGATGGTATTACGGTAAAAACGTAGGAGTCCATTATCCATTTCAGCGATGCGCCCCATCCATCCTTTGCTTGCCGGATGAAAAGAAAACCTCACTTTCGACAGAAGTGATAAACCAGATAGGCATCCGGTAAATGTGCGATTGGGTGATAAATTGATGACTGATGAAGAAATTGACGAATTTCTGCGACCAACAATCGCACACTTCCACGTAGAAATTGGATTCCAGACAATGTTCGTACTGGTGGTCTTTTTGTATATGATATTGCCATCGACCTTCGCACGCTTTTTTGAGTTTCCACCAATCAACATGAGCCTGAATTGTCGAAAGATAAAATTGAAGAGCTGAAAGCAAAAGGGTGGGTCTGAAAGTGAAAATGTGTTTGGTGAAAGTGCTTAGTTTTCCCAAAGAGGAACGTGAAAAAGTTATACCGGCATTGGCAAGTGCCTTATTAAATTGGCGATTAACTTCAAACCAAGCTCGTACTTTCAGTTTAATGGAAACCTTGGCTGTGGCAATAAGTGACAATGCCAATAAACTGGCTGGCGCTATTCGTGCTAAAAACTGATTGAAGATGGCGAAAAACCCAAGCGAAACCGATTATTGATGAAACTGCCGGAGCCAGTATTTTTGTAACCCTTCCATGTTCAAGCTATGTGGTCACAGTTAATGAAAGTGCCGATGCGCTCGAAAAGGCAGTAGAGCAAAATCATCGACCCGATGATGGCTTTCCATACGAAAATCAACTTTAGCAAATTCGAGTTTGTCCTCACTGGCACCCAGTTCAACTATTACATCGTTTGCCATCGGAAGCTGTGGCTCTTTTTCTCCATGGTGTGGGAATGGAGCATACATCAGGCCTTGTGGATGAAGGGAGGGAAAATCATGATGCCTACCTCTAGCGCGCTGCCAAATGGCAGGAACTCGATCTCGGTGTAGCCAAAATTGACTACTACGATGCCAAAAACAGGGTGATCCATGAATAAAGAAATCGCCGGTCAAAGAAGAAGCCCATGCGATGCAGGTCCGCTACGACCTGTACTTATTGAACAAAATGGAAATACCAGACGCAACGGGAATAATTGAATATCCGGAATTACGTGAAACGGTGAGGGTCGAATTTGACGATTCGCTGATCGAAGAAATTGAAAATGCTATATCGGCTATTACAAAAATCAATGTCGGTAATTGTCCCGGACTTTTAGCGAGAAACAAAGTGCAGGAACTGCTCTTATGAAGATTTTTGCTGGAGCGGCGAAGCAGATGATGCTTGACAAAGGAGTTGTATTTATGTTACAGTTCTGTAAGTTACAGTTTGTAAGTTGACGTTGAGACAAATAACGGTAACCTTAAAGAATTCAAACATGCGCTTATTTCATACTATGTTATTATGAACTTTTTCTCACTCGTTGGGCGGAAGCTTCAACCTGACTCGTATTATGAAAAAATCTTATTATCTCTTCAATCCCGGCCGCTTGAGCCGAAAGGACAATACCCTCAAATTCACACCAGTCGATGAGGATGGAAAGGAATTGCAACCACGCTACTTGCCGGTCTAAACAGTGGATAACCTGTATGCGTCGGATTGCTCATGCCAATAGTTCATTGTACAATTTTCTGGGTAAAAACCATATTTGTGCACTTCTTCGATTACTATGAACATTATACCGGTTCTTTTTATCCCAAAGAATACCTCCAGGCTGGCCGGGTACAGGTGCAACAGGTATATCATTATACCGAAAAACAGCGCCGATTGAAAATTGCCAAAGTTTGTCGCTGAATTTCGACATTCAACATGTTCAAAAACCTGAAATACTATGACAACCGGGGCAAAGGACTCGAAGAGGCTATTGACAGGATTGCAGGGATTTCTGCAGATTTAGATGCCGCTGATTCGATTGACGTGCTCATGGATTTTAGGAAATATTCGCGTTAAATATATTATGGCGCGCTTCCAACTGAATATCGCAGGGCTTCCGAAATGATGGGTGCATAAAACAGTCACCCGTCATGAAGGTCAATGCACTTATAAGCTTTTGTAAATTATGTGTTATTCCACCTGCTCATCAGCTCAATCTTATAGATAACTGGGATCGACAACGCATTAGTTTTTACACGAACCGGGCTACCGCAGGTTCTTGGCGCTGGACCTGGCAGAATATTTAAACCACTACTCGTGGATCGGACCATATTTACTGTGATTAATAAAAAGATGATACAACCTGGCGATTTCTGAAAGGAGGTAAACTGATGCCTGTTGAAGTAAGTGAAAAAGACCTTCGTTAAGGCTTACGAAGAAAGACTCAACGAAACCATAATGCACAAAAAGCTGAATAAAAAGGTGAGCTATAAGCACCGGGTGAAGCTGGAGTGCTATAAACTGGTGAAGCACATCCGGAAATAGAGGAATATAAACCGTTCAAGGCGTGTGCGAAAAGCCGTATTTAGCTATGAGAATATGTATATAATACTCGTTTATCACATAGGGGAAAAGAGAGTTGTCAAGATGTTGAAACCGTGTCGACGGTATCTGAACTGGATACAAAACTCTGTTTTCGAGGGCGCAATCGAGGTGATGCACAGTTGCGGTCGTTGAAAATGAAGCCAATTCCATCATGGAAAAAGAAGATAGTGTTATCATTTTTAAAAGCAGAGATGAACGCTGGCTCGACAAAAGAGATTATTGACGAACGATCGGCAACCGATATGACTGTGACTAAACGTCGTCGATGGACGTATTTTTTATGAGAATCTGAAATTATTGTTTCTTGCGGGTAAAAACAGAACTTGTTAGTCAACAATGGGTTACGCCTTCGTCGAACCCCCGGCAAAAACCTAGTATTAGGGATCGACGAAAAAAAAGCCCAAAAGCGGATCATAAAAGGCTCAAATTAAAAGAATAGGGCTATTTTTATACGAAATAGATCGGCCTTCAATCTCACCATTATGGAATTGAAACTCATTGTCAAGCTCGAGTAAGCTGCTTGGCACCGCTTAGCCCCCTTCAATCGCACCATTTATGGAATTGAAACCTCAGGACAATCTTGTCCATGATCTGCCGTTGGTGCCTTCAATCGCACCATTATGGGAATCGTAACTGACGAAGGATGAAAGCAATGACCAGGGTTAATGGAGACCTTCAATCGCACCATTATGGAATTGAAACTTGTTTGGAGAACTTTTCATTACTCTAATTATTAATATCGATCCTTTAATCGCACCGATTATGGAATCGCTAGTACAGTATTCCGGCAGGTTATCCACCATCGGAACGGCATCGCCTTCAATCGCACCATTATGGAATTGAAACGCAGAGAATCAGACGCATTCATTCACAAAAGAAACGAAGTACCTTCAATTGGCACCATTATGGAAATGACGCACGGTAGCTATCTGGTGAACTGTCGTATCCGGTCTGAAGCTCCCCTTCAATCGCACCATTATGACGAATTTGAAAACTTATATCCTGGAACCGGCCGACCCCCAAAGCACCTGCACCGCCTTCAATCGCACCATTATGGAATTGAAACTTAAGCAAATAAATTAATTTCCTGATGATTCATTAGGCTCCTTCAATCGCACCATTATGGAATTGAAACTGCCGGACCGTGGCCCCCCGATTTCAATGGCATCAATCCCCTTCAATCGCACCATTATGGAATTGAAACTTTGTGCCTTCAATGAATTTCCATTCCTTTGTTCTACAGTGACCCTTCAATCGCACCATTATGGAATTGAAACACATAAAGGTTTGCACCTCATAATTCAAGCCTGCACCCGCCTTCAATCGCACCATTATGGAATTGAAACTTAACCAAATCAGCCTTTGCATTCAAAGAGGAGAATTCACCCTTCAATCGCACCATTATGGAGTTCTAAACGAGATGATCAAAGGCATTTTTGACTCTTTGCCTTCATTCTTCTTCAATCGCACCATTATGGAATTGAAACCCGCATTCTTCTTTGATTGCAGATATTCATGGTCATTTTTTCCCCTTCAATCGCACCATTATGGAGTTCTAAAATTTATAGGCCATTTTAGGTGCTGTCTATCGGCAGTTTATCTCCCCTTCAATCGCACCATTATGGAATTGAAACTTTTACATTCGACCTCGCCATTTACTCAGCAAAATGAATGTTTCCTTCAATCGCACCATTATGGAATTGAAACCAATAGGCGAGGAGGTGAAAGTAGTTATGAAACCCGGTCACACCTTCAATCGCACCATTATGGAATTGAAACCGTGGCTGCAAGAGCAAATCTTGAATGATTTCAAGAGCCCCTTCAATCGCACCATTATGGGAATCGAAACATGCATGCCTAGCCAGCATAAGGCGGCAGGTATCTGCCTTCAATCGCACCATTATGGAATTGAAACTTGGTTGGGCTTTTTGGGCATGGTGCCGAACAATTCCTTCTACAATCGCACCATTATGGAATTGAAACGTAAAGGCAGCATAGAGCCCACCATGTCGGACCGCCCTTCAATCGCACCATTATGGAATTGAAACGTGATACGACGTTGTAATTTTCATCCATCCATCTTTCCTTCAATCGCACCATTATGGAATCGAACGGACTACAGACAAATATTACAAGCTAGACACAATTTCCTTCAATCGCACCATTATGGAATTGAAACAAGGTTGCCCAGATATAGCCATATTAAAGATTAAACCTTCAATCGCACCATTATGGAATTGAAACATAGATGATGAAGAAGGCATTATTGCTGTTCTTCAACTCCTTCAATCGCACCATTATGGAATCGAAACTCGAAAGTAACGAAACATTACGGAAAACTGCAAGGGCCTTCAATCGCACCATTATGGAATTGAAACTAGGCTTTCGTAAGACACAACTTCCGAAAAAAAAACCCTTCAATCGCACCATTATGGAATTGAAACGATGTAAAGCCGGTGTCATAGCCTGAATTGACTATTCCTTCAATCGCACCATTATGGAATTGAAACATTTATAATACGCTACAAGTCCTGTTTCTAAAGACGCCTTCAATCGCACCATTTATGGAATTGAAACAAGTTACACAACTTACAACGGTAGCGTCGGCATCACCTTCAATCGCACCATTATGGAATTGTAACTTATTCCCGAACGTTCTTAACCTCCCGCAATGGTAGCCTTCAATCGCACCATTATGGAATTGAAACTCGGCCTGTGTTCAGGTGACCTTACCAGGTCGCTGACCTTCAATCGCACCATTATGGAATTTGAACCGGTAACCAATAATTTACCGTCAGGGATAAGCGCAACCTTCAATCGCACCATTATGGAATTGAAACTATTCAATACCAGCTTTTTAATATCATCGATCTTTTCCTTCAATCGCACCATTATCGCAAACAAGGCATCAGGAATATATCATTGTTGAACTTGGGCCACCTTCAATCGCACCATTATGGAATTGAAACTTAGGTGGGCGAGGGTGCAATGTGGGAAACCCCTATCCTTCAATCGCACCATTATGGAATTGAAACTTCATAATCCCTAGCTCAATATCCCGTAATTTGTCTAACCTTCAATCGCACCATTATGGAATTGAAACGCCCTCCGGCACGGTGGCCTCTATCACCTTGTTATTCAATCGCACCATTATGGAATTGAAACAGGAAACAAGGTAAATATATAAGGAAAGGTTATTATCCTTCAATCGCACCATTATGGAATTGAACAACGCGTTATGGAAGCGTGAGCACATAGTCATCAGCCTTCAATCGCACCATTATGAATTGAAACCAATCAGACAGAGACCTTTACAACGAATTAAACAGACCTTTATATCAGCACCATTATGGAATTGAAACCAATTAACCCCAAAATTAACCCTGGTTTGTCAATATCCCTTCAATCGCACCATTATGGAATTGAAACATCTGCAACCGTGAGTGCGATTAAACCGAAGTCAGATGACCTCCAAATCGCACCATTATGGAATTGGAACGGGTAAACTTCTGGCTAAAGGGTTTTGTTCTCTCAGACCTTTGAATCCACCATTATGGAATTGAAACTTGTTAGTATACCTTTAACGATAACTAATTTTCTTCCCTTCAATCGCACCATTATGGAATTGAAACTTTAACCCCTGCAATATCGGCTAAAACCGAAACGTCTTCCCATTCCTTCAATCGCACCATTATGGAATTGAAACTATTGAAAAGCAGTTTGAATTGTTTCCTGTTTTTCCCTTCAATCGCACCATTATGGAATTGCAAACTCCACTCTGTGCGCTGGAATTATGATGCGGCGGGTAACCCTTCAATCGCACCATTATGGAATCGCAACTGGCCTCTTCCGTATAACTTTTTAGCGTGGTTCAATCCCTTCAATCGGCACCATTATGGAATTGAAACTTAGCTTGGTTGTCTGTTAATCCATCTTAGGCATCACCTTCAATCGCACCATTATGGAATTGAAACAGGACGAATTAAATAAAATTGATTCAGCATGCCCGCAACCTTTAATCGCACCATTATGGAATCGAAACATATTATTACCAATCGATGCAATTAAAGCGATGGTTGCCTTCAATCGCACGCATTATGGGAATTGAAACTTACCACTATAAGATATGGCAGTTCAATTATATACACCTTCAATCGCCACCATTATGGAATTGAAACTATTTATCGTTAAACATTAAATTTATACTATTATGCCTTCAATCGCACCATTATGGAATTGAAACACAATAGACCCGCATCCAGTAGGAGCATTAACGGCACCTTCAATCGCACCATTAGGAATTGAAACACATGGACAAGCATTTTACATTTTTTATAAAAGAGGCCTTCATTCGCACCATTATGGAATTGAAACAAGAATAGGAAAAGAGCGAGTCGCCTCTCAAGACTGGATACCTCCAATCGCACCATTATGGAATTGAAACGGTCCCGGCGCTGCTCTCTTCGCTGCTTGATATATACCTTCAATCGCACCATTATGGAATTGAACAGAGAGAAAACTATTTATCTTCCATTTCATAGCTTCAATTGCACCATTATGGAATTGAAACGGAGCAGATCAGAGATTCATACATATTAATGAACCTCCTTCAATCGCACCATTATGGGATTGTAAACCAAAACATCTGGCTTCATAATTTCATCTAGCTCATTTCCCTTCAATCGCACCATTATGGAATTGAAACCCGCTTGCAAGGGTTTTCTATTGCGGTCGATTGTTCCGAGCCTTCAATCGCACCATTATGGAATTGAAACATTGCATCTACAAACACGTTATTCAATAGGCAGCCAATCTCGCCTTCAATCGCACCATTATGGAATTGAAACCTAAGCTCCGGGCTGAAATGTCAATCTAAACGTCGAGCGGCCTTCAATCGCACCATTATGGAATTGAAACGTCTGCATAAGCCAGTTGCAAACGTATGCGGAATCCATTTCCTTCAATCGCACGCATTACGGAATTGAAACGTGTAAACAGCTATTGATAAAACAAGACCGGGATCAAAAACCTTCAATCGCACCATTATGGAATTGAAACTCTATACGCTAACGACTGAATGCGGCTACAGTTGGCGTGCCTTCAATCGCACCATTATGGAATTGAAACACAATTGAGCGAAGCATGACAGTAGTGAGCATTGAATCGGCACCTTCAATCGCACCATTATGGAATTGAAACATATGATCTCGCATCTTAGCGCCTTTTAGCGTAGATGAGGCCTTCAATCGCACCATTATGGAATCGAAACCGGCGGGACAGGCTAAAAGTAGGCCCGAACCGGATGGCACCCCTTCAATCGCACCATTATGGTAATTCGAAACCCAACTGCGCTGTAGTCGCTGGATGTCTTATAACGTACTTCGCCTTCAATCGCACCATTATGGGTACTGAACACACCTATTCAGGTAAATGAGTAGCCACATTGCTCGCAGTGCCTTCAATCGCACCATTATGGAATTGAAACCTAAACAATGAGGCGGAAACCGCTTTAAGAGGAGTAAAGTGTTTCCTTCAATCGCACCATTATGGAATTGAAACTTCGTAGCCAACGTGTACCGCCATCCATTTTCAAGTCCGTAAACCTTCAATCGCACCATTATGGCAATCGAAACAACCTGAATAATAACCCCGGATTCTCTTGCGATACTTCTCTGCCTTCAATCGCACCATTATGGAATTGAAACTTACCGGCAGCTATATCTGTATTCGAGACCAGTCAGATCGTCCTTCAATCGCACCATTATGGAATTAAAACAATACTCCTGTCTGGCTTACCGACTGAATCCCAAAATGCCTCTCAATCGCACCATTATGGAATTGAAACCATAACGTAGTCCACCGGCTTCGATTCAATGAATTTTGGAACCTTCAGTCGCACCATTATGGAATTGAAACATTACTACCGAATACTGTTGCTCTCCCTGCTGCTGCTTCATTCCTTCAATCGCACCATTATGGAATTGAAACTCGTTCGGCAGCTAACGCAAGTTAACGACGCCAGCTAAACCTTCAATCGCACCATTATGGAATTGAAACTCGAGAGTGTACTGACTGGCGAAGGAATCAACGCCACTCCCCTTCTCCAGATCGCACCATTATGGAATTGAAACACATGATGCAACGCCTTATTCATTTCGGAACAAGTTGCGGCCTTCAATCGCACCATTATGGAATTGAAACGGTATACCGAGTGCCTTTCGGATGCTCAGTCACAGTAATTATCTTCAATCGCACCATTATGGAATTGAAACCCTCGAAGTTTAAGTACACTGTCCTTGCCAGCCTTCATGGAAACCTTCAATCGCACCATTATGGAATTGAAACTGGCTACAGTACACATGCATATTACACCAGAGGGACAAACGACCTTCAATCGCACCATTATGGAATTGAAACGGAGGAGCTCTTCGCGCGTCGTTGACCATCGCATCAACATGACCTTCAATCGCACCATTATGGAATTGAAAATCAGAGGACATAAGTGCTCGAACTTTCCGGCAAGGTCTGCATTGCCTTCAATCGCACCATTATGGAATTGAAACATATCATCCGGTCAGCTCGACATCTTCTCCTTGATCTCTACCTTCAATCGCACCATTATGGAATTGAAACAGGCTTACGGCATCGTCTTTTGCTCTACGCTTTCGCAGTACGCCTTCAATCGCACCATTAGACCCATTTCTGACCGCCAAGTAATTGAAATCATATAAGAAGTTACAAGATTTGTGAGAAATAGACTACTGGAAATCTTGGCATGGTCAATTTGTCTACATATTATAAAATTGTTAAACGTAAAGGTGAAGGAGATACGTCTTTGAATTGATTGAAATTCTGTTTCTACAAATATTTTTCTTTAAATGTTACTAGGTTACCAATTCGGTTACCACGTCTAATTAAGGCTCTATATGTAATTGAATGAACTTTATACGATATAGGTTCAAGTTCCTCACCCTCTGCTTTTAAGCAATCAAATAGTAGCAATACCTCTTAAAATTCATTTTTAAGAGGTTTTTGCTTTTTAGACCCACCCATGTTTAACAATTTTTACAAAAATCAGGTGACCAACTTTGAAAAAATTAAAGCTGGAACGCGGATATTCGAGGTCGTTCCACCGCGGCTGTATTGTGATTCTCACCCATATTTCATTTTTTAACATTACAGAAAAAGCTCCAAAAGAACGAATGACCAGTTGAAATCATATCTAAAATACCTGAGCTTATTAAACTTTTGGAACTACCTTTAGTAGAAATATCTAACCATCAACCAATGCAAGTTGCTGTCAACAGAAAGAATAAAATATTCCGACCCGATGCCTCAAGGGTAATTACACGCTTTCTGTACCTACAGGACGACAGAGTCGAAATGACCATTCAATCGATATTGAGCATGTCGGTAAGCGAAGCATCTATTGGATTAAACCAGATTCTACGTGATTATTCACTACGTCACAGGAACATTTCTAAAATTTTTGAACGACATTTTAACAAACTGCTCCGTCTGAATACAAAATTACAGATCGATGCGGAATCAATTAAATTCCCTTACAATATATTGATCGGCGCCTATTTTACCTCAGAATACTCGATTGAATCTGCCGCTTTTTTCAATCCTTCCATCATGGAACACCCCGACCAGTCGGAGATAGCTAGAGAAGAAAAACGCGTGATACTAAGTTTCAGAGCAACTGGTGAAGGGCATATATCTTCGATTGTTTTTCGCACAGGGATACTTGACAAAAATAACAACCTATTGGTGGAACCGATAGGAAAAATGGTGGAAGAAGCTGAACATATACGGCGGCATATTTATGAAAAACAATTTTTCCGTGAAAAGCTGGACGAAATGCAGGAATCTCAACCCAGTTTACCATTCGGACTTATACTCGATAAATTGAATGATACTTTTACCTACGGTGAACTTCGAAAATGCATTGGTGATGCTAGAAAGTTAATAAACATATCGCCCGACAAAGAATTAATTTTCAACCAAATCATTTGGCTGGCTTCATCACATTACGAGCTTGATTTTTCATTGGATACGAATATTTCCGAGAGAGTAATTTTTCCAGTATCAGCACTTGAAACAAATGGCATTGAAGACGCCCGCTTCGTAAAATTTATTGATGATGATGGTAGTGTGATCTATTATGCAACTTACACTGCCTATGATGGATCATCCATTTTACCAAAAATTCTGGATACCAGAGATTTCTATCATTTCAGGGTATTGCCTGTTCATGGAGAAATTGCCCAGAACAAAGGGATGGCGCTTTTTCCAAGAAAGGTAAATAGCAAATATGCCATGCTTTGCCGGCTTGATGGCGTCAATAATTACATCGCTTTTTCTGATGACATCACCATCTGGCGTGAGGCCAAATTAATACAACAACCTAAATTCCCGTGGGAGTTTATTCAAATTGGAAATTGCGGCTCACCAATAGAAACCAGTGAGGGCTGGTTAGTGATAACCCATGGCGTCGGTCCCATGCGGGAATATGTTTTGGGTGCCGCGTTATTTGATTTGCAAAATCCCGAGAAAGAAATAGGACGATTAAAGGAACCCCTGTTAGTCCCAAATACGGCCGAAAGAGAAGGATACGTTCCTAATGTGGTTTATTCTTGTGGGTCTATTATTCATAACCATAATCTCATAATTCCCTATGCGATGTCGGACTATGCCTCAACTTACGCTACCGTCGATTTGAGAGAACTTCTCAGTGAACTGAAAACCCCCAATTAGTCAATTAATAATTAATCATTGCTCATCTCTGAATTCCCGACTCAACAATTTCAATAAGTCTAATCTGGGAATTGGTATAAACCCATCTGAAGAGGATGTGAGAATGATGTAACTTAATTTCCTTATGGTGTAAAACATAAGCGTTGTAAGTACATGACATTTGGGTAGCGGCAGAGATCTCAGCAGGATCTACCCGCTTAAATCCAACATAACATGAAGCAAGGTATAAAAAGACGCCGGCTTGAGCCGAATCTTATTTTTTCGATCATATACGATGAGTCCCGCCATCGTAATGTCAAAAATCAATCTAAATCCGTGCATATGGCCAAGTATGGCAGATCAGAAGAGGATATCCTGAATTACATCATTAGTGAATATTCAATTCCGACTGGAAATAGAAGCAAACTAGCGGTTCACTAAAAAAATAAGGCGTAAATGTGAGTAACAATTCGGTTTCCTGAGCTTTCAAATTTTATAGGAATAATAGGAGCAAGTCGTATTATCCAAACCCTATATGTGTTCAAAAAATGTCGCAATTATAGTTGCACACCCTGACGATGAAACCTTATGGGCTGGAGGCACTATTTTGAGCCATCCGTCATGGAGATGCTTTGTTGTTTGCCTTTGTCGGGCGCACGATACAGATCGTGCGACTAAGTTTTTTAAGGCATTAAAAATCTTACGACCAGAGGGTCTTATCGGTGATATGGATGATAGCCCCGAACAATTACCCCTTGAAGATCTTGTCGTTGAAAATGCTATTCTGGACTTGTTGCCCTCTACGCATTTCGACCTGATTATTTCTCATAATCCCTCCGGCGAATACACCAGACATCTCAGGCACGAAGAAGTTAGTAAAGCGGTGATTGAACTCTGGCATTCCAATAGAATCTCAACTGATGAACTTTGGACCTTTGCATATGAAGATGGTGGCAAGGAATATTTTCCCATACCTATAATTTACGGCACTATCAGCCATGCGCTCTCAAACCGGGTTTGGCAGATTAAATATGATATAATTACAGAAATATATGGTTTTGCACAAACAAGCTGGGAAGCACAAACAACACCGCAAACTGAAGCATTCTGGCAATTTACAAATTCAAATCATGCTAAAAAATGGCTTAATATCGGAGGTATTTTAAGATGAAAGTATTGGTATTATATGATTATCCACCCTCACCCGGAGGCCTGGCAACGCAGGGAGATCTTTTGTATAAGGGACTTCTTGAAATGGGTATTGATGCGCATGCTGTCCATTTCGAATCAGCGCAGGAGAAAGAATGGTATTACCGCTGGTTCGAGCCGGATGTAGTGGTTGGAGTTGGTTACTGGGGACACACGCCGCAATTGGTACTTCACCCTCAAAGATACGGCGTGCAACCGGTTCCATGGTTGGTCGCTGACGGGTATATTGCAAACTACCAGGAAGTTTTGAATGCACTTCCGTTAATTCTGGTAACATCAAATTGGGTAAAAGAGATGTATGTCCGCGACGGAATTGGCGGCGATAAGATTGAAGTTTTACCAGTTGGTTGCAACACAGACAGTTTTATGCCTCATAGCCGTAACGATCCTAAAATTTTAGCAGTGCGCGAATCGCTGGGCATTTCTCCCGATCAATTGATGATCCTCACTGTAGGTGGTGATGCCGCTTCAAAAGGTGCTCAGGAGGTCATGCAGGCTTTAGCTATTATAGATAGCAAGGCACCTGACTGGAAATATGTGTGCAAAGTTTGGCCACAACCACGGACCAAAGCACAAAATTTGCTCGATCTGGAATTGGCAACGCACCTGGGCATAGAGAAAAATGTAACCTACGCCACAAATACCATTTCCCGGACTTTCATGCCATATCTATTTGGTGCCTGCGATATATATGCCGCCCCATCCAGACTCGAAGGTTTCGGCATGCCCCAGGTAGAAGCCGGGGCCTGCGAAAAGCCGGTAATCAGCATTAAAGCCATGGGGATGCTCGATACATTAGTACATGGTGAAACTGCTTTTCTGGCAAACATTGCCAGAAAAATTGATGTGAATGAAGTAATACTGGGAGAAGAATCGGGATTTGCGGATAAACATAAAGTAAAATTCAAGGTGCCCCGGACGGTGGATTACCGTGCAAATGTTCAGGATATTGCCAGGTATCTGATGCTGCTCATGACGGATGAAACACTACGGGAAAAGCTGGGAAAAGCTGCCAGGATCCGTGTGGTAGAAAATTTTGACTATCGCGTCGTGGCAAGACGGTTTGTACAATTAATAAACGACAAATTGGGAATAAAATAAATTGGATAATAAAACTATGCACTCTGCAAATTGGCAAGAGATAGAAAGAGCAAAACAGGCCGCCATCGAAGTATTGTTGCACAATGCTCATGGACCATTTCAAGGCCTTCCGCGTACAGCCGGCTGGGGGTATCCGGAGCCGTATACCAGGGATTTAATGTTGTCCGTTTTGGGAATTGCTGTTTCACAAAATAAGGAACTCTTGGGCAGCATCCGGATTGTATTGGAAACTCTGGCAAAAAATCAAACAGATCACGGCCATATCCCATCGCTCGTGCATGACATGGACGATCGTGGTGCAAGCGATACCACACCATTATTTTTATTGGGGGTGGGGATTTACAGAAGCGTATCCGGAGAATCTGATTTTCTTCTTGACGCAGTTGGAAAAGCCCTGGTATGGATGGATTATCAGAGTCCGTCAGACAATTCCCTGGTCGCGCAACAGCCAACAAGCGACTGGCGCGATGAACAATGGGTGATTGGTTATGGATTGTTTGTGAACACCTTGGTTTATAGTTATCTCCGACTCTTTGGAAAGCATGAGAAAGCAAATAATATCCATCATGAAATAAGTCAATTTACAATAACGGAGGGTGTCAGGAATCATCATGTCCATGAAGGTTTGTCACTAAAACATAGGCCCTATTTTGCCCTGTGGTCCTATAAAATTTACAACAGCGACCGGTTTGATTTGCTCGGTAACAGCCTGGCCATTCTTTCGGGTTTAGCCTCGCAATCACGTTCTGACGAAATTATTTCCTGGATTGAAACGGAGTGTGAACTTATGAGGGAAACCGGAGCACTGGCTACTCATCTGCCACCTAATTTTTTCCCCTTCATACATCCGGACGAGCCTGACTGGCTTCCGCGATACGTAATTTATAATAAGCCCGGCGATTACCATAACGGTGGCATTTGGCCATTTATATGCGGATTTTATATCGCTGCCCTGGTAGCCGCAAAACGATTTACACTCGCCAGAGAAAAACTCTCTGTGCTTACCGCAAGTATTAAACTCTCCAATAAAGAGGCTGTTGAATATGGATTTAATGAATGGTTAAAAGCCCAGGATGGTAAACCTAAGGGGCAAGACTGGCAATCCTGGAGTGCCGCACTTTACCTCTATGCTGCAAAATGTGTTGAAGAAGAAAGGACACCATTTTTTGATGAAATACGAAATTTCCACAATGTCCTTTGAAGTTGTTGGCAAGATGATAAATGTGCCGTAATATTGGCCATACTAATATCCGTTGCGTCTCATATTAACAATTGTAACCACTTTTATAAGGTTTACAGCTCATGGATTTTGATAGGTTGATAGAGTATAACCCCGTTTTGCTGGCGCTTGGTGCGACGCTGTTCACTTGGTTACTGACAGCGTTGGGCGCAGCCACCGTCTTTTTCTTTAAAACCATAAACAAAAAGCTTCTAAACTCCATGCTCGGATTCGCAGCAGGAGTTATGATTGCGGCCAGTTTTTGGTCCTTACTAAAACCGGCCATCGAAATGGCCGAAGAAAATGGCTCTGTTCCATGGATACCGGCAGTCGTAGGATTTTTATCGGGTGGCGCTTTCCTATACATTATAGATAAGATATTGCCCCACCTTCACATGGGACTCTCTATTGATAAGGCAGAAGGCATAAAAACCACCTGGCAAAGAAGTGTGCTGCTTGTGCTCGCCATTACTCTTCACAATATACCGGAGGGCTTTGCTGTTGGGGTCGCCTTTGGCGCATTGGCGAGCAATCCGGACGCCGGAGTGCTTTCGGGAGCAATTGCTCTTGCCCTCGGAATCGGATTGCAAAATTTTCCGGAAGGCGCTGCAGTTTCAGTCCCACTGCGGAGGGAAGGTTTTTCCAGGTTAAAAGCCTTTAATTATGGTCAGTTATCCGGTATTGTTGAACCCATTGCTGGTGTTACAGGCGCCTATTTGGTTTTGACAATTACCCCTATGCTACCATATGCTTTATCATTTGCCGCAGGAGCAATGATCTTTGTGGTAGTAGAAGAATTGATACCCGAATCTCAGGCGGGTAATGAAACGGATTTATCAACTATTGGCGCCATGTTAGGTTTTGCCACAATGATGCTGCTCGACGTTGCTCTTGGATAAATTGGTTTTTTCTCAAGTGAGGTGCAGTCATTCACGTCTTTAGATATGTTGGTTATTCAAGACTTTATTTATTCTGTCATATGAAATTCTTCATGGGCCTGGAGCACAGTTAAGTGGGAGATTAAGTAAGCAAGGGAACTCTCCGCTCCCTGGTTGCGGTTTACGCCATAGCTTTCAAAACCATCACAGCATCCCTTCGTTTCAAAATCATACAGACTCATCCTTAGGTCATTTTCACCGAGAAACCATAAAAATGAAGTATAAAGTTTGCTCAGATATTCCTTATTTTTCGTGAGATGAAATGCCTGATGATACATTAAAACCATAGCCATGGCATCGATGGGCTGTTGAGCAAAAACTGATCGCACTCTGTCCTTTTTAAACCATTTCTCATTGCCTATTATCGATAAGTAATTGTCTTTTAGCGTATGCGATGACAGAAAATCCATGGACTCAATAGCCACCCTGGTGATAACTTCATCATTGAGTATTTCAGCGGAATGCAAAAGGGCCAATGGTAATACACCATTGTCATAGGCAAGCAGCGATTCAAACCAATTCCAGTCCGAAGTTTCATTAGCCTGATAATGCGATATTAACACACCGGCGAGATTGCGCAACCGCTCGGTCATGGAGTCATCAGAAGGATTACTCTTCAGGTAATAGCTTATTCCAATCATGGTGTTCGCTATACTCCTTATTGACTTCAACTTTTCAAAATTGGGCGCAGCATTAAAAAAAACTAATCTCCCGGTTTGATAGTACGCATCATTTGGTGCATTAGCTAACAAATAGCCCAAAGCCCAGATTGTTCTGCCAAAGGAATCTTCTGAGCCAACCTGATCGAGAAAATTTCTGCTAAAACTCAGAAAATTTCTGAAAGTACCATCTGGGTTTTGCATATAGTGGATATAACTCAAATAAATAGGGGATAATTCCAGTGCCCTATTATCTTTCATTTGCCTGTATGCCATCAGTACCATTAGCAGGGCTCTGGCATTATCATCGAGGCAATACCCTTCTTTCAGATTAGGAATGCCAAATTTCGCGTGCTGTATTATGCCCGTATCGTCGGTAAGTCTATTGATGTGTGTTAGTAAAAACGGTGGTAGAATCAACAAGTCGAGTTCGGTGTCTTTCTTTACGATCACTTCTGCTTGATCAGTCAGTACACGTTCAGCAAGCGCCACATATTTTTCTCCTGTTTTGGGCCAGGTAATTTTCCGGCCATATTCAAATGCTCGTTTTCTGAGCTCTTGCAACTCTTCCGGATGCTCTATTAATCCTGTCAACATTGTTGAAAGACCATCGGAATCATTAAAGTTAAAAAGCTTTCCCCTTCCTTCGGCTAATAACTCCGCTGCGTGCCAGTATGGTGTTGAAATGACAGCTGACCCAACTCCAATTGCATAGGATAGGGTCCCTGAGGTAATTTGAGCTTCGTTCAGATAAGGTGTTATGTAAATATCGGATGCACATAAATACTTGAACAAATCCTGCTCACCGATAAACTCGTTGAGAAAAACCACATTTCTTTCGAGTTGGAGTGTTTTAACTAAACGCAATAAAAAAACACGATATTCTTCTCCTGAATGGCGCAATACATTTGGATGCGTCTTGCCCAAAACTATGTATATAACTTCCGGATGCTTTTCAACCACCTTCGGCAATGCCTTAATTACCGTCTCTATTCCTTTGTTGCGTCCGATAAATCCGAACGTAAGGATCATTTTTTTATTGGTGAGTTTAAATTCCGCTTTTGATTGTTCATGGTCAAAATGGATATCAGGTACGCCATGCTCTATAAAAACAATTTTTTCTTTTGGAACCTTATAAACAGTCGTCAGGAATTCAATGGCTTTGTGGCTCATCACTACTACCTTATTGGCCATTTTGCATATTTCTTTAAGAACGGCCTTTTCGTTATATGAAGGTGATTGAAGTATCGTGTGAAGAGTAACAATTAGCGGCACTTCAAGTCTATGCAACAATGGAAGGATGTACACTCCGCTTTGACCCCCAAAAATGCCAAATTCATGTTCCAGTATGCACAGGTCAGCACCACTTAGATTAATGTATTTTGCAGCCAATAAGTAGTCTTCCTGGTGTTCCTGTCTGATGGTACGCTTTACTTCTTCAGGATATTCATACGAAAGATCGTTGTCATTTAATGCAACCACAAAGCTATCCTGTGTCTGTTTTTTGGCTCTCAGGTCACTCAGTGTGGATTTGTAAAGGTTATTTGTAAAAGTTCCTATACCACATTCACGTGGAGGATAGGTACCAATGAATGCAATTTTCATGTTCTTATATTTAGCCTTCTCAAAACAGGGTATTCAAAAATGCTTTTCCTTAACTGAATACCATATGACCGATTAAAGCCGGTGATAAACTGTTTTCACCAATTCCCTAGCTACATTCTGGTGACCGGCCAACTTTCAGGTTTTTTGCAGGTTTGTTTCAATAGGTTGGAGCATTGACTTATTTGGCTTGAAAAGAATAAATACAGATATGCTAATGAGTATTTCACTCGTAGCCACTTTTGATAACCGTCGATATCAATTTGAAGCGCTCTTTGGCTCTTATCATTTGTGTGGTATGTGCCGGAATAATTATAGCCTGACCAGCCTGAAGTATATTTAAATGACCATCGATAATTACTTCAGCTAACCCTTCGATTACCTGAATGAATGTATCGTATGGCGAAATCTTTAGCGCAGTATCTTCATTCGTATCACTGGCTATCACGGTGACGTTCCCCGTGGTTTTCTTTATTATAGTTTTGCTAACGATTGAGTTTGGGATGTACTCAATTATTTCAATCATTATATGGGATATTGACTTTTCGATTTCTTTAGTGTTCATGAGTTGAAAAACTTAATTAATAACTGAAGTTAATCTATCGGGCAGTCGAAACTGTTATACAATTAATCCCAAGATTTACATAATTGATCACATCCCCTTCTTTAAAACCTATTTGTTTCCATTATAATGTCGGTACTGGGGTACGACGCATTTGTATCTTGCTCAGTTGTGACAAATATTTTTACGGGTTTAAAAGATGACTTTGTCTCTAACGAGGCTTTCAACTTACTTGACATAAGACCTGATGAACTCTTTAATTGCCCTAAATTTATAGTTCTGCCCTGGTCGGTTTCCATCCAGGCTACATAGGAATTTTTGGATGTTTGAAGTTTCTCGACCTCAGCAAGGCTTTCTATATTAATCTGAATAGCATAGTTGTTGTTATGATCGCTTTTTACCTTCACGTCACCCTGCGCAGCAGGTACAACCCTTGATGGTTGGAATTTCGCTTTCGTGGCACATTCGGAGAACAACAAGAACATGCCAGTTATCATTATACCCACCAGAATATTAGATGCGATACTATTTTTTCTTTCTGTTTTCATTGTATTATTTATTTTGTGTTGACAATCTATTCTTTTGTCCTCCGAGAACTCACTGAGGGATCAGGTTCATAACCCATGCTGAGTCTACCTCACCATCGACTGTTGATTCTCGAGCGAACTTTAATTTCAGTATCAAAATTGGTCACTTTAGCGGTGGCATCCCTTACATAAAAATTTACAATAGTTGTAAAATTCCCACATGGGATTTGCTATGTAATACCTGTAGTACCAATTGAAGGAGGCAGGACGAAAAAAAAACCCTGCTGTTGCTTTTGCTTCAGCAGGGTAATCAATTTAACTGGTCGTATGTTAAAAAGGGTATATATTCTAATTATCTACAGACTTCAAAAAGTTGCCTTCAGAGGTAAAGAACAAATCTTTTCGATCCATTTCTGCTTTATAAGTTACGGTGCCATCGGCATTATTAATTCTTGATACCGAATGGAATTTACTTCCTTCGTAACTTTTCTTTATGTATTCCAATGCAGAAACCGGAACCTCAGAAACCGTTATTTCCTCGGAAGTTCCGACCAGCACTCCTGTAGCAGCATAAGTAACTGATCGCGATAACTTATTCTCTTCAAATCCTGCATTGTAGTTATTCCCATCTTTAGTCCATTCTGCATCTTGTATCGTTGGATAAGATGTGTTAAATGACTTGGTTACGGTAACCGGTACATCACTTAGCTTGAGCTTTTGTGCCTGGGCATTCACGAAGAAGCCGACAAGTACGATGAATAATAGAACCTTTTTCATTTTCTTTTTTTTAGTTGTACATAAATTAATGTTAGACAAAGTTGCGTCCTTTTTACCCCGTGATCATTGCACAACTTTTGGAATAAGTTACATCTTTCACATGTGTGATTTAATTGCCGATCACCCAGCAGGAATTATGGATTAAACAAAAAACCATCCCATGTTTTTATGAGATGGTTTAGAATCCGAATCAAATCAGTTTAGTTTTTAGCGCCAAAAATTGTCCAGCCCACAAAAACCTGCAGCATCTTATTCTTTATCTCTATATCATTTTCGAGATTGCTGATATTTGAAAATCCCCAAACATATCGCAATCCACCATTAAGGCCTATGGGCGAATGTAATGTGAAACCTGCCGCCAATCCGAAGTCACTTTTCTTTATTTCATCTTTTATTGATTCCCCGGAATTCTTGGCATCCATGAGAAAGGAAAACTGCGGCCCTGCTTCAACGCTTAGAAATGTAAGTGGTTTCCAACGCAATAGCACCGGAATAGACATGTAGTTAAACTCATTCAATTCGTCAGAATCAGGTAGTTCTGAGCCCTGTGAAGAGAATAGAACTTCCGGTTGAAGAGCCCAACTTTCAGAAAATGCGAATACAAAATAAGCACCTCCATGATATCCGGTCATGCTTTCAGTGGTGATATTAGTTATGGATTGGTTGGCGAAATTGACGCCGCCCTTTAGACCAAACCCCACTCCCTGAGCATGGACAAATACTGGTATTGACATAAGTAATCCCAGCACTGATGATAAAATGATTTTTTTCATGACTTTATTTTTTTGGTTAAATGGTGTATCCACACTAGTAAATACAACAATAAAATTGGGAATGTCGGGCCCTGTTTGTGTTACACAGCAATTGGTTTTAGTTGCATAGTTCACACATCGAATTAAGCATTAACAGGAAGTTGAGCATGAATTAGGAATAAAGAGTGTAAAAGATGTGCCCTGGTTATTTACGGAGTCTAAGGAGATTTCTCCACCCAATTGCTCCACAAGTTGCTTAACAAGCGCCAGACCAATGCCGTGTCCTTCTTGCCCTGTGTTTTTATCGCGCACTCCAAAGTTGAAAATACTGGATGAGAGTTCCTTTTTTATGCCAACACCATTATCGGAAATTATTATCATTACTCCCTCATGAGAATCAATTACTGAGATCTTCACATCATGCCTGGAAGTGTCGCGCCTTCTGAATTTTATCGCGTTCTCTACAAGGTTTTGAAGAATCGATCTAACGGCTTCAGCATCAGAAAAGAATGGACTGGGATTCGTCACCATTATGGTGAATTTGGTATCGGATGACGCCATCCATATACTCCAGAGAGGATCTGACATTATCTATAAGGTCAACGAAATCAATACGACTCATTGTTATGCGATTATTTCCATGCATTCTTTTCAGTGTTTCTTCCACCCTGATAAAAGAGCTTCATTCGCGTTTGTTCAAGGAGGTCAAAGTAGTTACGAGCAGTTTCGTTTTCAATTTCGCTCAAGGCAATTTCCAATAATAGTTTTATGGAATTAAGTGATCCGTGGATATCCTGAGCCAGGATCCCCAGGTCAACATGCCCCGAATGGACCTCATTCTTCTTCCCTGACCAGTTTTTTTGAAGGGCATCCAGTATCTTATTTAATCTGTAGATGCGACCTGCCTTTTCTGAAAAGGGGATTCGATACTTTACCTCGCTAAGGTCCGCAGAGTCGCGACTGATTAACTCAAAAAGCGGACGCCTGATGCTCTTGAAAATCCGGCTTTCCTTTAGAAAATCCAGGGAACTGTATGTTCCGGAAACCTGCACCTTGTTCAGCAAATCGTTGATTCTGTAATACAATAATTGCTGATATAGCTCAATCAGTTTAAGATATCGTTGTGCATCCACCTGTTCAACATCATGCATAGCAATCAACAACAAGCCCTTTATGGAGTTCAGGGGACCTTTTAGATCATGTGCAAGCTTGCCAAACTCAATTATTTCGGTGGACTCATTTAGCATATCCCCCGCCGCAAACACTGGAAAATATTTTACTTTATTCATAGCAATAATGGAAAAGTTGAAGATTAACCCGCCATAGGGATATTACCGCGGTGTTAAGTTCGATTCAAAGGTAGTTTCTTGATCGAGCCGCTATCATTTTGTCATTTCTGATGTAAATAGGACTATCCGTGGATATTCCCGGCATAATTTTTCTTCTATGTCGCGATCGCCTGCTATGACTTCCTGCCGTAGAGGTATAATCCAGCCCCTGCTGCCATCATCGCTATGCCAAGAATCGGCGACCAACTAACGAAATGATTTTGATTGGCAGAGATTTCCAGTTCGCCAATATCCACCACTTTCTTTTTGGTGATGAAGTTGAAGCCTGTAAAAAGGGTGAATGCCAATCCAACAATTAAAAGTAAAATTCCGGCATTTTTCATAGTCTTATTTTTTAGTCTTTTGTTCTGCAATAATTGAATTTTCGGAGGGACCGATTTACCCTGTAATTATAGAAGAAGAATATAATAGAATTATTACAATTAAGAGCGCTCCTACTGAAATATATACTCCGCTGCTATTGGTCTTGAGTTCTTTTTTTGTTTCGCGGACTTCATTTCGCAATTCTTTCTTTTTCGGCCCGGCTCAGCGTTGACATATCCATATTTTTTATCTCTTCTAATCTATTGATTAAAACTTCGGCTCTCGCCGCTTCTGGGGCTGGTGTCGCAACGGGACTTTCTTTCTCATTCGCAAATAAATGCACCGGACTAAATGTTATTAGCAGGGCTACTAACATTGGATAAAAGTTGATTTTTTTCATTTTATTGATTTTAAAGGGGATATGAAATAATTATATCGCAAAGGTTAGCTTCTTAGTCAAAGAACTTGTTACAAAAATTTTGGAATTTGTTACATCTTTCACATATTCTTCAAGCGTCAACACACGCTTCCTCCTTAGGCATTTAAAATGCCTGGGTGTTAAGCTGGCAGGGTAAACAAACCGTAGATCTTCAAATGGATAAATCCTCATTTAGTCGGTAAAACTGATCGATAATCCTTTACCAGTTCTGACAAATTTGAATTGCTATTCTATTGACTTCTCCAAAATAAAAAAGACAGCCCTCGGCTGCCATTAAGATTAGCGGCTAACCACCATCCTTACCTTTTTGCAATACACTTTTCAGTTAGGAGGAAGCAATGGATTCTTTAAGAACCCTTCTTCCTGATATAACCCGAAATAGCACCGCTATAATCGCAATAACAAGTAAAATGTGAATGATGCCGCCGGCCTGGTATCCGAGGTATCCGACCGCCCATAAAATTACTAAGATTACAGCGATGATATAAAGTAAATTTCCCATGATTTTTTTGAACGTTAAATGATATCCAAAGGTGGAATCAAAATACCATGAAAGTTTTACATAAGTTTATAAAAAAGTTACACAATTCCCACTTTGAGCAATGTGTTTCCAGGCAGTTGTGGTGGATATGCTTTGTTCCGCGACATGGACACAAAGCGATTATTGTCAATTCGATTTGACTTAGTCCTGGCATAAATTTTTAGGACACATGCCGCATTCACTCGCAATGGAGGATATAAAAAAGGTAGGAATCCATGATCCCTACCTAATTCAAATTGCCTGATTTACAGGCATAACCAACCTGAACCCATTGATTTTTAGTGGCTGTGTTACCATATTCTTATCAAGTATCACAGCTGCTTGGGCTAAAGCCCTGCCATTGAGTACTGCATCTGTCGCCAAAGTGATGCCGGTTTTTGATAATATAATTCCTTCGAAATGTGCGTAAGTACCTATTGTGACTTCGCCTGCTACTTGCCAAAAGATGTTTTTCGCTTGCGCTCCACCCGTGAGAGTAAGTACTGCATCAGAGCTCACAGTAAGATTTCCGGCAATTTGCATTACCCAAACATCATTTGCTCCACCTGAAAATGGTAAGATTGGTTGGGACCAACACGGTATTTGTCCAATTATAGACACCCGGTGCTAAAGTTTTTCCACCAATACCACCTTCATGCAACTCAACAAAATCCGGTGAAGTAAGTCCTGCGGCGGCGTTGTAAGCAGTATTCATGTTGTCTACTGCAGTAGTCAGATTAGTTGGTGTAGGTGCCTCCATGTCAGCAGCATAAACCCTGCCCGAAACCTGGGAAGAGGTCGCAAAACCGGTATCATCTACCAAAGCAAATCCTGTCATATATGTTTCAGCAGCCGGGCTAATTCCAGCATCCCCTGTAATTACCGAAGTGGGGCTATTGTTAATAGCGGTTTTGGCCAGGATTACATAATTGCCAGCAGCACCCAAATCGATAGGCACTAATGTGGCGGTGGTACCTCCTGTGGTAAAGCTCCATTCATAATTTTCTTCCATCGCATTGCCTTCTAAGTCTTCAACATCAGAAGTTATAATGGCCGTGTAGATAGTTCCCGGCGCCAAATATTGCGTAGGAGTAAACTTTCCATTAATTCCTGAGAACTCCACATTGCCCGGGACATTGGTACTTCCCTGCTTCAGCAAAAAAGTAGAATTAGTAATCGTTGTGGCATTCATTAATTCACTAGAGGTAAATTCAATTACCTCATTACGTGCCAGTCCTGTGGCATTAGGTGCTGGAATTGTAGATACCACGGTAGGTGGATTCGGGTCAACATTTTTATCGTCGTCGCTTTCACAACCGACAAACATGGCCACTGCACTCAAAGCGAGCGCTGTGAATAAAACTTTCATTTCTTTCTTCATCGTTTTTTGATTTAATTTCCGTTACTGGCGGGCCTGAAATATTACTTTCAAGGCGCAAAAACCTACAACTTGTATAGATGTGACTTTTCGTGAAGTAAAGGTCGGGAGTGTATTCAGCCGGATACATTACATCGAAGGGGCGGAATGTTGTAACAATCATAGATTCTCGAGATTGCTTTTGCGCTTTTGCTTCAACTGCTTGTAAAATGAAGGAGATAATCCGGTGACTTTTTTGAATTGGTTCGACAAATGAGATACGCTGCTGTAATTCAGCTTGTATGAAATTTCAGTAAGGTTTAGTTCATCGTACAACATGAGCTCCTTTACTTTTTCAATTTTATGCAGGATGATGAACTGTTGTATGGTCATACCTTTCACCTCTGAAAATACGTTGGACAAATAGGTATAGTCATACCCCAATTTTTCGCTAATGAAATCAGAATAATTGACCTTCGGAGTTTCTTCGTCATAATGAATCATTTCAGTAATGATGTTTTTGACTTTTTCAACGAGAATACTTTTGCTATCCTCTAACAATTCGAGGCCCGAGATTAAAAGCGCTTCTTTGAAAAGATTGAGCTGGTCCAAGCTAACGTTTTTGTGGATATCTACTACGCCAAGCTCTACAGTAGCATTGTTTATACCCAACTTTAAGAGTGCATCATGCACCACCATTTTGCATCTATGGCTAACCATGTATTTAATATACAGCTTCATCAAAAATGATATATGCTAGCCTAAAATCTTATTTTTCGCATTGGCAGAAACTGAATTTCCCTTGACTAATTTTGCGACACTCTTTCGCTTTTGCTTTAACACTTTGAAAAATGAGGGTGTAAGCCCAGTGATTTTTTTGAACTGGTATACCAAATCCTCCCGACTACGAAATTTTAACAGAGCTGAAATCTTAGCCGTAGTCAGTTCATCATACAGCAACAATTCTTTGGCGCGTTCCACTTTTTGAATAATTATAAACTGCTTCAGCGAAATGCCTCTAACTTCAGCAAAAAGAGAAGAAATAAGCTCCGGCTGATATCCCAACTTTTTTGTCAGCGCATCGGCAAAGTCAGTGGGTACCGATGGATCAGGCTCATATATTAAATCAATAGTTTCGTTTTCAATTTTCTTGATAAGGCTGCTTCTGGTGTCATCCAGGAGCTCCATACCAAACCTAAGAAGCCTTTTGGTCAATAACTCGCGTTGCTCCTTTGTGATATCTTCGCGTATTTCCACCACTCCCAGATCGGTATCCAAGATCTGAAGTTTCAGCTTGGTCAGTTCTTCCTTTGCAATAAGCTTGCATCGGAGGCTAACCATGAACCTAATATATAATTTCATTTTGTCAAAGGTTTATTTATGATTCAGGCACCAGAAACTCCCAGCCATCATATTGATGAACAAGATAAATTCCTGACTAAATACCGTGATCAAACTGACCTTTCAATTTTTTGCCTTTTACCTTGTATGAAAGGTAATTAAAATGCCTGAAAACAATTACATCTATCCGTATAATCGGAGTACTTTATTTTTCCGTGTCAATTTCCTTTACATCGAACTTTAGGTAGCAGGTCGGATTCTATCCGGTTCGATTTCGACTACATCCAAATGATCAGCTTGCCTATTTCTCAACCTGTATATCAGCTTAGCCCCAAAATTTGTAATGATTTCCGGGTTTCTGGCCAAAATATTGGTTATGCCAAACATTAAAATGGTGCCTGCCAATTTTTTAGCGCTGCTATTACTGCCTTTTTCCAATAATTTCCTGGTGAAATAAACAGCCGCTAAACCCAGTGAAATGCTCAAAATACTCTGTTTTATTTCACTTGGAAGCAACAGCCTCTTTAAAGGTGCTTTTAATCAGGTTGACTGGTTTCACGCTTTCGTAGGCGACATTAAACTGCTCCTTAAGGTTTGATTCTTCCTCCGATCGTGCAATTTCCAAATCCAGAATAGCATTTTTCAGATTTTGCGGTGAGTCTATTTGTATTTTATCCATTATTTTGAAGCATATGGTTTATGATTGATGTGCTAACGATTTCTTTTATCTTTTTGGAAAAGAGTAACTGAAAAACTACGCCCACAACAAGGTAGAATGCCGAGAGAACAAAAAAGCCGAAATATGATTTTCCGAGCATTTCACCAAGAAACAATGCAATCCCAATATTTAGAATGAGAAAGAAAATGCCTATCGTGCAGATGCCTATTACTTTGATTACTAATGAAGTCGTCAGATTCACTAGCGCTTCAACCATCTTTAATTTTGAGAGCTCATAAGTGGTTTTCGCATATATTTCAAAGCGAGCAACCAATGATTCAATCGAACTAGCCGGCGATTCCATATTTCAACTTTAGCAAATTTTCGTTTTTACAAAAAAAGAAACATTTCCCATTCCTAATTCAGGGAAATGCTTCCTTCACTCAAATGCTGCGTCTGACGATGCCTACAAGACGATACCTACAAACTGCTTGCAAGCAAAAACGCAAATCATTCTATTCCCTCGTGACTAAGCAGTTTTCCCCGATTCCTTGACGGAATCGTATTTTTTAGCCAATCCTTCTAAAACACCATTGTATTTTGACTCCAATGCCTGAGAATACTTCTTGCCTTGCTCAGATATATTCTTCCTGGTGTTAGCTCCTTTATCCGGAGCAAATAATAATCCTATTGCGCCGCCTACAATTGTACCGGCTAAAACTCCCAATAATACAGTTCCGTATTTCATTTTTTTTGTTATTTGATTTATGTGAATTGATTTAGTAACCTTTCCCTATGAGTCAGACGCTGCTTTGACAGTGATTGCAGAAGTCGTTTTTCATGCTTTCTGATACCTGGGTTTAGTAATGTGATTTTCATTGGAACCCAGGCTGAAAGTACTGCCGTTCTCCCTAGCGAAGCAATCAATCAGAATGATGACATAATTTTGTCCAGCTCTTCTTTCGTTTTACCCAGCTTGATTTGCAGTTTTCCCAACATCTCATCCTTCTTTCCCTCATCATACATGAGGTCATTGTCTGTGAGGACAGCAAATTTTTGTTTGAGCTTACCTTTGAGCTCATTCCAGTTTCCTTTGGCTTGTTTAGTGTTCATTTTTTTAATCGTTAAGTGAATGTATTTCGACACTTCAAAGGTGAGATTTTAATATCGCTATGACGTTACATAGTTTTTAAAATTAGTTGCACAATTCACACGTTCAGCTAACAATGCCCAGCCAGACACCGTGGCTGTATTTCGTACTCATTGGCGCATCAAACTGTTTACCTGCCTCGCCCGCCTCAGTCGGTAGTTGGAAATGTTGTATGCGATCTCTGAAATCGCTACAATAAAATGTAGGGATTTTATAACTCTTTTCTGTAAATGTGTAACACATGTAAAACTTCATGACCCCATTATTGTATCATGAATCCTAATTGAAAATGCCATCAGTTGGCCATGAAAAGATTGCTCCGGTGGTTTTGATGAAAATATGGAAGCTGCCCTGCACACTATTCTCGGAAGAGGGTGTTTCCTGAAGAAAGAAAATGATTGCAATAAAAAAAAGGAAGAAATCGTAAAGGAAAAGGAATATCTGTAATACTAGAACCAAATAGCGAAAGCGCACCAAAAACCTGAAAACCACAGATGCAACCATGGCATAAGACCATATTGGTACTTTATTTTTCAATCCTGATCTGTGATTTTGGGTATGCGCAAAAAGCTGTGACAGAAAGGGACACTACCAAACTTTATGAGAATATTGAAGACTATGCGGGCCGAAAGAAGTTTACTAAGCTTTTACATCAATTGATTTTTAAACCTACAACCCCCGCATCTCCAAAAATCAAAACAAAGAATAGACCGGCACAGAAAGCCTACAGCAATTTTGAAGGAAAAATAATCAGGAAGATACATATTGAAACGCTGGATCCGTTTGGCTATTCCATTGACGACACTGCAGCCGTGGCGCAACGGTTGCTATCGAAAATCGGAAACAATCTGCACATAAAGTCCCAGCAAATAACCATACGAAACTTGTTGATCATCAGGAAAAATCAACCCTTTGACGCGCTTCGTGCCAAAGAATCTGAACGATTGATAAGGAGCATGAATTATGTAACCGATGTATCTTTTTATGTAAACACCATTCCAACGAATTCTGACTCAGTAGATATTTTTATTCGCGTTCTGGATGTCTGGAGCCTCATTCCCGGCGGTTCAACATCCACCACCGGCACTACCCTGAAATTGATCGAGAGGAATTTTATTGGTCTGGGGCATGAATTTCAAAATATTTATACCCGCAAATACGAGGAAGGGACGAATGCCTTTAGTTCCAATTATTCCATTCCAAGCATCAAAAATACATACATAAGTGCCAGGCTGCACTTTGGTATCGACAGGTATGGCAACTACAGCAAAATGCTGGGTTTTGAACGACCTTTTTACTCCCCTTTGGCGAAATGGGCTGCAGGCATAAATTTCACACAACAATTTCGTAACGATTCCATCCGGGTAGACAGCAGCTTTTTTGTCGCGCAGCAATTCAAATTCAATACGCAGGATTATTGGGGGGGTAGCGCTATTCGAATATTCAAAGGAAGTTCGGAGTTTGACCGCACGACAAACTTCATTTCTGCCTTGCGTTTGTTGAGGGTCCGTTATCTGGAAAAACCGGTAGCAGAACTCGATTCCGAACGAGTATTCACCGATGAAAATTTTTACCTGGCAAGTATCGGCATCTCCACACGTAATTATGCGCGGGATAAGTACATTTTCAGGTTTGGTATAACAGAAGATGTTCCTACAGGCAACGTATTCAGCCTTACAGGGGGATACGAGGATAAAACTGACTACAACCGGTATTACTTTGGCGCACGGGTTTCTTTTGGGAATTATCGGTCATGGGGATATCTGTCGGTAAGAGCTTTTTTGAATATGGGACTTTTCTGAATTCATCAAGGGCTGAACAGGGCGTTTTCAAAGCAGGCATAAACTACTTTTCTGATTTGTTCGAGATCGGGAAATGGAAATTCAGGCAATTTGTTAAGCCTCAGCTTACGATCGGGTTCAACAGATATACTGCCGACACTCTCACCATCAATAATGACTATGGATTGCAGGGGTTTAAAAGTCTAACCCTTTTTGGCACCAGCCGCATGTTGCTCACACTACAAACCCAGTCTTATGCCCCCTACAGTCTGTTCGGATTTCGGTTTGGCCCGTTCGTGAACTTGTCATTTGGCATGTTGGGCGATGCGGCAACGGGTTTCAAAAACAGCAAATTGTATTCACAAATAGGATTAGGGGTTTTAATTCGAAACGAAAACCTGGTCATCACTACATTTCAACTCTCCGTGGCCTATTATCCGGATATTCCCGGGAAAGGCCAGAATATGCTTAAGTTTAACACCTATAAAACAACTGATTTTGGCTTTCAGGATTTTGAAATCGGGAAACCAGAGACTGTGCTTTTTCGATAAATTGTGGTCATTGAGGAATCCGGACACTAATGAACAACTATTACGAAAAAGATAAAATTACCTAACATTACCCCCCCATTAAGTCATCACTGCATTTTTATGTAAAAACTCCAGTGGGCAATCAGTTTTGTACCGGCGCGGAAATGACCCCGAGATACCGGCCCATCCAATACGGTAACAACCAGGTATCGCCGGCGCTGAGTTCGCTATGACGATCTCCGGCATCGAGTGTAAACAGGTTTCGGTTATGCTTCAGCTCGGGTCGTTCGTCGGGCGGCAATACTTCAGCAGTATATTGCCCCCAAAATCCAGGCTCTCTGAATTCAATGTCTTTTCGGTGACTGTTAAGATTTTCGAACTGAATCATATCCAGTGGAAATTCCTTCAAGTGCCAGATGGATTCGTCCAGATCAAACGAATCGGCGCCGGTCATGGCATAACAGAAATTCCACAGGGCGTTTTTCTCCGGCCGCTCTGCATTCCAATGATCGTGAATTGCGTCGCGATATATCGCTTTAAGGGTATCATTGAAAGCATATGGAAATAATCCCCAATACGCCAGGAAATACATTTCGTCATCAGAATGGTTCCATTCTGCTGATAGCATCCTGCTCCAGGCATCTGCACCTTCCGGTGCCTGCCCGATATCGGCAATGGGTCTTGAGAGATTTTCAAGGTATCCATGTTGGGTCATCAACTCAAATGCCTTTTCCTTAAAAATTTCTTTGCCCGTAAAACGATAGGCTGTTTGCAGAAACGCAGTAATATTTGACGAACAGATTCTTCTGTCTCCGATCATGGTATCGAAGCGATTCACATATTCAGGATGCCACCGGCCCCATAGTGTCGATAAGCCGTTGTAATCGACGAGGCACATGTCGTTTTCCACGATATAGGTCATCAGTTTATCCAGGAGATCGATTGCTCTTTGCCGCCATGCATCGTCATCGATGTATTCAGCAATGAGTGTGAGGGCAAAAATCTGTCCCACAGTCTGATCGCTGCTCGCGGAAGCGCGCCAGTCCCATTCCGGATCGTCGGCCTGTCTCCAACTTGTCGTACCCTGATAACCCTCATACCAGTAGTCGTTGACATAGTCGCGGAACTCAGGCTTATATTCCTGATAACCCCGTCGTTCGAATGAGCGGCCAAATAATCCTTCTATTCCATTGATCTCGTGCATACGCTCCATCGCCTCAAAGGATTCATAACAATTTTGCCTTGCCTCCTCAGAACCTGTTGCGAGGTAGCGGAATAACTGCACTGCCAAGGTACATGCCCGTCCACAGGTTGTCGCTGTCGGCTACGCTATTTTCGGCAGTGGACAAATCATGATTCCCGAGCCGCGTCACATTGCTGTTGATGCCGTAGCGGATATGCCGCTGGCGCACCTGATCTTCGTAGATCATGGCTTTAGCATCCAACGTCATGGATTTGAAGCATATCTGGCCAAGGCCCTTTTCAGTAAGGAGTAGAACCGAACTGTCGGGACCGCCGGCGATATGAATAACCGTATCACCCGGCAACCATCGTTGCCCATAATAATAATTGAATTTGCCATCTTCGCGAAGCATAAAGGCTCCTTTGGATGAACCAAACCACAATTTGCCGTCAATCTCCATTAAGGCCGTCAATTCAGTCCATGGAAGTCTGGCATTTTTTTGGGTAATCGAATTGCCTGAAATATCCATGGTGTAGTAACCATCAACGGTGCCGACATATATTTTTTGGTTACCTGCGGAAATATCAAAGCAGGTTAATGTTGATCCGTCGTGGATTTTTGATAACTTTTTTTGTGCCTGATCCAGGGAAAAGATGGCGTTGGCCGACAGGATATAAAATGTTCCTGAAGCGAATTTTATATCCAGAATATCATTGGGAATTGAATTTTCGCTGAAAAGAATTTCATCATTTCGCACCAGAGTCAACCCTTTTCCATCAGCTATCAGAAACGTAAAATCATCGCCGCCACATACAATGGATGCCTCTCCTTCCAGGTGTCTGCTAAATAGCTTCCCGGCCCAGGCATTGCTGAAAACAGCTTGGTCATCGAGATAAACAAACTGATCCTGGTAGGTTAACAGATCGCTAATATCTTTATCAACCATCGGGCGATAGGTGCCGTCAGGTTCCAGGGTTCCCGGGTATTGAAAATGTCCATTGGAAGGCCGCAGCAAGCCATGCGATGACAGCACCTGGATGACGCCGTTTCGATCGGCGGCTACCTTCATCAATTCGACATCCGGAATATCAATTTGATATTTTACAGCAAAATCCTGGAGATAGGGCACATCCTGATAAACTTGACTCGCAGCAGTTTCGACCTTTTTTTCTTGCGAACACGAAATCAGAATTAGAGATGCTGCAAGGAATAAAACTGTGTCACTGAGTCTTCGCACTTGCATTGTTCAATATCCGTTTAGTTTATAAAATCATTTAATAAATGGCCAGTGATCACCCTTCGACTCCGCTCAGGGTGACAAGAACTTTTGTCAGGTTGAGCGGAGTCGAAACCTGAGCTCCAACTTGGTCTATCGATAGTCCAATACTTTGCCTTCGGCAAATCCTTATTAAACCATCATCTATCTCTTAATCAACCACACATCTGAAACGGAAGAATAAAATCGCCAGCTCAGATGTGACTCCTCCGGCCGGTCAAAAGTGACCCTCATTTTACCATCGCCTACCGCCTGCTTGGGCACTACAAATTCCTTGAATTCTTCCCGCTCCTTGCTATACAACGTGGGTGATAACCGCTCCCCGTCAACACGGACGAGCGCATCGCCATATCCGGTGACTCGAATGATATATCGCGCTTCCGGGTCAAGGTCTTCGTATTCCAAAACCGGATCATTTTGGTAAACCTGCGATGAAAGCCTCCAGCGGCAATTGCCTTCGTCCCACCAGCCAAAGTCAACGGCATCATAGACGGTCGTTTTTACATGTGGACTTTTTGCGATATTGGAAATATCGTCGTAATAATTACCCTGGCCGGGATTTTCCCAGTCGGCGATGATCTTCAGGCGCTCCAATTTGTCAGTTTCTGACGCCATCGCACTGATTTTAGTGAACTGATCCTGCAGCCACCATCGGTTATTCAATGGATAATCAACGAAATCGAGCATACATCCGCGCTGCGCACCACTCGCCTGATACTTCGCCACACTCGTCTGCAACCCGATGGACTCATAGAGCTTTTGGAAATAGTTTTCAATGATCTGGCGGGTTTCCATTTCGATGGGTTCTGTATCAGCTTTATTGACAAAAGCCAACGCTGATTTCATGGCGGCATCTGCTCCAATCTGATCTGCCTGATGGAGAATGGCATTCGCCTGAACCTCAAGAGCGCTCTCATTGATTAACCTCTCACGAACGTACCAGTCGTAATACGCCCGTACCACCAGCATTTGCCAGCGCCAGTTGCCGGAATACCCGGGATGGATTTTTTCCAGATTTTTCCAGAATGTCATCGTCATGGGTACTGTTCCGTTGATGGCGAGCGGTCCAAGCCAGTTTTTTTCCAGACCAAGAATTCCATCGGCAGTCGCTTCTGCTACATCCGGACCGAAGAAAAATCGCCCGTATTCTAGAAGAATAGTTTGAATTGGTTTATCAGGATCCCAGCCACGCTGGCTCCAGATGATTTTGTTTACATCGTCGTGACAACCATCAGAATATGAAACAAATCCATCCGTAAAAGGTGCATATTTTCCATGCACATTCGCATAGTGCACAGGCATTGGGTTTATACCTTCACGTCCTACCGTAAGGGCATACGCCTGATCGAAGTTTGGCGCAGGGTAGTCGCAGCGCACATTATGCGTGATATCGGGGTAATGCCGGTGTTTGTACTGAGCCGGAAGGCGGTAACGTGTTTCAGAAATGGAAGGGCTACTCGGACCTGAAACCACGCCCCGTAGCCAGGTAGGATTGTTTTCTCTGAGGTACTGATAAAAATAATCGATCTGTTCCTGACTGAATCCCTGGAGTGAAATCCACATTCCGGCGTTGGGATGGTGCTTCACCAATCGCGCCTGGAGCTCTTTGAGAAATGGCATTACGTATCGCGGGTGGTTGTCGCCCGGATCGCCTCCGGGGAAGAAAACATCATTCAGGCGGGGAACCAATTTATAATTCGCTTCATGGACTTCCAACTGATTTTTGAAGACCTCGGGATCGGAAAGGTCGCCCTCCGCCGGTGTCCAAACCCAGTAATCGAGATCGTAGGAATCGCATATTTCACTCATCTTCACATTCATCTCTTCCCTGGATATTTTGAAATGTGGACTTTTATCCCCCTTTTCTAATGGGTGGAATATTTTCGATGGCGTTAGTCCCGAATAATGCCAGTTCGCGGATATATTTATCGTATTGAGCCACGCTCCACGCATCGTAGGAATTGGCGGTATTGCGGTATCCGATCTGATGGCCACGCAATGCATAGACCGGCGAAGTGGCGAAATCAACAGTGTCGTCTATGACGAATTTACCCCTGGACATTTCGGCTTTTCTGAGTAGTTCGCCAATACGAAAAATCACGGCCCGATCATCTGCGCCGACAATCCAGATGGTTTTCTGGTCACCTTTATTTTCAACCCAAATTCTGAAACCTTCGGGCTTCCATTCGGGAAGTGATTTGTCAGTCCGCTGTGGCACTACCTTTCCATCGAGCGTACCGGAGGCGGATAGAGCGAGCGCGATAACTGTGCCTTTCGAAGCTGGCCATTTATCACTTGTTTTCCATGATAATCCGGTGCGCTGCGCCACTTCTTCGATCAGGATCCGGCAGGCAGCCTCTCTTACTTTTGGTCTGATATCGTTGGAAGCGATGATTACTTGCTTCTTTGATTGTGATCGGGTTCGCCTTAAGTGAAATGCTTGAGACAACAAGCAGTATCAACAAACCGGTACTGATAATATTTTTATTCTGAAATCCCATTGTTTTGATTTTATGCAAAGTCAGTTCTATTACAGAACAAAGCGCTTTAGATACCATCGAGCCTTGGTGTTTTTTAGCATTTGCCCGGGTTCTATGAACCGACCGTAACTTCAATCCAATTGTTCTGGCGTGCAGGCAGATTCCTGATCGCGCTACGCTTGTCAGATCGTATGTTTGCTGCCTGTGCTTTGTGTCGTTGCTTTCCTCCTTTTGCCTTGTCCTTGTTTGCTCTCTGTGGGTTGTGCTCTGCTGGTGTGCGGGGCGGGCGTCTCGCCGGCTGCTGGTTGCCTGCCCTGCTCGTCTGCCTTGTGGGGCTGCTTGGGTGGGGTGCTGGGGGGGTGTGGCTGGCCTGCGGTGCCCCGGTCGGGCGGCGCCGTGCCTCGCGCGCCCCGTCCGGTCGGCCGCCCTGGCGTGGCCGGTGGGCGGTGCGGCTGGCCCGCGGCGCGCCCGCCTGTGCCTGGGGCGTGGGGGGGCTGGCGCCGTGGGGCGGCGCCGCTGGCTGGCCCCCCGCGGCCGGGGGGGGGCCTGGGCGCCGCGCGGCCTGGGGGCCCGGGTGGGCTGGTGGGCGCTGGCGCGCCGGCGGGCCCGCCGGTGGCGCCGGGGCGCCCGGGCCGGCCGGGGGCGGGGGCGCGGCGCCGGCCGGCTGGCGGCGCGGCGCTGGCCGGCCCCGGGGCCGCGGGCCCGGCCCCGTGGCGCGGGCTGGCCCTGGGGCCGCTGCGCCCCCCGCGTGCGGCCCGCGTGCGGCCCGGCGGGGTTCAGGAATGACGAAGGAGTTCTATTTTGCGGTGGGTTTGCATGTGTGGGGTGTTTCTCTTCCTGCTCTTTTTTTCTTCCTTTTTTTGTCCTTCCTTTTTTGGCTTTTTCCGGCCCCCCTTCTTTCTTTTTCTCTCCATTTTTACCCTTCTCTCCTTTTTCTTTTCCTTTTTTCTTCCTTTTTTTCCCCTGGGGGTGGGTGTTCTTGCTCTTCTTCTTTTTCCTTTTTTTGGGCTTTTTTTTCTTTCCCTTCCTTTCCGCTGCCTTTTTTTTCCCGGCTGTGCGTTTCCCTTTCTCGCGTCCCCCTCCCTTCCCTCCCCCGCCCTTCCTCTCGCCCTTCCTCTTTCTTCGCCGGTTTGCTCTTTGCTTTTTCTCCCCCTTTCCTGGTTTGCCTTTCTTCTTCCCTTGTGCCTTGGCCTGCGTTTCTTCCTTTCCTCCTTTTCTTCTTCCTCGTCCTTTTTTTGTCTGGCCTCGCCTTTCTTTCCGGTCTGCCTCTTTCCCCCTGCTGGCTCTTTCCCCGCTTGGGCCGGGCGTGGCCCCTTCCGGGGCCTCCGTGGGTCCCCCCGCCCGGGTGCCGTCGCCCTTCTCTCTCTGTCCTCTCTCTTTTCCTTCTTCCGGGGCCCCCTTGCCTGTTGGTTTTTCCGTCCCTTCTCTGTGTTTGTTCTCCTTCTTTCCCCTCTGCGTCTGGCCTTGTTTTCCGCCCTCTTTCCTTGCTGCCTCTCCTCCTGGGGTCAATTCTCTTCTTAGTCTTTTGTTTAGGTTTTCGTTATCCCCCAAATCACTACATCATCGACCAAATCATACACATGAATCACCCAGTTCCGTGTATCCACAATTTCGGCATTTGTGAATATTAATTTGGATCAACTTTAGATTCATTAGTTCTTCACCAATTATTTCATCTCTTTCAATACCTTCTCAGCATTTTCTTCTAAACTCAAAAAATTTCTTTCGACCCAGATATTCATTTATTAATCATTATGATTGATACAAAGAGGTATTTCTTTATCTCACGCTTCATAAATAAGCTCTTGTTCTTAATACTATCTATAATAGGATGAAAGTTTTTTTACAATATCAATTTCCTTAAAAAGCTCTCTGATTTATAGTTAATGAAAATATTATTTATATTCTTCAATCGACAAATTATCATTAAAGGAGATCAAAAAATCAGACCTTTACTCAAATCCACACAAAAACATAAAGTCTTTTTTTCTCAAAGATACTAACTCTTTTTTCCCTTTCAATAATCTGTCATTGACTTTTTTTTCAAATATAGTATTTACAATTTTTAATTTTAAAGTCAATTTTAAATGGATCACACTTTTTGATTAAGCTACGCCGTGGCGCAGTTTTCAAGCACCTTTATCGATTCCAGTTCAATAATCCCCGCCCTGACATAATTTCTGGCCTATCTAAATAAAATCTAACTTGCCTCTTCTACTGTCCATGCTTAGTCGCCACTTTTTTCTCTACAGCCAGCCAGAGCTTCAATCCAATTTTCTGGCTTACACATTCCCATCGCCTGCCTTGTCAGGGAATCTGCAGCCCGGCAAAAATGCGTAATCACGGACAGATAAAAACCAATATCACACCTTGCCAGACGTGCCACCAAAGATGCCGAAATATGCTGATTGCGATAGTCTCTATTCGAGTGAACCGGGTTATATATGGTGATCACCCTTGCTCACTAAATCAATGAAAAATCCATGGTTTCTTTTCCCGGGAATCCCAGTCCTCCTGGTAACTTTTCTACTCTCAATTTTCGCCGTGGTAAATGCTTTCGGTACCCGGGTCGTGAGTTACCAATCTGTGACAATCATTTCAAGTGAAAAGTCTGATGCTGTCGAAAAGCGGGTGGCCAATCTACTGCGTGAGCGGCTTATGGAAAAAAACCACATTTCTGTAGAAATTACCGATGGTAAGGTCCGACACGAATCCGGAAACCTCACTATACTATTCGGAAGGCCGGATCACAATGAGATGATTTTGGATAAATTCCAAAAGCTCAGGATTCCGCCACTCACCGATCTCGCCCCTGGTGCAGAAGGATTCTTGCTGCGTTGGGCAGACGCTGATGTGTTAATGGTTGCGGGATACGATGACCGTGGATGCTTGTATGCAGTTGGGGAGTTGCTCCGGCAAATTCAACCTGAAATTCATCAAATATCCATATCAAGCGATCTCCATATCCGCACTGCTCCGGCATTTGAAATACGTGGCACCCAATACGGACAGAGCGGTGTAGCTTTAAACCTGGCAAAAGTGCGTCCGTGGACAGAAACCGAAACGCAGCGTGTCATCCTTGATTACGCCCTGGCTGGCGCAAATATTTTCAACGTCGAACCAGGGCCCATGTTTCACTTCATCAAATCCTACGGCCTCATGACGCAGGGAGAATTTGGCGCCAACACCGCGGCGGAAGTCGAAAATAAAGAATGGATGGCGTCCGAATCCATCGGCAGAAATGGCTACGTATGCCTGTCGGTAAAAGATGCTCGTGAGCATATGCTGAAAAAATGTGACGCATATTTTCGCGCTAGTCCCACCTTCGATCTTATAAAATTCCAGGGAGGTGATGGCGGTGGCTGTGAATGCGACCGCTGCGATCCATATGGGCTTACGTTTATAAAACTCGTGGAAGAAATGGCGGCGATCATCCGCAAATATCATCCGGAAACCAGGATTTATTTTACCAACCAGAAATTCGATAATGCCGATGACAATGCCATTTTTGACTACCTGCAGGAAAAACCGCGCGACTGGCTGTGGGCGTGGGGATACGGACCCGGTTCCGATGCCACGACCTGGCAACCCGGACACCGACAAACGCACAGGATGGATTTATTCAGATATCCCGGTTTCGGGCCATACGGATTGTATCCTCAGGAAATTCTCCATCAGTTACCGCCACAACAAAAACTGGTGTTTTACAATGAAATAACACATTGGAAATACGCTCAGCATGCCTACATCCAGATGTACCCGCGACCTGACAAAAATGGTGATCACCCACCCCAATGGAGTCATGAGATTTACGAAAGACGACCCGATCAGTACCTGACCATGGTGTATAACCGGCTCACTTTTTATGCGTGGCCAAGAAATTATCACCGTGTGTTCAATGACCTCATGCGGTACGGTATCGGCGATATCACGCATTCCAGCGGCCATCACGACCATTTCAACCAGTGGATGTGGCAGCGACTGCTGTGGGCTCCGCGAACTTCTGTGGAAGATGTGGTTGATGAATATTGCCGGACATGGTTTGGCAAGGAAGCAGCACCCTTCATGGCACAGGCAATTTTTCAGTTGGAGGAAAATCTGGAAGAAATACCAGGCCTACCATTGCCTGAAAAAGTAGGTATTTTGAATTACTACAACCTGGTGAAAAAAGCCGGCGAAGTGATGCCTTCTTTATTGATGGAGAATAACTGGCTTTGGAGAATGTTTATGCAAAAAGGAGCGCTCGACCGGTATATCCAGCTTTCGGTGATACAACAGATGGACATCCGGCAGAAAATAGAATATGAAGTTACGACAATCCTTCAGACAGGAATGAAGGATAATCAGATTCAGGACTTAATAAAAATACTGGAAATTGGACCACCTGAAACAGGTGAAATGAAAGCGCTCCGTGAAGAAGCCGAGCGTCTTGGCGAAGAAAGCAATACCTACTTCGGCGATCGAAACGACGGTATCTTCAATCTGAAACACGATTTCATTGGACTGGGTTGGTTGAAGCGGCAGTTAGAGCGGGCTGAAGCTGCATCGCCGAAAAATCGTCAGGAACTACTGACTATGATCGTAGATTATGAAAATCCCGGGGCGGGTGGCTATTATGATAATTTTGGCACTGCTAATCCAGCACCAAACGCGGTATTTGGCTACCCCTACGACCACGGTCAGCCGTATGTAGCCGCAATGCTCTCAGAATCCAACAAACCCAGCCAGCGGTCCATGCATTTTACCCAGGATGAATCGCAGGGTGTCACGATCGAATACCTGGATCTCGATCCGAAAGCCTCATATAAAATCCGGTTCACTCTGGTGAGGCCGTGGTATCAGGAAAGGTATGCCATGCGTATGAACCAACACAGTGAAACGATTTATGCCGATGATATTCCACTGGTTGAAAATCTGGAAGTCCCACTTCATATGAGTGATTTTTTTACGTTTGATATTCCTGCGAAAGCCACGAAAGATGGAACACTTACCATTCGATTTGAGAAGGCTCGGGACGTTGCCAACGGAGACCGTGTTGCCGTAGAGCAATGGCGAAACTCAGGAGGCTGGGGAACGATCGTTTCGGAGGCTTGGCTTATGAAAAAATAGCCGATTTCAGATGGTCCGGAAATAAAAAGACAATGCAATTTTATCGCAATAAATTCTCTTCATCCATAGTCCATTTGAACGGGTTTGGGAGTACACTAAAAAGATTTAGTGAATTAACTTTTTATCCATATTTCAGGTAAACTAAGACGTATGAGCAAAGAAAATACAATGAAGCGACGGGAGTTCGTAAAATCCACAGCCATTTTAGCCGCCGCTGCAACCGCCCCCGTGATACTCACCGCAGGTTGCAAGGAGAAAAAAGCATTTCCGGAAGGCAAACTCAACATCGCTCTTATCGGATTATCGATGGGGTACAACAACATGAAGAAGTGCATCGATGAAAATATAGTAGCTTTTTGTGATGTCGATGAGCGGCCAATTAAAAACCGTCTTACCCAATTCAAAACCGATTTCCCCGACAAAATTGAGCCCTATACTTATCAGGATTATCGCAAGATGTTCAAGGAAATAGGCGATGAAATCGACGCCGTGATCATCGCAACGCCTGATCATACGCATGCTAAAATCACCCTGGATGCCATGAAACTCGGTAAGCATGTCTATTGCCAGAAACCATTGACGCACGATGTTTTTGAATCCAGGATACTGACCCAAGCCGCCAAAAAATACAATGTAGCAACCCAGATGGGCAACCAGGGCGCATCCAATGAAGCTACTGCGCTGGTTTGCGAAAGTATCTGGAACGGTGACATCGGCGAAGTGACTGAAGTCCATGCCTGGACCGATCGCCCGTTGTGGCCGCAACGACTGAACTTCCCTGATGACACGTATGAAAAACCAGCCGCCATGAATTGGGATTTATGGCTCGGACCAGCGGCGGAGCGTCCCTATCACCCTGCCTATCATCCGTGGAACTGGCGCGGTCGCTGGGATTTCGGAACCGGCGCACTTGGAGATATGGCATGTCACATCCTCGATATTGTAATGCGGTCGCTGCGGCTGCATTATCCTGATGGCGTAGAAGCAAGCGTGTCAAAATGGACGCAGGATTCACCGGCAGAATCTGAAAAAATCACCTTCTATTTCCCGAAAAGGGAATCATATAAAAAGGTGAATATGCCAGCGGTAAAAGTGACATGGTACGATGGCGGACTGATGCCTGACCGCCCGGCAGAACTCCCCGATGGCGAAGAAATGGGTGACGGCGATGGTGGCGTAATGTTCGTGGGGACAAAAGGCAAGATCGTTTGTGGCTGCTATGCACGTGATCCTAAGTTCCTGCCAAAGGAAAAATTTATCGATCATAATCCAGTCATTAATGAAAGGCTGGTAGCTGAAGGGCTCGACGGTCATGAAAAGGACTGGGTGAGGGCTTGCAAAGAAAATCCAACTACGAGGGTAAAAACCAAATCACATTTCGAATATGCCGGGCCATTCAATGAGGTTGTGGTGATGGGCACTGTTGCTGCGCGTCTTACGGCACTAAACCGAACATTGCGGTGGGATGGTGAAAATATGAAATTTACCAATATTGGCCCTGATGAGAAAATTGGGATACCTAAAACGGTCATCATCAATAATGAAAACGGTAATCCGCGGTACAAAACCGAGTGGGAAGAAGTAAACGCTCTTGAATATGCAACCAACCTGATTAAAAGAATTCCCAGGAAAGGCTGGGAGTTGGAGGTTTAAAGAATAACCAACCAGAAACAATTAAAGACCAGGGATTTTTACACCATTCAGTTCTTAGGAATTGAATGGTGTTTTTTTTGTAGAAAAAAGTTTGGTTCAGTTTACCAAAATGAACTCTCTGGCTATAAAATTTGTTTTAACATTAGAGTAATGATTCTCATTCTTAACCTTGTTCACCATGGACGCACATGAATTCATTGTTTATTTGCTGGCGGCAATCGCCTATTTTGTTCCTTTCTATATTGCCCTCTATCGTAAAGTAAATGGCCGGCAATTAATTTTTTGGTTCAATCTGTTTTTTGCCTGGACGCTCGTCGCATGGGTGCTTCTTATTGTTGTGTCGCTGTCACTGAGGACAGAACACCACAATAAGCACTCCGTGATCCTGTAAACGAGGAGTGGTTTTAACTTAGGCCTCCAGGATCGGAGTTGTCTTTTTTCAACTGTTATATTTTTATGGTGATAAACCTGCAGGATGGGTTTTTATCCTAATGCTGAACCATCAAATCGCGTTGCAGTGACTAGCCTGAATGTCCTGATCAATAATAGAATTCACCAAAATTCCAGCCTGCATTTTATTTGTTCAATGATAATTCATAGTTTTAAACATCTTGAATAAACCCAGAAATAGTAAATCATGAATACCGACAGGCGACATTTTTTGAAGAAGAGTATGGCCGGGGTCACTGGCTTTAGTATCGCAGGAACTGCAATGTCCAGCCCTGCAAAAAGCTACGCTAAGATCATTGGCGCAAATGATCGCCTGGGCGTGGCCATTATGGGTCTCGGCAGAAGGCTCGGCGCTTATACTGACCCGATTTCCAGAAGGGAGAGTAATGTGGAATTGCTTTACCTGTGCGATGTGATGAAAAGTCAGCGGGAAAAAGCCGCGGAGCGGTTTTCGAAGATCATCAGCAATAAACCAATCCTTGAGAATGATATCAGGAAAATAATGGATGATACAAAAGTTGATATCATCGTCGTTGCTGCACCCGATCACTGGCATACACCTGCCGCCTGCATGGCCATGACTGCAGGCAAGCACGTTTACCTCGAAAAACCATGTAGCCACAATCCATGGGAAAACGACATAGTTGTTAAATTCCAGCAAAAGTACGGCAAGGTTGTCCAGATGGGCAATCAACAGCGGTCTGCCCCTGAATCGATAGAAATAGTGAATGAAATCCATAACGGCGCTATTGGCACCGCCTATAAAGCCGTTGCTTTTTATATTAACAGTCGTGGCGAGGTGCCAATGCCAGTGAAGCAAAACCCGCCCGATGGACTGGACTGGGAGCTGTTTCAGGGTCCATCGCCTCGAAAAAACTACGAGCACGACACCTGGGACTATAACTGGCACTGGTACGGCTGGGATTATGGTACAGCAGAAATGGGCAACAACGCCACGCATGAACTCGATGTAGCACGGTGGGCACTTCAGGTAGATTATCCTTCGAGGGTAGACGTGTATTCGGGCAAGTTCCAGTTTGAAAATGACGGCTGGACCATGTACGACACCATGGAAGCGCTGTATCATTTTGCCGGAAATAAAACCATAAAATGGGAAGGACAAAGCCGAAATGGATACAGCACTTATGGTACAGATCGCGGAACGATCATCTATGGAAGCAAAGGTTCTGTATTCGTTGATCGGGGCGGCTACAGATTGTATGATCTGAGAGGTAAACTGGTGAAAGAGCAAAAAGGCGCCGGCGATGAAGCAGGTACGGCACTCGGTGGTGGCGGTGGTATGACGACCCGACACGTGATGAATTTCCTTGAAACAATCCGTGGTAAGGAGACACTTCGCGCTCCAATTGCCGATGCTTCGAAAAGCCAGATGCTCACCCACTATGCAAACATTTCGTCCAGAATTGGTGAGTCACTCGAAATAGACGAAGCAACCGGCGTTATCTACGACCGCGATGCCATGCAGCTCTGGAAGCGAACGTATGAACCTGGTTGGGAACCGAAATTGTAAAGAAAATATGTCAAAAACCCAGGCGCCCGACTCATCACCGGGCGTTTTTTGTATCATATAATTTAACATGTGAGCAAGTAGCTGTGTGTCGAAGGGTGGTACACCTTGTGGTTTGACGGATGTCGTTTAACCCACCCCTAAATCCCCTCCGGTGGAGGGGACTTTTGGTTGCTATGTATTTCCCCTCCGGTGGAGGAGACCCTTGCTTGGGATGTCTATTTCCCTGCGGTGAGGGGACTTTTTTTCGCGCTATAAATTCCCCTCCATGGAGGGGCTAGGGGTGGGTATTAGCCACAATCCATTCGTGAATCGAGTTGAGCACATATTTTATATTTTGCTTTACATCCAAATCATCAAATCTTAAAAAGTGTATACCAAGACTTTCAAGGCGTTGCTGTCTTAGCTCATCCTTCATGGCGTTATCCTTATTTGTATGACTTGAGCCGTCTATCTCGACTACCAGTTGAAGCTCTTTACAATAGAAATCAACAATATAATTGTCGATCGGTATCTGCCTGTCGAAGTCGTACCCGAGCAGTTGCTTTCCTTTTAGTTCCTGCCAAAGAAGGATTTCGGCTAATATCATATTTTTCCTGAGTTTCCTGGCCAAAGGGTGGAGCTTTGCATTGTAGGGAATTATTCGTCGTCGGTTCATTGTTAAGTGGCAGGGGTTATCAAAAGGAATATATGGATAAAATTTAGAATTATCAGTGATAGATAAAAAGTCGTTGATTGGTTTTATGTGTATTGGTTTTATGGATGTCGTTGAACCCACCCTAAATCCCCTCCGCGGTGGAGGGGACTTGTCGTGGCGATGTATGTTGTTGCCCTCCGGTGGAGGGGACTATTTTTCCCTGTTATTCCCATCGGAGGGACTTGTCGTAACGTTGCATATTCCTTTGAGGTGAGGCGCCTTTTTTTCGCGCTATAAATTCCCCTCCATGGAGGGGTTAGGGGTGGATATTAGCCACAATGCATTCGCTTAATGAACAATTTTTGCCTATTCAGGATAACCGCTTCTTTTGGTTGTACTCCTGAATCATCACATTCAGCTTTTTGAAATCGAGAATCCCCTGATTTTCTCTAAGATGCCGCAGTATGGCAAGCCCCTTGCTCAGCTGGGAGTCAATATTTTTCATTTTACCTACCACATAAATGAGGCTTCGCTGCTTACCGGGAGTGAGCTTGTAGAAATACGCCCTGCCTTCATCGTCCTGCTCCAGTAATGCAGAAAAAACCTCAGGTACCTCATGTCCAAATTCAGAGTTATCCTTCTCCAATTCCAAAGTCACCTCTTCACCTAACCTCAGTCCCAGCCTGGCAACCAGGGTTTTATTAATAAGTACAAAATATCCATCCGCGGAGGGCATCAACGCACATTGCATGGCATGCAACTCATTGATGCGGCAAATCACCCGACGATTATTGCCATCTACAAATAATGCTGCAATCTCATTAGGTATTGGAAAGTGATATCCCCAGAGGTTCGAATCAAACTTTTCAAGGGTGGTGTGGACGTTGGTCATGGCTGGTACGCTGGATATTTACCGTTATTTATGCAAAAGGTTGGATAATTAACGACTTTCATTTTAAACCTGAAAAGTTTAAAGCCAAAAAAACCAGTATTTTTGATTACTAAAATGATACAATGTGAAAGCGCTCGTACTGGAATCTTACAAAAACCTGGTCTATAAGGATTTTCCTGACCCTGAATTCAAATCAAATGAAATGCTCGTCCGCGTAAAGGCCTGCGGCATCTGCGGCAGCGATATCCACGGTTATGATGGCAGCACCGGACGAAGAAATCCTCCGTTGATTATGGGGCATGAAGCTTCGGGGATCGTACATGAAGTGGGAAGTGATGTAAAAGGCTTTGCCCCCGGAGACCGTATCACCTTTGATTCTACAGAATTTCCATTGAACGACTGGTTCACACTCAGGGGCCAATATAACCTCAGTGAAAACCGAAAGGTTCTCGGTGTATCGCCTAAGGAATACCGACGGCATGGGGCCTTCGCAGAATTTGTCGTTGTTCCGGAGCATATTGCTCACAAACTTCCTGAAAAGGTTAGTTTCGAACAAGCCGCCATGGTGGAGCCTGTAGCTGTGGCCGCGCACGCTATCAATCTGACTCCTATCAAAATACGCGATACCGTCATGGTGGTGGGCACAGGAATGATCGGTTTGTTCCTGATTCAGGTGCTACGGTTATCCAATGCCGGGGTCATTATAGCCGTGGATATTGATGAAGAAAAACTGAAAATGGCCAGGAAATTCGGCGCTGATTATACCTTCAATTCCGCAAACGAAAACTTAACAGATTATGTCAAGGCGTTAACTCATGGCCGCGGCGTAGATGTTTCATTCGAAGCTGTCGGAATATCTCCATCTGTGAAAACCGCCATCGATAATGTCCGCAAGGGCGGCACGGTGACACTGGTCGGTAACCTTTCTGCGAATATCGAACTACCGCTGCAATCGGTTGTAACGCGTGAAATAAGACTGCAAGGTAGCTGCGGAATAGCAGGTGAATATCCGCAGGTATTGGAAATGATGGAAAAAGGGTTGATCCAGGTCGATGAGCTATTAAGTGCAAAAGCGCCATTGAGCGAAGGTGCGGATTGGTTCAGACGGCTTTATGAAAAAGAAAGGGGACTCTATAAAGTTATATTAAATCCATGATCAAAGCTGGAATAATAGGTTGTGGCAAAGTAGCGCACCTTCATGCCAAAGCACTTGCCGATCTGCCCAATGCTAAACTGATCGCCGTTCATAGCCGGATGCCTGAAAAAGCAGCGACCTTTGGCAGGAATTACGGTGCGAAGGGCTATAGCAATATCACCGAAATGGTGAAAACTGAAACGCTGGATTTGGTCATTATTTGTACGCCCCATCCAAACCACCGAGAAGTCGCCCTGCAGTCCCTGGAGGCTGGAGCTCATGTGTTAGTGGAAAAACCACTGGCAGCATCCCTTGAGGATTGTGACTCCATGATAAATATGGCTAAAATCCATGGGAAAAAACTGGGGGTTATCAGCCAGCGGAGATTCTATGAACCGGTTGTTCGTGTGAAAAAGGCCATTGCTGATGGAAAAATAGGCACGCCGGTTTTGGCAGTGGTTAATATGTTTGGATGGAGGGATGAGAATTATTACAAATCCGATCCATGGCGGGGCTCATGGCAGCATGAAGGTGGCGGTGTTCTCGTGAACCAGGCGCCTCACCAGCTTGACGTGCTGTTGTGGATGATGGGAGAAATTGATGAATTGTATGGCGTTTGGGCCAATCTGAACCACCCCTATATTGAAGTGGAGGATACAGCGCTCGCCATCATCAAATTTAAAAATGGCGCACTTGGGAATTTGGTTGTCAGCAATTCGCAGAAGCCAGGCCTGTACGGTAAAATTCATATTCACGGGAGCAATGGAGCTTCCGTCGGTGTGCAGCCCGAAGGTGGCTCCATGTTCATTGCCGGCATGAGCAACATCGCCGAACCTCCAATCAATGATATCTGGACCGTTCCCGGCGAAGAAGGATTGCTGGAGAAATGGCAAAAAGAAGACAGCGATTTCTTTAGCACCATCGACGCGACGGTTTATTATATCCGGAAACAGATCGAAGATTTTGTTGAAGCGATTGTTGATGACCGCGAACCGCTTGTTTCGGGAAACGATGGCCGAAGGACTGTTGAACTATTCACCGCCATCTACCGCTCGCAACGTGATCGAAAAATCATCAAATTCCCATTGGCCCCTGAAGCCGATGCTTAAACTACCATAACACTCGATTATAATCTTACAGACAATGAAAATATTGACAAATTACGTAAAACACGATCATATCTGACAAACTTTTTAAGACACATGGGACAATTACGACTGATAATCTTATTTCTCTCCATTACTACAATTTCACTAGGGCAACATATTGACTTTGACCTTAAGAAAATAAAATTCAAAGGACTTGAATTTTTAACGACAAAAGAGGCAATAATTAAATTATTCGGACAAGGTAAAATGGTTGACACAAATTACGAATGTGGTTTCTTCTCAAACGACCAGCCGAGTGGACCTTATTACCAAATAGTATATAATAACTTTATTAGGTATTTACTTCTTGCCACTTTAAATTTTGTTTTCAAGCACATCTCTTGATAATATTGGTTGCCGTATCATTGCTTGTTCAATAATCCGGTGAAACAATAATCCTCTACTGTTTGACTTGCGCCTATTGTATCGAAATGAGAACTCATCCAAGTATTTCTGAAGCCGATCTTGACTCGTATAGTTTTGATGAGTTCCTAACAACCATCTTTTAAGCAGTGCGGCGATTCTCTGTACATTTGGAAGCATTTCTTCATTATGTGATGCAATTACTTGTTTCTGCTTAATGTGCTCGTAGCCATTCTCGCTCAATTGTGCATACCCAGACCATCCATCGGTTATTACGGTGGTTCCCTTTTCAACATTCTCACTTATGAACTTAAGCAAATGCTTTCCTTCTGCACTGGGTATTAGCTCCAGTCGTACCCTTCCTGTCCCTTTTGGCAAAACTTCAACTGCTATCATAACTAATGATTTATTCTCGGCTCCCCGGCCTCGTTTACCTTCTGCAACTCCACCCACAAAGGTCTCATCAATTTCAACTTTACCCGAAAGTTTGTCCCTATTGGGAAAGACCATTAACATCCTAAGTTTATGGAGCCATATCCAGGCAGTTTTATAACTTCCAATCCCAAGGATTGCTTGTAAGCCAGATGCGCTAACTCCATTCTTCTGGGCAATCATCCACCATATTGCCCTAAGCCACAGTGTAAGTGCCTTGTTTGATTGATCAAAGAACGTATTTGAAGTTATGGTGGCTATTGCCAAACATTTTTTGCACTTCAATCTCTTTCGTGATAATGCCCAATATTCATTATGGCTGCATTTGCTACATCTATAGCCCAATGGCCACTTAACCTCTATCAGATACTTTACGCAATCGTCTTCATTTGCAAACGCCCTGTCAAATTCCATTTGATTTCTTGGATACTCCATGATCACAAAGATAAAACTTAGTGGCAGGAAGTGAATACCCTTGTAACTTTAATTACATTGGCAGCGACAAAGAGAAATTCTATTTGCAAAAAGTCACCTTTGACGATAACGGTAAAACGAAAATAAAATACGGGGACAAAGAACTGGATGGACGGACGAACAAAGATGAATTTGTAAAAATGTTTGGCGAGAAAGTGAACGACAATTTCTTGCAACATTCCGACAATGACACTTTTTTACTCTACTCAAAAGATAGTGACGATGGAGCTGTATTCACATTTAAGAACGGACTTCTTCAGAAGTTTGAATATTGGACACCTTGCTGATTAGGTTATAAAACTAGTCGCCAAAAAAATAGGGCTTTCACCGGCCCTCAAGGTTGGTCAATCCTAACGCCGGGACTCTGCTGGCTGAAACCAACAACAATTGCGGGCAGACTGCATCTCACGATAACCTGGCTACTATTATTTAATCCTTCGATAATCTACCCTTATTGCTTTTTCAAAAATTTCCCAGTCAGCTCTCCGGTCATCCTATCCGGCGTGAAGAGACAGATTCCGGCGGCGCCATTTTCCATGGAAGTGCGAATGGCGGTTTCCAGTTCTTCGGGTACCAGGCCATGGTTTTCAGGATCATTCTCCGAAGTCTTGTTTTCAGGATTTGGGCAAATGAACAAACCACTATAAACCGGCATCCGGTTATTAATTGATGTCACAGCTTCGGCAGTCACCGCGCCGACCCACTCCGGCCCTTCGAGGTAGAAGTCGTTGTAGTTCATGGGATAAAAAGCATCGAGATTCCATTTGTCCCACTCCTGCCGCACGATCTTTTTGGCAATGGAATTCGGCCCCGGGAATACCGCCGCATTGATTTTTTTACCCTTTTCATGAACATCATCCGCTAACCTGTTTACAAGAGTGGTAATAAGATCATAGCGGAACTGCTTCCATTCTTCCACCTGTGAAGGATCTTCCACGGTTTTGATGTCAACACCCGTTTTTAATTTGAACTCACCAACACATTTATCGCAATAGCAATAATCGAACTGTGGGTATTCCCTGTCCATCGTAAGGCCGTATTTGTCCCAAAGCCCTCTGGCCAAAATCACGTCCGGAAATCGAATATAATCCAGGTGGATCGCATCCACTTCGGGTACGTCGGCCACGGCGCCGTACATTTCTGTCAAAAACCGATACACCTCTTCATGGCTCGGGCATAAAAATTTATAATAATCCACGTAAGCCGGCTTATCGAATGCCGATTCGCTCAATCCGTTGATAGCGTACCATTCGGGTTTTAGTTTCGGATTTTCGCGCTGCACCATGGTAGGAATCCATGCGTGAAAATCCAGTCCGGCGCTTTTGGCGATTTTGCCAACGCGTGCGTAAGTCGCAGGATCCTGGCCGCCGTTGTACATAAGGCCATCTATACCCTTCGCTTTCAGATCTGTGAATTGATCTTTCAATTCCTGGTCGGTCATTTTACCAGGGCCACTGAGCCAGCCGTAGACGGGGATCTTGTAGGGTTGTGGAGATTGGCAGGCTATTATAAATGTGCCAAGAAGAAATAGGAGGATATTTTTCATAATTCATATTGAAATGTTAGCAGCCAATTTAAACTTGCAAAAGTATGACAGGTACGAAAAGTCAGTTAAAAAAATGTCAGGTTGAGCGGAGTCGAAACCTGACAGTGAAATAATAACTGACTTTGCTCAGCTCGGGCTCAAATTCTTTATGCCTATTTCTTGTATTTCCAGATATTCCCCTGGATTACATCTTCGATCTGCCTGAAATATTTCACCGTTTCCACCTGTAATTCCATGGTTGCATCTTCGTCGCAGACAAGTATGGCGTGGCGATGCAATTGCAACATGGAGACTGTCCACATGTGATTGACACCCTTCTCCACAGCTTCCCTCAGCGCCCGGGCTTTGTTGTATCCGGTGATCACGAGCATCACTTCCTTAGCGTCCATCACGGTGCCCACGCCAACGGTGAGCGCCGTAGTTGGGACTTTTTCAATGTCGTTATCAAAAAAGCGTGCATTGGCGAGTATGGTATCGTAGCTGAGGGTTTTCAACCGTGTGCGTGACACGAGTGAAGAACCCGGCTCATTGAATGCAATGTGGCCGTCAGGGCCGATACCGCCGAGAAACAGTTCGATGCCGCCATAACTCCGTATTTTTTCTTCGTAGCGCTCACATTCCTTTTCCAGATCCGGGGCGTTGCCGTTGAGGATATTGATATTTGCAGCAGGGATGTCGATATGGTCGAACAAATGCCTGTGCATAAAAGAATGATAGCTTTCCGGATGATCTATTGGCAGACCAACATATTCATCCATATTGAAAGTGATGACATGCTGAAAAGACACATCGCCCTTTTTATTTCTTTTAATCAATTCCTGATAGGTCTGGATCGGTGAGGAGCCGGTTGGCAATCCCAGAACGAATGGCCTGGCGGCTGTCGGCTGAGCTTTTTTGATTTTTTCAATAATGTAATTAGCTGCCCACTGGCCAACTTGTTCTTTATTATCCTGGATGATGATTCTCATGGGTTATTTGAAGTTTTGACTGATATCTATTGTACGATTAAGTGTAAAAGAAGTACTATGTCCATAAAAGCAAAATACCCGGCGAACTCACGAAATAATAGCTGTGTCAACTGGCATTTCAGGCAAATTTGGAAAACATATGCCGCAAAAATATAAAAATATATGCGGGATTATGCTGTTTTGGGTGGATAAAAATGTGCCCGATTTGAATTATTACGTATTTTTGCGCAGTAAAAAATGACCTTGCACTATGAGTAAAAAAGTGATTAATCCGATGGCGGATGGCAATTTGTCGCATTACAATTTTCCAAATTCATCTGACCTGAAATCATTCCTTCGATTTGAGAAGATACCGACATTGATCTATAAAGATTCGGTTTCGGCATCCCGAGCCATCGCGAGTGAAGTAGCTTCCATCATCAAAATCAAACAGTTGAGCAAGGAGAAGTGCCTTATCGCATTTGCTACTGGCTCTACCATGGTGACATTCTATGAAGAACTTATCCGCCTTCATAAGAAGGAGCAACTTAGTTTCCGGCACGTCATTGCATTTACCATTGATGAATTTTACCCGATGGATCCCTCATCCATTCAGAGCTATGCGCGGTTTATGCATGAGCACCTGTTCGATCATATCGATATAGAAAAGACAAATATCCATATACCCGATGGTTCGCTTCCAAAGGAAAAAGTAAATGATTTCTGTCACGAATACGAGCGATTGATCGATTCCAACGGAGGCCTGGATATCATCATTCAGGGAGTGAGCAGCCGTGGACATACGGGTTTCAATGAGCCTGGCTCACCAACTGATTCCAAAACCAGGTTGGTGACACTCGACCGGGCAACCATTACTGCCGCGGCCAGCGACTTTTATGGCGAAAAATATGTACCCGGCAAAGCGATTACTATGGGTATCGAAACGATGTTCAAGGCAAAGAAAGTCCTTCTGCTTGCCTGGGGCGAAGGAAAAGCGCCGATTATAAAGAAAATCGTAGAAGGCCAGAAAATCGATCAGATCCCGGCCAGCATCCTGCAGGATCATCCAGATGCCACCGTGGTGCTCGATGAAGCTTCTGCCGATGATCTGACCCGCGTAAAAACGCCCTGGATTGTGGACATTCCAAAGTGGGATAATATGATGATCAAAAAGGCGGTCGTTTGGCTGTGCCAGGAGGTGCAAAAGCCTCTGCTCAAACTCACCACCCGCGACTATAATGATCATCATATGAACGACCTGGTCACTGAAGTAGATACAGCTTATGATATCAATATCCGGGTTTTTAACGAACTGCAAAATACGATAACCGGCTGGCCTGGAGGCAAACCAAATGCGGACGATTCGAGGCGCCCTGAACGAGCCCTGCCGGCAAAAAAACGTGTCATCATCTTCAGTCCTCATCCGGATGATGACGTGATATCCATGGGTGGCACATTTATCAGGCTGGTGGATCAGGGACACGACGTACATGTGGCTTATCAAACATCCGGGAATATTGCAGTGTTTGACGAAGATGTAATTCAGCTGACTGATTTCTTCAAGGAAATTGAGCAGGTTCACGGTGTGCAAAACAAGGCAGCCAATGATTTGTATAAAAAGGTTAATAAATACATAAAAGAAAAGAAGCCGGGGGAAGCCGATAAGCCGGAAGTCAAGGTCATCAAAGGACTCATCCGGCGAGCAGAAGCGCGTGCCGGTTGCCGCTATGTAGGGCTCACCGATGATAAAGCACATTTTCTCGATCTTCCATTCTATGAAACAGGTCAGGTAAAGAAGAATCCCGTCGGACCTGACGATGTGAAAATCATCAAGGACTTGCTCATGGAGATACGGCCACATCAGGTGTATGCAGCCGGGGACCTTTCCGATCCGCATGGAACGCATCGGGTCTGCCTCAATGCCATATTCATGGCGCTGGATGAGCTAAAGAATGAACCATGGATTAATGACTGCTGGGTTTGGCTATACAGAGGTGCGTGGCATGAATGGCCGGTTGACGAAATCGAAATGGCTGTACCAATGAGTCCTGGTGAACTGATGCGCAAACGAAAGGCCATCTTTAAACATCAATCTCAGAAAGACTCAGCGCTTTTCCCGGGTACTGATGCAAGGGAATTCTGGCAGCGCGCCGAGGACCGAAACAAAGGTTTAGCCAATATTTATGACCAGCTTGGCCTGGCAGAATACGAAGCGATGGAAGGGTTCAAGAGGCATCATTTCCTCTGAAAGTTTATTCAGCCAAATCGACGAGTTGCACCAAAGTGATGGTGGTCCTGTTCTTTTTGAGTACGGTGAATTCGTAATTATCGAAGCTGATCTTTTCCCTTGAATTTGGGATTTTTCCGAATTTATAAATTACACATCCTGCCAGTGTCTCATACTCTTCATCCTTTTCGATCGGATGCGGCAGATGATCGTTGATATCATCCAGCGAAGCAGATGCCTGTACGATATATGTTTTTTCGCTGGTTTTCTCAACGAACGGAATTTCGTTATCAAATTCATCCTGGATTTCACCAACAAGTTCTTCAAGGATGTCCTCCATGGTAATGATGCCCTCAGTACCGCCGTATTCATTGACCACCAGCGCCATCTGCTGGCGTTTTAGTTGAAATTCGTTGAGCAGTTGCCCGATGCGTTTGGTTTCCGGCACTATAAGAATGTTCCTGATGAATTTTCGAATATTTACAGGCTCACGTCTGCGGTTGGCTATAAGTATGTCCTTCAGATAAATGACGCCTATGACGTTATCGAGATTATCTTCGTAACATGGAATCCGTGAATAATTTTCATCGATTATCAGATCAATAACCTCGCTGCTGAATTCATTCACATCCAATGCAAATACCTGTGTTCGGGGCACCATAATCTGCCGGGCAGTTTGTTCTGAAAAATCAAACGCATTTTTTATGATCTTATATTCGGCATCATCGATCTTGCCGCTTTCCTGACCTTTCTGCACCAGGTACATCAATTCTTCACTGCTGTGCACGTCAGCTCCCTGGATGGATGTAATGCCGATGAGTTTTAGAATAAAATTAGCAAAGCCATTAAGCAACCATATACCCGGTTTGAAAATGAAGTAGAAAAACTGGAGCGGATAGGAAACAAACAGGGTAGTCTTTTCCGAATGCAATATCGCGACCGACTTTGGCGTAAGCTCACCAAAGACAATGTGCAGCACCGTGATGATAAGAAAAGCTGTTGGCAGAGCGATCTGATGCGTGAGTTCCGGACTGAGTACTATGCCGAAAAGCCCCATGACGTTGATGATGATTTTTGAAACCACCGGCTCACCAATCCATCCAAGGCCCAGGCTGGCCAGCGTGATGCCAAGCTGAGTGGCAGCGAGGTAACCGTCAAGATGTGAAACGATATGGTTGGATAAGATTGCGAACCTATTGCCGTCTTTTGCTTTCATTGCAAGTTGTGAAACTCGTACTTTCACGATTGCAAATTCTGCGGCAACAAAAAACCCATTTAGCGCAACCAAAAACAGGGTTATAAAAATGTCAAATGCCATATGGGACAATATACTTTGTCGCAAATATAATGAACGTGTCCACGTAAAGTACTTTAAAATGCCACAAACTTATCTTTGGCAGTAATTGGAGGCCCTGAATTTTACGGTTGACACCAATTCAAAATGTACGATTATCGGACCGTATTAGCAATCCCGGTTGCAAATGGCCGATGCATGAGTCGCATCACAACACCGAATTTTCAGATTATTGAACATGGAATTGGCATTCTTTACCCGAATTGGTTTCAGGATTTGAATATAATGATAAAATGGTCATACCCAAATATATTGTTCAAAACCATTACATATTCTGTTTGTTGATTATCTTATGATTTTAAAAAACAAATGAAAATATTACTGACAGGGGCCAATGGTTATATTGGAAAACGACTGCTACCGATATTGGTAAGGATGGGATACACCGTCGTGTGTTGCGTCAGGGAGCGGAGAAGGTTTCAGTTGGAAGATGAACTACTGTCGCAGGTAGAAATCATCGAAGTGGATTTTCTGAAGAAAGAAACCCTCGACAGGATTCCGGATGATCTCGATGGAGCTTATTACCTGGTACACTCCATGGCTGCCGGCACTGAAAACTTCAAAGACCTTGAAAAGCAATCCGCACTGAATTTCAGGGACAGGTTAAATAATACCAAGGCCCGCCATCTTGTTTACCTTGGCGGAATCACCAACGCCCAGGAGTTGTCGCAGCATTTGGCTTCACGAAAAACAGTGGAGGATATACTGGCCCATGGTAATTATAATTTTACCGCAATAAGGGCTGGCATTATCCTGGGGTCAGGCAGCGCATCCTTTGAAATCATCCGCGACCTGGTAGAAAAGCTTCCATTCATGATTGCGCCACGATGGCTCAACACTCCCTCTCAGCCTATCGGTATCAGGAATGTGATTCAGGTGCTCTCCTTGAGTTTATTTAATGAAAAAACCTTTAACCAGGACTTTGATATCGGAGGGCCTGAAATACTCACATACAAAGAGATGCTGCTACGGTTTGCGCGAATTCGACGGCTCCGACGGCTCATTATCACCATACCACTCATGACGCCAAGGCTTTCAAGTTTCTGGCTCTACTTTGTCACATCCACTTCGTATCCGCTCGCAGTCAATCTGGTGAACAGCATGCGCGTCCCTGTTATTTGCAGAAACAATGACATCTCAAAACTTCTCGGCATCGAACTTATTGATTACGACGAGGCAATTCGCATGGCATTTGAAAGAATACAACAGAGCGAAGTAGTATCAAGTTGGATCGATTCGCACGTGAGCAGTGGCTTTAATGGTTCGCTGTCAAATTTTATAAAGGTGCCGGAATACGGCTGCTACAAGGATGTGAAGTGGCGAAAACTTGCAGATCCAGACCTGGCCATGCTGAAGATCTGGTCGATCGGCGGTGTTCAGGGCTGGTACTATGCCAACTGGTTATGGAGAATTCGTGGTTTTCTGGATAAAATTGTGGGTGGCGTCGGACTGCGTCGCGGTAGGACGAATCCTGAAAAGATAAATGCCGGCGACGCGCTGGATTTTTGGCGTGTTATTCTTGCTGATAAAGAAAAGAGGCGCTTACTCCTATTCGCAGAAATGAAACTCCCCGGCGAAGCATGGCTGGAGTTTTCCATCGATAATGAAAATATACTGCGCCAGACAGCCACCTTCCGGCCACGGGGCGTATTTGGCAGGTTGTATTGGTACGTGATTTTACCTTTTCACTTCTTCATCTTCAATGGAATGATCGATCATCTTTCGGATTCAACGTAACACAATCGGTAAAAGCGGAAGTAAAGACCATTTTTGATCTTTTTGGACGCGAGACTGAAGACATGGGAACTGCAGTTGCTGCCCGGGCCAAAGAACCATTAAGCATGCTCTGGTGTATTCCTGGATTTCGGTCAAATTCGTATGGGCATGCGTTTAAGTTATTGAAATAAAAAGAACCCTGCAGAAAATTCTTCTCTCTGAAGGGGCTCTTTATGATCCAACTAATTATTAACGTGATTTTCTATTCAGAAAAGTCTTTGAGAGCAAGGAATTCATTTCTGTTCCTTATTCATCCAGCGTCAATAATTAGCGGTTTTTCTTATCGTGTATTTAAATTCTAAGGTTCTGAAATTCTCATTTATAGTAATTGTCAACGGGGTATTTCCATTTACCAGATTATTATAGGGCCAGGTATAACTATTCGATTTTTTGTTGATGAGATCTTGAATAGCACAATAACCCGGGGCAGGATTTGTACAATATCCTGAGATGATTTCGAATGATGATCCTGCTGACTTACCAGTTGTCGTGCTGGATCCACCGACACTTCCTGCATTCCAAACCAAATATATTTGGCCTGCAGCCAACACCGATGAGGTTGCGGCATCATCTTCCTTAAAGCGGGATGTATAAACGCACGCAGTACATATTCCCTTTGTTAGCGTTGCTTCATTGAGTGTGGCCTTAATATCATATGATTTTGGTGCCCTAAAATGGTCTCTTAGTTCAAAGAATATATTATCATGAATCTTAACAGTCTTTTTCCCATTCAATGTGCGTACTGTAAATGCAATAGGAACTGTGGTACTCACAGGAGCCGGCACAAAAAACTTGCTCCAATCCAAATTAGAAATCGCACTATTTGCCCCTTCCTCGCGTGCCTCCTGCAGAATAAATCTTGGTAGTGCTGTTTAACAATATTTCTCTTGCTGCATCTGATCAATGCTGCCTCCTGCATTCGCATAGTCATCCATGGATGCTTTCAAGGCTACGGAAAGCTCTTCTGCATCATTTACTTCTGTTGATTCCATGGTGAATATTAAAATACGGCCATAAGTCACTGATTCAATATACAAGGGGATGTTACCTTCCCCCCAGTCACTTGACAATGCTTCAAGTTCTTCAAAAGTCATATCATCACTAAAAAAATCAGAGGCTGTAGGAATCAAGTCATCAGCAAGTCTTACGGTAAATTTTTGCTGTACAAATCTCGCTGCAATCGTATGTGTCCTCACGGATCTTGTGTGCGAAACATTTGCAGAAGCATCGAGCCCTACCTGCGATTGAGGATCCGTAAATCCTCCGCTGATTCCTAAGGAAAGCATGGACTGCTCAAAGCTAGATGCTTCCACAACTTCAAAATTCATTGTGCCTGCGCCGGCTTGTTTGCCATCTTCCAATTGCCCCGCTTCGATTTGCATTTCAGAAATAGCCTGCTGAAGAGTAACACTATTAGGCGTTGCAATCTCTCTAAAAGTAGTATTAATAGGTAAGTCAACATTTATAGTTATTGGTGCCCTTTTAGTATTAATTAATTCTAAATCACCTGTTTCCAATGACCTTCCCTGAATCAATGCCCCTGGCCACATTTTTCCTTGATTTGTACCCACAGCGATGATTGGGGAGGTTGATTTGGTCATATTTCGTTTTACTATATCATATTTATAGGGAGTATTATTTTCAGTTCGAATAAAATTGTTGTTGACTATTTCATCAGGAAGAGGCGCTGGCGTTTCATTATTCCAATCAGGTAGGTTGCTTAAATGCGCATTGATCAAAGGAGTATTTGGATTTCCGTCTATTCCCTCCTCCGTCGAACATCGAATGCTGGTGATTAATACTATGAATAGCATAGTTTGAATTGCGACTTTTGATAAATTTTTCATGGCTTTAAACTTTAGTTAATAGTTGGATAAAACATGATCCAAAGGTGGGATTTAAAGCCTATGAGGAACTATCACATTTGTCGCAAATACTGTAAAATTTGTCGCAAACAGCCTTAAATCTGGCTGAATCTCCAATAAATGAAAAATCCCGGTTGCCTGGCCGGGATGATTTTTCACAAAATAAAGGCTGCCTTATTTTGGGGCAGCCATACGATCATTTCACCTGATAGGAGGTGATGAGTTTATCTCCTTCGAGGTAGTAAACCTGGCCAGACACGTCATCTACCGCGTAAACTGGCTCCTTATCTTTTCCAAGGTTTATCCTTCCGTCGACCTTGCCTGTTGTTTTACTTACCATGAGCAATTCCACATTCTTGTCCATTACGGACATGATAAACATAAAATCCCTTCCGGATTGTGTTGCTTTAAATCGGGCATTCGCCTTTTTCATGGCAGTAGCCGCATAGCTTGCCGCATAATTGCCCAAATCTCCATATGCGTTGCCTATCTGACTTACCATTTCTCCGGTAGCGGCATCTTCTTTCTTTACATCATCTTCTACTGCCGCCATTACTCCTGATACATAGTAAGCTGAAGCGCTAACGTAAGCTCCTCTGACTGCCTCGGCATAAAGTAAGGCTTTTTTCCAACCTGATTCTTTTGGCGCAGGATAATACTCCTGGAATTTTACTCTGCCGTCAAAATCATATTTAGCCACGTTCTGATCAGAATATAGGAATATCCCATCCTCCATCACTTCAAGATTTCGCGGTGATTCGCCACCTAAAAATTTCAATTCGAAATCAGATTGCGGACGCACAGATTCTGTAGATTCATCGACAATCATCAGTTTTTTAACTTTATAATCAAAAGCATAAATTTTTCCATCGTGGCGGGCGGTTAACTCAGGACTTGTCGTTACACTTTTCGCCCATTTCAATGATCCGGTCGCAGGATCAAGAATATTCATCGATTCTGTAGTGATATAAAGAATGCCAGAAGAAAGTGGAACTATTCCCACTACTCTTCCGTCAACCTGCACGGGTTTCTCAAAAGTGATCATGCCGGTAGCAGGATCCAGATAATTCAGGAAATTATTGCTTGATGTTTGTGTCACTAGTAGTATCCCATTATCGGTTTCCATGTAGTCATACACTCCTCCTTTTATCGCAATTCCGTTTCCCTTTTTTCCCCAGATTCCTTGCTGTGAAGCATAATCATATAAATTGATTTTGGTCCTGTTGCCATCGTCCGGTAATATCAATATACCATTTTTTAAAAAAGCCACATGCCCCAATTTTCCACTTACTTCCAGGCTTTTGTTCCAGACTAAACCACCGTCGCTGATGCGATAGGCATTATAGACATTCTTGTAATTGATAGTTGTGAGCTGCCAGTAGAAGAAGTTATTCCCGATTGTGATTCCTTTTGTGAACCAATGTAAAACACTTCGCTTCCTTCGGGCCTGAAATATCGCAGTTCAATCTCCATGTCCTTTGTGTGGTTTTCGGCGGCCGACTTCATTAAAGCACCAAAAGCGCCCATCTTATCCAGTTGCGCTGCTTCGGAAGAATTAACTTCTTTCCATATAATCTTTCCCGATATGGCGTTGATTTTGTAATTATTGAATAGTGTGACAATGAGTAATTCCTGGTCATTCAACTCAGTTGCCGTGACAATTCTTCCAAACTTCTCATTCATACTCCAAGAAACTTGACCTGAGGACATCCTGACAGAAACCATAATTGGATCACCACTGAAGGAGGTGCCTGCGACAAGAATTGCATCCGCCCTGTAAAGAAAAAAATAGTCTTCAATTGTTTTGACTCCAGCTTTTTCAGAATCAAATGCGAGGGCACCGCTAAACTCATCAATTAACAAGATGCTATTCCCTTTGGCTATTGTAAAAAACGGGCTGTTCGGAATTTTTTTATAAGCATCCCGACTAATCCCTGCCAAATCGATTTTACTCCAGTTAATACTGCCACTTTCAGTATCCACTCCTGCTAATTGATTGCCGGAACTTACAATAAGATTACCGAGTGATGTTACTTCCTGCCAATGAATAGGCGAGGAAAGGTCCTTTTTCCACTTGACATCAACCTGTGCAAAAAGTACCAGATTAGCGAAGACGGCTATTGTTGAAGTAAATAGGCATTTTCTATCAAAATAATTCGTTTTCATGATAGGCTAATTTTTTTTACGAAAACTATTTAAAGGTTGCGTCAATTTCAGTCGAGAAAAAAGGGGGCGAACTAACTAGTTGATGGATTAAAAAAATATACAAACGGTATGGATTAAGAGGTAAAATGGTGGGACACCAGGGAAGAGGATTTCCAATTATGTAAGTTTTAATTGTTAACATGCCTCTTGACCTGGCTTATATTGGAGGAAACTATGGCATCGTTAAATTTTACTTACAAAATACTTCCGCTAAATTCACCCAATATTTATCTGCAATCCCATGAAAAAAATCCTATTGCTTTCCCTGATTACGGTTGCCATTTCATGCCTGTTCGCTCAGGCTCAGCAGGGCACCAAGGAACATATAAAGGTATATAGCAAGGCTATCGAAGGCAACCTGGTTGGAGATCCGGCCGAGCGCGATGTAACGGTTTATCTCCCTCCAACCTACAAATCTGACCCGAACAGACATTACCCTGTTCTCTATATGCTGCATGGATTTACAGATAATGAAAGCAAATGGTTTGGCTGGGAGGAACACTGGATCAACCTGCACAAGGTGATCGATAGCGCTCTGGCTGAAGGAAAGAGCAAAGAAATGATTGTGGTAATGCCCAACGCCTATAACCGGTTTAAGGGGAGCATGTATTCGAGTTCCGTCACTATCGGAGATTGGGAAACATTCATTTCTAAAGAGCTTGTAGGGTATATTGACAACAATTATCGCACAATCCCCAATGCAGAAAGCCGTGGCTTAGCCGGCCATTCGATGGGTGGATATGGTACCATAAGGCTTGGGATGAAATACCCCGAGGTCTGGTCATCCATTTATCTTCTGAGCGCTTGCTGTATGGATGGCGTGGTAACCAACAGCACTGAGTTTATGAATAGTGTTGAAGCCATAACTACTATTGACCAGCTCCAAAGTGCTAATTTTGGAGTGATCGCTACTTTGGCTTCTGCAGCGGCATGGGCCCCCAATCCGGATAAACCGCCCTTTTATCTCGATCTGCCATTTGCCAATGGTGAAGTACTTCCCGAAATCGCTGCCAAATTTTCCGCCAACAGGACTTTATATGTTATTGACCAGTATATTCCGAATCTGAAAAAGCTCCATGCCATTGCCATGGATGCAGGACTACAGGACTATGGAATCAGTGGATCGACTAAAACACTGCACGAACTATTGGAGGCATATAAAATACCACATATTTATGAAAGCTACGAAGGCGACCACCTCAATCGAATCGCCGACCGTATCCGTACCAAAACACTGCCATTCTTTTCTGAAAACCTGGTTTTTGAGTAATGCCGTTTCTTCATAAATAATTTACTTCATAGATGCACAAACCAAATTTTTTCACATTATGAAAAATATCCCATCCCTGCTTTTTAGCGCCTTATCGATCATTATTTTCCTGGCTGACTGTTCCTCGCCAAAGAAAAATGACACAGAAGCCAAAAAAGATTTTAAGTTGTGGGCTCAAACCCCACCTATGGGATGGAACAGTTGGGACTGTTACGGCCCTACCGTGGAGGAACACGAGGTAAAGATCAACGCGGACTATATGGCTGAGCACCTGAAGTCGTTTGGCTGGGAGTACATCGTCGTCGATATCCGATGGTTTGTAGAAAATGATAAGGCCGGGGGATACAACCAGACCGATCCGCGTTATGTTCTGGATGAGTATGGACGATATCAACCCGCTGTCAACCGCTTCCCATCAGCTAAAGATGGAAAGGGCTTTAAGGAACTTGCAGATTATGTACATAGCAAAGACCTGAAATTCGGCATCCACCTGATGCGGGGAATCCCAAAAGTCGCCGTAGAAAATAAGCTTCCCATTAAGGGCACGGACGGTATTACGGCTGATCAGATTTATTCCCAGGATAACCTGTGCAAATGGTTACTCGATAATTATACGATAGTGGCTGATAAACCAGGCGCACAGGAATACTACAATTCGCTCTTTGATATGTATGCAGCCTGGGGAGTGGATTTTGTAAAAATAGACGACTTGTCTGCACCAATCTACCATTCCGGAGAAATAGAACTTATCCGTACTGCGATTGATCAATGCGGCAGACCGATGATATTAAGTACATCTCCTGGTCCAACCCCGGTTGAATTTGCAGATCATGTGAAGGAACACGCCAACATGTGGCGAATGGTCAATGATGTCTGGGATGTTTGGAAGGACGTCCCTCACCTGTTGGAGGTGGCCGAAGAATGGTATCCACATATTGCCCCCGGCACCTGGCCTGATTGTGATATGATCCCATTAGGACGTATATCAATCAGAGGTGAACGCGGTAAAGATCGAATGACGCGACTGACACAGGATGAGCAATATTCGTTGATGACACTCTTTATGATTTTCAAATCTCCACTATTTTTTGGCGGTGATCTTCCAAGCAATGATGCATTTACGCTTTCTCTATTGACCAACACAAATGTCCTGAAAATGCATAAGGAAAGTGACAAGGTCCGCCAGGTTTTCAGAACGGAGGAGAACGTGGCGATAACGGCTGAAAACTCGCTGAGCGGAGATGTCTACCTGGCATTATTCAATATTTCTGATGATCCTTCTCCACACTGCAGGTGGAAGTGAATTTGGCTGATCTTCGCCTGGAAAGCCCGTGCGTAGTAACAAATATGTGGACCGAAGAAGTGGTAGGAGAATTCACTGGTACTTTTAGTCATTCTTTAATGCCGCATGCCAGTGGGTTATTTAAAATCAGCAGGAAATAAGACGAAAAGCTCTTCATTTCTATTGCCCAGAAACGACCAGAGGAAGGAGCCGGAAGATTAGTTCAAATTCATCATTTCCGGACACAAAGGCACGCTATTGGCAGTTCACACCGTTGGTGATATCAAATTATTCATGTACCAACATGTCAGATGGCGTGTATCCAAACTGCTCATGGAAGCATTTTGTAAAATAGGAAGGACTGCCAAATCCGACCTGGTAGGAAATTTCTGATGCTGTGGCTGCTTTTTGTTTTAGCAGATCATGCGCTCTTTGCAGCCGGAATGTGCGGATAAATTGATTTGGGCCCCGTCCAAGTAATCCGGTTAATTTTCTATGCAGTTGGGACCTGCTCATTCCCAACTCGTCCCCAAGTTGCTCTACACCAAACTTCTCGTTGCTCATGTGCAACTCTACCATGTCTATGAGCCGAATAAGGAATTTTTCATCTATGGAATTTACTTCCATTTCCTTTGGCCGGATCGACGCCTTCCTTTATATATTTTTCCCTTAGTTGTCTCCTGCGATTCTATCAGGTTATCTATTCGCACAAGTAATTCCCTCGGCACGAAGGGCTTGGTGACATAGTCATCTGCCTTTGTGGACAGGCCGGCAATTTTATCCTCAAAATCCGATTTGGCGGTCAATAAGATGATCGGAATGTGACTGGTTCGTACATCGTTCTTTAAAATACTGCAAACCTCATAGCCATCCTTTTTGGGCATCATTACATCTGAAATTATCAGATCGGGTATTCTATCCAGCGCTTTCAAGTATCCCCTCTTCTCCATCCCTTGCGCTAATTACAGTATAGTCTTTTTTCAGGATTTCCTGAATATAGTGCCGCACTTCTTCATGGTCTTCGATGACCAATACTGTCGTGCGATCTACCGTCTCGCTCCCCTATTGCATCATCTGTTTGCTCTATTTCATCATGGATTTCAATCATCTTTTCTGACGTGGATGCTTCAAAGATCGTTACCTGGCCATCCTGAAGTGGCAAATCGATCGGGAGTTCAATGGTAATTTTGGTGCCTTCTCCCAGCCTGCTCTCTGCCTTGATACTCCCTCCGTGGAGTTCCACCAATTCCTTAGTAAGAGCCAGGCCAATTCCAGATCCCTCATGCTGTAGTAGCTGGTTGGTTTCGGATTGATAAAACCGGTCAAAAATAAATTGCACCTCCGCCGCTGGAATTCCTTGCCCGTCATCTGCAACAACGACGCTCAAAAATTCACTGCCGGCTAATTTACCCTGTCCTTTTGAAATTGTGGAAGAAACCGTGATTTTCCCATGCTCTCTCGTAAACTTAAAAGCATTGGAAAGCAGGTTAGTCAGGATGGTTTCGATTTTAGCGCGGTCATAGTTCATCTCCAAATCATCAGGAAATACATCGAGTACTAGATGGATGTTTTTTTGTTCTGCGAAAGAATGAAATGACATGGCAACACCTTTGATCACATGGATAATATCAGACCTGGTAACAGTTAGTCTAAGGTTTCCTGATTCAATCCTTGAGAGATCCAAAAGTTGATTGACCAGTTCAAGAAGACGCCCTGCATTGCGCTGCATCACAGTCAATTTCTTTCGCGTATCCGGCAAATCAGCAGTACTGATCAAATCATCAAGCGGACCTAATATTAAGGTTAATGGCGTGCGGAACTCGTGCGATATATTGGCGAAAAAACGGGACTTCATGCGGTCCATTTCCTTTTCTTTTTCGAGTAAAAGTCGGTTTCGTCTGACTTTTAATCGCTGTACATAGTAGAGTAATCCTCCTAAAATCAAAAAGGAAATGGCTGCGCCGGCAAAACTGATATTCCGATACCTTACTTTTTCATTTATTGATTTTAGATTTTCTATTTCCTGTTCCTTCCGCTCAGCTTCAAATGTCTCTCGTAAAGATTCAATTTGCTCGGATTTCTGATGACTGAATATTGTATCATTTAGTGCGATATACTTCAGCAATGAATGGTAAGCCTGTTCATGGCTGCCAAGACTATCGTAAATCTGCGCCAGATTATAATAGGCGACTTTTTGTTCCGATATAAGGTCGCTTGTCAGTGCCAGTTCGAGTTGGCGTTCCCCAAAAAATCTGGCCGAATCATATTGTCCCATAAAAAGGTAATTCTCGGCAAGGTTGCCGATGATGTACACTGTGCGGGAGTTTTGGCCGGAGGATTCGGATAATTTATATGCTTTTTGCAGGTAATAATTCGATTTTTCAAAATCACCCATTAATGTGTACTTGCCTCCAATGTTGTCGAGGCAGGTGAGGATCAGGCGCTGATTATTGATTTCCTCAGCTATCTGAAGCGTTTGTTCGTATAATAGCAATGCAGAATCAAGTTCATTTTTACGGCTGTAAACAACACCAAGGTTTAATAATGACCAGGCTTCATTGTATCTGTTTTTAGTCATTCGATTCTGATGCAGGGCCTTTGTCAAATATTCCTGGGCTTTATTAAAATTTCCGGCCAGTTCCAGCGTATGACCTATATGAATCAGGGCAAATCCAATGTTTTCGGCATCCTGAAGGCTCTCATATAACTGGAGGCTTTTCATAAAATAATCAATCGCTTCAGCATGTGCTCCTTTTAAACCTTTAATGATCCCAAGGTTGTCGTATGTCTTGGCCATCAAACTTGAATCATTTTCCTCGATAGCGTACGCATTACTTTTTTCGGCAGCTTCCTGAGCAAGGGCATAATCACCCTTCATGAAAAACAAACTAAAGCGCGCATCATAGCTTTTAGCCAATAAATGTCTATCCTTTGACTCGCTCAATGATAGGGCTGTATCGGAATATGCCAGGGCCAAATCATATTTCCCCAATGACCCCTTGATGAAGGACAGGAGATTATAATTAGTGATTTTTTGTTTGGGATAATTGATTTTGCCGAGGAGAGCGTATGCTTCCATTGCCAAGTCCTCAGCGCGATTCAAATCCGAACTTGAATAGTTCCTGGCGAGATCATTGAGAATGGTAATTCTCGCCGTATCATTGGCATTGACAAGTCGCTGTTCGAGTTGTTCGATACTTCCTTTGTCTGCCAGGCAATCCAGCCGTAGCACGGAAAGTAAAAGGGTTAAAATGATCAGTCTCTGGTTCATGGCGCCTTACTATTTTGAATAAACAACCCTGTTGCTATGGATGATTACTCGCAGTAGCGTAGCTTAAATTATGGAAAAATTACCGAATTACCACAGTCAGGCCTGAAATCACGGCAGGATTCATGGGACTTTCCTGAAATTCCAAATTAAAATATCTCCGAATATCTATTCAATCTTCTCCACCTTCACCTCTTCGAAGAAGATATCGTAGTTGGGCACGTTAAACTCAAATCCTGTGATTTTCCTTTCAGCATTATATTGAAACTGAATGGTGCCGAAATCGAACCAGGCATGGACTTTATCCCACTTTATCTCCCAGGTATCGTAGTGCCAGTGACTAAGGTGAGCCGACAAGTCAGGGGCGTGATCAAAGGTTAACAATAGCTGGTCATTGTCTTCAACAATATGGATAGCGCCGAGCCAATCGGAATAATAATCTCCCGCATAATCAGCCATGTCAAACGTTGGCTTAGTATCCATGACTCGCGCCTCACGCTGGGTTTTTATCAGTTTTTCCGCTTTCCCCGGTACTTTAGACTTTGCAAGAAATTCTGCTGACCAGTCGCGCTGGTCTTTCTGTATATATGCATTGATGATGTAGTTTTTCAAAGGATCGGCGATGTCGCTCATGGTATTGGTCAGTATCACGATTCCGAGTTGCTGCTCGGGAACCAACGCCACCTGGGAGTACATGCCGTCGTATCCTCCACCATGGGAGATTACTCTGTTACCAAAATAATCGCTGATACCCCAGCCCAGACCATATCCCCTGAAAAGGGTGCCGGGAATTACTTTCTTCGAAGCCTCGGTTACCACGAAGTTGTTATGTGGCGTCCATAGCAATTGCTGTGATCCGGGATTCAATAATGTGTCATTTTTCCATATGCCAGAATTCAGGTTGAAGAGCAGCCATTGTGCCATATCGGTGGATGATGAAATAATACCTCCGGCAGGACCCATGGTGTCCCAGTTCACCCATTCGATTGGTACGTTTTTTCCATCAACAATTTTATGCGGAACAGCAAAATTACCCATACCGTCAAGATCTTTTACCGAAGTGATCGTGCGTTTCATACCGAGTGGATTAAAAATCCGGTGTTGAAAAAACATATCCCACGATTCGCCGGAAACATTTTTAAGCACTTCACCGGCAACGACAAACATCAGGTTGGAATATCCATAACCATTTCGAAATCCATACGCCCGAGGAACGAGGCTAATTTTACCGATGAGTTGTTCCGTATTGAAATCGGTTTTGTACCAAAGAATGTCACCGCTGAATGTGCCGAGGCCAACCCGATGCGATAGCAGATCGGCAATGGTAGCCTCTGCACTCGTGTAGTTGTCGTAAAGCCTAAATTGAGGCACGTAGCGCTGAACCCGGTCGTTGAAATGGAGTTTGCCTTCATCACGCAACATGCCCAATGCCGTGGCAGTAAAAGCTTTGGTATTGGATGCTATGGCGAATAGACTATTTTCATCCACTTTTTCCTCCTTCCCAATCTCAATAGTACCATAACCGCGATTGGAAGCGACCTTGCCTTTGTAAACGATCGCGACCGACATGCCGGGGATGTCCCAGTCCTTCCGGGCTTTTTCGATGTAATTCTCGATGTCTCGGATATCGGGTTGGGCGATCGATACCGAAATAGTAAAAAAGAAGAGGCAAAGCGTATTGAGAAACGATTTTATCATAGCGGTAATAAGTAAATCATGAGAACGTCGGCGAATTTACAATTTCCCTGTCAATGTTGTTTAGTTAAGTGAATTGTGTGACTCCGTAGGAGTCAAATGTTTATAGAAAAAGCACGTTATCTATAAATATCCGACCCCACGCGGGGTCGAATGTTGCTAACTAAACGACATTGATTTCCCGGTATTCATTTTATGCCTGATGGATAAGTTTTAGCTTTGTCATGCGACGCCGAATTCAAAATGAAAAAGATCCTTCCTACAGTTTTATTCCTGATCATACTATTTGCCTTGTACCTGGGTATAAATACCTCGCGTTTAAAATCAAAACAACGAAACGTAGCGCCTGTCAATAAAGTCTCTGTTAGCCCAGAGGCTGTTGTTCACTTGTCAGAAGCAATACAAATCAGGACAATATCGTTTGGTGAAGAATCTGACTTCGATTCACTGGAGTTTTACCGGTTTTCGGAATTGCTGGATAGATTCTACCCCCTGGCATCCCAAACACTTACAAGAAGCACCATCAATTCATTTGGACTGTTGTACCATTGGCAAGGCGCCGACAATACGCTGGCGCCCATTGTTCTCGCAGCACATTACGATGTAGTGCCGGCTGACGAGGCGGACTCAGCAAAATGGCTGGAGCCACCCTTTAGCGGGAAAATACATGAAAACTATATATGGGGCAGAGGTACACTGGATGACAAAGTAAGTGTGATTGGAATAATGGAAGCGGTGGAGATTATGATTGGCGAAGGGTTCGTCCCCAACCGATCCGTTTACCTGGCTTTCGGGCACGATGAAGAAATCGGAGGATTAAATGGCGCTAAAGCCATCGCTGATTACCTGAAGAGTCGGGGGATTAAACCTGAGTTCGTGCTGGATGAAGGATTGACGATTACCCAGGGCCTGGTGCCTGGTGTATTGACGGATGTGGCGTTGATTGGTATTGCCGAAAAAGGATTTGCTACCATTCAGCTTTCCGTCGAACTTGACGGCGGGCATTCATCCATGCCTCTGAAAGAAACCGCCATCCAGATTATTACTAATGCCCTGACCAAACTTGGGAATAAACCTTTCAAAGCTCGAATCTCAGAACCTGTTCACCGGTTTTTGGATTTTGCCGGGCCGGAGATGCGACTCCAGGATAAACTGGCATTTGCCAACAGAAACCTTTTCAAATCCTTGATACTGGGCATTTATCAACAATCACCTGCCGGAAATGCATTAGTACAAACGACAATGGTACCAACCATTATTGGCGGTGGCTACAAGGATAATGTCATTCCTTCAAATGCAAGTGCCACCATGAATTTCAGGATACTCCCGGGAAGCAGTGTGGAGGATGTTGTTCAATACGTGAAGGAAACCGTCGCTGATGATCGGATTCAACTGACGCTTAGCGATTTTCTAAGTGAACCGAGCCCTGTTTCTGATCCTGAAAGTCAGGCGTATCTCATCATTGAAAAATCCATCAAAGAGATTTATCCTGAGGTTATTGTGGTGCCAAATCTGGTGTTAGGCGCGACTGATGGCAGGTATTATTATGAAATCTGTGAGAATGTGTATCGTTTTTTGCCTTTGAAGATAACCCAGGAGAATATCACATCTCTACATGGAATAAACGAGCGAATACCTGTTGGAGAATTTGAGGACGTGATTCGGTTTTATCGCGACCTGACCAATACAAACTGACACTATGAACTTACCAATCACAAACAAAAAAAATCAACAAATCATAAAATATAATTCACTGGAAACCTTAACAAACATCTGACTAACAGATATTATTTTTCCGCCTCACAATTACAATAAATCCCTATATTGCGCGCGTTTTTGATAAAACCATAAATAACGACTCAGATGAAAAAATCATTATTATTTGTTCTCGTCATGATCGCCGGGCAATCGCTTTTTGCCCAGGTAGAACTAACCCCGTTTGGCGGATGGCTATGGACCGGAAGTGTAGCTTTACCTACCTACTCCGGATATTATAATAGTCAGAATGCCAAAATTTCTGATATGGGAAACTATGGCGTGCGACTGGGCGTGCGGCTCCCCAGCTACGTAATAGCGGAATTTGAATGGAACCACACGGAAGTAGATTTTGAATATCGCGATTTTGATGGCGAGCGTCAATCGATCCCTGTTACAGCAAATTATTACTGGCTGGGCGGCATTCGCGAACTGAAAGAAGGTCCGATGATTCCTTACGGTATTTTTAACATTGGCGCTGCCAATTTTAAGAATACGGAGAGTGGAAATAATGTGAATACTTACTTTGCTGTGGGATTTGGCGGAGGTATCAAATACTTTATGAACGATAAAGTCAGGGATCAGACTCCAGGCACGTATCATGGCTCCAATGACCTTTTCGGGCGTATATCTCGGATGTGGTATTGGCACTGGTGGCGGTGGATGCGGAACCGGTGTCAGTTCATATAGCTCCATCATTCAGGGAGATTTTACCGGAGGTATTATCCTGAAGCTGGGCGGAGAATAGCCATTTACAAATTCAAAAGAAAATCATGGGAGGAGAAACCTCCCATTTTTATTTCAGCTCGAACCAACTCGCGATTTCTGGTTTTTTATCGATTTCAAGGGTACGATGGAAAAACTCATTGAGCTCCGGAAAATACTGATATTCATTCTTCCATTGCTTGGCATTTGCTGCCACCTCCCCAATTGCCTTCAGGATATAATCCAACTCTTCATCGGTCATAGTGGGGTGAATGGATAAGCGTACCCAGCCCGGTTTTTCTGAAAGATCCCCCCTGTTGATTTTTTCCGTAATGCGGTGGGAAGTATCTCGATCTACATTGAATAGATAATGCCCGTAAGTTCCAGCGCAGGAGCAGCCACCGCGAACCTGAATGCCATAGCGGTCATTGAGCAGCTTCACGATGAGATTATGATGACAGCCCTGAATATAGAACGAAAAGACCCCGATTCGCTTCAGGTCATTATCGGCCAGGATACTAAGCGCTGGTATTTTGCGCAAACCTTCAAATGCCTTTGCGATCAGTTCTTCTTCACGGTCATGGATTTTTTGCACATTCATTTGCTCCTTCAGCTTTATACTTAATGCTGACCGAATGGCCTGCAAAAATCCCGGTGTACCTCCATCTTCCCTGATTTCAATATCATCAAAATAGGAGTGCTCGCCCCAGGGGTTTGTCCAAAGAACTGTTCCTCCGCCGGGATGATCCGGGATGCGGTTTTTGTAGAGTTTCCTGTCGAAAATCAGTACACCGGAACTTCCAGGTCCTCCGAGGAATTTGTGCGGAGAAAAGAAAATAGCGTCGAGTTTTTGGGCAGGATTGGCCGGATGCATATCGATATCAACATATGGTGCGGATGCCGCGAAATCCACGAAACAAAATCCACCGTGCTCATGCATAATCTCCGCAAGTTCATGATAAGGTGTAATAATCCCAGTGACATTGGAACAGGCCGAAAATGAACCGATTTTCATCTTTCTACCTGCAAACCGGCTCAACTGCTTCCTGAGATTGGCAGGATTTATAAATAAGTTTTCATCCGGTTCGATAACGACCACATCACATATCGATTCCAGCCATGGGGTTTGATTGCTGTGATGCTCCATGTGCGTGAGGAAGACGACCGGTTTTTCTTCAATCGGTAATCCGCAATAAGGAGACAATTTCTCCGGAATTTTCAGGCCGAGAATTCGCTGGAATTTTGCCAGTACGCTGGTCATGCCCGATCCTGTAGTGATGATGACATCCTCCTCGCCTGCATTAACATGGGATTTTATCACTTTGTGGGCGTACTGATAAGCTATTGTCATGACGCGGCCTGTCTCACTGGCCTCCGAATGTGTGTTGCCCACCATGGGGCCAAACAGTTGGAGCACCCGGTCTTCGATTGGTTTATATAGTCGGCCACTCGCTATCCAGTCAGCGTATATCACCTTCTTTCTGCCAAACGGTGAATCGAATGCAGCATCGATACCGATGATATTTTCCCTGAATTTGTTGAAATACCGCGACAGTCCGCTATCAATTTCCATCTCCTCTTTCTTCATTTCTTACTCAATCATTATTGCGGCGCAAAGGTAGTTTTAAAAAGCGTCTGACCATTTTATGATTACTTTAAAACACCATTTTTCATGACAACCCGGAGATCACGCCATCATCTGAAATGTCGATGTGCTCCGCAGACGGTGTGTCCGGAAGGCCGGGCATACGAAGGATGGTTCCTGCAATCGGGATCAGGAAACCTGCACCCGCTGCTATCTCAAATTCACGGATATGGATATCAAAATTCTCCGGTCGGCCAAGCAACTTTTCGTCGTCGGAAAGTGATTTCTGGGTTTTTGCGATACATACAGGCAATTTATCGAAGCCCATTTTCTCGAATTTCTCCAGCTGGGTTTTAGCCGTATTAGAAAGAATGACATGCTGGGCACCGTAAACGGTACGGCATATTTTCTCCATTTTCACTCTAGCACTATCCTGGAGTTCATAGGCCGGGCGGAAAGGATTGCTAGACGTTTTTGCCAGTTCGACCACACGTTTCGCGAGGTCTGTCACACCCTCTCCTCCATCAGCAAAACCACGCGATACTTCGCATGGAATATTCATCTCCTCACAAATGGACTTTACTTCGCGCACTTCGGCATCAGTATCATTATGAAAGTGGTTAATCGCCACCACTACCGGCAGGCCAAAACTCTGAATCGTGTGGATGTGCTTTTTCAGGTTGCCGCTGCCACGGCGCAAGGCATCGACCTCTTCATGGCCGAGTTCTTTCAGCGGTATTCCACCATGGTATTTCAGGGCTCTTATTGTTGCTACAAGTACGACGACTTTCGGAGAGATATTCGCTTGACGGCATTTGATATTGAAAAATTTCTCAGCGCCAAGATCAGCCCCGAAGCCAGCCTCCGTTACAACATAATCTGAGTATGACATAGCCATTTTCGTGGCGATGATGGAGTTGGTGCCCTGGGCAATATTGGCAAATGGCCCGCCATGAATAATCGCCGGATTACCTTCCAGCGTTTGGACCAGATTTGGCTTTATGGCATCTTTGAGCATAGCTGCCATTGCCCCTTCGGCATGGAGATCGCGTGCAAAAATGGCCTGATTGTCATAGGTGTCGCCAATGTATATCCGACTTAGTTTTTCTTTCAAATCCTTCAGGTCATTGCTGAGACAGAGTATCGCCATGACTTCTGAGGCTGCCGTGATGTTGAAGCCTGTCTCACGCGGCATACCGCCGGTTCTGCCACCAAGTGCCGTCACCATTTGGCGCAGCGACCGGTCGTTCATGTCCATGGCTCGTTTCCAAAGCACGGTGCGTGGGTCAATACGAAGATTCCTGGATTTGCTCTGGATATTGTTGTCGATAAGCGCAGCCAGAAGGTTGTTGGCCTTTTCGATGGCGGCAAAGTCACCGGTGAAGTGCAGGTTGATATCTTCCATCGGAACCACCTGCGACCATCCGCCACCAGTTGCACCGCCTTTGATTCCGAAGACCGGTCCCAGGGACGGCTCCCTTAGCGCCACTACGGCGTTTTTACCGATTTTATTGAGACCATCATTCAGGCCAATAGAAACGGTTGTTTTGCCTTCGCCCGCAGGAGTAGGCGTTATGGCAGTAACCAGAACAAGCGTTGATTCCGGAATCTTTTCCGGTTGCCAGGCTGATAGCGGAATTTTAGCCTTGAATTTTCCATAAAATTCCAGCACGTTGCTGTCAAGACCAAGCCGTGATGCGATATCACTGATATGTTTTGGCTGAATGCTGTGGGCAATTTCTATATCTGTCATCTGATTAAAAATTGAGTTTCAGAATGGTAAAAAATCCATACTATCAGAATAAAAATACAATATAAAGTTGTCATTCAGGCTCTTTTGCTTCGATTATTCCGCAGTATCCGATTGATAATTTATCCATTCCGGATTTTCTCCAAGGAAATCAAAATATCAGAAATAAGTATAATCCATTTGCACAGTGCTATAATGATGCGCCAGAGCGTTTAAGTCAGCCTTTCTCACAATAAACCACCTCCCCTTCCACAGGATTTTTCATATACATCCGTAGTATACGCTGCACATCATCGTTGTCGGGGAATGATTGGATTCGCTGTTGCAATTCACTGAATCCGGCTTTGCGCAGCCTGCGCTCAACAAATCCGTGGCCCAGATAGACTCCGTTCTCTACCAAAACCACTGAAATCTCATCCGTCTGTCTTCCCTTTCCAAAAATAGCATGCGTTCTTCGCTCACCCTCTGCTTCACTTATGGCGCGGTTCACTCTCTGGTTGTATTGATCAGGTGGAATGGATCCTTTACAGGCGCCATCGCACTTCCCGATCTTGCTGTCGAAACATGGGCCGGGTGTAATTTGCAATCCACAGAGTCGTGGGCAAAGCGAGTGCTCTGCAACAAGCGCCTGAAGAAATGATCGCGATTGCGACAAGCTGCTGAATACTGCCACCGGCATACTCCCAGGATACGAATGTGCGCTGCTGAGCCGGTGATAGCCCAGGCGGTCAGTATATAGATAAACGCCATAATTCGAGGATGCGGTTTTTTGGCTTTTATTATATTCCGGCCACAGCCGCTTTATCTCTCGCGATTCCAGCAAAAGTGCGATTAATTCATTGCCGGTAAGTTCGTACTGCACATCGTGAACGACTTCGTGAAAAAGCTGTTTCTCTTTTGCCGAATCACCGGTAAAATGCGTCCACACCCGGCTTCTGATGTTCTTGGCTTTGCCGACATATACCACCTTGCCCTTTGCATTCAGGAAATAATATACCCCTGCTCCTTCCGGTAGTGAAGTATATACCTCGCGCGGAAGATTTGCCGGAAGTTGCCCTTCGCCCGAATGTCGCTTCAGTGAAAGCGCTACAAATCCATGCCGGTCGTTTCGCAGCAAATAGTCGAGCACCCTGGCTGTGGCGAGGGCGTCGCCGAGCGCCCGGTGGCGGTTTTCGATAGTGATTCCCAGCGCACCCGTCAGCGAACCCAATCCATACGATCTGAAGCCCGGTACTATGTTCTTTGCCAGTCGAACCGTGCACAATTTTTTCCTGTCGAACGTGATCCCGATCTCTGCAAACTCTTTTTTCAGAAAACCGAAATCGAAATTGACATTGTGCGCAACGAATACCTTGTCATGGGTTTTTTCCAGTATTTGCGGCGCTACCTGAGCGAATGTTGGCGCCTGCTCAATCATCCGTGTGCTAATGCCGGTGAGTGAGGTGATAAATGCAGGAACAGGCTCATTGGGGTTGATGAATGTGGACCACGCATCCACTATCTGGGCTCCGTCGAATGTGACTATGGCGATTTCAATAATCTTATGTCGACTGGCTGTGCCTCCGGTGGTTTCTATATCGACGATGGTGTACACAAGCCCTCTTATTATTGTACAAATATACAAGTCCGGGCAGAACGACATTGATCAAACACCATGGTTTTTCAACTATACGCTGTCGATATTTTGGAAATATGAAAACCAATATTTCAGCAAACCCCCTCCTATGATTATAAAAACCTGCTTCCTTTTTTGACTAACTTCACGCAATTCTTTAGTATTAAACTTCGTTTTAGAATTATTCAATTGCACCCCGCGGAGGATCCTGTTATGCTGAGGTTACCAACTAATTCTTCAAAAAAGAATCTTGTCAATTCCACAATATACGCCACCCTGGTCTCCATGGCGCTTTTCAATTGCCAGTTCAGGGATTTTACCAGAATGCCGGATGACCAATCCAACCTGGTACAATTGGTTGATCCACGCATAGGCTCCAAGTCCGACTTTGACCTATCCACAGGCAACACCTACCCTGCCGTAGCTCATCCGTGGGGCATGAATTTCTGGACACCACAGACCGAACCAACCAAAAGTCGCTGGATATATAACTATGATGCGCCCACGATCAACGGCTTCCGTTGTACCCATATGCCAAGCCCATGGATGGGTGATTACGGAGCCTTTTCCATCATGCCGGGAGTGGGAGAACTGATTATTAATGACCAAAAACGCGCTCTGAAGTATTACCATACAAGCGAGGTTTCACTGCCTAATTATTACCAGGTTGATTTCTTTGAAAAAAAGATCACAGCTGAAATGACGGCCACTCCCCGTGGAGGAATGATGCAATTTACGTTTCCTGAATCCCAGTCTTCATGGATCATCCTTGATGCATTTCCGGGTGGTTCGTATATAAAAGTCATACCAAGAATGCAACGCATAATCGGCTGGGTAAAAAACAACAGCGGTGGAACGCCAAAGAACTTTGCGATGTATTTCGTCATCGATATCGATAAGCCCTTCGACAGTTTTTCATTGTGGAATAATGATTCCCTGATGACTCTTCAACGCGAGATTGAAGGTGATCAAACCGGCATTGCACTGCGGTTTAACACTGCCAAAAACGAACAGATAGGCGTCAAAATAGCCACGTCCTTTATCAGCATGCCACAATCCGTCACCAACCTGAACCGCGAGCTTACGAGATTTACTTTCGATCAACTTAAAATAAAGCTTTATCAAACCTGGAATACTGAGCTAAATAAAATTATGGTAGAAGGCGGAACGGCAGAGCAAAAGGAGATGTTCTATTCGTCGCTTTACAGAATGATGCTTTTCCCAAGGATGTTCTACGAAATCGATGAGGAGGGAAATATGGTGCACTACAGCCCGTACAACGGCAACGTGCGACCCGGCTACCTTTATGCAGACGTTGGTCTTTGGGATGTTTTTCGGGCATTGTTCCCGTTTTATACCATCATGTACCCCGAAAGAAATTCGGATATAATTCAGGGCTTGCTCAACGCTTACAAGGAAGGTGGATGGCTGCCGATATGGCCAAGTCCCGGCTATCGCAAAGTGATGATTGGAACACACTCAGCATCGCTGTTTGCCGATGCCTTGGTGAAGGGCATTACCGATTTTGATGTCGACCTCGCCTATCAGGCCGTTAAAAAAGATGCCTTCGTGACACCACCCGTTTGGGCGCCCGGTCGGGATGGCATAAAGGAATACAACAACATAGGATTTGTGCCATATCCAGAATACCGCGAATCAACCAGCAAGACACTTGAATATGCCTATGATGATTTCTGCATATTGCAAATGGCAAAAAAGCTGAACCAGATAGATGATATCCCACAATTCACGGAGAAATCATATAACTACAAACACGTGTTCGATCCTTCTGTCGGTTTTATGCGTGGAAGGAAAACAGACGGAAGTTGGTTTGAACCGTTTGATCCGATAGAATGGGGCGGGCCATTTACAGAAGGAAATGCCTGGCACTATTCCTGGTCGGTTTTTCATGATGTCAAAGGCCTTGTGAACCAGATGGGTGGCGATGAGAAATTCATCGAAAAACTCGATAAGGTTTTCACCACACCATCCGAGTTTAAAGTTGGCTCCTATGGGAAGGTAATCCATGAAATGACGGAAATGGTCCTCGCTAACAAAGGGCAATATGCCCATGGCAATCAACCCATTCAGCATATGCCTTATTTGTATAATTACACCAGTCAGCCATGGAAAACCCAGAAGTGGGTGCGTTCTATCATGGACGATTTATACAAACCAACACCTGATGGTTATTGTGGTGACGAGGACAACGGTCAGATGTCCGCATGGTATGTGTTTAGTTCTATGGGTTTTTACCCGGTGACACCGGGACATCCGTCGTATGTGCTCGGCTCACCGCTTTTCAGAAAAATCACCTTGCGACTGCCAAATGGAAATACGTTTATCGTGGAAGCGCCTGATAACAGCGAAGAAAACATCTACGTCCAGAAAGCCGAACTCAATGGTAGCCGCTATGAAAAAAACTGGATTTCGCATGAGGATATACTCAAGGGTGGCAAGCTGACATTCTACATGGACAACAAACCTGAAAAAAAGCGCGGCATCCTGGAGGACAGTTATCCATTTTCATTATCAGGGTCGAAGGAATAGGCTGGTAATTTTTCCAACTCCGGGCTCCATTTTTGTCGAACTACATTTTCCAGTTCTTTTGGTTATCCTCCCTTCCCGGAATAAAGCTACACGTTGTGCCTCACGATACAACCGATGAAGTTGCTGCCTAGCGCAGCCTATCTTTTGAACAGTAGTAAAAATTATCTTATTGTATTTTCCAGAATGGCAATGGAAGGCCCGGTCTTCAGCCATCTATCGCCTAACCCTGTCGTATCACCATCAGGAATGAAATAAACAAAGGACCCAATGGCCAGGTCGATGTCGCCATCAGCATCCATATCGTTGGCATCCATTACAATCCATCTACCATTGGTTGCCTCAGGAAAGGAATAATCGATAAACTCAAAATTGCCCCGGTTTTCCAGAAAAATAAAGCTCTCTTCCGGGTAGCTGCGATAATCCGGAAAAAAGGAGATTGCCGCTATATCCAGATCTCCATCAAGATCAAAATCGCGGGCTATCGCTTTATAAGCGCCATTGAGCTGATAAAAATACTTTTTGGTGAAATTATATTTACCGTCATTCAAATAGATATAAATGCCATGGAAACTCTTCAATATCGGGGTTCGGTCTGCATTATCACCACAGACATAAATCAAATCGTCAAAACCATCGCCGTTAAAATCGGCCATCTCAATATATTGAGAACCAAAAAGTGGTAAAAATGTCAATAATCTTTTTTCAGTAAACGTTCCATTGCCGCGGTTTTCGTACAAAAATACCCCTTCGTCTCCCTGGGCCATTAATACTAAAATATCCAGAAAACCATCATCGTTGGTATCCTTTATCACTGCTGATATTGCTCCGGGCAATCCTCGCAAAGGCCGCATTGCGTATTGGTCGTTACCCTGATTTTCAAACCAAACCAGCTTACCGGTCAGGTTGCCATATTCGCAAACTAAAACATCTTCCCGTCCATCATTATTTAAATCAGCATACTCCAAAAAAACCGGTCTTTGAAGATATTGAATGATTTCCTTTGTGGTTCTGGCTGAGGATCCCGGCTGACTTCTATAAATCTTTTGAAGTGTCCCATTTGGTGCATCATGCGGAAACATGGTCGTTCCAATAGTCGCCAGGTAAAGTGTATCGCCTCGCTCATAATAATGAATAGGCGCAGAATTTAAGGCTGCCTCATAGTTCAGTTTGAGATTGGTATCGAGAAACGTCAGATTGTGAACACTCTGGTGGAATCGTTTGGAATCGCTGTACACAATACCCCTGTTGTCCGGAAGTATCTTAACCAGAATGGTTTGAGCAGGGCGATGAGAGAAAGAAGTTTCTTTGTATTTAAAATGCTTCAATCCCATTTTAATCTTCTTGGAACGCTGCGGCGGCAGGATGGTATCGGGTGCATTTTCGACATAATAGTCAATAATCTTATTCCAATCGGCCATAGCCAAAACCGGTGTCTCAGGATAAATATTTGCCTTCCTTACAATTGTTCCACCAATGTCCTTATCAAAAAGACTATCAGGCTGATGGTCGCCCTTGTATATACCTAATCGATGACCCATTGATGGTAATACCGATTCTTTCCAGATATCCTTAGATAAGATTTCCGGGCTAACAAAGGCATGACATTTACCGCAGTGCATAATGGCTAATGCATTCCCTGGCAGATCAGAAGGCAATAATTCCACAGTAGGTTCCTTCTCAACTTCCTTTTTACTGGTGCAGGAAATGAAAATGCTAATTAAGACACAACACAGTACCAATCGCTTCATTGAGTAAGTATAAATGTGAACGCAATGGCATAAATTTATATGAATCCGATGGTATTTTTTCCATTATCTAATATTCCTCCCGATCAACAAAAAATAATTTGCCTATCGTTTCATTTGCAGTTTCGTATTTTTTCGTTTTATTTCACATCATAATATTTCGAAAGAACACATGTGGTCTTTATGAAGGAATTCAAAAATATGATGGCGAACCAACGCAGGGAGAAAATCCTGGAGCTATTGAAAGAAGATGGTTCGGCAAAGGTTATTGATCTATCGCAAATATTTAAGGTTTCGGAAGTTACCATTCGGCAGGATTTGGAAAAACTCGAAAAGGACGGTTTTGTAAGGCGTGAGCATGGTGGTGCATTTCTAAAAGATGTGGAAAACCAGGTAAAAAGCTTTGCGCTTATGAATCGAACCAACCTGGATAAAAAGGCTTCCATCGGCGTTACGGCAGCTAATCTTATAGAAGATGGTGACACCATCATCCTGGATTCCGGCTCCACAACCACCGAGATTGCAAACAATTTAATTGGCAGAAAGAACCTGAAAGTTATTACGAATGCCCTCAATATCGCGCTTATCCTTGGGGCAGAACCCGGCATAGAGGTAATTATGACCGGCGGCGAATTCAAACCGCCCACACTTTCGCTTACGGGACAGAAAGCAGCAGATTTTTTTAAAGATGTGCATGTGGACAAATTGTTCCTGGCCACGGCCGGTATTTCGTTGCGGTCAGGACTCACCTACCCAAGCCTGAGCGACATTGTTGTAAAAAAAGCCATGATCGATGTGGCAGAAACAGTATATCTGGTTGCCGATTCAACGAAGATTGGGAAAGGGGCATTTGCCAGTCTGGGAGCGCTTTCTTTGATCGATTACATCATAACTGATTCCCAAATCCAGGTCGATCAGCTACAACTTTTTAAAGATCATGAAATCGAAGTAATAATTTCTGAATTGTAAAACCTTAATAAACACTCAAATGATTCTAATCGAAAGCTATCCTCTTGCCGTCTTCTTCTTTATAGTTGCCATGATTTGTTGGGGATCCTGGGCCAACATGCAAAAAGTGGCTGAAAAGAACTGGCGATTTGAACTATTTTACTGGGACCTTTCCATAGGTCTGTTATTATTTGCCACGATTGCGGCCTTTACGTTGGGCAGTATGGGCGATGCCGGAAGACCATTTCTGGAAGATTTACAGCAGGCCGACTTCACCAGTATCATGTATGCAATGCTCGGCGGCGTTGTCTGGAACCTGGGCAATATACTTTTAGTAGCTGCCATAGCCGTAGCAGGAATGTCAGTAGGGTTTCCGATTGGCGGTGGTATTGCCTGGATTCTGGGCATTATCATTAATTATATACTCGTACAGATGGACCCTGAAAAGTCCTTTCAGGGCAATTCGAATATCTTATGGATTGGGGTTGCAGTAATCATTTGTGCCATTTATTTAAGCATGCTTTCCTACAAAAGGCTGGCATCCGAAAAAAAGAAGCCGACAGCCAAAGGGATCATATTATCCGTGTTAGCTGGCCTTTTGATAGCTTTCTTTTATGGTCTGGTGGTAAAATCACTTGACAATTCGTACGTGGCGGGTGGCACAGGGACGCTCACGCCGTTTACCGGCGTTTTCTTTTTCAGCGTTGGCGTATTCTTCAGCACATTCCTTTTTAATCCTTTCTTTATGAAATATCCTGTTCAGGGTGTACCCGTGAAGATGAAAGAATACTGGTCAGGGAATTTCAAAACGCATTTATCCGGCATTATTGGCGGTTTTATCTGGATGCTGGGAATGGTCGTAAGTTTTATGTCTGCAGGCGCAGCTAATCCGGCAATTTCCTATGCTTTGAGCAATGCCGCGCCGGTGGTCGCCATCCTCTGGGGCGTACTCATCTGGAAGGAATTTAAGGGCGCTCCGAAAGGCACCAATGCACTGCTCACCGGCATGTTTGTATTATACATCATAGGCCTCATACTAATCACAGCATCTAACTAATCGATTATAAAACCTCTAAACTCCAAAACAATGAAAAATACACTAGGCGTAATATTCGGAAACAGGGACTTCTTCCCCGACCATCTGGTCACAGAGGCCCGGAATGATATTCAAAAACTTTTCAGGCAACTGGATATAAAAGGCATTATGCTTTCGGAAGATGATTCCAAACTCGGTGGTGTAGAAATTTATCAGGAAGCAAAAAAATGTGCTGACCTCTTCAAAAAAAACCGCGAAGTCATTGATGGTGTCCTTGTCGTCCTGCCCAATTTCGGTGACGAAAAAGGCGTGGCCGATACACTAAAACTGGCCGGCCTGAATGTGCCTGTGCTCGTGCAGGGCTATCCTGATGATTTAAATAAGATGGATGTGGTAAACAGGCGCGATGCATTTTGCGGAAAGATATCCGTCACCAATAATCTTTACCAATACGGGATTAAGTACTCATTAACGACCAAACATGTTTGTCATCCAACGGACGAAATCTTCATAGCTGACCTGAAGAAATTTGTTGCCGTTTGTCGTGTGGTGAAAGGCCTGAAAAATGTTCGCATCGGCGCAGTAGGAGCGCGTCCAGGCGCTTTCAATACCGTTCGCTACAGCGAAAAAATCCTCCAGCGCAACGGCATTACCGTCACGACCGTTGACTTGTCTGAAATACTGGGAAATGCCCAGAAACTCACTAAAGACGACAAAACTGTAAAAGAGCGGCTGGAGAAAATTCAGTCTTATGCTTCCAAAGGCAAGACACCCGATGATCGGCTCATTCAGATTGCCAAACTCGATGTGGTGCTCAATGAATTTATGCAAGCCAACGAACTGGATGCCACGGCGATCCAGTGCTGGACTTCGCTACAAAAGAACTATGGTTGCAACGTATGCACCAGCATGAGCATGATGAGCGAAAACATGCTGCCCAGCGCCTGTGAAGTAGATGTCACGGGAACGCTCACGATGTATGCAATGCAACTGGCATCCGGTTCGCCGAGCGCCCTGGTCGATTGGAACAACAACTATGCAGACGACGATGAGAAATGTGTGCTTTTTCACTGCGGCAACTGGGCCAAGTCGTTTTTGCCGGATATTACCATCAGCAATGCGCCCATTCTCGGCACTTCCGTAGGCACAGAAAATACCTACGGGGCACTCGATGGTCGCACACCGGCTTCTCCCCTCACTTTTGGAAGGATTAGTTCTGATGATGTAAAAGGCGTGTTAAAAACCTATATCGGAGAAGGCGCCCTGACGAATGACGAGTTGAAAACCTTTGGCAATCGCGCCGTGGCTCAAATTCCGGATCTGCAGCACCTCATGCAATATGTTTGCAGGAATGGCTTTGAGCACCACGTGGTGATGAACGCCTCCAGTACTGCTGACATTCTGAAAGAAGCGTTCTCCAATTATATGGGTTGGGAAGTTTATCATCACCTGTAATTATCAATAATCCATGGGGTCACGGGAATAATTACCCGGGATTCCATAGCTGTTATCACATCCATCAATGACAATTTCTGAATTAGAAAGAAAAGCCATCGAATACAGGAAAAAGCTGCTGTATTTTATTAAAAAGGCCAACGCCGGTCATACGGGTGGCAGCCTTTCCTGTGTTGACATTTTGAGTGTGCTTTACAATCATGTGTTAAATGTAAATCCACAAAATTTCCATGACCCCGATCGCGACCGGTATGTGCAGAGCAAGGGGCATTCCGTGGAGGCATTGTACGTGGTCCTGGCTGATCGTGGCTTTTTCCCTGAATCAGACCTTGAAACCATGTGCAAATATGGCAGCCAATATGTCGGTCACCCCACGAGAAAGGTGCATGGCATTGAACAAAATACCGGGGCCCTGGGTCATGGATTGCCAATATGTGTGGGAATGGCTCTGGCCGGTAAAATGGATAAAAAGCCATACAGGGTATTCACCCTTCTTGGAGATGGAGAACTTCCTGAAGGATCCAATTGGGAAGCAGATACTTGCAGCGTCGCATTATAAGCTCGATAACCTCGTGGCGATCATCGATTACAACAAATTGCAAATAACAGGGCCCACCTCAGCAGTGTGCAATACTGATCCCGTCGATGAGAAATTCAAGGCTTTTGGCTGGGCGGTGGAGCATGTGGACGGGCATGATTTCCGTGCGATGATTGACGTTTTTTCCGTGATTCCTTTTGCGAAGGACAAACCCAGCCTGGTGATTGCCCATACGATAAAAGGCAAAGGGATCAGTTATATGGAAGGGCAGAAAAAATGGCATCATGGCGCTCCCGACGACGACCAGTATTCGCTGGCGCAACAGGAACTCGACACAAAAATGAAGGATTATGTCGCATTGGGATTTTAGTATAATGGATAAGCAAAGTATTACGACAGGCCTGGCCAATTTAGATGTATTTGCCAGAACGCTGGAACACCTGGCAGAACATGATCGCGAGGTCCTTGCCGTCACCAGCGACTCCCGCGGTTCGGGAAAGTTGGGACCATTTGGCGAGCGCTTTCCGGAGCAGATTGTGGAAATAGGTATCGCGGAACAAAACCTTGTCGGCGTTTCGGCAGGATTAGCTTCAGCCGGGAAGAAGGTTTTTGCAGTATCTCCAGCCTGCTTTCTCACTGCCCGCGCCCTGGAACAAATTAAAAACGATGTGGCCTATTCCGACAACCCGGCGAAACTGATCGGCATCAGCGCCGGAGTGAGCTATGGCGCGTTGGGTTCCACGCACCACAGTTTGCACGATTTTGCAGCGCTAAGGGCCATCCATAATATAACCATCGTAGCACCCGCCGATAATTTTGAAACCGAAAAAGCTATTTTGCTGGCCAGAGACTTCGATCATCCTCTATATATCCGTTTTGGCAAAAAGCCCATGCCCTTTGTTATTGGTCAAAACCCGGATTTTCAATTTGGAAAATCAAGACAACTACTGGATGGTAATGATGCCGCCATTATTGCCACCGGTGAATGCGTGCTGCCGGCATATCTGGCAGCACAAAAACTTGAAAAAGACCATGGCGTTCAATCTCGCGTCATCAGCATGCATACCATCAAACCACTGGATACGGAGGCAATTTTGACAGCGGCAAGCCAGTGCAAGGTCCTGCTGACGGTGGAAGAGCATAGCATATTTGGCGGATCGGGAGAAGCATGTGCCTCCTTTCTGATGGAAAACCGATGCTTTTTACCGTTTAAAATCATCGGCATTCCCGATGAATATACTGTCACTGGCTCACAGACCGAAATTTTCGACCACTATGGCATTTCCATGGATGGAATTACTGATGCGACACTTAAACTTTTAAAGAAATGAAATACCTGATTTGTCTATTTGCACTGTTTTTTATCTCTTCTGGAATTCAGGCACAAAATTCACCCGCTAAATCCAGAGTAATCATTTTATCTGATATTGAAGCTGAGCCGGATGACACACAATCTTTTGTTCGATTGTTATTGTATGCAAACGAAATGGATATAAAGGGACTCATTGCAACTACTTCCTGTTGGCATCAGAATGAAGTAAATCCTGAATCAATCAGGAGGGTGATAGCGGCCTATGAACAAGTGCAGCCAAATCTTTTGAAGCATGCCCTGGGTTTTCCAAAAGCAGCAGAATTGTTTGACCTTGTCAAGAAGGGATTACCTCAATACGGAATGCTCGGTGTAGGGAAAGGAAAAGATTCGGAAGGATCAGATTGGATTATAAAGGTATTGGAAGAAGATGATGATCGCCCACTCTGGGTATCTACCTGGGGAGGCGTGAATACACTCGCACAGGCTTTGTACAAAATAGAAAAAACGAAGAGCAAAAAAGAGGCTCAAAGACTCATAGCAAAATTGAGAGTTTATACCATTTCTGACCAGGATGACAGCGGTATATGGATCAGAAATAATTTTCCGGATATATTTTATATCGTATCTCCCGGAGATGATTATGGAAGTGCCACCTGGACAGGCATCAACTCATTTGTGAAAGGCATTAATAATGAAACCATCAGCAATCAATGGATAGCAAAGAATATCCAGCAAGGTCATGGGCCTCTCGGAGCCGTATATCCTGACGTAGCCTGGGGAATGGAAGGCGACACTCCATCCTGGTTGAATTTATTGCCCACCGGACTAAGTGATCCAGAGCATCCTGAATGGGGTGGTTGGGGCGGACGCTACGAACTTTACAAACCCGATTTTTCTAAAACGAAAGAAGGCGGATCGATTGTTGAAATAGCGCCTGAAACCAGGGAAATATGGACCAACGCTATTGATAAATATACTCCATATATCCATAGTGATTATGGGCGGACCGTAAAACCGGACACACAAACATTCGAAGGATTTAAGGAGACTCTATGGCGTTGGCGCGATGACTTTCAAAACGATTTCGCAGCGCGAATGGATTGGTGCACAAAGTCATATCAGGAAGCTAACCACCCACCGGTAGTTGTACTAAGTCACCCTGAATTACTTACTGTTAAATCCGGGGAAGGTTTTAGTTTGGATGCTTTTAACTCCTCGGATCCTGATGGGGATAACCTCAGCTTCTTGTGGTTTCATTATCCGGAAGCAGGTTCATATAAAAAAATCGTGAGCGTTGGAGCGGAGAATGTTCATGGCGTTTATGTTACAGCCCCGGAAGTGCAGAAAAAAGAGACGCTACATTTTATTGTGAAAGTATCCGATAAGGGGACACCGGCTTTATCAAGATATAAAAGAGTCATAGTGACTGTAATACCCAAATAATCCAAAGGAAAACTATAGCAAAGCCATCTTCATATGTCCAACAGTATGAGCGTTGTAAATGAAATTCTAACCCTTTTAAATCTATAAATAATGAAAAATACACCTGACCCTACTCTTACTCCTGATCGGTTTTTCAGGTCAACTCTACAGCCAGGCCGAACAAAAACCGCGAATCTTCATTCTAACAGATATCGAAAACGAGCCCGATGATGCCGAATCGATGGTGCGGTTTCTTCTTTACTCCAATATGTTTGATGTGGAAGCACTTGTAGCCACCACCTCCACACACCTACGGGACAAAACAGCCGAATGGCGGATCAAAGAAATCGTAACTGCCTATGGAAAAGTCAGGAATAACCTGTTGCTCCACGAAAAAGGTTACCCTACAGAAGAATATCTGCATTCCGTCACTAAGAAAGGAATTCCCCGGTATGGCATGACCGGTGTTGGTGAAGGTATGGACTCCGAAGGCTCCGAATGGCTGATCAAAGCGGTTGACAAAAAAGACCCAAGACCTTTATGGGTGCCTGTTTGGGGCGGGCCTAACGTGCTGGCTCAGGCTTTATGGAAAGTACGGCAATCCAGGTCTCCCAAAGAATTGGATGAATTCGTTTCAAAAATTCGGGTTTATACCATATCAGATCAGGATGATTCTGGGGCATGGCTAAGAAAAGAATTTCCCGGACTATTCTACATTGTAAGCCCGGGAGGAAACTATAGAAATGCCACCTGGTCGGGGATCTCTGGTGAACCGTGGTATCATTTTGCTTCAGGAGCCGATACCAGTTTGGTAAGAAACACCTGGCTTAAAGCCAATATTATGGAGAACCATGGTCCGCTGGGTGCGGAATACCCCATGGTAGAATACGCCATGGAAGGCGATACCCCAAGTTTTTTAGGCCTGATCACCAATGGTTTGAACGTGCCGGATCGGCCCGATTTTGGTGGCTGGGGAGGAAGGTATGAATTGTACACCCCGAGGTTTTTACCCTATAAAAATGACGATAACCTTCACACGGAGACACGACCGATTTGGACGGATGCAACCGATGAAGTGACCGGTAAGGATGGCAGAATATACATTGACAATCATGCTACCATCTGGCGTTGGCGCGATGCCTATCAGAATGACTTCGCCGCCAGAATGGATTGGTCAATCAAAACGTTCAAAGAAGCAAACCACCCGCCGGTAGTTAATCTGGAAGGCGCTGCAGAAATCAATGTGAAAGTCGGTGAATGGGTTACCCTCGATGCTTCCAAAAGCACCGATCCGGACAATAACACCCTTTCATATCACTGGTTTCACTATCCTGAACCGGGAACATTCTGGAGCTGGCGGTCCATTGTCATGGAAAATACCGAAAGCTCAACGATGCGATTCAGGATTCATCCGGAAGTTGATTTGACCAAGCCCCAAACGACCCATCTGATTCTCGAAGTCATGGACAACGGCACCCCAGCGCTTACCCGGTATCAAAGGGTTATTGTGAATGTATTCCCGAAATAATCCTGGAGAAAACAATAGGTAATACCAATCGGAGTTGTTAAGAAGTTTTACAATGAAAGATATAAGATATCATCTCCTGGTAACTATCCTCCTGTCTGCGATTACTTTAACAGCATGTTTGCAGCACAGGAAAAATGAATCAAATTCAAAAAAGGCTTCTTTCCGAGTCATTATCTCCAGCGACTTTCCTCCTCTTGATGTTATTCCGGGCGGAGCAGGATACGGTCCGGATGAGAAGCGCAGTGATCCGGATGATATACAGTCAATGGTTCGGTTTCTTTTGTACACAAATGATCTGCATGTGGAAGGTCTTATCGCATCCTCCGCTACATTTGCCAATATTGCCAATAAGCAAAACATATTGGACATCCTGAATATATATGATCAGGTTGATGAAAACCTCCGGAATCATGATCCCAATTTTCCTACCGCGGACTATCTCAAATCAGTTACCTGGGAGGGCCGTTCGGGAAACTGGGGGAAATCAGTTGATGAAATACTGGGTGTAGGTAAGGATAGCGAAGCGTCGGAAGCAATTATCAGAATCGTAGATCAAGAAGACTCAAGACCGGTATGGATAGGCATTTGGGGCGGTCCGCAGGAGGTTGCACAGGCAATATGGAAGGTACAACAGACTCGGAGTAGTGTAGAACTGGCTGTTTTTCTGAGTAAGCTGAGGATATTTATGATCGGTCTGGGTAGTGCGGCCGGGCAAGATGGCTCTGGTCAATGGCTGCTGGATAATTTCCCTGATTTATTTGTAATCGTCTCTCAACAAACTTATTCCGGGATGTTCGCACAGAATTCTCCACTTGGAAACCTGGAGTGGCTCAATGTTAATATTCGCAAAGGTCATGGCCCATTAGGAGCAATCTATCCGGCTTCAGGTTTCAATCCTGAAATTCCAGGAATGCAGGAAGGTGATACACCAACATTTTTACACCTGGTCAGTGCTTCAAAGGGAAAGAATGACCCTGATAGGCCCGACCAGGAAAGCTGGGGAGGCCAATACGAACTGAGGGATCCAGCAAAAAAACATTGGTACGACGGGCCTGGCGCAGGGAGTGTGTCTAAGTGGCTCGGTGATATCCAAAAAGATTTTGCAGACCGAATGGATTGGTGTACAGAATAAAATGAATTAGTCAAATGGAATATTTGTCATTCTACATTTATCCAGAACAATTAAGAGTAAAATATAGGGATTAAAGCTATCAAACCACCATTTCATATATTGTATTAAGATTCCAATCAAAATATGACTGACTCCGGAAAATATATTCTTGCGATTGATCAGAGTACCTCCGCCTCCAAAGTGATGCTATTTGACGATACGGCGACGCTTATAGTCCGTGTGTCAAAGCCACACAAGCAGTTTTATCCGCAGCCCGGCTTTGTAGAGCATGATCCTGCAGAGATTTTTGAAAACGTTAAAAAAGCCATGCAGGAGGTACTTGACATGGCAAATATTACGGCAGATTCGATTGTTGCCATCGCTATCACAAATCAGAGGGAAACATCCATGATCTGGGATAAAACCACCGGCATGCCAATCTACAATGCAGCCGTTTGGCAATGCCAGCGCGGAGCTCCGTATTGCAATGAATTAAAGGCAAAAGGTCTGAGTAAAATCGTTCAGGAAAAAACCGGCCTACTGGTTGATCCCTATTTTTCTGCCAGCAAACTGCGGTGGATTATCAATAATGTGGAAGGAGCTAAGGAAAAAGCTTCTAACGGAGCGTTAAGGCTGGGCACCATGGATTCCTGGCTGCTTTGGAAGCTGACCGGAGGGAAAACTCATGCTACGGATTATTCCAACGCCAGCCGCACGATGCTTTTTAACATCCGTGAATTGCAATGGGATCATGAGTTAATAAAGCTTTTTGATTTGCACAGTAGCATGTTTCCACAATTGAAATACTCCGACGAGATTTTTGGATACAGTTCGCCGGAAGTCATATTTGACAAACCTATCCCAATCGCGGGGCTTATCGGTGATTCTCATGGCGCCCTGTTCGGACAAAATTGTTTCAAACCCGGGAGCGGAAAATCAACTTACGGGACAGGCTCATCGGTGATGATGAACATTGGTACCAAGCCGCTCCCTCCGCCTGAAGGATTGGTGACCTCCGTTGGTTTTGGCTGCAATAAAAAGATTGATTACGTTTTTGAAGGAAACATCCATTGCACCGGCGACACGATCAACTGGTTAAAAAATGAATTGGAACTGATAAAACACGCCTCAGAAACTGAAGAAATCGCCAGATCAGTTGACGGGAACCATGGAGTTTATATGGTTCCTGCATTCGTCGGTTTAGGCGCGCCCTACTGGGACAATGATGCCAGGGCATGTATAGTTGGCTTGTCGCGTGATTCAAAAAAAGCCCATGTAGTGCGTGCCGCGCTCGAAAGCATCGCGTACCAGGTGAAAGATTTAGTGGATCTCATGGTATCTGGCGGAACATTGAAGCTCTCTGACCTGCGGGTTGATGGCGGGCCGACGAAGAACAATTTTCTGATGCAGTTCCAGGCTGATATGCTTCAGGAAAGAGTCATACGCTCCAATATCGAGGAAGTATCGGCTCTGGGCGCTACACTACTCGCGGGCCTGGCCGTGGGTGTTTGGAAAGATCTGGATGAAATTGAATCACTAAGAAAGGTTGATACTGTTTTTAAGCCATCCCTTCCGCCAGGTGAGGCAGTTAGTCTCTACCACGGCTGGAAAGTAGCTGTAAAACGAGTCCTGACAAAATGATTCTGTTCGTTGGTTTTTTGCCATTAAATGATTCTCATCGCGCCGCTTTGGACTATATAATTCACAGAATTCATTGCTGGGTTTTGAACGCATATTTCCCGGGCATGAGTTCTAAAACCATGCTGGCATCATTTCTCTCTACTAAACTGACGTTGGAATTGCTCGCTATTTCACCTTCATCCAACAATACTTTCATTCCAATTTCAACCGGAATGATCACTCTGGCCGTCGTATTTGGCGGTATGGTAACTTTCAGTTCCAGGCCATTAGTCAGCTTTTTCCAAGCAGAAGAAATTACACCATAACCAGAGGTATAATCTGCACGTGCAAATTCCAGTGGTATGCCCAGCGTCGGAGCGATCAATATCTTTTTGTATCCGGGTTCCAGGGCACTGATTCCCGCAATACCTTCGTACATCCATTGGCCGATGGCGCCATAGGCATAATGGTTAAACGAATTCATACTCACTTCCCCAAAGCCTTCATCGTGACTAAAACTGTTCCAGCGCTCCCACATGGTTGTGGCTCCCTGATTTATGGAATAAAACCATGATGGATATGTCTCTTTAAAAAGTATGGAATACAACAAATCCGTCTCCCCATATTTATGCAAAACCGGCGCAAGAAGTGGCGTACCAAGAAATCCTGTGCGAAGGTGGTTGTCTGCTTCTTCGATTGTATTAAGCAGGCGCGGCACTATTTTCTTTGCCATTTCCGGTGAAACCAAATCAAAAGTTAAAATCAATAAATAGCCCGTCTGAGTTTCCAGCGCAGTTGTGAGTTTGCCATTTTCATCGAGAAATTTATTTCGAAATGCCATTACAACAGAATCCTTCACCGCCTGTAATTCAGCTATCTCTTTATCATATCCCAGAACTTTTGCAGCATTTAACGTCAATTGAATGGAGTGAGCGAAATATGCCGACTCTATTAATTCATTGGGTGTATCACCCTTTCTGTCATCCTCTTTATTATGTGAGTAGGGCTGCAACCAATCGCCAAACGAATTGAGCTCTCCAAAACGAGATTCCGGTTTCATATGATAATATCCAACCAATTTCTGCATCATTGAGAAGTTCTCTTCGAGAATGCTTTTGTCTCCCGTTCTTAGGTACATTTCCCATGGAATAATGGTAATGGCATCGGCCCAACCGGCACTGGAACTATTCCCGCGATTATTAGGAATAACATTTGGAATGCCCCCATCAACAAACTGCTCCTCTCTGGCACTTTGCAGCCAACTCGCCCAGAAGGAATGCACACTGGAATTGAAGATCGAAGTTGGAGCAAAAACCTGGGCGTCACCTGTCCACCCCATTCGCTCATCTCGTTGCGGGCAATCAGTGGGGATATCGAAAAAATTACCGCGTAAACCCCAGACAATGTTGCTCTGCAACTTATTCAGTTTTTCATGCGACGATGTAAAACTGCCGGTCTGTTCAAAGTCTGAATATTGGACAATTCCCGCGACCCAGTCTTTTTCTGGCGATGCTGTGGAATCGAATCCACTAAGTTCCACGTACCTGAATCCATGAAAAGTGAATTTTGGTTTCCATTTTATCATGCCGTCGTCTTTTGGGATATAGTAGTCAGTAGATCTGGCCGAGCGATAATTGGCGGTGTACAATGTCCCGTCTTGCTGGAGCATTTCTGCGAAGCGGATGGTGATTTTTTGATTTTTCTTTACGGGAATATTCACCTCAGCAACGCCTACCATGTTCTGACCGAGGTCGAAGATAAATTTCCCTGATTCTGGCTCTGTAATGGAAATTACCGGCAATTTCATCTTTTCACGAACTGCTGAATGACGCTTTGGAAGCAGCTTTATTTCCGAATCCAATTCCATCTCCTCAGCGGCTATCCAATCTTCTGCCTTAAAATCCGGCGTACTCCAGCCCGACATTTCCATGTTCGCATCATAATCTTCGCCTTCATAAATATCTGAAAAACGAATTGGGCCGTTCGTGGTTCCGCTCCAGCTTGCGTCAGAAGCAACAATTTGTCGAGCTCCATCCTGAAAAGTAATTTCCAATTGACAAATAAGCTGTGGCACTGGTTTCTCGCCTACAAAGCTTCTGGCATAGGCGATACGTCCGGAATACCAGCCTTCGGCCACAACTACTCCAATGGCATTTTCGCCCTTTTTAAGCCTGTCAGTTACATCGTAGGTCAGGGTTTCAATTCTCTTTTTGTAGGGCGTCCACCCCGGCGTCATCACGTCCTCTCCTACTCTGATGCCATTTATCTCAGCCTCAAAAACTCCTTTGGATGTGATGTATAACCGTGCTTGCGAAATTGGATTTTCCAGATTAAAACTCTTTCTAAAATATTGAGGTCTGTGAAAATAATATCCGTTGTCCATAATATCCGGTACTTCTGCTTCGGGCAGATTGATCCATTTTGCCTGCCAATCGGAATTATGTAAGAGGCCCAGTTCCACATATGCGACTTCACTCCATCGGGATGAATTTCCATCCTGATCCCAGAACATAATTTGCCACCAGACCTTTTGTCTCGACTCCAGCGGTGCTCCCTCGTAATTCACCCATACAGATTGATCAGAATCCACCGTGTTGGTGTCCCATAAATCTGCGTTGTCGGGCAGTAGAGCAGGATTGGTCGCCACCACGATTCGGTATGCCGATTGCGATTTTATCTGTTCAGTTACTGGCAATTTCCATGAAAACGAGGGTTTCGGATTGTAAAAACCTATGGGATTTTTGAAGTTTTCACTTACCACTAAATCAATAGGCGCTTCTGCTGTCGAACTGTTATTACCACAGGAGGTAATAATCACCATTGCCACTAAAAATATCCATTGCATATATTTCATAGAGGAAAATATAATCGATTTTCAGTACATCCATTCCCTATTTACACATAGAGATCGGAATAATAATGAATCCGAAGCTTTATCCACCAACCGGATACGTAGTTTTATGTATCGGCTAATTTTGAGTCTTCCAAAGGTCCGGACTACCTATTACTGAAAATGAATTTCTCCGAAGCACTGTGGCAGATGAAAATCCGGGGCGGGAGCAATCACATTGTTCCAGCATAAGAAATGAGGCAGTGGTAAACATTATAAAGCTGCATATCTTAAAAAACCGTCGATAGCGTCTCCATTAAAAGGTGCGATAACTCTACATAATAATCTTCCGGATTCTTCTTCCATTCTACTTCCAATTTACGAAGTGGTTGTGCGGACAAAGCGGTCATTTGGATTTTAGTAAGCGGCTGCGACGCATTGGAAATCATCGCGTAATTTCTTTTTTCAAATCGTTTTATCTGCGCTCTCATCCCCCATAACTACCTCGACCATTTGACCATCTTCCAGCGTAAAAGTCACTTTACTCCCTTCGTTGAACCCACCAAAGTATCGCTCAGCATCAATAACAGGGAACTCCCATATTAAATGAATTTTTACCAAACCCAGACTGTTGGAACAATTCAATTTGCATCGAATATTCCCACCTTTCTCCCCAAAATACCTCACCAGGCGTGGGCTGGGTAAATAAAACAACTCTTCAGGCTCTGTTGTAAATACTCTTGTTGAGTCAATATCTATGGTAGCGACTGCGATAGCCTCCGTTGGCAGCGTTGTTTTTCTCTTCCGCATTCACGAGTTTCTCCTCATATTGCCAGGTTCCATTATCAAATAGTAAAACTTTATTTCCGCTTTCGGTGGTAGCGCGGACTTGAGCAAAAGAGTGTGTGGTGACAGCGAGTATTGTGGCAATTAAAAACAATGTACGGAACATAATAGCAGTTTTGAATGATACACCAAGAATGAAGACGTCTGAAATTGATCAGTAACAAAATTAAATAATAGCGGGATTAATTCTGCCTCATCCCACCCTTTTTGCTGTAAACCGATCCACTTAACTTGCCCGTAATGTGGAGGGAGTTTTATCCAACTTTTCTTGGGGTGGCTTAAATTAGGGTATTCCTTCAGTCACCAGGTTCCAAATTTCTTTTCAACCACTCATCATGCAGTTTTCCGCACATGAGAAAAAGTGTTTTTATAATTTGAATTTCTCAAGAACTTACCGCAGAATTGCCATTTATAAGCTAATAATGACGCCACAACAACCGTACATCTATATTCCTCTTCCTCATCCCTTCAATTCGGCGTAGTAAGCGGCCAAAGTATCCTCGTTGAAGGAATTGTCATCGATTCAAAGACGAAGGAACCGCTGCCTTTCGCATCGGTCGGTATCAGAAATACCTTCATTGGTACAGCGACAAATAGCACTGGCAGGTTTGTTTTCACTGTTCCGGCCACGATGAGCGATTCAACATTAGTTTGTTCGTTCATGGGCTATAAGAATCACATGATGCCGCTTAAAAAGGTTAAAAATCCCATGACGATTGCCATGGTATCTGATGTGATTACGCTGAAAGAGGTGGAGGTGCGGCCATGGCAGCCATGGGATTACGTTCGAAATGCCATGCAGAAGCTTCGCGTTAACTACCCTGAAAATGCCTATATGTCCCAGGGTTACTATAGTGAGTATATACAGGAAAATGGTGTTTTTCTCAAGTTCACGGAAGGCGTGGTCGAGACGTACAATCCCCGCTATGGTGATACGCTTGACAGTCAGTCGCGGGCACTGGAAGCCCGTCGCGGCGATGATCTGGGCCAATTGCAGTTTATGCGCGATAAACTGGATAAAAAGCTGGAAAAGGAAAAGAAAAAAGCCATTAAGAATGGAGAAGCACCTGATGAAGATGATGCGGAATCAATCGACGAAGCGATCCTCTCCGCTTCCTTTGGCGGACCAAAAACCATGATCAGCATCGATCCTCTGCGGGATACAGCCTCCTACCTGGACGAAAAGCATATGAAAAAATACAAGTATTTCATCGAGGGTTACACACGGTTTCACAATCAACCAATTATCATCATTGGCTTCGAGAGCAAAGGTGTTTATGAACATCAGCGACAGGAAGGCGAAATCTATATTTCACTAACCAGCGATGCCATTGTTTCGATCAGGTATGACAGTGAAATCGTAATTCCGGGCATCGCCCGTCCAGTCATTTTCTTCGCCGGATATGGTATCACAAACCCAACACTTAGCGGCGTAGTTCATTATAAACCCATCAATAATCGCTGGTATTTAAGCGATATTTCGGTTGAAGGCGGGACGAGAATCTCGGACACGAAACTTTTTAAGAAAGATGACAGGAGTACATTTCATATAGAAATGGCGCTGATTAACAGCAGCTTTGATATTACTAATGTCCATCAGATCCCTGAAAAGGACCGCATTGATGAGGACAAACCCCTGGAGGAACAAGTAGAGCCCGACCCGGAATTTTGGAAAACTTATAAGGTGAGCCGTCCCGTAAATCTTGTTAAAGAGGAATAAAATGGACAGCTACCTGAGCTTTCGGCGTTTGGTCTCTTTCCTTATGAGTTCCAATTCGCGGCTGCTTTGACCCGCTATCGAAGTATTCTCTTCTGCCCTTCTGAAAAGATACGGCATCACAGTTTGTACAGGGCCCGTATGGTACATATTTCACTACATTATAACCCGCTTTTGCCAGGTTAAAGGAGATATGGTCGCTCATGCCAAACAACTGAGCGAAGTATATCCTGGCGTCGCCGGGATTTAGTTTGTTGTTCTCCATTAACTCAACCAACAGGTAGTTGCTGTTTTCATTGTGCGAACCTGAGCACAGTTCCATATTATCAATATTGTCCACACAATACTTCAGTGCATCATCGTATTGCTGATCGGTACTTGACTTGTCGGGCATGATCGGATCTTCATAGCCCATCTTTTCGGCACGTTCGCGTTCCTTTTCCATATAGGCGCCGCGCACGAGTTTGGCGCCGACTTTATAGCCCTTCTTCAATCCGAGTTCGTTGGCTTCTATGAGGTTTTGAAGCATTTTTTTGCGATACATCTGGTAGGTGTTGAAAACCACTACCTTCTGACGATTGTATTTTTCCATCAGTTCATAGACCAGCATATCTATTGGATCTGGTAAAAACTGATCCTCGCTATCGATGTACAGTTGTACACTATTTTGAGCGCACGCGTTGGCAACCATGTCAAACCGTTTACGGATGTTTTCCAGCTCGGATTTTTCCTGGGATGTGAGTTCTTTTCCCGACTGGATTTTTTCCAATAATTCTTTCGAAGCCAGAGCGGTAGGCTTAAAAACACTGAATGGAATGTTCGGATTGCCGGTGGCTTTATTAATTGTGTTTAAAATTTCACTGACGGCATGATCATAGTTGAGCGCATCTGAATCACCTTCAGCGGCAAAGTCAAGAATGGTTTTAACATTATATTCAGCGAGTTTTGCGATTGTACTATCACACTGGTCGATTGATTCACCGCCACAGAATTGCGCAAAGAACCGAATTCAATGATAATTCCTTTTACGGGCAGTTTTACTTTGAGTGCGAATTTCATGATATCTGCACCCACTTTTTCGAAAGAAGCGGGATTGTTGATCGATAAAAAAAGCAGATAACTTTTCTGAAGCTCCTGATCAGATTTATAGGAAAAGGCTGTTTCGGTATCAGAGAATGAGATATTAGATTTCATAAAATCCAAAGAATAAAAATTGTTGTATCAAAAAATCCGATTGAATCGGAAGCCAAAATTACCTAAATAATACCAGAAAATACAATGAATATAGAATCGCTTGATGCTTGGGGTAATGCCTTCAAAAAACCACTCATGATCGCTGGTCCATGTAGTGCAGAGACAGAAGAACAGCTACTGGAAACTGCCATACGGATAAAGGATGTTGGTATAAATATAATTCGCGCCGGCATCTGGAAACCCAGAACCCGACCAAACAATTTTGAAGGAGTAGGCGAAGAAGCGCTCCGCTGGATTCAGCGTGTAAAAAAAGAAACAGGGTTGATGTTTGCCGTAGAAGTTGCTACTCCAAAACATGTGTACGAAGCCATAAAACACAATGTGGACATACTGTGGATCGGGGCGCGCTCCACTACAAATCCATTCACTGTGCAGGAAATCGCTGAAGCGCTTCGCGGGGCAGACATGCCCGTTTTCGTCAAAAACCCAATCAATCCCGACCTGGCCCTCTGGCTGGGTGCGATCGAACGGCTGACCAACGTGGGTCTTACTAAAATTGGTGCAATACACAGAGGGTTCTCGTCGTTCAAGCAAACCAAATACCGCAATATGCCCATGTGGCAAATCCCGCTGGAATTGAAACGTAAACTCAGCAACATACCACTTATCTGCGACCCAAGTCACATCGGCGGCAACCGTGAATTGATCTTCGACTTGTGCCAGAACGCCATCGACCTGGATTATGACGGTCTGATCATTGAAACACATCGCGACCCTGAAAACGCGTGGAGTGACGCGGCGCAGCAGGTGACGCCGGAGACGCTGGGTGCAATTCTTAAAAACCTGAAGTACAGGACTCCTACTTCAAAGGATAAGGACTTTATCACTGTACTTAGCGAACTCCGCGAGCAGGTTGATCAGCTTGATAAGGAACTGTTTGATATCATAGCCCAACGAATGGAAATCGTAGAAAAAATGGGACTTTACAAGAAGCAAAACAACGTTACCGTATTTCAAAAAGGCCGATGGCAGGAAATGTCAGAAACAAGAAGTAAGTGGGCGGAACAACTTGGACTGAATCCTGAATTCATGTGGGACCTGTTCAAATTGATACACGATGCATCGATCCGCAGGCAGGAAGTTATTATGAATACTCCAATGGATGACGTGAATGGCGGATCTTCCAAATAGTATATGCCTGACCCAAAGTGTCGGCGGTGAACTGCGCAAATTCTTTAGTGTTAGGCGTTTTACCCAGGTGGCGGTTCTCGTAGACGAACATACAAAAAAGCACTGCTATCCCATTGTTTCTAAAACATTGCCACCCCATACGCTGATTGAAATACCAGCAGGAGAAAATCACAAAAATCTGCGCACCTGCGAGATTATCTGGGATTCGCTTACAAGCCTGGCATTCGATCGTAAGTCACTACTTGTAAATCTTGGTGGCGGCGTTATTGGTGATATGGGCGGCTTTTGTGCTGCGACATATAAAAGAGGCATTGAATTTATAAATATCCCAACCACCTTACTGGCCCAGGTCGATGCGAGTATCGGAGGTAAACTTGGAATTGATTTTCGCGGATTCAAAAACCATATTGGAGTCTTTCAAAATCCATTGATGGTTTTTCTGGATACTGTCTTTTATGCTACGCTTGACCCTGCTGAGCTGCGATCTGGATTTGCAGAAATAATAAAACATTGCCTGATAAGAGATGCGAAAAAGTTCCAATTACTGCTGAACACGCCGTTCGAAGCGCTCGACTTATTTGACTTAGTAAAACATTCTGTGCAAATAAAGAAAGCAGTGGTTGAAGAAGACCCTACTGAAAAAGGCCTGCGTAAAATATTGAATTTTGGCCATACAATTGGCCACGCCATAGAAAGCTTTTACCTGGATACACCGGGCAAAAGGTTGTTGCACGGCGAGGCTATTGCCATCGGTATGATTTGCGAAGCGTGGCTTTCAAGAAATAAACTTTCATTATCCGAATTTGAATTGTTTGCGATCACGGAGTACATTCTAAATATTTACCAGCCCGTGGAGATTTCTGAAATGGATATTGCCGGGATCATTGGACTTACCATTCAGGATAAGAAAAATGAAGGGGATATTATTCAATCTTCCTTATTGCAAAAAATCGGTGACTGCACCTTCAATATTCCTATAAACCATAGAGAAATCGGTGATGCAATCAGGTATTTTAATGAATCGATAAAAGCTTATACGAAGTAATTATTGACGTCTTCAGATGAGGCGTTTTTGTCGAAGACGCTTTTAACAGGTTTCAAAGATTCAGGAGTTGTTGGTTTTCCGTAATTTAAAGAAGGCTGGGAAATTCTTCTGGCTACTACCCCGACTAAAATACCCGCAGATATGATGGAGGCTGTTGTGAGAAACTTATTCATGTTATTGGTTGTAAAAGTGTACCTATAAAAGACAGTTATATTTGTAAGAACGTTGTAATTATAGTATTGTTCGGGTTAAAGTTATATTTTTTGTTAATATAATACAAATATATTTATCTAATTAAATTCCATGAAAGAGGCCATCAAACTTCTGAGGACTCCGGCGCTACATTCGGCAACTATTCATCTGCCATCGTCAAAGAGCGAAAGTAACAGAGCATTGATCATCAACGCTTTCGCCGGCGGCCAACTCTTCAATCTCTCCGAAGCGCGCGACACACAGACGATGATAAGGCTGCTGCAAACGAAAGAAGAAGTACTGGATGTTTTAGATGCGGGAACTACCATGCGTTTTCTCACGGCATTTTGTGCGCTGACCGACCAAAAAAAAATACTGACCGGTACTGCCAGAATGTGTGAGCGCCCAATCGGTATCCTGGTAGATGCACTCCGACAGATTGGAGCTTCCATCAATTACCTTGAAAAAGAAGGATTTCCACCCATTCAAACCAACGGATTTACAAAACAGGTTAATGATGAAATAAGTATCCGTGGCGATATCAGCAGCCAGTATATTTCAGCTATTCTCATGGTAGCTCCCTCGCTGCCAAATGGATTAACGCTGCATCTGGAAGGAAAAATCGCCAGCAGGCCATACATTGAAATGACCCTGGAACTAATGCGCAATTTTGGCGCTAAAGCCACCTTTACCAGCAATACCATTACAGTTGCATCGGGCGCGTACATTCCATCAGAATTCCATATTGAATCAGACTGGTCAGGCGCCAGCTATTGGTTTAGTATGGTTGCTGTGGCTGAAACTGCCGAGATCACGCTGACCGGCCTAAAGCCACAATCGCTTCAGGGCGATAACCGGATAATAGAAATCATGAATCAGCTTGGGGTCCAGGCAAATTTTACATCTTCCGGGTTATTACTTCGAAAGAAAAAACATGAGAAAACCTTTTCGTATGACTTCTCAGATTGTCCGGATCTGGCGCAGACGGTGGCTGTCACCTGTGCATTAAAAAATATACCTGCCAAATTCACCGGGCTTGAAAGTCTTAAAATCAAAGAGACAGATCGCATCCTTGCACTACAGCAGGAATTGCATAAAATCCATGGATCATTGATTCAATCAGACGAGAAAACATGGAAACTCACTCCCGCAACTACTATTCCATCATCATCTGGGATTTCTATCGAAACCTACGATGATCACCGGATGGCGATGGCCTTTGCTCCGCTTGCCTTAATGATGGATGTGACAATTGACAATCCTTCGGTAGTCAACAAATCGTATCCGGGCTTTTGGAAAGACATGGAAATCGCTGGATTTTCAATACAAATAATCTGATCTACTATGCCATAATGCAAAAAAAATACTCTTCAACAACCAGAAGAGTATTTTCAATGAGTATTAAGTTAACATGCAGTTATCTTCGCTTAATCGTAGTTTTTGGTGCAGTTAAATCGGGCAGACCAAGTGATTCCTTCAGTTCATCATATGGAATTTCTTTAGAAGTAATTCTTGAAGAATCCCAGAAATCGCCAGGGACAACGACAAGTCGCACAACCCAATCATCGGTGTCGATTGCCCCGAGCTGATCCAGATCAAATTCTGCATCCATGAACAAGCGTACATCGAGCATTGTAAAATCAAAATTGTACTGCAGCATGCCCTGATCGGTGAGAATTGTTTGCGGAAGTTGCCGCCAAACTTCGGTATCCTTACCGTCAATTTCAACGACATCCCATAACATATAGGCCAACACGACATCAGAACTTAGCGATTCAAAATTATCAGGGAAAGGCAGAATTACTTCATAATCCGGGCTGGAGAAGGTTACATTTTCAAATTCGAAAACGTAGCCCGATTCACCCTTTTCACCTTGTGGACCAATAGGGCCTGCGGGACCTACAGTATCCTCGATACATGATGATAATCCCATTATCACCATCAAAATTAGCGCATTAAAGAAAGTTTTCATGATCATCTTTATTGTTTTGTTCATCAAACCAAAAACCAGGCCAAAGTATCAGGGCTCTACTTGAACAGGTAAATTCCGGATCATTTCAGTCAATAATTCTGAATTACATATTCTATTATGAGTGGCGATTCTTTGTATGATAATGCTGTTTACTTAGCTTTATAATCACTAAATGATTCTACAATGAAAAATTCATGGACCTTAAATTGCATTTTCGTTGGTCTGATGCTGGTGATTTTCCAGTTCGCCTGTACCACCGATTCGAATAATAACGAATTGGCCCTGCTAAGGTCTAACCTCGACGCATCAAGAATACTACTTCCAAATGGCTGGTCGCTTTCCGTACCTGGAAAATCCATCCCTCTCGGTGATTTTCCTATGAATATGGTTGTATCTCAGGATGGTTCATTGCTGGCAGTGACAAACAACGGGCTGAGTGAGCAATCAATTATGCTTGTCGATCCCGTCAGTTTTACCTTGAAAGATCAGGTCATTATCCCTAAATCATGGTATGGGCTGATGTTCAACAAGGACCATTCGCGGTTATACGCTTCAGGGGGGAATGACAATCTGATCCGGATTTATGATACATCTTCCAATGGCATTAATGAAGTGGATTCCATGGTACTGGGACAACCATGGCCAGTGAAAATATCTCCCACCGGGCTGACTTTGGATGAGAATAATGAAAACTTATATATCGTAACCAAGGAAGACAGCGCATTGTACAAGATTAATCTGACAAGTCGCGAAACATCTCGACTTTCCCTTGGTCATGAAGCTTTCAGTTGCATTCTTTCTAAAGATGGTAGTGCATTGTATGTGTCATTATGGGGCGGCAGCGCCATTGCACTTATCGATGTCGAGACACTGTCTGTTCTCGGTAAAATCCGCGTTGGGGATCATCCGAATGAATTGCTGTTGACTTCTGACGGCAAACACCTCATCACCTCTTGCGCAAATGACAATTCAGTACATATAATAAACACAACATCGAGAACCGTTATTGAAAAACTTCAAACTGCCTGCTTCCCCGACGCACCGGCAGGTAGTACTCCCAACGCACTGGCGATTTCGGAGGACAATTCACGGCTCTACGTCGCAAATGCGGACAACAACAGCCTGGCAGTTTTCGATATTTCCGAATATTGGTGAAAGCCGAAGCCTTGGGTTTTATCCCTACCGGATGGTACCCGACTTCTGTGAAGGTGTTGAACAATAAAATTTGGATAACCAATGGTAAAGGTTCCTCATCGATGCCTAATCCCAAAGGCCCGAACCCTTATCATTCTATTACAGATACCACGCAGTATATTGGCAGTTTGTTCAGGGGTAGTCTGACCATGATTGACGAACCCGATGAATACGAATTGAAAACATATACTGAAGCTGTTTATAAGAATACACCTTATTCCAAAGAATTGGAGATGAGTTATTTAGGCGAGGAGGGAAATCCTATTCCTCAAAAAGTCGGCGATCCGAGTCCTATCAAGTATGTTTTTTATGTCGTAAAAGAAAACAGAACGTATGATCAGGTGCTTGGCGATCTTCCCATTGGCAATGGCGATTCATCGCTTTGTCTTTTCCCGGATTTTGTCACTCCCAACCACCATAAAGTGGCCCGTGATTTTGTCTTGCTGGATAATTTTTATGTCAACGCAGAGGTAAGCGCAGACGGGCACAATTGGACTATGGCAGCCTATGCCAATGATTTTGTAGAAAAAACCTGGCCTACCAGCTATGGTGGCAGGGGTGGTTCTTATGATTATGAAGGATCCAGGGAAACTGCCTTTCCGTCGAAGGGTTTCATCTGGGATTACTGCAAACGTGCAGGCATCAGTTATCGCAGCTATGGTGAGTTCGTTGGCGGCGGCTATACCAATGTTGAAAGTCTAAAGGGGCATTTCGATGTTGATTTTCCAAGTTATAACCTTTCAATTCCAGATATGGTGCGCTTTGAAAAATGGCGCGAAGATTTTGATTCGCTCGTCGCGATTGACGCTGTACCACAATTCAATTCACTGCGATTGCCAAATAACCATACCGCTGGTGCACTCATTGGTATGCCAACACCAAGGGCGATGGTGGCCGAAAACGACCTGGCTTTGGGGAAACTGATCGAACACATTAGCAAGAGCCCGATATGGAAATCCTCAGCTGTGTTTGTACTTGAGGACGATGCTCAAAATGGCCCCGACCATGTGGATGCCCATAGATCAATTGCGTTTGTAGTCAGTCCATACGTGAAGCGACGTGCTATCGTGAGCACGATGTATTCAACTGCATCCATGCTTCGAACCATTGAACTCATCCTCGGATTACCGCCCATGAGTCAATATGATGCGGCAAGCACACCGATGTGGGAATGTTTTTCTGCCACTCCGGACCTTACTCCCTACGACGCACTTGAAGCATCCTATAACATACGGGAGATGAATACAGAGGAAAATGAAATATCGAGGTTATCAGCAAGTTTTAACCTGGAGGTGATGGATGCAGCACCTGACCATCTGTTCAGCCAGGTGATCTGGAAGGCTGTAAAAGGACTGGAAAGTGAAATGCCCGCCGCTGTCAGAGCAGCATTTATCCTGCATCAGCCTGAAAGTGAGTCGGAGGAAGATGAAGGCAGATAGCTCAGCTAAACATTATACCAAAAAGTGATCTTCAGTACCAGCGCCCTGTTTTTGCTCGAGAAATCAACCGAGCCTAAATAATCCTTGGTCAGGTAATTTTCTGTATATACCAGGTATATATCTGATGCCGGTAAAAATCGCCACTGAAACCTCGCGTTGACATTCACATTGTCTGCCTGCTCATTGTACTGAACAAATGTGGTCAGGAATATTTTATTCGTGAAGGTCAACTCCACCCTTGGGCTAATCAACAGGTAGTTTATGCTGGTATATGGTTCGGGTAGTTTAATATCATTATATGAAAAATCAACATTTATGCTCCCATAAGGTTGAAACCGGTATCCTGCTCCACCCTCAAATTGAAGCAAATTGCCGTTAAAATACCCGCCATAACTCCCACTGGCATTATAAGTAAAGAGAGTTTTGGAAGTGGACATGTATTGGAATCCGGCGCCCCACCATGTGAATAATCCGAACCGGCCGGTAGTTGTACTCCATCTGAATTGGTAGGATCAAATGGCTCCAGCAAACGGATGTAATTTTGCGACACGCCAAATCCAAACTGACTTCTATTTAACATCTCAAACCCATACTCAAACTCAATCTCCTGATCGGTTTTATCAAAATCCGGATCCATGATGTATGTGACATCCAGCTTCGGGGCCATGCGAGACCAGGTGTTTCTTTGTTGGAAAAAACGTGTATCTGAAGTCCGGTGAAAACCGATAATACCCAGTCCGGGGTACAAACCCCACCTCCGCATTATAATTTTCACCTACATAATCATGAACCCATTCTACTCCGAATTTTTTTGCATCATATCCAAGCTGAGCTGTATGAAAGATGTCGTCACCTGACAAGATGCGGGCTGAATGATTTATGCAGTAAAAATTTTCCATTCCATAGATTATCCGATGAGTATAAATTGTATTCAAGCCCAAGGTCACGATTGTAGTTGGTGAAAGCTGGAATCGTGCTCTGCATAATTGAGATTAAACGATTCTCTATTGATGAATGAGGCCGTTATATTCGAGCGCGCAAATACCTGTCGTTGTAAGACGGCTACGGCATAATTCTGTGCCGGAATGGCTCCTTTTTCAAGATTACCTTCTGCGTCGTACTGTTGCTGCAGCTTCACCCTGTTTGAATATCCATCAATCCCATCCTCCAGTCTTTATTCAGCTTTCCGCTTATTCTTCCTCCGGCCTGAATCGGACTTTCTAGACCAATGCGTCTGGAGAAGAAGGGATGTACCCCTCTGAAGCCTAGGTTAGCAAAAAGGTCGGAGTTTTCCAGGAAAAACTGACGCCTTTCGGGAAAGAAGAGTTCGAATCGGCTCAGGTTGGTAACCTGTCTGTCCACTTCAACCTGTGAGAAATCCGGATTTACGGTAAGGTCCAGGTTGAGTGATGTAGTCAGCGATACTTTAGCATCAAAACCGGCTTCAAAATCGTTTTCTACCGGAGTTCCCTCTTCCAGGTTCTTAGCCGTTGAAGCCTTGAGGTATGGGATAAGTGAAATATTTGTACCTGGAGGAGGCGGCAATTCATCCCATACCATATTGCCTGTAAATGCCAGCGTTGAAGAGGCAAATTGCCTTGGTATCGGTGTCCAGGCCGATTTTTCATTCTGGGTCAGATCCAACCGGCTGAAATTAATGCCCCAGCTTTTTATGCCTTGCTTATACCGCAAGGTTTTGAATGGAATTGCCGCTTCAAAAATCCATTTATCATCATAGTTCTTCACCTTGGATTTCCATTTGTTATCCCAGTTCAGATTGACCACTCCACCATCTGAATGTTGCCCGTCCCATTCAGCGCCGACAGCGTTGGCGCCAAATGAAAATCCGTTGGTCAGATCGTTGAATGGGTCAATAATGCAGAAAAAGTTATCATTGGCATTGAATGCAAAGTCGCGCTTCATCGATTCTACCACGATACTACCTGGGACTTTGAATATAACACACGGCGGATATATAGAAATTCTTATCATCGTAGGCAACCCGCACCTCGGTTTTTGCCTCTGCCAAAGCAGTATCCATTGGTGTAATCATGTGGAAGTCACCGGCCACATCAGCGTTTATCCAGGTCGCCTCATCAAGCACACCATCGACAACTATCTCGCTGGTTGATCGATTACAATTGATCTGAAACCCATTGTTGACCTTTTGAGCCGAAATGGAGTTTGTGAGAAAAAGAAAAAAAAGTATGAATGAAATTTTCCTGCCCATGTTCCCGATCTTAAAAAATTTAACGGCAATTGTACGCCCCCAATCTGAAGCAATTCTAATTTTTCCTAACCTCAGTTCGGGCGTTTGCGACAAATTAAATGAAAAATGACAAAAAGTGGGAATTATATTGTCAGATCTGCAATTTTTCTACCTCAATAACTAGAATCATCAAGGACCACTTTGCCCTTGAACGTATTGTAAACAAATACAGTGTAGATCAAGACAAGCGGCGCTCCAATCGCAGCAATTATGAGCATGATCGATAAGGATTTTTCAGACGACGCTGCATTATAAACGGTGATATTATATTTTGGATCAATGGTGGAGATAAGGAGTGTAGGATATAGCTCGATTGCAACAAGGATGAGTAATAATCCCAGGGTGATGGAAGAAAATAAAAATGCCCACCCGAACTTTTTCTTGCTAGCCAGTCTAGGAATGTTGGCTATGCTTAGGAATACAAGCAGCGGAATTACAAATAAATGTGGATCACTTTTAAAATTATCAGATAAATGGGGCAAATAAAGGAGTGTGTAGAGTGTGGTAATCCCAAAACTAACAATGAAAAAAATTATCCCGTTTTTTAGCAACAACCTCAGTCGCTCGTATAACAACCCTTCGGTTTTCATCAACAAATAAATCGCCCCGTGGGTCATGAATAATGCCAGGGTTGTCATGCCAACCATGACCGAATAGAGATTGATAAATTCCCAGAAATGTCCGCCCTGGTAATCATGGTGCTCATCGATAGCCAAGCCCTGCAGTAAGTTGCCGAGCACTATTCCCAGCAGAAGCGCCAGCATAATACTCGAAATGCTATAAATAATATCCCAAAGTTTTCGCCACCAGATCATTTTCTCCTTACTACGGAATTCGATGGAAACTGCACGCAGGATGATGAAAGCAAGAAACAACATAAAAGGTGTGTACATAGCCGAAAGCAACGAAGCATAAAGTACAGGAAATCCAGCGAACAAGGCTCCTCCACCGATGACGAGCCATACTTCATTACCATCCCAGACCGGTCCTATTGCGTTGAGGGCAATCCTACGGTTTTCTTCCTTTCTAAAAAAAAGGTGCCACGCTCCTGCCCCAAAATCAAACCCATCTAATATGGCATAGCCGGAAAATAGCGCTCCAACCACCAAAAACCACCATGTCGGGAAATCTAAATAGAGAAATGTGTCCATCAGCTCAGTTGGTCAAGGAGTTGGAAATGTCGGTTTGCATGGATTTTCCACTGTTTTCAGCCTCATCATAGGGACCATGCTTTATCTTTTTATTCAATAAATAGAGAAACAACAAAAACAAAATAAGATAGATAATGAAAAACATGATCAGGGAAGAAAGCACCTGGTTGGCAGTCACAGATTTTGACAATGCATCCGAAGTCCTCAATAATCCATATACTACCCATGGCTGTCTGCCCATTTCTGCTGTGAACCAGCCAAACTGATTAGCGATCTGCGGCAATAGGACTGAAAAGATAAAAATCGTCATGAGCCATTTTTTATTGAATAACTGACCCCTGAATCTCAGATAGGTAGCATAAAGTGTAAGTGCGATCAGCAACATTCCTATCGCCACCATGATGTGATAGAATTGGAATACCGCGTTGATCTGTGAAGGTCTCTCATCAGGAGGAAAGGCGTGCAATCCAGTGATCTTGGTGTTGAAATCAAAATCCACTAAAAAAGACAGGCCATGTGGAATTTTTATACCCGTCACACTTTCGTTTTTTGATCCACCCAACCCATAATGTACATATCAGCCGGAGCGCTCTCCTCGAAATGACCTTCCATGGCGGCGAGCTTCGCCGGTTGGTTTTTGGCGACTCCATGAGCCGACTTATGTCCGGACAAAAGCTGGCTGAGCGCCAAAACGGTCGCAACGGTCAGGGCTATTTTAAAAGCCTTTTGCGATATCTGTATATATCGCCCCTTCACAATATAATAGGCATGCACGCTCAATACCAGAAACGCGCCGGCCAGCAAAGCGCCAATCCAGACATGGAACAGACGGTCCATGCTGGAGGGATTAAAGATCATTGCCCAGAAATCCGTGATTTCAGCCCTGGCATTAAGTCCTTCGCCAACTATATGATACCCGGCCGGTGTTTGTTGCCAGCTGTTAGCTATGACAATCCAAACCGCCGAAAACATGGATCCAAAAAACACTCCCGCTGTAGATACAAGATGAACCCAAGGCTTTACCCTGTCCCAACCGAATAACAAAACACCCAGAAAGCCACTTTCCAATGCAAAGGCAAAAATGCCTTCCGCAGCCAGAGCGCTGCCAAAAACATCGCCAACAAATCTGGAATAAGTAGCCCAATTGGTACCAAACTCAAACTCCATCACGATACCGGTAGCCACTCCAATACCAAATGTCAGGGCGAAGATCTTTGTCCAAAAGCGCGCAAGTTGCTCGTATTCCTTGTTTTTAGTTTTAATATAGAGGCTTTCAAAAATCACCAGGAGAAGGCCGAGCCCAATGCTCAAGGGAGGATAGATATAGTGGAAGGCTATGGTAAAGGCAAATTGAATTCTCGATAATATTTCTACATCCATAATCAAATCAGCTAACAAAATTGAAACTCCAACCGATAATCAAAGTTGTGAAATCAGTGGGTATTTTTCACAACCATAACTGTTTAAATTAAACTGAATCGAAAACCACTATGGGATTTTGATGGTTTTTTAACCCTCGCTTTCTTTACAGACTCTCTTGTTTAGACAACCCTGGCATGATAAATAAATCATATAATAAATAACTTTTATCCAGGTTGGTGGTTCAATCTGTAAATAATAATTACTGTTGATTATTGAACCACTTATGACCCTACAAAATATCCGACTTGAGGTAATGCAAACCATTGAGAAATCAATGGATGAGTTATTGATAAAGTATCTAAAACCCATAGAGACCAACTGGCAACCATCGGAGTTGTTGCCGCTTTCAGATTCCCCTGAATTTTTCGCAGAAATAAAAGAAATACAGGAAGTCGCCAAGGAGATGGAATATGATCTTTGGGCGGTGCTGATTGGCGATACAATCACTGAAGAGGCGCTTCCTACCTACGAATCATGGCTTATGAATGTGGAAGGGATTGATCAGGAAGGCAGAAATGGCTGGTCCCGGTGGATTCGCGCCTGGACTGCTGAGGAAAATCGCCATGGAGATTTGCTGAACAAATACCTGTATCTCTCCGGCAGAGTGAACATGAGGGCAATGGAGATTTCTACTCAGTACCTGATCAATGATGGATTTGACATTGGGACCGGCAATGATCCCTATAAAAATTTCGTTTACACAAGTTTCCAGGAAATGGCGACCAATATCTCGCACAGGCGTGTGGCGAGTTTGTCAAAGCAATCCGGAAATGCAAGGCTGGCAAAAATCTGTGGCATCATAGCTTCCGATGAGGCGAGACACGCCAATGCGTATATGGATTTTTTCCATCAGGATTTTCAAGCTTGATCCCAGCGAGGCGATGCTGGCTTTTGAAGATATGATGAGAAAAAAAATCGTAATGCCAGCCCATTTCCTCAGAGAATACCGAGGAGGCACGATTGGCGACATTTTCTCCCATTTTTCTGATGCCGCCCAGCGCATTGGCGTCTATACTACCTATGACTACATTGAAATTCTGGAAACCCTACTGGAAAGATGGAGAATCGATAAGGTAAAAGATTTGAATGGTTCTGCAGAAAAGGCCAGAGACTACCTTATGGAGTTGCCGGCTCGTTTGAAAAGGATTGCAGAAAGAGTAAAAATCCCAGAGAAGCAGTATAGTTTCTTCTGGGTTGGTGTTTGATCATTATTCGCATAGACTGTTCTTCCCGCAACTACCTTGATTCAACCCTATAATAAAAATGGGGTGCTGTTAACACCCCATTGCGATAAATTCCATACAACAAGGCTCGTTAATGATAATTCAGGTTCACACTGCCGCCGGAGGTGGCCAGTTCTACCAGAATTCCACCACCGTTTACAGTACCGCGAACTCTGTCCGATTTCGGACTCTCGCTGAAATTATTGAGGGACGTGTTGACGCGGTTGCCTCTTAAGTCAGAGATTCAAACCAAGACCCGGAGGAATGGTGGCATTGACACTACCGCCGCTGGTTTTCAGGACGAGTTGTTTCTCCAGTTTTGAAATGTTGGCCGTAATACTTCCGCCGCTGGTTGTAGCGCTTACATAACCCTGGACATCCGTGATATTAATTCCACCGCCGGAAGTATGCGCATCAATGTCTCCACGTATAGCAGTCAGGTTGATGCTGCCTCCACTTGTGTTGGCCTTGAGGTTGCCGCTGAGTTCATCAATATGAATGCTGCCGCCGGAAGTATTAACATCAAGCCCGCCTGATATTCTTTCGGCATGAATGCTACCGCCACTCGTTCTCATACTTTGTCTGCTTCCACTTACACCTGAAAGATTCAATGAGCCTCCACTGGTGTTGAGTTCACAGGTGAAATTTTTTGGTGTGTACACGACAAATGAAATACTGATGCTATTCCAGTTCCAGCCCGAACCAAGTCGCTTGGCTATGGCCTCCACCCTCGATCCCGTCTGGCCTATTTTGATTTCATATTCATCTTCCAGCATTTCTTTGATTTTCTCATCACTATGTTTCGAAGACCGCACATACATTTCTACCTTGACGGTATTGCCGCTGCCGCCCTCTACTTTGATGGAGCCTCCTGACGTGCTCACATAAAGCTCACCAGACGATAGATTAAATGTCTTGGTGAGATATGGACTATCCGCTGTGTTGGCTTTGGCCTGTGCGGTTATTGTGAATAAAAATACTGCTATTGCTACCGATAACATTTGCAGATGTTTAAATAGTAAATTCTTCATGCTTTTTATGGTTTAAACTTAATTTTTCCTAAAAGATATACGTCAGACGCCCAAGGTTGCACATCACTGGAAAAAAAGTTGATTTTTCGCTAAATTTCCATGAGCTGAACTAAAAAAACGGGGAATGGATTGTGCGGCTTCCCATCTTCCCGACCTCTGACTTTAAAAGCATTATTCGATCCACCTTACCGGAATAAATGTTTCCGAATCCCTGTGAAATAAACGTCGATTATTTCAGTTATAGAATCAATCGTCTTACGAAATGGTTGCATGAAAAAATATTTAATTTTCCCAGCTCAAACCTTTTTCGTAAAGTGCGGTTTCATACGTTATATTGCAGAATAACTGTAACTGAATGCATAGAATTTTACTCCTGATTTTCGGTATCATCCTATCTCTCGATCTTCTCGCACAATCAGGAGAACTGGCTATCAGTGGCATGGTAACCGACGCCTCCGGCAATCCGATTCCCGGTGTCAATATCTTCGTTCGCGGCCAGGCCACTGGAACAATTTCAGGATTTGACGGCAACTACAAACTAGCCTTGCCGGCCGGTGTCGAAACACTCGTTTTCTCCTACATTGGCTACATTACGTTGGAAGAACCAATCAATAACCGTTCGGTTATCAACATAACGCTTCAGGAAGACACCAAGCAATTAGAAGAAATCGTAGTCACCGGGTATGGCTCTCAGAAAAAAGCTGATATCATCGGAGCTATCGGCTCGCTGAACCCTGCGGTAATAAAAGACATGCCGGTTGTTGGGCTGGATCAGGCCTTGCAGGGCCAGATTGCCGGTGTATCTGTAACGCAATCATCCGGCACTCCCGGCGGCGGCATCATGGTAAGAGTACGTGGTAATTCATCCATATCCAGCTCCAATCGTCCGCTGTACATCGTCGATGGTATTCCGGTTCGCGACGGCGGATTATCCTCGAGGGATTTCGGGGGCCAGAACGACAACGCATTGTCTACTCTTAATCCAAATGATATTGAATCCATTGAAGTGCTCAAAGACGCTTCTGCAAAGGCCATTTATGGCTCCCGGGCTGCTAATGGAGTGGTTATCATTACAACAAAAAGAGGAAAAGCCGACTCACCGACCACATTTGATTTCGACATTCAACGGGGTATCATCGATCCGACTAATACGATAGAGGTGCTTAACGCTTCGGAATTATTAACCCTTCAACGCGAGGCGCTTACAAATGCAGGTGAGGACCCTAATAGCGCTGGTACCCCAGGAGTGACGGATGCTGTAAATACCAACTGGCAGGACGAAGTCATGCGTCAGGCGGTTGTGCAACAATACCAGATTTCGACACGTGGCGGATCTGATAAAACACAGTTTTACCTGAGCGCCGCATACCGTGATGAAGAAGGCGTTATCCTCAATAACCGATTTCAGCGGGGTAATTTGACCACCAACATCGACCACCAGGCAACAGACAGATTAACATTCGGACTAAATCTTAACCTCGCCCGGGTTAAAAACAAACGAATCAAAGGTGATAACTTCCTCGACGGTGTTTACAATGCTTCACTGACCAGTCTTCCTTTTTATCAGCCTTATGATGAAGAAGGTAATCTTTATGCGCCCGGAGATGCAGGATATGCAGGATTTCCAAACTTCAATCCCGTTGGCCAGGCCCTTGAACCGCGATTCGACACCTACGCCACCAAGATGCTCGGGGGATTGTATGCGCGGTACGAAATACTTCCAAATCTCACGTTTACAACCAGGTTTAGTGCCGATTATACCACCACCATAGAAGACCAGTACGAGCCCACGACAACCGCCATTGGTGGTTTCCTGCAAAGCGTAGGCCAGCAGGGATATGGAGTTTACAGCACTTCTGAATCATCGGTGTTGCTGAATAATAATGTGTTAAACTACACCACCTCCATCAGCGACATACATGAAATCAGCGGCCTGCTGGGCGTGGAGTTTATAAGTCGTATTTCGCGGAGCGGATCAACGGTCGGTATTCTTTTTCCAAGCAATGACTTTACCTACCTGGCTTCTTCAGGACTTATCATAGATGGTTCTTCCTACCTGATCAACAGCGGGCTTATGTCTTTTTTCGGAGAGGTCAATTACAAATACAAATCAAAATACCTCCTGCAGGCTACCGTGCGATATGATGGTTCTTCCAGGTTTGGTGAGAACAGGAAATATGGACTGTTCCCTGCAGGATCCGCTGGTTGGAGAATTTCTGAAGAGGAGTTTATGAAAGGAATCAGTTGGCTTGATGATATGAAACTGCGCGTGAGTTATGGACTTACGGGAAATGAGCGGATCGGCGATTTCAGGTATTTGTCCACCTGGGCGGCGGTGACTGCCTACAATGGAGTTCCTGCTGTAGCTCCAGCCACATTGGGAAATCCGGACCTTGGCTGGGAGCAGACTTCTGAATTCAACATCGGCACTGACATTGCCCTGTATGAAGGAAAAATCCAGCTGACTTTTGATTACTATTATAATATTACAAACGATTTATTGCTCAATGAACTCCTTCCTGCAACGACGGGGTTTGGCTCGGTTCTCGGCAATCTTGGAGAAATCACGAACGAGGGTATTGAATTAACGATCAACACGGTCAACATTGATAAGGTGGTTAAGTGGACATCCCAATTCAATATCGCCAAAAACGACAACATCGTTAAAAAATTGGCGACCGACGAGCCACAATTTGCCGGATATTCCACATTTACCAACAACACACACATCATTACGCCGGGTAAACCGCTCGGTACTTTCTGGGGGTTGGAATTTCTTGGCGTGGATCCAGGCACCGGCGATGCCATATATAAGGATATGAACAATGACGGCCAGTTGACGGCCAATGACGGCACCTTTATTGGTGATGCCCAGGCTGATTATTTTGGTGGTTTTACAAATACCATTCTCTATAAGGGCTTCGATGTGAACATCTTTTTCCAATACAGCATGGGCAATCAGATGATCAATTTCGGAAATACATCACTCCTGAATTCCGGTGAGGATATTTCGAACAACCAGTCAAGAGAGGCGCTAAAGCGATGGAAAAATGAAGGCGACATTGCCTCCATCCCGCGATACGAGTTTGGAAATACTTTCAATAACCGCTTCAGTTCACGATTCGTGGAAGATGCCTCCTACATAAGGCTGAAAAATCTGACCGTTGGTTATACTTTCGATCAGAATATCATTTCAAAGCTGAAAGTTCGAAGCCTCCGAATATATGCTTCGGGAACCAATGTATGGACCTGGACCAACTATTCCGGCGCCGATCCTGAGGTAAACAGCCTCGACGGCTCCACCACCGCCCAGGGTCTGGATCTGTATACCTTTCCGCAGGTTAGGACAATATTGTTTGGGTTAAATCTTGGATTCTGATGAGGTACAGAAACATAATATTGCTCACCATTCTCATGATAACAAGCATATCATGTGGCGACCTTCTGAACCCCCAACCCGTCGATTTAATTACCGATGACCAGGTACTCAAGGATGCAAACTCGGCAAGGGTTGTGCTGAGTGATGCCTACCGGAATCTCGCCCTACTTGGTGCTCCCAAAATTGTAGCCGGCGACCTTACGGCTGATAACCTTATCCACAATGGGACATTTACCCAATATCGCGAAATATCCAATAAAGACATGTCCTCGTCCAATGGATCTGCAGATGCCCTTTGGAGTGTAATTTATAGCATGTCATACGTTGTGAATTTCCTGTATGAAGGACTCCCGGCGCTGAATCTGCCCGAAAATGACTACAATGAACTAACAGCTGCGGCCAGTTTCCTCCGTGCATATGCATATTTCACCGGTGCCTATACCTATGGCGGCTTGCCTATCGTGACGAGTACCGATGTTGAAACAAACAGGTCGATCCCCCGATCCACACTGGAAGAAACACTCGATTTTGTGGAAGAAGACCTTCTATACGCCCTTGATAAACTTCCGGAAGAAGGATTCAATTCCGGTGAAGCAACCAATGGAGCTGTGAAAGCCCTTCTGGCAAAATTCTACCTTTACAAAAAGGACTGGCAAAAAGCCGAATCTTTTGCCACCGATGTTATCGAAGGCAATGGCACAATGACTTATATCCTTGAAGAAAACTTCGTTGATGCGCTCGAAGACTTCAGTTCAGAATCTATCCTGGAAATCGTTTATAGCGCCAATGACAACCCCGGGACTTCTACGGATTTCAGTATAAACAATCTGTTTGTTGGCAGGCGAGAAATCATTCCATCGAGTGAGATGGTATTGGCGCTGCAAAATGATGGCGGCGACCGCCTGGCGGTCATCGACTTTAACGGCACTTTTGCCCGCGGTGCTGACAACGGATGGACTGTCGTTCGCTATGGACCATTTACGAATATTCCGGTATTCAGATTGGCCGAGATCTTCCTGATCAGGGCTGAAGCCCGCGCTCAGCAAGACAAATTCGCAGGACAAAACAGTGCTGAATCGGACATAAATACCATAAGGCAGCGTGCCGGTGTACCACTCATCCAGGGGACTTCGAAAAACCAAATGTTGCAGGTCATCGAAAACGAACGCCGCATGGAGTTATGCTTTGAAGGCAATCGCTGGTATGACCTCGTGCGGACGGGCAGAGATCAGGATGTGATGTCGGACTTTACGAACAACTGGACGGATAAGGACAAACTGTGGCCTATACCATTGAGTGATGTCACCAATAATCCAGCTTTAAAAAACGCACAAAACCCGGGCTATTAATTCATGGAATCTATGAATCGAATCTTCATTGTTTTTGGCTTACTGGTATTCGTGCTGGCGTTTAACTCTTGTTCGGAAAGCCAGGAAATTCTTTTCAAAGGGCCGTACCATGCCCGCTTCACCGATGCTACCAGTGAAATTCTGGAGAACTACAAGGACCCATTCAATAGTAATTTGAATGAACCTGTGGTAATCAAGCTCCATTTGGCGGCTCCGGCGCAGAACAATACCACGATCATCGAATATGAAGTCAGCGGCTCGGCCATTGAAGATGTGGATTATGTCCTCGAGGATGGCGACAAGAAAAGAGTGCTCATCCCTGTCGGCGAACACAAAGGTGAAATCCGCTATTATCCCATAAACAACCGCGAATTCACAGGAGATAAAACCCTGAAATTCACGATTACTTCAGTCAATAATGAACTTACCGCCGGATTTGGTGAAACAGGCATCAATGGCAGATTTCACACAGTGACCATTAAAGACGATGACTGCCTGGTAGATTTGCGCAAATTTGAGGGCATATGGGAATTTGATCAAAATGATGGTGAATTTGTTTACGACGTGGAATTGATCGTGGATTGGGATGCCAATAACCGGGTATATATGCTTGGATTCACAGGGCTCGACTCAACACTTTATGCTTTCGCTAATCTGGATTTATGCGCCGGCCAATTTGAAATACCGGAGCAATTCCTTGCCGGAACAAATCAACTCGGAGGCACACGATCGGAAGGGACAGGTTCGTTTGATTCGGAAGTGGAATTAATATCTTTCTCCTATTCCTATGACATTGCCGGGCCGACAATTCGGAACGTGCAGGCTAAAAAGAAAAATACTGATTAAAAATTCATGAAAAATCCATTGGCAAAATACTGGATATTCACCCTGCTCATTGCGATGATAGCCTGCAAGGAAACTCATGAAGTTACTCCAGCAACTTACTCCTTATTGCTTACAGGGGAAGAAAGTAAATCATGGCAACAGGAATCTTTTACCTTTTATTTCAACGATCCTGAAGTAGAAGACATGGATGCAAACCTTATATACGGCATTGATGAGTGTGAACAGGATGATATATATACATTTCTCAGGGAAGGCAAGCAACTCGAGGTCTATCAGGGCCGCGATAAATGTGATGAAGATACAGATGACCTCCTTTTCAGAACAAACTGGGATATCGTGAACGCCAACGCCAGCCTGTTCTTTGGTGGCGGAGAACCCTTCCTGCTTTCCGCACTTACCGAAAGCACACTTGAGTTTGGATTTCGCGATACGCTTGCATTGCCGATCGGCGACAATACGTTTTGGGAATTCCCCGGTGAGGCAAGATGGGTTTATAAACCAATTAATCAATGAAAAACAGGGTATTAAGGAATATAGCTATACTTATTGCACTGGTATCTGATTTTGTTCCGGTAACCCAGACCGTTGGCCAGGAACTTGTCGGCACGGCCAACAGAAGTTACCTGCTGAATCTATCCAAGGAACTCAAAGAAGAATTTGAAATCAATCAGGCGTCAGTTGCATACTACGCCCTGGAGCGAAGTTTATTATTACGCGAAAAAATGGAAAACGGCTCCACTGTCTCGCTCATCCGCATTATGCCGTCCGGTTTACCGGAATACTACAAATCCCATAATCAAAACGCCGCCATCAACGTCGGAACGGTACGTCTCAGACCCAGGGCTGATCTCGGGCTGAACCTTACCGGAAAAAATATATTAATTGGTATCTGGGATAGCGGATCTACCAACGTAGAACATCAGGAATTTGAAGATCGCGTGGAGATCAAAGACAACATCCCGTTTGATGATCACGGTACGCACGTAGCAGGAACCATCGCCGCTGCCGGAATAAATCCAAATGCCAAGGGTATGGCCTATGAAGCCCAGGTCATTGCCTATGAGTTTAATAACGACAACTCGGAAATGGCTCTCGAAGCAGCCAATGGCCTTATCATTTCCAACCATTCCTATGGCCTGCGAACGGGTTGGGATGTGAACTCTGCCGGTACAGGTTGGCAGTGGTTTGGCGACCCGTCGGTGAGTAACGTGGAAGATTACCGCTTTGGGTATTATGACAATTCCAACAGCCGTGTTTGGGACGATATCGCATTCAATGCACCCTATTACCTCATCATAAAATCTGCAGGTAACGACAGAACTGACGTTGGCGATGGCACCAGGGCGCCTGACGGTCCGTACGACTGTCTGGAGCCGAAAAGTGTGGCAAAAAACATACTTACTATTGGAGCCGTAGCGCATTTATCTGGTACTTATACCAACGCTTCGGATGTGATTATGAGTGAATTCAGCAGTTGGGGCCCTACCGATGACGGGAGGATCAAGCCGGATATTTCTGCTATCGGTGTCGATGTGTTTTCTGCCCTTTCGGATGGGGTGAATTCCTATGGCCTTCTCTCCGGAACTTCGATGTCCGCACCGAATACTACCGGTAGCCTTGCCCTGCTCCAGGAATACTACGCTCAGCTCAATGGCGGCACCTATATGCGATCGGCCACGCTAAAAGCGCTTGCAATCCATAGCGCAAATGAGGCCGGTGATGCTCCGGGACCAGATTATGAATTTGGCTGGGGATTGCTTGCTGTCGATAAAGCTGCCAATATCATTACGCGAAATGATGGCATACAATTTTTGATTAAGGAAGCTACGCTGAATAATAACGATTCGCTGGTTTACAAAATAAATGCCTCAGGCACAGCGCCTCTCGTTGCTACCATTTGCTGGACTGACGTACCGGGAACCCCGGCTGCCGTGAGCCTGAATCCTACGACTCTGATGCTTGTAAATGACCTCGATCTTCGCGTCTATGACCCATCGAAAAATCCAACACTCCCCTGGATACTCGACCCGGCCAATCCCGACCGTGCAGCAACGCGTGGCGATAATTTCAGGGATAATGTTGAAAAAATAGAAATAGCCACTCCGTTAGCAGGAGAATACACGATTGTGATCAAGCATAAAAACCAGCTTCGCAACGGCCGTCAGGCTGTGTCGGTTGTTGTCACTTCCGCTCCGGTAAATCCAACCCTCACCCGCCTTTTTTGGATTGGCGGATCAGGTGACTGGAATAATCCGGCAAAATGGTCATTGAATAGCGGAGGCGCCCCTGCCAATACAGTGCCTGGCTTTAATAACCCGGTTATTTTTGATGATAACAGCTTCTCTGCCGCCAACAATACCATCAACATGACCGCCGCAGCCAACTCCTACAACATCAATTACTATACAACCGATTCCGTCACTATCAATATGGCTTCATTTACCATGACGATCGATGGCTCGGTATTCGATGAAAACAATAAGCTTCGCTTTAATAATGGCAAGGTTTCCTTCCGTGGAAATGTATCTAAAAACAACCAGCTACGTGTGGCATCAGGCGCGTTCAACAATGTTGACCTGGAGTTTTTGTCGATCAACGGATCGTGGAATATCGTGAATAGTGTAACGGCAAAATCAATAAAAATCGAGAACAGCTCCATCTTTGCCCGGAATAAAACCATCAGCACCGCATCCATCAATATTTTGTTAAATAGTGGCAATTCCATTGATTTTAGCGGTTCTACATTGGAAGGTTTAAATCAGTTGGTTATTTCTCCAAATGCCCGGGTTGTGTTCACCGGATCAGAAATTAAGCTCTCCAATGTCAATGGTGTTTCCGCTAAAGCGATTACCGCAGACGCATCGGTATTTCATAATATCAGCATTGACAATGCCGACCTTCAAATGAGTGGAAGCAATCGCCTAAATGCCATGAAGCTGAACGGCACCGCCACGCTAAATGGAAGTAATACGATAGATTCACTGATTTTATCAACAATAAGTTCGCTGAATCTCCAGGGCAATTCCGTACAAACCATCAATAAATATTTTGCGGCTACAGGCATCGCTGCCAACCGAATCGAGATTACTTCTGCAGGCCCAGGCAATGCCAGTTTGTTTGCGGACAACAGCAACATCCGGTTCTGCCTTGATTACCTGAACGTTACGAACGTGTCGGTATCAGGCAACACTGATTTCCTTTCGGGAGATAATAGTTTGATAGACGCCAACAGCATCGGCTGGATAAAGCTCGACTGTGAAGACGCCTTGTTCCCCTCGTTTGAAATTGCAAACCCATGCGCCATGGGAGAAACGAAGTTTATTGACACCAGCACGGGCAATCCTACAAGCTGGACCTGGGATTTTGGTGATCTTCAGTTTCCGCTTACAAACGCATCCACACTTCAAAATCCGACCCATCAGTTCATGTTCGAGGGAATACACCATCGTGTATAATGTATAAAAATGCCCAATTCGACCAGACTATTGAAAGGACCATCACGATCAATACCTATGAGGGGGGACTAAACGTGCCAAGCATCAATGTAAACGGCACACGCCTCACGGCATCGGTGATCGCCCCGAATTATCAATGGTATTTCAATAATAATCCAATATCAGGCGCTACGTCGCGGGTTTTTGAAGTCATCAATACCGGGCTTTATACGGTTTCTGTTGCTGATGATAATTGCTTTTTCAGGTCTGAGCCGATTGTTGTAACGGATCTTGTCGGCGAAATCGAAAGTGAAGCGCTTAAAATCTACCCAAACCCCACGAACGGATTTCTGGCCATCAGTATGGACGACGACTATGTCGGAACGGTGACACTCGAATTACTTGACATCACCGGCGCCCGGCTGAGCAAGGATATTGTCGTGAAGGGTCAGCGGATTTGGAATCATGAGTTGTCAGTAGAATCGCTGGCGAGTGGATTGTACCATATCGTGATTACTTCCGGAAATAAACAAACCATTAGAAAAATAGTCGTAAATAAATAAACTTCTATATTGAACTCGCAATCAGTTTAATAGTTAGTGTTTTACCGAATCAATGATTGATGTACACAACAAACCAATTCAGAATTCCTATATTGAACCATAAAACCGAAATCCTGTGAAAAAAAACATTACGCAATTATCAACCGCTGCTATCGTCGGAATAGTAATTTCGCTAAGCGCCTGTAAAGAAGAGGATCCTTTACCGATTTCAGTATCAGCATTTTCCATAGTATCGGTAGCGCCGGAAGTGGACGTGCCCGTCAAATTTGAAAACCTGAGCTTGAATGCATCGCGATACAAGTGGGACTTCGGAGATGGCACATTCGACTCGCTCAATGTGGCGCCTACTCATACTTACGACGAGCCGGGCTCTTATACGGTGAGCCTCACGGCCTATACCGAAGACAAACAGCAAAGCCAGTCTGTGCAGGATATCGACGTCGGTGAACGGTTCCTTACCGGTATGTACGTTATCAATATCGACATGAATGACCCCGATGGAAATCCCTGGGATGCAGATGGCTCCGGACCGGATGTGCTTTTTCAACTCGGCCCTTCAGATGCCACTTCGCTCGACGACCTTTCTTTTGTGTTTATCGATTCACTCAACGTAGGACAATTCGCACACCCATAGGTATTTCTACTGATGACCTTGTCCCTGACAATTATAAACTGAGCAATAAGGAATTTTTTATCCAGCTCGAAGAAATAGACACCGTGAACAATGCCCCAGTATTTGTACCTATGGCCGAAGTAACATTCAATCCCGTGATTCCCGAGGATGAATTTATCACAGTTACCAAGCGGGCCAATGGCACAGGAGATATCACCATACCTTTCGTTGTAATCCAGCAATACCAGTTTTTCCTGGAATTTGAAATCCGGTAATAATTTAGATTTACAAAATAGTAAAAGCTGCCCTGATGGCAGCTTTTTTTATTCCACCATTGTTGTATAAAAAGCAATGTCAGGTTAAGGCGAGGTATCTGACAGAAACTAAGAATAGCAGTCGAGTAGAGAAATAAGAAACCAGAGAGGTATTAAGCAGTAACGAATATTCCATGAATGCAAATTCGCTAAAAGCCCAGAACGGTGTTCATAATTTTGCAAAAGCGGTGCCCCGTTCCTAACCAACCACATAGTTTTTACAAGCCCAATAGCTCCTTAATCAATTGTTCATGATCACAAGTTATAGTTCTTCAGGAGGCGTTCATGTCTGACTTCTTCGATAGATTGAGGCTATATTTCATCAGAGGGGCCGACAGCAATATGGTGACGAGAACCATCAACACGATAGCGACGAAGAGTTCCTCCGTAATCAGGCCCGCGTTCAGAGCTATAGAACCGAGTATTACTTCCAGCGTTCCGTGGGTGTTCATACCAAAACCCACCGTCATAGCCTGCAATTTATTGAGACCGCCTAACCGCGCTCCTAAAAAAGCGCCGGAGAATTTACTTACCAACGCCAGTAGAAGCAACACAACAACCACGGCCAAATTGAAGTTGGTTAAAAAATTGACCGTTAATCCTATGGAGACAAAAAACAAAGGGCCGAAAATATTATTAATGAATTGATGCACAATCTCCTTGGGGCTCGTTCCGACATATGCTCGGAATCGCCAAGTGCCACACCGGCGATGAACGCCCCAAAAATTGCGTGGATTCCAATATATTCTGTCAGGGCAGCAGACAAAAAACACAATACTATTGCCAGCGACAACACACCACCCGGCCATGCAAAAGAGGTGCTGATCCAGGGCAAGGCGCGGTTGATCAGGGCCTTGCCTAAGGACAACATGATCACTGTAAAAAGCAAGGTGAAAATGATCGTAGATACCAGCGACATGGTGCCGGATTCCTTGCCCATGATATTGAGAATTATTGCAAATATGATCCAGCCAATGATATCGATGATCATGGCCGAACTTATTATTACCATGCCGATTTTGGTTTTAAATATATTCAGATCCATAAGCACCCTTGCGACCACCGGCAGAGCAGTAATTGCGAGAGTAGTGCCGATAAAAAGTGAGAACACCATTCGGTTTTCTCCAAATGCATTGTCAAAAAGCGAAGGCATAAAAAACGCTATAATGAAGCCTGTCGCCAGAGGTATAATCAGTGAGAAAGTGCTCGTGTACAATGCCTTTTTGCCTTGTTGCCATACCAGGTTTAGTTCGACCTCCATACCGGCGACAAACAACAGCAATACTACCGAAACACTGATGATCCCTTCCAATACAATTGATGCATTACCGTTATAAGGAAACAATAGTTTATAGATGTCGTTGTCGATCATACCCAGAATTGTCGGTCCGAGAACGACACCGGCCAGGATCTCGCCAAGTACCAATGGTTGATGGAATTTACGAGCCAATTCTCCGAATAGCCTGGCAGCAAGCAACATGACCCCTAGTTGCAACAGCAGGTTGACTACTTCGGAATGATCTAAATTGTGCATCAATGATTTATTTTACTATCAGGAGGTTTGTAGGCAAATCTTCCATTACCTGCTCTAAATAGTGGGGAAAAATCCGGTCGAAAATGTTCAGGTGGTGCGACGGCCGTTTTACTATAAGCAAGTCTGCACCCACTTTCCTGGTAAATTTACCCAATTCAAATCCGGGTTTTCCAGATGCTGCTTTCACATTGATTTTAAGATCTTTGGTGTCCATTTTTTCGAGAAGCTGCTCTATCTCACGGATTTCACTGCTGACTATTTCACGGCGCGATTCCGATTGACCCTGTTCCGTTTCCTCCTCGCCTAAAAGGGCCATACTCAATCCAAAAAGTTTAATACTTTTGAAAATATGGATCTGTCTGGCTTTATCCAGCCGGCCAATTTCAAGTCCCTGCCTAATAGTATCCACGTAATCTTCCGCTTCGGAGCCGTTGATGACAATGTATTTGAATTTCTTTGGAGGGTTTGATGGCTTTACCAGCATTAGGATGGCACAATCCGTCTTCCGGATCAACTTGCGCGCGATCGAACCAAGGTAGAATTTAACGAACGATTCCTTTTGTAGCGCTCCTGCAATGAGCAGGTCAATATTTTCTTTGGCCCCAACCTCCAGAATCTTTTCTGCAGGACTGCCATTTTCCCAGATAATCTTGAGTTTTTGCGTATTGACCTTCGTGGACTCGATAAGTTCATCCAGATATGTCTTTTCATCAGGTTTTACTTCGCCGACATGGATGAGCACTAAGGTAGCATCAAATAAATGCTGAATTCTTGCCGCTTCACTGATGATTGATTCGCATCGTGGTGAAAATGCCACTGCTACACCGATGGTTTTATACATTTTCTGGTCTGTTTGTCGATAAAGATAATGCCTTTTAAAAATATACAAAATTGAAATACAGAGTAGATGTGATGCGCCTTTACATTCGGCATCCAACAAATCCACTTCACCTCACCTCTTTATGACAACTTCGAAAAACCCAATTAGTCGGGTACGACTATTTGATATACCGGAAATCATAACCGGCCGGTAGCTGCACCAGGAATTCATACATGAGTTGAATGACATTTTCTATATCACGAAAATCGACCATCTCGACCGTTGTGTGCATGTATTTCAATGGCAGTGAAATAAGTGCAGAGGCCACGCCTTCACCGGAATATGCAAAAGCATCGGTGTCGGTACCGGAGAATCGTGAAAGCGCCGAGCGCTGGTATGGGATTTTATTATTTTTTGCCACATCGAAAAGCATCTTCAGCACGTTATTGTGCACTGCAGGGGCAAATGAAAGAACGGGCCCTCTACCTGTGCGCTGATCGCCCTGTTTGATCTTGCTATACCCCGGCGCTGTGGTATCGTGGCACACGTCGGTGATGATGGCAACATCGGGCTTTATGCGATGGGCAATCATTTCCGCACCGCGAAGTCCGATTTCTTCCTGCACTGCATTGGTAATATAAAGTGCATATGGCAGCTTAATTTTATTCTCCTTTAACCTGCGGGCTACTTCAGAAATCATAAAACCTCCAATACGATTATCAAGGGCGCGACCTACGAGGTAATTTTTGTTTAGCTCCACCAACTGATCGTCGAAGGTGACAACTGAGCCAACTTCCACGCCCATTTTATTGGCTTCTTTGTCAGAACTGGCACCACAATCGAGCACAACGGTTTCCACGTTCATTTTGCCGCCTTCTTCCCTGTTGTCGCGCACGTGAATGGCAGGCCAGCCAAATACTGCCGGAATTATACCTTTTTCTCCATGGATTTTCGCCCGTTTCGACGGGGCAATTACATAATCCGATCCGCCATTCCTGATGACGTGTAAATAACCTTCTTTACTAATATAATTCACAAACCAGGAGATTTCATCACAATGGGCTTCGATCACCACTTTGTACTTGGCTTCGGGATTGATAATCGCGGCCACCGATCCATAGGTGTCGGTGATGTACGAATCGGTGAATTGCTTCATGTATTCCAGCCAGATCTTCTGTCCTTCGACTTCAAAACCCGTTGGCGATTCGGTATTCAGGTAACTATATAAAAATTTTTTGCTTGCTGCTTTCATAGTGGAATGAGTAAAAGTGAAAAGGTATTTGTTATTAACTAAAACTAACCGGCAAACGATTTATTGGATTCCCTAACTCAGGTAGCGCGGGGCAAATTACGAAAAAAACATCGGCCAAAAATTTCCTTTTGAGATCAAAATTTCTGTGGCGAATTCAACGATTTGACTGATACGGAAATGGCTTATGGATTTTTAGCACTATTTTTACACCGTTATCATTAAACAAGCCGTGAGTATTGGAGAAAATATAGCCGCCTTCCACAAATTGCTCGAAAACACACCGTGCAATCTGGTAGCTGTAAGCAAGACCAAACCTTCAGAATTGATTCTGGAAGCATACAACGCCGGTCAGCGCGATTTCGGCGAGAACAAAGTTCAGGAGTTAAGCGAAAAATCCGGACAACTTCAAGCCGACGTCCGGTGGCATATGATCGGGCATTTGCAGACAAACAAGGTAAAGCACATCGCTCCATTTATTCACCTGATCCATTCGGTTGACAGTCTGAAGCTACTGGAAGAAATTAATAAACAAGCCTTAAAAAGCAAGCGGATCATCGATTGTCTGCTGCAGGTCCATATTGCACAGGAAGAACATAAGTTTGGTTTTGATGCGCTGGAACTGGAAGGTCTGTTCACAGATAAATCGGTCGCAACTCTGGAGAACGTGCGGATTATAGGACTCATGGGCATGGCAACATTTACAGAAGACACAGAGCAGATCAGAAGGGAATTCAAATACCTGCACGTGCTTTTTGAGAAAATAAAGCGCCTCGACTTACCTGAAAACGTGCAAATGCGTGAAATATCCATGGGTATGAGCGATGATTTCCAGATCGCCATAGAGGAAGGAAGTACCCTCATCCGCGTCGGCAGTAAAATTTTCGGGCCAAGAATCTACTTATAGCTATGCAAAAAATATTCATCATCACAGGATCACTCTTAGGCGCTACAGCCGTTATGATCGGAGCCTTTGGAGCGCATGCCCTGCGCAAAATGCTCGAAGCATCAGGCAGATCAGAAACTTTTGAGACAGCGGTAAAATACCAGTTTTACCATGCAATCGCGCTGGTACTGGTCGGCATCATCATGTTTCATGTAAATCACCGGTGGCTCACCTATTCCGGCTATTCGTTCATTGGCGGCGTGCTTATTTTCAGCGGATCGTTGTACCTGCTTTGCTTCACCGGAATCACAAAATTTGGAATGATCACACCTATCGGTGGATTATTAATGATTATTGGCTGGCTCCTTTTGGCAGGGGCTGTAGCGAAGGGGATGTAAATTCAACCTTTCTTTTTGGGCAATACCATCGCGGTGATAAAAAGCCGGCCATCACCATCCCTGGCATTGGAACGCACCGTGATTACTTTGTTTTGCCGGCCTATTTTACCTTTAGAATTAAAGACAATCTTGATTTTCCCCTCTGCTCCGGCGTCGATGGGTTCTTTCGGCCATTCAGGAGCCGTGCATCCACAGGTGGAAAGGACGTTTTGAATCACTAAGGGACCGGATCCGGTATTTTTGAACGAAAATATGTGTTCCACTTTTTCACCCATCATGGACATCCCCAAAGTCATGATCTTCATGATCGAAAACCAGGATGGCTACGTTGCTGGTAGTATCTGCATTTACAGTGTCCTGCGCTTTGATCAAACCTGAAACTAAAAGAAATAATAGTGGTAGAAATACCTGCGCGATGCTCATCTTCGAAAAGCTATTGTCCTGTTGTTTCATCGGATTTAGTGTTGAAATAGCAATCGTTAAAATTAATCAAAAAAACTTCCTTTTGCGCGCGGGTCAGTGCTGTGTACATCCAGCGGGTCAGTTCCTCATCCGGTTTCTCTTCCTGCCTGTTGCCCGGATCAACAAAAACGATTTGCCACTGGCCGCCCTGTGATTTGTGGCAAGTGAGTGCATAGGCAAATTTTACCTGGAGTGCATTGAGGTACTCATCAGCCTGCATTTTTTTCTTCAATTCCTTCTTTGGAAAGTTGGCTTTGTAGTCTTCCAGCACCTGCTGATAGAGTTTATTGTTATCCTCCGGTGTGAGCGACGGCGAATTGCTGTGCAATGTATCGAGTGTCACCCTGGCCCTGAATGGTTTTAAATCCTGATAATCTACAAGTTGAAGTTCGAGGTCGGCAAAGCGAAAGCCATATTTTTCCTCCAGGTTGAAAATCTTTCTCACTTCAGCAAATTCGCCATTGGCAATAAAACCGGCGGCAGAGTCTGGCTCCAGGATAGAATAATTATTCTTCACAACCATGAGCACATCGCCCGCTTCAATTTCGTCTTCCTTAAAGAGGATCGTCCGCCTGATGTATTCGTTGTACCGCACTGCCTGCCAATTGGAGCGACATAGAATTGCCGTATTTTCCATACCAACCTTTTGATAAGCATAGCGGATACCATCTTCAAATCGCTCATTCGTCATCCGGAAAATATCCCTGTAATTCCTGGTATCGAACCGCAGGGACTGGTCCTTATTAAAAATTACCTCTCTGAGATGGGTAGCGTTTATCAGAATGCCGGATTTTTCTTCCTGCCGCAACACTTCACTCAGCTCCACCTGCACCAAATTCATTCCGTATTTGTCACGCAGATACGACACATCAAGAGCTGGACTCAGCGCACTACCCACGGGAGGCAACTGGGCATTGTCGCCCACGAGGATCAGCCGGTTTGATCCATCCTGAAATACAAACTCCACCAGGTCGTCGAGCAAGCCACTGGCGAGAAACCCTTTTTCATTTGAAATTAGTGACGACTCATCAACAATAAATATGGTCTTACTGGCATAATTCTTCTGTTTGATAAACCGTACACCACCAGTATTCGGATCAGCTGCCTGTCGATAAATAATTTTATGGATAGTAAAAGCATTTTTCCCGGAATAGGAGCTTAGTACTTTGGCGGCACGCCCGGTCGGTGCGAGAAGCATCGACTTCAAATTAAACAAGGGCAATACATTCACCACCGCGCTGATAACGGTCGTTTTGCCCGTGCCGGCGTATCCCCTGAGCACGAGGGTATCTGCTTCAACAGTGGATTTGGGCATCAACATATCCAACTTGCTGAAAAACTCAACCTGCCCCGGAGTTGGCGTGTAGGGAAAATGTGATCTGATGATGCTGGATATTTGGGGCAAATTTGTAGCCTTTATTGAAGCGATAGGGCAAAGTTAGCCGGTCAATTATTTAAATTGAATAAAACTGTTACTTTCCATCAATAAATGGCTTAAGGTGGTATGACCATGAACGCTCTTGAAAATAAAATAATCGAAATGTATGGCAACAAGCTCAGGATCAGGGTTTGCGGTGTGTGTATCGAAAAGGATGCGGTATTGGTCGTGAATCATCATTCTCTTAACGGTGGTTCGGATTTCTGGAGTCCGCCAGGCGGAGGGATGGAATTTGGAATTTCAGCTGAAGAAAACCTGAAACGTGAAATACAGGAAGAAACCGGGTTGATCGTAGAAATTGAAAAATTTATGTGGGTTCATGAATATCTTGCGCCACCCCTGCATGCGATAGAATTATTTTTTTGTGTGAGGCGGACAGGCGGCAGATTAGATGTTGGTTATGATCCGGAGATGAACAAAAAAAACCAAATAATAAAAGACGTACAATTTATGCCAATTGCTATTGTGAAGTCGCTCCCGGAAAATCAAGTCCACCAGGCCTTGATAAAACTGATCGACCAGCATTATTCAAACAGCGATACCGGATATGGCATTTATCAAAAGTGAATCTAAAATGAACTCAAAATTTCATACACATTTTGCGTATCCGGTTCTAAAAAGTCCGCCTGAAACTCGCAGAAATATGTTGGAGCCGCTTGAAATAGGTATCTATAAATTGTATTTTCAGACACAAATTATTTATAATTGCAAAAAAAAATTCTAACCCCATGCTTGTAACTAGAATACTCTCTGCGTTTTTCTTTATCGCAGCAATAGGACTCTCTGTTGTTCTGGTAAATAACATCAAATCAAAGATTGATGCTGACAAATATGTCGAGCGTCAGGAAACGATGGTCATCAATAAATTGAAAATGATACGTGATGCTCAGGTGGCTTTCCTTTCAACCAATAAAAGATATACCGCCAGTTTTGACACGCTCATTGCCTTTATCGATACTGGCAGTTTGTACATCACCCAGCGCCGTGATATTATCGAACAACAAGCATATGGCGAAGAAAAAGTCACAATAGTCATTGATACAATTGGTAAAGTTGGAGTGTATGACTCAATATTTATTATTCGTGAACCACTGTTGTGCCTCACTGAAGGTACTGTGCGGGAACTCAATGTAACCGAAGGTGCACAAGTGAAAAAGAACGACGTGGTTGCAACCATCGTTTCAACCAAGGGAAAAAGCCTTAAGGTAAGAGCCCTGCAAACCGGTACAATCGAAAAAATTGCTGTTAAAGAGGGAGAGCAGGTTACGTCTCAAAAAATCCTCGCCAATCTTGCTTATCCGAGAACTTTGGACACTAAAGCTTTACCGCTAATCCCTGAATCAGAGACTAATGCGAAATTCGAGCTTTTCGCCGGCAAAATTGTGCGTGGAAACGTAACAGTGGATGTTTTTGAAGCCAAGGATGTGGAGCCTGTAAACCCGGCAAGAAAAGCGAAGCAAAATGAAAATGCCCTCCGCGTTGGATCACGCACCGAGGTGTCAGTCAGCGGTAACTGGGAATAATTTGGACAGGTCTCTGTTAAAATCGTTCAGGCTTCTAAAAAAAATAAAAGACCCTAAGTTTGAAATTGATAGGCTGGAATTTTACAGCCTATCGTTGTTTATTGGCATCCGGGATTTTCAGGTACTCGTCACGGACAATGAAAACCGGCGGGCACTCCTTCTGGAAGATTTTGTCTTCGACCCCACGCTCGATGATTCTGCGAAATATGAAGTGCTGCAATTCATATTCGATGATCATCACCTCCTACAGGCCAACTTTTGGAAATCCATTAATGTCATCATAAAAAACAGGAATTTCTCGTTTGTTCCGTACGCACTATATGATGAATCGTGCAATGGAAAATACCTTAAATTAAATGCCGGATTAGACACACAAACAGACGATGTGATGCTTACCTATCACAGGCGTCTGGATATGGTCAATGTGTTTTCAGTTCCGAAGAAACTGCGGAAAATGCTTACTTCACTCTATCCTGGCAGAAATATCATTTTTCAACATCAGGGGAGCTGCCTTGTCAATGGAGCCTTGCAAAATCAAAAAAACGGCAATAAAGAGTTTTACCATTTATATTGATCGCTTTGGGCTTCACATACTAATTGTAAAGGACAAAAAGCTCCTTTTCTATAATCAGTATTTAATTCATCATTTTGGAGAATATCAGAAATACATAAAACTTGCTGAGGCAGAATTTGGCTTTGACTTTGAGACGGATGTCGTATTGATGTACGGCTACCTGGGGAAAAACACGCCACATTTTAATGAATTCAAAAAGTTTCTGCCACATCTTACCCTGGGCAGTCGCCCAGATCACCTGGATTTTGGTTATGTTTTTGACGAATTATTGGATCACCAGTATTTCGATGTCTTTTCTTCCGAATCAATCCGAATCTGATAACCATGGAAAAAGGTCGCCATCTTTCCGGGATCATTCGATCCATTTACGAAAGGTCATGAGGATATCGTGCTCAGAAGCATGACCCTCTTTGACAGAATCATCGTGGCAATTGGGTACAATTCCAACAAGAAACGATATTTTGAAATTGACATCATGATCAATAAAATCAGGGAGTGCTTTCGTGATTACCAAAATATCGAAGTCGACAAATACACAGAACTTACGGCGACCTACGCCAACAAACACGGAGCCAACTTCCTGCTCCGCGGCCTCCGCAATACGACGGATTTTGAATATGAAAACAGCATTGCGATGATCAATAAAGATCTATACAATGGCCTGGAAACTGTTTTTTTGATTACTTCACCAAAGTACGCCTTTATCAGCTCGTCTATAGTGCGGGAGGTTTATTCATATGGAGGCGACGTAAGTAAATACATCCCCTATCCTATTTAGTCGAGCAGGTAATAATGCCTGAATACGTCACGAATGGAAGGATACGTATTGTAAAAAGCGGCCTTTAATTCTGTTTCATTCATCCACCGAATCTCCTCGATATCCTCCTCTGTCTGTGGAGCCATCCTGGAATCATCGATACAATACATTTTATACCAATAGGTCTTTTTCAAAATCCGTTGACCGTTCTGCTTGTAGGTATGCCAGGTGTGGCAAATCTTCCTGGCGGCAACCACTTTTACGCTGCATTCTTCTTCCACTTCTCGCACGGCGCCATCCTTGGGTTTTTCGCCTTTATTCAATTTACCTTTAGGCAAATCCCATTTTTTCAGTCTTGAAATCATCAGCACTTCACCTTCCTTCAGGACCAGTCCTCCGGCAGCTTTAATAATGGTATAATCTTGTTTAATATCTGCCACCACATCATCATAATCTGATACGGTAAAGGTGATCTCTTCCAGCTTCTTCAGTGTATTTTGCTTCAGATAAAGCATAAACTGGTCAATAATCTGCATAGAAGCATTTTTTATCAGTACTTCTCCAGCCAACTTATCGAAGGTCAGGCCAAACTCTTTACCTTCATAAATCTGATTGTAATAGGATGACTTAATAAAATCCTGATTTGATAGTATTACTATAGGAATGTCCTTAATGAAGATTTTCATGGATTGTTTAAAATCCCTGCAAGAAAAAAAATTATTCGGGTTTCGGAATCATATTTTTTACTTTTGTTCACAAAAAAGCAAATACTCATGAGCGATGTCGCAAAAACTGTTGCAAAAATGTTACTGGAAATCCAGGCTATAAAACTCAACGTCAGTAATCCATTTACATGGGCTTCCGGATGGAAATCGCCCATCTATTGCGACAATCGCATGTCTCTGTCCTATCCAAAAGTACGAACCTATATAAAGGAACAATTGGCGGTCAACATTGCTAAAACCTTCCCTGAAGTGGCGGCTATTGCCGGCGTCGCCACAGCAGGAATTCCCCAGGGTGCCCTGGTCGCTGAGGCGCTTAACCTCCCCTTTCTGTATGTTCGCTCCAAACCCAAAGGCCACGGTATGGAAAACCTGATTGAAGGTAAAATTACCGCGGGTCAAAAAGTTGTGCTGATCGAAGACCTCATCTCCACCGGGGGAAGTTCTCTTTCCGCTGCTGAAGCTTTGCGCGCTGCCGATTTCAAAGTTCTTGGTATGGCCGCCATTTTTACATATGGTTTTAGCATCGCCGAAGAAAAATTTAAGGAATTCGGGGTACATCTCATTACACTTTGCAGCTATTCTGAACTGATCGACGAAGCCCTGAAACTGAAGTACATTTCAAGTGATCAGGTGGCACATCTACAGAAATGGCGTGAAAATCCAGCCGCCTGGAGTTGATATCCTTTTAATAAATCCTGTTCATTCCCATACCGAAAAGAGCGAAATCGTATTTCACCGGATCCTGAGCATCAAATACCTTCAAATTGCTGGTGAGTTCTTTGGCCATTCTCCAACCTCCCTTACTCTGCTCAATTAAGTCAAGCGCCCTGGCCACACGCTCCACATGAAGATCGCACGGACAGACGAGTTGCGAAGGTTTAATCCTCTTCCATAACCCAAAATCCACCTGGTGAGTGTCATGACGAACCATCCATCGCAGGTACATATTCAACCGCTTACACGCCGAATTGCGGCTTGGCGTGGAAACATGCTTAAAAGTATGGGGTGGGAAATATTCGTCGCTGGTAAAAAGCTTCTGAAATCCAGTAAGGCCGCTTTCAATGTCCTCGGCTCCGGCTACTGGCAAAAAAGCAGTTTCAAGGCTAGCATGCTGTTGATAAAACCTTTTGAAAAAGTGAATGAAATACAACAAATCTAAACTGTTAAATGTTCGGTGTTTAAAGCTGTTCATGGGTTTTAAATCACTTTCTGAGTGGTTCATCACAAAATCGAAAGGCGAATTATCCATCAAGGACATCAGCTCATTGCCCTTTCTTAAAATCACTTTGCGGCTACCCCATGCCAGGGTAGCTGCAAAAAAGCCAGAAATCTCAATGTCTTGTAAGCGGGTGTATTTATGAGGGATGGATATGGGATCATTCTCAATGAATTCGGGACAATTGTACTTCCTGTAATTTGACTCGAGCAAGTCAAAAATTGACTGAATATCCAAGGAATCGTGGACTACGGTAAATAGGAAACTTCCACCGGAAAGCGGCTATCGACGGCACCCAAACGGTCAAACGCCTTCTTTGAAATTTGCAGCATCACCTTCGAGTTATCCCCCGTAGGTGGAATCGATCCAACGATACGGACGAAAACGGTTTGGTTGTTCATTTCATTCCTAACCTGCATGATGGTGCCAATCGGGGCTTCTCTGTGAAGTGCCAGATACTTTTTTGTGTCGGTAGGATCCTTGACCAACTCTGCCATACCCTTTTGAATAATTTTCTCTCCAGCTTCCTCTATTTCCTCCGTGGTTTCTGCAGGAAGAGGCTTGCTGGTAATCACCTCATTTGACGGACTGGCAGGGGAATCCTTTGTAGTAGTCGGAGCACTGGCAGGCGGTAACATGGATGAATTGGTTTGCTGTGTTTGGGTTCCTGTTGTGCTCGGCGCAGATACAATCAAGGTCTGGCCGATTCCTAAGCTACTCCCATCCAGAGTATTCCAGGCTATGATATCTTCGGTCGAAACATTGTACATCCTGGAAATCGAATACAAAGTTTGCGATGCAGCTACTCTGTGGGTAGTGCGCCCTGATGCTGCCGGAGAAACAGTTAAACCGGTCTCAGATTGGGTAACCCGGGTAGTTTCTGTTCCTGAAGTTTTGATTACTAATTTCTGACCGACTGATAGATTATCATCAGTCAGACTATTCCACTTGCGGATGTCAGCTACCGATGCATTGTATTGTCTGCTTATGGAAAAGAGCGTTTCAGATTGTTTGACGACATGGGTTTTTGACCCATTTGCAGCCTGTTCATTTGCCATAGGGATCAGGAGGGTCTGTCCCAACTTCAGGTTATCGGTGATACCAGTATTAGCTTCCTTAATTGACTGAACACTCACGGTGTATTTCCTCGAAATAGAGTAAAGCGTTTCTCCCGCAATCACTTTATGCAGGATAAAATTATTGCCAGACCTGCTGGTCACACCGATTGAGTCTAAGCCAACGTTCGCATAACAAGGCAGGTAATTCTGAGCGCTTAAGAACAAAATGAAAACAAATAGTAGGAGCTTCATATTAATTATTGTGGCAATGTGTAACAGACAACTCGTGAATCTTAATAGTCTGTAATTAACCATATAGACTTGATGAATCGCGGTTTCAATTTTCATTCACTTATGATAATGGAACAAAAGTAAAATATAAACGACAGAGTCGCTGATATATGCTGGTAATAATACAATATCCTCACATTCAATTTAACCAACCCAGCATGCTGCATCAATGATTATTTTCAGACTCCTCCTTGCTTTTAGGATAATCAAAATATGTGAGCTTGCCTTTAGCTTTCTGAACTTGCGCCCAATCTGTCACATAGAAATCAATCTCCGCAACTCCACACGTGGGTATATTAAAAATATCGGAGCCGGTGAGGTGATTTACTAAATCCGTAAGCATTGGGTTATGACCAAATATCATTAGTGTATTAACGTCACTGGGAATGGCATTTAATACGGCGACCATATCCTTCATGGTATCATGGTAAAAAATGGGTTCCAAAACTATCGCCTTTCTGGGAAAATTCAACTCCTCAGCTATTCTTCTGGCAGTAGATATAGCCCGTTTTGCCGGTGAGGAAATTATCAGGTCGGGTTTTAATCCTCGCTCAGCAATTCTTTTACCCATTTCAGGTGCGCTGAGTTTACCGCGTTTATTTAACGGTCTGTCAAAATCATCTAATTCAGGAAAATCCCAACTCGACTTGGCGTGTCTAACGACTATTAGCTTTTTCATTGGTTTAAGTTTAAAAATCTTCTACCACAATTTTTTATTCCGGGGTCCACATTTACCTGACCATTCATTTAAAAATGAGCCCGATTATGAATCCCCTGTGGCTTAATCGATTGAAAAGTTAAGTGCAATATTAATTCAATCGTCATTGCTGTAACTATTTTTTTTCTACTTTCGTTATATCATATGAATATTTGTTTATATGTAATAACCTTCATATATTTGTGTCGGAAATTAGATACGGTTAGCAAAACATTAATATACCATGGTGAAATCATTTAATAAAAGAGTAATAATAGCAGGGGCTGTTGTCATTCTTATTGTTGGTGGGTTAATGGCAAATAATAATGTTTTTTCCACAGGAGCCAAACCCACTGAAACTATCGCGAATACAAATGAAATTAGTAGTAACGAACATATTGAAATGGAAAAATTAACAAAAGATGCGTTTTTGAAGAAAGTCTTCAATTATGAGCAAAACAAAGATTGGAAATACGAAGGCGAACTGCCATGCCTCATAGACTTCTATGCTGACTGGTGTGGCCCTTGCAAAATGGTTCACCCTATACTGGTAGAACTGTCAAAAGAATATGAGGGCAAAATCATGATTTACCAGATCGATACGGAGGCTGAGCAGGAACTTGCTGCAGCGTTCGGTATTCGCAGCATACCTTCTCTGTTGTTTTGCCCTGTGGATGGACAACCGCAGATGGCCCAGGGAGCACTCCCCAAAGCTGCTTTGAAGCGTGCAATTGAGGATATTCTTCTCAAACAAGCAACCAATGTAGCGCCCTGACCGGACAAAATGGACCTAAATTAAAAAAGAGACTCACGTCTCTTTTTTTAATTATTAGTCTCAAAAAATCATTAAAAAAGCCAAAAGGTGAATAATCTCCTGATTGAAATCACTCACCTTGTGACGAATTATAGCTTAAAAAGAAAATTGTTGTATCGCTTAAAAAGTAATTCAAAGAAAATGCATGAGCAAAACCTAAAACATGATCTGCATCAGCTTTTTCGTAATTACTCTAATTTGAAATGATTCTTAACAACTGAAAGGCTATGCCAAATATTAAAAAATCAGTCCAACAGTGAAGCCAACCCTGGGCGAAATCAACATTTCCGAATCATTTACATCCTGGAATACCTTGTCGTATACGTCGCTTTCAGGATATTTTTTAGAATAGAACCGATATCCAAAACCAAATCCGGCGAAAACGTCAATGCTGAAGCCCAGTGAATTTTTGTTAAATCGTTCGCCAAAAAAATGAATCCATCTGTCGCCAATGAAAAGTCCATACTCAATCCTGGCTTCGGTTGTTTGCAGTTGAATTTCCTCGAAGGGAGGTACAACTACCGTGCTGGAATCCAGAACATTGGAATAGTGATTTATCGAAGTGACCCGCAATTCCTGACCGAAGTAAAACATGCCCAACTTTCCTTCAGGGTGGTAGTATTTCTGGCGCAATGCTGCATAAAAGCCACGATCATATATTTCATTCAAGTCCGCTGCATCGCCCGATGAATAAAATGGATTGCGGATCAAGCCCAGTATTCCTTCATACCCCAGGCGCTCGGCGAAATAATGCTCATAGGACACGGGTAACTGACCCAGGAATGTAGCAAATGGATTAAAGGAAATGATATGGCCGGTAAATTCGTTTATGACAGGATCGAAATACCTGGATTTATAGCTTTTATACTTATATGCAGGTTTAGAATAGTCACTTTTTTCAGTGGTATTTTGGTCGATCAACTTATACGCTGGTTGATTTTCTTCATAGTACGGATGGTAATAACCCGCCAAATTACCATTCTCATCATAAAGCTCCCAGACGTCAACATTAACACCATCCTTGATGTGTCCTTTCATTTTTATGGCGCCATTTGGATAATACCCCACATATTCTCCATCTCCTAAAGTAAAGGTACATTCCCCCTCTTTCGTACCATCTTCATAAAAATATACCCAAACTCCATTGTTCTTTCCTTCAGCTACCTCTCCCTCCACTTTAATCTTGCCACTTTCATAGTACTCCGTGTACTTACCATTATCGTTATCGTAAATACCCCTCGCGTTAAACAACCCCTGTTCATTAAAAAAGCGCCAGTAACCGTCCTTTTTACCGTCTTTGATGACACCCTCAGAACTCATAGTGCCGTTTTCATGGAAATATTCCCATTTCCCTTGTTCCATTCCGTCAACGTAATTTCCTTGGGCCGATCGGGCTTTATTTTCATGATAAAATACCCAATCACCTATCCGTTTGCCGTTTTCATAATTCCCCTTTGCTTTGATATTTCCATTCTCATAATAAAAAATCCACGTACTGTCACTCACACCGGATTTATTGAGCCCCTCAGCTTTGATATTACCGGATGCGTAAAATTCCTTATACTTTCCTATTCCGTGCTCATAGTATTCCTGGGCTTTTAATATCCCTTCTTCATAAAAATAATTCCAAATGCCCTGTTTTAAATCAGCCTTATACTCGCCCTTCGATTTAGATTGTCCATTTTCGTAGTAGTACATCCATGCACCTTCACGCCTGGAATCCATAATCATTCCCGCCATACTTCGGTTTCCATTCTCAAAAAAATATTCCCACAATCCATGGTTAATTCCGTTGAGCATGGTTCCTTTCATCTTTAAGGAACCCGATTCATAATAGTACGTCCAGAGACTATCCGGCATATTGTTTTTGAAATAGCCTGTTTTTTCTATCGACCCATTGATGTAGTAGGCAGTATACGGGCCGTGTAGGATATGCGAACCGGAATCAATTAAACAAAAGGCTTCTTTGATCTGGGAATTTTGCTTATCGTGGTATGTACGCACTTCCCAACCTTGCGATAAGGCAGTTGTCGAGTGAAACAGGACAACGACAAAAAACAGATTTTTGATCCGGGAAAGGTTCATCGCTTATTCAAAACACCTGAGTGTGCGTTTTGCACAATTTTACACGATGTTAATCAATTCTTAGCTTTTATTGGAAATGAGGCAATAAATAAGCTCATTTTGCATTAAAACCGCCAATATTGAATTAATTTTCAATAAAACTCATCTCAAGTTTTCTTCATTACAACGGCAGTACGGCAAGGCAAATAAATGCTCAATGTATCGGCTTCAAGGGTATGGTACTTCATTGTAGTGTCGATCCGGTTATGGCCACCAAATTCCGATGCATCGGTTGATAAAATGATCGAATAGTCGCCCTTTCCCAGACTTTTTAAAGCGATAGTCGCTGATAGAATGTGTGTTATGAAAATTGAAAAGAAACAGCAGGTTATTGCGCTCGAAAATAATCACCTTATTGCTGTCATCCATGTTGATTTGCTTTGCGGGTAAGGATGCAAGAAATCTGTCTTCCTTAAGCAGTTTCACCATTGCCTGGTCAAATTGATTGAGGAATTTATATTTCAGCGACCCATTATCAACCAACGACCACTGACGCCGTGCATATTTGTAACTCCAATTGTTTCCTTCACGTGGAAAGTCGATCCATTCGGGATGACCAAATTCATTGCCGATAAAATTCAAATAGGCCTCTCCACCCAACGTAGCTGTAAACAGACGAATCATTTTGTGAAGGGCAATGCCTCGGTCAATGATAAGATTATCATCGTGTTCCTGCATATGGAAATACATCTCTTTATCCATGAGCCAGAAGGCGAGGGTCTTATCTCCAACAATTGCCTGATCATGAGATTCGGCATAGGCTACGGTTCCTTCCCTAAACCTCCTGTTGGTTGTAACACTCCACAATTCATGAATATTCCAGTCTTCGTCTTTCTTTTCTTTGAGGTATTTTATCCAGAAATCGGGCAGTCCCATCCCCAAACGAAAATCAAAACCCACTCCCCCATCCTTAATGCTGCGACACAACCCTGGCATTCCGCTCATATCCTCGGCGATAGTTATGGCATCCGGTTTTATATCATGAACCAGTTCATTGGCTAATTGGAGGTATTTCAAAGCATCCCAATCCACGCCCGTAAGGAAGTATTTATCATAATGGTCGAAATTCATGAAATTCCCATGATGATGATACATCATAGAAGTGATACCATCGAACCGATAACCGTCAATATGGTATTCTTCCAACCAGAAGCGCACATTCGAAAGCAAAAACTGCAAAACTTCCATGCGGCCATAATCAAACAGTTTTGAGTCCCATTGATCATGGTAACCTCTGCCACCTTTATGAAAGTACTGATTGCCCGAACCATCGAAATCATTTAGGCCTTCCGCAAAGTTTTTTACTGCATGTGAATGGACAAGGTCGATAATCACCGCAATTCCCAGTTCATGGGCTTTATTCACTAGCGCTTTAAAATCATCCGGTGTACCAAAACGGCTGGAAACCGCAAAGAAACTCGATACATGATATCCAAAAGAACCATAATATGGGTGCTCCTGAATCGCCATCAACTGAATGGTGTTATATCCCAATTGCTTGATCCGGGGAAGTACCCTTTCTGAAAACTCATTGAATGTACCAACTCCTTCATGCTCCTGAGCCATCCCGACATGTGCTTCATATATGACCGGGTTGGATTTAATTTCTTTCAGATTGAATCCGGTATCAGTCCAATTGTATTTCTTATCAAGATTCCATGCCTGCCCGCTAAAATCATGAGTAGATATATCCTGAATTATTCGGAATATGCATGCAGGAATACGGTCATGGGCGCCATTGGCGGAAACGACATGCACTTTAACCAGGGTCTGATCCTTCAGAACAGCTCCGTCAATAAACACTTCCCAAACTCCATGTTCATCTTTGGTAAGCGGATTCGCCGAGCGATCCCAGTTATTAAAATCGCCGATAAGCGAAAGATACCTGGCTTCCGGCGCCCACTCGCGGTAGTACCAGCCATTTGCCTTTTTAGAATAATGGATACCAAACGTTTTGTATCCTTCAGCAAATTGCCGCAGGCTTTTATGCTGGCTTTTTATGGAAGTTAGTAATTGATTGAATCGATTAATACGATCGTTGATCTCGTCCACATACGGATTCAGCCATGGATCATCAGCCACAAGTTGTGGAATTTGTTTACTCTTGGACATAGTAGAATATTTATTAGTCAAATTAATATTTCCAAAGAAGGATTCTAAGGAAAAGGAGAAGTATTATAAAATGAAAAAGGGAAACTGGTAGTCTCCCCTTTTCAACATCAACCAAACAACCAAAAAAATTTCTTTATATCTATTGATTCTTTTCTAAATAACGAGTCATGCTGCTTTGACCAAATATAAATATTTTCATGCTATGTAAAAACTTTTTTACGAAAATTCAAAGCATGCCACCAATTAAAATTTTTTAATTTTTGCAAAAGACCTCATAAAGAAGCGGTAATGTGCGTTATATCTTCCAAATCAAATTCAGGGTTTTTCGGGTTACAGAATAGCCGCGCTCAAAGTAAGCGGCGATAGAATGAACGCCACAGCCATTTAGAATAGGACTATTTTTATATATCTAATTATAATGGCGGATTCTTTCAAGTTAGATTGTGATCATAAGCAGAAAATTAGTCACGGATATATTCAAGTATCAAAAATTGAATTTTTTTAGTTGAAACATTTGAATTTGAAAATCCAATGAGAGACGGGAATAATAAATTTGAAAATATATAGTCAAAAAAAAGACCGGCTGAGCCGGTCCTTCTTACATTGTGATTTCTGCCTGACGTGAAAGCTTACTTCTTCATTTTGTCACCATCGCCACCCAATGAAGTCTTGGCGCTACTTGACGGCGTACTGGAGATTGATTCACGCATGCTTGTATCTGCCTGGATATTTTGCATTCTGTAATAATCCATCAGGCCCAAGTTCCCACTTCGGAAAGCCTCAGCAATCGCTTTGGGGATTTCGGCTTCGGCGAGAATTACTTTGGCGCGGGCTTCCTGGGCTTTCGCCTTCATTTCCTGCTCTTCAGCAACGGCCATTGCGCGTCGCTCCTCAGCCTTTGCTTCTGCGACTTTTAAATCGGCACTTGCCTGATCCGTTTGTAATTTTGCGCCAATGTTTACTCCCACATCCACATCAGCTATATCAATGGACAAAATCTCGAAAGCGGTACCGGCATCCAAACCCCTCTGTAGCACAAGTTTTGAAATTTTATCTGGATTTTCCAGCACTTCTTTATGTGTATTGGCTGAGCCAATAGAGGTAACGATGCCCTCACCTACCCTGGCAAGAATTGTATCTTCACCTGCACCACCGACCAACTGCGCGATATTCGCTCTTACAGTAACTCTAGCAATGGCGATAAGCTGGATGCCATCTGCTGCGACGGCTGCCACTTTCGTTGTAGTAATCACCTTTGGATTAACAGAAATCTGAACTGCCTGGAACACATCCCTACCGGCAAGGTCGATAGCTGTAGCCTGCTTAAAGGTCAAATTGATATTTGCTTTATCGGCTGAAATCAGCGCCTTGATTACTGTGGGCACATTTCCGCCAGCGAGGTAGTGTGTCTCCAGATCCGATGACGTAATATTCAGGCCGGCTTTTACCGCGGTGATCAGAGAACCCACGATAATACTGGGTGGCACCTTTCTGATCCGCATGCCGATAAGCTCAAATAAACCCACCTTCACATTTGAAAATACTGCGGTGATCCACAGGCCCACCGGCACAAAATACAAGAAAATGAAAAGTGCTATAATGCCTAAAAATAGAAAGACAAGCATTGCCATTGGTGTTTCCATAATTTAATCCTTTAAAAGTTCGATATATATTGTATTGTTTTTCTCTACCTTAATCACCTTAACCCTGCTGCCTGAGTTAGCATAGTTACCCATTGATTTAACTTCATAAACCTTATTATAAAACTCAGCCTTTCCGTAAGGTCGCAGGGCAGATATCGCCTTTCCTTCCGCACCTAAAAGGTGCTGTATTTCCATATCTTCGTTTACTCTGGATTTATTTGTATTCTTAAGCGCAAATGTCCGCCATAACCCGGAGCGAAAACTGATAAAGGTGGCTGCACCTCCAACTGCAATAGTGCTTATTAGGATAATGGTTCCTGTTGTATTGCCGAATTTTCCATAGCCAAATATGATCCCAAAAATAAGGAGGGCTAAACCTATTATACCGATAACTGTAGTTCCGGGTATAAAGAGTATCTCAATAATCACCAGGGCAATTCCGGCCACAATCAACAATATCACGGTTAACCATTCCATAAGGCAAGAAGTCTCTGATCAAAAGTAATAAAATCAAGTTTAAATCTATCCTATTAATACGCTTTTGCGAAAATAACCTTTCGCGCTGATGGCTTTCCTGAATAGACGCATTTCCCTGGTTCGTCTTTACCTTCGAGAAGCAGGCACCGAATTGTTGCCTTCGTCTCGCTTTTAATCTGTTCCTCAGTTTCTGAAGTACCATCCCAATGCGCCACAACAAAACCACCTTTGGTATCCAGAACCTCTTTGAATTCATCATATGAATTTACTTCGGTAGTGTTCTCTTCCCTGAATTTCAGAGCGCGGTTGAACAAGCTGTTTTGAATTTCATCCAGAAGATTAACTATGTATTCATCTATACTATCGATACTTATTACCTCCTTGGTGAGCGTATCGCGCCTGGCAATTTCTACAGTGTTGTTTTCGAGATCACGCGGGCCAATGGCAATCCGTACCGGCACGCCTTTAAGCTCGTATTCAGCGAATTTCCAGCCCGGTTTTTGTGTATCACGATTGTCATAGAAAACTGATATACCACGATTTTTGAGCTTTTGCACCATTCCGGCTACCCTCTCATCGATGACATTGTATTGATCCTTGTCTTTAACTATAGGAATTATTACTACCTGAATAGGCGCCAGTTTAGGTGGTAGTACCAAACCCAAATCGTCGGAGTGGGCCATGATGAGACCACCAACCAGGCGGGTGCTCACTCCCCATGATGTGCCCCAGACATAATCGAGTCCGCCATCGCTGGTTGCGAATTTTACATCAAAGGCTTTTGCAAAATTCTGCCCAAGAAAATGTGAGGTTCCTGCCTGAAGCGCTTTGCCGTCCTGCATCAATGCTTCAATACAATATGTATCGACCGCGCCTGCAAATCGTTCACTCTCAGTCTTGATTCCCCGGAGAACTGGCATCGCCATATAATCCTGCGCAAAAGTTGAGTAAATATCCAGGATGCGGAGTGTCTCCTCCACAGCTTCACTTTTTGTCGCATGCGCGGTATGGCCTTCCTGCCAGAGAAACTCAGCCGTACGAAGGAATAAGCGAGTGCGCATTTCCCACCTTACGACGTTTGCCCACTGATTGACCAATAAAGGCAGATCGCGATAGGATTGAATCCAGTTCTTATAGGTACTCCAGATGACTGTCTCTGATGTGGGTCGAACGATAAGTTCTTCCTCAAGTTTTGCTTCAGGATCAACGATCACACCTTTTCCGTCAGGGCTCGCCTTTAATCTGTAGTGAGTTACGACAGCGCATTCTTTCGCAAAGCCTTCTACATGACTGGCCTCCTTACTCAAAAATGATTTGGGAATAAACAAAGGAAAATAAGCATTTGAATGTCCTGTCTCCTTAAACATTTTGTCCAATGCCGCCTGCATTTTCTCCCAAATGGAATAACCATATGGCTTAATGACCATACAACCACGTACAGCGGAATTTTCGGCCAGGTCGGCCCTTTTAACTAATTCATTATACCATGCCGAATAATCTTCAGCGCGTTTTGGTAAACCTTTACTCATATTACAACTTATTGGTACAGTATTTGTGTCTATTAATTGGCGTCAAAATTAAGTTTTTGCGCAAACATTTAACTAAGTAAATCGAAATATCGTTATCTTTAAAGCTGAGAAGCATGGACCTTAAGAAGAAATATTATGAAAACGCTTAAACCAATCAATTTCGCATTATCACTGACACTGGGATTTTACCTTTCAGCGTTTAGCTTTCAGGCCATGGGCCAGGAATATGATGATATGTATTTCACTAAGTCGGACAGGAAAACCGTAAAAGTGGAAGCAAAAAGAACCAATTCTTCGGAAGTCAGTGCGCCTTCATACAAAGAAGCGGTTTCTACAACTGAAAGCGTTTCCTCCAAAAACATCAATCCCGAGTACATCGCCAGATATAAGGAAACTGAATCGGACGATGAGTCTGCATACAGCAACCAAGATTACTTTGTTGAAGATTACAACAAAGATAGTCTGAACACTCGCCAGATTGACTACGCAGCCCTTAATACAAGGGACCAAATGAGTCAAAGCAATCAAAACAGAAATTATTCATATCCTTCATGGGGATTTAGCCCATTTATGAGTATGGGTTACGGGATGGGTTATGGAATGCCTTATGGGTATGGTTACGATCCTTTTATGATGGGATATGGACCAAGTTATTCCATGGGATTTGGTTTTGGCAGTGGATTTTATCCTTCTATGTCTATGAGCATAGGTATGGCATGGGGAACAGGATATAACCCATGGGGCGGTTGGGGCACTTATCCTTATAGTCCCTATGGCATGTACGGTTACGATCCTTTTGCATATGGATTTGGGTATCCTTCCTATTATGGCAGCAGATTTTCTCCCTACAGTGGTTTTGGCATGTATGGCATGAACAGTTTTTATGGTAACAACCGACCTATATATGTAATTAACGGGTCGGAACAAAACCAGATGTATAAGCCAAGAACAAACAGGAGTTATGCGGATTCAAAGATATCGAGAACCAACGCGACACAAAACGCACGAATCTCATCTACCTCCTCACGAGTACGGGTTCCTGAAAGTGTTACCAATTCACCGACAGATAATAATCGAGTATCGTCAAGAGACTATTCCAAAACTCAAAATGAATATTACAACGACGCTCGCCGGAATGCATCATCGACATCAAGAATCACCGCTGCTGAATCGACAAGGAGTTCATATTTAAGAAATTCATCAAGTAGCCAGAGTTCTTCAACTATTAATGAAAATAGACCATCAAGATCTACCGGGTTTTCGAATTATAGCGGTCAGTCAACTTCTGGAACGCGAAGCACTTCTTCTTACTCATCAACAGGTAGCAGATCAAGCTCTTCATACTCCACGCCAAGCAGTCGGGGTACCAGTTCAGGGTCTAATAATAGCAGTTTCTCCTCGGGTAGTAGTTCAAGGTCATCCTCAGGATACTCTTCAGGATCAACCGGCAGCAGCAGTAGATCATCGAGTTCAGGGTCCGGTTCATCAGGCTCTTCTTCATCTTCGGGCAGGGGTGGCAGGCAATAAGTAGCCCCCTTTAGCAAACTGTAATTTTCAGGTCATGAAAACTAACTTCTCACTTTTTATAAGTGCATGGATATTTTTGTCCATACCTTTTTCACAGGCACAACAAATTACCGGTGCATTGTCATATCATGAACTTGCATTTATGTTTTCAGATTACCGATACACAGGAAGTGCACGAATACAGGGTCTGGGAAATACTCAAATAAGTCTTGGTGGTGATATCAGCTCTGCTTTGTCAAATCCTGCCGGATTAGGTTTTTATAACAGATCGGAATTTAGCATCACCCCATCCTACAATGTAATTTCTGCGGATGCCAGCTATCTCGGGACGTCAACCTCAAGCAGCCTGGGTAAATTTAACATTGACAACTTTGGGGTTGTTTTTTGTAGAGTTAAGGATGATTCTGCGCCCGGCAGTTGGCGTGGAGGTTCTTTTGGTATCTCCGTTTCCAAAACAAATGAATTCAATTGCCAGGTACAGTATCAGGGGATGAATCCGACACAACGATATAATGGATTATTATGTTCAGGATGCCAATCGACAGAATGTAGATAGTGACTTATTAACAGGAACTACATTTGGCGCATTCGATACCTATCTTCTCAGCGAATTTGTAGATGGATATGTCAATGGATCCGATACTACATTTGTTCCCTTTTATGAGAGAACATTCTTTAGTGAGTTCCCTTCAGATTCATATCCGACAAATCAGGCAGAGACCATAACCTCATCCGGCAGCCAAAACCAGGTGAACCTGAGCTATGGCGGCAACTTTAGTGATAAGTTTTACATCGGATTTACCCTTGGTGTCCCTTCAGTTAAGTACAGAATCCTGCGGGAGTACAGCGAAGTCTATCCAGGACTTTCCAGTGACATCGTGGATAATATGCAACTTACAGAAGATCTTTACACCGAAGGAATTGGAATCAATGGAACATTTGGCATTATCGCAAGACCAATAAATCAGCTAACGTTGGGCTTTTCGATGATAACCCCAACTGTATTTTCGATGAGTGAAAATTACTATTACAGAACAGACGCAGATTATTTCACCTTTGATCTGGATAACTATGGAGATTACTTTGACGCAAACTATGATCTCATCGTCAATGATCAGGCAGATTTTACTTCGTTTTATGAAGACGACGCCACATTAAATCAGCACTCATACGAAGAGGAAAGTCAATTTAACTACACAATTACGACGCCATTGAGAATAAACGGAGGACTCTCATTCTTTTTTGCAAAAAATGGATTCATCAGTGCGGATATAGAATACGTGAACTATTCGAATATGAAGGTTAAAAGTAATGAAGGTGACCTCTCTGCCAATAACCAAACGATCAGTGAGCTATATAGCTCCGTTTTGAATTATCGTTTGGGTGCCGAATGGCGGCTCAAGACCTTCAGGGTGCGAGGCGGTTATGAATTGCGTGGAAATCCATACAATTCAACTTCACTTGACCTGACTAGCAATGCTTTTTCCGGAGGACTTGGTTTCCGATCAGCGAAATTTTTTGGGGATTTGGGTGTTATCTACAACACCTCTTCAAATGAATATGCCCCTTATATTCTGGAAAATCCAAACGATGAAGCCTATCTTCAAACTCCAGTGGTGGAAATAACCCGAAATAATATGAACGTGGTGCTTTCAATGGGAATTTTTTTCTAAGGTCTTTATAGCAAACAGCACCTCATTGGTTCGTTCAGCTATGTCCTTAAATGATTGGTCGATGACAATTTGCGCTTTTGAATAAAAACCTACTCGTGCATCGTACCTCGTTTTCAATTCCAAATACAATTCCTCCGATGTCTTACCCTTGAGCAAAGGTCTTTTCGTGCTTCCCTTCTTTGAAAGTTTTGCATATAAATCCTCAATGTTTACCTTGAGAAAGACTGTGATCCCATTCCTATTCATATAATCCATGCTATCGAAATAACAGGGCGTCCCGCCACCGGTTGCCATGACAAACCCATCGAACTGCTCCGTTTGACTCCGCAGGTTTTTATGTTCGATTTCTCGGAAATATGGCTCCCCTTTCACAGCAAAAATGTCGGTAATTTCCATGCCTTCCTTTTCTTCAATCACGTCATCCAGATCTACAAATTGCAGACCCAAAAAGCTTGATAGCAACTTGCCGATCGTAGATTTTCCCGACGAAGGCATGCCCAGGAGATATATTTTCTTTTTTGATTTCATTAAAAATTCAGTTGAACAAATTAATTGAGCCGGATACGTGGATCAAAAACCGCATACAGTATATCCATTAAAATATTAATAACCACAAAGACAGTTGCGACCATGAGTGTTACCCCCATTACCACCGGAAAGTCAAGGCTTTGAACTGCCTTAATCGTAGTATATCCAAGACCTTTCCAGTCAAAAATATATTCGACAAAGAATGCTCCGGCCATTAATGTCGCCAGCCAACCAGTCACCGTAGTGATCACGGGATTCAACGCATTTTTTAGGGCATGCTTTAAAACTACCGCCGATCTTCCCAATCCCTTTCGAATAGGCAGTGCGGATGTAGTCAGCGGACGATCACATCGAGCATAGAACTTCTGGTAAGCTGGGCAATAATCGAAAGTGGCCTGATCCCAAGCGTAATTGCCGGCAATATGAGATTTTGAATTTGCAGTTCTTTGCCCCTGATCGGATGGTTTACCCATAACTGTCCGGTAAGATTGAGCCCGGTATAATCGCTCAAATAGTATCCAAAAACCATGGCGATAACGATTGCTGATACAAAAGATGGCACCGAAATTCCTAACACAGATCCGGCCATTAAAGTATGGTCGATCCAGGTATTGTGGTTTATGGCAGCCAAAACACCAAACAAAATCCCGAATATGCTGGCAATAATCATGGCGCTAATCGCCAACCAGAATGTGTCGTCGATATTCTCTGCAATAATATCCGTCACCTCTTTGTTAGTCTGAAAAGAACGACGAAGGTATGGCACTTTTGCTACCAGAACATTTTCATTCAACCTGATGAGCTGGCTATAGCCATATTTTTTTGAATTTTCCTCCGTATCACGATGAATCGAAATGAACGACAGATCATTCATATAATGCAGGAACTGCAAACCGAGCGGACGATCCAGTCCCAGTTCTTTTGAAATTGATTCACGTGTGGCTATGTCGCTTCGCTGACCGGCAATAAGCGAAACGGGATCCCCTGGCAACGCATGAAAAAGCAGAAAAATGACTATGACTACGCCCAATTGTACTAAAAACCCATAAGCAACGCGTCGTAGAAGATAGGCCAGCATCGACTAATTATTGTAACGAAGCCTCAATTTCCCCAGCCGATGGAATGTCATTGTTATGCCATTTGCCGAGAATCACTCCATCCTTGAGAAGAAGAAGTCCCGGAACTGACCGTACGATTGTCTTTAAAACGGTTCCGTCGCCAAAATAGTACGGCAACGCTATTTGATATTCGTGCCTGAAGGTTTCGTAGGTGGCTTCGTCATTGGCCATAATTACCCAAGTTTCCACCGTTCCCTGAAGCTGTCCGGTAAGCGCCATAATCCCAGGAATTGTTTTTATCCGTGCCTTGTTCACATCACTGAAAATCACGAGTAACTTGTTTCCGGTGAGCGAAGCTTCCGTGAAATCACCTTCGTCATTCCAGATATTATAATCTTTGATTTTCGGTTCGGCTTCCGGATTGAGGAGGATCATCTCCACGAATTTATAGGAATTATCTGTCGGATATGTGTCGAATTTGTACTTTTCACCCTCCCTTTCCATGATGTATCGGTACCTGAAATCTTCTGACGGCTGCATAGCCTTTCGTATATCCACACCCACTTTATATGGCCTGAAGTCGATTATCGGTAAATGTTCAATAGCCACGTAGGCCAAAATGATACAGAGTACAAGCGAAGTGCCGAGTGCTGCGGAACCCCCTGTTAATGAGGCCGCTGATTTGATTTCATTTATTCTGAAAACCATATATCCGGTCAAAAGGAGGAGTAAAATATCCTTTCCAAAAGATTGCCATGGTGTAAGTGCAATGGCATCACCAAAACAACCGCAGTCAGTTACTTTGTTGAATGCCGCTGAGTAAAAGGTCAGAAACGTGAAAAATACGATAAGTCCCAATAAGACATAAATGGTGAGCTTCAATTTCCACCTGAAAAGGAGCGCAACGCCGAGTAGGATTTCGAGAATTACGACAAAAAGTCCAATGTACAGCGCCATCGGAACCAGGTAGTGAAATATTCCCGCTATATCTGTCGCGAAGACTTCAAAATACTCCTCCATTTTTATAGCGGTACCGACAGGATCATTGAGTTTCACCAATCCGGAGAAAATAAATAAAACTCCAACGAACCACCGTACAACATTATCTGCAATTTTCATGATTGCTCTTTGAGTTTAATGAGACAAAAAATAGCGTAATTCATCATATCCTGATAGTTCGCATTCACTCCTTCCGAAGCAATCGTCAACCCTTGGTTGTCCTCGATTTGCTTCACGCGCAATATTTTCATCAATATAATGTCGGTCATGGAACTCACACGCATTTCGCGCCATGCCTCTCCATAATCGTGGTTTTTATCCTTATGGAGTGCAATCGTTTCTTCCACGGCGGTGTCATACATCCCAATGATTCCATTGATCGGAAGTGTTGATCGCTCTTCCCTATCCAACCGAAGCTGTATGATAGCAATGATGCAATAATTCACAATACCGATAAATTCACCTCGGATATCGTCCTCAATTTTCTGTGTTCCTTTTTCCTGAATAGAGCGTATCCGCTGGGCTTTGATCATAATCTGATCGGTGATGGATGGTAGCCTAAGTACTCTCCAGGCGGTTCCATAATCCTGCGTTTTCTTCAGAAATACTTCTTTGCAGACCTTTATTACTTCTTTATATTCGCTGATGGTTTTATTAGCCAAATTCCTTGAAAATTAGAGGTTCTGATTAAAAAATTGATCTCATTCGGCGTGAAAGATACAGCATTTTACACAAAAAAAACACTGGCCTTAGGCGGAAATCTGATTGACCTCACCACACCAAAAATCATGGGAATCCTGAATATAACCACCGACTCCTTTTATGATGGCGGCAAATTCCTGACAGAAAAATCCATTGCCGGGCAAGCAGAACGTCTCATTCAGGAAGGTGCCGATATTCTCGATCTGGGTGCTTGTTCCTCTCGTCCTGGCGCGGTAGAAATTGACGAAGAAACAGAAAAAAAACGCGTTTTACAGGGACTAAACATTATTCAGAAAACAGGTGTCAACATTCCGGTTTCAATTGATACTTATAGGAGTTCCATCGCTGAAATAGCGCTTGAAAACGGGGCCTTTATGATCAACGATATCTCGGGAGGAAGCATGGATGAAGCGATGCTACCAACTGTGGCAAGGTACCATGTGCCTTTCACCCTGATGCACATGGTTGGTACACCACAAAACATGATGCACCACACCACATATAATGAAGTCCTCATGGAAAGCCTTGACTATTTTGCCAAAAAACTTGAAAAGTTCACACAACTTGGGATAAAAGATGTTATTATTGATGTGGGCTTTGGCTTTTCCAAAACGACAGAACAGAACTACTTTCTCATGGATAATTTACCGTATTTTCGGATGCTCAACCAACCAATACTGGTTGGAATATCCCGAAAATCCATGATCTATAAAACACTCCAAACAACCCCGGAAGATGCATTGAACGGTACCACTGTCCTCAATACGGTCGCCTGCCTGAAAAACGCGGATATACTCCGAGTTCATGACGTAGCTAAAGCAAAAGAAGTGATAACATTGATAAATCACCTCAGACAGTGATACTGCTTTTTAACATCGGATTTCTGGAAATCAGCTGGGTAGACATATTCGATATCCTTGCTGTCACCGTCCTGATGTATCAGGTTTATAAACTGATGAAAGGCAGCATAGCTTCAAAGGTGTTTCTTGGATTTTTATTCTTTTATCTGACCTACCTCATGGTAAATGCCGCCGAGATGGAACTTCTTACAGCCATATTGGGTCAGTTCATGGGGGTTGGCGTTTTGGCACTTATCATTCTGTTCAGTCCTGAAATAAGAAAATTTTTACTCATCATTGGAAAATCGACCACTTTTAATCGTGAAACATTCCTGAAAAATCTGCCCTGGAAAAGGAACGAAGAGGAAGATAAATTTGATATAAACTCAATCATCGAAGCTGCAAAATCATGCGCATCGACAAAAACGGGGCTACTCATTGTCTTTTCCCGTGAATCGGAATTGAAGTTTTATGCAGAATCCGGCGACAGGATCGATGGAATGATTTCGAAAAGATTGCTATTGTCTATTTTCAATAAAAACAGTCCGCTGCACGACGGCGCCGTCATTATTTACAAAGGACGTATTACAGCAGCCCGATGCATTCTACCGGTGAGCGACCTTGAAAATCTTCCCGCACAATATGGCCTGAGACATAGAGCAGCCATTGGCATGAGCGAAACCACCGACACGCTCGTACTTGTCGTGTCTGAAGAAACAGGTAACATGTCAATTGTACGCGCCGGTAAAATACACTATAATTTGACCGCGCCGGAGATAAAAAAGGAAATCATTGACTACTACGAAGAGGAACAAAAAATCACTTCAGCAGCACCAAAAACAAAATTCGAAACCCTCATTGAGGAAGGCGTTACCGCCGAAACCAAACAAGGGGAAGCAGAATCAAAGCTTTTGTAGGTTTTAGCCTACTCCACGGTAACCGATTTTGCAAGATTGCGAGGCTGATCAACATTGCACCCCCTAAGATCAGCAATATAATAGGACAGCAATTGCAAAGGAATGACAGAAACCAGTGGCATTAGCGCTTCATGGGTTACAGGCACTTCCAATGTATAATCGGCAAGCTCGGGGATTAACGTATCACCTTTCGTAATTATCGCTATTACCCTTCCTTTTCTGGCCTTTACTTCCTGGATATTTGATATAATCTTTTCATAGGAACTGTCGCGTGTGGCAATGAAAACCACAGGCATTTCTGCATCAATCAATGCAATAGGACCATGCTTCATTTCAGCCGCAGGATAACCCTCTGCATGGATATAGGAGATTTCTTTCAACTTCAATGCCCCCTCGAGCGCTACAGGAAAATTGTATCCGCGACCTAAATACAGAAAATTTCTCACATCCTTGAAATGACCCGCGATCTCCTTGATCGCACTATCCAACTCCAATACTTCTGCGATTTTCTCAGGAATAGAAGTAAGCTCATTTAGTAGCTCAAGATAAAGTGCTGTGGAGATAGTTTCCTTTTTCCGGGATATCATCAGCGCCATCATGGCTAATAACGCTACCTGTCCGGTAAAGGCCTTCGTACTTGCGACACCAATCTCTGGACCTATGTGAATATACGCTCCTTCGTGGGTCGTCCTGGCTATGGAAGATCCGACAACATTTACAACGCCAAGTATTATTGCCCCTTTCGATTTGGCGAGTTCAATGGCTGCCAGCGTATCCGCTGTTTCTCCAGACTGAGATATGGCAATGACCACATCACCTGATCTGATCACGGGGTTGCGGTAACGAAATTCCGATGCGTATTCTACTTCAACAGGTATCCGGCACCATTCCTCGAAAAAGTATTCAGCAACCAGTCCGGCATGCCACGAAGTCCCGCAGGCAACAATGATAATCCGATCAGCATTAATGAGATTATCGGCATACTGGTGAATACCACCCAGGACAAGACGTCCGCTTTCTGCATTTAACCTCCCGCGCATGGCATCGCTGACAGACCTGGGTTGTTCGAAGATTTCTTTCAGCATGAAATGTGGAAATCCGCCTTTTTCGATTGTTTCCAATTCCAAATCTATCTTCTGAATATAAGGGTCAGAAGATATATCCTCTATACTTTTAAGTTTGAGGCTGCCTTTGCTGATTATGGCTATTTCCTGATCGTTGAGATAAACCACATCTTTCGTGTATTCTACGATGGGTGTAGCATCTGAAGCAACAAAATATTCATTCACACCTATTCCAATAACCAGCGGACTTCCCTTGCGCGCAGCAATAAGCGTATCCGGATCATCACGATCCGCGATAACGATGGCGTAGGCTCCGACAATTTGTGTCAGCGCCAGGCGAACAGCCTCATCTACAGTGCAATGGCTATTCAATAGTATATCCTCCACAAAGTGAATGACAACTTCAGAATCAGTATCGCTGCTGAATGTATAGCCTTTTTGTATTAGCTCCTGCTTTAATGAATTGTAGTTCTCAATAATTCCATTGTGAATTATTGCCAGTCTGCCACTGGTCGAAACATGCGGGTGAGCATTGCGATCAGATGGTTCGCCATGCGTAGCCCATCGGGTGTGACCGATTCCGGTGGTTCCTTCCTGGTTTTTGCCGAGAAGATAGTCCTTCAAATCAGATACTTTGCCCTTCTTTTTATAAAGATTCAGGCGCTTATTATCGACTAAAGCGATTCCGGCGCTATCATAACCCCGATATTCAAGCCGTTTTAAGCCTTTTAGAATGATTTCACAGGCATTGCGATGCCCCAGGTAAGCGACAATTCCACACATGGTTTGGTAGTTGTTGGTTGGTTGAACTTTGTATTAAAAATCTATCTCAATGTAGAGTAATATACTCTAAGTTTAATTTCCTGAAGAGGTATAGCTGATTGATTGGTGACTATGACAGAATTCCACAAGTTCGGTTGACCAATCAACACGGATGAATTCTTTAGCGTGTCGGCGGCCAAATCGGTTGCAACAGATTGTATGTAACCGGTAATCGTACCATCATATATTCCGGTATTGGTATTTTTATCCTTTTTAAATCCAATCTTTCCCGCCGTCAGATAGTAATTCTTAAGACTGGCTGAATCGAATCGCTCTACAAAATGATTAAACTCGTCTACCCTGTAAAGATCCAAAGTAGATACAGGATCGAAATATGAAACATATGGCTCCACAGGAATAACGAGTTCAGCCCGGTTAATAATTAAATTATCAATAGTGTCGATGAAATTGAGATAAGGTGTAAAGTCCAGCTTGGTAAAAACACCTGTGCTAGCCTGCATAAGTCCCCGGTTATCCGTCGGAAAATAGTCAGTATAATATTCAGTAATTGGGCCAATCGAAGATCCGCTACGATCAAGCTTTATGTTATTGTAGTATCGGGTAATGTTTGTTCCCGCCGTATCGTAGCCGGTAAATACAAAATCAAATGCCGCTGTATCTGTAGTATTATGAATGAACATCCTCACAAAAGTGGATGGATTTTCCATGTGTACACCAGTAATCATGTTATTGCCATCACCCGGGACAAACGCGAATCCATTGAAAAACTGCCTGAATTCGACATTATTGGAAAAGGTGGTTGTATCTGTATAGGCCTCATCAAATAACCGGTTTCCCAACTCATCAGCTAGCCGGACTCTTAATAATGTATCAACCCGGACACTGTCAAGTGATGAAAAATCAAAATTTAGTGAACCAACCGGTTCATCGTAATAGGGAGTAGAATTCTTTGTCAGGTAAATTGAATCAACCTTAATTTCTTCTTTAAGCTCATGGATATTAATCTGTTTTGTTCCCAGAAAACTCTCCCCATAGAGGTAATCAACGAACATAAACATGACAAGGCTGTCGAATACAAACTCCTTCTCACTTGGTTTGAATCCACGTTGTGAAATATAAAGACTTGAAAAGCCTTTTGATGACATACCGCCAAAGTCAGGAGTGGTATAGTTGCCGAAAAGTACGCGGCCATCAGAACTTTTTACTTGCGTTCTTCCATTGATTCTGGTCGAATTATCCGACAGGATATCTTCGACAAGCACAATAGAAGTATTTAAGGGCAATTCCTGGTATTTTGCCACGAATGCACCATTCTCCGGATTGAGCTCCAGCCCAATTTCACCGGGATCTTCACATGCAATGAGAAATAGTACTAATACAGGTAACAGACTCGAAATCCTACCCCACAAGGTTGTTATAGAGGTTGTAATAAGATTCTTCGCAATTCTCGTCTTTTTCAATAGTGTTAATTAAAAATTCCTCATCCTTTTCCATTGATGCAAATAATGCATTCAATCCGTTTTTAAATTGCGCTTCTGACTTGATGGTCACATCAGAATACGTTGCCCCGATCTTGATAAAACCTTCGTAATCTGCCGTGGTCAGCGGACTGAGCATATGGTCCTCAATATCCATCATCTTCACCTTTTGAAACAGATCATTTCCGAACTTATGCGCAAATGGAGTATCATAAACGGTGAAAACAGTTTTTGTATTGTGAAAAATAGGATCGTTCTTATAGGTAGTCTTCAGATACATCGGTATAAGGCTGGTCATCCAGTCGTTGCAATGAACGATATCAGGCGACCAGCCGAGTTTTCGCACGGTTTCCAATACGCCTTTGCAGAAAAAGATAGCGCGTTCGTCATTGTCTTCATAAAAGTTGTGGTCCTTATCGTGGAACACACTCTTCCGGTGGAAGTAGTCATCGTTATCGATAAAATACACCTGCAACTTGGCGTTGGGTACAGAAGCTACTTTTATAATGAGTGGCTTCTCTTCATCGCCGACCGAGATATTGATTCCGGATAACCGGACTACTTCGTGGAGCCTGTTCCTTCTTTCGTTTATGAGACCAAATCGTGGAACGAGAATTCGGATTTCCATGCCTCTCTCCTGCATGGCCTGGGGCAACTTCCTAACCAGGTTGGCTACTTCAGATGTTTGGAGAAAAGGGTTGATTTCACTTGCAACATAGAGAATACGATATTTTGACATAATGCGTCCAGCTTAGTTATTTTCTAACAAGATTTGATTGCAAATTTACGAATTTTAAATGAATCCTCAATACATTTTACAAAAGTTAGGGTAGCTTTGCAGCCTTTTTTAGCTTCGCCTTATGAAAATATTTCATGGAATACAAGAAATCAGAGAATATGTTTTACGCCAAAAATTATTGGGTAAAACAATCGGATTTGTGCCAACCATGGGAGCGCTTCACAGGGGACACGAGCGGCTTGTAGAATGCTCTGTAAAAGAGAATGACACGACAATTTGCAGCATTTTTGTAAACCCTACTCAATTTAATAATCCTCACGATCTGCAAAATTACCCTCGCGATTTGGCAAGCGACGTTGAACTATTGACACAGGCCGGATGCGATGCGGTATTTGCTCCTGACATTTCAGATATGTATCAAACACCAACGCATGTCAGGATGGACTTTGGAATGCTCGAATCAACCATGGAAGGACGTTTCCGTCCCGGGCATTTCAGCGGCGTAGGTGTAGTAGTTGCCAAGCTCTTTAATATTATTAGTCCTATCAAAGCTTACTTTGGCAAAAAGGACCTTCAGCAACTCGCTGTCATCCAGTCGTTGGTAAGGGATCTGAATTTCAATATCGAGATTGTACCTGTCGATACGGTACGAGAAACCGGCGGTCTTGCTATGTCTTCACGAAACAGGCTTCTCACGGAGGAAGAAAGAACCATCGCTCTCAACCTGAACACATCCTTATTGCTGGCTAAAGAAAACCTGTTGAAAGGTTTATCTCCTGCAGAGGTTAAGTCATATATTCAGAAGCATTTTGAAGGCCGCAGGTATAAAACTGGAGTATTTCGAAATCGTTGATTCCTCGACATTACAAAATATCGAATCAATAAATTCAGTATCCGAGGTGTCCCTGTGCATTGCTGCGCATGTCGGAAAAGCGAGACTCATCGACAATATGTCATTGAAATAGTATAACTTTGAAGCCGGAATTTTTGAAGAAATGTATATCCAGGTTGTAAAGTCGAAAATCCACAGGGTCAAAATCACGCAAGCCGAGCTCCATTATGTCGGCAGTATTACCATTGATGCGGATCTCATGGACGCAGCGAATATTATCGCCAACGAAAAGGTCCAGATTGTCAATATCAACAATGGCGAGCGACTCGAAACTTATGTGATAAAAGGTGAGCGCGGCAGCGGGCAGGTTTGCCTGAACGGGCCCGCAGCACGGAAGGCTCAGGTCGGAGACATGGTCATAGTTATTTCCTATGCGGCTATGGATTTTGAAGAAGCCAAAAAACACCAGCCTGCCATCATTTTCCCCGACAAAAACAACAAACTAATTGGCTAAGAACTTCCGAAAAACCCTTCTTGATATTTTAAAATACGGCGCAGCTCTTGGGATTGCCGTGGCTCTGCTTTGGTATGTGTACCGGGATCTGGAGTTCGCAAGCATCATCGCCTATTTTGCAAATATTAATTACTGGTGGCTGAGTTTGTCTATTTTTATTGCGATAGCCAGCCACTACATAAGAGCCTATCGGTGGAATATGATGTTTGAGCCATTGGGGTATCAACTGAAAACTTCCAGAACTTTTGTGGCTGTAATGGTTGGGTATTTTGCCAATAACCTGGTGCCGCGTCTCGGTGAAGTAACACGCTGTGGCTTACTCAAAAAAACAGACGGTGTGGCGCTAACCTCGGCGTTTGGAACTGTTGTGGCAGAAAGAGCCCTCGATCTCATTATTTTACTCCTTATCAGCCTGGGCACATTCATACTGGAATTCGATAAACTTTATGATTTTATCCTGGGGAATTTCGGCGAGCGCTTCCCTGATTCATCAGCTTTTAACCAGAAGTTGATTGCTATTTTCATCATTATCAGCTTCATATTTATTACCGGGGTTGTTTTGATAAGATTATACAAGGAGCAACTAAAGCGCCATTCGCTCTTCATAAAAATCAGGAAAATCGCCAGAGAACTTCTCGCGGGGTTTCTGTCGATCAAGAGAATAAAAAAGCAGTGGACTTTTTGGTTTTTAACCCTGACAATTTGGTTTATGTATTATGCCATGCTCATAGTGATATTCTTTGCATTTCCATCAACAACAAATCTCAGTTTTATGGCCGGACTTACGGTTCTCGTAATGAGCGGTTTTGGAATGTCGGCTCCCGTGCAAGGGGGTATAGGAGTATTTCATATCCTTGTCAGTAGCGTGTTGGTACTCTATGGTATTTCTCCGGAGGAAGGAAAAATGTTTGCACTGATAGCACACAGTTCACAGTTTCTAACAATAATGGTTGTTGGCGGTATTTGCTTTTTAATCAGCTTTTTCATGGCGAAAAGAAATTCCTATGCGGAGCAGGAGTAAAATTGGCGCTTTAGTAACATTAGGGGGACAGATATCGTATTGCAACATGGTGGAAAAGTGGTAACAATTGAACTCACTGAACGGCTGTCAACCACTTCAATCATTATAAAAATTAAAAACTAAACGATTAATATATGATTTTCATTATTGGTATTTTCTTCATGATTCTGAGTTTTGCGATAAGCTCACGTCTAAAAAGCAAATTCAAAAAGTACTCGAAAACCTCGTTGGCATCAAATCTTAGCGGCAAAGAAGTCGCCGAGCGAATGCTAAGGGACAACGGCATTTACGATGTGCAGGTACTATCTCATCCGGGGAGTCTTACGGACCATTATAATCCGGCTAATCGGACCGTGAACCTGAGCGAGCCGGTTTACCACGGCAGAAATGCTGCTGCTGCCGCTATTGCTGCCCACGAATGTGGTCATGCCGTGCAGCACGCCACTGCCTACAGATGGTTGGAGATGCGGACTGCGTTGGTTCCGATTCAAAATGCAAGTGCTAAAATTCTAAATATCATCGTAATTGTGAGCATTTTTGGTGGTTCAATGCTTTACTCAGTTTTTCCCACGGAAATGGTTCTGCTTACAATCATCGCAGTCTATGGGATTTTAACGCTTTTTTCATTCATTACGCTGCCAGTGGAGTTCGATGCCAGCAATCGGGCATTGCAATGGATTAGCAGCCGTGGCATCACCACCTCCCAGGAACATTATATGGCCAAGGACGCATTGAAATGGGCGGCAATGACCTATGTGGTCGCGGCAATAGGATCATTGGTGACACTTATTTACTTTGTTCTCACTTTCCTTGGAAGCAGGGATTAAAAGGCCGTTATCAGACAAATAAACAGAAAAGGCTTGCAGTGATGCAGGCCTTTTTATTTTTTAGGCGTCTTTTTGAAACTCAGATAATTCATATTAGCCAATGTCTGGCGCCCTTTGGTAAGAATTTGAACTTAACCGTGAAACAGCTTCACAACCGAATTGGTGTTTTTTATAAATATTATTGTACTTTTTATATACGAAGCTTGATAAATAGCAATAAATTATAGACTTTTGGATGGACTACACCCCACTGGACGCATCATATATTTGTCACTATTTGCACATTTCTTAGATGGAAGACTATAACAAGATAATCGAATCACTTAACGTTCATTATAAAAAGTCCAATAATATCAGGATTACCCAGCCTATTACGATTGAGAATTACTACGACGTGGAGAACACGGTAATCATGCTGAACAATGGTGAAATACGTTTTGGAAAGGAAAAAGAATTAGTGAAAAAAGGTGGGATCCTTTTTATCCCCGGGGGCAAAAACGTCTCTGTCACGTTTGGGACCGGCAGCGCTATTGGTCTTTCAAATGATGATTTCATATCGCGAAAAGAAAACTATTTTAAAAGCATCCCGCTAGCTGAAACCGGCAATGAGGATATCGAAAGTTTCACCTATGTAAATTTCGATGCCAAGGTTTTCGATTCCGTAAACTTTTTTGCCTCACTCGATATTCCACCCTTTGTCATAAGAGATATCTCATCCCTGAACGCAGCTATAAAAACCATAAGCGCCGAATCTATATCCGCGGTCGCCGGTCATGAGCGTATCATAAAAATAATGACCGATTACCTGGCAGTGAATATTATCAGGTTCATTATCCAAAATCAGCTTTTCGTGGAGCAGCTGGCTACAAACAGCACCTACTTCAAAGATCCCCGACTTATCGATATCTTTGCCTACATAAAAGAAAATTTGGAAGGCGATCTTTCCAATAAAAAGTTGGCCTCAGTAGCCAATGTCTCGGAAGACTATGTCGGGCAGTACTTCAAAATGCTCACGGGTATCAATCCACAGGATTATATTGAATACCAGCGAATGGAAAGGGCGGTAAGCCTGTTGAGAACTTCAAAGAAAAGCATCAGGGAAATCGGCAGCGACGTGGGTTACAAGGATACGGCCTATTTCTGCCGGCGGTTTAAAATGATGTTTGGCATTCCTGCCGGGAAAATGCGCCGCAGGGAGTCCCTGATGAACGTCTAATATTGAAACTGATCCCGGACTTTTACCACTTCCTCCACAAATTCAGGGTTCTTTTCAATAGCCGTACCTATAACAATCATATCCGCTCCGGCACTCCAGGCCGCTGCAGCCTTTTCAGAAGTATCGATCCCCCCTCCGACAATCAATGGAATTTCAATGCTTTTTTTCACATCGCGGATCATCGAGGTATTTACCTCACTCTTAGCTCCGCTTCCGGCATCAAGATAGATGAGTTTGAGCCCCAGCAATTCACCGGCCATGGCCGTACACGATGCGATTTCTGATTTTGAATACGGGATGGGCGTTGTCTGACTGATATAGGCAACCGTTGTACCAACGGAATCACCAACCAAAATATAACCGGTTGGAAGTACTTCAATACCAGACCTCTTTAAATAAGGTGCCGCCTCCACGTGTTTTCCAATTAATAAATCTGCATTTCGTCCAGATATGAGCGATAGCAGCAATATGCCGTCCGCCTTACCGTGAATATGTAATTGAGACCCAGGGAATATTATCACCGGCTTGGTTGTTTTAGCTTTCAGCAACCCGATTAATTCCGGCATGTGCGATGAAGTGAGTAAACTTCCCCCAACCAGGTAAATGTCAACCGCACAATTTTCAAAACGGTGCATCAACTCAGTTGCCAATTTCTCATCATTCACCTTGTCAGGATCAATAAGAACTGCCAGAAGTTTTCTGCTTTGTGCCCTACTTTCCCGGAGTAGCGTCAGGATTTTCTTCATTCTCCCTGTTGGGTTGCAAATACGACATCAGTTTTTCCTGGGCAAGGCCTAAAAAGTATAAAGCAGCACGGTTTGACAATTCACTACCTATCTGATCGCGGAAACGATGATATACTCTTGGCCTGGAATGCGACTGCTCCTCGTCATCCTTATGACCAAAAAAACTTTTGAAAACAATCATGGACAACACAACTCCACCCCCAACGATTAAGGCCATTTTTCCAATATCAATCGCCCTTTCTCTGGTTTCGTTTAAATCCTGGTCGATCGCCTCCCTGAGCAGTTCGGACTGACGCTCTAAAGTGGCAATCCGATCATTAATACTCGTCCTCGTGGGTTTCCGTTTGTTCATTTTCTGCATTATTAGGGGGCTCCTTAAACATCGCCTGAAGAATCCGTGTGGTTATCATCCTATCTTTAAACCTATAGACAATATATCCGGTAATCAGATATATGGCCCCGACGATCAAAAAGCCGGTAAAACTGCTTTTGAGCAAATCATTCAGGTAAAATCCAAGTGCAAGCGATAGAAACACCACCCCACGAATCCGACCGACATCACGATGAGCATGACAACGAGATTCGCCAGCGTCTCTGAAAGCTGTTCCTTGAGTCGTAATTCGTATATCTCCAGCTTGATTTCTAAAAACCGGGTAATGTTTTGTATGAGGCGGTCAAGATTAAGCACCTTCGTTTTTATTTGAATAGTAGATAACGCGCAATTTGGCTAAAATTTACACATTTTACCCTATAAGAATCTATTTTGTAAGATAGATAAAGGCAAAGGGTAGCAGAAAAAAAGTGAGAATAATATAGACTATACTTACGTACCATCTGCGGTAGCACCCTTTCCCGAGTGTCTCTGAAAGTAGCATCGGAACACGCCTCAATCCTGGAACCAACAAAAAGAGACCCCCACCAAAAACGTTGAAAAGCAGATGAACAATGGCAATACTGAGTGCGCGTGGGCGCATTGAAAATTGCTGCAAGAAAGGCTGTGATCGTTGTGCCGATATTGGCTCCGACTATAAACGGGTATGCCTGCTTCAGACTGACCTTTGAGGTCGCCACCAAAGGGACAATTATCGAGGTTGCGATGGAACTGGACTGCCATGAAGCCGTGAGAAACAAGCCCCAACCAAATGATTTGGCCGGCTTATTGAAAACCAACGAATCCAATCGACTTCGCACTGGCACGAAGAAATTATTATAGATCAGGCTGGTAAGAAGCCTTATTGAATAGATCAGTAAGATTACCGAACCTATAATGATAATCCATGAATTGTCAACCCAATCGACCAGGAGATCCGTAATAATCATATTTTTGGTCTGGGCGATAGAGTGGACAGTGCCATCATGGACAGCTTCCCGGATAGGCAATATATTCGTGATTCTTAAAGCCAGCTTGCCGAGAAAATCATACTTGTATTGCAGTGGAAACAGGATGAGGGTGGTTAATATATTGAAAATATCATGAATGGTAGCGCCGGCAAAGGCTTTCGTGAATTCCTGCTTTTTAGTAATAAAACTGAGTGAAACCAAGGTGCTCGTAAGTGTTGTACCGATATTAGCGCCCATCACCATCGGAATGGCGCGTTGCATATCGAGCGAGCCACTGGCCACCATAGCTACAATCATAGAGGTAGTGGTGGAACTACTCTGGATGATAGCCGTTACCAATAATCCGATAAACAGACTTACGAATGGATTGGTAGTAATATCGAGTATGGATTGAACAAAGTTCCGGCCTGACGAGCTAAGGCCAGAGGTGAGAAGGTCTATGGAAAAGAGGAATAGAAATAAAGCCAGAAATATATAGGCGATATGTTTTACTAACTGCGGTGCAGTACCTTTGATATTCAACCCGGAATTGATTTCAATTTTTGAAAGGACAAAAGTAGAATATCAAAAGCATATCATAATCATAGGGATGTTATGAAATTATTAAGAGTATCCATATACCCGTACTCTGCTTTGGCTATAAAATATACTGACTGAGGTCCTTGTTTTTAACAAGTTCACTGAGTTTTTCTTCTACCATTTCGGCTGTAATGACGATTTTGGCATTTTCACCGATTACATCCGGAACGTCGAATAAGAAATCATTAAGCAGTTGGCTCATAACCGTCTGCAACCTTCTGGCTCCGATATTTTCCACATCTTCATTGATCTGAAATGCTTTTTCAGCAATGATCTCCAATGAATCATCCGTAAAGGATATTTCCACATTCTCCGCCTGGAACAGGGCAATGTACTGCTTGGTCAGCGCATTTCTGGGCTCTTTGAGTATTCTGATGAAATCATCTTTGGTGAGGCTGTTCAGCTCGACACGTATCGGGAAGCGGCCCTGCAATTCAGGGATGAGATCCGAAGGTTTTGATACGTGGAAGGCCCCCGCCGCAATGAATAAAATATGATCTGTATTGATAACGCCGTATTTCGTACTTACACTACTCCCTTCCACTACGGGTAGCAGGTCGCGCTGCACACCTTCCCGGCTTATATCCGGCCCACTGCCTTGGCGTGCATTTCCGGCAATTTTATCGATTTCATCAATAAAAATTATTCCCGTGTTTTCGGCTCTTTCGATGGCTTCTTCCTTTACCTCGTCCATATCGATGAGTTTCGAAATTTCCTCTTCCATCAATAATTTTCGGGCTTCCGCTATGGTCACTTTACGCTTTTTTACCTTTTTGGGCAACATATTGCCGAGCATTTCCTGAATGTTGATCATGGATGCCTCGTCCATCATTCCTCCACCGATCATACCAATACCACTTGTATTGGGTTGCCTGATGCTTATATCGATCTTTCTATCTTCGAGTTCTCCATTGCGGATTTTTTCCCTGAATCGCTCCCTGGTGCGTTCGTTCAGTTCAGCATCGCTTACCGGCGTTCCATCTCCATTCTCCTGGGCAATCATCGGTTTTGATGACTGATTAATTGGTGGAATGAGGGCATCGAGAATGATTTGCTCTACATTTTCAACGGCCTTTTCCGTAACAGTCTCTTTCTTCAGTGTCTTAACCAGATTTACACTTTGTTCCACCAGGTCGCGTACCATGCTCTCCACATCGCGGCCAACATAACCGACTTCTGTAAATTTTGAAGCTTCCACTTTGGTGAATGGTGCATTGGTAACTTTGGCAATGCGGCGGGCAATCTCCGTTTTCCCAACACCAGTAGCGCCAATCATCAGTATATTGTTGGGAATGATATCCCCTTTGATTTCGCTTTTCACATTCATTCTGCGCCACCTGTTCCTGATGGCAATTGCCACATTCTTCTTAGCGTCTTTTTGCCCGATTATATATTTGTCCAACTCCTCAACGATCTGCCGCGGTGTCAAATTCATGCCTTCGGTTTGTTTTTCCTTGTATAACATCATTTCAATTTTGTTTATACTGCACAGCAGCTCTATTGTGCCAATTCAGCGTGAGATTCATTGGTTTTAAAATCAAAAATAAGCGCCTTATCAACTTTTTCCGGCAATAGGGCCAGTTCAATTACCTGGTCCACGGTCGTGACATAGTGAATGGTAAGTCCGGTGAGATAATTCTTCTCTATTTCATCAATGTCCTTTGAATTGCTCTGACATAGGATGACATCTTTGATGCCAGCCCTGCGCGCAGCCAATATTTTCTCCTTGATACCTCCTACCGGTAGCACTTTCCCTCTTAGTGTGATTTCACCCGTCATCGCGATATTTGACCGTATTTTTCGCTGGGTAAATATTGAAGCCAGCGAGGTAAATATTGTGACACCCGCAGAGGGGCCGTCCTTGGGCACTGCACCGGCCGGCACGTGTATATGTAAGTCATAATTCTCAAAGACCCTGTAATCGATTTCGAGTTTTTCTGCATTGGATTTCAAATAGGATAGCGCTGCCATGGCTGATTCCTTCATTACATCGCCCAGTTGGCCAGAGAGGGTAAGTTTACCTTTGCCTTTGCTCAAACTGGATTCAATAAAAAGTATTTCACCACCAACAGGTGTCCATGCCAGGCCTGTGACTACACCGGGTATGCTATTATCCTCATAAATCTCCTTATCAAAGTTCTCCGGGCCCAGTACAGCTCGAACTTTTGCCGGGTCAATTTTTTTCTGGTATTTATCGCCCATGGCGACGGATTTGGCCACATAGCGCATCACCTTGCCAATCATCCTCTCCAGGCTTCTAACACCAGACTCCCTAGTGTAGTTCTCTACAATTTTTTGAAGCGCTTTATCCAAAAACACCACATCCGTCCCCTTGACGCCATGCTCCTCCCTCTGCTTGGGAATCAGGTGCTTTTTCGCAATCTGAACTTTCTCTTCGAGGGTGTAACCTGTAATTTCAATTATTTCCATCCTGTCGCGAAGGGCAGGCTGTATCGTATCGATGCTGTTGGCCGTGGCGATAAAAAAAACATTGGACAGGTTGTAATCCAGCTCCAGATAATTATCGCTGAACGCATTGTTTTGTTCGGGATCCAATACTTCAAGAAGCGCTGATGACGGGTCTCCCCGGAAATCAGAACTCACCTTATCGATCTCATCGAGGACAAATACGGGATTTGCCGACTTCACCTTTTTGATGTGCTGAATGATTTTACCGGGCATGGCGCCGACATACGTCTTACGATGACCGCGGATTTCGGCTTCATCATGCACACCGCCGAGCGACATGCGGACATACTTTCTGTTCAGCGCCTTGGCGATGGATTTGCCAAGACTGGTTTTTCCAACGCCTGGTGGTCCGTAGAAGCACAGAATCGGGCCCTTCAGGTCTTTCTTTAACTTCCTGACTGCCAGGTATTCTATTATTCTCTCCTTAATTTTCGTAAGTCCATAGTGATCCTTGTTGAGGATATTTTCGGCGCGTTTCAGATCAAAGTTGTCTTTCGTGAAATCGTTCCATGGAAGGTCCACGAGAAACTCCACGTAGTTCATGGCCACCGGATATTCCGCGGAAGCGGTATTCATCCGAAGCACTTTTTCACATTCCTTGTCGAAATGCTCGCGAACTTCAGGCTCCCACTTTTTGCGTTTTGATTTCTCCTTAAGCAGTTTTATTTCATGCTCAGGGCCTTCGTTGCCCAACTCATCCTGGATTATTTTTATCTGTTGCCTCAGAAAATAATCGCGCTGCTGCTGATCGATATCCGAGTGCACTTTGTTTTGAATCTCACGCTTTAATTCCAGCATCTGAATATCCTTCATCATGTATTCAAGCAAGAGCGTAGCCCGCTTCAAGCCGTCGTTTATTTCGAGAAGTTTTTGCTTGTCGGCATCATCAGCGTTCAGATTGGAGGAGAGAAAATGAGTGAGAAACGCCGGGCTATCGATATTGTCGATAGCAATCTGTGCCTCCTGAGGAATTTCCGGATTTAGCCGGAGAACTTTATTGGCTGCATCTTTAATGCTCTGAATGATGGCCTTGGATTCTTTTTTATTTTTTTCAGGGAATTTGTCATCGAGGTACATTACGCGCGCCATTAAAAACGGCTCGTCTTTTACGCGTTCCTGAATGGAAAAGCGCTGCTTTCCCTGGATAATTATCGTGGTATTTCCATCGGGCAACACCAGCATTTTAATAATCCTGGCTACCGTGCCCGTGCCGTAAATGTCATCGAACCCGGCTCTTCGGTCTTAATATTTTTTTGTGCTACGACACCAACAATCCTGTTGCCGCGATAAGAATTTTTAACTAAGTGTATTGACTTTTGCCTGCCCACGGTGATGGGTATGACTACTCCCGGAAAAAGAACCGTATTTCGTATAGGTAGTATCGGCAATTCCTCCGGAAACGATTCAACTTGCAAACCCTCCTCCTCGTCCGGTGATATTAAATGAATAAGTTCTTCTGAGTCCTCATCACTTAATCCGGTAAATTGTAGTGGGATTATGTTTTCTTTTTTCTTTCTGCTCATATTATCGAAGGGCCTGTCAAATTGACACTTTAATATACAAAAAATTATAGCCCTTCTAAAAGGTCAAGATCAATGCCAAAGTACCGAAAGGGTAGCGGATTTGGTTAAAAAATAAAATTATGACATATTTAGTGCAGTATTTCCACGTGATGGATTAAATATATTTTTTGTTGATGGGCCATGGTAAGCTTATTTTGATATTGCTCCTGCTGACATGCTTGTTCAGCGCTCCTGGATATTCTCAAAAGAAAAATAAAGAAAAAAAATCCCGAAAAACCAGCGTGGTTGCTCCGACCGAATGGGTGACGGCATCTGAGGTATTTCACTTTCCAAACATCAATAAAATTCCATACTACTATAACGAGAAGGAATTGAACGCCATCACCTCGAAGGAAAATGCCCATGACTGGGAAGGACTGTACAAAATCCTCGGCGACTATATATCCAGATTTGGCATTCAAAATTTCTATAAGGACACGCAAATGATCTGGCAATATGCCAAGCTTACCGAATTGTATGGAAAAATGGAGGATGCTAAAGTACTTTACAAACTGGTATTGAAACATAACCGGGAGGATATCGACCTGAAACAACTGGAAATCTATTACGATTCCATTAGCAAGAATGAATTGCAGAAATACGTTCCGATCGAATACTACCATGAACTGATCGATTACCGACGGAATGTGGATACGCTGAGCCCTCCACGTGGCTGGAACATCAACATGGGGCATTTTATTAATTCGGAATTTTCAGACTACGGGCCGTCCCTTTCGTCAAATGACAAAACCCTCATGTTTACCTCCAAGCGCAACAGCGTACAAGGCGGACTGGACATGCGACAGAATGAAGATATCTTTTTTACGACGAGTGAATACGATCAGTGGGACTACGCCCAGCCATTAACGAACTTTAACACTCAGTATAACGAAGGATCAGTATGCGTGAGTAAGGATGGAAAAACGCTCTATTTTGTTCGATGCGATTCGCCGGATTCGTATGGAAACTGTGATCTTTTCGTATCTACGATGGCTGAGGACAGCACGTGGAGTCGCCCTGTGAACCTCGGCATCAGCGTAAACAGTAAAGCATGGGACTCCCACCCTACACTGAGTCATGGAGACGACACGCTTTATTTCGCATCTGACAGGATCGGAGGATTTGGTATGTCCGACATTTACTTCACGTTTAAAGATAAAAACGGCCAGTGGGTTCCGGCAAAAAATCTCGGCCCGGTCATCAACTCGCGCAATAACGAAGTAAGTCCATTTATACATCCGGTTCATCAGATTCTGTATTTCAGCTCGAATGGTTACGTGTTGAATTTTGGTGAATTCGATATTTATAAATCGAGGCAAAAAGATGGCTACTGGCAGGAAGCCGATAATGTGGGTCCCCTGATCAATGGAGCCGGGAGCGAATTTTATTTTACCATCGATTCAAACAGCAAGAATCTCTATTATGCCCGTTCCATCGAAAATGACCTCAATAACCTTGACCTTTATTCCTTTCCGCTGCCGATGGAAGCACAGCCTCTGGCTGAGACCCGGCTTACCGGCTCGTTACTTGACGTGAACACGGGCGATCCGTTTGAACGTGGTATCGTATCGATCATCGACATGGAAACAGGTATCGAAATAGCACCGCAGTTTTTGAATAAAGACGGTAAGTTTGACTTCAAACTGATAAATAATAAAAAATATCTGCTTATAATCCAGGGCGATGAATTTTTCAGAGTGCAGGAAATTTTTACCCTGGAGGGCGACTTTGACCTTAATATGTTTACAGAATCGATCAGCAGTCGTCTCAAATTCGCCTCGGTGGAATTTGACGATGGCTCCTCCGATCTGAAGCCAGTGATGTACACCGACCTCGACAAACTGGCCGATTTCCTACTGGATAACCCTGATTTCAAACTGAAGATATCGGGCCATACTGATTCGGATGGCGGCTTTGACTTCAACATGGACCTGTCGCTGGAGCGCGCCAAATCGATTGCTGATTATATACAGCACTTTGGTAAAGTGCCGGAAGCCAGAATCGAAACGTTTGGATTTGGCAGTACACAGCCGATCGTTGAAGAAAAAACTGAAGACGACAAAGCGCTCAACCGCCGCGTAGAGTTCGAACTGTATCGCCCATCGCAGGAAGAACTGCGCGAGATGCGCAAGGAATTGCAGCAGGAGGCTGAAGATGAATGGTGAAGGCTGATTGAAAATAAAAAACCCGGCAAACTTACCGGGCTTTCATAGTTTGAACTGTTATATTTTTATCACAGTATCCACTCCTGGAAGATATCATTGAAAATCACAAAGACCATTAGCGCCAGGAGCAGTACCATTCCCACCTTCTGGGCATTTTCAAGAAACTTGTCAGATGGCTTTCTGCCTGATACAATTTCATAAAGCAGGAACATAACATGGCCTCCGTCTAATGCCGGAATAGGCAATAAATTCATGAATGCGAGGATCATGGAAATGAGCCCGGTAAGCGTCCAGAAGCGTACCCAATCCCAGGTAACCCCGAAAGTCTTCATTATTCCCAGTGGCCCTCGCAGCGATTTGGTGGGAGAAAGATGCCCCTGGAACATTCTTCCAAAAGCCTTTATATTAACCCAAACCACACTGAATGCCCGCCCGGAACCTTTTGGAATTGCCTCCAAAAACGTGTACTTCTTTTCAGTGATTTCAAGTTGAAATAATGCTTCAAAACCCAATGTACTGTCTTTCAAAATATCAACCGGAAGGTTCACATTCTCGTAATCAGTGTTGGACTTATCGATTGGCCTTTTTACCTGGATGGTAGCGCTGGATCCGGCGTGCTTTCCAACCTCTGCACGGAACTCATGGTAGTATTTTACAGGAATGGAATCAATGGCCATGATTTTATCACCAGCCAGTAATCCGGCCTTTTCGGCAGGTTTTCCCTTTGTGACTTGTCCGACAGTGAACTCGGTAATGGGTGTCAGAAACAATTCATCTGATTCCAATTTCGAAAATCGTTCTATAAAATCAGGAGGGATTGGCAGATCGATCCGGTCGCCATTCCTTTCGACAGTGTACGTGCTATTCGATTCCAACAACCTGCCCGGGTCGCGTATGTCAGAAAACCGCTCAAACTCCAGCCCGTTTATTGCGACAATCTTATCGCCTGTTTCAAAGCCCAGTTCTTTCCCTATCGGGCCGGGGATGACACCGTGTTTGTTTATTTCATCAATTGAAATATAGGAATCACCGATAAAATAGGTGAGGCAGATGAATATCGTGATCCCCGTGATCACATTCACGATGATACCTCCCAACATAACGATGAGGCGTTGCCAGGCTGGTTTCGAGCGAAACTCCCACGGCTTGGGTTCCTCCTTCATTGCCTTTACGTCGAGTGATTCATCGATCATGCCCGATATTTTCACAAAACCTCCAAGAGGAATAGCGCCGATGGAATACTCCGTGTCACGGATTTTTATTCCAAATATTTTCGGAGGAAAGCCAATGGAAAACTGCTCTACGCGCATTCCAAATATTTTTGCGGCGATCAGGTGTCCCCCTTCATGAACTCCCACCAAAATAGAAAGGGCAAGGATCAGTTGCCCCACCATGACTAAAACGTCGATTGTACTACCCATTTATTAGTTCTTTTGCTTTAATTCTTGTTTCATTATCTGCTTGTACGTAATCCTCCAACGAAGGATTACCGATGAATGTCATTACCGACATGCACTTTTCAATAAGTTCTGGCATCTCTAAAAAACCAATTTTTCCTTTTAAAAATGCTTCAACCACCACTTCATTGGCGGCATTGAGCACGCAAGGCATATTTCCTCCCTTTTCCATTGCTGCAAATGCCAGCGACAGATTTTTAAATGTCGAAAGATCGGGCGAGTCAAAGGTAAACGATGGATAGTTGGCAAACGAAAATCTTGGAAAATCTGCGAATACCCGCGCCGGATATGTCAACGCGTATTGAATCGGCAGACGCATATCGGGCAAACCCATCTGGGCTTTCATGGAACCATCTTCAAATTGCACCAGCGAATGGATAATCGACTGCGGATGAATCACCACGTCGATCTGATCGTTTCTCAAGCCAAAAAGCCAACGCGCTTCAATGACTTCCAGGCCTTTATTCATAAGGCTGGCAGAATCGATGGTTATTTTTGCGCCCATCGTCCAGTTGGGGTGTTTCAGCGCCTGCGCTGCAGTGACGTTTATAAGTTCTTCGCGCGATTTTCCCCTGAATGGACCACCAGAAGCCGTGAGAATAATTTTCTCAATCTTATTGTGAAATTCGCCGGCAAGGCATTGAAATATCGCCGAATGCTCGGAATCTACCGGATAGATATTTACTCCCTTTTCCCTTGCAAGCGATGTGACTATATCGCCGGCAATTACCAGCGTCTCTTTATTAGCAAGCGCTATCTGTTTCTGAAATTCTATCGCACGAATCGTTGGCAATAAGCCTGAAAAGCCCACCATAGCCGACAGCACCATGTCGATGCTTTCCATTTCCACAATGGATATCAGGGACTTTTCACCTGCATAAACTTTTATGTCCTCGCCCCAAAGAGCATCCTTTACCTGCTGGTACAATTTTTCATCACCAATCACAACGGCATTAGGACGATGCTTTAAAGATTGTTCTATGAGCAGGTCCACGTTTTTGTTCGCAGTGAGAACCTCCACCTGGAATAAATCAGGATTTGCGGCAATCACGTCAAGCGCCTGTGTCCCTATTGACCCGGTGCTTCCGAGAATGGCAATATGTTTTTTTTCTGATTCCAGAGATGCGAATTTATGCAAGGCGGCAAAAATATGGATTATAAACGATATAGCATAAGTTCATCCGCTATTTGTCGGTCGTTAGATAGTCGGGGGACTTTATTCTGGCCTCCCAGTTTTCCTTTTGATTTCATGAAGTCCCGAAAAGCGTCCTGACGCAATGGTATAATTTTTAGTGGCCGCAATATTTTACCTTCTATCAAATCCTGATAATAGACATTCAATGACTGCATTTGAAGGTCGAGAGTGACAATTCAAAACCACTAATATCAGTCGGTTGTTTTGAGAATTCCACATACCACTCATGCAGGGGTAGTCCTTCGGTGGGTGTCACATTGGGCGCTACCGTATATTCGATTGTTTCCGCATCGCGGTATTGGGCCATGGCAGCCTTCATCGCTTTTTCTACTTCCTCGCCGATCACGTGCTCACCAAACGCCGAAATAAAATGTTTGATACGGCCTGTGACGAGAAGCCGGTATGGGTTTTTGTTGATAAATTTCACCGTATCACCAATGGAATAGCCCCACAGACCGGCATTGCTGTTGATGATGACGGCGTAATTAACGCCTAACTCCACTTCTTCGATCATCAGTCGCCTTGGATTTTCTGTGAAATATTCATCCGCCGGCATAAACTCATAGAAGATTCCGGAGTTGAGCAAGAGAAGGAGTCCTTCTTCATGCTGCGAATCCTGGTAAGCGATAAATCCTTCGGATGCCGGATAGGTTTCTATGGAATCAATTTTTCTGCCGATAGAGTCAAAAAGCTTCGCCCTGTAAGGTTCGAAATTTACACCTCCATAAATAAACATTGAAAAATTCGGGAAAACATCCTTTATTTTTTTGCCTGTTCTGGCGCTTATCCTGTCGAAATACATCTGAACCCATGGCGGAATCCCGGAGATCAGCGTCATATCCTGATGGATGGTTTCGTCAATGATTTTATCCAGCTTTTCCTCCCAATCCTCAAGACAATTGGTGGCATAACTTGGCATCTGGTTGGTGCGCAGGTATCCCGGCACGTGGTGGTTCACAATCCCTGATAGCCGGCCGGTTGGCACTCCGGCCTTTTGATCCAGCACCGGACTTCCCGACAAAAAGATTAGTTTTCCATCAATAAACCGTGCATTGCCTGTTTCATGAATATAACTCAATATGGCGTTTCGTGCGCTATTGATGTGATTTGAAATGGAATCGGGTGTTATCGGGATATACTTTGTACCAGAAGTGGTTCCTGAGGTTTTAGCGAAATACAAGGGCTTACCGGGCCAGAGGACATTCGTTTCTCCATGCAAAAGTTTTTCTACGTACGGCGATAAAGCCTCGTAATCGCGTATCGGAACGGATTTTTTAAAATCGTCATGCGATTGAATGGAGCTGAAATGATGATCCCTTCCGAAAACGGTATCACCGGCTTTCCTTATAATTTGCTGAAAAACTTTACGCTGCGCGTGACCCGGCTTCGACGACCACGATCGCTGCTCTCTGGCCATGTAAGCTGCCAAAGGTTTACTTAAAAATGCCCGTATTCCCATAAGCTGACAAAGGTAAAAATTAATTGTTTGTGGCAGGTTTTTACGTAAAAGTATTCAGACTACATTTCTTGCATCATATTTGCCACTGTTTTCACGCATAAAAAAACTGACAAAAGTTCAGCGATTTGAATAGACCTTTGCCGCGACAAATTGTTAATGTAAGCAGCCAATAAGTTCCACGGCAAGGGAGTTGGGTACAATTTAGATGAATATGAAAAAAACACTGATAACAATACTCATTGGCTTTTCTTCCGGAATCGCCGGTGCTTATTTCTTCCAGAAGTATGCAAACTCTGAATCACGTGCCACCACTCAGGAAGTGAGTTTGATCACGAATCGTGAGTCAAAGAAATCAAATGAAAAGTCCGTCTATGGTGATCCGTTGGTCAATCATCGTGTTTCAATAAATGGGGAGAAAGCTGAAAACAGTATTCCTGTAACTACTGACTTTGTCAAGGCCTCCCGCGTAAGCACACAAAGTGTAGTCTATATAAAGACCCGTTCGCAAAACAGCTATGGCAGTTCTTGGATGGACTGGTTTTTTGGCGGAGGCACTACACAATCCATTAGCAGCGGATCGGGCGTCATCTATTCAGCGGATGGATATATCATTACAAATAACCATGTCATAGACCAAGCTGACCAGATCGAAGTTATCCTTGGGAAAAAGACATATTCGGCCAGCATTATTGGCACAGACCCTTCTTCCGACCTTGCAGTACTTAAAATAGACGAAAAAAATCTGCCAAATATCCAGGTGAGATCATCGCATGACGTGCAGATCGGCGATTGGGTACTGGCAGTCGGCAACCCTTTTAACCTCACATCCACTGTCACCGCCGGAATCGTGAGCGCCAAAGGCCGGGAGCTCAATATCACAAACGACATGTTTCCTATTGAATCGTTTATCCAGACGGACGCGGCGATCAACCCGGGGAATAGCGGCGGTGCCCTGGTAAACCTCGAGGGTCAGTTGATTGGCATTAATACTGCCATTTTGTCGAAAACCGGTTCGTATGCCGGTTATGGCTTTGCCGTACCTTCTGACATTGTGAAAAAAGTCGTGGATGACATCATAAAATATGGCGAAGTACAAAAGGCTTTCTTTGGAGCTGAGGTTGCCGATATTAATTCAGACATAGCTGCCCGACTGAATACGACTGACTTCTCCGGGGTGGTGATTTCCAGAATTCAGGCTGATGGCGCAGCAGCAAAAATTGACCTGCGAAAGGATGACATTATCCTGAAACTCGACAACGAGGTCGATCGACAGCCGAAGCCAGTTCGAAGAGATTCTCTCCTATAAATCACCGGGAGACAAAGTGAGTGTCGTTTTCAAACGAAGCCAGAAAATCATCAGCAATTCAATCACCCTTACGAATAAGGAAGGCACCACTGAAATAGTGAAACGCCAGGTTTTTACATCGCGGTCACTGGGAGCAGAATTTGAAAAAATCTCCAAAGTGGAGCGCGACCGTCTGCAAACTGAGCCGGGAGTTCGCATTACGAAAGTATATCAGGGTCTCATCGCCCAGATGGGCCTCAGCGAAGGCTTTATCATCACTTATATCAATAAAGTCCCCATCAATGATCCGGAAACGCTCACTGACATTCTAACAAAAATTCGTGGCCGGGTGTACCTGGAAGGAATCAATAAGCAGGGTAGAAAAGAGATGTACCGGTTTTACTTTTAACAAGTAGAGAGGTGTTTTGCTGGAGAAAAAGCGACTTTTCTAAACGTTTTTCAGCTTGAGCTTTTTGCGAAGCTCATCCAATGATCGCTTAAAGGAATTGTCAGTGTCGTACATATCATTGACAGATTGTACCGCATGAATCACCGTGCTGTGATCGCGCCCGCCAAAGTGATATCCGATGGATTTAAGGGAGAGATTGGTATATTCTTTTGAAAAGTACATGGCGAGTTGCCGGGCAATCACAATTTCCTTTTTTCTTGTCTTATCCTTCAATTCGTCGATGGTCACTTTGAAATACTCGGACACGGCTTTCTGAATGTAGTCGATTCCTACTTCTGAATCGATGTCATGGACAATATTCCTGAGTGTTTGCTTAGCGAGTTCCAGGTCAATTTCTTTTTTAACCAGCGAGGCGTTGGCAATCAACGAAATGATGACCCCTTCCAGTTCACGCACATTGGTATCTACACTATAGGCGAGGTACTCAATCACATTGTCGGGTATTTCAATGCCATCGCTCTGCATCTTCCGCCTGATAATCGCGATCCTCGTTTCATAGTCAGGCTGTTGCAGGTCGGCGGTAAGTCCGGATTTGAACCTGCTGACGAGGCGCTCCATAAGTCCATTGAGGTCTTTTGGCGGCCGGTCGCTGGTCATGATAATCTGGCTACCCGATTGGTGCAGGTGATTGAAGATGTGGAAGAATATTTCCTGTGTCTTTTCCTTTCCCTCAAAAAACTGAACATCGTCGATAATGAGGACATTTACTTTGGAATAGAAATTAGAGAATTCCTGTATCCTGTTATTCTTGATAGCATCAAAAAACTGGTTCGCGAACTTTTCTGAGGACACATATTGAACCACCTTTTTGGAATCACCATTCAAAATGTAATTACCTATTGCCTGGACTAAATGCGTTTTTCCGAGGCCTACTCCACCGTAAACCATCAGTGGGTTGAAGGAAGTGACGCCGGGCCGTTTGGCAATGGCATATCCTGCAGACCGCGCTAATCTGTTGCAATCGCCTTCGATGAAATTGTCAAATGTATAGGAGGAATTCAGATTCAAATCATATCCAAAAAGCGACATGGAAGTATGCTCCGCATGTTCGAAGGATTTATCCTGTTTTTGCTTGATTTGCCCGGAGCCATTGGGCAGGTTGATGGTAAATGGCTTGTTTGCCCCGCCACCCGCATCAACAATCACCGAATACTCAAGCAGGAAATCTTTGCCAAGCTCTTTATCAATAACATATCGCAGCAGGCTGACATAGTGCTCCTCGAGATATTCGTAGAAAAACTGGCTCGGAACCTGAATAGTCAGAACTTTTCCATCGAGTTTCAGCGGTATTATCGGCTTGAACCATGTATCGAATCCCTGATCACCAACACTCCGCTTGATATGAAGCAGACAGTTATTCCATACGTTATGATGGTCGTGATGCATTTGTAAAAACTAGACTGTGTTAAACTGTTAAGCCGAAAAAAAGGAACCAAAGTTGAAGAAAAAAAACCTATCTAAAAATACGGTTAAAGAGTTGTCTTATATTAATCCAAGTATCCTTAGCCTAAACACCGATACCGGGATAATTTTCTTCAAAAATTATAATTTTCTACCACTATGCATCCAACTTGCCACTTCACAAATCTCCTTTACCGTTCCCGATCCTATTGTGACTTAAATCATATTTTTCGATGATACGTATCATTCAGTTTTTTAACCCTAAAGACCTACTTTTGCATGCTGAATAACACCTCAATTCTACCGACATTTATTCCTCATTATACAGGATCAATATAAGCAAAAACAGTTTTAATTACTCTCATGAAAGAAGTAAAAAGTTCAGCAAAACTTTTCTCCGATTTTCCCGAAACCAGCAAAGCGCAGTGGAAGGATGTGGTAATCGGGGATTTGAAGGGGGCTGATTTCGACAAGAAATTAGTCTGGAAAACACTCGAAGGTTTTGACCTTCAGCCATATTACACTGCCGAGGACCTTCGCGACCTCGATTATCTTAAAAAATTCGAGAGTTGCACTCTTAATATTCAGGATGGTTCACAGGGCCCCCGGTACTGGGTAAACAGGGAAAAACTCGTCGTTGAAAATGCAGAGGAAGCAAATTCCCTGGCCATCGAAGCATTGAACAGCGGTGCCGACGGACTTGTTTTCGATTTGACGGGCAAGGAGAATGTGGACATCAAGTTGCTTCTCAACAATATATTACCACTGCACTGCTCGGTGTCATTCATTGCAGACCGCAATGCTGCCAAACTCGTGAAGGGCTATTTCACCTACGAAAGCGAAAACCATATCGAAACAAGTCAGCTAATTGGCAGCCTCAATTATGACCCTTTGCGGAATCTGATTGTGAAAGGCAAAATGGCCGATGATGGATTTAAAATCATTAAAGAGATCATTGAGGTGACTGATTCATCGGAAAAATTCCATGGCCTCACTATTAATGGCAGCCAGTTTCAAAACGCCGGTTCAAGCCTTAGCCAGGAGCTGGCATATGTGCTGAATATGGCAGTGGAGTATATAGAACAGTTGGGAAGCCTGGGGGTAAGTGCCGAAAAGGTGATCAAAAATATCGAATTTTCCATGGCCGTTGGCACGGATTACTTCCTTGAAATCGCCAAACTTCGGGCGCTGCGCGTACTTTTCTACAAGATCGCAGAAACTTATGGCGTTAAAAACTATGATCCGGGAACACTGAGCATTCATTCGGTGTCATCGTTGTGGACAAAAACCATTTATGATCCATATGTGAACATGCTCCGAAATACGACCGAAGCCATGGCTGCCATCATCGGCGGTTGCAACGCCCTTACGATCGTAGCCTATGACGATATATTTGCAAAGCCAACCACCTTTTCGAGACGGATTTCCAGAAACGTTTCCAACATGATCAAGGAAGAGTCGTATTTTGATAAGGTAGCTGATCCGTCGGCCGGTTCCTTTTATATCGAAAACATCACGGATCAGATGGTGAAGAAAGCCTGGGAACTTTTTACCGAAATTGAAACGAAGGGCGGCTATCTGAATGCCGTTAAAGCCGGAATGATCCAGTGCGCCATTGCAGAAACAAGAAGCAAACGTCTTTCCCTCGCCGCACAACGTCGCAATATCATCGTTGGCATCAATCAATATCCAAATTCAAAGGAGGTAATTGATCCGGCATTGGTCGTATCGCGGCCTGTAAATAGTGATGTCGAGGTGATACCTCAGACAAGCGGAGCTTCTGAATTTGAAATGCTGAGGATGCATACAGATACATTCGCCAATAAGTCCGGTAAAAGACCAAAGGCTTACCTCGCTTTGGTCGGTAACAATCCGGCAATGCGTTCGGCAAGAGCACAGTTCAGCGGAGGTTTCATCGGCTGCGGTGGATTCGAGGTCATTGATGGGGTTTTAACGACTTCCAATGAGGAGGCATTGCAAAAAGCATTGGAGCAAAACGCGGAGATCACAGTGATCTGTGGCGCAGATGATGAATATGCCACCGTCGGAGTGGAATTTGCCCGTGCATTCAGAAAACAGAAAAAGGACGGCATGCTGATTGCGGCCGGTTACCCAACGGAGATTATCGCTGACCTGTCTTCTGCCGGTGTGGATGATTTCGTTCATGTCAGGGCCAACCTCATCGAGACGCTCACCAAGTTTCAGCAAAAATTAAACATCATTTAATGATCACGCAATGAGACCAGATTTTTCAAAAATAACATATAACGATGTCAGGAACAGCAATCCAGGTCCGGTGCATAGTGCCGACAAGATGCAATCCTGGATTTCACCTGAAAAAATTAAGGTAAGACCAGTCTATAACGCTGCAGATCTTCAGGAAGTTGAACACCTGAACTATGCCGCCGGCGTACCGCCTTTCCTTCGCGGACCCTATTCAAGTATGTATGTTTCCCAGCCATGGACGGTGCGGCAATATGCCGGATTCTCAACAGCTGAGGAATCAAACGCTTTTTATCGGAGAAATCTCGCGGCAGGCCAGAAAGGTCTGTCGATCGCATTTGACCTGGCTACACATCGCGGCTACGACTCCGATCATCCGAGGGTAGTTGGCGATGTTGGTAAGGCGGGCGTAGCTATCGACTCGATCGCGGATATGAAGATCTTATTTGATCAGATTCCATTGGATAAAATGTCGGTATCAATGACCATGAATGGGGCTGTAATCCCAGTAATGGCTTTTTATATTCTGGCGGCTGAAGAACAGGGAGTGAAACCTGAGCAATTGAGCGGTACCATTCAGAATGATATTCTGAAGGAGTTTATGGTTCGCAATACCTACATCTATCCGCCGATGCCTTCGATGAAGATCATTGCGGATATCTTCGAGTATACTTCGAAGTTTATGCCTAAGTTCAACTCAATCAGCATCAGCGGTTACCATATGCAGGAAGCCGGCGCCACGGCCGACCTGGAACTTGCATACACACTGGCCGATGGATTGGAATATATCAGGACCGGAATCAAGGCGGGAATCGATATTGATAAATTTGCTCCAAGGCTTTCATTCTTCTGGGCTATCGGCATGAACCATTTTATGGAAATTGCCAAACTAAGAGCGGGCAGATTGCTGTGGGCGAAAATTGTAAAGCAATTTAATCCCAAAAATCCAAAGTCTATGTCGCTGAGAACCCATAGCCAAACATCAGGCTGGTCGCTGACAGAGCAGGATCCGTTTAATAATGTTGCCCGAACTGCTATCGAAGCCATGGGCGCTGCGCTAGGCCATACCCAGTCGCTCCATACCAATGCATTGGATGAAGCCATTGCCTTGCCGACCGATTTTTCTGCCCGGATTGCAAGAAATACGCAATTATACATTCAGGATGAGACGAACATTTGCCGTGCAGTAGATCCATGGGCCGGTTCCTATTACGTAGAGAAATTAACGCATGAGTTAGCCAACAAAGCATGGGCACTTATCGAGGAAGTTGAAGAATTAGGTGGCATGGCAAAGGCAATCGAAACGGGACTTCCCAAGATGCGTATCGAAGAGGCTGCGGCCCGCAAACAGGCCAGAATCGATTCCGGAAGGGATGTGATTGTGGGTGTTAATAAATATTGGACCAGCGAACAAACGAATATTGAGTTGCTGGAAGTTGATAATACTGCCGTAAGACAATCTCAGTTGGAAAGACTTGCCAGCGTAAAAGCTGATAGAAACAGCGCTGATGTGACCGCGGCATTGGCGGCTATAACGAAATGTGCAGAAACCGGAAACGGCAACCTGCTCGATCTCGCTGTGGATGCCGCCAGAAAGCGCGCCACACTGGGTGAGATATCTACCGCAATGGAAAAAGTATTCGGACGCCATGTCGCCACCATACGATCCATCTCTGGCATCTACTCTGCCGAGGCAGCATCGGATGAAAGCTTCGAGGAAGCCAAAGCGCTTGCCGATAAATTTGCAGAAATAGATGGCCGCAGACCCAGGATCATGGTAGCCAAGATGGGCCAGGATGGGCACGACCGTGGCGCCAAAGTGATCTCGACAAGTTTTGCCGACCTAGGCTTCGACGTGGATATCGGACCATTATTCCAGACTCCGGAAGAAGTTGCGCTGCAGGCTGCAGAAAACGATGTGCATGTGGTTGGCGCATCCAGCCTCGCCGCCGGTCATAAAACGCTTGTTCCCCAGCTTATTGAAGAACTGAAAAAACTGGGCCGAGGCGATATTATGGTCATTGCCGGAGGGGTCATTCCACCAAAGGATTATGATTTCCTCTACCAAGCAGGTGTTGCGGGAGTTTTTGGCCCCGGCACGGTGATATCGAAAGCAGCAAAGGAAATACTGGAGAAGCTCTTGAAACACGGCTGAATTAATTTGAAATAGTCAAAAAGCCTCTGCCCACAGCAGAGGCTTTTTTATTCGTTGAATTTTTATACTGTGGATTTCAACCTATTTTTATAAAAAAACCTCATTTCATCATGAAAACACTTTCCAATCTTTTACTCATTGCTTCTTTTGGGATACTCATAGCTGGCTGCAACTCAAAAAATGCTACAGAAAATCAATCGGCCATAGAACAGCCGCCGACTCCAACGCTGATCGAAGTCTGGGCTACCGATACATTATTGAAGACACCGGAATCCGTAATTTATGACCAGGCTAATGGGGTCATTTACGTTTCAAATGTCAACCAAAACCCATGGGAAAAAGATGAAAACGGCTTTATCTCCAAAATCTCAAAGACCGGGGAAATCCTGACTCTTGAATGGGTAACCGGTTTTAGCGGGCCAAAAGGTATGGGCATCAACGGCGATACGCTATTTGTGGCTGATCTGGATGAATTGGTTCTGGTAAGTATTTCCAGCGGTGCAGTGATTGAAAAAATCAAGATCGACGGCGCTTCCGGGTTAAACGATATTACCGTCGCGAACGGCGTCGTTTATATTTCGGATTCCAATGCCGGCAAAATCTTTCAATATTCCAATGGGGAAGTCACTGTTTTTCATGCCGATGTACCAGGCAGGCCTAATGGTCTTCTTACCTGCAAATGGAAAGCTTTTAGTGGCGTTTTCCGAGACATCACAATTTATAAGTATCGATCCTGTTTCACTTGAAAAGACCGTGATTGCCGATTCTATCGGTGCGGGTGATGGCATTACGCCCACTCAATCTGGATGGAAATTACCTGGTATCTGATTGGAACGGAGAAGTATTTTATATTGACAATTCAGGCAATAAAACTTCTTTGTTGAACACGAAGGCACAAAAGAAAAACACTGCCGATATCTGGTTTATTTCTGAAGAACAACTGCTTCTCGTCCCTACGTTTTTCGATAACCGGGTGGTGGCTTATAAGCTGCAATAAATAGAATTACTTAAAAAAATCCCGGAGCATAAACCCCGGGATTACCCACACTCACATAAAATCCCTCTTCACTATTTATCTGGATAAAGAATAACTGCATCAATCACATATACAAAGCCGTTTGAGGCCTCCACCGAACCAAGTACATTAGCGCCGTTCACGAGGGTGAGGCCGTCCTTAACTTCAATCGTTACATTATCACCGGTAGCCATCGAAATGGTGCTGCCGTTTGTCAGTTCGGCAGGTTTGTAGGTTCCTGCAGCGGCATGTCCAGTGATGATTTTAGCCAGCTTAGCTTTATTTTCCGGCTTAAGAAGCTCTTCTACGGTTCCTGCGGGCAGTTTTTCAAATGCCGCATTGTTCGGGGCAAAAACGGTAAGAGGTCCCGGGTTGGCGAGAACATCGGATAGTCCGGCAGCTTTTACTGCTGCCGCCAGTGTGGTGTGATCGGTTGAAGCTGCAGCAATCTGGATAATATTTTTCTTCGATGTTTCATCGACTACTGATGCCTGCCCCCCACGTACCGCTGGTTGTTCAGACGTTGCAGCGCCCTGTTGTTCTACTTGCTTATTATTGCACGAAGGTGAAAGCAAGGCAATTACCATCAGACAAAATAAAAAATACCAATTTCTCATAGTTATAGTGTTTTAAGGTTTTAAAATCCCGCTAAAGATATTTGAATGGATCAGCGCTGACTTATGATTTGAATCATATAGGAATGTCGGAGAAATGCGGATTTATAAATTCGAAAAAAATCAGGTAATGCACAAAAAAAAGCCACTCTGTTGGGAGTGGCCTCGCATAATGCTGATCAGTGATTACAAGTGAATCACTTCCCCATAGGCGGCGGCAGCGGCTTCCATAATTGCCTCCGACATAGTTGGGTGTGGATGTACGGTCTTGATGATTTCATGCGCCGTAGTTTCCAGCTTTCTGGCTGCCACTACTTCCGCAATCATTTCCGTAACATTCGCGCCGATCATATGAGCGCCAAGCCATTCACCATATTTGGCATCGAAAATTACTTTTACAAAACCATCTTTCGCTCCTGCAGCGCTTGCCTTTCCTGATGCTGAAAATGGAAATTTCCCGACTTTAATATCATATCCGGCTTCCTTGGCAGCTTTTTCAGTGAAGCCAACCGAAGCGATTTCAGGATTGGAATAGGTGCATCCCGGAATATTCTTATAATCCAGCGGCTCCGGATGATGACCCGCGATCTTTTCAACACAGATGATGCCTTCCGCAGAAGCCACGTGCGCTAAGGCCGGGCCTTTTACTATATCACCGATAGCATATACTCCGGGAACATTCGTTCTGTAAAAATCATCTACAATCACCTTACCACGGTCGGTAGTAACTCCAACTTCTTCCAGTCCAATACCTTCGAGATTGGTCGAAACTCCAACTGCGGATAGTACAATATCACAATCCACCTGTTCTTCTCCTTTTGGAGTCTTTATGGTCACTTTGCACTTTTTCCCGCCTGTATCCACCTTGGTTACTTCCGAGCTGGTCATGACAACGATACCGGTTTTTTTATAGGACCGTTCCAATTGCTTGGATATTTCTTCATCTTCTACAGGCACAATATTCGGTAAAAACTCCACCAGCGTGACCTTCGTGCCGATGGCATTATAGAAATAGGCGAACTCAGAACCAATAGCTCCCGATCCGACAATCACCATGGATTCGGGCTGCTTTTCGAGGGTCATAGCTTCACGATAGCCAATGATCTTTTTCCCGTCAATTTTCAAACTCGGTAATTCACGCGAACGTCCTCCGGTGGCAAGAATCACATGGTCCGCCTCATGAATTGTCTTAGCGCCGGTTGCATCGGTTACTTCCACCTTTTTACCGGGCTTCAGTACACCGGTTCCGGCAATAATATCGATATTGTTTTTCTTGAAAAGGAAAGTAATGCCTTTACTCATTCCGGCAGCTACATCCCGACTGCGCTTTACTACCGCATTAAAATCAATCGCGGCTTCTTTTACCTTGATGCCGTAATCGGATGCATGGTTTATGTATTCAAAAACCTGTGCGCTCTTCAATAGGGCTTTTGTCGGAATACATCCCCAATTGAGGCAAATGCCTCCCAATTCAGCCTTTTCTACAACTGCTACTTTAAGGCCGAGCTGGGATGCGCGAATGGCGGCTACGTAACCACCCGGACCACTTCCGACGACAATGATATTATATTTTGTTGCCATATTTTATGCTGATTAATAGTTTGAATGCGGTGGGCAAAGTTAGTTTTTTTGGGCTGAGAAAAAAAAGTTAGCTGGCACAATGACTTATCGGGAGCATGGATTTTAGGGAATAATTAAGTGTCGGCTCGACATGGTCTTAATTTGACAACTACTTTTGCTTTGTTCTTACAATCAACTATGCCCAGGCTCGTCTCAGAAACATGATCCAGTTTTCTGAGAGGATATTTTTCATGTCCTCATCAGTATATCCGCGACTTGACAGTATAGCGGGTAGTTTTTGGAGATCAGCGATGGTATCCACGTCGGCAGGGCATTGCTCCGTGCCAAATGCGCCGTCCAGATCTGTCCCCAGTCCGACATGATGTGTATTGCCTGCAATCTGACAAATATGATCTATGTGATTCACAACTGTCTCCATGGTCACATTCGCCGTGCGGGGTGTTGTCTTTCCCCTTATCCAACCTTCATAAAGCATCCAGGCATCGAAAGCAGCGCCTATTACGCCGCCGCGCTCGATAATTGCTTTAATCATATAATCAGAAAACTGTCGGTTGTGATTAACTAAATGGCGGCAATTATTATGACTGGCCCAGAGAAAACCATGAAAATGATCCAGGGCTTCCCAAAAGGAGATATCGGATAGGTGAGTGACATCGAGGATGATGTTAAGCTCTTCCATTTTCTTAAGCAGTGCCCGGCCTTTCTGGCCCATTTCGCCGGAAGAGTCCGTCCCGAATGCATATACTCCGGGTCCATAGTGCGCCGGACCGACAGCGCGAAGGCCATTGGAATAAGCCACTTCCAAATATCCTGGGTCCACAATCGAATCGGCGCCTTCAAGGCTGAGAATATAACCAATGGGTTTTTGGCGATTATTTTCATCATGCCATTCCTTAAGATGTGCATCGAGTGTCTGCCGGTCAGTTATCTGTCGCAAAATGCCTTGTTTCTCCATGGTTTTGTACCAGGCCAATTGCCCCTGAGTTTGTGCCCATGCCTGCTCCTGGGAATTCCATCCGGGCAATGGAGAACCAGGCTTTACAAAGCGTGCTATTTGCGTAGCTACCACCAAGCCGATGTTCCCCTTTCGTAATTCAGAAAAAGTCACTGTAGCATTCCCCCGATCGGGCTTGTCGGTCATACCTGCCTCGCGTGTCCGAAGTTCTGCAAGGGGTATACGCAAGTCGCGATTCCACTCCATGGCATTCATGCTAAGGTCAAGATGTGCGTCTACAATAAAATACTGGTGTTTACTCATATTTTCAATCCTTCAATTCAAATAATGCCTCAATCTCCACGGTTATATTTTCGGGTAATGATCCCATGCCCACCGCGCTTCTGACACCAATACCGTTGTCCTCACCGAATATTGCTGCGAACAGCTCACTGCACCCATTGAGCACATACGGATGAGCGCCAAAGTCGCTGGTACAGTTCACCATCCCCAGCACCTTAATCACCCGCTTAATGCGGTTTAGCGTACCGAGGTTAGTGCGGAGTGTGGAAAGAATAGCAAGGCCCGTCTGGAGTGCGGCCAGTTTTCCCTGTTCTTTGTCAACCTCACTCCCTACTCTGCCACGCATAAGGCCATTGTCTGAAGTCACGGGGCCATGGCCGGAAACATAGATATGTCGCCCGTCAATGATAAATGGTTTATACAGTCCTTTAGGCGCTGGAGCCGGAGGAAGTTGGATATTGAGCCGCGCCAGCCTGGCTTCCGGGCTAAGATGTTCCATAGGTTATAGATTTTAGATAAACATATTCAAAATGAGGCATCCTGCCAAGCCCGATACGGCAATTATCGTTTCGAGGATGCTCCAGGTCATTAGCGTTTGTTTTATTGACATATTGAAATACTCCTTAAAAAGCCAAAATCCACCATCATTTAAGTGGGAGAAAATCAGGCTGCCCGCGCAGGTGCTTAACACCAATAATTCCGGAGATACCCCTGCCGGCGCCAATGCGTCTGAAAGCATGCCTGCCGTTGCAGTAGCGGCTACGGTAGCAGATCCTACGGCGAGTCGGATACCTGCCGCAACAATCCAACACAGAAATATCGGTGAAATTGAAACATCAGCCATGGATTTTGAGATATATTCGTCCAGTCCGATCTGGCTGCATACCTGGCTGAATGCACCTGCCCCGGCAATAATCAGTAGAATCATAGCCACACCGCTGAAGGCTTGTTCGAATTGATTCATTATTTGTTTCATATCTTTTCCTTGCCGTGTCTCGAGTAAATACATCGCGATAATCAATGAAACAACCATTGTTATAAAGGGTTGAGCGATAAAAAGCACCAATTCGCTCACCATTCCAGAAGACCCCACCGGAATGAAAACCGGTAGAATAAGCAGTAATAAAGGTAACAGCGCACAAAACAGGCTCACAGTAAGCGATGGAAGTTCTTCATTTTTTAGTGGAGGTGTATCGAATAATTTCAATGGACTTATAGCCACTTTTTTCATAAACTGTGAAAAAAAAGGACCAGCCAGAATGGCTGCAGGTATCGCTATCAGGAAGCCATACAAAATTGTCGTATCCATGGCAGCGCCGAAAGTTTTCACCAGCGCCACGGGTGCCGGATGTGGCGGTAATAATCCATGCGTTACGGATAAGGCGGCTACCATTGGTATGCCAAGGTATAATGGAGAAAGTGCCGATTTTTTGGCAACGGAAAACAGTACAGGCGCTAATATCACGAAACCCACTGCAAAGAATAGTGGAATTCCCACAAGGAAACCAATCACCATCATGGCCAGGGGGAGGTATTTGTCACCGGCGGCGAGAAGTATGACTTGCGAGATTTTCTGGGCAGCGCCACTATCGCTCAGGATTTTACCAATCGCAGCGCCAAATCCGAGAATTACCACCAGCGACCCCAACGAATTGCCCAGCCCCTTTTCAATAGCGGAAACCACAATGAGCGGCTCAAGTCCTGCAAATAGCCCGGCGGCCAGGGAGGCAATCAGGAAAGCGATAAAGGCATTGACCCGCAACAGAATCAATCCGATGAGCAGTCCTAATGATATCGCGATAACGGTAATCATGCGTTTCTTTATTCAGGCAACCCGTTAATCTATTAAAAAAGCTTGAATCCTGTGACAATTCACTCAAAATAGATAATTTTCTGAAAAGACCGCACATTATGAAATTCCGAAACCAAACCCAACCACTGTCGACTTCATCCTGGATTTGTTTTGTATTCCTTTTTCTGGCACTGGCGAATTCAGCTATAGCTCAGGATTCAACCGCGACAAATACAATCAAATCTCCACTTTTCGCGGCGGAGACTCCGATAGAATTTACCTTGAAACTGGATGTAAAAGCCGTAAAAAATGACAACTCGGATGATCCGCAATATTCTGATGGTAGTTTAATCTTAAAAAATCCGGGGGCAGGTACTAAGGAATTTTCCCTGAAAGTGAAAGCGCGCGGACATGCCCGGCGGGTCTATGATTTTTGTACGTTTCCTCCAATAAAAATCAATTTTAAGAAAAGCGAGGTAAAAGGCACCGTCTTCGACGGGCAGGACAAACTGAAATTGGTGTCGTATTGCCGTGACATCAATGATTATGAGTATTTGGTATTGAAAGAATACCTCATTTACAAAATTTTCAATCTCATCACACCCAATAGTTTTGAAGTAAGACTTGCTCAGGTCACCTATCAGGATATAAATGATAGCGGCAAACCCATAACCCGATATGGCTTTCTCATTGAAGACGACGAGCAGATGGCGACCCGCACAGGCGGTAAACTAACCGATGTGATGCTCGCAAATCATGACAGGTGCGAACGGAACAGCCTGGACATATTTACCATTTTTGAGTATATGATCGGGAATACAGACTGGTGGATGGCCCGGCCAAAAACACACAATGTTCTTTTGGTGGCTATGTCTAACGGGAACATCCTTCCGATACCTTATGATTTTGACTATAGCGGCCTGGTAGGTGCGAGCTATGCTGTCCCGGACGAAAAACTTGGAACCAAGGACGTCAAGGAACGGATATTCCGGGGATATTGCAGATTTCCAGGTACCTATGAGAAAACGGCAGAAATATTCATGGCAAAAAGGCAGGATATATTTTCACTGGTTGAAAGTTTTGAGTTATTGCCAGAAGTACAACGCAAGATAATGATCAAATATCTCGAAGCATTTTATAGCGACATCGAAAACCCTCAGACATTTAACACAAAAATAAATAAGGCTTGCGAACTGGATCATGACCATCTGTACAAGGTGAAAAAGTGAACGGCGCTCGTCTCATTTCCGGACAGTAAGTGTCTGATGTAGATACAATGGAATACTACTTATCTACTTGTATTGCTTAATTACGTATACATTTACTCCGGCACTCGATTTGGAAGTATTTTAAAAACCCGATCCGATCATATGAAAACCTTTTTTGTGTATAGCTTATTCTTTGGTGTTTTGGCGATGTTTTTACCCATGCAGGAATGCATCAGCCAGCCAACTTCTGAAATAAAAGCTTCCTATTCTCTGTTCGACAAAACCACCCCGCTGGAAATCACACTCTCTCTAGATATCCAACGACTTTTGGAAGATACTTCTGCAACAACTGATTATATGTCGGCTATACTTATTGAGTTTACCAATCAGGGTAAAAAGAGCGAATACGCGGTAAAGGTGAAGGCAGCCGGCAATACCCGACTCAACGAAAATGTTTGTGATTTCCCTCCATTAAGAATAAACTTTAAAAAGTCAGAACTCGAAAACACCACTTTTGCCGGACAGGACAAATTAAAACTGATGACACACTGCCGCGAAACGGATGACTTTGAAAATCATGTCCTTCTGGAATACCTCGCCTATAAAAGTTACACTACATTGACGGCATTCAGCTACAAAGTCCGATTGGTGAATATCACATACAAGGATCTATCAGGAAAATACCCTGAAACAACCAGGATAGGCTTTTTCGTTGAATCCGACGAGCAGATGGCAGCGCGGGTTGGCGGGCAAATATCTGACAAGAAAATCTGGAGTGCGGATAGCTGCAATCAAAAAATGGTATCATTGCTCACCCTTTTTGAATTTATGATTGGCAATACTGATTGGTGGATAAATACGCGGCACAATGTGGATATTATTCAACTCCAAGATGGTGAGCTTATTCCTGTACCTTTCGATTTTGACTATTCCGGATTGGTACATACACCATACGCTATCCCATCCAAACTCTTGCCAATAACAGAAGTAAGTCAACGGTTTCTGAAAGGAGATTGCGAGGAAATCGATTACTATCAGGATGCGATGAACACTTGCCTGGCGAAAAAGAGTATTATTTTAAATCTGATAACAGGTGAAACTCACCTCGACAAGCGAGCTCAAAAGACTGCGAGTAACTACATCGAAGATTTTTTTACTGTCATTGAATCGCCCGGGGAATTCAAAAACTACATTAAAACCGCATGCGATTATTTTTCTAATCCTAACTCACACCTGAAATAGGTCAGCTTGACGGAACCAAAGACTTAAATTATTCCTTTGATTCCAATGCACCTGCAAGTCCGAGATAATAGTCGCGCTGGCCTTCGGGTGCATTTTCTGCGGCAATCCGGTAGTTCTTCACAGCGAGTTTATTTTTCCCCATAGCTTCATAACCCCTTGCAAGTCCAACGATGGTGGCAAACTTGTCATCCGGATGATTTTTGCGGTTTAGTTCGAAAACCTCAAGGGCCTTTTCTGGATTTCCGTCAGTAAGTAGTTGCCTTCCAAAATTATGTACCTCATTCATGGTGGCTGTAGATTCAGCCATAGCATCTGCTACGGTTTTATCGCCTTCCGCCTTTTTGTTCAACTTGTACAGCACACGGGATTTTGTGGTAAGTGTAGTGAAATTTTTCTCACCTATAAAAGGAGCACTTATGGCATATTCCGACCATTGAAGCGCCTCATCCAGATTTATACCATTTGATAAGCAAAAGTTAACTGCGGCAACCCAGTTTTGCCAGGTGAAGCCAGGTGAATTTTGCAGTTCCTGCCTGATCTTAGTCAGATAAGCGCCAGTCACGTCTGCTTCAATTTTTACCGGCACCATGAGTTCTTCCCATTTTAATGCAAGAGTCGTTGACGCTGGATTTTTTATGATAAAATCATAGGTAAGCCATTCCGTATAGGCCGTCGTTTGTGGAACAACCTCCACCCGCAATGCATCATCTTTTTCATTATAGAAATAGCTGCCCCACGAGGTTTGAATTCTTCGAAAAGATAATCGTCCACTTCTCTTTTTCAGGAATCGTGTGCAATCCATATGTTCCGGCGGCCAGCGGCTTTCCTTCCACTTTCACATCATGAGAAAAAGTTATTGTAGTATTTTCATTGGCTCCGGCGCGCCAGGGCATTTTCGCAACGGTGCCAAAATTATTGTCAGAAAGTCCATAGGGTACTACACCACCCCATATTTTACCTTTTCTATCTTCACCATTCGGCCCTGTGACGTCCGGGCTGTTGTAAGTCACCGTAACGGATACCAAACCCATCCACTGCGTGACACTGGATTTTTGATTGTCACCGCTGGGAGGCATGCTTATCGACTGGGCTTTTGTGATATTAGCTGTAGCTAAAAGGATACAAATGGCGACGAGTTGTAGTGTTTTCATGGATGTGTTGATTAAAATCAGGTTGAAACAAGGTAACGGTTTGTGGTCAGCATTGACAAATATTAAACTATTATAGCAATATAGAGTAAATAAAAAAGGCGTCCCTAAAAACGCCTTTGATATTCTATTCCTGAGCTACTACCCTTTTCTTTTCATAGACCTGGGAGAAATTCTCAAGTGCTACAGAAAGCATTTTAAAATAGCTTTCTCTGGCACTTTTATCGAAAGACTGACTTTTGGAATAGATGAACTGGTTGATTGGATGAGTTAACATTTTCATAACAATGATTTTAACTGTTCACAAAAATTTCACTATTTGTTAAGACATCATTTTGAGAAAAAGGTTGCCATTCTACCGGAATTATTACTGGGAAAATTGCACTTTTTCACAATATGATTGAATCATAAGCCTGGAGAATTTATACAAAAATCAGACCAAAAAGAAAATCAGCGGAGTAGCGAAACAGTCCCTTTGATATCCAGGCCGGTGTAGGAAAGAATATAATAGTAAACACCGGTAGAATGGCCTTCACCTGTCCATTGAAAGTTTATATCTTCCGAACGAAATACTTCCTTGCCCCAGCGGTTGTAGATTATGACGTAATTAAATTGCTTTTCGCAATTATTAGCCGGCAGATCAGGCACCATGTAGGTCTCGTTTATCCTGTCCTGCTGATTTGGGGTAAATACATTGGGCACAAAAAAGTCGAAGTCGAGCGTGCGATCCTTTACCACTACTGTGATTTCTCTCATGTCATTTTTTGGAACAGCACATGCAAAATCCTGTAAAATGAAAGTGAACGTATAAAATGCCGCTTGAAAACCAGCCGCCAGATCAGCGCAATCTGTTTGCCAATCAAGATTACCAGAAATACTCCCAACGCCAGATTTATTATTGAACAAAGCGCCGATTTCGTCAAGTAATGAACTATTTATCATCTTTAAAGCAATCGAATCTCCATCAGAATCAAAGCCAGTCAGGTTAAGGTCAAGTTGATCACCGGCCGTGACCCACAGGGTATCTATGTTTGACTCGTTGTTAATCAGTAGTTCCGGGGCCGTATTATCCGGTGGAATTATGGTGACTTTGAGACGGAGCGTGTCGGCATTGGGGATTTTGCATTTATCGGCATCTTCGGCGATGAACATCAATTCATAAGTACCGTCGACGGATTGTGTCAACAGGTCGCAATATGTATTCCAGTTGAGCATCGCCCTCACTTCCTGCTTTCCGGGTATTGCTTCAAAACTTATTCCAACCTCCTCTGTGCTAAACCCAATGCCAGATCCGATCAAAGTAATGAGGTCATTGCTATCTGCATCCGTGGCTTTTATGTCTATTGATAAATTGCCACCGGCTACTAAAATTAATTCCGTATCCTCCGGTTTACCATTGGCGGTTAACACCGGCGCATTGTTATCCGGAAGTTCCACATGGATATTTACAATAACACTGTCGCGGTTATCCAGCATACACAAATCGGCATCTTCCACGTAAAATTTGAGTTGAAAATCATTCTGCATGGCAAATGGATACTTTTTACAATCAGTGTCCCACCAAAGCCGGAAATTCATTTTCCCTGAACTATCTTCAATCGTGTCGATGACAATGCCAAACACCTCAGGATCGAACTCTACACCTTCTATTTCAAGCAAGAGCTTGTCGTCATCCGGATCCTCGGCGAGGAATTCGACATTTATAGTGTCACCTTCAAAAAAAGATAAAAATAGTTCCTGCTGCTGCGGCAATGTAAAAACCGGTGGTTTATTGGGCGGAGGTTCCACGACCACGATCAGTCTCAGCGTATCCATTAGTGGCAAAGGGCAGGTATTATCTTCGGCAATAATATCGATTATGTAGGGCTCATCCTGAAGATAAGGACACTCGGGCAGGCACACCTGAATGCCAAGGGTATCATCGGACCCTGGCAAAAAACCGATGCTGGTTGATAGAATACTCTGAATATTTTCTTTGAAATTGACCGCCTCAGCCCGCAGTCTGATGGTCTCGCCGCCGTCTTTGTCCTTGACTCGAAAGTCAAAACACCTGTCATCTCCAACCGCTAAACGAATTGTGTCAAGTTGTGAAATGAATATTTCGGTAGCTGGTGCTTTTACCTGGAGCTCGGGATTGTTGCCGGGATCGGGGCAATCGATCACAAATAGCTGGAAGTCGCGCAATACCTCTCCAATTTTTATTCCATTCCGGAATTCTTCACACTTAACAGAAAAAACAAAGAGCCCTTCTTCCGATGGAACAACGGTCAAAAATCCATTGCCGTTGATGGTCAACGTTGGATCGCCAGGTATCTGGTATGAGTCGCTGATCCCTGGCTTCCATGTCACTTTATTGTGCGGTGCAGGAGTTGGAATGGGCAACGGGTCATATTGTGAACTATTGAGTGGCGGATTCAGACTATAAACCGATGAATCCCCATCAGGATCAAATCCCCGGGAAATCCACATAATAAAAGCGGCCTACACAGGCATAGTCGCTTAGTGGTGGGAACAATTGTGGTGACGAATTCCTGAATTCTTCACCATCCTTTCGAATGGCTGGAAATTCTAAGTAAAACGTTTGACCAGTCTGGTCAGGAAGTACAATATTGGTGATGATATTGTTCCTGCAGCATCGCTCCCAAACCATATAATAGCCCTCCGGATCAGAAAAGTACGTTGAATCCAGTGTGACTTCGGTTGAATAAACAATTCTATTAGTGATAAGACGGTCGTCAGTGCATTCGGGATTGGTATATTTCACCAGGCTTTCTGTCCTGTATCGCATGGTGACGGTTCGCACAAACAGGTTCCCTCTTTTTCTGAAAATGGAAGCCCTTATCTCATTGTCTTTGGCGAGTGGCTCTCCATTGACCACATCAAAATACTGGATTTGGCGAAAGAGATAGGTGTCGCCCTGGATGTGGGTTATTTCAAATTCTCCGCCCACAATATGCGTCGCGGCCGCCCATTGTGCACAAAGAATCAAAAACAAAAGACTGACGACCTTTTTCATCCCTGCATTACTCATTCCAAATTATACGAAATATAATCAGCCACCAAGTGTTATTGTTTAACTTTGCCCACAGTAAATGCGATGAAGAACAAAATTTATTCAAATATCACCATTGAATCCATGGCTGCCGAAGGCAAATGCGTGGCCAGAATCAACGGACAGGCGGTTTTTGTGGAAGGTGTGGCGCCTGGTGATTTGGTAGATTTATTCATTACCAAACGGAAGAGAAATTACCTGGAAGGACGGGTATTAAACTTTCTCAAAATTTCTGAAAATCACCGTACCCCGTTTTGCAAACATTTTAACCGCTGCGGCGGCTGCAAGTGGCAACAAGTCGCGTATGAAATACAACTAACCTCCAAGCGGCAGCAGGTTATTGATAATTTTGAACGGATTGGAAAATTTCCCTTCCCGCACGTAAATGAAATTATCGCTGCTGATGAAACTACCCATTACCGGAATAAGCTGGAATATACTTTCAGCAATAAGCGGTGGCTCGAAAAGGAAGAAATGGAATCGTCGGAGCCGATTGAAACCAATGGAGTGGGTTTTCATCTTCCAAACTTGTTTGACAAAATCGTGGACATAGATGAGTGCTGGTTGCAGAAAAACCCTTCAAACTCCATACGCAATTCGCTGAGAACCTTTGCGTTGAAACATGGCTTGAGTTTCTATAATATCCGAGAAAATCACGGACTGCTGCGCAATCTTGGTGATTCGCACAACCTCGCAGAATCAGTTGATGGTCATTGTGCAGTTTGGAGAAGATGATGGGAGCGGTATCGAATTGGTCTTGGCGCACCTCCACAAAACCTTCCCCGAAATCGATTCCCTTTACTATGTCATTAACCTTAAGAAAAACGAAACCTTTAACGATCAGGAGGTTGTATTATACAAAGGGAAGCCGTACATCGAGGAGTACATCGAAAACCTGTTATTCAAAATAGGTCCGAAATCCTTTTTCCAAACCAACACCTCACAAACGGCTAAATTGTATCAAAAAGCCCTTGACATGGCTGACCTTACAGGAAAAGAGACTGTTTATGATCTTTACTGCGGTACCGGAACCATCGCCAATTTTATCGCGCGAAAAGCTGAAAAAGTCATCGGCATAGAGGTTATCGCTGAAGCAGTGGAAGATGCCCGGGAAAATGCGTTGTTGAACGGTATCCAAAATACCACCTTCATTACCGGTGACATCAAGGACATGCTTAGTGATTCATTCACATCGGCCCACGGTCATCCGGATGTCATAATCACTGATCCGCCAAGAGCAGGAATGCATGAAGACGCCGTTGCCGGAATAATTGCCCTGAATCCCATGCGGATTATTTACATAAGCTGCAATCCGGCTACACAGGCTCGCGATCTGATACGGCTCACGGAGCGCTACTCCATCCTGGAAGTACAACCATTTGATATGTTTCCTCACACACACCATCTGGAAAATATAGTCTCATTAAAACGAAAAGATTGATATGGCCCCGGAAATCACTTCCAAATACCTCGGCACCATCACCTCGGATTTGATAAAAATCGTGGACAACCTGAAAGAGGCGTCTTACCTGATCAGAAAGCGCGGTTTTTCAGATTACCCGATATTCATTATTTCAAAATATGATATTCCGATAGGTCAGGTTCTCTACAAAAAGGAAGATCTCGCTACAGTCTGGAATTACAACGTAACCTATGTGGATGAATTTGTGCAGCGAAAAATCATCGCTGAGGATAAGCTGGATCTATTTCTGGAAAATTTTAAAAACCCTGACGAATTCTGCTGCCTGTTTGTCATCGATGGGGAAAATATGAATTTCGTCTTTGTGCCCTACCCGGAAGACTAACGGCTAATCTTGAAAAGTACCGAGTTTTCTATCGGGAGCTCATTCACCTGAACTCCTGAAACATGCGCCCAGCCGGGGCCGGCTTTACAACGGTCAATAAATAATTGCAACTTGTCCACAGAGCCCTCCGCTTCGATAAGTACAGACCCGTCGTACTGATTCTTTGCGAATCCCGTGATTTCCATAGACTCGGCTACGCGCAAGACAAACGCCCGATAACCAACACCCTGCACCCGACCGGTAACTTCAATTTTATACCTGCGAATGTCGGACATGGATAATTATTGCAATTCTTTCATGATTTCAACGCCAGCGGATACTCCCAGCCGATCGGCGCCGGCCTCTACCATAGCAATAGCCGTCTTCAGATCGCGGATGCCGCCCGACGCCTTCACCCGAATATCAGGCCGTACCGTTGATCTGATGAGTTTTATGTGCTCAACTTTTGCTCCAGCGGGCGCAAATCCTGTTGACGTTTTTACGAAATCTGATCCGGCATCCTGGCACATGATTGAAGCGGCAACGATTTCTTCGTCGCTCAGATAGGCGGTCTCAATAATCACCTTCATGATGCACCCGTGCTCGTGGATTAGCGTGGCACACTTGGCAAGATCGATTTTTGCCCAGGGCATTTTCGATTTGAATGCCGAAATATTCATGACAATATCGAGCTCATTGGCGCCGTTTTCGATCGCTACTTTTATCTCATCCAGCTTGTTTTCCGTCATTTGATAACCGAGCGGAAATCCGACTACGGTGACCAAATTAATTGGGCTACTACCCAATTCTCGCTTAGCCCGCTTCACCCAAAAAGTCGGCACACAAACCCCGATAAAATCGTAGGTAAGCGCTTCCTGCACCAGTTGATCGATGTCGCTGCCAGTGAGTGTTGGTTTCAGAGCAGTTTGCTCAATGTATTGATTGATATTTTTCACGGTGTATTATGTAAATTAAAAATGAAGGTGGCTGAAAATTACGAAATATCCATTATACCAAATTAATCGCCACGGATATTAATGCACCATACCACATTCTTTGCAGAATTTCTTTTTACCGGGAGGGCGTTTTTTTGGCTCTTTTTTGTGGCCGAAATAAGTGGGGTCGGAATACTGGGGTTTTTCCATTTCCCTGGCAATTTTTTCATTCTTTTTGGCATTGGCTTTCACCAGTTCATGGTGTTCCTCCACCTTTCTGTCGTACTGACTTGCCATGGAATTTTTTGACTTTCCTTTTTTCTTTTGCTTTGACATCCGAACGTCGTAAGTCGCGCCACGATCCGACTTTGACGAGGGCTCTCTGGAACTTCCCTGGTCGCGGGATTGTGCCAGGACTACTGAGCTGCAAAATAATAGCAAGACTACCAGGATATGGATGGGTAACTTATTCATACACTTGTTTCAATTTATTAGTTCAAATAGCTAATAGATTACAACGTAAAACTCCTTATCCATGAAGATATTGCCATCCTTGGATTTTAATTCACGGTACTTCCGTTCGCTACTCCCTGCTCCGGTGACACAAAAATCAAGTTCCCGTCCTGATTTTCTGCCAATAATACCATTCCCTGCGATTCAAAACCCATCATTTTCCGCGGTGCAAGGTTGAGGAGCACGGTCACTTGTTTGCCAACAATATCTTCTGGCTTGAAGTATTTAGCTATGCCGCTCAAAATTGTCCGTTGATCGACTCCGGTATCGATTAACAACTTTAATAATTTATTGGAGTTTTCTACCTTTTCGGCTTTTAGAATAGTGCCAATCCGTAAATCCATTTTTGCAAAATCATCGTAGCTTATGAGCTGTTTCATAGGCTGGACGACCTTAACTTCTTCGTTGATTTTTTCAACCACGGTTTCAGTCGATTTTAGTTTGGCGATTTGTTTCTCTATTTCAGCATCTTCAATTTTTGCAAAAAGAAGTTCAGGCTCTCTGATTTTATCTCCGGAGTTTAGCAAGTCAGTATTTCCGGCCTTTTCCCAGGATATAGGAGAAATACCCAATGCCTTGAATATTTTTTGGGATGTCCTCGGAAGGAAAGGCTCTCCAACAATCGCCAGATTGGCTACTACCTGGGCGGCGAGATTTAGTACGGTTTTAACCCTCTCCGGATTTTCCTTAATAAGTTTCCACGGCTCACAATCAGCGAGGTATTTATTTCCTCGTCTGGCGATTTCAATGAAATTGGCAAGGGCTTCCCTGAATCGGAATGCCTCTATTGATTTCTCAATGGTTTTTGGCGCTTCATTCAGGAAGCTGATTAATTCATGGTCAAGTGGATGAAAATCACCTTTTTCAGGTATCACGCCCTCATAGTATTTTTGAATTAATACAAGTACTCGGTTGACAAAATTTCCAAAAATAGCCACCAATTCATTATTATTTTTGGCCTGAAAGTCCTTCCAGGTAAAGTCGTTATCCTTAGCCTCTGGAGCATTGGCACACAAGACATAGCGCAATACATCCTCTTTCCCGGGAAAATCTTCCAGGTACTCGTGCAACCAGACCGCCCAATTCCGCGATGTAGAAATTTTATTCCCTTCGAGATTCAGAAATTCGTTTAGCCGGTACATTTTCTGGTAATATATATTCACCGTGTTCCCTAAGCATGCTTGGGAAAATGATGCAATGGAAAACGATATTGTCTTTACCGATAAAATGAATAAGCCTGGTCAAATCATCTTTCCAGTACAGTTCCCAATCCTTACCAGCCTTCTGAGCCCATTCTTTAGTTGCCGAGATATAACCAATCGGCGCATCGAACCAAACGTAGAGAACTTTTCCCCCAGCACCTTCTACCGGCACCGGAACTCCCCATCGAGATCGCGCGTCACTGCTCGTGGCTGTAGTCCCTGATCGATCCATGATTTACATTGACCATAAACATTCGGTTTCCATTCCTTATGCTCCTCGAGAATCCATTGGCGCAGCCATGGCTCATATTGATCGAGGGAAGGTACCAATGTGTTGTTTTTTTCAATACTGGCTTGGATCCACTGATCATGGATCGGGGATTGATAAGTTCAGACGGGCTGAGCGTTGACCCGCATTTTTCGCACTGGTCACCATAGGCATCAGGCTGTCCACATTTCGGACAGGTTCCCTGGATGTAACGATCTGCCAGGAACTCGTTGTTTTCTGTATCGAAATACTGCTCAGACTCAATCGTCTGCAATGACGATTTCTCATTGAGTTTTACGAAAAAATCCGAGGCTGTTTTATGATGAATCGGACTCGTAGTTCTCGCATAAATATCGAAATCGATGCCAAAATCCTCAAAGGATTTTTTGATCATGGCATGATAAAAATCCGCAACCTCCTGTGGCGTTTTGCCCTCTTTTTTAGCCCTGATAGTTATCGGAACCCCATGCTCATCGGAACCACAGACAAAAACCACGTCCGTACCTTTAGCCCGAAGGTATCGTACATATATGTCTGCCGGAACATATACACCTGCCAGGTGACCTATATGTATCGGCCCATTGGCATAAGGCAAGGCCGATGTTATTGTATATCGTTTATAGGGATTTTTCGCCATAACTGAGTTTTTCCCAAAGATATGGATATGATATTTCTTGTAAGATAGAATTGGAGAAAAAGCCAGATTATGCGCTTAAAACAGGCAGAATAATTTCGAAAATAGTATCTTTTGCCGGCTTAACAAGACGAATCATACCCTTTAGTTTGTCAACGGCAATTTTAGTGGTGTACAATTCCAATCCTGTTCCTCCTGATCGGGGCGATCCCTTGAAAAAAATATTGAAAACCTTGTCTTCGTCGCCGGGCTTTATTCCATAGCCATTATCCTCAATCAGGATTGTCATATTGAAGGCATTTCGGCTCGATTTAATGGTAATAGCAAAGTCCTTTCTATCCTTGTAATGATACGCACTTCTCAGCATGCTGTCTATTATAAGTCTGTAGAGGTGCTTGTCAGTAATCCATGGGCCTTCGGCAGATAGTTCCGTGACAATTGTTAATGATGAATCATTGAGATAACCGCCGATTTTTTCTGCCACATCCTTTATTTCCTTTATTGGGTCTACCAGTTCGAATACTGGCTTTTTCAGATATGTTTCATGTACTTCGATGAGCCTGTAGAGCACATTGTTCAGATTATTCGAAACGTTATTCAAGGTACTGAAGTATTGCATTGATACCGGTTCCTTTGATTCGATCATTCCCAGGTTGATTATTCCCTGCATAGTGGCAATCGGTCCCCGAAGATCATGGGATGTTTTATAGATAAATTGGTCAAGATCGCGAACTGCCTTTTCCAGCCCACGGTTAGATTTATCCAGCTCCAGTGTCCTCTCTTGGACTTTTTTATCAAGTTCCTGATTTATATTGGTGAGAACATCGTTTTGTCGTTGAATGGTATTATGAGCCTCTGCAAGTTGGTCATTCTTTTTTTCCAGATCCTCCTTTTGGTCCTGGATTTCGTTTCTGCTTTCACTTAGCTGTTTGTTAATCTTCTGCATCCGTGCGTTGTTTCTAAAAATAACAACTATCAATGCGATACTGAGTAAAAGGATAGATGCCAGGAAGAGCATAAACATCCTTGTTCTTTTATTAGCTTCTTCCTGATCAGCTATTTTCCGTTGACTTTGCTCTTCAATAGTAGCGATTTGAACATTCGCCAGATTGTTGGCAAGCTCCTCATTGAAAATGCTGTCTTTCATAATCGAAAACCACTTTTGATAGTAATAGGCGCTATCCAGAAGATTTTGGGCAGCATAAATTTCAGAGTACAGACCGTAGTTGTTCTTTATTCGGTTTTTATCACCCAATTGCTTCAGTAATCCCTGACTTCGATTAAGGTATTGGATGGCTTGGTTGTAATCACCCTCTTGAAAAGATAGTTTTGATAAAAGAAAATAATTAGACGATTCCAGTTGCCGATAATCGTTTTTGATGCTTTGGTTATTCGATAATTGAAGGTAATATCTGGCTGTATCATAATTATCCTCGTTTATGAACGCCTGTGCGATACCGTTGTAAGCAAATCCCAACCTGTGTTGTTGGTCATACTTTATTGAATAGTCAATCGCCCTTTTAAAATTTAAAATAGCTTGTCTGTTACCTCGGCCTTCCATTTTTTGGGCAGAATATGCTAAGCCCAGGTTTATATATGGCACGATGCATTTTGAAGTATCGCCAAATTCAAGCTTTATCGCAATAGACCTTTCATAATAATCTATCGCTCTATGAGGATCATCAATCTTATAATAGATTAGACCAATATTGTTAAACGATACACCTATCCCTGCCCTATCTCCCAATTTTTCCTTAATTATTAAGGACTTTGAATGGCAATCCAACGCTTTATCATAAAAACCAAGTTCATGATAGACAGTGCCCAGCGCGGTATAGGTTTTGGCTGTATTTACCAAATAATTGTTCTTTTCACAAATGATTAAGGATCTTTTCAAATCATTAAGAGCCATTTGATAATTACCCTTGTATTTAAAATAATAGCCCATTTCGATAAGAAAGGCAGATACAAAATTACTATCCTGATCTGCAAGTGCCTGTTCGAAACCTAATTTGGCATAATCATAATACTCCTCAATATTTTCGTACTGCAACTCATAAGTCAAATCAAGTAATGATTCAAGCTTCGCCAATCCGTTTAAATCATCAACTACCTTTTTCAGACTATCGATATTTTTTTGAGCAATTGCATTTTGCGAAGGAAAGGGAAATAAATATAATAAAACAATTACACCAAATAATACAATTTTATGATGTTTCAAAAATACAGACGGCCTTCTGAAAAAAAGATATTAATCTCATATGTACTCCCAATAAAATGGAAAAAATTATAATAACAAAACGAATAATGCAATTAATCAAACGTGCCACTTAGTTGTATAATTATTCTTAGCTTGGGTATTATTAGTCCTGAATTATGCTTCTCTAATTAATTCTATTAAATAATCACACACTAACAACGCTAGAATTATGTACAAAAAAAAGTTTTTGTTGCATTTTTTCATGATTTAGTATAATTATTTTGATATTACAATAATTCCTTCTACATTTCGCCTACAATAACGAACAGTTTTTAAACTTCAGTAGATAATTAACTAAAACTAAATCAAAATGAAAGCTAAACTTTTAACACTCGCGGTATTAGGTATGATGACCCTCTCCTTCATGGCATGCAATAACGAAGAAATTGCACCGGCAAAAGATATTACAGAAGTACAAGCAACTGCAGATTGCGAATGCGAAGGTGGTTTATCTGACAGGGAAGACCCAAGATAAAAATACCTGGCAATAAGAAAAATACAATTAATGCCCTTACACATAGGACATAAAGCTAATTAAAAAAATACTAAAATGAAACATCTGTTACCAAAGTTGTTAATTGTTGTTTTTTTGGTATTAGGAATTTCATCCTTTGTAGTACTTAAAGGCAATAATGAACATAAGTCCGGTGAAGCCTCTGGAAATGTGCGGTTTAACACAGAAATGGACAATGGGTTCGCTGATCGCGAATAACGGAGATCACCGTGAATAAATTAAAAAAAGTGAAGCCTGAAGCAATTCAGGCTTTTTTTATTCGTTTTTAGTTAACTTTTACATGTGTACCTTTAAGTGCACGTATTCAAAGACCGAACGACCAATCCCGTTGACAATTAATTCTAAACCTGTTATTAGTCAAAATGTGGTTGAAAAATAGTACGAGTTGGTTCCAATTATTTATAACCGGACTTATAAGCGGATTACTGCTTTTATCGTTCCTGTGCTCTTATTCCCAACCAAATTTACGTTTTGAACATATTCGAGTCGAGAACGGCCTGTCGCAAAGTAACGTCAATTATATATTACAGGATAGCCAGGGCTTCTTATGGTTTGCGACCAATGGTGGCCTTAATAAGTATGATGGTACTCAGTTCAAAATATTTACATCCGCAGTAAATGATAGTACCTCGCTATCAAACAATATTGTTAATCACCTGTTCGAAGACAGAGATGGGAACATTTTCGTATCGACTCAATCTGGGCTGGATATTTTTGATATCAACCTGGAGGTATTCTATCATTTAAATAAGCAACTGGTTACCGACCAATTCAACAACATCAAACAAGTGAATTGTGCCGCACAAGATCTGAACGGGGATTATTGGTTGGGTACAACAGGGGGGAGGTCTTATTAAATACGATCGGACGTCAAAAAAAATTACAAACTTCCGATATGAGCCTTATGTCAACTCTGGCATCTCGGGCAATTACATTTCTTGTTTGCTTTTTGATAAGCAGGGAATGCTTTGGATAGGAACAGAAAATGGACTAACCAGTTTAAATCTTGAATCCGGTCGCTTTACGCGTTACCAAGTCCGTCTTAAAGATGGAACGCCAAATATTCCTGTAAATGCACTATTTATCGATTCTCAGCAACACCTCTGGGTAGGCACCCTACATGGTTTGTTCAAGATGAATCCTGAATCTTCCAATGCCAATAATCTGACTCAAAATCCATTTGTTCATTTAAAACATATCGCCTCGTCGGGTTCTTCAATAATCGACAAAGCCGTGCTTTCGATTCAGGAAGACAGACAAGGCAACATCTGGTTTGGAACCAATGACGGAGGCCTTGGCCAACTGAATGCCGAAAAAAACACTATTCATACATATATTGTAGATCCCAACGACGATCGCTCCTTGCTCAGCAATCAGGTAAATGCCGTGTATGAAGATGCATCCGGAATCATCTGGATTGGCACAAATGCCGGCATAAGTGTTCTTGACAAAATGAAGGACCGGTTTAGCTGGCACAAACGCAGTCAGGGAATTAACAATACCTTAAGCAGCAACAATATACTGGCAATACTGAGAGAGACCAATGGCAAATTATGGTTAGGAACGCATGACCAGGGACTTACTATGTACAATCCTTCCACAGAGATATACACAACCTATCTGACTGATGACCAAATTATTGAAGGTCAAAGTGTGCGGGAAAGAAATAAGCTGTTCATGAAATTTGACCAGCGACAATCGTCAGTCAAACCAATTCCTATAAACTATTTGTCACACAATCGTATTAATGCTCTGCTGAAGGATAAATCTGGCAATATTTGGATTGGCACAGGAGGAGGAGGCATTAATATATTAAATACTGGCACTGGCAAAATTACACGGGTAACTCATGATGCTCAGGATTCAACAACTTTAGTAAGTAACAACATCCGATGTCTTTATCTGGATTCAAAAGACCGTTTATGGATAGGTACTGAGGATGGAGGACTAGCAAAATACTATAGAAAATCCATTCAAAGCTGGAAACATTCAGCGACAGACCTTTTCTCGATAAGTGGAAATGATATTCGAAGCATTGTCGAAGATGACAATGGCGATATCTGGATTGGCACTTTCTCCAATGGGTTGAACCGGTTCGACGAGGCAAAAAACCGGTTTATCAGGTATTTTCATATTGAAAACAATACCAACAGTTTGTCGAGCAATACCATTTACAGCCTTTATAATGAGGTGGGTAAAATTTGGATCGGAACAGCCAGTGGATTGAATATACTCGATGTGGAAAAGAACAACTTTACCAGAATCGGCATGGAAAGCGGCTTATTGACAAATTCCGTTTATTCAATAGAAGATGACAAAAATGGCAATCTGTGGATAAGTACCAATCAGGGCATAAGCAGTATTTCGAAAAGTACATTGGCTATTCGCAACTACGGCATGGATGATGGAATACTGGGCTCAGAATTCAACCCAGGGTCATCCTTTAGATCAAATAAAGGTGAAATATTCTTTGGGGGTATCGATGGTTACTGCTCCTTCTTTCCGGATAAACTCAACGAAAAGCGTCAAATTCCCAATGTCTTGATCACCGATTTCAAAATCCTCAATGAAAAAGTACCTGTCGCAATCGCGGGCTCGCCACTTAAAACGCACATTTCAAAGACCGATACACTTATACTCTCATATAAAGATCTATCCATCTCATTCGAGTTCGTTGCGCTTAACTTTACCAATGCACGAAAAATCCAGTACGCCTACATGATGGAAAATTTCGACAACAAATGGAATTATGTCGGAAACCGGCGCTACGCCAATTACACAAACCTGCCTCCTGGCAATTATACATTTAGAGTAAAAGCCTCAACCAGTGATAGCAACTGGGATGAACAAGGTAAATCTGTATTAATCATAATAAAACCACCCTATTGGAAAACCTGGTGGTTTTATGCTTTTCTCTTTACTTTCGCGTTGGGTACAATACTCATATTGATTCAACTGCGAACCCGCTCACTCCACAGGTCCAAAGCATTACTGGAAGAGAAAGTAAAAATCCGGACAAAACAGATTAAGGAAAAAAACAAGTCTCTGGAGCAAGCTAATAGTGAAATCCTTATTCAGAAAACTGAAATTGAAAATCAGAATAAGTTGCTTTGGGAGAAAAACGAAGAAATTTCCATAGCAAAGACTGAACTGGACAACTCCAACAAAGAACTTCAGGACATAAATAGCAACCTGGAATCGATCGTTGCGGATCGGACATCGTCACTTTCAAGAACAAACCAAGAGTTAAAAAATGCCAATAATGAATTAGACCTGTTCATCTACCGCGCATCACACGATTTGAAAGGGCCTATCGCCCGCTTGTTGGGCATGACACTGCTGGCTAAAATGGACAATAAAGATGAAGCACTTAGAGAATACATCGATCTGATTGAGCGAGGCGCGATCGATATGAACAAGATCCTCAATAAGCTGAATAATATACATTTCATAAATCGCCAATCTTCTGCCACAGAAGAAATCGACTTTCAGAAAATTATAAAGGACTGCACCCCGGGCCTTGCAAATTATATCGACCTGAAAGATCTCGAAATCAGGCTCATTGTCGAAAAGGATTTTAAACTGCGGAGCGACTATGTTCTTATGAAAATAATTATTGAAAACTTGTTAGAGAATGGCGTTATTTTCCGCAAAACGAAGCAGGCACAAATTGAAATATCGCTGCAAGCCAATCGCCGGGCGATATTGATTAGCGTGAAAGACAACGGATTAGGTATCCTGAAAGACCAGCACGAAAAAATATTCGACATGTTTTATCGCGGTTCGGAGCGATCAAAGGGCAATGGACTGGGACTTTACCTGGTTCGAAAAGCCACCCAGAAGCTCAACGGCCAAGTTACTGTGGAAAGTGAAGAAGGCAAGTACACCTGCTTTACGGTTTCACTACCTCAGGTTATCGTTTCAAACGAGCTGCGATCGTTGGTTTCATAAGCATCAAAATGCCATAAGTACTACGATCGACCTATCCCTGACTTTAAATTTTGATTTGGTCACTTTAACACCCTTTCCTGGGGATTGAAAATCCTTTGGAGCTTCCAGCGAAGTGTCAACCACCTTCCGCCACACTTTTTCTTTGAGGGGTGGTATCTGAAAAATGAGGGACTCCCAGTAAGCATTCACCATGACATATAAAGCTTCATTTGCATGAGGATGATTGAGCGAAAACGCCAGACTGTTTGAATCTTTTGACCAGTCCGGCTTGTTTAGTTCCACGCCATGCCAGGTAATGTGCGGTTCATCAATTTCTTCAGGCTCCGTAAGGAGATTCTCCAGTTTAAAGATTTCCAATTGCTTTGAAAAAACGATCAGTCCCTTCACAAATTCAAGCAAACTCTTATTTTTTTCAACCAATCCCCAGTCAAACCAACTGGTATCATTGTCCTGGCAATATGCATTATTATTACCCCGCTGCGTTCGCCGAACTTCATCACCCATGAGCAACATTGGCGTACCTTGAGAAAGAATGGTGACCGTGAGGAAATTTTTGATCTGTCTCAGTCTGAGTTCATTTACGAAAGGGTCGAACGTTTCTCCCTCCACACCACAATTCCAGCTGAAATTAATGTTTGAGCCGTCCCTGCTATCTTCACCATTTTTTTCATTATGCTTTCTGTTGTAGGTCACGAGGTCGTGGAGTGTAAATCCATCGTGACAGGTTATAAAATGAATACTCCTGTTTGGTTCGCGCAATAGGTCGGTATAAACATCCGGACTGGCCATGATTTTTGAAGCAAATTTCGACACCAAGCCTTTATCGCCTTTCATAAACTTCCGCACATGATCGCGATACTTACCATTCCATTCTGCCCAACGATCGCCGATAAACGATCCTACCTGATATAAACCGGCGGCATCCCATGCTTCTGCAATTATCTTTGTGCCAGCCAATACCGGATCTGACTCTATCTCCCACAGCACGGGAGGATTTTTCAGCGGTTCCCCTTTTTCATCGCGCGAAAGCACTGAGGCAAGATCAAACCTAAATCCATCGACATGATACTCTTGCACCCAGCTTCGCAGGCAATCCATAATCATCCTTCGAACTACAGAATGATTTGCGTTTAATGTATTTCCACAACCCGTATAATCAAGGTATTTGTCTCTGGCATCTTCGAGAATATAATATGCTTTATTTTCAAGGCCCCGGAAGGAATATGTGGGGCCGTCGTTTCCGGCTTCTGCCGTATGATTAAAAACCACATCGAGGATTACCTCTATTCCGGCCGCATGGAATTCCTTCACCATTTGTCTGAATTCGTCCGCTATAGAGAGTGGGTTCTGGCTACTCCCATATCCTGCGAAAGGCGCAAAAAAAGCAATTGGACTGTATCCCCAATAGTTGGTAAGTCCGGGGCGCGCATCCTGCCAATCATAGAACTGAACGGGCATGAGTTCAATTGCTGTGATACCGAGCGACTTCAGGTATGGGATTTTTTCAATTAATCCCAGGTACGTACCACGCCTGGCTGGATCAACTCCGGAATTTGGATTTTTTGTGAATCCTGCCACATGAATTTCATAAATAATGGTCGCAGAATACGGTCGTTGCAGCGGACTATCCCCTTCCCAATCGAAGCCAAAAGGATCTACAACCACACTTTTCAATGCTTTTGCAAAATTATTGCCCGGCATGCTGGCTGCTTGTCTTGAATAGTTTTTAAAATTTGCCAATGCCCTGGCGTATGGATCAACCACCAATTTATCCGGATCATAAAGGTCACCAAGAGTTGGCTTTTTCGGACCAAATACCCGGTATCCGTACAGTTGTCCGGGTTTTACGCCGGGAACAAAAACATGCCAGTAATAAAAGGTCCTGTTCAACTGGGGATCGAGATGAATCACCTCAGATGGTTCTGCAGCCTGTTCATGAGCAAAGAAAAGTAGGTCGATTTGACGGGCGTTCTTTGAAAAGATACAAAAGTTGACTCCTTCCGGATAGCAGGTGGCCCCGATTGGATTACTGACACCAAGGGGAATATTTACTTGACTTACCATGAAGCTGTATTTTGGGAAATAAATATCAATTTAGGAAATTATCCAACAGAGCGACCTATCTATATGAGCGAAAGGAATTCTTTATAATAATTATCTACTTCCGTAAAGCAATTTTGGGCTACCGGACTTTTTTCGATTTTAATAATACTTCCAAGCGACAGGATATCCACCCCATCGATGGAAGCCTTCCCGCAAAGCGCTGCACCATAGGCCGAAGCTTCTTTTAGTCCGGTGAGATAGAATGGTGAATCCGGATAAAATGCCGTCATAAGTCCATTGTATGTGTCATTCTTACTAAATCCACCTTCCGTAAACACTTGTAAACCATGCGTCATACCGGCCCGATCAAAAGACACTTTCGTCTGGATGGCGAGCGATAAGTTTAGCACGATCAGCGCCTCTTCATAATTCATAAAAAACCCGGGGATCTTGTTTCCGGATTCGATTTCCGAAAGGTGAAAAGTTTCTCCATTTTCGATCACCCGCGGCAGCGACTGGGGAAACTGCCCGATGCCCCGGGCCACACTCGGAAGAATAAACTTATTATTCTCGTTAATTATTTTTTCAGTCAGCGAGGGATTGAACTTTGGGAAATCGGTTCGGCTATGGATTTCAGACAATATTTTAGCATAATGTTCAAACTCCATCCCGCCAAGGAATATGGCCGTCTTTACAGGCTTCCAGAACGCATTCTGATTATAAAAAACAACTTTCCCCAGTTCATCCTGAGCAAACGCCACGCTTTCCTTTTCGTTCATAATGACGCACCACGTGCCTGTAGAATTGAGCAGAAAGGGTTCCTTCATGGAAATAAGGTAAGGGAGCATGCTTGCGTTGGAATCGTGAATTCCCACGGTGACGATGGTCTCGGGCGACAGGCCTGTTTTGACGGCAAAATCCGGTTTTATCGGTCCGAGCGATTCCCATGGGTTTTTGAAGATTTCCGGCAACAAGTGGCGAATCTGCAGTTTGTCAGCGACATCAGACCACGTGCGCTTTTCAAAATTCCACAGATAAGTATGATTGCCCGTATAAGTTGGATCAGCACAGGCTTTTCCGGTGAGCCAAAATCCGAAGAACTGAGGATACAAGAGCAGGTGCTTTACCTCGCGGAATTTTTCAGGAAATAACTTTTTGGTTAAATAAATTCCTTTTGATGGATTGATGAGCAGGTTGAAATTGGGCGTCGCGGTGGAAACCTGCAGATCGATAGGGTCGCCAACACTCCGATAAAACTCCAGATGAAAATCATCACCCGGATCAGTATTATAAGCAATCTGTGGAACCACGCTATTTCCGTCATCATCCACCAGGCTGTAGGTAGCGCCGTGTGCTGACGTCGATATCACGCGGATATTGTATGATTTTGAGAACTCCGACAAAGCGCTTAAAATCCAGGATTTCAGCGATTCTACATCGTCATAGAAGACATCATTTTCGACTATCTCCGGAATCCTTGTGAATATTTGATCAACAACAGTTAAGTCCTGATCATAAATCAGAATTTTCTTGTTTGTTTTCCCGATGTCGAGAACGGCAATATGATAGTTCTCCATAGCTATCAATTAAAAAGTTCAAGTCGAAGTTAAAAACTGCTTATTCCGGAATCAATCCTGCCTATAATAATAAGCCATATTTACCCGCATTTTCCAGCAAAAAAGTCTCCGCTTCCACCGACCAAAGTCCGTCATGTTTTTGGCAAATCTTATCCAACTCGGCGAATACCGCGTGCTCTTTTCCTTTAGCCCCAAAATCACTGATGGCTATCAGGTCAAATTTCAAATGGGTATAAATCAATTTTTTGCCACCCGGAATGTGCGGCAGGTTCAATGTGGTTTCAGGCACGGAATCCAACCCACCGATATGCGTCACTAATAAAGCTGGATTGATTAATCCTTTGCCCATCATTTCCAGTGATTCCACCATGTCAGCAGTATTCCCACCGCTGGTTCCAACAATGTGCGTAAACTGGTAATGTGCATTGTAGAAATTGAATAGCGCTGAGAAATTCGGATCAGACGGACCCGCAAAGAAATTCAGACAACCGTCATAACCGAGTATGGCATCCGCCTGCTCCAAAACCGGCTTCACCGGGGCGAATACCAACACATCGTCATAACCTTTATCACCTGTTAAACCGCGGAGCTCCGCCACGGGATTTTCCATATTAGCGGTATTCAGGTATTTGATCGTAACGCCATTTTTTGCAGCCTCATCAACACCAAGCAAAGCCTCAGCCCTTTGAAGTCGCTCATCGCTGATGTCTGTTACTACCAGCAAACCCGGTTTTCTATCGCAATGCAATATGTAATCGATCGCGGCCATACCCATAGGGCCTGCACCGGCCAGGATAGCCATATTTCCTCCTTCAACGATGCCCATATTGTGCACATAGGATCCATAGGACGTGTGGTAATGAGCATGAAATGTACCTGCCACACAAGAATAGGGTTCACTGAGTGAAGCAGGGAAATAGCCCGGGCCGTCGTACTCAAGCAGGCAGTTCATTTCCATAACTTCATTTGGAATGATCACATAGGTGGCATCGCCTCCGACGTTATGGTATGAATAACCTGGCGCATCGAGGCTTCCCTTATAATTGAGCGCGGGCTGAATGCTGAATTTTTTACCGGGCGAAAACTGATGTTGCCATTTTTTTCCTACAGCGATGATTTCACCGGCAAATTCATGGCCGATCATTACTGGTCTTTCTGCAATATCATTCGGCACGCGCTTGTGGTCAGCGCCTTGCTTTGCTGCTTTATATGACGACATACAAAGGCTGTCGCTGACTACTTTGGCCAGTATTTCATCCTCTCCCATGGCTGGCAACTCAAATTCATCGAGCCGCAAATCGTTTTTGCCATGTAATCGTATTGCTTTTGTTTTCATAGATTCTTGGTTTCGGGTATTGGTGGCTATGTATATATAATTTTGAAGATTTTTAATTTCGACTATTTTCTCCCCCCCCCCTTGGAGAAGAACCTTTCTTCACAACTCCATACTAAATACTCAGTACTTAATACTCTATACTCTTCTAATTCAACATCACCTGACCGCCTGTGACAGGCACTGCTTGGCCGGTTTCGTACTTCTGATCGATGATATAGACTATTGCTTTCATCACATCGTCCGGTTGACAACCGCGATTCATAGGCACCTTACTTTCATACGACTTCTTCACATCATCCACCGAGGTGGCGCCGGGCACTTTACCTGCTCTCAGGTACTGGGCGAACAGGCCCTTTTCAGGATCAGACCAAAGAGGCCCTTCGAAATAGTTGCCTGGGCAAATAGCATTGACCTTGATATTCCATTCTACCAACTCCAGCGCAAACGACTGCGTAAGCCCAATACCGCCGAATTTTCCACCGGCATACGCAAAGTTTTTATTGCTGCCCACCAGGCCAGACTTGCTGTTGATCTGGATAATATCCATAAACATGGCCGGATTAAACGCATGCTGGGTTTTCATAGGCTCCATGAAGTATCGCGTACAGAGATAGAAGCCCTTGTAATTCACCGAAGTGACCAGATCAAAATCCTTTTCCTCAAGCGCGTGAAGCGGGCCGGCCTTCAGCACGCCGGCGTTTGAGATGAGTATATCCACCCCGCCAAAAGCCTGAATTACGGCCGAAACCGCCATTTGTATCTGGTCAGCCTTGGTAATATCTGCCCTGGTAAAAATTACCTTTCCGCCATGACCTGATTTCTCCAGTTCCTGAACAGCAGCAATGCCCGCCTCCTCGTTCAAGTCAATCAGTTGTACGTAGGCGCCCTGCTTCAACAATCCCTCTACGATCCCCTTCCCGAATCCCTGGGCTCCGCCGGTTACTGCAACAATTTTATTGACTACCGCAGCAGACGAATTACCCTTATCGATCAATCCCTTTCTGTACGACTCCACTTCCCATTCTTCGATGAACTTTACATCTGGTTTATTCATAAAATTCGGTCCACCGAAATTCCATGAGTAATGAGCAATTTTAAGAATATCTTCAAAAACATCGAGCGATATGTCTGCCGCCTGAATATTTTCCCCGGGGGCGAAAACTCCCAGGCCCCTAATGATGACAATTTTTGGCTCGTATCCCGATTGCGACCTGAAGTCGGCCAGCGATTTCCTGAAATTTTCAAGTGTTTGCCGGGTGTCCGCTCCCTTTTCAACAATTAACGGCTTACTACCACAAAAGACAATTCCGTCCGGGGTGAAAGGATCAGCGATATCCTGCAGCTTTTCATCACTATTCAAAAAGGATTCTATGAGCGCATTATTACGAAGGCGACCAACTTTCAGCTTACCGACCGAAAGTGCAGCTCTGATGGCTGGTATGATTTCGGGAAATGATTCGTCAGGCGGCGATGGGCGATCAACGATTTTGTTGGAAATTCTTTGATTGATTTTATTCAGAATCCAGTCATACTTTGCTTTCACTTCCCCGGTGGTTTCGGCCCCGACAAATACACCGTGATTCTGAAGGAAAAAAAGTTGGGGATATCGCTTGTGCTGTTCAAAATAGATATCGTTCAGCCGTTCGATTTCTTTATATAAAATATACCCGGGAGTGATGTAGGGCACAAAAACTGCTTCCTCTCCATACATTTCCCTGATGGTCTTTTGGGCATTTTTTGAGCATGTCACCGCATTGACCATGGTCGGATGCATGTGAATGACAAACTTATATCGTATGGCATGATGCACGGAGGCTTCCACCGAAGGCCGCTGATTGCGCTCTGGGAAAAGGCGGCTTTTCAGCAGGTCCGACTTCACCTGGGCTTCCCGCTCCTCCGGATTTTCGCTGAAATTTTTCGTCTTCAGTCCCTCCAGCATACGACGATTCATGGCTACATAGCCTTCCTCCCCGATTTTGCCAAGTTCAAAGCCACTGGCTTTTACGTACATCACCTCGTCGTTTTTTACCGAGGTATTGCCTCCGCTTGCGATCGTGAAATCCTTGTTTTTCCCATAGAAACGGGATATTTCAATCAGTTCCTTTAGCGCTTCTTGCATGGATTATTTTGAGAAATAGTAGTTAAATACTGCAGCACCCAGATTTCTGAATTCAGTGATCTGGTCTTTTTTTACCTTTCCGGACCGGTCAACATACCCGTCCCCGCCATTGGCACGGAGGTATTGATGCGCCGCAATAACACAGGCTCCCATCCAGGAAATCTCCTTCAATTCTTCGTCGAGGTCGATATGGCCGCGGGTATCGACTTTCAATGGAATAAGTTCCGGCGTATTGTGCTCCGTGCCGAAGGTGATCACGAAATCATCTTCATGGAAAACCGACACAAATTTCTTTAAAATACCCATGTCATTCCTTCCGGGAATGAGCTCGATGCAATGGATATTCATGGCTTTCAGGTTATCCCGAAGCTTATAGAAGTCGCTTTCATATTCCGTAAAGGTCCCTTTTTTGTCGTCGAGCAACACAGGGTAACAGGGAATGCCGCCCATGGCAACAATCACTTCCATCACTTTTTTGATTTCTAAAAATGCGCTGTCATCCTCCGGCACGAAAGCGGGGCAACCGGCTTTTAGCAATCGCCCGCGAATTTCATTTTCCAGGGCACTGATGTCATCGATGGGTGATTCTACCTTTTTACCCGAGAATATTTTAGTGAGCATTTGAATGCGTTCATCGTCAGTGAGGAATCTGCTAAATACCTTTCGTCTTACGGCCTTGGCTATGTGTCGTTCCCTGACAAGATCTTGTGCATATTGCTTTTTTATTTCATTAAATGAAAACCCAAATGGCGCGTCGATAGAGTCCATGAATTGATCGAGTTTTTCGATCATTTGCTCCGTCTGGCGGTTGCTCTCTTCTTTTACGCGTTGCAGCAGTTTTCTGGTTTCCTCATCTGGATTGTTTGGATAGTCAAGCCCTTTACCGCTGAAATACGTCCGGCCGGGATTGCTGGGGTCGTTGACCCGAATTCCGGTGGCCTGCTCCTGCTTGAGGAGTCCCATGAATTCGATGTTGAAAAGCGGAAAAACTCCAGCCTTTATCGCCTGATCATGAAATGCCTTATATCCATCGGTGACGATGAAATCGTTTATGCCGACAGCCTTTATCCCCTCTTCATTCGCCATGCGAAAAATCTGTGGAATATCATCAAAGGCACTGAAGGAGTATGGTGTGTGGATATGACCGTTGAGGTCGAAAACGTGACCCCCCGGTTGCTTTAGTAAGACTTCTTTACTGGGAAAATTCTTTAAAAAATTCATGGTAAATTTAAAATAAAGCTTTAATCTTCTTGTGTGCCTGATCGTGCACTTCCGGATAGTCATCGACTGGCAATTTACATACGTTTTCAAGGATATGTGAAATGCCCATGTTCGTCTCTTCGCCGAATTTCATATCACTGCTGCTTCGGTTTCCGTGTTCGTCAACTGCACAGAAACCCATTGCACATGCAATGATATTCAAGATTTTGTCATAGGGCATCCTGTACTTTATTGCCAGCTTCAGCGGCGCCACAAGCCGGTCTTCCGGACTCAGCTTGCGATAAAGATCCTGCCCAACACGATAAACCGTATCGCCAAGGGCTTTGTTGGAAAAGCGGTGAAGGAGGTCGTCGATATGCTCTGTCAGTGATTCACTGGTAAATTCCCCGGGATATTGCCGCATGAGGATATCCGCTGATTGAAGCATCGTATCGCGCGTAGTTTTGTAAACATCCGGTTTTACCATCACCTCATGGAGATAAACCAACTCCGGATATCGCGAAAACCCATAGTAGGCAGCAGCGGCATGACCAAGATTATGGATAAACGATTTTCTGTCGACCCAGGCGGGCATATTTTCTTTCGGCGCAAGGTCCGGAACTGTGGGCAATGGATTTTTAAAGCCTTTTTTGTCGAGAATCAAGGTGTTATAGGGCTCCGCAAAAACGAGCAGCGGATCAACTTCCGACAAATTTGCCGGCATGATTGGCACCATCTTCCCGATACTTGTCTCCACAAGTCCAAGATAATTCCCGAGGTCAATGTCATTCAACATATTCTTTGAAATTTCTGCCCTGACCAGCGATGCGGCCTCCCGCAGGTTTTCAGCGAGAATAATGTCTAATGGATAATCGGCGATTTTTTTGTGTCGCAATTCCAGTCCCTTCGCTATCAATGCGCAAACTTTTGGCAATGCCATTGGTCCGACGGCAGTTGCCGCGATATCGCATGTAGAAATCTCCCCGGCAACCTCACTTTCATTAGCGGCCAAAACACCACGGACATGGGTGACAAGCATTTCAGAATCGCCCTCATCGCTTTTGATCATCACCCGGTATTGATGCAGACGATTGAGTTCTGAAATAACTCTTTCATCCACATCGATAAAAACGACATCGTACCCGGCCCGGCTGAAAATCTGGCCGATAAAAGACCGGCCGATTTTACCGGCGCCAAAAAGGACAAGTTTCTTAAACGCCAAGCCTGTTGCGTCTTAGTTGTTCCCTGGTTGAGAAATCCTGCACCGGCAGATGGCCGGAGAGAGGTATGAGTTTTGTGTGAATTGCATCCAGAATCCATTCTTTTTGCGGGAAGAAATACTGTTCCAACTCATACGCCGGCGTGATCCAGTTTCGCGACCCAACTACTACCGGCGGTGCATCGAGATAGTCAAATGCTGTTTCGGTAATCGTTTGGGCCATTTCATTGAGCACTGAACCACGCTCACAGGCATCGCTGGCCAGCACGATCCTTCCGGTTTTTTTCACTGATTCAATAACAATATCATAATTGAATGGCACAATCGAACGGGCATCGATCACTTCGGCACTCATTCCGTATTTTTCTTCAAGCACCTTTGCCGCATCGAGCGCTGTATAAAGCGTGGAACCGATGGTGAGGATAGTGACGTCTTTTCCGGCCTTTTTTATATCTGGTTCACCGATGGGAATTTCATAATATCCTTCCGGCACGCCACTTTCGTGGAATAATTCACCTATATCATAGATCCGTTGGCTTTCAAATACAATCACCGGATCAGTACCCTGAAGGGCGGAATTGAGCAAACCCTTGGCATCATAAGGTGTAGTCGGGAAAATTACCTTTAATCCAGGCACATGAGCTACCAACGATGACCAGTCCTGCGAATGTTGCGCTCCGTATTTTGAACCGACCGACACCCGCATTACCACAGGCATCTTCAGAAATCCGGCACTCATCGCCTGCCACTTGGACAATTGATTGAAAACCTCATCACCTGAGCGGCCGAGGAAATCGCAATACATGATTTCCGGAATCACTCTGCCTCCGCAAAGCGCGTATCCGACGGCGACTCCCATGATGGCCCCTTCTGAGATGGAGCTATTGAACAGACGATGATAGGGCAGCGCCTCCGTCATGCCACGATATACGGCAAAGGCGCCGCCCCAATCCCTGTTTTCTTCACCGAAAGCGATGCATGTGGGGTCTTTATAAAACCGATCGATGATCGCTTCAAAGAGACCGTCGCGAAGCTGATAGGCTTTCATCTTGCCAACTTCCTTTCCGTCTTTTATGCCAAATCGCTCCTTTTTTATAAGTTGTTGTACTCTTGGATTTTCTGCCAAAGGATGATTCACTTCTACAGGGCGATCATCAAACTTATCTACGGAGCCATTTGAAAACATCACTTTTTCAATGGCATCAGGATGGAAGGTCAGATCCATTTGTGGCGATATGACATCGTCGATAGCGAGTTTCAGAACCCGCTCAATTTTTCCTATGATTCCTTTCCTGATATCATCGAGATCAGATCCTGTGTAGCAATTCCTGCCTTGATGAGCGACTTGCCATAATCCACAATACTATCGACCTGCTGCCAGGCTTCGATTTCTTCTTTGGTGCGGTACGATGACGCATCCGACGGCGAATGACCGCTGAACCGGTAAGTCAGTGTATCCAATAACACAGGACCTTTTTTCTCTTCCAGCACTTTTTTCTTTCTCCGGAACACATCTATCACAGCCAATGGATTGTAACCATCAACGCGCTCGGCATGCATCTGATATGGTGCGAATGCAGCCCCTACCCTTGCCAGCATGTCATAACCCATGGTTTCACCACGTGTTTGTCCGCCCATGCCATACTGGTTATTCATGAAGTTGAAAATGATCGGCAAGCCGCCCTGGTATTCCCCTTCCCACAACAGTCGGAACTGGTCCATCGACGAAAATACCATGCCTTCCCAAACCGGTCCGCAACCCATGGAGGCGTCGCCGATATTGGCCACGACGATCCCTGGCTTTTTATTGACTTTCTTAAAGAGTGCGCCGCCAACGGCTATATCACCCGATCCTCCGACGATGGCGTTGTTGGGGTAAACTCCAAACGGTGTAAAAAAAGCGTGCATCGAACCGCCAAGTCCTTTATTGAAACCTGTTTCCCGTGCGAAAATTTCTGCCAGCGTTCCATAAAGTAGGAAATCGATCGCCAGGTCATTCACCGTAACCTGGTGTTCTTTGGCAACTGGATTTAATGTGGCTCCGTCCCAATAATTTTTCATTATACCCATAAGACGGGCATCATCCAATTTACTGATCACAGATAGTCCTTTGGCGAGAATTTCACCGTGACTGCGGTGCGAGCCGAAGATAAAATCATTCTCATCCAGAAGGTACGCCATGCCAACGGCTGATGCTTCCTGCCCAATTGACAAATGCGCGGGGCCCGGATGGTTGTATTTTATGCCACGATATTCACTGCTGATCTTTATTTCGTTGAGCATGGTTTCAAACTCGCGGATGATGACCATGTCGCGGAATATCTTGATGAACTCCTCCCTGGTGTAATTGAGCTTTTCATCCTCAATGGAAAGATTGTATTGATTTACCGGAATCGGATCGAGCTTAATCTCCCCCGATTGTCTTTCTATTTTTGGGTCAATGAATTCTACTTTTGGCATGATCTATTTTCTTTACAATGATTTTCTGATTGATTAAATATCTGGCTAAATCTCAAACTGCTCGATTTCCAATACCACACCCTGCAGGAACCTGGCGGCGGGCGCACCGTCTAATGCGCGGTGGTCGAATGTAAGTGAAAGACCTATTTTAGGAATGAATCCGAAAACACCATCGCCCAGGTCAGCGGGTTGTGGTGAAATGGTATTTACACCAAGTATACCAGCTTGTGGCGGATTGAGTACCGGCGTGAACATTTCTATTCCAAATCCACCGAGATTGGTAATGGTGAATGTGGCTCCTTTGAGTGATTCCGGATCGACACTTCCTTTCTGACAGGCCTCAGCCAAACTTTTCATGGTCGCTGAAAGTCCTTCGATCGTCAGGTGATTGGCATTCTTTACGGTGGGCACCATCAGCCCACGTGGCGTATCGACGGCAAAACCAAGATGTACATTGGAAAAATACCGGATGCTTTCGGGCATAAAGTGCACATTGATATCCGGGTTTTTTAGCAATGCGCGAATCGTAGCCATTGCCACCATATCCGTAATGGTAATATTATAGGTGTAGCCCTTGACCATTTTTTCCTTTAACACCCTGCGCGCACCAAGAATTTTCCGGGCATCTGCGCTGGTGTGCAGCGTCAACTGGGCCGTATTGGCCAGCGACTCATACATGTTGGCCGCGATGATTTTCCTGATGTTGGAAATCTTCTTATCTGTGTAATCGTTTGCCAGCGGCTCTGATGGTTTGAACCGCACATCAGCGGCAAGTACTTTTCCTCCTGCTCCCGAGCCTTTGGCTGGCAGGGCAACATGATCATGGGCCGCGATCGATTTGGCAAGTGGTGTTGCCTTTGGCTGCGATGCCAATGCTGATAAAATGTCGCGCTCGATGATGCGCCCTTCAGGACCCGATCCGGCCAAAACCGAATAGTCCAGGTGATGCTTTTCGGCCAATAACCTGGCTCTTGGCGATATCTTTTGGCCATCGCCTGTAGCTGGACTTTGATTGATTTTTACGGTCACGTCTTCCGCGGAGGGTGCGACTTCGGGTACTTCGGCCTGCTGGGTTTTTGGCATATTTTCCATTCCCCCCGAGAGGAAATCCTCAATGGATTCCCCAGCCTGACCAATGACACCAATGACGGAAAGCACCGGAATCTCATCGCCTCCTTTGGCTAATGCAGCCAGCAAAATTCCATCTGCCGGCGCATCCTGCTCAAATGCAGCCTTATCTGTTTCGTAAGAGAACAACAATTCTCCCTTCGAAACCTTATCTCCCGGCTTCTTGTACCACTCCGAAAAAATGCAACTTTCTACAGATTGTCCCTGGCGGGGCATGATAACCGCTTCTGCCATAATAGCCTTGTTTAAAAATGATTTGGTCAGTAAAGGTAAATTGGCAGTACTTGTATTTACAAGTTGATTTGTGATTTTATTTAGAATACGATTTAGTGACTCTATGAGATTATTATCAGGTAAATGAAAAGTTGATCAACAACTTGTTATTACATGTTGCTTTGTGTTTATTTGCTCCTTAACGAATGCAAATTGGCCGAATCGGATATTTCCAAACTTCCTCAACACAGGAAATTGTACGAGTTATTGCGAAAGCATATCGTAGAGGGGAATTACCCGGAAGGGAGTATGCTGTCCTCTGAAAATGAGTTGTGCTCCATTCATCAGGTCACCCGCCCGACGGTGCGGCAAGCCCTGTCGCGCCTGGAGGCGGAGGGATATATCGTAAAACGCCAGGGAAAAGGGAGCATCGTGCGCTCACTGCCCAAAGGAATTGGTATTTTATCAATTCAGGGCACGACATCCGGTGTCGGAAAGCACAACCTGGAAACACGGCAGATTTCCAAGCCGGAGGCAGTCCGGTGGCCTGAAGATTTCCCCTTCGAATTGTCTGAAATCGAAAAGGAATCGGGTTGTGTGATGCTGGAGCGCTCCCGGATATTAGACGGGTCGCCGGTTCTTTACGAAATAAGCTTTATCCCCAACATCAATATCCCGCGGTTCACCCAGAAAAGTTTTGAAAACAAATCACTTTTTGATGTGATGCGGACCAATTACGGCATTGAAGTTACCGGAGGCCAGCAAAAAATCATGGCCATCAGTGCCACAGAGTCTACCAGTCAGTACCTGCAATGCCCGATCGGCGCGCCGATTCTGAAACTCCTCCGGAAAATAGACACCAATCGGCACGGTTATAGTTTTTACTCAACCATATACTGCAACACCAGCGATTTTTACTTGGAGGGAAGTTTTTGAGGTTCAATAGTTGGTGGTTCAATAGTTCAATGGAAAGCGGATGTAATGGACCCGGCTATTCGACATTTGAAATGTCGAATCTATGATCATAGGATTTGCGATCCGCCCAACATAGCAGCTTCGAGAGGACTCGAACCAGGGGGGCTACCATAGCATGTTTTATATGACTCTAACCAGGGAAATGGAATAGTAAAATACACCTCGATGAATTTGATCATGATGACTCAATCCATGGTGCTAATAAAATATTTTCAGTTGACTACCGAATCCTTTAATACTTCATTATTTAGTAGGTCATATTGAAATTCTTTCCCAGCCAAGGCGTCTTCATCCGTGTAGCTCCAATAATCTACGTACAGAATTGAGTCGTTTTTTATATCAAAGGGTAAATACTTGTCCGAGGATTCTATTTCAAAAAGTTTTACCAATTCACCGTCAGTATCTTTCACTAATATATGTTTACTCAATTCCTCATATACTGTGGTTATTAAATAGATATAGTTTGATGAATCAAGAGATTGAGCCTTTTTAAAATCAAATAGAATCGCTCTATTACAACCACTTCTACAACAGTCCCCCAACTCCAGAGGGCTATCAATATAATTAATAGAATCAATATCAATTAAGGTGTTATCAAAATTAGGTACAATTCCAGTGTCTATCTTAGCTAAGTAGTCAGATTCGTGATAAAATGACAAATGATATTTCAAAGGCTTTACCAAATCGTATTTTGAAAAGAATAAATACTGAAACCCTTGAATCTGAATTGAACTGACCGGTAAAATTTTCTCGATTATTGAATCAAAATAGATGGTGTCATATTTAGTTACGCCATCTGAAATAACGCGAGTAATTTTATATGCTCTATCCAAAACCTTCTCTTGCATCCTATTGCTGGAGTCGTATTCATTATTTATTTGAGATTTGATAATCTCCAATTTGTCGTCCTTTGTTTTTTGTTGGCAACTCAATCCAAATAAAAGAACTGAAAAAATGAAAATATACTTCATAATACTTTAAACGTCATTTTTTATATCGGATGTACCCAAACACAATCTTTCTAATTTCCAGCCCATCACTGCTTCACTTCATTACCTCATTTCCACTCATAATACCTCACATAATCCACAACCATTTGCTGGGGGAATATGCTGTAATCGATGCCGCGCTGGCCGCCCCAGCCGCCGCCGATGGCTATGTTGAGTATAAGGTAATGTGGTTTGTCAAATGGCCAGGCGTCATTCCCCGTCTTTTCATTCATAAAGGAGAAATATTTCTGATCATCCACGAAGAAGTTCATGCTATCGGCAAACCACTCTACTGCATATACATGAAAGTCATCGAACGGCGCCTTCACCCCTATCTTGTTGCCTTTGTTCGTTCCCATCACATGATTATAGGCTTTGGTGTGGATATTGGCGTGGATAGTATCGGGGTCAAATCCCACGTTTTCCATGATGTCGATTTCCCCACAATCAGGCCAGCCGATTTCACCAATATTATTGCCCAACAGCCAGATGGCAGGCCATGTGCCGACACCCGTAGGTAATTTAGCTTTAACTTCAATCCTGCCGTACAGGAAGTCTTTCTTACCTTTTGTTATCATACTTGCCGAGGTAATTGAGGAATCGCTCTCTGATTCGCGACGGGCTTCGATGATAAGGGTACCATTCTCAATCCGCGTATTTTCCATGCGTGCCTTCATATAATTCTGAGCTTCATTGTTTCGGACGAATCCCTCTTCATAATTCCATTTGGAAGAATCAGGAAGCCCATGAGCATCGAATTCGTCAGACCAGGCAAGCTCCCACTTGGGTTGGTGGCATGACATGGAAATAAATGCGAGGATGGCAATTAAAAAAAATGCTTTCATGATAGAATGATTTTGGGTTGAGTAAAAAATTTACCCGAAGTTATTGAATTCAGTGGAATTGTGGGATATGAGATGGAGTAATTGCGGGATGAAACTTCAGGTATTACCGCGATTCGTGTACTCAATGCGTTTGACAACCAGCTTTGTACTCGACTCCGCTCATGAAGTCACCCTGGCAGACTTAACGTTTTGTAAAACGCACCAATGCTGACGTTTCCACAATATGATAAAGATCGGTATTCCGGTCCTGCGGGGACTCTCGCCATGGGGTGATTTCGCAAAATTCATGCTAGACCCCGGAACAGGTCCGGGGATTCATGCCCTTATTATGTTCTGTTGCCTTTATTAGCAGTAGCGGAGTCGAATGGTTCTATGACTACAGCAATCTCCTTGAGCGCTGCCGACACTTCGAGTCCGCGTTTTATTGCCTGTTTTTCATTAAGCTCGATGCTCACTTTCCCTTCCGATTCCACGAAATTGATTATTGAGCCAAGCGCTGCATAGCCGGGCTGACTGGTAATGACAAGCACGTGGGCCGACTTAGTCTCTTTCAAAATCTTATCGATACCAAGGCCGCATTCCTCGGAAACGTAAATGACATTGCATTCGGCAATATTATCAGTACAATTAAAAAACCGCACTTCGATGGGGTAATTCTGGATGCTTTTTTTCTGACCAGCCATTTGCTGCATTGCCAGGAAATCGATTTCGCTTCCAATGACACCGATGACAAACTTATACCCCAAATCACCAGAAGGCCAGGCTATATGATTGGAAATCCTGAAGATGATATCGGCCTGCTGTCCTGCACCTTGTGCACAAATGGTATAGGTCGCGATCTGCAGGATCAGGAAAGTTGATATCAGCTTCTTCATGCCCTTCTGTCTTTTGGTTAAGTATCTTTATGACAATACTAATTTACCACTAATCCGGCTTCATTCCGAACTGACTACTGGCGGGCTGAGTAATGTAGAAGTTGGTAGTGCAATTAAAATTGAGTTTAGTGGCGGTCCTACAATATAGTTTACCTGCCGGACGGTGAATCTGAAAAAAAGCATCAAAAATCCATAAAAGATGAGTGGGCGAAAAGGTTCGACGAACGCGCTTTTTGCTTGGTCGAAACCCGGTGGTTAAAGTTTTCCTTTAAAAAAAAGAGGGGGAGGTGGGCGGTTGCTGAGGATGAAAAGCTTCCAAAAAATGTTCTTTTTTCCACATTACACTACCCGAACAAAAAATATTAGCCTAAGAACTATTCGTTGCAGGAATGCATAAAAACAAAAATGTCCGGGATTGCTCCCGGACATTTTGCACACTATTTATCAGATAGCAATTAAAAAGCAAGGTTGATACCAGCGAGGTATAAACCGCCGATCTCATCAGCAAAACCCATCTCAGATGCTGTGGAGTTAAATGCATTTCTTGCGTTGATGAATACGCTGCTATTTTTATACACCATGTACGAAGCCTTCACATTGACAACCGCCCTGCCTGGCACTTCTACCTGTCCTTTGGACTCATCGGTCGAAGCATAGTCATGACGATAAGTATGGGTGCCGAGATAATACACGCCTGCAAAGACGTTGAATTTATCAACCGGACGGAAGTTACCAGTTACTCCACCGTAGATGGAAGGCGTCTGCTTATGCGTAGTATTCATCCTTTCCACAGTCGGCAGGTAGAATTCGAAGGTGGATGGATTAAAGGTCACCGGCGTTAATTTCTTGTCGTAATTCTCCAGTTGCGTTTGCTGGATCGTAGCGTAGGCTTTCAATTGAACCTTGCTTGATGGAGCAAAGTTGAAGCTGAAGGTCGTTCCTGTCTGTTTTGCTTTCAGGTCAAGAACTACATATTCATAATGAAGAAACAGCCCTTTGTCAGGATCTAAACCAAAGAATGTTGGTTCGAAACTGGTAATGTCAGTTGTTGTCGTGTGAAATACTTCAATATCCAATGATAACTTAGACGATAGCACACCGCGATATCCGACCTCGACCATATTTATTATCGGGAGATTCAGGCTTTCTGATCCTGTGTACTCTATTCTAGGACTGGTAGGTGCACCTGAGCCAAATCCATAGTTAGAATAAGAATCGATCATGAATGGGCCACGGTTTGCTTTGCTATAGACGGCTCTCACAAGGTGCTTATCATTGAAACTATAGGTGCTGATAAACTGATAGGTGAGATAATTGTCGTCCGGAACGTTATAGCTGTCATTTCGCACTGCCGCGATAAATCTCAACTTATCGGTGGGTTTGAAATCTGCCCTAAGGAATAATCCGAGATTTGAAAGGTCCTTTTCTCCATTGAGAAAACCACTGTTTTCACCACCGGTGTAGGCCAGATCAGAGTAAATGGCCGATTGATAGTTCACACCCGGCCTCAACGTAAGTTTGCCAATGTTAAGGTCGTATTTGGCATTCAGATTTGATGCGTTAAAATCATACGCAGCATAGTTAGAGGCATCATCCGTGGTAAAGCGTTTGCCGGCAAGAATATCAGTGACTCCATTATTTATGGAATACTGAATGTTGAGCCCATGTATTTCAGCAGCCAAATCCACATATTTTGTGTTGTTGTAGCGAAGGTTCAGAGGGGAAGTAGTTTGCTCCATAAATACTGACTGAGCATAGCTTTCCTGCATATCCTGCATTTAAACGAAAGTTCACTTTTTCATTCAGATCGTAGTTCAAAAATGCGTTGGCTCCTTTGCGCTCTTTCGAAAGTTCAGGTTTTGGATAGCGATTGGCATCAGTGCCGCCGCTGCTATAATCAATCACTTCATCACCAGGCACATAATCTCCCAATACGTATGAGTAATACTCTTCCATGTCACGGTCGCGATTCTCTATGTTTCCACTTACACGGATTTTCAGTTTATTATCCATCAGGCTTGAACCCAGCGAAAGGTCATAGATTCCAGTATTTTTTCTAGTACCGATTTGTGCATTGCCATTTACAGAAATGCTTTTATCTGCTGCCTTTTTTGTAATAATATTGATCGCACCGGTAGCGGCATTCGGACCGTAGAGTGCGGTTGCCGGTCCGCGCACGACTTCAATTCTTTCAACATCCACCAAACTGATTGGCAATGCTTCCCAGAATGTGCCACCGTTGATATAATTATAAACCGGACGGCCATCGATCATGACGAGACTCATGGAGTTTTCAGTATAAAATACATAGTTGCCCGGAGGAAGGTTGTCATTTCCGCGGACATGCACGTCAAAGTTGCCATTTGATTCTTCCCTGATCAACATTCCTGGCACTAGTCGGAGAGCTTCTTCAATGGTTGTAGCACCGGAAGCCATAATTTCATCCTTGGTCACCACGGTTGATGAAAGCGGTGATTTGAATGAGCTTTCTGCTTTCTTCGAAGCAGATACGATTTTAACGTTCATTAATTCTTCGAGCGACAGATCGAACAAATCCTGCTCTGCATCCTGGCCGAATACGCTCGATGCCATAGCCAAGAACACGAACAAATAATTGATTTTTTTCATTTTTAATTTATCTTTAATTTATTGATTAATAATTGGTTATCTAAACTATAATAGCTAAGCTTGTCAGCGAACCTGAAACCTTAAGTCTGTGCGACTCAGCATTTCCCTGGTTCAGTTCAAACTTGATTTTCCCGTCTACCTCGACAAAATTGATCGCAGCGCCTTGCTTTGCAAGACCCGGCTTATCTGTCACGATCAGCACGGATTGTGCCTGCGTCTGATTTACGACCTGATCTAGTTTGCCACTCTCCGAAGCTGAAATATAAAGGATATGGCATCCTTTGATATCAGCCACATTGTTGCACTGCTTCACCTCAATAGCCATTCCATTGACCTGTTTGGCGGCAGCCATTCCCTTCAGCTCGTTTTGAATTGCTGAAGTCCCCATCACACCGATAATAAACTTGCCAGAACTTTGGTCGTCTGGCCATTTTACATACTTGCTGAAATTGTATATGAAAATACTGTGGTATTTTTCCTTTTGAGCAAACCCCTCATGGAAAGACAACACAATCATCATGACACACATCAGCGCTACACTTACCTTCTATATGTTGAATTGTCTGAATTTTTTAACTAATTAAATTATCTGATTAACGGACCAAAAGTACGCTCAATACGATGGGCTGCAAAAAAGCGACTAATACCCAAAACGCCCGCTTTCTGCAATATTTCAACCATTTTAGACATAATTGGCCTAAGGATATGGAGAAGTATGGTCAAAAAAATTCCTATCCGCACATCAATGTAAAATATCCATATAACCTAAAAACCGCGCGGTATTTAGATGAATCACCAGTTTAATCCGACAAACGCGGGAGTAGTTCTAATAAATTTTTGAATCGGGCAAAACCGCCAATGAACATAGCGAATGGTCGATACGCAAAATCTACGAAAATAATACATCTCCCACTTTTCTATGAAGCTGATGCGAAAATACTATTGATGAGTAGACAAGACTGAGTCACTAACGATCAGAATATAAGTTGAGCCACAAGCTCTAAACAAAGCAATACATCCGGGGCGTCAGGACCAATTTTACTCTCTTCGGTGGTACCTGACTGGGATTTTGGGCCTTTAGTTATGTTTGGTGGTGATCGAAAATGGTTTAATGGTGAAGATGCCGCAGTAATCAATTGGTTGGAATGGAGAATAATCCCATCGATTCCAGTCAGACATCCACTAAAGTAACCATTTTATTCTGTCAATACTCGGTGTGGCTATGACCGTTGATCACTTGAAATACCTTTTCCCGGATTGTGTTCACAAATTTCCATTCTACGCTTACAGCACTTGCCGTGAAGGTGGCGAGAATGAACCCCCTTCTGGAAGCATCAGAATACTTCACATCATCCATCAGTTTGACATTTGTTTGTTCCAGTCCGGCGATGATAAACGGATCTGTGCCAAAAATGCCTTCCAAACCCGAAGAAGTAACCGACGCCGTGGCGAACTCAGCCCCTGCTTTGATTCCATCATTATCCACCAATTCGTTATGCCAGGCATTATGCGACGCACCAGCAAAGGATATCAGATTCTTGCCTTTCGTTGCATCGAAAATCTCTTCCCGCTCCGCCGGATACCCGTCCCAGGCGTCAAGATTATAGGGCAGGACATCTTCAACGCGAGCAATTTCATGCGGTGTCAAACCGGGGTCTCCATTCTGTGATCGGGTTTTGATATCAATCAATTCCGCATATGCGTTTGTAATACTGGACTGCCTTATCTTCACTTATAGTACCTTTTTCCTGCGCTTCAACAATTATTGGTATAAGTTCTTTTGGCAAATAATGCTTGCCCATCAATACCTGATTCCCAAGAACCTGCCACCTTGCATTACTTGAGCTTAGTTGATTTATAAGCCAGCTTTTTTGTTCAGATCCCAGCATCGACCTTTTTGGTGCGTTCCAATCATCATTAAAGCGATTGCTTACATTGCCAGCAGTTGTATAATCCTTGTAAACAAGTTGTTTCTCCCTGCCGGCCAATCTGGTATCCAGCATTACCAAATTAACAATATCGCCAAAAGCGAACGTTCTGAAAATTTTTGTCTTCACATCCGTACGACAAGGCAGATACTCATGCCAGGCTTGCAATGCCATTTCCCTTCGACTGGTAAAATCATCATTACCTGGGTGATGGTAGGTATTATTGACGAACTCGTGATCATCCCACACACAAATGAACGGCTTGAGTTGATGTAAATTCTGTAAATCCGTATCGTGTCGGTATTGCTTGTATCTCGCTCGATAATCATCGAGATTAATTATTTCATGAGGGGGATCGTGCTGCCTTCCCTGAAAATGATTTTCCCTATACCCTTCATAGATGTAGTCTCCAAGATGTACTACAAATTCAGCGCTTGAATCGGCTATGGCCTTATATACATTAAAATAGCCGAGCTCATAGTTGGCGCATGAGGTAAAGGCAAGATTTATCGTTGAAAGCTCAGCACCAATGGGAAGTGTTCTTGTTTCGCCAATAGGAGTAACTGCGCCTGTTTCGAGGTTTTTAAAACGATAATAGTATTTAGTATTTGGTTTAAGATTTTGGATTTCCGCCCGGATTGTATGGTCTGACTCTTCAGAAATAGGCAAATGTTCGCTTACTACTGTTTGCTTCAACTTTTCGTCCGTCGAAACCTCTAAAAGAATGGTTGGATTTGGAACTTCATTCAAGGCAGGTAAATACCTTGTCCACAGGATTACACTTTGTTGAGAAGGATCAAAGCTGGCCAATCCCTTCATAAAAGCCGAAATCACCTTCCGGAATAAAATCTGGCATTTTATCTTCGTCAGGTTTACAACCATAAAACAATGAGGGTCCAATATAATGTAGCCGAGGCACTAATTATGGAATTCTTAATAAAGCGCCTCCTTTTAATAGCTCCCTGCTTATTATTAACGATCAATTCTATAAAGTTGTGGTTTGGGCGACTAATATAAACAAAAAAGAGTGAGTCCGTAGAAAGTGTTGAGTCAATCTCTGAATAGTGTCAGATTAACTTCAGGAATCAGATTCTCTTCGCGTTAAAATAAAGTTTCTGTGGTATTTTTGTTAGCAACCAACTCAACTCCCAGGTTTAGTTCAACGGAACCTAACCGCAACTCTAAACACCCACACTCACCACCCACTAACAACAAACAATAAACACACCACAACCCAAAAAATAATACACCCAAGATCCTAATACTAATATAACCCATATAACAAAGACTATAACCCATGTTTTCAGTTGGACGGAATTCTATGCTAAACCGGGACTGGCGAAAAAAACATATTACAACAAGCCTTTGACCTGTTCACTTGTAAGCACTGTCGCGAGAATATCATCAGTCAGGGAGGCACCGTATTCGTGCAATCGATCGATGATGGCTTTTTTCCTTTCGTCTATGGGTTTTTCGCTATTTATAATCCCAACAATTTCACGATACTGGGAAATTTTCAGCTCGGCTTCGAGGGCCTGCGTGAGTAAGGCTTTGAGGGGTTCGCTTCTGGCTGCTTCCAGTTCTTCAGGCAAACCGAGCGTTTCCAACTCTTCGATGGCAATCAGCAGCACTTCACGTCCTTGCTTTTTACAGGTGTCCATCAGATTTTTGGAGCCCATGGCTTCGCGGAGCGCCCAACTACTTTGATCATACACGATCCGGTCGATCTGCACGAGTTTCTGATTTGCGGGACCAAAAATCCTTTCCAGCAGCACGATAGTACCCGTTTTCCAGGCCTTCAGGTCAAATTCAGGAGCTTCGAGTTTGGCAATTTGCTTGCGCAATAATTCGACTTCAATAGATTTCATATCGAGGGGTTATTTTGAAATAGTTTACTTTCTAAATGCCGGTTTATTTCCATAGGTGAGATATCGCCAGAACCATTCTACCGGACCGTAATAAAACTTCCGCGACCATATCAGGCTGAATACGATTAAGAAACACCAAATCCCCACAACATAAATGGCTTGCTCCCAGCGCTCCACCTGGCCGAATTTCCCCAAACCATGCCCGTAAAATACAAATCCACATAGCAGTGTTGTAAGTAGATAGTTGGTAAATGCCAGCCTCCCGACTGCTGCCAATGCGCCCATCTTTATACTTTTAAGTAATACCATTACTACAGATATATAGCCGATAGCCACAAATGCACTCCCCATATAATTCCAAAGCGAACCAAAAAACATGGAAGTATTCCATGCTCCAGCCATTATTAAAATTTGCCTTTACTCCATGGATGATGAGTCCAAAACCGATGATGAATGTGACAATTGCAGTGATAAGATACGTTTTTCTATCCAGCGCTCCGGTAATAAATTCCAGCCGGTACAGCGCCATGCCGATCATCATCATGGCGAGGATGCGCCAACCCAGGAGAACCAGGAAAACAAAGGTTTCCATTTTGAAGGTTTCAGGAATTCGCCAGAGTAACTGCTCGCTGATGCCTCCCTGCAAGGACGCGACTTCGGCATCGATTGTCATCTGCGAAGGCGCCCATGAGTTTTGAAGGCTTTTTACTGCTTCCGGCGGCCACATGGAGATGGAACTGCCAAAAATCCAGTAGTTCAGTGCCGGGACGGTAAGAATAATTGCCCCAATCGCCAGGAGCGCCCAGGGAGAAATGCGGCGAAATAAAAACGCCAGCGCTCCGCAAACAGCATAGGGAACGAGAATATCGCCATGCCAGAAAACATACGCATGAATGAGTCCGATGGTGAAAAGCCAGAACAGCCGCTTGTAGTAAAACCGCGCCGGACGATAAGCTCTGTCTTCGATCGACTCGCTGAAAAGGACAATTCCGGCACCGAAGAGCATGGAGAAAATGCTTAAAAATTTCTGATCGGCCAGAATATGGCTTAATACCCAGACGGTGCGATTAACCCCGTTGAGACCACCATACGCAGCCGGATTGAGATAGGCGGCCGAGATCATGGAAAAGCTTTGAATATTGATAATAAGAATACCTAAAACGGCAATGCCCCGCAATACGTCTAGTGCGGGAAGGCGGTTTGAGCTGTGGTAAAAGTGAGGTTACATTCATCCCTGTTGTGATTGGAATATTTCAAAAATAACAAACCTTTGCCGACGATACTATCTATTTGTATCTGAAAATCATCTGGTTCCCATCGTCGCCTGTCAAGATCAAGCCTGCTATCACTAAACAGCGCCCTTCTTTCGGTTGACAAAAGTTTTAAAAATGCATCTTCCAAAGGCATGGCATCCTGGCAAAACATCTTTGTCGCGCCCAAATTACTGAATGTAATAACCCTTCCCGAAAGGGTATAACCGCCGAAAAACCGGCTTTGCACCCGGCGAATCCAGCTATTTTATCATCCATCAGAAAAGGTGTATGGTTGGCGCTGCATCCTCAGGGGTAAATATTGTTTCACCGGCCCGCATTGATTCGAGCGTCCATTCCTTGCTTTGCAAATCCTCCGGCAGCATATCGCCAGTCACATCATTTTTTTCCAGCACTTGCACAACGGTATAGTCTGTTTTCGTTCCATTCAGTGACACGCCGGTTCCATCCTTTTTCACTTTAATTTTATAGCTAAACCCTTGTTCGTATTCCAGACCCTTGATGGACTTTTCATGAATTACCCAGTTGCCTTTCCGGCTTGTGCCGAATGAGGTAGCATGGATTCCCGGCGCCTTCTGCACACTCCGTTTGTTGCGGTGCTACATAAAGTATGGTGGAGCAGGAAAAACATGTAGGATGATGAGAAGAAGGAATGCCGGTTTCCTAATGTTAGAGAAATTACTTGGAAATTAGGTTTTGATCAATTGATATGGTTATGTTTGCAATTAATTCTTTGTCAACGATAATTTAGTCAAGCTCTTTATACTATAGATTCAATTTGGCGGTTCTTATCAGTAATCCCGGTTCCCGGGCTCCCCAGTCAGGGCACCTTCACGACAACCTTCCCGGTGGTATTCCCTGTCTGAAATAGCTTTACGGCCTCCTTGAGTTTATCGAAGGAATAAACATGACCTACATGAGGTTTACCCAGATTCATAGTGGACAATTTACCAAGGATATCGTGGAGAAGTTCGGCCCTTTCGTACAGATAAATAAGGTTAAAACCCATGACCGATTTATTCTGTTCGATCATCCTTTGAGGATCGAGCTTTGGCCGTTTATAATAATCAAATAGCAGTTTCAGGTAGTTGGGTTTGTTGCCGGGTTGTGCATAGCGCGCTGATCCGTAAACGATCATGCGGCCTTCAGGCGCCATGGCCAGGTAACTGTCCATAAATATCTTCCCGCCGATACATTCCATTACAATATTGAGTTCCCTGTCTCCCAGCAATCGTTTGATGTCAGCCTTAAAATGCTCACCTCGGACAAATCCATGGTCAAAGCCTTCATTTTTCAATAAATCCAGTTTCGATGAACTGCCTACGCAACCAATGGTGATCGCATCGAATGTTTTGGCAATACGATTAGCCCACAGTCCCACACCTCCTGCAGCACTATGAATTAGCACGGTATTGCCTTTCTGGATATTTCCCAGATTTACAAGTCCGTAAAATGCCGGTAAGTGCCTGGACAAGGTAAGAGGCGCCTTCTTCAAACGTCCATCCGGAGTTATCGGTACCACGTACCTCGCATCGATATTGATGTGACTGGCGTATGCACCGAATTTCGTAACACCCATGACAACCTGACCTACCTGCAGCCCTTTCACGGTGCTTCCTGCTTTGGTCACCATCCCCGAATATTCGAGACCCGGAACAAAAGAATCCTTTGGCGTTGCTCCATACAAGCCGAACATTGCAAAAATATCCGCGAAATTCAGCCCAATAGCACGGACTTCTATCTGTACTTCATGCGGCTCCGGTTCTTCCAGCGTTTCCCTGATGAGTTTAAGTCTTTTTATCGATCCGGCTTTCGGAATCATTCGCCAGCATGTTCGTTGAATCATTGTTAGATATGTTTATACACGGTTGTGAAAATACACAATTTTCAATCGCTAACCCGATAATCCGACAGCTTCCGCAAAGATATCTACCTACTGCTGCCCAAGACCACTCTTTCGCTCCCGGTAATAAAAAAGGTTTTTTTGGCCATACTTTAACATGGTATATTTAAATTTTATATATTTCAGATAAAGTTGAGAAGAGTAATTATCGATACGACAAGACTAAAAAGAGATATTTGATTGTCTCTATCGGAAGTTACCCGGAAAAAAAGATAATTTTCTCTGCTTTGCCGAATATTAACACTGGTTATTTACCGACTGACCATGAACCACCAATTTGAAACCATCGCGTTTGATGCTTATGACGGCATGAAATGCAATCTTAAGCATCTGATCAGTAACAATCCCCCGAAAGGAACCCGTGATTTTGGTTCATGGTGCTGGTGTTCGCGCTGATATTTTCAATCCCCCTTTAGAAAACAATATCATTGAAATGCTCGCCCGCGAAGGCTTATGACGTGTGGCTGGAAAACTGGCGTGACCCAGCATAGATTTACCACCGAATCACTGGAACCTCGATCAGGCAGCCCGCTACGATCATCCGGCTGCCGTAAAAAAAATTGTTGAGGTCACTGGGAAAAAGTCGATAAAAGCGATTATTCATTGCCAGGGCAGCACAAGTTTCATGATTTCCGCAGTGAATGGCCTCGTGCCCGAGGTGAAAACCATCATCAGCAACGCTGTCTCGCTTCATCCGATAGTTCCCAAATACGCGGTTCTAAAGCTGAACATCTATTTGCCAATAGAAAACTCGCCTTTGATTACCTGGACCCTTCCTGGGGTTTGCACGCACCCGATTTCAAATCAAAATTCCTCCGGCTTCTGGTATCAATAAGCCATCAGGAAGAAGACACGCTCGTTGGCAAGTTCGTGAGCTTCACTTATGGGGCAGGTTTTCCGGCACTATGGCTACTGGAAAACCTCGACAGGAAAACCATGGACTGGATTCAATACGAATTTGCCAAGGTGCCAATGAGCTTCTTCAGGCAGATTAAAAAAGGTGTAAATGCCCACGCCCTTGTGCCGGCTGACTATGAGCGTGACAATGGCAACTCATACGCACATAGCGCTCCTAAAACAGATGCGCGCATTATTCTCTTCGGTGGGAAGCGCAACCTGTGCTTTTTGCCGGACAGTCAGCAAAAGACATTTGAGTTTCTGGAGAGTTTTAAACCGGGCTATCACAAACTCTATTTACCGGAGAATTACAGCCATCTGGATGTTTTCCTTGGAAAGAGCGCCCATAAAGATATTTTCCCCATTATGATCCGTGAACTTAACCAAAACTGATATGGCAGTACCAAAACGAGTTAAGCAATATGAGGGCCGTTATGCCCTGGTAGATGGCATTCCCTATCAGATGCCGGTTAGTGCTAAAAATTCCCCAGCGCTCATGGCAGGGTTTTCGTGCGACTGGGAAAAAGCCAATGCCCTACTGCCGGGTAACGAAATTCATGCATTGAAACTTCCCAATGGCCGCGGGGCACTTTTAATCACGGTTATTAATTACCTCGAGACCAGCATTGGCAAATACATCGAATACAGCATCGCTATAGGCTGCACCCGGGGCTCTAAACCTGCACCCCCGATCCTCAACGCCCTGATGATGAAAACATACGGAACAGGTCAATACATCCTCGATCTTCCGGTTAGTTCGGAAATTTCCGTAAAGGGCGGCAAAGGCATCTGGGGTATGCCAAAGCACAAGGCCAACTTGTCCTTTGAGGTCACGGATACTATGGTAACCAGCCATTATGAGAAAGACGGTCAGTTTGCCTTCAGGATAGAAATGACCCGCCCGAAATCTGCCTCCATCAAAATCAATATCGGCGCTACCAACTATTGCCGGTTCCGCAAACATGCTCATGGCCTCCTATATCTATTTCAAATCCAAGGCCGGAGTAAACCTTTTCAGCAAAGCCAAAGCAAACCTCTACATTGGAGATCACCCAAGAGTCTCCTTCCTTCGGGATATCGATATCAATCCCGATCCGTTTTTCACCTTTTTCATGCCTGAAGCCAACGGCATTCTCGACGATCACTTCGATTGCTGGTTTATGACGTATGATGAACCGCCAACCGAGATGCCCGAAGGATTAGAAAGCGTATTTCACCTGGGTCTCAGCGAAGATTGGCTCGAAGCGCCATCATTGGATTATAAAAAATACCGCCTATGAAAACATTGCTGACCTTTAACAAAATCCTTCTGCTTGCCTGTACCTCATTGTATTTTGGTACCGGGTGGTCGCTTGTCCTCTTTTCATTTCCAATCGCCGATCAGCTCACTCCGGACAATTACTACATGCAATTTGTTCCTCAGGTACAAGCGGCAACAGCGTTTTTTACCTATATGACCATGGTCATGATGGTGAGTTCTGTCATTTTCATTATTGATGAGTGGAAATCAAGCAAAAAATGGTACCCCATTATCGTTCTTGTTCTGGTCATATTGGCAACTGCCCTTACCATCCTCTTCATCTTTCAGTATAATGAACAGATGGAAGCTGGAATCACAGATCAGGCAGTACTTCAGGAAGTCTTGAAGAAATGGATGACCCTCAATACCATCCGCGTGAGTTTGTGGACACTTCAATGGTTGACCTTGGCTGTTTACTTTTTCAAGTTAGACTTAAAATCCAGCCCGGCCCATGAATAAATACCTGAACATCATTGTGATACTCATCTCAATTGCCACGATTCTATCGGGAGCAACGCAAATGTTTATGCCAAAAACTGTGTTGTCAGTGATACAGGCGGAAATCACGCCAACATCTGCCCATTTCTTCGCCATTGTCGGTATGTTTATGACCCTTTTTGGCGGGTTGATGCTCCACGCCGTCTATAGCGCCCAGCCTCAGCGGCCGGCCGTATTCTGGTGCGCCATGCAAAAACTCGGTGCGTTTGCCGCAGTCGGACTGGGTGTATTTAATGGCATATTCGGCCCTATCGCTATGGCAGTAGCCCTTTTTGACCTGTTTTCCGGTCTCGTTTTTCTGTATTATTTAAAACAATCGAAAAATGAACTGGCTTAGCCACTTCCTTTTTTACACTTATATCGGCCTGGTGCTGCTGGCGGGATTCTGGGGCGCCTTTATAAATCCATATTTCGATTTCAGGTTTCTGATTGAATTGGACCCGCAAAGTTTGAATGAACATGTACGCGCTAATCTTTTCAGCCAATACCGTTTCCTCCGGGCTCTGGAACTGGGCTTTGGGCTATTCTCAATCCGTTTTGTCCATAACATATTCCATGAAAAAGCCTTCAATTCGCTCTTTCTGGTGATTATGGGATCAGGAATACTTGCCCGTATTGTTTCCTGGATCATTGAAGGCCCACCGAACAAATTCCACCTGTTTTTCATGTTCTACGAACTCATCGGGTTTGTCATCATTTATCTGCATACCAGAAAAAATCTTTCACAACATGCTGGCTGATAAACCAAAAGGCGCTGACGGAACCAACCGATCACTCATCCTGGCCGGCGGTGGTATGAGGCTGGCCTACCAGGCCGGTGTCCTCATCGCGCTGGAAGAAGAAGGGCATTCTTTTAGCCACATCGACGGTACTTCCGGAGGAATTTTCAATGCCGCCATGCTGGCTTCCGGATTATCAGCCAATGAAATAGCGGAGAAATGGCGATACCTGAAAATTAAACACTTCATGTCATTGCGCCCACTGGGAAGTTATTTGAAACCCCTGAACATGACGGGCTTCGGCGATGCAGATGGCATTCGCGATCATATATTCCCCGGTCTGGGTATCGATATCGCAAAAATCCGAGCCAGCAATTCCGCCGATTTCACTTTCAACGTCTGTAACTTTTCGGATAAAACGGTGGAGGCCATCACGCAAAATGAAGTGACAACGGAGCATCTGCTGGCCGGAGTGTCGCTGCCAATGGTAATGCCTGGTCTGGAAATAAAAGGAAAGTGGTTCAGCGATGCCGTGTGGATTAAAGACGCTAATCTAATGGAAGCCGTAAGGCGAGGTGCCGAAGAACTATGGCTTGTCTGGGCTATTGGCAATACAAAGACCTATCTTCCCGGTGCTCTGAACCAGTACGTACACATGATCGAAATGAGCGCTAACGGAGGTCTTATTGAAGAATACGAACGAATAAAGCTCATCAATGAACGAATTGCTGATGGGATTACCGGCTATAGACAAAAAGTACCTGCCAAACTTTTTGTCATTAAACCAACATTTCCCTTGCCTCTGGATCCTGACTTATATTTTGGAAAAATAGATGCGAGGTCGTTGATTAATATGGGCTATGTCCATGCAAAAAATGCCCTGAATTCCATGCCTGCCGATGGATTCGCGATGGATAAGTCGGCTACGAAAATGGCCGATCCTGGTATCCGAATGAGCATGCGCGCTGAGTTTTCCGGATATATGTCTGAGAACAACAAACAATTAGCAACACGGTTTTATGCCTATTTTGTCTTGTCGCACCATTACCGCTTCGATATACTCGACGTGTATGCCAGCATTAAAATAGATTCGTTTGGAAGAGAGATTCCCTGCTTCAACTCTCACGTAAAAGCATCAGAAACCCATGGATACCGAAGTATTACCTACACAGCCCAATTTATAGAATCAGGAGAAACGTATTCCATAGAAGCCATGTTTCGCCTGGCATCAGCCGCGGATTTTCTTTTGGGGCTGGCATTCAAAACCGTCAGGCTTACGATTACGAATGACCGGGATTCCATATTGATAAAAGGCCGTCTTTATCAATCCATAAATAATCGTTTAAAATCCATGTTCAGCACCAACGTTTGGGGAAGTGACGGCACCTCCGGTGGTTTAAAACTGCGATACAGGATGACATCAAAACTTGTGAACTATGAAGTTTGAACAAAAACCCATGGTCGGGTGGTACGACGTGAAACAACTTGCATCCACCGGGCTGAAAACCGTGATGTCGATCGTTTTCGGGAATTATGCCGATAAGCGCGAAATCCAGGCTTTTACTGCGCAAGACATCTTCGATTATTCAAATAATCCTGAAATGTGGGTTGATTACATTTCTGATCTCGGCGATGGTTTTAACAGTACGTACACACTCGCGCATTTAATGGCGCAAGAGTCGATTTCCGCCGGTACTCACACCATGAGGCGAGGCAACATCCTGATCATGGGTGGTGATGAAGTTTATCCGACTCCCGAAACCATCGAATATAAAAACCGCCTCCAGGGGCCGTATAATGCTGCATTTCCATGGATCGATGAAAAAATCGAACCGAAAGAATCCAAGCCAAAACTTTTTGTGATCCCGGGTAACCATGACTGGTACGATGGTCTCACCAATTTCATGAAGCTATTTTGCCAGGGCCGGGCGCTGGGCAACTGGCTTACCGAACAAAAAAGGAGCTATTTCGCTATCAAACTGCCGCACCGCCATTGGCTCATCGGTATTGACATACAACTCAACAGCGATATCGATGAACCTCAGAAGACCTATTTCCAGGAAAAAGTCGCCATCCATTTTCAGCCCGGCGATAAAGTAATTCTTTGCACTGCTGAGCCGTCCTGGGCCTTGGCTGCTTTGTCCGGTGATTTTGAAAGTGACAACCGGTTGAAATATTTTATAGATCAAATCCTCATTGGCAAGAGTGACGGATATTATGGCGGGAAAACCAGAGACCTTCACGTTATCGCCATGCTCGCCGGTGATTTGCATCATTATATAAGATATGAGAGTGAAGTAAGCCAACGCGGAAAAATCACTCAACTCATTACGGCGGGTGGCGGAGGGGCTTTTATGCATCCCACCCACAACATGAAAAAAGCATTTCGCTTCGAAAACGGTTTCGGAGCCACCATGAAAAAAAGCTTTCCTTCAGACAAAGAATCCAGGCAACTCGCATGGAAAAACCTCGCTTTTCCATGGCTCAACAAAGGCATGAGTCTCTTCCTGGGTTTTATGTATCTTTTTATCACCTGGTCTATGCAGAGCGCTTCGCTATCGACCGGCGCTGATTCTTTAATGCAAAAACTGTCCAAAATCCAGTTCAGTGTCGGCAATGCCTCTGAGGTTTTGGCGATTGTTCTGGATAATCTGAGGTATTCTCCTTTTGCCGTTTTGTTGAACCTGTTACTTCTTCTTGGCCTCATCCAATTTACCGACACATCCTTGAAAAACGGTAAATGGAGCTACGGTTTTGGACTATTGCATGGTATTAGCCCATATAAAATGCCTGTATGGTTGCCTCTGGTTTTTTTCTGTTCTTAATCTCCAATGGTTGCATCTCGAACCCGGCACATGGACAAATACCGGATTATTTATTGTTGAAATGCTCATTGCTGGAAGTGCATTGGCCGGATTTGTTTTGGATTGTATCCGATGGCAAGTGCGCTCATTCTCAAAAATCATCCGACAGAAGCTTATTCATCTTTCCGATACGAAGACTATAAAAATTTCTTGCGAATACACATTACCAAAGAAAAACTGATCATCTACCCCATCGGCATTAAGTTCGTGGCAAAAACTTGCGAAATACCGGCACTCCGGAAAAGCCTGCCTTCGTCGGCGATCCCATCAAGTTTGATCTTATCGAAACTCCAATCGAAATCCCCACAAAACCATGAACAGATTATCTAAACCAATCAACAGAGTTAAAACCGCATTATGAGGTAGTCGTCATCGGATCAGGTTATGGAGGCGGCATCGCCTGCTTCGCGCATGTCCCGATTGAAGAAAAAGGTATGCCTCCTGGAAAAGGGAAAGAATTTCTTCCCGGAGAATTTCCCAATACGCTGTTAGAAGCCGGCAAGGAAATGCAGATTCAGAAAGGTAAAAATACCATAGGCGACAGCAACGGACTGTACAACTTCGTCATGGGTGATGAAATAAGTGTGTTTCAGGGATGCGGACTTGGCGGCACATCGCTTGTCAACGCCAATGTTTCGATTGAGGCAGAAGAACGGGTTTTTGAGGATAAATGCTGGCCCAGCGAGTTGCATAAAGACATGAACACGCTGAAACAGGGTGTGCAACGCGCATGGGAAATGTTGAAGCCAAATCCCTATCCGGAAGGAATAAATGGATATCCGGTTTTGCCTAAAACGGAAGGCATGCGCCAATCTGCCAGCGATATGAACGAAAAGTTCAGGTTGCTGGACATCAACGTGACATTCGAAGATACAGTGAATCCCATGGGTGTAACACAACCAAAATGTACGAATTGTGGCGATTGCGTCACGGGCTGCAACCATGGCGCTAAAAACACTACGGCGATGAATTATCTGCCCGATGCTGTAAACCACGGCGCTGAAATATTTACCGAAGCCGGGGTTTCGCACATCAGCCGACAGGGCAATCGCTGGCTGGTATATTTCAAACTTTTCGGTACCGGACGCGAGAAGTTCGATGCCCCCGATATGTTCGTCGCGGCAGATAGCGTCTTCATAAGCGCCGGTTCGCTGGGCAGCACGGAAATCCTGTTGCGGTCGGCGAAGAAAGGACTCGATATTTCAGACATGATCGGTAAACGTTTTACCGGCAATGGCGACGTCCTGGGATTTGGATATAATAATGATCGGCGGATCAATGGCATCGGTTTAGGTGAAAAAGCAAAAACGGGAGAAATCCATGACGTCGGACCGTGCATCACGAGTGTCATTGACCTGCGGCACAGGGAAAATCTGGAAGACGGCATGACCCTGGAAGAAGGCAGCATTCCCTCTCCAATAAAATCCATCATGCTACCGGCGCTGTTGCCCGTTTCGCGGCTTATCGGCAAAGACACTGATTCAGGATTTGGTGACTTTATGAAAGAAAAATGGCGTGAGGTGAAAAGCTTTTTCGGAGGTGTTTACCGTGGCGCTATCAACCATACCCAGGTGTACCTGGTCATGTCGCACGACAGCGGCGATGGGCTTCATGGAACTGGAAAGCGACCATCTAAAGGTTAAATGGAAGGGAGTCGGCAAAGAAGCCATATTCAAAAAAGTAAAGTGAAAATATTGAGAAAGGCTACGGCTGCCCTGGGTGGCACCTACATTAAAAACCCAACCTGGACCAAGGCCTTCGATTATGACCTGGTCACTGTTCATCCGCTTGGCGGTTGTATCATGGCCGATGATGCTGCTTCCGGGGTTACTGATCACAAGGGTCAGGTGTTCAAAGGCAAAACCGGAAAGACCGTTCATCCTGGTTTGTACGTGATGGATGGAGCCATTTATCCCGGCGGCCGGTAGGCACCAATCCTTTACTCACCATCAGCGGTCTGGCAGAACGGAATTGCAAATTGATTGCTGATGAATTGAAAGAAACACTGGATTATGGATTCGGAGCCATACCAAAAAGAGAAACAGCTGATCTCAAAACCGGCGTGCAATTTACCGAGACCATGCGCGGCGATTTCTCACTGAATGAAAAAGAGGATTTAGACAAAGCGCATGACCTGGGGGAAAAGAAAAATCTCCCTTCGAGTTTACGCTGACCATACGCTCTGAGGATGCCGACAAATTCCTCAAAGAACAGGACCATCTGGCCGCCATGTCCGGCACCATGTTGGCGCCAGCGCTCTCCGCCAGTCCTATGACCATCAGCCAGGGCCGGTTCAACCTGTTCATCAGCGACCCTTCAGCGCCGCAGAAAAAAAATGCTTTACGAAGCTATTCTGCATAGTGTAGAAGGAAAATCATGGGTTTTTCCAGGGGTACAAAGAGATTGAAAATGACAAAGGCCTCGACGTGTGGACAGATACCACTACCCTATTCATAACACTGTACAATGGCGCGGATGCATCTGCCGCTAGTGGCCGGAAAGGGCAAACTGATCATTGAGATCAAGGATTTTATAAAGCAACTCGACCACCATGAAACCGATAAACCTCAAAAAGGGTGAAACCGGCCTCAGAATCCCTCACCGCTTCCGGAAAATACTTCGCCGGAAAATGTGTGGGATACCTTCGTGAGCGGAGGGTTGAAGTGAGTCCTCAATGGTTAACTAGGATTCAGATGGTTCAATGGTTCGGTATTCTATCGCGGTTCTCGGCGGCTGGGTTCGCTGGGTAATTGACCTCTTTTTTATTAGTCTCAATTCGGTAATTCTAAATTCAATTGTCTTTCAAATAGGTTCGATTGTCAATTCATAATGGTTCTCGGGGCTGGGTTCTGGGCGCTGGGTTTGTGACTCGTCTTTTTTTCAATCCTTCATACAATTGTGGGGGGGATAAATTCCATTGCCCCTTCCATTTTTCCATTATACCCAAAGGCCCCCCCCCCCCCCCCCCCCCCCCCCCGGGACCCCCCCCATGAACTAAAAAATGCCATAGATTGTCCGGATTATCCTTTTCTCAGAAAACCAAAATATCCATCTTAGGCAAAATTTTTATTTAAATATCCAATGATGAAAGACAATCGAAGATCATTTCTGAAAAAGACGGCGCTGGGAACCACCGGGTTGACACTTGGCGCTGCAAAGCTGGGTTTCAGTGCAAAGAGTTATAGCTCTATCCTCGGTGCCAACGACCGCATCAACATGTGCGTGATCGGTGTACGCGGCCAGGGTAACGGCCACCTGCGTACCTGGGCCGGTATGGGAAAAATATGCAACGTGTTCCTGAAAACCATCTGCGATGTAGATGAAACCTTATTTGGATACAGGATAAAACAAGTGTCCGAAATCCAGGGAGAAAAAACCCACCAAAAAAATAGATATGCGCAGGGTTTTTGAAAACAAGGAAATCCATGCCGTATCCATCGCTACACCAAAACCATCGGCACTCACTGGCGACCATCTGGGCAATAGAGTACAGGCAGGCAAGGACGTGTACGTAGAAAAACCATGCTCACATAATGTTCTTGGGAAGGCAGGCAAATGGTAGAGGCTGCCAATAAGTACAAGAAAATAGTACAGGTAGGATTCCAGTACCGGTCTTATCGGTGGTGTGCGGCAGGCTATACAGGCGCTGCGCGACGGAGTGATCGGCGATGTATATATGGCAAAAGGATTATGCTATAAACCCAGGGATTCATTTGGCAAATCTCCAAACACGGAACCCCCGGCAGGTTTTGACCATGACCTTTGGCTCGGACCGCGCCGCCCGGAGACCTTACAATGAAAAACGCGGCCACTGATAACTGGCACTGGCATTGGAACACAGGCAACGGCGACATTGGAAACCAAGGTCCGCACCAATTCGATATTGCGCGCTGGGGCTTAAATAAAGATGAGCATCCTGTGCGTATCCAGTCATCCGGCGGCTATTATAAATACACGGATTGCAGCCAGGAAACCCCTAGACACAATCAGCTGCCCTACAATATGCTGATGGAAAAATATTGCAATTTCAAGCTTCGTGGGCTGGCAAAATGATGGCCAAGGCGCTATGGATATCACCATCGGGCAACATATTCGACGGCACCGAAGGATGGACTGGGAAATAGACGGCAGCAAGTGGCGGGCCTACGTTGGCCCTAAAGGGAAACCGGCCTGGTATCTGAAGCAGTAGAAGGAACTGACCAAACCGTGGCTTACTTAGCCGCTCCGGGTGGTGGAGGCCATTATGCGAACTTTATCTCGGCTATACGATCAGGTAAAAAATCTGATCTTACCTGCGACATTTACGAAGGTTTCATGTCCACAGCCCTGCCACACCTGGCAGTGATATCTTATCGCCTTGGTGGACAGTCGCTGGATTTCAATCCTGTGGCCGAACGTTTCATCAATAACGAAGGTGCAAACGACATGCTCATGCGACAGTATCGCGAGCCTTTTGTGGTCCCTGATAAAGTTTAACAGGGAAAATCAAAATCAACTTAAAATAGCCCTGACTCCATATGGAATTTGGGCTATTTTATCCTCACCAAAAAACCAAAACCATGAAACTGCTGCTGAAGGCATGGCTTATAAACCTGTTCGTTTTACATGCTACCTACTCCCAGGGAACTCATCACAGTCGATGAAACCGGGCAGAAAAGAAAAAATCACTGAAACCATTTTCATTGACAGCGTATGGGCGGGACACCCTGTCGATTTTTGCCGCTCTAACAAAAAGGGGCGATCGGCAATACATCGCCTACTACAATTCAAAAAGAAATATGGTCGTCTGCGAGCGAAATCAGGCTGACAAAAAATTTCAACTACATCGTCTTATTACTACTTCGAGAGAAACTCACGGCGGCACGAGTACCGTTACCGGTTGGGATAGCCATAATTACATTACGCTTGCCATGGACAACGAAGGCTTTATTCATCTGTCGGGCAACATGCATGTGCATCCCGCTCACCTACTTCAGAACCAGTAAACCTTATGACATCAGTACATTAGAGCAGGTGATGGAAATGGTCGGTTCAGAAGAAAATCGAATGCACCTATCCGCATTTCACTACGACCCGTGAAGGACGATTACTTTTTCATTATCGTGATGGAGGCAGCGGCAACGGCAATGAGATTTATAATATTTATGATGAACAAAGGAAAACTTGAACTCCCGACTGCCGCATAAACCCCTTACCGACGGAATAGGGGTTCGATGAATGCCTACCAGTCGCAGCCCAAATTGCTGGCCGACGATTGGTATCATGTGTACTGGGTGTGGCGCGATACGCCTGACTGCTCTACTAACGACGACTTGTCGTACATAAAGAGTCCGCACCCTATAACCTGGTACAATGTTCATGGCGAAAAAATCACTATGCCGGCAACCCTTGGGAATTCATCAATTATTGTCGATCCCATTCCGCCGAAAAGGCGGCATTATTAACCTTGCCGCTAAACTCTGCCTGGACTGAAAATAACGCTCCCGCGTTCGTTTATCATAAGTACGATGAAACGGGATTTCTTCAGTTTTATATTGCCCGTTACCTGGATAACTCATGGAAATGCCGACGTAATTACAAACTGGGACTACCGCTGGGAATTCTCCGGCAATGGCAGCATTAATAGTGAAGTTGTAATCCATTCATTTGCAAAGCGGCAGGATGGAAACTATGAGGTCTCCTACAGTCATATAAAATATGGCGATGGCGCCATTCTGCTGGACAAAGACTTTCATGCAATTGGAAAGGTTCTGAAACCAGCGCCACTTTCATCCATGCTTCAACTTGAAGGCGACTTCCCTGCTTTGCTAATTCAGACTTCCGATGATATTGGTGTATCCCCAGCCCCTGACATTCTATATCTGCTAAAATGGGAGACACTTCCAAGAAACCGGGATAAGCCCAGGCCTGAGCCAGCACCGGGCCGCGCAGCAAGCAGCTTATATCTTTATAAATTAACCAGGTAAGGTTATGCGAATGAAAATCTGTCGTCTGATAATAATCCTCCTTGCGGCTTTAAACCTCCTGTCACAGGCTTTTGCTAAGAAGCTGACGACCCCGCAGATAATGCCGTGGCGCGAAATAGAAAGTGGTGGAGAGATGTTTGTAATGCGTATCCCGAGCGGAGGGATCTGCGATGCTTGGCACCGTTAATCTCAACTATCAGGGTATAACAGCAGTGTAAAGCAGCCATCGAAAACAATGACATTCAGACGGCCTGCCGCGAATTGCTCCGGTATTACAAGGAAGGTACTACAGCGCAGTTTTTGAGGAAGGCGCAACCGCAAGTTACCGGAAGTACAACTGCAAAAGGCGACTCGATCATCAACGATATCTATGTGTTTCAATTGGTTGGCGATAAAGTGCCCCGCCTTCCCGATGGCCATCTGAACTGGAATTACACCGGTCCGGAAGATGATATTGAGTGGGCCTGGGCGCTAAACCGACACTACCCTATTACCGAACTCCTCCGCGAATATTTTGAAACAGGTAATCCGGACTACGCAAAATACATCGACGAATTCGGTGAAGGATTGTATTATGCAAAATCAACAACTTACCCGGCAGGAAAAAGAGGACGGCAATGTGGCGAGGCCTGGAACAAAGCTTCCGCGTCAAGGTTTGGTCGAAGGTTTTTTACGGCCTTATGGGTTCCGGGCATATTTGCAGATGCTACGCAATTATTGATACTCAGTAGTTTGCCGGAGCACGCCCACTACGCCCGAAACTACCACGCACAAAACAACTGGCTCACCATGGAAATGTCGGGATTAGCCACAGTGGCGGCAGCCTGGCCGGAATTCCGGGAATCGGGAGAACGGGCTGGAATACGCGATGATTTTTACGTGACTGAAACCACGCAGCAGAACGTTTTTTTTTTCGCCAGGCCAGAGCAGAACTCACATTGTCCTATCATTATGTGGCGCTTAATAATTTCCTTCAACTGCGCGATATTTGCCGCAATGCTGGTAAATCGCTTCCCGATCTCTTTAACACCAATACGATTTAGCAAAACGTCGAATTATCTCGCACTGACAATGCGGCCCGGATGGTTATGGACTCTTAAGCAGTCACGCTGATCGTATTCTAATCGGGACATTATCCTGAATGCTTTGAACAGCAGGTTACCAGAAGGATTGGGAGTAAAATATTGCCATTATTTTAAAACAAAGGGATTTTACCCAAGGAGGGACCCTCCTGCCTTTTTCCATGGGCTGGTCAACTGATTTCCAGAAGTGGATTTGATGAAAACGCCCACTGGAGTTTTTTCGATATTGGCCCGTGGGGAAGCGGTCATCAGCACAACGATAAACTTCATATATCCATTTCGGCATTTGGCTCAGACTTTCTGGTAGATGCCGGTAGATTTGCCTACTGGGCGAGGTCGCGAAAAAATTCCGACCTTTTGCCCGTGGCAGCCAGGGCCATAAAATGTTCGCTTTTCTATGGAAAAAGTCAGGCAAACGGGCCGCTTCTGGCAGATGAAGCCCTTCCCCTTTCACACTATGCCATCACTGACCAATTTGATTATGCGTGGGCCGCCCTGACGACAAATTCAATGACCTGGATGAAAATCTTGAACACAAAAGGACCATGCTCTATGTGCGCGATCAGTTTTGGTGTTATCGTAGAATCGTGTAACAACCGATAGACCGAGAAAAAAGGAGATGCCCTGTGGCACTGGCATCCCGAATGCACAATGAGTATCGATTCAGATGGAATTTCCACAGCGACCAATTCCCATGGAAATTTGACAATAATCCCGGCTGGAAAAACGAAATGGCTGGTTAGCCAGGTTCGAGGCCTGGAAACACCCGAAGTGCAGGGTTGGTATAGCGAGGTTTACAATCAGTTCGTACCCAAATACCGCCAGCATTTATTCAACCGAAATCAAAACCGACAGGACATTTACCTGGCTCATTGTACCTTCCACGATTGCCGTTTCAGGTAAAACTGCGAGAATTATTAGTGAGAACGCTGCGGGCATCCGGCTGCAAGTGACCGATGACAAAAATGGTATCTGGCATATAACGCTGCCATTTACCGATAGCTCCGGAATAAAACTGAAGTATATAAATTCAAAGGTTAAACATCGTGAAAAATAGGAAGCAAAACTACCGATCCCTTACTCCTATTAAAAAAGCAGGTGTATCTTCCAATTGTTATGGGATTTCAGCATATTTCACAGGACTGGCCGAAAACTGACTAGCCGTGAACCTAAGTTCTAATAGAAGTCCTCTCCCGATAGACTCTGATCTGATCAACAAGCTAATTCTTGGCCAGTTGGACGCTTTCAAAAAAATCTACGCACTCCACTTCAAACGGGTGTTTCATTTTACGCACCGTTTTTCACTTTCGGTAGAAGATGCGGAGGAGATCACTCAGGATGTGTTTGTGAAGTTATGGCAAAAAAGAAACCTGATTGACGAAGAAAGAAGCTTCTCCAATTTCCTTTACACCATAGCACAAAACCTTGTGATCGATAAAATGAGACAACATGTTTCCTATGAAAAAAATTGCGCCTGCTAAAAATTGCCAGAACGCCAAATCAATTCAATGCCAACAGCACGGAGCAACTCGTTAATTATTACGAATTATCAGGGATCATCACCTAATCTTATCGACAAACTTCCTGCCGGCCGACGGACAATCTTCAAACTCAGTCGTGAAAAAGGATACACCTACACCGAAATAGCCGAGTTGCTCCACGTATCACAGGGAACAGTGGAAAAACAAATGAGCAAGGCCCTTAAAACACTTTCCAGCGATTTGAGGTCGAAATAGTGGAATATTGGTTGAATTGATGTTTCTGCTCCCCGTCTGCATGTTGCTGTAAGAACAAAAATATTTTCGCCGACATGGGTGGGGGTATCAGGCGGTCAGATTCGTATATGTTTTATCTACCCGGAATTATGCCAGAACTTTACGATAAAGAGTTCATTCAGAGGTTTCTTAGCGGCAAATGCCCAGCAGAAGAGCGCGAGGCATTTCAGCGTTTTTTGAGAAGAACCGGCATTCCAAAGATCATAGCGAATGGCTGCACCAGATTTGGCAAGAGGCAGGAAACGATCATCAGGTTTATCTTGGTGCGGAAGAACGAATACTCCGGCGCGTCTTACATAAAATTACCAGACCTGCAACCCAAAATAAACGTTTCGGTTAAAGCCGAAAATAGCTTTAAATCCATCATCAAAGACCATTTCCATACACATTATACCTGGCGCTATGCTTCGATAATCATACTCTTCATGGTAGCGTCACTGGCGCTTAATGGCCTGATGCTTCGCGATGCATATAAGCCCCAAATAATCGCCAATATTGAGCGCAGCACCCACAATGGCCAGCACCTCACATTAGTGCTGGAAGATGGCACAAAAAATTGATTTGAACTCCAATGGCGCACTTTATTATCCCGAGAAGATTTTCCGACTTCCACCCGGACAATTAGGATCTGACTCAGGAAGGTTTTTTTGAAGTGGCGCATAGACCCTAATGGACCGTTGGCGAGGGTTTTGCAGGCGTTTTATCTTGACAACAGCATTGGGGACATCAGTTAACGTTTGTGCCAAGAAAAATCAAGCTGAAGCATGGCGCTCGTTGCCGGCATCGTAAAAGTTGAAATTAATGAATGCGGCAATGAAAAAGGGAGATTTTACGCTGTCGCCTGTTGGCCCCCAATAACGCGCCTGATTGTTCCTCGGAAAAATATTTAATTCATGCGTTTAACCCCGAGTCGCTGTTATCAGGCTGGAAGAACGGCATATTATGTTTCAACAATGCTTCGCTGGACCAGACGTATCAACACGCTAGAACTAACGTTCAAACATAAACAAGTGACTACGAAAATCAGCGATAATCGCAATTTGACCGATTGGACCTGTTGCGGAAAATTCGAAAAACAAACATTGAAAAATATACTACAATGCAAAATAGCCTACGTTGAAAAATTAAATTTCGAAATCAATCGAAGAAGAGCAAAAGTTTATGTTCAACTCAATAAAACCTGACTGTATATGATTTCGATGAAGAGAACGGTGAAAAAATAAACAAGATGCGGAAATCTCAGCATCATTGAGCATTCAGGCCAACTATGATTTTTAATGGATTGTATAACTAAATTATTTAACATGCAGATTTAAGAATGGGTTGCTAAGCTATTTTTTATCGTCAGGAAAAGAACATTCTACTGGGGTTTTACCCTTCTGATCACATTGTCTGCTCTGATAGCTAACGATGGAAAAACGCAACGATGTGAAGGCATCCAGGGACATTAACGTAACCATTCAGTTACAGAATCCCCACCTCAAAATTCCGTAGAAACACTCAAAACTAAACACGTAGCTGAGCTTTACCTTCGAAGAAAAGGATCTATTAAACCAGAAAGGGATAACCCTGAAAGCAAAAAACCAGTCGTTTGACCGAGTCCTTTAGGAGATTTTCAGGAAATGCCAATCTTGAACTCCTTCCAGGTAAACAACAACATTTAAGCTGAAAGCGTCAGAGCGCCACGCCGTCACTATCGTCACGGAGGCGCTTACGAGGACGCACTGTCACAGGCAAGGTGTTGTCTTCTGAAGATAACGCCAGTTTGCCGGCTGTCAATGTTTTCTTTATCAAAGGCTCTACAACCGGAACAGTTACCGACATCGATGGCAACTTATTCACTTGATGTGACTTCCGATGCCACAGTCCATACCTTTCAAGCTCTTGTAGCTTTTCATAAAAAAGAAAATTTCAATCAGAAGCCCGTGGGTCATCAACCTAACCCTTAGGGCCGATGTTACCGCGCTGACCCAAAGCGTCGTAAATCGCTACAGTACCGGGAAAAGATGAACCTGACCACCGGCGCTGTAGGCACAGCAAAAAGTAGATATCCTGGCGAAAAGACCTATCTGCAAAAACCGCGGAAGGCCTCCCGGTGTAATACACGAGCCTGAACGTAAACATCAAAACAAGACCCGGCGCGAGGAATGGATTTTGGTGTCCGTGGATATGGAATTCCCATCAATGGCGGCAACCCGCTTTTGTTGTTGATGGCGTGCCGATGGATCTGAACGAGATCAATACCAATGATATGGGAGATATGAGCGTATTGAAAGATGCTATCCTTTCGGCAGGTATATGGCGCAAAGACTGTTAGGTATTATGCTGGTTACAACCAAAAGTGGTAAAGCCGGATTAGCCGAGAGGGGCCTTCGGCGCTGGGATTTCCGCAGCAGAGCCAATCATGTTTATCAACCGGTTTATTGATACATACCAAATTGTGTTGGCCAGACTTGAACGCCAGCGGACCGAAGGACAAACGGAGCCCGAGCTGTCGACCAGGATTTCATTGATAAGACAAAAATATATCGTGGAAGACCGAACATTTTAAAATTCATCGAGAATGTACAATGGCACCCTTCGGTACTATGGATACAACGCGTACCCGGATGAGCTTATTACGGAATATGCCCCACGAACACAAAATCAGAATTTAAATATTTCAGGAGCATCAGACAAGGCGTCTTATTATGTTTCCTTTGAATATATCAAATAAAAATGGCTACCTAAAAAACAAAGAGAAAAACAAGAACTTGAAGCGTTACAACATGCAGATGAAAGGCGATTTCAAAATCACTGACTTCATCATCATGGACTAAAAAGCTCTGATCACCAATGAAAAAAGTGATAAGCCGCACTTCTATAACTGAAATGTAAACATTAATACAACAGCGCGGCAGGATCCCTTAGACCCAATTCAGTTCCCGGACCTGGAATATTATCTGACACCCGGCGATCATGATAATTACCTCCCATACATCGGGATGTACTTCGGAGGCACCAACTTCCTGCCATACCTTGAGGACGAAGGTAGCAACACATTGAAAAGAAGCAATATCATTTTTACCCAGGGAGCAACAATAACACCTTCGCAAAGGATTCAATACCAGGGGTAAATTTACCGCCAATTTCATCTATCGTGATCAACAGGATGTGCAAAACAAGGTAAATGGTCATTCATAATAATAACCTGAGCGCACTGGTGAATAAGTAATGGATTCAGCGGTACAGACTTCAATTATAATCAGGCTGATAACAATGAATCTTAACGTTTTTTTAACACATACGCTGATTATACCGTTCAGAAGGACAAACACCCACTTTTTCAAGCAAATGGTTCGCGTTTTAACCAGGAATGGGGTAAAAATCAGATAATCAACGGACAAGCATCCCAATTGATAACACCTTCGATGGTTGACCTTAACGCAACAGTTGGCACCCGGCAAGCCGATGGCTCAAAACCTGACGTTGTCTCCGCGGGTGCTTTGTATCATGTGAACTATAATTATAAGGAGCGCTATTTGTTTGAAGCCAATGGTAGGTATGATGGTACATCACGGTTCCCAAAAGAGGACAGATTCGGTTTCTTCCCGTCATTCTCTGTCGGATGGAGGATATCCAATGAGTCGTTTATGAGTAGTACCTCCGGATGGCTTGATAACCTTAAAATCAGGGCTTCCTATGGTACTTTGGGCAACCAGTTGCTCGGTAATAATTATTACCCCTACATACCAACCATGCCATCAGGACTTTCAGGATTTATGATGGGATCTACCAGTCTTATTCCATATGTGGCGGCTCCGGATTGCCTGAGCCCGGCCCTTACATGGGAAACAGCTATTTGTCAAAATCTCGGCCTTGATTTCACGATGCTTAATAACCGCCTGGATGTATCATTTGATGCATTGGCGCAGGACACACGAAGATATGCTGGTGCCCGGGTGTAACTTAAATGACATTGCAGGTGTAGCTGCACCCCAGTCCAACGCTGCCGACCTGCAAACCGGCGGATGGGAACTTGCTGAGCATGGAGAAGCACCATTAACAACAACTGGAACTACGGTGTAACACTTGCCCTTGCTGATTCTAGAATATACAATTACTGATTTGAACAATCCGACCGGGACCCTAAATTGCAAGTATGTCGGGCAGATTATCAGTGAGCGTTGGAGCTTCGTGGCAGAAGGTATTTTCCAGAGCGCCGATGAAGTCACAGCACATGCAGACCAGGCTCAGTTAGGTTCAAACTGGCAACCGGGTGACAGTCATGTGTAAAGACTTAAATGACGATGGTAAAATTACCAGGGGCAATAATACGCTCGATGATCCGGGTGATCAACAGATCATTGCCTCTGAAACACCGCGGTATAACTTCGGTGTTACGGGCAACCTGGCTACAAAGCCTTTACCCTGACTGTTTTCTTCCAGTGTACGCTGAGGTATGACTACTGGCCGCCTAATGGCAACTGGCAGGCATTTTATCCTTACAACGCCGGCCATGTGGAGTGGTATTACCTTCAGTGATACCTGGACACCTGAAAATACAGATGCCTACTTCCCCGCAGCTCACGTTTCTACCAATACTAAGCAGAATGTTTAGCCGCAGTCACCGTATGTTCAGGATGCATGGTATATCCGTTTGAAAAACCTCGCACTTACATACAGATTTACCGCCTGCAATGGCGAGCAAAATCAGCCTCGGTGGGGCATGGATATATTTCTCAGGTATGAATTCATGGGAAGCAACCAATATATCCTAAACCGCTTGGTGCGGAAACTAAGGCCAACTCTGACCCAGGAATACTACAAGCAGCGGACCTATGCTTCGAGTTCAAACATCTCATTCTAACAAACAAAAAGGACAAGACGATGAAAATATATACTTTAAGAGTCTCGATAGCTCTTGTTGCAACCTTTCTGTCATTCAGTTGCGACGATGAGTTCCTGGAAAGATACCCGCTCGATCAGGTGAGCAGCAATTCTTTCTGGAATACGGAAAACGACCTGTTGGTATATGACAACGGTATTTAGCACCTGGCCAAGATATGAAGATAACACGTAAAATCTTATTCGTACTAAATAAAAGGTTTTGACAGCCAAAGCAGGGGAACCTGGTTTCCTCGATGGGTTTTCCGACAATGTGGCGCCACGCCATTGCCGTCAGGATTTTTGTCAAAGAAAACGTGCCGGAAAACATTCCGTTTCAAATGGCGCTGAAATCTTTGGCTGTAAAGGATGGAACTTTCTACGTGCCATCAACTTCGGTCTTGAAAACTATGGCACTGCCCAGGTAACGGATAGCTGTGAGAAACGAATATATCGCTTGAAGCACACACTGCTTCAGGGATGATCGTTACCGTGACAAAGTATCGAAATATGGCGGATGTCCGATGGGTGGAAACCACACTTACTCAGTTAGACGAAGATACTATGTAAGGCGAGCGAGGCTCCCGCAATATGGTCATGGGCAAGGTGTTAGAGGATTTGGATTTTGCTTGTGCACCAACTTACCCAAACAACTGAGTGATGGCCAGGCGTGCCGGAAAACTGAACCGCTGGGCTGCACTTCAGGTGGAATGAAAGATTCTGCCTATTTGAAGGCACATGGCAAAAATGCCACGGTGGTACGAATGCCGATATGTGGTTGCAGGAAGCTGCTGACGCAGCACCAAATGAATCACTACAGGCCCTTACCGTTTGTACCAGTCCGGGAATCCGGCAAATTCCTACAACCAGCTACATCGGCTCACTGATCTCTCAGGTAATCCCGAGGTTCTCTACTGGAGGCGATATGCCCTGGGTGTGTTGACAAATCATGCCCAGAGCTATCACAAGGATTATATCGAAGATGCTACCAAAAGCATGGTGGAAGACTATCTCTGCACAGACGGTTTACCAATTTCTCTTTCGCCATTATACATGGGCGACGAAGTTTTTGAGGATATCTCTGGGAAACAAAGATTCGGAAGACTTGGCAGACTGGTCCTTTCATCCTGCAGACCAGGCCATTTACACCTTCGGCAACCATCCGCCTACGCAATACACTTATCCCCGGATTCAAGGTATGGCCAGTGGCATGGAATTCCACCACGGGTTATGATATGGTGAAGGTTTATGAGGTAAATGTGGACCATGCTACTTATAATGTTTGCCACTACTCCAGATATCGTACTAGAATATCGCTAAGGCTATATACTTAACTTAGCCGAAGCAAAGGCCAAACTCGGCACTATTTACTCAGGCCGACCTCAATATATCGATCAATAAACCTCGTGAAAGAGTTGGTATGCTGGCTATGCGATATCGCCATATACCGGATGACCCCAGGTATACTGCTGATGGTGTTTCACCACTTCTTGTAGAGATCAGACGCGAAAGGCGTATTGAGTTATTTATGGAAGGCTTCCGCTACGACGATCTTCACCGCTGGGCCCAGGGGGAAAGAGCAGGAGCGGAAGGGACTACGGCATGCGATGGGATGACGCCAATAAATCGCGTGTCGATCCGACAGGCAAGGTAACAATCAAAACAGGCGATATTGGAGGATTACCTTCTCTGGAAATTTATAAAGTTACCAAGTATGAAAATCCGGTATTTGATAAAACCAAGCATTCCCTGTGGCCCATCCACAGTCTGGTGCCATTTCTCGAAAATCCAAATCTTGGCCAGAACGCGGGATGGAATTAGGTGCCGATTCTGTTAAGGTGATACTGAATAATTATCACCCTCTGAAAGATTTCAAAGCCGTAGTTCGTCCAGTTAGATTACAGGCTTTGTTTTCTGTCTGCGCCTATGTGTCCTTTTTAGCTAAATACCGATAATCAGCCTAATGACTCTAGATGGTAAGCAATTCCTGACTTTTGCGGCTTGTCTTTCCAGAGGACTTTTTTTGAAAGTCCCTGCTCTGGCAAAGGCAAAAACATCTGCACCTACAGGTCAGGTTAGAATCTCAGATGTAAAGAATTATGTCTTTAAGAATGCCACTTTTATAAAGATAGAAACTGACGCCGGTATAAGCGGGTGGGGCGAAGCTGACCATGACTATCCAAAACTCACCGCAGCAGTAGTGGATGAAATATGCAAAAAAGAATTGATTGGCCGGGACCCTTTTAATTCTGAAAAAATCTGGCACACCATATTTTTTAAAGGTGAAGATGCTGGCAGCACAGGCCTGCTTCCGGGAGCCCTCGCCGGGGTAGACAATGCCCTGTGGGACCTGAAAGGAAAGTTGCTCAATATGCCGGTAAATAAAATTCCGGCAGCTTTTGGCAACAGACGAAGTGAACGTTTATGAAAGACTTGCCGCAGGGAAAACCAGAAGACGCGTAAAACCCCGGAAGCAATGGCCGAAATTGCCTTGGAAAATTCAGTCGCAAGGATGCAGCCACCGTAGAGGCGCGGATGCAAATAAGGCAGTTGAATATCGACCCTGCTGACGATGATACTTTCCGCATCATCGGTGCTATCCGCAAGGCAGTAGGCGATGACATTGAATTATTTGTTGACTTTAACAATGGCTATACTCCGGCAAAGGCCATATCACTCACCAGAAAACTCGTTGAGCACTTTAATATCGCTGCCATAGAAGAACCGGTAACTTTGTCGCGATTGTAGGCAGACTCCGCGACGTGGTAGATTCTGTAGGCTTACCTGTTATGGCCGGTGAACATGAGTTCAACCGATTAGCCAAATAGAAGAGCTCTGCTCGACAGGCAACCCAAATTTTATTAACGCCGACCTAATAAGGGCCAGTGGTTTAAGAAGTGTCGAAAGATTGCCTTCATGGCGCATGCTTTCGATAAATATATCATGACGCACAACACGCGTCCGACACTCGCCACTGCAGCAAGCCTACAATTGGTGGCATCGATACCAAACGCCGCGCGGGTGCAGGAATACGCCGGAACGCGGCCTGAAATGGGGCTGACAAATCTATTCGAAAACAGCATTCTCTTCGAAAACGGCTTTCTCATTGTTCCCGACAGCCCCGGACTCGGATTGATAATTTATGAAAAGGAAATGGAAAAGAACAAACTGAACTGAGATGGCATCTTCATGCTTTTATCGGAAAATCAGTCCTACGCGGTCATGGCAAATCACGCTGGCCTCCATGAATGGAAGACTCGATCACCTGGCGCTGAAAGCAGAAATAACATTCTGACGGATTGAAAATGAATTTTATGTACATAATATTTTAACCTGTGCCGGTCTAAATTACCTGATCATGAAAGCAAAAAATACGCTGTTGCTCAGCCTGGTTTTCCTGGCAATTTTACTACTTCAGTCGCCCCGACCAAACAGAACAACGATTACACCCGGGGAGGGAAATTAAAAGCTTGAAAATCCCATCACTGTTGGGTATGTTAAAATCGAACCTGCGAAAATCGCAACCCCGGTTAGTATTCAATTCCGAACTGGAAAAACTGGTAAAAAGCAAACTGAAAACTGATCCGGTGATTCAGAATATGTACAAGGCAATACAGGCGAATGCCGCGGATATTAAGGAGAAACCGCTTTTGGAAAGAAAACTGGAAGGCCGTCGCTTACTTGGAGTGAGCCGGGAAGTATTGTACCGCATGAACATGCTTGGCGCGGTTTATCGATGAAAAAGATCCAACTATTCTGGAAAGAAATAGGACAAGGTAATTCCAGTATGCTAATTTCTCAGGTGGAACCCATCGCATACCTGGATGTGGCGAAATGTCAATGGCAGTGGCCATCGCGCTTAACTGGACTCGCAGGCAAACTTCCTGCTTGTACCATGAGCGTGGCTAAAACGGCATTAATCGAAAAGGGCATCTTACCCAGCGCTACAACAAAGAGGGGAACGTTGGTGGGATCAACGGCGAAAACAACTGGAAAGACGGTATGCAACGGCGGCATGATAGCTGCCTCCATACGCCAGTCGCCGAAACTGATCACTGAACTGGCTACAAAACACTGAAGCCGCTCACTTGAAACGGAAATACTCATGCCATGGTCAAATGGCCCTAAGAACGGTGTTTATCCGGAGGGTTCCACATATTGGAGTTATGGCACCAGCTTCTCGGTCATGACCGCCGCCATGCTCGAAAGCGCATTCGGTACCGATTTTGGCCTGGGCAATTATCCCGGCTTCAAGGAAAGTGCCGTGTTCAGAGTGCTCATGAACCCAGTGGGTTGGTATTACAATTTTGCCGACTGCGGCGATAAGCGTAGTGTAGAAGGTGATCTTACCCTGGCATGGTTTGCACCAAACTGGACTAAAGCCTTTTTTGAGAAAGACCGTTTCCTAAATACCAGCCGACGAAATGGGTAAGTTATCCCGTATTTCCGGAGCTGCCATGGTCTGGCTGTCGCAATACAGCGAAAAACCCGGTGCATCCATGCCAACGGCATGGAAGATGAAGGCGATAACCTCGATCGCCATTTACCGGAAGTGAAAACGATCAGAAGAGGGTGTTACTTTGGTGGAAAGGGCGGGCACGCTACTACGACCACCATGGCAACATGGATGCAGGCTAATTTATTTGAACTGAATGGCGTTACGCTGGTCCATCGATACCAAAAACCAGGGATACAACGAACTGGAGCAGGCCGGATTTGAATCTGTGGGAATTGTCAGGACTGTTCCCGCTGGACGTATCATCACCAAAGGCAATCAGGGGCATAGTACCCTTACGGTAAATGACACGCTATTTGTTAATACCGGCCATGCTTCCCTGCTCGATTTTAAAAACGGCACTATGCCGGAATCTACTTTTGACCTGACTCCGCTGTATGGAGAAAACCTGAAAAAAGCTACGCGCCGGTTTGTGAAAGACAGCCCCTGCCTCGTCTACACCATTGAAGATCGACTGGAAGTGTCGCCAAAAACCCAGTCAGTCACCTGGCAGATGCTCACTCAGGCAGATGTGGAAATTGTAGAGGGAGGCGCCATACTCAGGCAGGATGGAAAAGTGCTGAAACTCCAGAACATTTCTCACCCCAATCTGGCCATTTCGGTTATTTCGCTCTACCCTGCCCCGATGGCACTCAACAGGCAGATGGAAAACCTGAAAAGAATAGAGATTCGAATGCCGGCCTGGACGATTGAAGATGGCCATAACGAATATACAGGTGCGTCTTCAGCCATGGAGATAAAATGACAATCATGGCGAGCATAAATTTAATCAGTCTATGTTAAGGTATTATTTTCTAGGTATTGAATAAATCTTTTTCTTGTCATAAAACACATAGCCCAATGGAAAAATCAAACATTTAATCGCAGGAAATTCATCAGGACCGGAATAGTCGCTGCTACAGCATCTATCGCAGTGGGTAATACATATGCGTCGGAGGAAAGTAACTCAAATGTTCCTATCAAAAAAAACGATTCGCTTCCATTCAATGAACGCACCTATAGTGCCATGCCAACGCGCTCCTTCGGTAAAACCGGCTACAAGGTAGGCATCCTCAGCCTCGGTGGTCAGGCAACGCTGGAGATGAAGGACACGGAGGAAGTATCGGAAAAAATTATAAACAGGGCCATCGACCTGGGGATTAATTATATCGACACCGCGGCTTCCTACGGCGGCGGAGTGAGTCAACTCAATATCGGGCGGGTAATGAAAACCCGTCGCGGCGAGGTATGGCTTTCCACCAAGACCCACGACCGCACCTACGACGGATCGATGAAACTGCTGGAAGAAAGCTTGAAAAATCTCCGACGGATCATCTGGACACCTGGCAACTTCATAACATACAGACCAAAGATCAGCTCGACCAGATATTTGCCAATAATGGTGCAATAAAAGCGCTTGAAAAAGCCAAATCAGAGGGTATGGTTACGGCATCTTGGAATTACGGGGCATTTTGAACCATTGATTTTGCTCAGGGCCATACAGGAGTACCCTTTCGATCAGATCCTGATGGCCGTAGAACGCCGCCGATGTCCGTTACCTGAGTTTTAAAAACTACCTGCTTACCTGAAGCGCGAAAAAGGTATTGCCATTATCGGAATGAAAGTTGCCACCCGCGGCCGGATGATATCGACATGGACACCTCCGCCAATAGAAGAACAACCTGCCCGCCTTGCGACAAAATTACCTGGTACTATCACGATTAAGGAAGCGCTTACCTACAATATGAGTTTACCGGTGAGTACAACTATTATCGGTGTGGATAATGTAGCGCAGATCGAAGAAGATGTGCAGATCGCATCGGAGTTTTCGCCGCTCAGCGAAGCAGAAATGAAAGAAATAGAACATAAAACATTGCCAATTGTTCGCCAGGGACTGTACTTCCGACGTTGGGATCTGGGCGCATAAATCAAAAAATTCAATGAATTACAAAATCTCTTTTGTTCCTTGTATTCTATTGATCGGGGTGCTTGTATTTCCATCCATTGCAAAATCAGATTTTGTTATCGTGAAACAACGCGTGGTGGACGAGCTAATGAAACCGCCTGTGGATGACCGACTGATAGAATCACTCCTCAGTCGGCAACGCGATGACGGCACCTGGACCGGAATCAATTATACAGATGTGTCGCGCGAAGGATTCGAGCATCGCATTCACCTGAGCAATATGGTCGCGCTGGGAAGAGCCTATAAAAACAGGACTCGAAATTCTACAAGAGCAAAAAAGTCAAAACAACACTTTGAACTCGCCCTGCTCAATTGGGTGGACCATGATTATATCTGTGTGAAACTGGTGGCACAACCGATCGGCACACCCGACCAACTGGTAACATTGATGCTCGTTGCCGGAGATATTTTTCCCTGCTGGTGTTGTCAAAAAGCCCAGCCCATAATCGGAAGGGCTCATATCGATGCCCCGGGTGCACGGCCTGGTGGTGATCGTATAAAAATCGCCGGAATCCAGGCGAAAAACATGCTCTTTACAGGAGATAGCCAGACATTCGAAAAGGTGATCAGGGTGATAGAAGGTGAGATAAAATACGTGGAATGGGTCGGGATGAAATATGGCTATACTGGTCTTCCACAGACATTAATGGTTTTGAAAACAGAACTGAAAAATGGTCGTGGAATCCAGTATGACAATAGCTTTCATCATCGCATAGATGGCATCAATAATACGTTATCCTATGGACTGGGCTATGCTAATGCCTTCATTGAATGGGCAGTTTACACGGCAGGCACGCAATATTCATTTTCTGATGAAAAACTGGCTAGTTTAATTGATTACTACTTGGATGGAATATGCAAAACGGCGGTTTATGGTAAATACCCGGATTTCGGAGCCAGGAACCGAAGCATCAGCAGACAAGGTGCATTGAACGCCTACAGCGCTAAGTCAGCCGAAGAGCTTCCTGCTCACCTCGAATTATCGAACGAATGAACTTCAGGAGATTGTCGATATTCGAAATAACGTTAAAAATCCAACCCTGTCCTTTGCTACATTTTTCTGGATACAGGAGACATTTGACTTTTCGGCGCCGAGCTTCTTTTACTTCCGTTCGAATGTATAGCACCCGCACGCACAACATGGAAGAGCCATACAATAGCGAAGGCCTGCTGAATCACCATCGTGGCGATGGCACCAACCATATTTACAGAACCGGCGTCGAGTATGATGACATCGCGCCTGTTTATGATTATCAAAAAATTCCAGGTACCACCATATTACAAAAACCCGAGCTTCCCGCCCCAACGGAAATTAGAAGCTCGGGTTTCACGGATTTTGTCGGGGCGGTCACGGATGGAAAATACGCGGCTGTGGGATTTGATTTTAAAAGTCCGCACGATCCGCTCTGCGCGCGCAAGGCCTGGTTCTTTTTTGATGAAGAGTATGTCTGTCTTGGCACTGGTATTTCCGCGAAAAAAGAATTGCCCGTAGTCACTACGCTGAATCAATGCCTGCTTCATGGCGAGGTGATGCTTCGTCACAAAAGTGATTAAAAAAAGTCGTACCCAAAGGAGAAGTTGCTTTCACTGCGGTGGACTGGGTTTTTCATGATAGTATCGGGTACATTTTCCCTGAACCCTCCTCCATAAACCTGAAAAACAGCCTGGCAACCGGTTCATGGTGGACAATCAATAAACAATCAGACTCGCCGAAAGATGAGGTCAAACTGGATGTTTTTAAGCTTTGGCTTGATCACGGAAACCGGCCAAGCGATGCCTCCTACGCCTACATCGTTTCGCCAGCAACCTCTATTGACGCACTGGTTGAAGAAAAGTCCAAAGGAATATGAGCCATCTTGTCAAACACGCCGGAAGTCAGGCGGTTCAGTCATACAGGGCTGAATATGTACCAGATCGTTTTTTACAAATCAGGTGTAATTGATCTGAAAGACGGCTTCAGCGTGGCCTCTGAAAATCCCGGTATCGTGATGTTGAAAACCGATGGGGCAAAGCTCATTTCCATTTCCGCATCTGACCCAAACCGTGGAACTGGATAAAATACATATTTCTGTCACGGCAAAGGTTGAAGGCCTGAGTGATAAACTGACAGCTACCTGGGATGATGTAGCTAAAATGAGCCAGATCACGATTGATTTGCCAGATGGCGTCTATGCCGGCCAAAGCGTTACCGTGGAATTGAAATAACAAATAGCGAATCAATGTCGCTTAGTTAAGCACTAATTGTCCCTCTTTGGAGAGGGTGCAGGGAGAGGAAAATAAAAAAATCCCTTAACTAACGACATTGAATAGCGAATACTGATCCACCGGGAAAAAGCAAGATCCGCATGCTCCATTTATTCAAAACATGATTCCTTCACTCCTATCCGGAGTTAGGACAATTGTTTTTCAGAATCGCACGCGAATTTTTTGACAAACCTCGACAGATGCCTAATATTGTCAATACTTCAACTCATTTAACTCATCAGTAAAATCATGAAATACACCATCCTTGTTTTTGCACTGTTTTTTTCCTCTATGAGCATACACGCCCAGTCAGTCGTCGATGACGTCATCATTGTTCAGAGTCTTTGGGGCAAGGAAAAACGCGCTCTGGTTGCTGATTATATGGCATTTGATGCATCACATGGCGAAACATTCTGGCCAGCGTACAACCTTTACGAAGCATCGAGAAAAGAACTTGGTCGCGAACGACTTGCTATCATGGACGACTACGTCCAAAACCAGACAACGCTATCCGATAAAAAGGCCACCGAACTCATGAACAGGGCCGCGGAAAACAGTATCGCCATGCAAAAGCTATTTTTGAGCACCTTTAAGTCCATGTCAAAAATTATTGGACCGGCCCAGGCTGCCAAATTCATCCAAATTGAAAATTACCTGATGCTCGGCATTCAACTCAGCCTACAGGAAAACTTACCCTTTCTGGGCGATAAGAACATATTGATGCAACAATAGGCTCAATCCACTTTCTAAATGTTGACATTTCATGTGTGTTGTTGTCTAGATTTTATGTGCCTTTTGCGACCAAAAACCGTCCGATAAACGAACAATATGTTTCGTTTTAACGAAACTTTACCTACCTTTGTCTCATTGAACAGTTTTAATTAATGGACAAACATTTCGAAATCCTGTTTTTGGAAGAAGCATTCGAATTTTTGAGAAGTTTAGAGCGGAAGCTCTACGAAAAAATAATTTATAACATACGCAAATCTCAGGTAGAACGAAATCCGGAACTTCTTAAAAAACTTGCAGAGCGATATTTCAAGAACTTAGACGTATATATCTAGGGAATTCAATATCGAATGCTTGCTTTGGGACAAGACTTTGACAACTGAGATTTTGGTTGTTTCGACGCATGGATTTGTAAAAAAAGTAGTAAAGTTCCAGACAACGAAATTCAAAAAGCAATAACAGAGACTAAATATTTAGCAGACAAAACAATTAAAAAACAAAAAGAAATGAAATCATATACATTAGACCAGGTGCAAGACAAACTAATTGGAAAAATCGGGACACCTGAAAGGGACATATTTGAGTATGAACTTAAAATGGATTTAATTGGCAAAGCTATTAAACAGACAAGACAAGAGCGACACTTGACACAGGAAGAACTTGGAAAACTAATGTTTAAAAGGCTAATTTCACGACTTGAAAACAATCCAAAAAATGTAACAATGGACACTTTTCGTTTACAGCGCTAAAAGCAAAAATAAAGAACTTCAGGTACGAGCTGCCAAACCTTAAACATTAGCGTGGACAATAATACTTTACATACCAGCACTTCTCACAAGGCTAGAATTTTAGTCTCCAAGGGCAGTTTTGTGGCTGCAGAAAGTTAGTACTCCGAATGGACTTTGGCGGTAAAAAGCCCACCCATTAAAAATCAACCAAACAACTAGCGCCAATTGCGTGCACTAAGTTGAATTTGGAAATTCGTATATATTCATTAAAATTTTAAGTATGTCGACAAAAGAACTAAAAAGAAGAAATAAGCAAGGTGCTGGACGACGCACCAGACGAGGTACTGAAAGCGTTCTAGACTATCTCAAAGGACTGTTATTAAGGTCAAAATCAAATCGATACCTTTCTTCTAATAACTTAAATCGGATACTCCTTGAAGATAAGGAAGTACTTGAAAGATTAGCTAAATGATTTCAACTTCAGAAGTAATATATTCAGGATATACTCATGAGAAGTTGGTGGCACTCGTGGATACGTATAGGGGATTATGGAATCTCTTTTCTCGACCTTTTCAGACTTTTACAAGAATGATTTATATCCAACAGTTTTCAAAAATCAGCAGCACTGGTCGAGAGCATTTAACTAATCACCCTTTCGTTGATGGAAATAAACGGATTGGATAGTTTAATGAGACTTTTATGGATTGTGGATTAGATGTCATTTCTAGTCAGGATGAAAAATTTGAATTTGTGATAAAAATAGCCTCTGGCAAATCTGATTTTTTAGAGATCTGTACGTGGATTGAAAACCATCTAAAAAAAACAACACGCACCAACTCGGGATTATAAGCTATAGCCGGGTTTTCCGTGAGCAGTTAAATCATAAAGCAAGGAAAATGAACTTTATAAATGCACCGGCCAAAATGAAACATTACTTCATACGTGCAGCCTTCCTTTTAGGCATTCTATTTTCAAATCATCTTTTCGCACAGAATAAAGCCGCTGCAATCAATGTTCGTCCCAACATCATTTTCATCCTCACCGACGATCAGCGATGGGATGCGCTGGGATATGCCGGCAATGAAACCATCAAAACTCCGGAGATGGATAAGCTCGCGAAGGAAGGAGTGTATTTCAAAAATGCGATCGCTACCACGCCGATTTGCGCTGCCAGCAGGGCTAGCATTTTTTCAGGACTGCATGAGCGCACCCACAAATACACCTTCCAGACCGGGCCAATGCGGCATCAATATATGGCTGAGGCCTACCCGAAAGTACTGCGCGATGCGGGTTACTACACTGGCTTTTTTGGAAAGTTTGGCGTTGAGTTTCCCGGCAAGGAGGCCATGTTTGATACAATCGACGACTACGACAGAAACAACCAATACAAGGACTACAGAGGATATTTTTATAAGACACTCAATGGCGATACCGTGCACCTCACCCGATACACCGGTCAGCAGGCATTGGATTTTATTGACAATTCACCGGATGGAAAGCCGTTTTGCCTCTCGCTGAGTTTCAGCGCACCCCACGCGCACGACGGCGCTCCGGATCAGTACTTCTGGCAAAAAGAGCCAGATGCCCTATATCAGAATATGGATATGCCCGGGCCGGAACTGGCAGAAGACGCCTATTTCAAATGCATTGCCGTTGCCTTTACAAGAGGGATTCAACCGTCTGCGCTGGACATGGCGATTTGATACTCCGGAAAAATACCAACACAGCGTGAAGGGGTATTACCGGATGATTTATGAAATAGACTGGGAGATCGCTAAAATTCGCGCAAAGCTCAAAGAAAAAGGTCTGGACAAAAACACCGTGATTATCCTCATGGGCGACAATGGCTATTTCCTCGGCGAACGCCAACTGGCCGGCAAGTGGCTGATGTATGACAATTCGATCAGGGTGCCGCTCATAATCCACGATCCCAGATTGAAAAAACACCAGGACATCGATGACATGGCCCTGAATATCGACGTGCCCGCCACAATCCTGGACCTGGCCGGGATAAAAATCCCTGCTTCTTATCACGGCAAAAGCCTCATGAATATTTGCCAGACCGGTGCGCCACTTCATCGCGATACCGTGCTGATAGAGCACCTATGGGAATTTGATAATATTCCACCCAGTGAAGGTGTGAGAACGAAGGATTGGAAATATTTCCGGTATATCAATGATAAATCTGCGGAGGAATTATACAACCTGTCCAGCGATCCGATGGAAACCAAAAACCTCGTTCTGGATAGCAGGTTTAAGGCAATCCAAAGCGAACTCAGGGAAAAAACAGATAGGCTTGGGCAACAATTCAGTGACCCGAATGCCGGAAAACCATCGGGGCTTACCGTAGAATTCATTAGAAATCCAGCCTTTGTAAAAATTATAGACCCAAAGCCGGAATTCTCATGGGTAGTGCCAAAGGATGCAGTATTTCAGAAGGCATATCAAATTCTGGTAGCATCATCGGAAGATTTGCTTCAAAACAATATTGGCGACATGTGGAACAGTGGCCAGGTGCGAAGTCCCCGGTCCGTCAACGTAGAATATGCCGGATTGCCAATAGAACCGAACGCCACCTATTTCTGGAAGGTGCGCATATTTGACGGCGACAACCGTCTCTCCGAATATTCCGACATGCAGCAGTTCCGCACCGGTGTATTTGGCGAAGAGATTTCCACTGCTAATTTTTTTCAGATAGAACACATCGCACCGAAGCTTGTCCGGCAAATGGGTAATGACAGCTATTTTGTTGATTTCGGCTTAGATGCCTTCGGAACATTGGAATTGAATTACACAGCCGATAAGCCGGATACTTTAATTATTCACCTCGGTGAAAAATTACTGGATGGAAAAATTGACAAAAACCCGGGCGGCTCTATCCGCTACCAAAAGGTGCATTTACCCATAACACCGGAAACCACTTCCTACATTCTTCAATTACCCCCTGACGAGCGCAACACCAATCAAAAAGCCGTTCAACTTCCAGACTCCTTCGACGTGGTCACGCCGTTCCGGTACGTGGAAATCGAAAATGCTTCCAAATCCATCAGCGCTGAAAATCTCCGGCAGAAGGCGTATTTCCATTATTTCGATCCGAACTTCAGCGCGTTTCACAGTTCCGACACCGTCCTGAATCAGCTATGGGATTTATGCAAATATTCCATAAAGGCGACATCCTTTACCGGTTACTACATCGACGGTGACCGCGAACGGATTCCCTATGAAGCCGACGCGTATCTGAACCAGTTGACACACTATGCCGCGGATCAGGAATATGCCATGGCCCGCCGCACCATTGAATATTTCATGAAATATCCAACATGGCCCACCGAGTGGCAGTTGCACATGGCGCTCATGTTTTACCAGGACTATATGTACACCGGCGACCTGGAACTCATCCGGAAATATTACGAACCGCTGAAGCACAAAACCCTGATGGCGCTGGTAAATGATGATGGTCTTATCAGCACCTTTTCACCAAATCACAATGGACTGCTGATGGCCGACCTTGGATTTGCCGATACTACCGAGCGACTGCGCGACATCGTAGATTGGCCGCCGGCACAAAAAGATACCGGCTGGAAACTGCCGGAAGATTGGCCACAGGGAGAGCGCGACGGTTTTGTTTTTCAAGCTGTGAATACGGTGATCAATAGTTTCTATTACCAAAACATGAAGATTATGGCTCAATTCGCCAGCCTCCTGGGTAAACCCGATGAAGCGCTGGATTTTGAATTGCGGGCTTTGAAAGCCAAAAAGGCGATCAACGAAAAACTCTACGACAAATCCTCCGGGCATTATGTGGATGGAATAGGTACAGATCATGGGGCGATCCATTCGAATATGCTGCCGCTGGCGTTTGATATCGTTCCCGAATCCCGGAAGAAAACCGTGGCTGATTACATTAAAACCCGTGGCATGGGTTGCAGTGTGTACGGCGCGCAGTTTCTTATGGAAGCGCTGTACAATGCCGGAGCGGCGGACTACGCACTCGAACTGATGACCGCCACTCATGATCGAAGTTGGTACAATATGATAAAAATCGGTTCCACGATAAGCCTTGAAGCCTGGGACATGCGGTACAAACCCAATTCGGATTGGAACCACGCGTGGGGCGCTGCGCCCGGAAATATCATCCCGAGGTATCTCTGGGGTATTCAACCCTTAACTCCCGGATTTGGGGAAGTAAGCATCAGTCCTCAATTTTCAACTTTGAAAAACAGCTCCATCACTTATCCTACCATCCGCGGAATGATAAAAGGCCAATACGTCAAAATCAATGATCGATTGTCGGAATATACGATCGAGCTACCCGCAAATATGGTGGGAGAATTCAGAACAGGCTTTTCACCTGAAGATGTGGTAACATTAAACGGTGAACCTGTCAACCTGTCGTTCGGAAGCATCAGACTGATATCAGGGAAGAGCAGGATTGAGGTCAGAATTAATTCATTTTAATTGCAGGAAGTTATTAAATTACGTTACCGTTAAACAAAGACATTTTTAATCCCAAAATACTTTTCCAATGAAACCACGAAATCTTCTACTAATGACCGTGCTCTTGTGCACATTTTCAACATTCACCTATGCCAAAAGCCAGGTGGTAAAATTAGTTTGTGAATACCATCAAAATCCCATGGGGATCGACGTTGCCAAGCCCCGGCTGAGCTGGCAAATGGTTTCAGATAAACAGAATGCCATGCAGACAGCTTATGAAATCCGCGTCGCTGATTCACAAAAAAATCTGGCAAGCGAAGCTAAGTGCCTCTGGGCGAGCGGTAAAGTGACGAGCGACCAGTCGGTCAATGTGGAATACGCTGGTCCGTCATTGAAATCCATGCAACGTGCCTGGTGGCAGGTGCGCATCTGGGACAATGAAGGCAAGGCTTCAGCCTGGAGCGAAGCTGCCTGGTGGGAAACCGGGATCCTGTCAGCGGATCAGTGGAAAGCCTCCTGGATCACAATGGCCGATGAGAAAAAATCTGACACTTCACTACCGGCTCATTACTATCGGAATGTATTCTCCACCACCAAAAAAATCGCTTCCGCCCGCGTGTACGTCACTGCTCTCGGATTATATGAGTTGTATCTGAATGGTAAAAAAGTCAGTGATGATCTCTTTACTCCCGGTTGGACGAGCTATAAAAAACGCATCCAGTATCAGACTTACGACGTTACTGCGTTGATTCAGCCATCCAATGCCATTGGGGCAATCGTCGGCGACGGCTGGTATCGCGGCAATATCGGATTTCAAAAACAAAGGGCTTATTACGGTGAAAAACTTGCCCTGCTGGCGCAATTAGTAATCAAATATACAGATGGGACCTCAGAAACGATAGTCACCGATAAAAACTGGAAAGTAGCTACAGGCCCTATCCTCGAATCGGACATTTATAATGGAGAAAAATATGATGCGCGACTTGAAATGGATGGCTGGGCAACATCTGCATTTAAAGCCGACACATGGAAGCAGGCCGGTGAGTTGAATCATCCGAAGGATATTCTTGTCGCACCGCAGGGCGTTCCGGTAAAAGCCGTGGAAGAACTCGTGCCGGTGAAACTATTTACCACCCCGAAAGGCGAAACTGTTTGGGACATGGGCCAGAACATGGTGGGCTGGGTTCGCCTGAAAGTGAGCGGTCAGAAAGGCGATGAAATTACTTTGAAGTTTGCCGAGGTCCTGGATAAGGAAGGCAATTTTTACACGGACAACCTGCGCGCAGCAAAATGCACGGATACCTATATTCTGAAAGGCGACGGCGAAGAAATTTACGAACCGAGATTCACATTTCATGGTTTCAGGTTTGTGCAAATTCTAGGATTAAAAACCGCTCCGGCCATTGGTCAGATCACGGGTGTGGCGATATATTCAGTAATGACGCCAACCGGACAATTTACCTGCTCTGATCCATTGATCAACCAGCTTCAACACAACATACAGTGGGGACAGAAAGGTAACTTCCTCGATGTACCGACCGATTGTCCGCAACGCGATGAGCGGCTTGGCTGGACCGGTGATGCACAGGTATTCAGTCCAACTGCTGCATACAATTTCGATGTATCAGCTTTCTATACCAAATGGATGCGTGATGTGGCAGCCGATCAGACTCCCGACGGGAAGGTGCCTCACGTGATCCCGGATGTATTGAATGGTGGTGGCGGTTCTACAGCCTGGGCGGATGCAGCGCTCGTTGTGCCCTGGACCACCTACCTCGCTTACGGCGACAAACGAATCCTCGAAGTACAATACCCCAGCATGAAAGCCTGGGTTGATTACATGAAAAACAGGGCGGGTGATGACCTTTTATGGACAGGCGATCAGCATTATGGAGATTGGCTGGCTTTTGCTACTGACCGGTCTGACTACCCCGGTGCTACTACTGAAAAGGATCTGATCGCGACAGCTTATTATGCGTATTCCAGTGGTTTATTGGCCAAAATCGCCGCGATCATTGGCAACACTGCCGATGCCCAAAAATATGCAGATTTGTCAAAAAACATCAAAAAAGCATTCGTTGCTGAGTTTGTTACCCCGGCAGGTCGTATGGTGTCAAATACCCAGACTGCTTATTGCCTGGCTATTGCCTTTGATTTACTGCCTGAAAACCTGGTGCCAAAAGCCGCTCAGTATCTTGCTGACGATGTGAAAAAAATGGGCCATCTCACCACCGGTTTTGTTGGCACCCCTCTGCTTTGCAGCACCTTATCTGCACAGGGACATGAAGACCTTGCATTTATGCTGCTCAACAGAAAGGACTATCCGTCATGGTTATATCCTGTCACCCAGGGGGCTACTACGATCTGGGAACGCTGGGACGGTCAGAAGCCTGACGGTACCTTCCAGAGTGTCGGCATGAACAGCTTCAACCACTATGCCTATGGCGCCATCGGCGAATGGCTTTATACCTATGTTTCTGGTTTACAGATCGATGAAAAACAGCCGGGGTACAAGCATTTTATACTTGCACCACATCCTGGCGGAGGCTTAACCAATGCGAAGGTTGAATTTAACTCGATGTACGGAATGATAAAATCTTCATGGAAAATTGATGGAGAAAACATCATTTTTGATGTTGAAATACCGGCCAATACAAAAGCAACCGTTGTAATGCCTGGTAAGGACAAGGAATCGAAAGAGTTGGGTTCAGGGAAGTACAGTTTCACAGTGAAAAAATAAAATCTGATCGACTTGGTTTAATCTTGGTTGCGGTAAAATCATGAAACGCCTTCTCCTTGCTTTGCTGCTTTGCACCATGGGTGCTAACAGCTTTTCAAAAGAAATCCGGGATATCCTTCAAAAGGAAGGGGCAGAAATTCCTTTGGAAACCGCACTCATTAAGAATTTTGATGAATTGGGCTTCCCAGCATATCAATCGCGTGACTTTTGGGAAAAGCTTCCAAAAGCCATGAAATATAAGTACATCGCGGAAGCAGAAAAGCATATCGATTATGACTGGCCGGTGGTGAAAGCGACCGATTACCTGGAAATCATTCGCTCAGGCGACCGCCGCCAGGGAGTATACGCTGCACCTCGTGCTGCACTGATGGCATTGGTTATGGGCGAACTTGTTGAAGGAAAAGGCCGCTTCATGGATCAGGTCGTGAATGGCGTGTGGTATTACAGCGAGCAAACCTGGTGGGGTTGGTCAGCGCATTTACCGAACCCAAACGGTTTGCCGGATATCCAGCACCCGTCCATCGACCTGGGTGTCGGTGAAATCGCGAATATCCTTTCATGGACATGGTATTTATTCAAAGATGAATTCAACAAAATCCATCCACTGATCGCAAAACGATTGAAGGATGAAATCATGTACAAGGCCATAATTCCATATTATGAAAGGAATGATTTCTGGTGGCAGGGTTTGGATGGCAGCCGCGAGGTAAATAACTGGAATCCATGGACCAACCACAATATGCTTACGGCCATTTTAATCATGGAAGACGACTGGAACAAAAAACTGGCCGGTGTTCAGAAGGTGATCAAGTCGCTTGATCAGTTTGTGAATGTGTATCCCAATGATGGTGGCTGCGACGAAGGTCCCTCTTACTGGGGCAGGGCTGGAGCTTCGCTGTATCAGAACCTCGATTTACTGAAGCGCGCCACCAATGGAAAATTCGATGTGTATGATAACCCATTGATCAGGAACATGGGTAGCTACATTTATAAAGCCTATATCAGCTATCCCTATTTCATCAACTTCGCCGATGCCGACGCTACCACGGGCAGCCGTCCGCAGATTATTTATAGTTATGGAAAAGATATCAAAGATCCGGTAATGCAAAAATTCGGAGCCTGGCTGGCGAAAAAGCAAAGCTGGGGCACGGCAATTCCTGACGGCAAAATTGATGAACAACTCATACAACTAATGCTGCTGAGTGAAATAGAAAATGCTCCGGCCGAAGAAGCACTTATCAGTGATTTCTGGCTGCCTGAGACACAGGTTGCCGGTGGGCGCGATCAGACAGGGACATCCAATGGATTTTTCTTTGCTGCAAAAGGAGGCCACAACGCCGAAAGCCATAACCATAACGACCTCGGCTCCTGTGTCTTGTATTTCGATGGAAAGCCTTGTCTAATCGACGTTGGACGGGAAACTTATACAGCGAAGACATTCAGCAACCGGCGCTATGAAATCTGGACCATGCAATCGCAATACCACAATGCGCCGAAGATCAATGGCGTGGATCAAAAAGAGGGAAGGTCGTTTATTGCCAAAAATTCATCGTTTACTGCTGACTCAAAGAAGGTGCGCTTCAGTACAGATATCGCAGAAGCCTATCCCAAAGAAGCGGCTGTGAAAAAATGGGTTAGGAGCTATCAACTCGAACGTGGTAAGAAATTTACCGTAGCTGATAACTATGAATTAGCCAAGGTTGAATCAGCGCCGACGTCATTGAATTTTATCACCTACTGCACGGTTACAGAGTTGGCGCCCGGACAAATAAACCTGAAAGGCGACGGTTTTGATTTAATCATGAAGTACAATATAAAAACCCTGACGCCGAAAATTGAATTCAATGAAGTAACCGATGACGGACTGAAGCGCTACTGGCCCAAAGGCATTACCAGGATCGTCTTTTCGGTTAATAACCCGGGACTCACCGGGAAAAATGAAATTGTGATTTCACCCAATAAATAATAAACCACCATCGATTTATGAAATACTATCTGAACAAAACCACAAATTACTCTTTTGATACTGCTGTAGAAAAAATTACTGCTGCACTTAAAGAGGAAGGCTTCGGCATCTTGATGGAAATCGATATGAAAGCTACGCTGAAAGCCAAGCTCGATGTTGATCGTCGCCCCTACAAAATCCTTGGCGCCTGCAATCCACCCTTTGCAAAAAAAGCGCTGGAACTGGAAGAAAAGATCGGAATACTACTGCCGTGCAATGTAACTGTAATCGAGCGGGAAGACGGCAAAGTGGATGTAGCTGTGATGGATCCGGCTGTCGCGATGAGTGTAGTAGAAAATCCCAAACTCGCTGGTCTTGCTGATGAGGTAAAGGCCAAACTTGTCGCCGCATTAGTAAAAATTTAGAGGGACAAGTCAATTGGTGATTTTCCGGTTTTTACCAGGTATTTATTTTCACCTCAGTTGTTCGACCTGCCGGTTGCTGTCAATTCTAATATGGTGGCTTACGAAATTTAAAGATAAACGGACAATGTTGCATATAACTATGTCGCCACCAAATAACGGATAAGTTATCTGGAAATTATTAATATGATTTACCATCGCAACGAGCAAAGACAAACATTGAGAGTGAAATATTACACCAGAGACAAGAGTTATTCAAGAATTCACCTCAAAAATCGCTGGTTGAAAAGTGAGTCGACCATTCACCATTTTCAATCCTTGACGAAGGTGGCCTGTTTCATTGGCTCACACTGGTAAAATGAAAATTTACAGCAAAACCGCTTCTTTCAATTATTCTGCTTAAATAAACGGTTTGGACAATGAGCAATGTTTTCTGGACCTTTTTGAACTTCTCATAGATGCAGTATTACTGCCATTATCATGCTATCATTTTAGGCATCAAGGTTATAACCCATTTCCTTGGACAAAAGAACGAATCAAATCCAAATATGGATGCACTCATACTTAACTCTTTACTTACTTCACGTAGAATCAAGGAGGAGATTCCACCATGGTCATTCCCCAACCTTTTCATATTACTATCATTGTTCCTCCATCAATACTCCGGTATTGGTAAAGGAAAACAAAGTACAAATGAAATCAAGATGGCAGATAAGGTTTTTATGCTACAGAGAAAGCGCCAATTGACTCAATAAAAGGTATTTATACCGCTTCAACTTTATCGACAAGAATAATAAATACTAAAAGAATTGCATATAGGAATATTTCGTGAAATGTTTCATTTATTATTTTACATGAGGGGGTACTTTCAGATCCTCCTCACTGTATAGTTGGCAACCCAACTATTCAATCTACAAAAAGTCTTGGTAAGCACAGATTCCATCGCTATAATTATACTTTATGCCAATTGGCAAGATTTAGAGTTTACCAGTCAATCGGTGTTTTACCGTTTTTTAACAGGAAGTCGTTCGTCAGGCTGAAATGCCTGTTACCAAAGAACCCTTTGTTCGCTGCAAAAGGCGACGGATGAGCTGAACTAAGCACTTTGTGTTTTGATGCGTCAATGATTTGACCCTTTGCCTGGGCATAAGAACCCCAGAGTAGGAATACGATTCCTTCTTTCTTTTCAGAAACCAATCGTATCGCGGCATCGGTGAAATCTTCCCATCCTTTATTTTGATGCGACCCGGGACTGTTGGCCCGAACGGTGAGTGTGGCATTGAGAAGCAGTACACCCTGCTGCGCCCATCGCTCCAGGTTGCCCGATTGGGGTGGCTTTTTACCCAAATCAGCCTCTATTTCCTTAAAGATATTGACCAGGGAAGGTGGCATTTTTACACCATCATTCACAGAAAAACACAAGCCATTTGCCTGCCCTTCACCGTGGTATGGATCCTGACCAATTATTACAACTTTCAGATCATGGAAGGGACAATGGTCAAAGGCATTGAATATCTGCGAGCCTCGTGGAAAAACTCTGGCATTTGTGTATTCGGCCTTTACAAAAGCCACCAAATCCTGAAAGTACCTTTTCTGAAACTCACCTTCGAGTCTTTCTTTCCATGACGCCGCTATTTTTACATCCATATCAAACCTTTACCTTTTACCGGAGGTTGTGAAATTAAATATTTCTCCTGAAAAATTCTTCTGGTCTCGCATTCTTCAGATTAAAAATGCTGAATTCTGTATCAAAGCCATCTTGGTCCAACTAAAAAGTCATCATGGGAAAAGATCGGATTAATTTCAGGTTTAGAATATTTTTCTATATTTCGGACTGAAACCCGCTTATGGTTACTGCTACAACCAAAGGTGTGAAAATCACCGTAGAAACCGAATATCAACCGGCTTATTCCAGTCCGGCGCAGTTTCATTACGTTTTTACCTATCGCATTACCATCGAAAACCTTGGAGATCAGACGATTCAATTGATGAGCAGACATTGGTACATCCATGATGCGAGCCGCGACGCCAAAGAAGTGGAAGGTGACGGCGTGGTTGGCGAACAACCGGTTCTGGAACCAGGCGAATCGCACAATTACGTGTCGGGCTGCAACCTGAAATCCGGAATTGGCAAGATGCACGGCACCTACACGATGGAGCGCATCATGGACGGAAAGCGGTTTAAGGTGAAAATCCCGGAATTCATGTTGGTTGCGCCTTTCAAATTGAACTGATCATTGCGCGCAATTGAATTACTAAAAACCATCCCTCTTTACCTCAATTATTATTTGAATGCGGTAGATGAACACTCCCTTCAGGCTCCGTTTGTCTATCAGTTCTATGAATCCCTGAAACAAAAGCTGCCTAAAAACCATGGGGATCCAGATATCGAAAATCTGCGTAAAAAATTACTGAATGACACCACGCTACTTAAAGTACAGGATGAGGGCGCCGGTTCACGTAAAAATCGAAAAAACGCCGGTAAGACGATCAGCCAAATTGCGAAATACGAAATCAGTTCATGGAAAAAGTGTGCTTTTTTACAAGCCTTGATTCAGCAAGGGGGATATTCCAATTGCATTGAACTCGGCACATCGCTCGGCATCACCACTGCTTATTTATCCAGAGGCTGTGCCAACGGAAATATTTTCACATTCGAAGCCGATGTTTTCCTTTGTAAAAAAGCCACCGACCATCTCGCACTTCTCGGCTGTAAAAATGTGCAAATAATTCAGGGCAAAATAGACCAGACTCTTGCTCCCTTTCTTGAAAATAACCAGCGGATTGACTGTGCATTCATTGATGCCAACCATACTGGCCAGGCGCTTGAGCGGTATTTCACATGGCTCGTCAGCCACATTTCTGAAAATAGCCTCATCATCATCGACGATATCAGGTGGAGTATTGATATGAATAAAAGCTGGAAAAAACTGTTAAAACATCCAGTTGTATCCGTCAGTCTGGAATTTAGAGAAATTGGCATCCTTTTTATTAATACCAGGCACACCCGCCAACACTATGTCCTCGAAAATCCTCATTAATCATTCGTGAATTTAGCTTGAAAAAAACGGATTTAAGGCTAATTTTACCCTACAGATGATTTTTAGATGATATACAATGAGCGATATAAAAAACAATAATCCTTCGGCTGCCGGCGCCGAAAAAAAATCAGGCAAAGTCCTTATATACGTTGTAGCAATTTTGGCCGTGGTTCTGGCCGCCATGCTGATCGTGAATTTTATCCGCGAGGGTAAAATGAAGCAAACCAATGCCGCGCTTATCGTCGCATATGGAAGGTTGGACTCCATAAGCACTCAACTCCAATCCAAAATCGTCCAGATCGAGGATCTTGGTGGAAATATTGAAGAACTTACTATACTAAAGGATTCCCTGGAGCGTGAAAAGGTTGATCTTCTTCAGGCGCGCACGCGCAGCGACAAACAAATTAAAGACCTGAAAGCCCGGGTAGAAGGCTATCGCGAACTCCTTGTGATGAAGGACGTGGAGATCCAAGAGCTTCAAAAAGTAAACGAAATCCTCGTTGTGGAAAACTCTGAATTGAAAACAGAACGCAACGAGTTGAATCAAAACCTGCGAGATGCACAAAAAACCCAGGATGATTTGAATAAAAAAGTTCAAATGGCATCCAGACTTGAAGCGGAGAATATCGTGGTGGCGGCGGTTTCACGGGATGGGAAATCAAGAGAAGATGAATTCAGAGCCCGGCAAATTGATCAGTTGAGCGTAAAGTTTTCTATTGCAAAAAATGATGTGGCTCCGGTTTCGGGAAAAGAAATTCTTATGCGCATCATCGATGACAATGGCAATGTGCTTTTTGATGTAGCCCGAGGCTCCGGCACTTTCGATCTCGATGGAAAGGAAACCTTTTATACGGCCAAGCAGGAAATCCTTTTTGACAATACCCAACAGGCCCTCAGTTTCCTCTACAGCAAGGGTTCTGAATACCTTCCGGGCCGATATGTGATGGAGATTTACACTGACGGATACCTCATGGGCAGTAAGTCATTCCGGGTAAAGTGACATGCGGAATTGTGGTTCAATGGTTCAGTGGTTCAGTGGTTCACTGGTTCATTAGTTCAATCTCCATCAATCTCCCATCAATCTTTTCCAAGGCTTTGGTCTTTTAGGATTAATATTCTATTTTTGCAGGCCAAATTAAAACTGATAAATAATGTTATTAAAAAGTTACGAGACGGTATTCATACTTAATCCCGTTTTATCTGATGTTCAGATGAAGGATGCTGTCGAAAAATTCAAGAAGGTGCTTGAAGATCACAAAGCTGAGGTTATCAGCACGGAGATCTGGGGCCTCAAAAAACTCGCTTATCCCATCACCGGAAAAAGCACTGGTTTTTATAATCTTATTGAATTTAAGGCAGAGCCTACTCTGATCGCCACCCTCGAGCTTGAATATCGAAGGGATGAGCGAGTGATGCGTTACCTGACTACTGCGCTTGACAAAGACGCGGTGGATTACAACGAGCGGCGCCGAGGCGGTGCATTCAATAAGAAAGAGGAACCTAAAAAAGAAGCAGTACAATGACATTAGTGAATGAACCCATAAACAGGGACCAGCAGAAGAAAAAGTATTGCCGGTTCAAGAAGAGCGGAATCAAGTACATTGATTACAAAGACGCTAACTTCCTCCTGAAATTTGTAAACGACCAGGGAAAAATTCTTCCCCGCAGGCTTACAGGCACCAGCGTTAAATTCCAAAAGAGAGTTTCGCAGGCCGTAAAAAGAGCAAGGCATCTGGCATTTCTTCCATATGTGACTGATTCGTTAAAATAGTAAACTGAAAAGAGATGGATGTAATACTGAAACAAAACGTGCAGGGGCTCGGCTATAAAAACGATATCGTGAAAGTGAAACCCGGCTATGGAAGAAACTATCTGATTCCTGAGGGAATCGCGATCATCGCCAATGAATCAAATAAAAAAATGATTCAGGAGAATATAAAGCAGGTTGCTCATAAAGCTGAGAAAATAAAGACTGAAGCATTAGCTATTGCTGAAAAAATCGGTGATGTGGTGCTGAAAGTAGGCGCTAAAGTTGGTGAATCAGGTAAGATATTCGGAGCTGTAACAACCCTCCAGATTTCCGACCTCCTGGCCGACAGAGGCATTGAAGTGGACAGGAAACAAATTTCCTTTCCTACCCAGCCTAAAGAAGTTGGCGAATATGTAGCTATTCTTGACCTTCATAAAGAAGTGAAACACGAAGTGAAATTTGCCGTCGTAGGAGAATAAAACGAACCAAAATATCATCAAAAGCCCCGGGTTACCGGTAATCCGGGGCTTTTTTATTGTCATCACTTTGTATCTTTAATGCATGTTTCGCACCGAACTCATACCGAAGCCTTCTCCTGAAAAAATCAGCCTGGCAGATGACCTGATGTCCATAGGCTCCTGCTTTGCCGTGAACATTGGTCAGAAACTCCGGGAGAACAAGTTTCGCATCGATGTAAACCCATTCGGAACCCTTTTTAATCCGCATTCCATTTTTAAATTGTTAAAACTTTCCATGGATTCCGGAAGTATTTCTGATGAGTGGATAGTCAATCATCAGGGGGTATATCATCACTATGATTTTCATGGAGATTTTTCGGCTTTGAGCCAGGCCGAACTGTTGGAGAGGGCCGAACGGCTAATCCACGAAACGCATGCGAAAGTACAAAGTCTGTCTTTTCTAATAGTCACATTTGGAACGGCAATCGTCTATGAATGGAAGGAGAATGGTCAAATTGTCGCAAATTGCCATAAGATTCCGGCATTCAAATTCAACCGCCGTCAGATGGATGTGGTAGAAATTTACCGGGAATTCCACGGGTTCTATGAACAACTCAAGCGTTTAAATCCCAAGGTCAGGATTATCCTCACGGTGAGCCCTGTGAGGCACATGAAGGAATCATTCGAACAGAATAACCTTTCAAAATCCATACTACGAGTTGCCTGTGATCAAATCTCGCGGTCATTCCCCGGGATCAGCTATTTCCCCGCCTTCGAAATCATGATGGATGATCTGCGCGACTACCGGTTCTATGCAGAGGATATGCTGCATCCCAATGCCGTGGCTACTGATTATATCTGGCAGAAATTCGCAGAAACGTATTTCGATGCGGAGACAGCGCTTTTTATCCGAGCCTGGGGAGAAGTTCAGAAGGCATTGCAGCATCGACCTTTTCATCCATCTTCCATGGAGCATCAGCAATTTATTTTAAAAACTATTGAGCGAGTTAAGGAGTTTTCCATTGTAGTGAATGTAGAAAACGAATTGCGACAACTCACTGCTCAACTGATATGACGAACAACCAAAAGCCAAACCGGCTTATCCATTCTTCAAGTCCCTATTTGAAACAGCATGCCTATAATCCGGTGGACTGGCGTCCATGGGGCCAGGAGGCGCTGGCTGCCGCACAGAATCAGAATAAACCCATCATCGTATCGATCGGCTATTCGGCGTGTCATTGGTGCCATGTGATGGAACGGGAGTGCTTTGAAAAGGAGGAAATCGCCAAGCTGATGAATGAGCACTTTATCTGTATCAAAGTTGACCGTGAAGAGCGGCCTGACGTGGATCAGGTCTATATGGATGCCATTCAAACAATGGGTATCAATGGCGGATGGCCGCTCAATGTTTTTACCCTGCCCGATCAAAGTCCGTTCTATGGCGGCACGTATTTCCCCCCCAGACAATGGATTCATCTTCTTGGAAGCATTGCCGGCGCTTTTAAGGAAAATTACCAACAGTTGAGAGAATCTGCAGATGGATTTCGGGAGGCGCTCCGAATAACAGACACAGAGAAATACAGGCTTGGGCCACAGGAGGATTTTCCAGATAAAAATGGCCTTAAATCCATCGTTCAGTCGCTCTCCAGACTTTTCGACCCAACCTATGGCGGCCTAAATCGGGCTCCCAAATTCCCCAATCCGCCCATCTGGCAATTTCTGCTTCATGCGAATACAATACTCAACGATGAAAGCACGGAGACACAACTCATCGCCACGCTCGACCAAATGGCAGCCGGCGGGATTTATGATCAGGTAGGTGGGGGATTTGCGCGCTATTCGGTCGATGATAAATGGTTCGCTCCACATTTCGAAAAAATGTTGTATGACAATGCCCAGCTTATAAGCCTGTATGCACGGGCGTGGCAGGTTTATAAAAAATCCAGGTATAAGGAGGTGGTTTATGAAAGCATCGCTTTCGTGAAGCGCGAACTCACTTCACCCAACGGAGGATTTTATTCTGCTCTCGACGCCGATAGCGACGGCGAAGAAGGCAACTTCTATATCTGGAGCGAGCATGAATTGGATACTGCACTAGGCGATGAATCCGCTCTCATTAAAAACTATTATAATACGACTCCTGGCGGAAACTGGGAAAGAGGGAAAAATATACTTTTTACCCGACCGAACGATACGGAATTTGTTCAAAATCATTCCCTGGAAGAAGAGCAGTTTTCAGCATTACTTCAAAAGTCGAAGGAAACGCTATTGGCAGCAAGGGAACAACGCAACCGGCCCGGCCTGGACGACAAGATAATTACATCGTGGAATGCCCTGATGCTTCGCGGGCTCATCGATGCTTACCGCGCCTTTGGCGATGAAGCATTTCTCGATCTGGCGCTTCAGAATGCATCTTTTATCCAAAGAAATCTTTTCAGTAATGGCGCACTGATTCGAAGTTATAACCCAAATGGCGTGGCAATTCCGGCCTTTCTGGATGACTACGCCTTCACGATCGACGCATGGTTGCATCTGTACCAGGTAACACTGGATGAAAAATGGCTTGACCTGGCCCACGCTCTGTTGAAATATGCCATCGCTCATTTCTATGACCCGGAAGAAGGATTATTCTTCTATACCGATGATTCTGCCGAGAAGCTTATAGCCCGCAAAAAAGAAGTGTTCGATAATGTGATTCCGGCATCCAATTCGGCTATGGCTATCAATCTTTATTTTTTTGGGATACTTTTCGACAAGGACGAATACCTGAAAATGTCAGACGATATGCTCGCCAAATTCAGCGGACTAATTCAAGCTGAACCTCAATACCTCTGCCACTGGGGAACACTATTTGCCTACCGCACATCACCACTTGCGGAAATCGCCATTGTCGGTCCGGATGCACAATCCACGATAATCAAATTTGAAAACCGCTATATTCCCAATAAAATTATCATGGGCGGCAACACAGATTCCTCACTGCCGCTACTTCGTGGCAAAGAGGCTTTATCTGGCAAAAACACCATCTATGTTTGTTATGATAAAAGCTGTAAATTGCCCGTACACTCAACCGAAGAGGCGCTTCGTCAGATTCTTTGATTCTTGGACAAAATAGAATTTCATACGCCATCCTTTCACAAGGAACGCATCACCTTGTTTGCAGACATACTGCTTCCGGTGCCGATCGCCAATTACTTCACCTACAGGGTTCCATTTGAATTAAATGACAAGGTCAGCATTGGGTGCCGGGTGATTGTACAATTCGGCAAAAAAAGGATTCTTACCGGTGTCGTCGCACTTTTGCATGAAACCCCTCCGCAGGTCTATCAGGCCAAATACCTGCTCGACATTCTGGATGAAGCACCTTTGGTCAATGGTAAACAACTGAAACTGTTTCAATGGATTTCTGACTATTATATGGCAACGCGAGGCGAAGTGCTCAACGTCGCCATGCCTTCGGGTCTGAAACTGAGTAGCGAAAGCCGGATACAGTTGAACCCGCAAATGGACCTTGAAACTTCCGAAGAGGCATTCTCCGAAAAAGAATTTGCTGTGCTGAATGTGCTGGTAAAAAAGCAGATGATGACATACAGCGAAGTGGCGAGAGTGCTTCAGACCAAGACGTATGTGAATGTGATAAAATCCCTTCTGGCGAAAGATGCGATTCTGATCTTTGAAGAAGTTAAGGAAAAATATACGCCAAAACGCGAATCGGGCATCAGGCTGGCAAGCCACTGGAATGACAAAAAACACCTGGAAGTCCTGCTCGCTGAATTAGATAAAAAACCGAAACAACAGGAAGTCGTGCTGGGATATTTGCGGCATGTGCCCGTGTTTCGTGACAAACTGCTCAACACGAAAGGAATAAAGAAAAGTACACTTCTGGAAAGTGGCGTATCCGAATCATCGCTCAATAACTTAGTCAAAAACAACGTCTTTGAGCAGTTTTACACCATCATTCCACGTTTTGAATTGACCAGCCCATCGTCAGATTATTCATTCGAACTATCGCAGGAACAAGCGCGTGTAAAAGCATCGATTTCCCATGAATTTGAGAGTAAACAAACTGTGTTGCTGCACGGCATTACGGGCAGCGGCAAAACGGAGATCTACATCGAACTCATGCGCGAAGTGCTCAGTAAGGGCGGGCAGGTACTTTACCTCCTTCCGGAAATAGCGCTTACGGCCCAGATTGTATCACGGCTGCAAAAAGTATTTGGCGACAAGATGGGCGTGTATCATTCCAGGTTTTCTGACAATGAACGAGTGGAAATCTGGAAAGGGCTGCTCAGCCGACGATACCAGATTATTGTAGGTGTCCGCTCGTCCATCTTTCTTCCTTTCGAAAACCTGGGCCTGATCATCGTCGATGAAGAACACGAATTTTCCTACAAACAATACGATCCTGCCCCGCGATACAATGCCAGGGATGTTGCACAGGTGCTGGCCGGCTTCCACAACGCCAGGGTGTTGATGGGCTCCGCTACACCGTCTATGGAATCGGCCTACCTGGCGAAGGACGGCAAGTATGGCTTTGTATCCCTATCCGTTCGCTACGGCGAGGCATTATTGCCAAAAATCCAGTTCGCTGATTTGCTCAGGGAGAGAAAGGAAAAGACGCTGAAGGGCGACTTCACTTCCATGTTAGTCGAAAAACTCTCCAATGTACTTGAGCGTGGCGAGCAAGCCATCATCTTCCAAAACAGGCGCGGCTACGCACCCTACATCACCTGCGAAGCGTGTGGCTGGACGCCTAAATGCAACAGTTGCGCTGTGAGCCTCACGTATCATATGCACATCAACCAGTTGCAATGCCACTATTGCGGGCACCATGAACGAATGCCGTCCATTTGTCCAGCCTGTGGCACAACGACACTGAAAGCGATGGGATTCGGCACTGAAAAACTGGAAGACGATCTGAAAGTGCTTTTTCCGCAGGCGCGGATTCAACGAATGGATTTGGATACAACGCGAAAAAAATACAGCTATCAGACGATTATCAGCGAATTTGAAAAAGGCGACATCGACATACTTGTTGGCACGCAGATGGTGAGCAAAGGGCTGAATTTCGACGGCGTAACGTTTGTAGGTATTGTCGATATCGACAGGATGCTGCATTTCCCCGATTTCCGGTCTGCAGAAAGAGCGTTTCAGTTGGCCGTTCAGGTGAGCGGACGATCAGGCAGAAAAGACAAGCCGGGCGAAGTGATCATCCAGACCACGGGCGTAAACCGGCCGGCATTGCAACTTATCGCCTCGCAGGATTACAATGCATTTTACGAAAGTGAAATAGAAGAGCGCCGAAAATACAAATACCCGCCGTTCTACCGTCTGATCAAAATTATCTTAAAACACTCAGATAAAGATACACTGACGTCAGCGTCAACGAAATTGGCCGAAAACCTCAGGCAAGCCTTGAAGAATGTAGATATGACCGGGCCGTACGAACCACTGATTTCAAAAATCCGCGACCTGTATATCATGGAGATTATTATAAAAATACCCAGAAACAGCAATGTTCTTGATGCCACAAAGAGCATTGTCCAGCATTACGGAAATCATCTCCGGCAAGAGAAAGAATTCCGCCAGGTGATGGTGTTCTATGACGTTGATCCGATTTAGCATTCCCCTCACCATGACGTATTCCTTAACATAGGTTCCAACTACCTCAGCGTCCTTAACATTTAAACTATCTCCGGCATTTCTTTATAATTCCAGCCGGCAGGTGTATTTTTGAACACTGCTTTATGAAATATTTTCTGATCATATGCTCTGCGTTGCTACTATTTGCACTTACCGGTTGCGAGGAGGAAGACAAATGCATTGGATGTGGCATAGACCCCAAGGTGACTGTCCGCTTCGATCCGACCATCAGCCGTAAAGCTATCGAAGCACAGTTAACCCCGATCAATACACGGATCAAGTCGTTGCGTGATTCACTAAAGCTTGAATTGCCCGAAGATGTTGTGTTAAAAATCACGAATACCCTTCAAGTCATCCGTCAGGATAGCTCCTCTGTGTCTGGACCTTTGGCATATTTTAAATCAGGAAAAATACGATTAATCTCCATAAGCGGTCCGGGAACCGGCTTTTTCGAGCAATGGCAGGACACTGTGGTGAATGCCGTAAAAATCCCGGTAGATATGCAACATGACACCACGACATATTATTTCAGCTATCATGAACGCTCCGACACGCTTCAGGTGCGTTATGAAAGGGAACTTGTACAAACGCTTTCCGGTATGAGAATGGTGCTCCATAATCTGAATGTCGTTCATGAAAAAACATCATTTGACAGCTTGATTTTCAAATGCCCGGGAGGCGAATGCTCCAATGACCGCGCTACGATTAGTATATTATTCTAAAAGGTTCATCTTCCTCGCTGCTCTTACCTTTTGCAGCGTGCTGGCTCGCGGTCAGGAGTTGGCGGTGGAAGATAGTGTGCAAATCCCACCCACCACGGTAACTATCGCCCCGACGGATAGCGCTTATCAAAAAAAGTTTGTTTCCGGCGTGGAATTAAAAGTGGATTATGGAAAACTCCTCATGGCCTGGACAAAGTTCGAGACTAAGCTGGAGGCAGGCATAAATGTGCGTTTTTTCGAAAGGATGGTGCTGGTTACTGAATTTGGTTCGATGGAATTGAATCCACTCAAGGCCTATGACAATGCGGTCTATTACTCCGTAACAGGGCAGTACGCGAGAGCGGGGCTGGACTATTACACATCCTACAACCCGACCAGCTTTTATTTTGGTGGCTTGCGCTATGGCATGAGCCAATTCAGTGATGAAGGCGAATTTCTCATAGAAAGCGATTACTTTGAAGACTACAGCGAAGGCTTTGGTTCTGATAACATCCAGGCTTCCTGGATGGAAATCGTTATTGGTACTGAAACCTTTTTGAATGTCGGAAAAAAGAAAAAGGAGAATGCTAAAAACCGACTGCTTCTTGGTTGGAACGGCAGCTTGCGGTTTCTGACGGATTTCACCAACCGCGAACAAATACCCATCTATTCCATCCCCGGCTATGGTCGCACATTTAACAAAGTGACGCCGGCATTAAATTTTTATGTGAAATTCAGACTGGGACGTTAAATATCCCACTCCTTATTGAGCACCCCGATGGCGTGATAAGCCGTGAGATCGAATGACACGGGTACTACCGCCGTGTAATTATTATCAATTGCCCATTCATCAATATCCTCGCCCTTGTCCTGAAGCACAAAACTGCCTGTAAGCCAAAAGTATTCCCTGCCGGCAGGATCCAGGCGCCTGTCGAACACTTCCTGCCACTTGGCCCTGGTCTGACGACAAATCTTTATGCCCTTGATAGGTTCATCCTTTTTTATGGGGAAATTCACATTTAATGCCACGCCCTTTGGCAAGCCGGTCTTAAGAACCTGATTAGAGATTTTTAACACATGTTCATGCACATGGGAAAAATCTGCTTCCAGCGAGTAATCGCACAACGAAAACCCTACGGATGGTATATCCTCAATCGCTCCTTCGAGTGCTGCTGACATGGTACCGCTATAGATCACACTTATGGATGTGTTGCTGCCATGGTTTATTCCGCTGACCAGCAAGTCCGCTTTTCTGCCTTTCAATACATGACCCTTGGCCATTTTCACACAATCGGCAGGTGTGCCACTGCACTGATAGGAAACCGCTCCATCAAAATGATGCGTCTGACTTAGCCTCAGCGTATTGCCGACGGTGATGGCATGCCCCATTCCCGACTGAGGTCCGTCGGGTGCTACGACTACCACGTCGCCCAACGTTTTCATTAAATCCACCAGAATACGAATGCCCCGTGCGTTGATGCCGTCGTCATTCGACACGAGAATAAGTGGTTTGCCCATGAACTAAATATGATTTTTTATTTGTCGCCCAGCAGGGCATTGTAATATGCTGTTAATCGCACCAGGTCGCGAATGCTGTCGTGCTCCAGCTTGTTTTTTTTGATATACTGCTTTACCTCTTGCTGATACTTTGGAAAAAAGGCCATTAACTCGTTCTTTTTCAGATTATACATGCGGATTTCACCATTCTGATCCAGGAAATAATAGGTGTATTTGAGGCGTGTTCTCGACTGGTTATAGAACTGATTGCCGGGGTAGGAATAGTAAGAATAGGGGTATGTATTATAATTTGGCATGGATTCGGTGACAATTTCTTCTCGGCACAGTAAAGAAAGCTTTCCTTCAAACAATGCCTCGAATAATATCGGAACCTTATAGTTAGCCTGGACATTGTAGGGCAATGCATAAAAATGCCGATAGGTTTTTATCGTCTCATCGTAAAGCTGGAAGTAGAGGAGTTTTCTGGCGCCGTAGGTCTGCAGTACATTCTGAATATTGACCTGAACGAGGTCATTCTGAAAATCATATTTTAACTGACCAACAATCGTATCCTCCGTAAGCAGAACTACCTTACCATTGTGCCAGATTTCAGAAGGAAAATCCTGAGCGCTGGCAAATGTTGTAACTATGAAACCAAGAACTAAAAAACCGAGCTTTCGCATAATAAATCGTCAATGATGCTTCAGTATATCATGACCCATTTTATCCCGTTTGGTTGTAAGATAACGAAGATTGTGCTCGTTTGGTGCAATTTCGATGGGCACACTTTCAACTATTTCCAGACCATAGCCCAGCAGTCCGGTGCGCTTCTTGGGATTATTCGAAATCAATTTGATTTTTTTCACACCTATGTCACGCAGTATTTGTGCCCCGATGCCATAATCGCGGTTATCCATTTTGAAGCCGAGTTTATGATTGGCTTCTACTGTGTCGTATCCGTCCTCCTGGAGTTTATAAGCTCTGAGCTTATTAAGCAATCCAATACCCCTGCCCTCCTGGTTCATATACAAAACCACACCTTTTCCAGCCTTCTCCACCATCTGCATGGCTGCATGCAACTGCGGACCGCAATCGCATCGGTATGAGCCGAAAATATCGCCGGTAGCGCAGGAACTGTGGACCCTCACCAGAATCGGCTCGTCGCGTTCCCACTGACCCTTTATGAGCGCCATATGGATGTCTCCGGTACTTTTTTGCTTATAAGCAGCCAATTTGAAGTTCCCCGATTCCGTGGGCATATTTACGTCAGTCACCTTTTCGATGAGTGATTCGGTTGTGATACGATAGGCGATGAGGTCCTTGATCGAGACCAGCTTCATGTCATACTTATCAGCGACAAGGCGTAGGTCGGGCAATCGTGCCATGGTACCGTCTTCCTTCATGATTTCAATCAATACCCCAGCCGGATAAAACCCGGCGAGTCGTGCAAAATCAATGGCAGCCTCGGTGTGTCCTGCTCGGCGCAATACACCGCCGGTTTTAGCCCTCAATGGAAAAACATGGCCCGGTCTACCAAGCTCCTCGGGCTTTGTTTCCGGATTTACCAACGCCTTTATGGTTTTTGAACGGTCTTCGGCAGAAATGCCTGTGGTGCATCCATGTCCTTTCAGGTCAACTGAAATAGTAAATGGGGTTTCATGGACGGCGGTATTTTTGCCAACCATCAGTTCAAGGCCGAGTTCGTCGCAACGATCCTCGATAAGCGGGGCACAAATAAGTCCCCTGCCCTGGGTGGCCATAAAATTGATGATTTCCGGTGTGGTACATTCTGCCGCACAAATAAAATCGCCTTCATTCTCGCGGTCTTCATCATCGACCACGATGATAATCTTGCCCTTTTTTATATCAGCAATGGCTTCTTCGATGGTATCTAAAAAACGCGTTTTTTCCATATACGGATATATTTAAAAGTACTTCAGCGCCACATACAAAGTTACTGATTTCTTATCGAATAAGAGTTTAATTAGCCCGGTTTTCGAGACTATATGAATGTCGCCGACTAATTGATAAGGTTAAGCAACCTGTTCCAACGTATTTTATTCAGGAAGCTCTCCGGATTCTTATCAAGTGACAACCAGATAAAAAATGCCTTCCCGACAATATGGTCTTCGGGTACAAATCCCCAAAAACGAGAGTCCTCGGAGTTGTGCCGATTATCGCCCATCATGAAGTAGTAATTCTGCTTGAAGGTATAGCTGGTGATTTCCTGACCGTCGATAGTCACTTTGTTTTCTTCAACCTTCACGTCTTTATTATGCTCATAATTCACTATCACATCTTTGTATAGCGCTATATTTTTCTCGTTCAACTCGATGGTCGCTCCTTCGGAGGGAATCCAAATCGGCCCATAAAAGTCTTCATTCCATGGGAAAAAAGCAGTATTCTGAGGGTACACCCGCTGATTAACCTGCTCCCGCGTTCTTTTGATCATCTCCACCTTCTGTACGAAATTTTGCCTGCCGAATTCCTCTGCTGTAGCAGGCGTCATCATCGCAACGTAACCCATATTTGTGGGATCAACATCTGTGACATCAAATTCCTTGAAAACCCTTTCCTTGATCTGCTGATTCGTAATGACCAGGTAACTTGACTCCATTTTGGGAGGATTGTCCAGAGGTTTGCTGTTTATATACACCTGGGTATCAACCACACTTAAAGTATCGCCTGGCAAACCGACACATCTTTTGATATAATTGGTTTTGAGATCAACCGGATATTGCAATTCCGGCGGATGATTGAATACGACTACGTCATTTTGCTTCACTTTGGTAAATCCCGGGAACCGGAATTGCGGCAACTGAATCCAGTCGAGGTAAGATGGTACATCCGTCCACCAAATTTTTTGATGGGTGAGCGGCATCTGTAGCGGCGTGGCCGGAGTTCTGGGACCGTAATGCATTTTACTCACAAAAAGAAAATCGCCAACGAGCAGTGACTTCTCCATGGATGGAGTTGGTATGGTAAAGGCTTCAAGAAAAAGCCAACGGATAATAGTAGCTGCAATCACAGCAAAAACAATAGCATCCGCCCATTCGCGAACCGCTGACTTAGGCTGCTTTTCCTGGGATTCTACCTCTTCTTCCTTTTTCTTTTTAAAAAAATCGAACTTCATTTCTCTTTTATTTTTAAGGGCACAAATTTAGTGTAATAACGGTAAGGCTTGGTATTGTTTTCAGAAATTCATGAAATCCTTCATGGAAAATACACCCTTTTTGCCAATGATCCATTCACTGACCAGCACAGCTCCCATGGCAAGTCCCATGCGGCTCTTGGCGGTATGCTTTATCTCAATTTCATCCACATCAGAACTGTAGGTGATAATGTGGGTTCCCGGCACGTCTGACTCACGTTTGGAAATGATTGACACCTCCTCGCTTTCTGCTGAAGCTTCATTTATCCAGCGATCTTTACCTGACAGTTGCCTGATTAATTCATCAGCCAGCGTGATGGCTGTGCCACTTGGTGCGTCTAACTTTTCGGTATGGTGGATTTCAGTAATTCCAACATTGTAAACCTTATGAGCATCCATCATCGTGGCCAGAATCTCATTCAACCTGAAAAACAGGTTTACACCAAGACTGAAATTGGAAGCATAAAAGAAGGCCCCATTATGACTCAGGCACAACTCTTCGGCTTCCTTTTTTTTATCGAGCCATCCCGTGGTGCCACAAACTACAGGGATACCCCGCTCCAGACAGTATTTAATATTTTCAAAGGCAGCATCAGGCTGACTGAATTCAATGGCCACATCAACTGACTGCGCGTCGATAAACTTAAGCGCCTGGGTATTGTGTATATTAATTTTGAATGGGACGGTATGGCCGCGTTCTTCGGCAATTTCCTCGATGACTTTGCCCATCTTCCCGTAACCTAAAATAAGTATTCTCATTAGTTAAAGCGTAATTTTAGTGATAAACCAATCAAATTTGTTTGCATGGCAGTCTGGCTGAAACTCGGTTCCAATTTCAGGCTGATGTCATCATCGACGGTAAAAAGCTGCATGTGGGCATCCACATGAGCATCGACAATATTTAAAACATAAACAAGAATTGCCGTAACGAAAAGTAAATCCCGGTTCCTCCGCCAATAATCCACCTGCCTTCGATAATCATCCTCGTCGAGATCGGGATATATCGGCACCGTGCGATCATCACCGTCGATTAGTGCAAAAAGCCCATCACGGTATTGTTTGTACAGCTGATTGTTGTAATTGATGTAATACCCTATGACTAACCCTCCACCATAAATCACAGGTATTTTCCAATACTGGCCGTTATATGCCTGCCCCAAACCTGGTAGCGCGGCAGAATACAATGCCGCAGTATTTGGTCTGTTTTCAAGCGTATCAATAACTTCCTCGATTTTCTGGTCGCCACTTATAATGAGGGAATCGCCCTGTAGCGTGATGGCGCTTGTAGAATCATTGTTGTCCTGGCCAAAAGAACCATAGCACAATGTTACGGACAGAAGTACCGATAATAGAAAGGTTCTCTTAAACACCATGAACGTTAAAGATTCAGTATTTCCAGTATCCGGTTGAGGTCTTCGTGCGAGAGGTATGGAATTTTTATAAATCCTTTGTTGGTTGAGTCGTTTTGCACAGTTACCCGGCTCCCGAAATGCGATGTTAGTTTATCTTGCACCTGCCTGATTTGGTAATCTGCGGCAGATTTTTGAGGAGGTTCCGGCTTGGCTGATTCAGTGGCGGATTTTAACTTGTTTACCAATTCCTCTACTTTCCGCACCGAAAGATCTTCCTTCACAATTTTCTTATAAATATCAAGCTGTCGGTCGATGGTATCTACATTGACAAGCGCGCGGGCATGCCCCATTGATAATTGTCCGTCGCGTAAAGCCGCCTGAATATCAGGCGGGAGCTTCAGAAGACGGAGGTAATTAGTGACCGTGGATCGCTTCTTCCCTACCCTGTCGCCCAGATCCTCCTGCCTTAGCTGGCACTCAGAAATAAGTCGCTGGTAGCTGAGGGCGATTTCTATGGCATTGAGGTTTTCGCGCTGGATGTTTTCGATGAGGGCCAGTTCCAGCATCTGTTGGTCGTTGGCCGTCCGGATATAAGCCGGTATGCGCAGCAGTCCCGCAAGTTTTGAGGCATGATAGCGGCGCTCGCCTGATATTAGCTGATACTTCTTGTCACTTAGTCTCCTCACCGTAATCGGCTGAATGATTCCCTGCACCCTGATCGATTCGGCCAGTTCTGCCAGTGCTTCCTCATCAAATTGCGTTCTGGGTTGGAAAGGATTGATTTCTATATCGAGCAAATCAATGTCGCTAATGGTGTTGACCGTATTCTGGGTAGTTTGAAATCCTTTCCCGACGTGCGTCACTGGGGCATCTTCCAAAAGGGCGCCGAGGCCGCGTCCGAGTGCATTTTTCCGTTTCGGATTATTTTCAGCCATGATTATTTCTCAAGATTATTTTTTGCCAATATCTCCTTCGCCAGATTCAGATAACTGATAGCGCCTTTGCTGTCTGCGTCGTGAGCAATAGCCGGAATCCCGAAACTGGGCGATTCGCTTAATTTAATATTCCGCGGAACTAGGGTATCGAATACCAGATTCTTAAAATGCGTTGATACTTCCTCCACTACCTGATTCGACAGTCGAAGCCTGGCATCGTACATGGTAAGCAAAATGCCTTCAATTTCCAGCGCCGGGTTGAGGCGGGACTGGATGATTTTAATGGTGTTTAAGAGCTTTCCCAGTCCCTCAAGCGCGAAGTATTCACACTGTACCGGGATCAGGACAGAATCAGAGGCCGTAAGCGCATTGATGGTGATGAGGCCCAGTGACGGTGAGCAATCTATTATGATAAAATCGAAATCGTTTTTAATTGGCGCCAGAGCGGCTTTCATTTTCTTTTCCCTCTGTTCCAGACTTACCATCTCTATTTCAGCTCCAACAAGATCGATATGAGAAGGCAATACATAAAGGTAGTTGATATCCGTGTCGAGTATGCAACTTCGTGCATCAATACCATCGACCATGCATTCATAGATACTATTGTGAACCTCCCTCGGATTGTAGCCAACGCCCGAAGAAGCATTCGCCTGAGGGTCAGCATCAACCAAAAGCGTCTTATATTCAAGAGCAGCAAGACTCGCACATAGATTGATGGCTGAAGTCGTTTTGCCAACGCCCCCTTTTTGATTTGCTATTGATATGATTTTACCCATTGTGAACGTTCAGATCGCATTATAGAACTACCCTGATATCTTCTTTGTCGCTATCCATTTGGCAGTACAGAATTGACAACTACACCGAAGAATAATTCCGGCAAAGATAGATGTTTAATTGATTTATTGGTCAAATATTGTCTGCCGGATGTAAGCCGTATCGGCCTGAATAGTTCCAAAAAACCATCCCTCCTTTCGTGCCGATGTGCAACAACGCCATGGATTAATGAACAATTATTTTGCTCCCTTCCCTTTTTTGGATGTTTCAGAGGAAGCTTTTAGCGCGTCTTCGAGCCGGGTCTGGAATTTTGACTTCTTTTTGTTGGCGTTCTTCTTCTTGTTTTCGTCCAGGATTGCACGGATTTTAGTATCATCCACAAATCGTCGGATAACGGCTATCTGGGCAAATGACACAATGTTGGAGACGAAATAATAGAAGGTAAGACCAGCAGGGAATTTATTGAGCACAAACATGAAAATAACCGGCATTACATACTGCAATGTCTTCATTGGCCCTTGCATTTGAGCCGTCGATTGGGCGTTGATCCAGGTATAAAGAATCGTGGAAGCTGTCATCAACAGCGTGAACAAACTTACGTGATTACCATAAAAACTTGTGATGAGCGGAATATCGACATTCCATGAAATAATCGAATCGAATGTGGAAAGGTCGGTAGCCCACAGGAACGACTTGTGTCTTAATTCCACAGCATGCGGAATGAACTGGAATAAAGCAAAAAGTATGGGCATCTGCAGCAACATAGGTATACACCCGCTCAATGGATTAACACCCACCTGCTGATAGAGCTTCATTTGCTCTGCCTGCATCTTTTGCGGATCTATATCCTCGCCATGTTTCTCCTTATAATTTTTCTTAATTTCCTCTATTTCAGGGGCAAGCGCTTTGGTCTTTGCCATGCTTATATGCGACTTGTACGTGAGGGGTGTTAGTACAAGTTTGATGATGAATACAAGGATGATAATGATGATACCATAGCTGGTAAAATATTTTTCCAGGAAGCTGAACAAGGAAATTATCACGTACTCATTGAGCCATTTCACGACCGGCCAGCCCAGGTATAGGTTCTCCTTAAATCCGGGAGCCACTTTATTCAAATTACCCAGCTTGTTCGGTCCGTAATAATAGGTATTTGCGCCGGACGACTCAGAAAACGAAGCCAGCGGCATATCGATCATCGCCTGAAGAAACTTTACCGTAGTGGTATCATTCAGATTATACTCAGAGGTGAGTTTGCCCGTAGTTACCGGCTGATTAAATACATAACCTGTTGTGAAAAATTTTTGCTTGAATGTTATCCAGTCTATAGATGTTGTGATAGGTACTTCCTCCTTTTCTTTTTCTCGTGGACTTAGCTCATCCAATTCTCCAGATGACAGCCAGTAATTGATGGTAGTGACATTCCGGCTATATTCCAGGTCCGTTTCCAGGCGCTTTAATTTGTTTGCCCAAAGTAATGAAACCTTGCTGCCGATGATTTCGCTGTCCAGCCCAACTATCTCAAATTTGTGCGACACCTGGTAGCTTTTTGGTCCTAGGCTATAAATATGTCTGATGAACTTTCCTCCGCCAAGATCGGCTGTAAACATAAGTCCGGTGGTATCGCCCCGATCTGTTTTTTCTACAGTATAATAAAGTTCACCGAGGTCAACGTTTCCATTTGCCGTGTTGACGACATATTGCATTTTATTCGACTGCTCATCGAATAAAACCAGTGGAAAATTGTATTGAAAGTCATCGAATTGCTTCAGGGAGGCTGATTTGACTAAACCACCCTTCGTGGAATAAACCAATGACATCACTTCGTTTTCGATGGTGATGGTCTTTGCTTCACCGACCATAGCTGGGGTAAAAGACCCGAATTTGCCGGATGCCAACGCAGCGGAATCAAGCTTATTATCTACCGTTTCTACTTCAAATGTATTCGTAAAACCTTCCCTGACCAGCGGCTGAACCTGTTGTATCGAATCCGTTGATCCGCCCTGTGGTTTTTCAGGAGGCTTGGGTGCAAAAAAGTAAAAATACACCATAAGCAGTGCGGCCATTAATACAAAGCCTGTCGCCTGATTCTTATCCATTATTGAATTGTTTCTTTGATACTATTTAGTTGCTTCCTTGTATTCTAGCGCGGCCCTGATAAATCCTATAAAAAGAGGGTGCGGCTCAACGACCCTGCTTTTTAGCTCCGGGTGAAATTGGGTTCCTATGTACCAGGGATGATTCTTTAGTTCCATGATTTCCACGAGGTTAGAATCCGGATTTATACCTACGGCACTCAGTCCTTTGGCCTCGTAATTCTCAAGGTATTTGTTGTTAAATTCATACCTGTGCCTGTGGCGTTCTTCTATGTTTTTTACTCCATAAAGGTCAAACACCTTAGTTCCCTCTTTGAGGGTGCAAGGATAAGCACCTAAACGCATAGTTCCACCTTTTTTCGTTATTTTCTTTTGCTCCTCCATCAGGTCAATAATGGGATCTTTGGTCTTTGGATCCATCTCCGTGGAGTTGGCAGTCTTATAACCAAGCACATTCCTCCCAAACTCAATTACTGCCACCTGCAGGCCGAGACAAATTCCAAAAAATGGTATCTTATTTTCCCTGGCATAGCGCGCTGCCACTATCTTTCCTTCAAAACCACGCTCGCCAAAGCCCGGCGCTACGAGTAAGCCGTGTTGCCCGGCCAACAACTCTTCGACATTTTCGCTATCAATTTCTTCAGAGGAAATCCAGCTGACATTTACCTTACACTCGTTTTTCGCGCCGGCGTGTATAAAGGATTCGGCGATGGATTTATAGGCGTCATGCAACTCCACATACTTACCGACCAGGGCTATATTAACATCCTTCTTGGGATTTTTAAGCTTATCCAGAAATTCCGTCCATTGCGTCATATCTGGCTGTCCCTCGGTATCCATGCGGAACAGTTCGAGAACGCGCTCATCAAGCTTTTCTTTCTGCATCAGCAACGGAACATCGTATATGGTTTTGGCATCGATGGAAGAAATGACGCAGTTGATGGGCACATTGCAAAACAGCGCCAGTTTCTTTCGGATTTCCATATTGATGGGCCTCTCCGAGCGACATACAAGAATATCCGGCTGAATCCCGGACTCCAGTAACATTTTAACGGAGTGCTGTGTTGGCTTGGTCTTCAATTCACCAACCGCTTTCAGGTATGGGATCAGCGTAAGGTGTATGACAATGCAATTACTATGGCCAATATCCCAGCGGGTCTGCCTGATTGCTTCGATGAAGGGCAGCGATTCTATGTCGCCAACCGAACCGCCAATTTCAGTGATGATTATGTCATAATCTCCATTATGGCCCAGTGCGAGGAAATTTCGCTTTATCTCATCAGTGATGTGCGGGATACTGGCCTGCACATACGCTTTACTGAATACTCGACTTCGCGTTCCTTGGTGATGACGTTGTTATAGATTCGTCCAGTGGTGATGTTATTCTTTTGTGAGGTATTTTCAGCCAGAAAGCGCTCGTAATGTCCGAGATCGAGGTCGGTTTCAGCGCCATCTTCGGTGACGTAGCATTCGCCGTGTTCGTAGGGGTTCAGTGTGCCGGGGTCAATATTAATGTAGGGATCAAATTTTTGAATGGTAACACGATAACCACGTGCTACCAACAACTTTCCCAATGATGCGGAGATGATACCTTTACCGAGCGATGAGGTGGTCGCCAGCCGTTAACGAAAACATACTTGACCTGGCCCATAAGCTGAAAAAAATTATACCGTGAAACTTATGGGATACAAAGGTAGGGTATCAGGGTCAATTAACTATGGCAGCCGAAGGATTATTCTGGAAAAAAACCAAACTGGCCTTTGAATTAATCTGGAGGAGGGTTTTTTGTGTTGATGCCTCATCGCATTTGTATTTTGTTCTCTGGTTGAATTAATGCTAACTTTGACCGCATAAATCAAAGTCTCGATGCAAATTGAGGCTTTTTCATTTTCTATGGATTTCAGGCAAATTCTAAAAGCAAACCCGGTATTTGAATTAATAGGCAAAATGCCAATGAAGATAGAAACCTACGTTGTCGGAGGATTGCGTCCGGATGTATCATGAAAAAGCCGTCGAATGATATCGATGTAGTATGTGTTGGCGGTGGTATTGATTTGGCAAAGAGGTTGCGCAAGCGTATTCCGGGCAAACCATCTGTGAATATTTTTAAAAACTTTGGAACGGCCCAGATAAAAACCGGGGAACTGGAAATAGAATTTGTCGGCGCGCGCAAAGAATCTTATAACCATGATTCGCGAAAACCCGACGTCGAAGCCGGATCGCTACAGGACGATCAGTTGAGGCGCGATTTCACGATCAATGCCATGGCGATTTGTCTCAATAAAGACCGCTTTGGCGAATTGATCGATCCGTTTAATGGTCAGGCCGATATAAAAAGAAAAACCATTAAAACCCCAACGGATCCACTCATTACCTTTTCGGATGATCCGTTGCGGATAATGCGCGCATTCAGATTTGCGGCCCAGCTCAATTTTGATATTGACCCACAGACATTTGAAGCCGCTCAGCAGGGCGCTGATCGGCTGCACATTGTGTCGCAGGAAAGGATTACTGACGAACTCAACAAGCTTATTCTATCTGCGCATGCCTCGTATGGCTTTAATTTAATGTTCCACGCCGGCATACTGAACATCATATTTCCAGAGATGGTGGCACTGCAGGGCGTCATCATGAAAGACGGAAAAGGACACAAGGACAACTTCTATCATACCCTGAAAGTACTCGAAAATGTGGCTGCGAAATCCGACGACCTGTGGCTGCGTTGGGCTGCGATATTGCACGATATCGCCAAGCCAAAGACCCAGCGGTTTGACGAAAAGGCCGGCTGGACATTTCACGGACATGAGGAGGCGGGCGCTCGTATGGTGCCAAAGATATTTGCGCGTTTCCGATTACCCCTCAACGAACATATGAAATTCGTGCAGAAACTGGTCCGTCTGCATCTTCGTCCTATTGCTTTGGCAAACGATGAGATCACTGACTCTGCCGTGCGCAGGCTGCTATTTGAAGCCGGCGACGATGTTGAAGCGCTGATGGCGCTATGCCGGGCAGACATCACATCCAAAAATCTGGATAAAGTAGGCCGCTATCTTTCGAATTTTGACAACGTCGAAAAAAAGATGGCGGAAATCGAAGCCCGCGATCAGATACGGAATTTCCAGCCGCCTGTAAGTGGTGAAGTGATCATGGAACACTTCGGCATTTCGCCGTCAAAAGAAGTTGGGCAAATTAAAGATGAGATAAAAGAAGCTATATTAGAGGGCAAAATTGGCAACAATTTTGATGAAGCATTTGAACTTATGAAAAAGACAGGAGCCCGGTTGGGACTGTCGCAAATTGTAAAACACTAAATCAAACTTTTTATGATAACTAAATTCATTACTACAAGCGGCGCACTCTTATTCTTTGCGCTTATTTTTATTTCAAACGACGTTTCGGCTCAAAATAAAGAGGTGCAGAACTCGCAATTATTCAAGCATTACCAGATGAAATACATCTTTGGCAGAAAATACAATGACACTGACGCCATGAAAGACGCCATGTATTCTATGATTGCCCTTGATCCTAACGACGACTCACTCAAACTTTCACTATGTTATTTCTACCTCGAGGATAATAAATACGCGCAAAGTCTTTTCGTCTCGGCAGATTTGTTGAGCCGTTCGCCGGACAACCTCGATGCGCTTCGTATGAATGCCATCTCCCTGGAAAATATGGGACTTCGCGATCGGGCAGTAACACAATATGAATCGTTATACCTGAAAACCAATGATATTACGGTACTTTATCAGGTCGCTGCATTGATGTATGAACTCGAGCGCTACAACGAATGCATTACGAATTGTGATATAATTGCTAAAAATCCATCGGCAAAAACGGTAAAACTCACATTTGCTAAAAATGAAAAAGAGAACCAGGATATCTCCCTTGAAGCGACAGCTTATAATCTGAAGGGCATGGTACAAAAAGAACTCGGGAACAAAACAGAGGCGAAGGCCCAGTTTGATCTGGCGCTTAAAGCCGAGCCGGAATTTGCCATGGCTAAACAAAATCTCGCCGATCTGGACAAGTAGATTCTGCATTTCAAGTTTTTTGGCAAGAGGCTGCCTTAAAAATCCTTCAAACGTCTTTCCTGCAACAGCAGGAAAAAATAATCCAATGATAGTCATTGGCTGGTTTCACAGGGATCAAGGACTGAAATGGCGTTAAGTGGGGCTTTTATGACAGCCTCTTTTCAATTATTTTTATCAGACCGTGCAACTCACAAAAGATTCCCGAGTCTTTTAACCGGATTGTCAGAATTTGGAAGTTTCATATCAAAATAGTCATCAACAGATTATTGAGCGCTGTCGCAAGGGCGAGCAAAAGGCGTATTATGAGATTTACAAGCTATACTCCAAGGCTATGTACAACATCTGTTATAGAATTCTCGGAAGTGAGCCGGCAGCAGAAGATGCTCTCCAGGAAGCATTTGTGAGTGCCTATCAAAATCTTCATTCTTATGAGGGCAGGGCTGCTTTTGGCGCATGGCTCAAAAAAATTGTCGTCAATAAAGCCATCAGTCATCTGAAAAAGGAAAAAATGAACCCCATGGGAATGGATGAACATTTTGATGTGGTGTATGAGGACAATCACGATGATCCATCGGAGTACAAACTGGAAGCTGTGAAGCGGGGTATTCAAAAATTACCCAATGGATTTCGGGTTGTTTTATCGCTGTACCTGTTGGAAGGATATGACCACAGTGAAATTGCCGAAATTCTGGATATAAGCGAATCGACTTCCAAAACACAATATATAAGAGCTAAAGCCAAGCTGAAGCAAATACTAAAAGAAGAAGTTTACTATGAATGACAAGCTGGAAAAATTCATTAAAACCCATAGAGCCGCGCTCGATGTCAAGGAGCCGTCATCAGAATTGTGGGGAAAAATAGCCCGAGAAATCGCTCAGGAAAAGAAGATCGAGCCTGCGTCCAGGTCACTTATTTATTGGCGCGTGGCAGCTGCGGTCCTTTTCTTCGCTACTTCGGCGCTTCTGATCGATAAATTTGTCTATCAGGAGACGACCCCCGAGGTTATTGCCACGACAACAAACCCGGCGCTTATAGAGGCTGAAGGATACTACATGAACCTCATCAGCCAGATGAATGAAGAAATTACGGCCTACAGCCAAAACGACTACACAGATCCGCACTTTATCCATGATATGAACAGCCTGGACTCCGTGTATCAGGTACTAAAGCAAGACCTGGTGCTGGGGAATCAGCAGAATATCATTGATGCCATGATACAGAACCTCCAATTGCGTATCGAAGTTCTCAATAACCAACTCGAGATAATCCAATCGATCGAAAAATTTAAAAGAGAAGAAAATGAAAGCGTTAACATATAGATTACCTGCTGTCGGTGTGCTGTTCGTACTATTTACCGCACAACTGTTTGGCGCAGATGTTTCAAAACAGATCGCCAAGGCCTTTGCATTGAAGGCCAATACAGCGGTGAGTATTGACAACAAGTTTGGCAATATCATCATCAACCGATGGGAAAAAACTACTCTTGAGCTGAAGGTAACTCTTACGGTTAGCGGTAAAAGTGAATCCTCTGCACAGGAAGTGCTCAACGACATCAATATTAAAATCACAGATAACATATCATCCGGAAAACTGGATATCGTAACGGTGACGAAAGAAAATAAGAACGAAAAATCCAGCTTTTCTATCAATTATGAAATTAACATGCCCGGCAACGTTCCGATGAAACTGGTAAACAGTTTCGGCAATATTGTCATGGGCAGCCATAGCGGGCCGCTGGATGTTACCGTTAAATTCGGCCAACTTATCGCTGAGGACCTCGCCAACGCCAACATCGCCGTGGAGTTTTCCAATGCCAAATGTGAAATTGAAACTGTTACTTCAGGCACGATCGATTTGCGCTTTGGAAAACTGATGATCGGTGAAGTCGGTAACGTGAAAATTTCCAGTCAACATTCCGATATAAATATTGGCGATGCGCAAAACATCACGCTTGATGGAAGACACGGGAATATCGATATCGAAAAAGTAAAGATTTTGAGAGGAACCCTCGAATTCGCCGGTTTGAAAATCGGTAAACTGGAAGAAAGTATTGTCATCGATTCAAAGCATGGAAACGGGCTGGCTCTCAGTGAAGTGGCAAGCTCCTTCAGAGAAATTGCGCTCGATAGCCAGTTCAGTCCTGTGGATATTGCCTTGCAGGCAGGCACGCAAGCCAAACTTTATTTTAACCTGGAATTCGGCAATCTTAAAGCCAATGGCGAAGGAATTAATTTCAGCAAAGTGATTAAAGAACAGACCACCAGCCAGTATGAAGGCTTTCTAGGCAAATCCACCGCTTCCGGTCTGGTAAGGATCAACTCAAAATATGGGAATATCCGGTTTGACGTGAACTAAAGCCCACAATTCGGTTATTGAAAAGTAGTGCTCAGATCAAATGCCTCTACCTTTGAATCTTTCACCTTGCCATTTTCACACTTGAAGACACGTGCTGGATAATTGTTGATAATTACATGATCGTGTGTGGCCATGAGGATAGCGGTGCCACTTCGATTGATTTGAAGAAAAAGCTTATAAATGCCATCAGAAACTTCAGGGTCCAGATTTCCTGTGGGCTCATCCGCTATTAAGAGCAGTGGTTCGTTGATAAGGGCCCGGGCAATGACAACACGCTGCTGCTCGCCTCCGGAAAGCTGATGTGGCATCTTACTTTCCACCGATCCCAGATCTACCTGCATCAGCACTTCTGCAAGCCTTTTTTTCATTTTTGACCTGTCGGACCAGCCGGTAGCCTGCATTACAAAAAAAAGGTTTTCTGCAACGGTCCGGTCATTGAGGAGTTGAAAATCCTGAAAGACGATTCCCAATCGGCGTCGCAACATGGGAACCTCCCTGGATTTTATATTATGCAGGTTGAAACCGGCTATGGATATTTCACCAATTTGAAGCGGCAGATCAGCATAGAGGGTCTTGAGCAAGGATGATTTACCGCTTCCTGTGCGGCCAACGACAAACGCCAATTCCGCCTTTTCCATTTCAAAATTAACATCGCTCAGGATAATCTGATTTTCCTGATAGATACTGACTCCTGAAATACGGACGATAGGTTCGTTTGAAAAAGGCATGCTACAACTCTAATTTTTTTAGTTTGCCAAATGGCAGGTCATTTACGAATTCCTCCATTTCTTTTTCCTTTCCCTTCAATCCAAACTTTTCCAGGTCATGCATCGAACGGCCCTCCCTGACACTGAAATAGCCAATTAGCATAAAATTGTCGTCCCTGATCTGAATGTAGTTTGGAATCTTTTTTTTGCCTTTAACCTTAATGATGTACATGTACTTAGGATTATTCGGTAACTGAACCTTCTGCCGGCAATAAAGTTTATAGGACTGGTATAAAAAGAAAAATGGCAAACCGTATATCGCACCGCTACAACCGTCTACCCTTGCTTCCTTCCGGACCTGGGGGAGTTCGACAGGAGCTGGTCGTATCGATTTGCCGCATCAAAGGTACACATTAAAAGGCAGTTCGCAAAAGTATTGATTCAACACCGTTATTTATAATTTGCGTAAAAGCTGGAATTTAGATGGATTTTTAACGACGCTACATGCAGGATCACTTAGTCGAGTATTGTTTTGCTTTCACCGGCATCGCTCACATCGAGGTCTTCATCATCATCAATCAGGTCGTAATAGTCTGATTCTTCAGTGGTGAGGATTTCACAATTTTCTTCGCGTAGGTCCATGGTGGCATTTAGGTTGATTGCGTACTTTTTAATCAGCACTAAAGTTAGTGTGAATGTATTAACCAGAAATTACCTCACGGAAATGAAAAGGTTATCCTTTAAGATTTAATGGCCCTTCATCACCTATTTACTCTTAACTATTTTGATTTCTGCTGGAATAGAGATTATTTTGGCCAAAATTTCAATATTAAAAAATCATGGGAAAAGGAGATAAAAAGACAAAAAAAGGCAAAATCGTTATGGGTTCATATGGAGTTTCCAGGCCAAGGAAATCAAATAGTCAACCTGCACCAAAAGTTGAAAAAAGCCAGGAGAAGAAGTAATTCTGGCTTCTCCCGCCATTTATAATACCTTTAATGCCCCTTCAATCGATTAGAAAACTTGTTGCTACGCTTGCCGGACCGGCAGTCTTCGTTCTAATCCTGAACCTGCCCCCATCCATGGCCTTGAAGCAAGTGCCCAATCTGTTTTGGCTATAACCTCCTGGGTTACTATCTGGTGGATAACCGAAGCGATACCGATACCCATTACATCGCTGTTGCCAATAATTTTACTGCCGTTAACAGGCGCGACTCCACTGGCAACAACTACGGCCGCCTATGGCAACAGTGTCATTTACCTGTACCTTGGTGGTTTCATCCTCGCTCTGGCGCTTGAAAAATGGAATCTCCATAAGAGAATTGCCCTGATAACCGTGAAATTGATTGGCTCCAACCCGGCAAAAATAATTTTGGGGTTCATGCTCGCATCCTTTTTCCTTTCGATGTGGATTTCGAATACCGCCACCACCATGATGATGATGCCCATTGCCCTTGCGGTGGCACTTCAGATGGAAAAATCAAGTGCTGGCAAAAAAATCACATTGAGCTATTCCTTCGGCTTACCTCTGATGCTGGGAATAGCTTATGCTTCATCCATCGGTGGCATCAGTACATTGATCGGCACGCCGACAAATGCGATGTTTGCAGCCATTGTGAGAGACCTGCACCACCAGGAATTGGATTTTGCGAAATGGATGTTGCTCGCTTTTCCGATATCATTTCTTTTGCTTTGGATTTGTTGGTTTTTGCTCGTGAGGGTTATTTTCCGCGTTTCACACAATGAATCGCCCCTTCATGGCAATGTCATCGAGGATGAACTAAAGGCACTTGGCCCACTTTCAAAGGATGAAAAAAGGGTGCTTTTTGTTTTTCTATTTACGGCAATTGCATGGATGACGAGTTCCTTTCTACTTAAAAAACTTATCCCGGCCATCGACGATACAATTATTGCCATTTTCGCAGTATTCCTCCTTTTCCTCATACCATCCTCAAAGCCCGGGCAGCGTTTGATGAATTGGGAAACGGCAAAAAAACTACCCTGGGATATATTGCTACTTTTTGGAGGCGGGCTTGCCCTGGCTGCCGGGTTTCAGACTTCCGGACTCGCATCATGGCTTGGCCTGCAGATTCAGGCGCTGGGTTTTGTGAACCTTTTGTTTGTCCTGATCGTCGTGAGCTTGATGGTTAATTTCCTCACGGAAGTGACCTCCAATGTGGCTGTGGCTACCATCCTTCTTCCCATCATTTCATCTACTGCCATTGCCATGGGATTTCATCCATATCCGTTGATGGTGGCGGTGACAATTTCAGCATCCTGCGCTTTCATGCTGCCGGTGGCCACGCCCCCCAATGCCGTTGTTTTCAGCACCGGTTATGTTCGAATTGGTCAGATGGCGCGGGCTGGATTCATTCTCAACATAGTTTCGATAACGATTGTCGTACTGGCAATTTGGTATCTAATGCCCGTCATCTGGAATATTGACCCGTTCATGGTTCCAGAGTTTGCTCGTTGATAATTTCTTAGGAGGCATTGCGCCTCGCCGGGCGGTGAAGGGCTTAGGGTTTATAATAATGATAAGTCAAGTAGTCAACTTATTGCCTGGCGAGGCATTTAAAAATAATGCCCAGAATGAGTGATTCTCTATACGACTACAACAAATATTATCTGCAAGAAATTCGCAGTAATGCCATTATTTCAAAAAAATGATAATCGTGGTTTATTGAGCCGCTTCTTTCGCGATCTGAAATAATTCCTGATGGGCTTTTAGCACTTTTCTATTGTTCAGCTTGACTACCTTCCGGTCATAGGTCATCACGCCATTGATCTCTCCTTCCACATCGGTAGTTTGTGTGTAAATCGCGGCACAAAGTCCCTTGGCGATCATAGGCTTTAATTGCTCCACCAGCCCGATGTACATCGCTATCAGGTCTTTTTGATTTTTTATATTGACATATCCCCAGTTCTTGTCTTTTTGCCATAAATGTCCTTCAACCGGATAACCCAATCCGCCAAACTCACCCAAAACCAGAGCACGGTCAGGATCAGCGGGAGGCATCTCCGGCCCCGGGTATCGATGGTAATCGCGCGTATCACCAACCGGGAAATAGTTTCCTCCGCTCGGCCCGCCAATGAGTCTTGTGGTGTCCAGAGATTCAGCCCAATTATAGATATCCACCGTTTTAAACTGTCCCCAGCCTTCATTAAACGGTATCCACTTCACTATACTTGGGTGGTTGAACAAGTTATCGACCATGGCTTCGTATTCGATTTTGTACTGGGCTTCCGAAATAAATTCTCTATCAATTTCTTCGCCATCAACACCGCTGGGACCTTTCCAAACGGCACTTTTATCACTGTTGGGCATATCCTGCCACACCAGCATTCCCAGCCTGTCGCAGTACATATACCATCGCTCGGGTTCTACTTTCACGTGTTTTCGGATCACGTTGTAGCCAAGGGCTTTGGTTTGCAGTATATCAGATTTCAGTGCTTCATCATTTGGCGCTGTGTAAAGACCATTTGGCCACCAGCCCTGATCGAGCAACCCAAATTGAAACAGCGGTTTATTATTCAGAAATAGCCGTCTGATTCCTTTGCTATCTGCAGCAACGGCAATTTTTCTCATTCCAAAATAAGATGACACCATGTCAATTATTTGGCCTTTCCGCAATACCGACAACCGGATATCATACAGGTTTGGTGCATCTGGCGACCAAAGGTTTTGATTTGGGATCAGTATCTTCACCGTCTGATCTATGGCGAACGGGGTGTCACTAATAGGCTGACCTTTTAATGATATATTCGCCATAAGTGAATCCCCAGGCATTGGATTGGTGACCAGCGCATGGATCGCTACAGAGGAATTATCAATATCAGGAGTTATTTTAAACTGATCCACGAAGGTGAAACTGACTGGCTCGATCCATACTGTTTGCCAAATTCCGGAAACGGGTGTGTACCATATTCCTGCGGGATCCAGTTTTTGCTTTCCCCGGGGTTGATGATATGTATCGGTGGGATCCCATACAGATATGATGATTTCCTGGACGCCTCGCTCGTCGAGGTATGGGGAAATATCAAATGAAAAAGGGTCGTAGCCGCCACGGTGCTTGCCAATCTCCTTACCATTGATAAATACGGTTGTTTCCCAATCGCTGGCGCCAAAATTCAGTTGCACCAGTTTGCCCGACCACTCTTCAGGTATAAAAAATGTGCGTTTATACCATATCTTGTTTTCAGGTGTAATGGTCTGACTGATCCCGGAAAGCGCTGACTCCACCGGGAACGGCACGATGATGATCTTTTTAAAATCCGCCGGAATCCCGGCGTCCTTGCCTGAGGTAGCAAAATACCAGCGTCCATTGAGGCTGAGCCAGTCTTTTCTCTCCATGGTTGGCCTCGGATACTCGGCGTGAGGATTGTCCTGGTCTAATTCGTTTGACCAGGGCGTCGGCATTTTTATGGAGGGTTGCGGAAAAGATACAGGCTGGGCCAGACTGCCTGACCAGCATACCGCTATCAGAAAAAATAAAAATATGTTTTTCATATGGCTGCAGTTATTGGACGATGTAAAAGGAAACCGCGGTCTCCTTTCTAATTACAATCTACACAAAATTATTGATGTTGAGGCCTCAGAAGATCATTCACGGTTTTCACAGGATTAAACGTCGCTATTGGCACTTCAACGAAAATTGTATTCCAGTCCGACATGGAGCCGTTCCACAAACCGGGCAATTCCTGGGCTTTCAGCTCTTTTCCGTCCTTGGATTTCTTAGAAATAAAACCGGTGGAATAATCCACATAGTGCGTCAAATCAATTTTCTGTCCTTTGTAATTCTTCACGGCACAAACCAGGTCCACGGGATTGAAGTGGGTGGCGCCGTTGGCAATTGCGACCTGGGCAGTATCTTGCGGATCCACCTGTGAAGACTCTACGATCTGCAGGGAATTTGTACCATCCTCGTTGCCTGCATAAAAGGGCCCGCCGCCCGGTTCTCCTTCATTTTTCACCATACCGCAAACCCTCAGCGGCCTATCAAACTTAAGCCTTAGAAAGTCTGCCGTTGCACTGGCAGACTGGAATTTGGGGATATTATCAATGCCCAATTGCACGGATGCAAATTCCAGCATTTCTTTCAGTTGGTCTGCATCAGCCCCTTTATCGAGCATACTGAGATATTGAAACAATTTATGCTGGATTTCCAGCATGATGCCGGCCAATGCTTTTTTATACGTAATCGTATCTTGCTTCAGGCTGTCAGGAACTACGTTGTCAATATTTTTGATAAATATGATATCGGCCTGGATGTCGTTCAGGTTTTCGATGAGCGCACCGTGACCTGCCGGCCGGAACAGCAGCGTACCGTCAGCATTGCGGAATGGCTCATTATCCATACCGACGGCGATGGTATCTGTGTGCGCTTTTTGCTCAGAAAATGAAATGGCATAGCTGACGCCATACTGCTTTTCAAATTCCTTTACAATATTCGCAACATGCTCCTCAAATTTTCGTCTGTGCTCCGGCGAAACGGTCAGGTGAATATTCACTTTTCCTCCGGCTGACTGGGCATAAAGCGCACCTTCGGCCAGATGCTCCATCACCGGTGTTCGGGTGCCTTTTGGATATTTATGAAATTCCAATAAACCTTTTGGTGCATTGCCATAACCCATAGCCTCATTGTCGAGCAGAGCCTTGAGAATGGAGGCATAGTCATGGGATTCGAGGCAACTATTCATGGATTTGTCAGATGCTGATAATTGCTTGTCGAGCGTCGCGAAAAAGGCGAAGTCCTGGATCCTTTTGAAAAAAGCCTGAATCGATTGCAAATCCGATGCCTTGTTCATTGCTTTTTCAATCGCCTGCTTATCAGCTGCTATTTCCAAAAATTCAAAGAGTAATTTGAACATGCGGCTCGCAGCCCCAGACGCGGGGACGAACTTAACGATGCTTTTCGTGGCCGATTGCTTTTCATAAAATGCAACATGCCGGTGTATCTCTTCGGGCTTCATAACCACGATACCATCAGCCGGAGTTGCTGCTTTTTCCAGCTTGATGAATGGGAACCCTTTTTTAAAATTTTCAATCTGTCGTTCTACAGTCCGGAGTTCGGAACCTCGGTCCCTGATTTGCTCTAAGTCGTTTTTTGTAAACATGTTTTATTTCGTTTTAATAAATGCTAAACTATGTTTGCCTGTCGGCGCCGCTATGCGAACCCGCCCATCGACGACATCCAACTCGCTTTCCTCGCCCCATTGCGATTGAAGTATATCCAGCCAGGTAATGGAAAATTTATGCTTTTCTCCATCCAAACCCAGCGTGACCTCACCTCCAGCGGGAAAATAAATCGCGTACTCCTCTCCTTCGATCGACCGGCAATAAGCCTCTCCGGCTTCCCTTTCGGTCAACAGATGATTTGCCGGAAGTCCACGGAAAAAATCACTTGTCTGAACGTATGACCGCATACTTCGTATGGTGTTTTGTGCGATTTCATTCAACCCCTGGCCGGTGGGTGGCCTGTGAAATCGCGAACTCGCCGCACCCACAAGCACATTTTTGACGAAAGATTCAATGCCATTATCTGTTGGTCTGGTGCGGCCCGCCATCGTTACCATAAACCTTCACGTTGTTTAGCGGCCGAAGAGCGCTGTCTGCTTGTAAGCGCTCCTGGATTTTCAATGCATTTTCCCAGTGTTCGTCGCGGCTGTTGTGATTGTTTTGAGAAATATCGGCGAAATCATATATCTCCGGATGGTCGAGTGTTTCGCGATGTACAATATGATTGAGATCCCAGGGATCCCACATTTCTGTTGTATAGATTTTCTTGCCATTCTCATGCTGCTACTTTCTTGATGTAGAGCGACCAGAACTTTCCCCATTCTGCGGTCACGGAAGTCTCGTTGTCCATGCAATACAACACATTGCCATGCTTCAGTGTATAGGACAGAATTTTATCGATGAATTTCTGCTGATAACCCAGTAGCAACAGATTGCTCTGCTGGCTTGGCACAGACCTGAAAAAATCGTTTTGCGTCCAGGTCGGATGCGTAGGGATATCGACTGCCAGATGAACGCGCTCTGGCGTATAATTGATATTGTTCTTGGGATTAAAAGGGTTCCTGTTCCATGGCTCTCTATAAAAATCAAACGTAGCCCATAACTCGATCTGCACCACAATTTCCTTAGCGGCGCAAAGCTCCAGAAAGTTTTCAAAACGGCGCCAGTATTCTTCATTCCACTGATTCAAATCATAGAGACCATCAGCATTTTGCCCGTAAGGCCAGACATTCAGAGAATCCCGGGCCGACATCGTATTGCGCACGTAATTGCCACCTGCGTTTTTCAACAAATCCAGATGCTCTTCAAGGTTAGGAATCTGGAAAAGGTTATCCTCAATTGAGCCCCCAAGGAGCATTGTCAGTTTGCCGTTGAAAGACCAGTAATTTGGATGTTCTTTGTCAGGTTCGATCGGCCTGATCACCTTGTCAGGCTCTTTATGGGGCACAATGAATTTTTGTCCATATTGAACGACCGTGTACCAAAGTGCAAAGACGATCAGGAAAAATAATAGTGTGAATAGCCAGGTTTTTTTCATAAACGGGTGAAAAATCGATACAATTTACGGTTTTTCGATTCCCATCAAAACCCTCCGGATGTCATTGGCCTTCAACATTAACTCATAACTTTTCGATTCTTCGCCCTGGTCGATTACCGATTTAAACTCAACCAACTTCTCAATATATGCCCCCAGCGCTTCTGAAATATTGGTGGCATTCTGGGAGAAAATCGGCGCCCACATGGCAGGAGAGCTCTTTGCCAGACGCACTGTAGATGAAAAACCGGAACCTGCCATGGCAAAAATACTCTTTTCGTTCTTCTCCTTCTCCAGGACAGTCAGCCCCAGCGCAAAGGAGCTTATATGGCTGAGGTGCGACACGTAGGCAATATGGTGATCGTGCTCTGTGCTATTCATAAAACTGATATGCATCTCCAGCTTCCGGAAAATGCCCAGCACCGTTTCGAGAATTTCCGGGTCACTTTTCGATGGGTCGCAAATAATCATTTGCTTGTGTTTGAGGAGCGTATTAAACGCTGCTTCAGGACCGGAATTTTCCGTACCGGCAATCGGGTGGCAAGACACATATTGATGGCGCTTCGGATGGTCATCAGCTACTTTGCTGAAATTTCCCTTTGTGGAGCCAAAGTCAATCAGAATGGCATGCTCCGGTATACTATCCAGGGCTTCTTTTAACTGGCGGGAAATCACATTTACCGGCGTGGCCAGCAACACAAGGTCTGATGTGGCAAGGGCCTGCTTGAACGTAACTACTTCATCCACGATGCCCAGTTCTTTGGCTATACGACCGTGGTCTTCATTTATATCAACACCGAAATATTCATTTCCTTCCATGATGGAGCGCAAACCCAGGGCAAAGGAGCCTCCCAGCAAACCAATACCAACGATGGATATTTTCATATTTTTCCTAAATCAAAATTCTCTAAACGCTGCAGCACTTCTTCCAACATTTCATATTTCACGCTGAGCGAGATTCGGATGTACTTTGCTCCCTTAGCCCCGAAAACAAAGCCCGGGGTAACGAATATATCCAGCTCGTAAAGCAAATAATCCGACAATTTCTCTGCACTTCCAATGGCATCCGGGACATGAGCCCATATAAACATACCGGTTTGAGACCGATCGTAGGAACAGGATAATTTATCGAGGATTTTCCAGACGAGTGTCCGGCGACGGCGGTATTCATCGTTGCGTGCGGTATGCCATTCCGATGAATTTGCGAATGCTTCCACAGCCGCCAATTGCATGGGTTTGAACATTCCTGAATCTACATTACTTTTTATTTGTAAAATCGTATCGATGTAGGCTTTGCTACCGGCGATCCAGCCAATACGCCAACCGGCCATGTTGTGCGATTTGCTCATACTGTTCATCTCCAACGCAACATCCATGGCGCCGGCCAATGACAAGATTGACAAAGGTGGCGTTTCATTCAACACCAGGCTGTATGGGTTGTCGTGGACAATGAGAATTTGGCGCTTCTTTGCAAAATCAATGATCTCCTGAAATGCTTCCCTGCTGGCAGGCGCTCCTGTGGGCATATTGGGATAATTAATCCACATCAACTTCACGCCGGCCAGGTTCATATTTTCGATCGCCTTTATATCCGGACGCCAGTTTGCCTGCTCCATCATCGGGTATGGAATACTCATGCCGCCCACCATGTCTGTAACGGCGCTATAGGCCGGGTAGCCCAGTTCAGGAACCAGGGCTTTATCACCCGGATTCAGGAAGGCAAGGGATACATGCGTGATGCCTTCCTTGGAGCCAATCAATGGCAATATTTCATCATTGATATTCAGAGAAACTCCATAGACGTCTGCCATAAATTTTCCGATGGCCCCGCGAAATTCAGGAATACCACGATAGGGCTGATAGCCATGGCTGTCCGGATTACCAACATTACTAGTTAGTGCATCAATTGTCGCCTGCGACGGAGCCATATCCGGATTTCCGATGGCCACATTGATGATTTTTCGGCCTTTGGCCATGAGCGCACGAACTTCCTGCAGTTTTACAGAAAAGTAGTATTCTTTGGTCGTGCTGAGCCTTTCGGCTGGTTTTATGATCATTAAAATCTTTGTTGTTTATACCCTGCAAGGCAATAACACAGGCTTCAGGGTCAATGAAACGGCGAATTTACAGACACTTCACAGTTTATTAAAAAGTTTGTGGGTTATTTTTAAAAGTAGACGAGCCTCATGAGATTCTTCATCGATGTGACAGAGGATTATTTTTCGGAAGTTCCGGCAAGTATATTTGGGTGGAATTTGTCATTGAAATCGCCCCTTTGTAGATTGGTCAGGTTTGGTTTTAGAAAACCCCACATTCAGCGATGGATGTGGAGGATACCTGGCTGAAGATGGGGGGGGGGGGGGGGGGGGTGTGGGGGGGGGGGGGGGGGTTGGTCCGGTTAGGCCCCGGTAAAGTGGGCGCTCGAAACATGTTGCCGGATTAAGTATTTTATATGAAGCATAGATTTTTGATAGTCTGGATTATCTGGACTTTGTTCGGAAGTGTTTTAATTTATGTGGTTTCAATCTTCGATTCGAAAAATAGCGTCGTTACCATAATTGCCAATGTTTTAAGTCTGTCACCTTTAATGGGGCTTCTGATCGCTTTAGGTTCCCAAACGGCGTTTCGGCAATTTAACGATTGGCTGAAAACTGATAAAAATTCAATTTTCTGGGTTGCGGGAGGAATAACGCTGTTATTCGCTCTGCCGGGGTTATTCACCAATTCCTTCAATCCATATACGACTTCTATTTTTGCGTGTATTGTATTTGCTGTGTTTGGTTCACTAAAGAAGCTTAGCAGCGAATCGTTTGAATTAAGCTGGATTGATATTGCCCTTTGGCTCCTGCTTTGGATTCCCTTTGACCTTCGCTGGTCACAGGAATTGCATCCGTCACTCGATTACACCTGGTGGTCTGTGGCAATTTCTTTAATTGCAGTTGTCGGTTGGTGTGGATACCGCCGAGCTGATATTGGATTTAATCTGATTACCGGATTCAAGGATATCGGTGTAACTCTTCTTGCCCTGGTTTTTATAATGGCACTGGTAATTCCACCAGGTTTGTTAACAGGGTTTCTCACATTTGTTATCCCTCAATCGTATGACATTCCAAAACTCACACTTCATTTTGTAGGTCTGTTTTTAACAGTCGCTTTGCCTGAAGAACTGTTTTTTAGGGGCATTCTACTCCGCGGACTGGAAAAAGTGTTTTCCAAAAAGTGGATTCCCCTGGCCATTTCGTCACTGGCTTTTGGAATGATGCACTGGAATAATGTCAGTTCTTTATCAATGCAAATTACTTACGTTTCTTTGGCATCAATTGCCGGGATGGGGTATGGCTGGGCTTATCGCAAAAGTGGTAATAAGTTGATTGCTGCAATATTGGTTCATACCCTGGTTGACTGGATATGGAAATTATTTCTTGCAGGATAGAAGTAGATTTAATGGTTAAACCATGGTAAGGGATGGTTGTATCTGCAATAATCCAGACAGGCCGCTGTGCTGGAAACTGTTAATGAAAAGACTTCTTATTGATGCAATTGGTTTTGGGTTTTAAAACCAAACCAACAAGTATTATTTTAAAATATGCATTTACCATGGCCTTCCTTTTCTTCATCCATTAAATTAACCGGCATTTTTCCAATGGATTTCGTAACTTAGAATCTCTTGTGGCAATTGGCCCTCATGGACATTTTGCACTTTTTCATTCATTAGAAATTTTGATAACCCTTGTTAAACCCAAATTGTAAGCATATGAAGTCAGGAAAAAATCTCACAATAATTGTGGCCATCCTGGTCACTGGAGTATTATTTGGCTGCAACTCTCAGAAGAAAGAAGCCGTCGTTGAAAGCGACAAAACACCAGTGCGATTTGCCCTCAAGCGCGGCGTGAATATTAGCCACTGGCTATCGCAAAGCAAAGTCCGCGGACCCGAGCGCGCGGATTACTTCACCAAAAGCGATGTGGACTTTATCGCCAGCATCGGGTATGATCACATCCGCATCCCGATCGATGAGGAGCAAATGTGGGATGAACAGGGAGTTAAGGAGGCTGAAGCTTTCACATTGCTCCATAATGCCATAGGCTGGGCGATAGAGAATAATCTGAAAGTCATCGTGGACCTGCACATCCTGCGTTCGCACCACTTCAATGAAAAAGAAAAGCCGCTTTGGACAGACCCCAATGCGCAGGAGCAGTTTTATCAGTGCTGGCGCGATCTTTCCGCTGAGTTAATCAAGTATCCGACCGACTTTGTCGCCTATGAACTGATGAACGAGCCGGTCGCGGATGATCCGCAGGAATGGAATAAGTTAGTGGCCAATGCATCGAAAGTGGTTCGGGAAAATGAACCCCAGAGATTTATCGTCATCGGTTCGAATATGTGGCAATCGGCATCTACGTTCAATGAGTTGGAAGTCCCTGCAAATGACCCATACATCATTCTCAGCTTTCATTTTTATAATCCATTTCTTCTCACACATCACACGGCGAGCTGGACTGACATTGCCGGATATTCAGGTCCGGTAAATTACCCCGGATTGTTAGTTGAGGATGCTGATATCGCTGCCATTGCGGATGACTCATTGCGCCTGCGAATACAGCGGGGAAACGGTGTTTTCAACAGGGACAGCCTGGAAGCTATGATGGTACTGCCTTTCCAGAAAGCAGAAAGTCTAAATCTCCAACTTTACTGCGGTGAGTTTGGATGCCTGCCTACGGTACCCAGAGAAGATTTATTACAATGGTACAGAGACATGAGGTCGATTCTGGAAACCCATGAGGTGGGATGGACGAACTGGGATTATAAAGGTGGATTCGGTATCGTTGACCGACAAGATGGCAATAAACCCATTGACGATCTTATTGAGGTTTTGGTGAAATAGTTATTGGGTGATGACCTCTGAGGCGCTTACCACCTTATAAAGTTTATCTGCCCTTCGCACTTTTGACTCCACCGGTATGGAACATACTTCTCCCTGCGCGGTGGAGTTCACTTTTTGCAGGTCAACCCGGATTTCCGTTACCCTGGTTTCGATAACGCCCGTGGTTGGTCCCGTGATGATGATTTCATCACCTACCCGGAGCGAATGGCTTTCGATGAGGAACTCCGCGACGCCGAGATTACTGAAATAATTCATGCCTTTTCCAATGTAAACTTTGCGCCTTGTGGCTGATGAGCCATATTGATCGCTCCATTCACCAAGCTTACGGCCAAGGTAATAGCCATCCCAGAACCCACGGTTGAAAACCGACGCCAAACGCTCTTCTGCCTTGTGGATAAAATCCTCATTGAATGTCCCTTCTTCAATTGCGAGGAGGGCTTTATGATATGCTTCCGTGACGATTTTAACATATTCCGGTGAGCGGCCACGACCTTCAATTTTCAATACTTTTACCCCGGCCTCAACGACTTTATTGAGAAAAGGCAGGGTGTTGAGGTCCTTCGGCGACATGATATACTCATGATCGATTTGAAGCTGATTACCGGTGTCGAGGTCTGTAACTTCATAACCGCGCCGACAAATCTGTCTGCAAGCGCCGCGATTAGCGGATGTATTGGTTTGGTGAAGACTGAGATAGCACTTGCCCGAAACCGCCATGCACAAAGCTCCATGGACAAAAATCTCGATTTGCACCAGGTCGCCGGATGGTCCTGTGATGCTCTGCTGACGAATGGATTCGCAGATATGCTGTACCTGTTCAAGACTCAGTTCGCGTGCAAGGACAAGGACATCGGCGAATTGCGCGAAAAATTTCACGCTTTCTATATTACTGATATTGGCCTGGGTCGATAAATGGAGTGGCATATTATGTTTTCGCGCCAGGTTCATGACGGCATGATCGGCGGCAATGACAGCATTGATGCCGGCGGATTTCGCTGCTATGATCAGTTGCTCAATTTCGCCAAGTTCATGGTCATACACCACGATGTTCAATGTCAGATAGGACGAAATTCCAGCCTCACGACAAATCGAGTTAATTTCCACCAAGTCAGATACACGGAAATTCTTTGCCGAACCTGAGCGCATATTCAACTTGCCGACGCCAAAATAAACCGCATTGGCTCCTCCCTGAATAGCCGCCTGAAGCGATTCAAAATCACCTGCGGGAGCCATTAATTCAATATCGTTTCTCAGCATTTACTTTTGAATGAGGGACAAAATTAATGTTTTAAGTTGGAAGCTGGAAAATTTCGATAAAGTACCATGGAAGCTTTATCATCCGGAGATTGGAATAATAAGCAATAAAAAGCCAGATAAAGCTTTTTTTGTCGGATGAAGAATATGATTTGGGAGAAAATCTTAACGCTATGATTATTACAATTGCCTGATATTGCCGAAATAGCTGATCACCTGTTTGGTATTGCTCGAAATGTAAAGTGATGTGTTTTCCAGTCCGGTGATTGTGAGTGTTCCTTTGTAGGTATCATTCTCCGCCTCTTATACTAAATATGATCACTACCCTGAACTTAGCGTCATTCTTTTCGACACTATACTCCATAAATTCGCCACTGAATTCAATTCCGCCACCCGTGCCATAACCACCGCTGAACGATCGGCCAAAGTACGGCATATCTGCTTCGCCGGCATTTCCCCTGACGCGCAGGAAGTTCGGATTTGTGGTCAGATCAATTTGCCTGCCGCCCTGTGGATTTGCTTTTAAGGCGACAAACTCAAACTTTCCGGATTCAATTACCGCCAGAACTTTATCATAATTGACCTTCTTCTTCTGGGTTTTAGCATCCTGGGCTTTAGCCAAAGAAATGATGCTGATCAAAATCAACAGTACATTGCAAAGTCGCTTCATGGGAAAATGGTCATTTTTCCAACCAAGTCAACGTGCGAACCTCAGATAGTCAGGCTGCTATTTTTCCAGTACTTTAAATTCCACCCTCCGGTTAAGTTGCCTTCCTTCATCTGTGTCATTCGTCGCTACGGGGACGCTTTCACCGTATCCAACGGCCACAATTTTTTCAGGATCAATACCTTTTCGGATGAGATAATCGCGGACGGAGTTTGCCCTATCGTTGGATAGTTTTTGATTTGCTTCATCCGAACCAACTGCGTCGGTATGCCCTGACAATTCAATTTTCATATTCGGGAATTTTTTGAAATACGGTAAAATCCGGTCAAGCTCATACGAAGATTCATCGCGCAGGGAGTATTTGGCAAAATCAAAAAAGATGTTGTTTAGCCGGATGGACTGCCCAACTTCAAGCGGAACCACGTACAAGTCGCGCTCGATGACTTCATTCACCGACCTGTTGGCGGTGCTGATATTTTCATTTTCTGCCAGGTAGTTTTCTGCATCAGCATAGAAACCAAATTTCATGTCCATAGGGACGATCATTTCATAGTTTGCATCATCACCGGAGGTTGGTACTTTTCCATATACACCACCATCCTCCATGTTTTCAAATATGACAGTGCCTTGTACCGGTTCACCGGTATTTTTATTCAGGACGCGGCCGCGGACGTACACCTTTTCACAAACTGCCTTGCCTTTTTCATAGAGAATTCTGATTTCCTTGTCGTTGAGGGCTCTTTTATAAATCCGTACATCATCGATCCAACCTTTGTAGGCACGACTTCGTCCGGTTTGCTGGCGGCCGAATTTAAGCGATACAGGAGATCTAGTATTGATGTACCTACCGGTCTGCTTGCCGGATTTATCGAATTTTCCATCTATATAAATCCGCATATCTCCATTCACTTCCCATGTGCAAACGATGTGTTGCCAATTATCATAGGACAATGAGGATGCACTAAATATACCGTTTTCCATGGCGCCCGGAGCGCTGACAGCGAATATAACCCTATAGCTGCTGTTGAGCCAAATACCGAAATGGTCCTTGTCCGGATCAAACGCCCATTTGGCCATGATGGTAGCTAATTGTTGCTCTATTATATCCCCGGGCCTTACCCATACTGCCAGTGTGAGGCCGCCCCAATTACCATTCATTGACCTGTCATTGCCACAATCGATATAGTTTTCATAACCATTGAAAGTGTATGCCATATCTCCGCAATGCCCATCCTGGTGCGTAGAGCCAAAGACTTTACCATGATTAACTCCAACCGCATCGTTCGCATTTTCATCAAATGGGTAATAGGAAACCAGGCCTTTCTCCAGATCAACTTCCTGGGCGGGAGCAATGAAAACGACACATGGACAAAGAACTATAAAAAGTATAACAAATCTGATCATCGTCAAAAGTGTTTTGGGTTCAATCGAATTTAATGAATTACCATAAAATATGGAGCATCGAAGATGGGAAATTGCTGCTGTTGCATTGCGTTGCAGACCGCAAAAAACCATAAGGGTGTAAGATATTGGTGTTAATAGGTTCAATTAAATGGACTGGCGGCCACAATTTTATTGGCATTCCGGTCTTTGGATAATTTTTAACTTCTGACTTGTGTGAAACTTGTAAAAGGAAAAAAGAGTATTAAATTTGCTGCCCCTTAAAGCATACAATGCGCATGTGGTGAAACTGGTAGACACGCTACTTTGAGGGGGTAGTGCCCGTTAGGGTGTGGAAGTTCGAATCTTCTCATGCGCACATTTTTCTCTCCATTTTCCGTCTTCTGCTTTTTTCTTTTGTTTTCTGACTCAAAGCTAAATTTATCGTATCTCCTCCCCCCCCCTCGACAGTCACCTTCCTAGGACCTTCACCTTTCTTATTCCCTCTCCCCCCTCGACCGTACCCTTCTTCAGCATCAGACAGGGCGTAACCTAACACATTCATCGGCTGGAAAATATGCATCTACTACCTTTAATTGTAGTAAATTGCTCCTTTTTGTCATCTGATAATTCCAACTTAGGAACTTTTTCAGCCACTCTTAAAAGGCTGATGGAATTAAAGTTTTTTAACGAACGAATAACCGTTCCGCATTTGAAATTTCGCACGATATCCATTGCAAGTTAATAAACAGGAGGATTTTACCGAATGATTCTAAAACCGGGTCAGGAATTACTTTTCGTGTTAAATACGTTGGATGATAGGAATAATTTTTATATTTAGATCAAACCTGATTGCCATGAATACCACACTACTATTATTAACTACCGGCTTTGCCATGTTTGGATTTCTGTCATGGTATGCGTTATCCGCGACATTAAGACACCAGAAATCTTTTCAAATCCAGTTCGACATCTGCACACCGTATGTCAATCGCTTTTACCGGAGGCGAATAATGCTTTTCATACTGTACACTATACTGCCATTTCTGGCCATCTTTCGCTGGCAGTGGGCGGGACCGATATCGCCCGAAGCGCTGGGTATAAGTTTCGCCTGGACGCCATCCGCATTGTATTGGGTGATGGGCTCCCTGGTCGTGGCGTTTGCCTATAATCTGCTTTATGCCGGTCGCGACTTTAACCTTACTGAATTTCCGGAAATACGAATCACACGCTGGTCGCCTGGGATTCTCTCATTAAGCGCCCTGACAAAAGCCTTGCAGGTGTTTTCCATTGAATACATGTTCAGAGGCCTGGTTCTTGGTTCGCTGCTTTACGCCGGGTATAGCGACCTCGCGTCGATCATTTTGAGTGCCGGACTCTATGCACTGACGAATTATTACAAAACAAATCGCTATGCGTTGTTTTCGGTGATTTATGGCCTGATGGCCGCATATATTGCCATACAAACCGGCAGTCTTCTTTCTGTACTAATTATACACCTGGCATTTTCGCTGATCAATGAATGGTTCTCCATTCGCCGACACCCGGAAATGAAAACTGTCTGAAACCAAAACTACTAACCACCATGGAACTAAATCTTAATGTTGAATCCAGATCACGATACACCTGGCGCAATGCTACAGGTAATGTAGAGGTGACGCCACTTCAATTTTTCTTCCCTGAAAATGAAAAAGAAATCGCTGATATAATTAAAGATGCTGAAAAGCGTGGATTACGGGTTCGGGCTGTCGGCTCCGGTCATTCGTATTCGGAAGTTGCTGTAAGTAAAGATTACCTTATTTCCATGAAAAAACTGGACAAGGTATCTGGCACACCAAATGACTGTCTGCTCGAGCCATGGAAAAACAGGCATCTTGTAAACATCTCTGCCGGAGTCATCCTCAAAGAACTGAACATTAAGCTTGACGAACTGGGCCTTGCGTTGCCCAATATGGGCGCGGTGGATTTTCAGACCGTTTCTGGCGCACTGCTAACCGGCACACATGGCACGGGTATAAACAAACCTGCCTTCCCGGACATTGTTCAATCGATAAAGATGGTAGGTACCGGCGGTGAACTGATCCAGGTGGAGCCTGCCAACGGAATGACAGATCCTCTAAAACACGGTAATAAGTCAGCCTTACGTCTAATTAAAAATGACGATGTCTTTCAAAGCGCGGTGCTCAGTATTGGCGGAATGGGTGTCGTGTACGAGGTAACCATGGAGGTGAAACCCACTTTCTGGATGCGCGAAAAACGTGAAATACTCAAATGGTCTGAACTCCGAAAAAAATTAGTGAACGGAGAATTCATGCGTTTCGTTGAAAATACTGATTTCGTTGCTTTTCGTGCCAATCCTTATGAAGTGAAAGGCGACCATTCCTGCGCCGTGGTGCAACAACACATTGTGGGAGAGCACGAAAAACCTAAGGGTTGGGGAGCCACAAAAAGAAATATCCTTTCTTCCTCACTGGGGAATATTGAATACCTCATCGAAAGTACAATACGCAGGATGAACCTCCGCCCGCAAAATACCCCTAACACCATAGACCAGGCCATTCGCTCTACGAAGGACATCGCCTTTTTTGGTAAGAGTCACCAGGTGCTTTATCAGAGCGGGCTGGCCGTGATCAGGCATGGCCTCAGCGCTGAGTTTGCCTTCGAGGCCAAAGCGGACATCATCGTGAATGTACTGGAAAATGTTTTTAAGGCTGCTAAGCAGAATGCTGAGATCGGAAAACTTTACCAGTCTTCGCATGTCCCTGTTCGGTTCGTTGATGCATCCAAAGCGCTATTGTCTTCAGCCTATGGAAAAAAGACGGTTTATATCGACATACCATTGCTTCATACAACCATTGGCGATTATGAACTTTTGGAGCGTTATCAGGATATGATGATCAAACTTGGCGGTGTACCTCACTGGGGAAAAATGAATAATAAGCTCTATGAGAATATAGAATTCATCAGGCAAAAATATCCCCGATGGCAAACATGGGCCGATATTCGCAATGAACTCGATCCAAAAGGAACTTTTCTGAATGATTTTATTATTAAAATGGGACTATCATAGCCATGGGAAAAACGATAAAAATACTCTCGATCGATGGCGGCGGTACACGCGGCCTCATGCCTGCCACCATGCTCAACTGCCTCGAACTGGAAACCGGTAAGTCCGTTACTGACATGTTTGACGTCATTGTTGGCGCCGCTACAGGCGGCATCATCGCCGCGGCCCTGGCTGCAGGTGTATCCACCAGCGAAATCATTGACATCTATCTAAACCGTGCCTCGTATATTCTGCCAAGCAATGCATTCAGGCGGATATGGAATCCGGTGAATCTTTTTTCCTCGAAATACCCGAACAAAAACCTGAAAAGCCTATTGATCGAGAAATTTGGCGCTAACGCTACCATGACAGATGTATATAATGAGCATGGCAATAACACGGTTTTTCTTATCGCCAGCCTCGATCTCAGCCCTGAGCTTGGGCAAGAGGAAACTCCTGCTTTCAAAGTAGTAATCTATAATTCCATATTGCGGGCACATCATCCGGAAAACCTCGTCGACATTGCCATGCGATCGTCGGCCGCTGCCGTGAATCTGCCTATTTACCAGCATTTTGGCGAAGGCGGCAACTACGCCAATGACCCGGCGCTTATTGGGTTTTCATTTAGCCTTTCCGATAAAACAGGACCCGCAGACTCCAGTCTGTTGCCCGGTGGCAAATTGGGCCTAGGCGCCGACATCAGCGACATTCGACTGCTATCGCTCGGTTGCGGTTCGGATGGCCGGTCTTTTGTTACACGCGAAAAAATTGGCAATGGTAGCTGGGGCCTGACAAAATGGATGGGACACCTCGTGAACCTTGTCATCGATACCGGTATGGTTTATACCCAATACCTGCTCGACGAGATGCTGGATGACAAACGATATCTTCGGATCAATCCCTATTACAAATCTGCCGAAGCGCCAGCCGTATTGAAAAATGAAAAACTGGCGATCGACGTGACGAAACAAGAACAACTCGATGCCATAAAATCATTTTCAGAATATACGTTTAATGCTGAAAAGGAAAGGATTTTAGGCTTCCTGGATTTGAATTGAATGGTATCTCAAACTTCAAAAAGACAGTACTACACCTTCGGATGACCTGGCGAACAGCCTGACTACAAGACAGTGTTTAGGCAGAAATGTTGAATGTATTTCACTTTTATTGTATCAAAAATCTGATCTATCTTTAGCTCTTAAACGGATTATTGCCCGAAAAAATCTGAATTGCGGCTATGAGAAAACTTCGCCTTTTATTCATAATAGTTATTATAAACCATTCTCTGCCAGCCCAGACATCCCTCGACAACACAAAAATCGACGGCTATCGGGGAATATGGTTTACGCTAGGCCAGTTTTCTGAATACGGTGACAAATACAGCGGCGGATTGGGGACATACACCGCGAAGCACCGGCCTCTGGCTATTTGCGCTCCCGAAGTGAAAAAAACCTTTTTTGTATATGGCGGTACGAGTGGAGAAAATACAAAACACTTGCTCTGCATGATCGGGTATTACGACCACAAAAAGAATAAAATCTCCATGCCGACCGTCGTCTATGACAAACAAGGTGTTGACGATCCACACGATAATCCGAGCCTGTCCATCGACTCTCAGGGATATTTGTGGGTTTTTGTCAGCGGCAGAGGAAAGTCCCGGCCCGGCTACAAATACCGCAGCGATACGCCATGGAACATCGACTCCTTCAGCAGGATTACGGAAGAAGAAATGACCTACCCCCAGCCAATTTGGGATGATTCACTGGGTTTTTTTCACTTTTTTACCAAATACACCGGCATCCGCGAATTGTACTTTGAAACCAGCAAGGACGGAATCACCTGGACTGATGATACAAAACTTGCCGGAATCGTGGAGCCAGGCGCTACTAAAAGTGGCCATTACCAGGTTTCTGGAAAATACGGACAAAAAATCGCCACGTTTTTCAACCGCCACCCCGATGGCAATGTCGACAAGCGTACGGATCTGTATTATCTCCAGACTATGGACTTTGGCCGCAACTGGACAACAGTCGATGGGCAGCCTCTCTCCATTCCGCTGACGCAAGTGGATTGTGGCGGCAGGGTGATTGATTATGCCGCGGATGGCAAAAACGTCTATGTCAAGGACATTGGCTTCGATTCCGACGGTGACCCCGTCTGCCTCTATGTCACCAGTCAGGGTCACGAACCGGGTCCTGTTAATGGTCCAAGACAGTGGGTGATCACACGGTACAAAGGAACGGCATGGATATCCAGGATAATTTGCGAGTCAGACCATAACTATGATATGGGCAGTTTGTACATCAATGGAAATACCTGGCAGGTGACCGCTCCAACTGATATTGGACCCCAGCCATACCAAACCGGCGGGGAAATAGTGATATGGAAAAGTAATGATAATGGCGAATCGTGGGCGAGAGAGAAGACAGTTACTAAAAATAGCCTCCGCAACAATTCATACGTCAGAATGCCGGTAAATGCCAATGATCCATTCTTTTACTTTTGGGCCGATGGCGATCCAATGCAGTTTTCCAAGTCCTCGCTTTATTTTACTGATTCCAAAGGGAAGCGTGTTTATCAATTGCCTTATTCCATGACAAAAAAATCAATGAAACCAATTCCAATCCGCAATCGCTGATCTGACAAAATATCACTAAAACCACTTCCTTTTCTTCATGAATGCTACCATGCTCAGGCCTATGAGGAGCATAAAACCTAGGGCATAATAATATCCATTTGGCCAACGGGTTTCCGGCATATTTTCGAAGTTCATTCCATAAATCCCGGCGATGAATGTCACCGGTATAAAAATCGTGGTAACCACGGTGAGCACCTGCATCACCTCGTTCATTTTGGTGCTGATCGTGGAGTGGTTGAGCTCCATAAGGTTGTCCAGCGAAGCATGGATAATTTCCAGCGTTTGCGATAATCCGTCCAGGTGATCCTGAATGTCGGCCATGTACTTCTCACCCATCGTTTGAATGAATTCACTATCAGTATTCTGCGCGCTTCTTAGTTCCTCCCTCAGTGGTACGAGTGCTTTGCGCAATACCAGCCATTGCTTTTTGAGAAGGAGGATCGAGTGAATATGCCTCTTGGAGGGATTCTCCACCATCTGTTCTTCCAGCTCGGCAATTGTATTGGTAAACCACTCCAGCACCATCGAGTAATAATCCACGATGGTATCCAATACGCGGTAGCAGAGAAAACCTACCGGCATGCGCCTCACATGACTCTGACTATTTTTTATCCGCTCGTCCAGCGTATTAAGAATCTCCAGTGGAGTTTCAGCAAAAGTGATGAGCGTTTTCTGGGTGAGTATCAGGCTGAAATGAGACAAGTCGATCTTATTGTCTTCGTTATTGATAGAAATCTGTTTCATGACGATAAAACTAAAATCGGCATGCATCTCAAATTTGGGAATGGTTTCCGTCTGAACTACGTCTTCCAGAATCATCGGATCAATGCCGAAGAGGTTGCCAACAGCCTCGATAGTTGCGACGTCATCAAAGCCCGTTACACGTACCCAATTAACCACGTCCTCCTTTAGGTGCTTTGCGATGTCCTGGACACTGTGAATCTTCTTAAATTCCGCGTCCTTGTTGTCAAATTGAATCAACTCGATTTCCGTCGGATTATTTTGGTGACCGGTGTAGATCAATGTTCCCGGAGCAGCGCCTATCTTCTGCCTGGCCGGCTTCATGTGTTTCAACACAGCCCGCGATGTATGTAAAAAACCCGCTTTGGTTAAATATTTCAAACGTCTGCTATTCATGGCAATCTGTCCTTTTTGTACCTTCAACTTACCTACTAAGGTATAAAGCTCCCAATTGATTGTAGAAGTTTTTCAAACATTTGTTACGCTATACGGGCTTACCTTTTGATTCGAGTCTTAAAATCAAAAATATTAAAATTTTTCTGTGCGAAGCATTTGAAATTTCATAGCTTCCGCTTTTCGGAAAGTGTTTTCCAAACTTACAAATACCATGAGCTACACCAGATCCATGCTCCGCAGGGAGTTTATAAGCAAATCAGCTGCTTCGCTGGTTGTTGCCACCGCCGGATCAGCATTTACCCTACTAAAATCAAAACCCATGACTACAGAACAAATTATTGGCCACGGCGACTATCGCTACCGTGTCGATGCCTCCTGGGGAATTCTCGACCCTGCTACAACTCCGGTGAATAACTGCCATGAAATGGTAATGGATAAAAAAGGCCGCCTCATCATGGTGACCGATGAGGTGAAAAACAACATCATCATCTATGACAAATCCGGCAAACTGTTGGATTCCTGGGGACATGAATTTCCCGGTGGTCACGGGCTTACCCTGTGGAATGCCGGAGGTGAGGAATTTTTGTTTATCTGTGATCCCAACCTTGGCAAAGTTTTTAAAACTACACTCGATGGGAAAACCCTGCTCACAATAAGTCACCCTTCGGAGATTGGGATTTATGCAAAAGAGGATCCATTCAAGCCCACCGAAACGGCTATTGGACCCAATGGTGATATTTATGTCGCTGATGGCTATGGATCGCAGTATATCATCCAATATGATATGCAGGGCAAATACATCCGGCATTTTGGCGGTAAAGGCGACAACGATGATCAGTTCCAGACGGCTCATGGTGTCTGCATCGACAACCGCGACAATGCCAATCCTACCCTGATATGCACTTCACGTGCACACAATAGTTTCAAACGTTTCACATTGGATGGCAAATATCTCACCACGATCTTCCTTCCCGGGGCCTTTGTATGCAGGGCAGTGATCGATAATCAGAATCTCTACGCAGGTGTATGCTGGTCGCGACTGCGATACCTGAACCAGACGGATAACTCCGGCTTCGTGACCATTCTCGATGGCCAGAATCGCGTAATCTCCAATCCAGGAGGTACCGTGCCGGAGTATCGCGATGGCCAGTTACAACTGATGGTTCAGGCCGAGCCGGTCTTCAAGCACTGCCATGATGTCTGCATCGACGAGGATAAGAATATCTATGTGTGCCAGTGGAATGCCGGCAAGACGTATCCAATAAGGTTGGTGAGGGTTTGAGTCTTCTCAATCAGAGTTACATGCATGGGACTGATAGGAAACGAGGAAGGAAGGGGGAGGAATAAGGGGGAAAAGGAAAGGGAGAGGAGAGGAGAAAGACACACAAGAGCAAAGAAGAGGAGAAAAGGGGAAGGAGGACGGGGGGAAGATACACCGGGGAAGGGGAACGAGACAAGTACGGAGAGGGGAGGGGGGGGGTCAGAACAAGCAACGGGTAACAACGACACACAACCAATAGACGGGGACCGAGCAAATAAGACAGATACCACCCCCCAAAAAGTAAGAAGGGAGGAATACCCACCACACCCTAGGGGGGACACAAAAGAGCCAAAAGAGGGATCGTGATACGCCGCAGCAACCGAGACCCACCAACACCCACAACCCGCAAAGCCCGCACCACAACCCCCACGAACCCCCAAAAGGGAAAACGCCGCACCCACGATACATAAAGCCCCACAACCCAAGCAAAACAACCAACAAACACCAAAAAGAAGACCCCGAGAGTAATACCACGGGGGCATAACGGTAGCCAGATACCCCCCCACGGTAGAACGGCCCCGAAAAGAGGCAGGGGGCCCAGCGGAAGCTAAATGTGCCCTCCATGATAGTTAATGGCAGAGTGAAATCAATCAACATACGTTTCTTTAAGAATTAACTTTACTACCTCGATTTCTTTGCCGGTCAAATTATCAAGACTTTTAATTATCCTCTGCTTGTCAATTGTTCTTATCTGATCGAGTACGATCCAGCCATTTTTATTGTCATGCTTTACCTTAACTCTCGTAGGATAGGATTTTGATTGACTTGTCATGGGGGCCACGACAATCGTATTCAGGTATTTATTCATCTCATTTGGGGATATAACTGCACACGGGCGAGTCTTTTTAATCTCACTTCCAACCGTTGGATCAAGGTTGACAAGAACAATATCGTATTGTCTTACTTCCATTCGTCGAAAGTTTCATCCACAAATACGTCCGTCATCAGGAATTTATCATCTCCATTCTCACGCATACTTTTGAAAGCCTCCTTCTACCCCTTTTCGGGGGGTTCTGCTTTTGGTTTCAGGATTATATAACCTTTTTCGAGAATCAATTCCACAGTATCCTGAATATTGTACTTCTCTATCAAGGTCTTACTAAGCCTTATGCCTTTGGAATTACCTATTGGAATAACTGAAATTTCCATAATACCCTCTTTGATGTAATTACAAAGTTAGTACCGTCCTGTGAAAATCCAATGTTAACGTAATATTCCTTTCTGTATAAAATTTGTTCTATGCGAATGTATCCGGGGTGGTGTAATCTATTTTGTAGAATTTAACTCCAGAAAAACTAAAAGTTGGTTGACTAACTCAAAGATTGCAATTAAAGAAATTGTAAGTACGATCAGACTTCTTTTGTTTAGCTCAGGCTCATAGGTCGATCTGCTTTTTCCATGAGAAAGGTTCAAACGAAATGAAAAATAAATATTAAGTAAAATAAACACCAGGAAAAAAAGTATTTGAGTCAGGATTGAATCTTTCCACCTTATGAAGGAATAAATTGTCGCAAAACCAACCGACGCATGAATAGGAAGAAAGAATTCAAACCTTCTTCGCCTCTTATATATCTTTTCAAAAACATCCAAAGCCTAGTATCTGGTTTCTTATAATTTAATGCGTTACAATGTCTGGCAATGTAAACTTCGTACACCGCCTTTTTATTCTTACCTCAGAGTCCTCTATAATTGACTCCGGGGGTGGTGAATATTTTACCAAATTACTATGTTTCTGCTTTTTACTGAAAATAGCCTGAAAATTACTTCCCTGATAAATCCTTGTAATAAAGCCTTGCTCCCTCTTTCAATTCGTCATTTGCTTTTGAAACTATTTGCTGTCCTTCCTCCAGGCTGCCAAAGATTTCCACTTTGTCCTTCATACTGATACCATTTTTAACGTCTATCCACTCGGCCTTACCATCACGCACCCGAATAACAAAATTCCGTTCAAGGTTTGTGACCACTGCTGAATAAGGAACTGTGAGAGAAGGCTCACTTCTCTGAAGGGTGAAACTTGCATTTCCATACATGCCCGATTTCAATTCCTGCTTTGTGTTCATTACTTCAAATTCCCAGAGTTCTGTTCGGGTCTTATCATCAATCTGATTTGATTTACGCGCCAGGGTTGCTGAATATTTTTTGGAAGGCTCTGCATCAACCGTGAAATTGATGGATTCTGATTCCGGAATGGAAGAGGTATAGGTTTCAGGAACTGCAACACGCACTCTTAACTTATTCAGATTCTCCAGCACCAGCAGAGGTGTTGAACCGGTACCCACTAATGTTCCAGCGTCAACATTGCGTTGTGTAATCACCCCATCAAAGGCAGCCCGTATCACAAGATAGTTTTTAAGTTGCGCGTAGGCATTGGCTCCTGACTTTGCAGCTTCATGCATTGCACTGTCGGCGAGCATTTGATTTCGTACACGTTCAAGTTCACTATCCGAAACGGCTCCCTTTTCTTTTGAAGCGCTCACCATGCGTTTGTAGGTATCCAGGCTGGTATTGTATCGAGACAAAGCAGCCTGCAAATCTGCAGAAGACTTCGCGTAGTTCGCCATTACTTCCGGCGCATCGATAATAATCAAAATATCATTCTTTTTCACCCGGCTTCCAATGTCCACCTTTAGTTCCTGGACATAGCCTTGAACTTTTGCATAAAGTTCAGCGCGTTCCCACGGATGTAGTTCGGCTGGAAGCGAAAGTGCTTTGGTAACTGATTCTTTCTTCAGCACAAACACCTCAACAGAATCTGCTGTTGAGGTTGGTATTGCCTGACTCTTTTTATCAACACATCCTGCAAGAGCAGCAAATGCAAGAAGAATACATATTCTGTTCATATTTCTTTTAGAGTTCATGATGGAGCGTAATAACGACTTTCTGTATCATCGGGATCTAGTGATGTACTGGTGTGAATTTTATTTCCCTGGACACGATCATAAATAAGCGGCAGTAATAATAGTGTACTCACCAGCGAGAAAATTAATCCGCCAATAACGGAAATGCCCAGTGGTGCTATCTGATCACCACCTTCACCCAATCCCAAGGACATGGGAATCATTCCGGCAATCATGGCACACCCAGTCATTAGAATCGGACGAAGTCGATTGAAAGCTCCTTCGCGATAGGCTTTGTCCTTTCCTGCTTTGCGAAACTGCTCTGCACTGGTGATGAACAAAATTCCATTGGCAATAGCGACACCAACCGCCATGATCATTCCCATATAGGATTGAATGTTCAGTGTCTTTCCAGTGATGAGTAAAAAGAAAAGTGAGCCTGCAATTACCGCTGGGATAATGGATAGTGCAACGAACGATAAGCGGAATGATTGAAAGTTTACCGTCAGTAATAGAAAGATCACCACAATGGCAATAAGCAATCCGGATTGCAATGAACTCATCGTGTCATCAAGAAGTTCCGACTGGCCTTTGACAAGTATTTTTATTCCTTTTGGTAACTCACCCAATGATGCAATGGAGGCATTGACATCTTTTAGCGCTGATCCCAAATCTTCTTCATAAATATTTCCGGTGATGGTGATGAACCGCTGCTGATTTAGCCGATCATATTCGCCAGGTGTGAATCGTTTGCTCCAGCGTGCCACATCGCGCAAATAGATCTGAGGGTCATCCGAAACAGGTATGAGTTCAATATCATCCGTTGAATTCATTTGGTATTGAGGATACTCAACCTGCACCTGATAAGCAGTACCTGTGGCTTTATCAAGCCAATAATTTGGTTGCGTAAAGCGACTTGACGATGTAGCCGCTACAGTAGATTTACTTATTTGCTCCACGGTGAGTCCAAGTTGTCCAGCCTTCACCCGATCAATATCAATTTTGATACTCGGATAATCCAGGGGCGTTGCAATTTGAACATCGCGTAGATAGGAGATGCCCTTCAGATTCGTCTCCAGTTTCTCAGCAAGTACACGCGTTTGTGCCAGATTCCTTCCGGTGATCGCAATTTCTATCGGATTGGTTGATCCCAAATTAATAACCTGTTCAACAATATCTCCGGGTTCAAATGAAATGGTGAGTGAGGGCATTTTCTCTCGAACTGATTCTCTCAATTGTTCCTTAAATTCTTCAATATCCACGGAAGTGCCTTTTGCAAGATTGATTCGTATTACTGCTTCATGGGGGCCGCTTGTCCAGAGGTGTACAAGGTTAACCGGATAGCTTGAAGGCTGAGTGCCGACAAATGCCGATGTAATTTCAACCTCATTATTCGTAATGCTATCAGCCAGGGCCAATACTTTTTGTGTTGCCTCTTCTGTTCGTTCCAACCTCGTTCCAACGGGAAGTCTGAGCCGGACGACAGCTTGCCCTGCATCCGTTTTAGGAAATATCTCTGTGCCTATTGAAAGCGCGAGTATAATTAACAGTGCTGTAGTGACGACACTGTATGCAGTAATGGTAATGGCCGATCGCGATGAAAGTTTGTCGAGTCGTGAAAGGTAGGTTGTTCTGAATTTATTAAAGGTTGTGGTTTTTTGTTCTGAAAGTTTATCCTTCAACATCCAGTTGGCCATGACGGGAACAAAGGTATTGGAAAGAAAAAATGAAGCGATCATGGCAAAGCCAACGGCAAGAGACAAAGGAAGAAACATTCCCCTCGGAACACCTGTCATAAACAAAGAAGGCACAAACACAGACAGAATGCATAATAGTATCAAGAGCTTTGGCCATACAATTTCCTTGCAGGCATCCATGATGGCGCGTGCTTTTGCTTTACCCATTTCCTGATGCCGATGAATATTTTCAATGGTTACGGTTCCTTCGTCCACGAGAATACCCACGGCAAGCGCCAGTCCGCCGAGCGTCATGATATTGATGGTTTGCCCAGCCAAAAAAAGCAGGGTCACACCAGTCAACAACGCCAGTGGAATTGTCAGTACGATAATTAAAGCACTCCTTTTCGGTCACCTAAAAACAAGAGCACCATTAATCCGGTAAGGATTGCACCAAGCCCCCCTTCAAACATTAAACTCGTCAGTGCATTCATCACATATCCAGACTGATCAAATTCATAAGTAACAATAATATCCTCGGGAATGGCCGCCTGCATATCGGGCAACGCTGCTTTCACACGTTTTACTACATCCCATGTGGAAGCCGTTGAACGCTTGGTGACTGGAATATAGACGGAACGTTTTCCGTTGACCAACGCATAACTCGTAGTAACGTCCGAACCTAACTGCACGATGGCTACATCACGGACATATACCGCAGGCCCGGCGCCTAATGTGATCGGAACACTTTCCAGTTCTTTGATATTCTCAACAATCGTATTCTGCGGAGTCAGTACCGTTTCGTCACCAATGCGAACATTTCCTGCCGGTGAAATGGTATTCGCTTTAGCGATGGCTTGCACAACTTCATCTGGCGAGAGCTTATAGTTCTTAATTTTTTCCGGATCGACTTTGATGATGACGGTTTTTTGACTTCCTCCGAAAGGTGGCGGGGCAGATACACCGGGCAGTGTGGAAAACATGGGCCTTACTCTAAATAAGGCCAGATCGGAAATCTCACTTAATGATCTGGTTGTTGATGTAAAAACCAATTGACCCACCGGAACACTCCCTGCATCAAAGCGTGTTATAAATGGAGGGACCGTGCCCGGGGGCATAAACGCCCGCGAACGATTTACATACCCGACAATCTCCGCCATAGCCTGACTCATATCGGTATCTTCCTGAAACTGCACTTTGAGAATCGCCGCGCCCTGAATGGACTTCGATTCTACGAACTTCACTCCGGTGACATACAGAAAATGATATTCATAGTACGAAGTTATAAGACCTTCCATTTGGTCAGGCGACAGTCCGCCATACGGCTGAGCAACATAGATGGTAGGTAATCCCAATATTGGGAAAATGTCAATTTTCATGTTCCGTATTGCCATCACGGAAAAGAAAACAATCGCCAGCACTGCTACCAGCACGGTGATGGGTTTGCGCAATGCGCCTTGCAGCAGATTCATATCGTTAGTTAAGCTGGTTCAAAAAAATATTGATGTCTCCCTGGGTAGCCGCCTTATAGAGTAAGGCCTTCCATGCATCGAGGTATGCCTTCTTCAAATCTGTCTCAGATTTTATCAATACATATTGTGATTGAATAAGGTCAGAATAATTCACTAGTCCGGAATTGTATCGACTCATGAGGGTTCTGTAAGAAAACTCGGCCGATCGATAAAATGATGGAGTCTCACGCGCAATCTTCAAGGCATTTGAAAGTGCAACGTCAGCGACCTGATGCTGCTTGTCAAGTTGAAGTTTTACCATATTGAGTTTCTCTTCTTCGGCTTTGATTAAAGACTCTTGTGCATTTAACTGATGGCGAACATTTGTGAATTTCAATAAAGGCACGCTAAGCACTAACCCTGCCCCATAATTATATCGACTGAACGAAAGCCCATCCTCTGCATTGACATATCCATCGTAACGAATACCAGAGCCTCGTGCATAGGCAGTTCCCCATACCGAAAGCTTTGGGTATAATGTCCGTTGCACAGAAATTCGCTCGTATTCATTCATTTTTACCCGACTTCCCGACGATACTGATTAATGGGGTGATTTTGACTGGGGCGTGTCTGATTGCAAGAGAGAGGGAGTAACTTGAAGAAGCTGCTATCGATGGTGTAGGTTCCTTCACCGCCACCCAACAATTCAGATAGCAATACCTGCTGTGTTTCCCGAAGGTTTTCATGGTTTATTAAGTCGATTTTTGCTCTGGATAATTCAGCATTGAACAAAGCCGTATCAGTGCCAGGTCTTAAACCACTCCGGGTCAGTGCCTCCACAATTCGCACATTATCCTGCGCTCGTTCAAGATTTTTTGAATAAACTTTTACAAGCTCGTAGGTCATCACTACATCCAGATAGGCATTGGCTGTTTTGATTTGATGTTGAAAAATTTCCTGCGACGCATCGGCTTCCTGATACTCCCGATATGCTCCGCGCTGCATTTACTTTTGCCTTCCGCTGACCAAAGGTGAAGGGTTCCCAATTCAACAACAACCCACCAACCGTTCCGAAAACTCCTTCATATTCATTACCTGATGATGGCGGACCACTTATCGGTACAAAAAGATTGCCCTACGGCCATACCGGTGATATTGTTAAAGGTTGCGTAGTTGATTTGATAGGCTGCATCCAAAGAAGGCAGCGCTGCACTTTTTCCATAAGCAACCTGTTCCTTTCGCGCCTGTACTTCATGACCTTTTGCTTTCAGCAATGGATAGTTGGCTTCGGCCTGCTTTAATAGTTCGGGTAATTTTTGCCCGTGACTAACGATAGTCAAAAAAGCCAAGCCGATAACAAGTGTATTTCTTTTCATAATTATACGATTCCTAATCCTAATGCTATTGAAAGGATAATCAACATGATGGTGACAATTTGTTGCACCGTGCTCAAGGTTATTTTCTTGAGTAAGGCATTTCCGGCATATGCACCAATAAAAGCTGATGCTGTTGCTGCAATTACCAGGACGAGGTTTTCCTGCATACCAGATTTGGAGAAACGGGTCATGTAAACTCCTAGCCGCGAGAAATCAACCATACACGCAATCACAATACCCGTAGCGATAAAGGCATCCTTGCTCAATCCGCTTTTGATCAGGAAGGCACTTCGAAACGCGCCCTGATTTCCTGACAAGCCGCCGAAAAAACCACTCAACAATCCTCCAACAAACAAGTCTGCCTGTCGACCAGGCTGGCTTGTCTTTTGTGAACTGAAGATTTTTAAGGAAGGGAATTATTTCATTGAGTGTAAAAAATATGATCAATACAGAAATGATCAGCTTTACAGGTGTGATAGAATGTTCATTATTCCATAGCGTGTATGTATGGAGGGGTCGCAGATTGCTCAATTGCAAAAGCAAATAAGCTCCAAACAATGCCGCGATGAAAGCTGGAATTCCAAAACGAATGACTACCTGCTTATCCGCTTTGCCACCCACTAGTATTAACTTGAAAATGTTATTCAGAAAATGAACAACACCGGTCATCGCAATGGCAAGATCTATCGGGAAAAATATCGCGAATACAGGCATCAGTATCGTGCCCAATCCAAAACCGGAAAAGAAAGTGAGCAAGGAAGTAACGAGTGCTGCGAAGCAAATAATGATGATCTCTGTCATTTAAGTTTCTGATCAACTGACCACTTTCCACCTCCTTTTATAAGCAGAAAAATTCCTCCGAGCAACATGGCCCAGTCTGTGCGACTGCCGTGCATCATTTCCCAAAAACCATCGTTGGCCAGAACTTCTGATTTGGTTGTTGCCATGGCTACCATCATTATAATAATGAGTGGAATGGCCGCAAATCGCGTCAACAGTCCTATGAGTACAAGTGAACCACAAATGATTTCGAATGAACCGACAAAGGGGCCGAGGAAGTCTGGATTTGGTAAGCCAATTTTGGCGAAACGACCTGAACCGAGCTTCTCAGCAAACAAAAATTTCTGAATGCCTTCCGAGAGAAATACCGCGCCTACCATTAGCCTTATCAACACGGTTGTTGGAGACGGTATCGGTCGATACTATCTTTTTAATATTCATGCGAATGGATGATTTGAAACAAATGATATCATCCTGGGATGGGATGAATTTGTGAAATTAAGCCATGATCAGGGTGATTTCATGGTATAATTCGCGAATGTTATGGTATTATTGAAAATGCCTCGACCGAAATGTCTGAGGTGTCTCGCCAGCTGCCTTTTTAAAGTACTTCACAAAATGAGAAGGATCAGAAAAGTTTAGGGTGAAGGCTATTTCGCTGATGTTCTTATCGGAATGAATCAAATATCGCTTTGCCTCCAGTATTACCTGCTCGGTAATCAATTCGCTCGCGGACTTGCCTGACACTTTTCTACAAATCGCATTGAGATTTTGAGGGGAAAGTCCCAAATGATTTGCGGCTTGATTCACCTTAAGATTTGAAACAGGATTCGCCTGGTAGATAAAATGTTGGAACTTTCGAAAAACCTCCTGCCCGTGGGAAGAATCAGCAACATTCATCTGCTCTTTATGACGTAGTAACTTAACCAGCGCCACCCGCAGATATCCTTTTATCAGCTCAATAGAATTCAGCGAAGGATTTCGGAATTCCTTTTCCATTTCACCAAAAATAAAATCAAGGTTATCATCCTGGGATGGATTGACGAATACGGTATCCTCCAATGAACGAATAAGATTCAGGAGATCTTTCTGCAAAAAGAAACCTTCCCGGAAGAGCATCACATATCCTTTCGGAATGGCCGTCATCTCCCAATAATGAAGTTGGCCCGATAGAAAGAAGACAACGGGCGGTGTGATCTGAAACTTCTTTGTATCAATCCAGTGAAAACCCGCTCCCTCAGAAAGGTAGATAAGTTCGAAATATGCATCGTGTTTGTGAGGTTTAGTGCGCTTGATGACTTCCTTGAAGCGTGAAATTTTGAACAACTGCTCGCTTTCAAGTTTTTTCTTTACCGCAATATCCAACGTACTTCGATCCATTTTACTTCATCCTTATAAGAACTGCCTAAGAATATTGTTCAAAATCCAATAGTAGGTGAGTTGAAATTCTTTTTTGCGTCAAGCCGCCCTTTTAAAGCTGCAAAACAGAAAATTTTGAACTGTATGGAATGGAGTAATGTGATCTTCCGTGATGCAACGAATTTTCCTGAAGTAAAGTACGTCAGCGTTTTTTCCAACTCACTTTCCGAATATTGTTTAATGTCAAGGCCACTGCATTTAGTGGGGCCATTTTCTGAAAAAGTACCAATGGCCAGGAATCCATTTGAATTCACACACTGTGCTGCCAACTCAATGTATTTTTCAATCTGATCCTTTGTGTTTAGGAAATGAAATGTTGCACGGTCATGCCACACGTCGAATTTTACTATCGGTTTGAATTTGGTAACATCGGATACAATCCACTTTACCTTCGATGCCCTTTCACCTAAACGTGCTTGCGTTTTTTTTAGCGCTTGCTCCGAAATATCAAGTACGGTAATGTCAATATATCCTTCGTCAAGTAGAAAGTCAACAAATTTACTCTCTCCACCACCTACATCTATAATGGCTGAATTTTTAGGCACGTTGAAACCATGAATGAAGTTAAGGGACGTTTCGGGAATCTCTTGTGTCCAGCTAACTTCATGGGCTTGCTTTGTGGAGTAGATTTTCTCCCAGTGTTCTTTTGAGTTTTCCATAGTCAAAGAATTTACGCTCTGAAGTTATACAAAATGTTCTGTCGTCCGAAATAATCAGGATAAGTTGATATTAGGAAGTAAATTTGATGGTTTTGCCCCCCTCTTGGTATTTTTCCAAAAATAATGACTTAATTTTCATTATGATTATTTTCTTATTCAATAGTTTGAAGTTATCTACAGCAACAGGTACTTTAGCAATGAGGATCATTTCATCTCCTTTTATCGGTACTACCTAACAGCTCGGGAGGTGTGCAAATATCCCTTGATTGCCAAGCTTCTTTACTGGATTGAACAACTTCCTTGAGGAGTACCCTTTCCCGATGCCACAGGACGCACGGTTTTCGCCACCCTTTATACGGGACTGTTCTGTACTACAAAACATCGCTAACGATGATAAGCAGGAATAGGGCGAGTCATCCCGCCTTGAAGTGTTCGACTCTACACCATCTCTTTGTTCAAGGAATCCTGAAGGGGAGGTCAACCCATAACGGCAAAAAAAAGAGGGTATCAAAGCATTCACCAAAATGACTGGCAGGTGTGCCTGATTTCATTTGCCTGAAAGCACCTCGACCAATGAGAATACATTTTTGAAAGTACTGCTTGCCAGAGGGGGCATCGCCTTTTTGATAAGGGTTCAACAATTACCATGCTTTGATGAATGGACAAGCTAACCGCTTCTTTTACCCGGCTGAGGATAATGCCCACTATGAGATAGTAGAAGAAAACAACGTCGATCCATTCCCTGACGTGCTCAAAGACCAAAATCCTGCTCAATACCGGGACAAAAGGGTTACTCGGAGAGTGACCCTGCGATTGATTACCTACCAAGACCCCGTTTCGGGTGGAGTCCTTCGGTCTTCTCACCAATAGATGGGCATACTGCCATCACCATTTACCCTCATTTATAAGAACAATGGGTCATAGAAGTGCTTTTTAAGCAGATCAAGAGAATTTTGAGCTCAAATACTTTTTGTCGACAGCGAAACGGAATCAAATCGCAAATATGGGTGGCACTCTACTCAACCTGCTCTTTCACCCTTACTTCACCGGCAGGATCAAGGAGGCTGAAGACTTTTCCACTATGGTCATGGTCCCGCCAAAAACCTGTGTTCGTATGTGAGCCTACAGGATCCTTTCTTGACCCAAACTGCAGAATACTGCCGGATTGGTTCAGGCAAGAAACTGAAAAAGTACAAATGGAAATCAAGTGGTCAGGGTGAAGGGGTGTTTTGGAGTTACAGAAAAAAGCGCCAAATTGACTCAATAAACAGGTATTTATACCGCTTTCAACTTTAGTCGGACGACAGTAACAAAATGTAGAAGATCATTCAGAATTGAGCCAAATAGAATCGTTTACCTGTGGCAATGGCGCTCAGTTTCTATTTTGATGAAATAGCCAGATGATTACTTCCCTGATAAATCCTTGTAGTATAGCTCCTTTGCCTCGATGGTCATGCCGGGATTATGGCACTGAATGGCGAAGTAGCCTTTCTTGTACTCGTTATCCTCGTAAGTCATGACAAGTTCATCGTTTATCCAGATGTTGATCTCAGACCCGACAGCCTTTACACGCATGGTAAACCATTCTCTATCTTTGGTAATGAGCTTGTTCGCTTTACCGGTTGGCGTGCCCGGCTTCCACAGCCAGCCGGTGTAAGCATCCTGGTTATGGCAAATCTGCGCTTCATAGCCACGCGGATACCCGTCCGGATTATCTGCAGGCGGATTGCAACGGAAATAGAATCCGCTGTTGCTGCCTCCTCCCTGGTCTGTTATTCGAAAAGTCCCTTTTACTTCCAGATCGGTAAGTTCCGGTGACGCATAAATATGTCCGTTGGCGCCGTTGCCGATCAGCACGCCGTTTTCTACTTTCCACTCCGCTTTTCCACGGATTGTCCAGCCATCCAGGTTTTTTCCGTTGAACATGGATTTCCAGCCATTTTTTAAGGTTAATCCTGTAAGCAGGCTGGCGATAACAAGGATGACGATCAATGAGTATGTTTTCATATTTGGGTTGAATTTCAATTGAATAGTCTATATCAGATGGTTGAATGTTCCCCGCCCGGCGAGCCGGCGCTTGCTCCTGCCGCCTTGCGCAGCAGAACCATATCTGCCCGTAAGCGCTGGCTGAACAACGCCATATCTGAACTGTGAACAACGATATTTACGCCTTCATTTATCCAAAAAACCTGCCTCTGTGGTTCGAGTGAAAAATGTATTCCCACACCCAGTGTATATTTCCTGGATTTCTGAATGATTCTTTTCACCATATCGATGAAATCGGGATGATCGTATTGTTCTGGTATGCCCATATTGATGGACAAATCATGCGGGCCGATAAACACCGCATCAAGACCTTCCACTGTCAGCAAATCATCCAGTCGCTCCACGGCAGGGACGCTTTCTATATTCGCTATGCAAAGGTTGCCATGATTGTATTGATCTAAATAGATTTTTAGCTCGCCGGAAGCTATCTTTTCTCCAGAGAGTATCGCTCCCAGTCTTTCCCCTTTCAGCGGCCTGTACTTTGTAGCGCCGACAAGATCCCTGATCTGGTCCACCGTTTCGAGATAAGGCGCAATAACACCGATAGCTCCATCATCGATCACCTGGCTGGCCCTGTAAGGATCGGGTTTTGGAATCCGCACAATCGGTGTAATGCCCAATGCCTTGTAATGGTTGCACAACGTAGAAAGTTCGGCCCTGTCCAAGGCAATATGTTCTGTGTCCAGAAATACAAAATCGAGGTTTGCCCCAGCTACCTGTCCAGCCCAGCGCGGAGTACCGCTTGTGATGCACGTACCAAATACCGTATGGCCCTGTTGCAGTTTTTTCTTTAGATCATCGCGTTGAAAACTCGCCATTCCTGAACCGATTGAGAAGTATATTCAATTATTCCATGATAATACTGCCAATAAAAACCGAAGTACTATGGAATAATCACTATTTTAATGCAAAATAACGCTTAGATGCCCATAATCCGATGATGAATAATAAACCCTTCCAACTGATCCATGCGGGGCGACTTAATGGTCGATTGCAATGGAACTGCGAACCTGCCTCATGGGAAATCGATGGTGATCGCCTGGATGTGATTTGCGATAGAGAGACAGATTTCTGGCAACGCACACATTATGGTTTCAGGGCAGATAATGGCCACTTCCTTTATACGGATTTGGACGGTGATTTTATGTTGGAAACCCATGTACGCTGTCATTTTCTGCACCAATATGATCAGGCCGGGCTTATGGTCCGGGTTTCTGATGAATGCTGGATGAAAACATCCGTTGAAAACGAATTGAATGAACCCCGGAAACTTGGTGCGGTGGTGACCAACCATGGCTATTCTGACTGGTCAACACAGGATATAAGTGATTTGATAACAGAATACCGCCTTCAAATCATCCGCCGGGGATCCGATTATAAAGTGTCCTATTTCCATGAAGATAGCCGTGAATGGGTGCAAATGCGATTATTTCATTTGTTCGATACGCCGAAAGTCCAGGCAGGAATTTATGCCTGCAGTCCGAAAGAAGGGGGATTTAAGGCGAGTTTCAGTTATTTGAAAATTGATTAAGCACTGGATTGGGGATGGCCTTTTTGGCGGTTACGGAGGTATTATGAGTGAATGGATTAAAGGAAGGATGGAGTAGTGGATTGATGGAATATTGGAATGATGGAAAGGAAAAATATTAACAGAGGCTTCAAAAAACTGCGGGTATGGAATGATGCGTTGGAGCTCTATATTTTAACTGCTGACCGATTGAAAGTCTTTTCATTTGAATTGAAGAAAACGGCCGGGATTGTATTGATTGTTCGCACAGCATGGTAAGAAATATTGCAGAAGGCTATTGCCGAAAGAGCCTAAAAGAATATCTCAATTTTCTGAATATTGCCCTGAGTTCTGTTGGTGAATACCATGCAAGTATTTACAGTTTCTTCAAGGCCGGACAAATAAGTGAGGAGCAATTTGAAGAGATGGACATTCCTCACTTTAAAACAGAAAATGAATTGATTAAACTTATAAAATCGTGACAAATGAAACTTAAGGAAAAGGACTGGAAAGATGAGTTTTAGCACATTATTCCAATTTCCCAGTATTCTATCATTCCAGTATTCCAGTATTCAAAAAATTATCATATCTAAAAACCAATGACGAAAACTATGAAACGACTTCCCGGTGGATTATGGCCTGTAATGATTACGCCATTTAAACCTGACAATACGATTGATCATGAAAACCTGAAAAAACTCACGGATATCTACCTTGAATCAGGCGCGAGCGGCATGTTCGCCAATTGCCTGTCCAGCGAGATGTACCAGCTTACAACTCAGGAGCGACTAGAATTAGTAAAAACCGTGGTTGATCATTGCAAAGGAAAAGTGCCCGTGGCGGCAACCGGATCATTTTATCTGCATGGAAAAGACAATGCTGCATTCATTAGGGAGCTATATGATCTTGGTGTCGATGCCGTCGTTTTGATTAGCAGCATTCTCGCAGAGCCATGGGAAAGCGATGAAATCCTGAAACGCAGGATCGAGGAGATCATGAGTGAAACCGGTGATATCCCATTGGGAGTGTACGAGTGTCCTGTTCCGTACAAGCGCGTCCTGAGTCCGGAACTTATGGGCTGGATGGCTGGAACAGGCAGATTTTATTATCACAAGGATACTTCGTGCGACAATGCAGCCATTAAAAGGAAAATTGATAAGATTGCCGGTACGCAGTTTCAAATGTACAATGCCGATACGCCATCTGCACTGCAGTCGCTGAAAGATGGCGGCGTGGGAATTTCATCTATTTCCGCCAATTTCTATCCGGAACTATACGGCCATTTCCTGAAACTCTACGAACGGGATGACATGAAGGCACTGGAAAAACTCAACACAAGACTGATCGTTATGGACCGCCTCACGCACGATTTCTATCCATGGTCTGCGAAGGCATTTCTGGAAAAACGAGGCTTCGATATCTGCACCAACACACGCCTGCCAATGGCCAAGCTGACCGTGAAGGACAAAAACATATTTGATGCGCTGTTCAGATTATTTCAGGATACTTTGGATGAATTCGGCATAAAGCCGGTGCTCTGACACACACTGACTGTAAATATCAAATCGATTTTTAAACCCAAAATTCAACTCTTTGAAAGCATTTGATCTCATTGTATTTCTGGCCTATATGGTTGGTGTGACGCTCTTCGGAAGTTCATTTTACAGGAAAAATAAATCAGCTGAGGCTTTTACGCTTGGCAACAACTCGATCCCCTCATGGGTCCTGGCGATGTCGATTTTTGCGACCTTCGTCAGCAGCATAAGCTTCCTCGCGCTTCCCGGCAGCGCATACATCGGCAACTGGAATGCCTTTGTGTTCAGCTTGTCGATACCTGTGGCATCTATCATGGCTGTGAAATTTTTCGTGCCACTTTATCGCAAAGCAAACAGCCCATCCGCCTATACGTACCTGGAAAGCCGCTTTGGCCCTTGGGCGAGAATCTATGCGAGCGCCTGCTACCTCCTGACGCAGATCATGCGTATGGGAACAATTCTATATTTGCTGGCCCTGCCGGTCAATGCCATGTTCGGATGGGATATTACTACGATTATTATCGTCACTGGGCTGGCTGTAATGATATATTCCGTCATGGGAGGCATTCAGGCGGTAGTCTGGACGGATGCCATCCAGGGGATTATACTCATCGGTGGTGCGCTGGGGTGTTTTATTTTTCTGCTTATTGATATGCCCGAAGGTCCCGGGCAAATGTTTCAGATAGCCTCGGAAAATGATAAATTCAGCCTCGGTAGTTTTAGTCTGAGCCTCACGGAATCGACTTTCTGGGTGGTGTTGGTCTATGGGATATTTATGAATTTGCAGAATTTTGGCATCGACCAGAACTATGTACAGCGGTATATGGCCTCACGGAATGAAGCCGAAGCAAAAAGCTCCGCGCTTTCCGGCGGACTCCTTTACATCCCGGTTTCATTGCTTTTTTTCTTTATAGGTACAGCGTTGTATTCCTATTACTCAGCACAACCCGGGCTGCTACCCGCAGAATATGCCGATCCGAAAATGAGCGATCGGGTATTCCCGTTTTTCATAGTCAACCGCCTCCCGGCAGGCATGACGGGGCTACTCATTGCATCGATATTTGCCGCTGGCATGAGCACCATTTCTTCCAGTATCAACAGTTCGTCAACTGTAATACTTACGGACTATGTTCAGCGGTATGCGAAAAAAGAAGTTACGGCCAAAGGCTCCATGAAAACGCTATACCTCTCCTCCTTCTTGTTCAGCATCATTGGTATTGCGATCGGAGTAGCGCTGATCAACGTGCAAAGCGCCCTCGATGCATGGTGGAAACTGTCGGCAGTATTCAGTGGCGGCATGCTGGGATTGTTCCTGCTTGGCGCATTTGTGAATAATGTGCACGTGAAAGGTACGGTCGTAGGTGTAATCCTTGGACTTTTAGTGATTTTATGGATGAGTATTTCGCCAGTCCTGTTTACTGATGAACCCTGGAAAGGATTTGCCAGTCCATTTCACGGATATCTCACTGTGGTGATTGGCACCCTGATAATTTTTCTCACTGGATTTTTAGCAACTATTTGGAAGAGAAAGTCAGGCACTAGTAATTAGGTGCTGGGTGCTGGGAAATCGTAACTTTTAGATTGTAATTCAGTGCAGAATTTTGACTATGATGTAAGCGCTCAAAAAGAAAATTAAATCTATCCGGAGATAACTCCAATTAATTAAAATTTCAAAAAATGCCTCTATCCGCTCCAAACTCAAAATTTCTACTTTTATGCACCCGGAACCAAGCACCCCGAGCCATGCACCGAGCGCCCATCTCCGGACCCCGGACTTCCATCCTTTTCATTCTCCTAATCATATTCCTCTTTTCGTGCGATCCCAAGGTGCCTTCCAACACCTCTTACATCGACACGGATATTGGCGGTGTGGGCATATTGCTACAGCCGACGCGGCCTACCGTGCATCTGCCAAACCAGATGGTGCGAATGTATCCGGTGCGAAATGATTATATCGACGACCAGATATCGTGGTTTCCCATGAGCATCATCTCGCATCGCCAGGGGGAATTATTTGGAATAAAGCCAGTGAATGGCTCCAATACTGGAGAAAACTGGAATCATAAACTTGCTTACGACCACGACCTTGAAAAGAAATCACCGTGGCAGTATTCGGCCTGGCTTCCCGTCGATGAAATTCAGGTGGAATTTACTCCCGGTGCAAAGTCTGGCATGTACCGGTTTGAATTTAACAATGATGAGTTTTCATTGCTTTTCAAAACCATCCAATCCGGGTCATTCATAATAAAGGATGATGGAATAATTGAAGGCGTAGAAGAATTTCAGGGGATGAAGGCCTATGTCTATGGCGTACTTCAGGCGACCGGAGACACAGGTTCTGAGATTCTCCATATAGCCAACTCGGAAGATACTCCGGTTGTAGGACGCGCCTGGGTTGTTTTTAAAAACCCGGCACAAAAAACGGTAATGTTCAAATACGGCTTTTCATTCATGAGCATTGAACAGGCAAAACAAAATCTAGAAAAAGAAATCCCTGACTGGGATTTTGAAGCATTGAAATCTGCCGCTCAGCAGCAATGGGAAACCAAAATGGGCCAGATCAACGTGAAGGGTGGAACCGACGCTCAGCGGAGAACATTTTACAGTGCTCTTTATCGCATGCACGAGCGCATGATCGACATGAACGAATACGGCAAGTACTATTCGGCTTACGATCACCAGGTCCATGAATCCCTGGAGCCGTTCTATGCCGATGACTGGGTCTGGGATACTTATCTTGCCCACCACCCGTTGAGGATGATACTACAACCTGATCAGGAAGCGGAAATGTTGCAATCCTACGCACTCATGTATCAACAGAGTGGATGGATGCCCCAGTTCCCAATTACTTTCGGGGATAACCCGGCGATGAATGGCTTTCACTCCACCATCGTTTTCCTCGATGCCTGGAGAAAAGGTGTACGAGGTTTCGATCAGGAGCTGGCGTATGAAGGTTTGAGAAAAAACGCCACTTCAGCCACCATGTTGCCGTGGAAAAATGGTCCGGCTTGTAGTCTGGATACATTTTATTATGAGCACGGCTTCTATCCTGCGCTGCATGAGGATGAACCCGAATCTGTGCCGGAAGTTCATGGCTTTGAGAAGCGACAATCCGTGGCCATTACGCTCGGACACAGCTATGACGACTGGGCGCTGGCGCAGATGGCGCGGGATCTGGGCAAAGAACAGGATTATGAATTATTTCTACCAAAATCCCAGAACTACCGAAATGTATATCGGGCCGATAAGGCGCTGATGTGGCCAAAAGACCAGGGAGGTAACTGGATTGACATTGACCCGAAATTTGCCGGTGGCCCGGGTGGGCGCGACTATTACGATGAAAATAACGCATATACCTATGCCTGGCAGGTACAGCACGATATTCCGGGCCTTATAGAACTGATGGGTGGCAAAATGCAATTTGAAAAAAACCTTGATCAGCTGTTTCGTGAAAATCTTGGCCGCTCGAAATACCAATTCTGGGCTAAGTTCCCCGATGCCACCGGAATTGTCGGGCAGTTTAATATGGGCAACGAACCGAGTTTTCACATCCCCTACCTGTTCAACTTTACTTCCTCTCCATGGAAGACACAGCAAAAAATTCGCTTCTTGCTCGATGTCTGGTACAAAGACAATATTTTTGGCATACCAGGCGATGAAGATGGCGGCGGCATGACAGCATTCGTGGTCTTTTCCATGATGGGTTTTTACCCGATTACGCCAGGGATTCCATGGTACACTATCGGCAGCCCCGTCTTTGAAGAAGTGACCATTGATTTACCGAATGGAAAGACATTCACCGTTAAGGCACAAGGATCTTCCGAGGAAAACAAATATATCCAATCAGCGACATTCAATGGAAAAACCATGGAAATTCCATGGTTTTCTCATGCAGATATGGTCAACGGTGGAACATTGCAATTAGTGATGGGGCCTAAACCGAATAAGGAACTTTGGAAAGACGCAGACCCGTCGTTTTTGTATAAATAACCAATTTTCCAAAACGCAGGGAAGCATGTTTAGAGTAGCAAGCCGGCTTTGAAACAAGTTCAAACTGGCTGGGTTTCTGATGAACTTTGTCTTTATATTGAATCGGTGAAAAAGCTTTCTGTCATTTCCCCTTCCCACTTTTCCACTTTTCCCCTTTCCCGCTTTAGCATGGATTATGTTCTTCAGTCTGGTCTTTTGCCATTTCGCTCTCTCGGATTTCCGGGACGCCCCCTTCGCATCTCATCCCTCTCGTCGGCATGGAACTCACCCCGCGGCCTGAATGCCCGATGCATCATTCCGACAAAGGCTTCCTTTTGGGTTTCGTCGCAAATATTCATTATATCGCGGAAATTCCTGAAGTTGAGCAATTCCAATTCTGCCTGTTTCACGCCAATTTGTTGGATCAGATTTTCTGAAGCAGAGTCGTATTCCTGGTTTTTCATCTTATTGACCAATTGTTCGCGCAGGGTGCGGATTTCGTCGGTTTTCTGTTCGAGATTGGCACGATGACTTGATGCCAGCGAATCAAAGATAAGCTGTTGCTCATCGCTCAACTTTAATTGATCCTTGAGAAAGTGCCGGTTAGCTGGTGTTTGCGTTTGATCCGGCCTGCTGGTCCTCTGGTAGGGCCGTTGGCTTTTAGATATCCACATGGTGCCAATTAAAAATGCATTGAGCACAACTAAGATGAGGATAACAACCCAAAGGAATTTTTTATTTGATAGTAATGACATGATTTACTGGTTTAAACTCTGTTCTAAATTATCAATGGTAGTAAGCGACGGGTAATACTGATCAAAAAACGTTTGCTCAGTATTGGTCTCTGTAGATACCTGCGATCCTGATCCAAGGATAAGGGTGGCAGTAAATATGTTGAAGACGAGCAGAATTACCACGACGCCAATGGTAACACGTTGATATGCAGGCTTCCACGCAAAGACTTTCTCAGTTGATGGTTCTGACGATTCCATCCGGGCTTTGAGCCGGGTGTAGAAAAACGGACGTGGAGAGGCGCTTGTCAAACCATCGAGACTTGTCATCGTCTTTCTTACTTCTTCTTCGATATGGGAATTTGTCGTTTTCATGTTCATTTATTTATTAGATACCGCTACTTTCGAAAACTTGCGGTCGGCGTTGTAATAATTATAAAGGTCTGCTTGTAAGTTCATCTTGGCCCTGTGCATGATCGATTCGATGGAAGAAACTGATTTCTGCATGATGTCGGCAATTTCTTCATAGCTCAGGTCTTCCAGCTTGTGCAGGGTGTAGGCAGTTCGCTGGGTTTCTGGCAATTTTTCAATTGCCTCAAAGAGCAACCTGCTCCGCTCTTTGTTTTCAGCAATCACACCGGGGTGGATGTAATCCACCACTGCCTCGTGTGTTCCATCAGAAAAGAAGCTGACAAAAAATGCTAATCGTTTTTTCCGCTTCATGGATCGTAGATATTGCAATGATTTTGACACAGCAATCCGGTATATCCAGGTAGACAGTTTCGACTCCATCCTGAAATGTAGAATCGACCTGAATATCTCGATGAACACCTCCTGCGCCAGATCATCTGCTTCCGCTGGGTTTTTTACGAATCCAAGGCAGGTATTGTAAACCTTGCGCTGATAGGTATCAACCAGTTCCCTGAAGGCAGCTTCTTTGCCTTGCTTAAGTTCTTCAATAAGAGTCAGGTCCGACCTGGTCATTCGTCGATTTATTTTTTCAAAGTCAATTTCGCTATTAACCGGATACACTACAATAAAATGATTAAAAGCAATAAAACATTTTTTTCAGGGGCACAAACAGTCCTCATCAGAATACCATTATATGAGGATTTTGGTATTATGATGCCGCCTTGTCAAAAAACTTGCGCTGCTTATGAAAAAAAACCGGATTGGTTCTTGGGAAATTTTTAACTTAAAACCAAAAAAGCCATGACTGCTATATCCAAACTGACTTTTGCCTATCTGAATGACCTAAAGGAAAATAACAATCGCGAGTGGTTCAATGCGAATAAGGAACGTTATGAAACCGCGAAAAAGGAATTTGAGGATTTCGTGGATCAGCTAATCCGCGGCATTGCCACTTTCGATAGCAGCATTGCCCATTTCACCGCCAGGGATTGTATTTTCAGAATATACCGCGACGTGCGGTTTTCAAAAGACAAATCACCCTATAAAACCCATTTCGGAGCCCATATCACTTCTGCTCCGAAAAAATCTGAAATTCATTCACGGGCTGGTTATTATATACAAATTTCTCCTGGCGATACCTTCCTGGGTGGTGGAGCATATCTTCCTCAGAGCGACTGGCTGCAGGATATCAGGCAGGAGATAAGTTATCATGGTGATGAGTTCCGGGCTATTTTGAATGATCCTGATTTCAAAAAGTATTTTGGAGAAATGGAGGGAGAAAAATTATCCAAGGTGCCAAGAGGCTATGACCCTGCACATCCCGAAATTGAATTTATCAAGCACAAGAGCTTTCTTGGCATGAGCAAATGTGAGGATAAACTGGTGACATCCGCGAGTTTTCCAGACCACTGTACCAAGGCATTCCGTGCCCTATATCCCTTCGACCAATTTCTGAACAGAGCCATGGATTAATGACGTAAGCGACGGTAGATAATTAATCGCCTTGTGCCACAAATTTTGCAGGAAAATATCATTTGGTGAATTGCCTAAAAAAGGCCGATTCCAATGAAAAAAAGCCTTTTTTTCGAAATAATAATTCATTTCAAAATTACTGCAAACATTTACCCTTTAATGTTTGTATAATTTAAACCTATCTATAATTTTTGCATGCTTTTAAGACATTGATGCATCAAGCCATTGAGCCAAAAGGGTGTTCGCACGGAGCGGGTTTCCTTTTTCAATTTCAATCCTTTCTGACTGCTTGCCGCAGCCTGGTTTTTTATCCCCTTCGCGGTAATTTCACTTCCTCCCATTTTAAGATCATTACGTTAGCGACATGCATTTCGGATGTAAAAAGCGCCCGTACATTTTGTTCACCTAACTTTAACAGAATACAGCACTAAAAAAATGATTCATCCAAAAACAGAACTCAAATACATAAGCGACGAAGTTGGCTATGGCGTATTTGCAACAGAGGATATTCCTGAAGGATCCATCACCTACGTAAAAGACAGCCTGGAAATCGTCGTCAGCCAGACAGAATTTCATCAACACTCGCCGGAAGTAAAAGATGTCATAGAAAAATATTCCTATATCGATGAAAAAGGCAACAGGATCATAAGCTGGGATTTCGCCAAATACGTTAATCACTGCTGCGATTGCAATACCATGAGCACCGGATATGGTTTTGAAATTGCCATCAGGGACATCAAAAAAGGAGATCAGATTACCGATGAGTATGGGCTGTTTAATATTGAGCATGAAATGAGTCTCATCTGCGCCAAAGACTGCTGCAGAAATAAAATTACTTCCAACGACTTTGATACTCATTATAAAGCGTGGGATGAAAAGATTAAAGGATCTATCAGGAAGCTCTTTGAGGTGGATCAGCCATTACTGCCTTTTGTGGACAGCAATACGAAAATGGAACTGGATATTTTGGGCTCTAATCCAGATACTTACAAATCTGTCCTGGCGCTTAAGTACACAAAATCCAAGTACCTGAATGGTAAAAAGTCGGTTTTCATGAAAGCATCCTGATAGCTGACTTTCATCAGAATTTAGAGACGCCGGCAAACCACCGGCGTTTTTTTTGTAAAAACTTTTTTAATTCCGGGTTACCTTTTCCTGCTTTCTGCACTAAGCATGTATCCTCCATACAACTAGGATCCTTTAGATAGGATTCTTCGTAATTCCCGGGCACCTAACCCGGGTTTTATCGTTTTATACAGTCCATCGATATTTGCCCTTCTACAAACGCTAACTGAATGATCTATTGAAAATACCTGGATGATATAGTATATTTAGGTGGGAGAAAACCCCATACCGTGCACTCCATATAAAAAAAACCCCGAACAAACCACCCTTGGCGTGGGAAGGGGGAGGGGAAGGAGATTATTTAAACCCGAGGAAAACTCATGGTGCATGCTCGAAGTGATGTGTCACTTGATCGAGAAGAAGAGTGACCAGGTAGGGGTGGGAGGGCGGAGGGCCCCCCCCTAGTCGGCCGGGGGGGGGGGAGAGGAGTAGTATAAAAGGGAGATTTTGCCCCGGCGGAGAAAATTTTTCCGGAAAGGAAATTCCCTAGAGTGGCGTAATCATTGCAATCCCCGACTGGCATGACTCACGTCACCCCAAGCGGGAGCGTAACAGCGGTATTTCTGGAGAACTGGCTCGCACATAATTATCTTCAGATCCGCCAAGAAACGGGGTTAGGTTATTAGTATTTGGAAAGAAGAGTTTGAATACCTTGCAATACGCCGGGACATGGTGAATACTTTACCAACCGAACATTACATGAAGCCCACATATTTTCATGGTGGATTTATCATGGATTTTCAACACATTTCTTTTCCAAAACGGAGCAGGAGATGCTTACTGCTCGATGAGTTCATGGGTTTTGTCGAAAATGTTTTACAAAACCATACACACTCAAAAAATTGCTTTACCTTAGATTCCTGTTTCGTTGTGCAAGATGAGCGCAACGGGTACAATTAAGGCCGTTCATAAAAAAGAATAAGATGGGAAAAATCGTCATTGGAACCTACAAACCCAAGCCCGGCAAGGAAGCCGTATTGGACAGATTGGTTCAGAACCATGTAAAGGTGTTGCGCAACCAGGGATTCGCTACTTCACGTGAAGCAATGATTATGAAAGCCGGCGACGGAACGGTGATTGAAATTTTTGAGTGGGTTTCGAAAAGCGCTATTGAAGAAGCCAAGCAGAATAAAGACGTGATCGAATATTGGAAACAATACACTGATGTTTGCGATATCATTCCGATAAGTCAGATCTTGGAGTCAACAATTTCGCATTCGGAATTTACCCCTTTTCATAGTTAAGTAGTTCGTTGAGGCCATCAGGCCTTTTTGTTGTTTATAGAGGATCCATAAATTAGTCGTATGAAGTTTTTCAAAACTACAGCACTGCTTTTAGCATTAGGTATTATTTTTATTTGCGCGGGCATCATTTTTAGAGATCCCCGTCCATTCAGTTTCGGACTCGTCTGGTTGCTGATCGCTTCTGCCAAATCGATATTATCGACTCGGGAAAAAGCAAACTGATCTTATTCAGAATTGCTACAACGGAGTACTGATTTTAAAAAGTATCAGCTACATTTATGGAATTATCTTACCCAAAAATGAAACACGATGCGACTTAAAATCATTCTCCCTTTTACCTTACTTACTATCCTCTTTTTTAATGGTATTCTTCTGACAGGGGAAAAGGAGCCAAAGCTCAAAAAGATATTCAACGGAAAAAATCTGAAAGGATGGAAAGCTCCTGAAGGAAATATCTGGTGGACAGCTAAGGGCGGCATTCTTACTGCAAAGAGCGACCCTGGAAAGACAGGTACAATTCTCTGGACGGAAGGTGAATATACGGATTTTATTATCCAGGCGGACTTCAAATTTGGCCAGGGCACAGTGGACTCGGGCATTTTCCTGCGGGCAGAAAGCCAACAGATACAGATCGGCGAGTCAGGCTCCCTGAAACGTGACCTCACCTGCTCACCCTATATACCGGGAAAAGGCTATCCTGTAGAAGCGAGCAATGTCCAGAATCTCCTCAAGAAAACCGATTGGAACACAATCAAGGTAAAAGCCACAGGCAGCGTTTATACCGTTTGGCTGAATGGTGAAAAAACCCTGGAATATGACTCGGATACCGCTTTAGAAAAAGGACCCGTAGGCCTTCAACTCCATCCTGGAAGAGATATGCAGATTGAATTTAGAAATATTCTCTTTGCTGAGCTATAGCATATTGCGGAGAACACCCATACTCATCAAAAAATATACGCTTTGCCTTCCGCCGGAGCGATAAATTCACTTTGAGTGAGCCCGGCATTGTTAAGTGCCTTTTGCAAATCTGATTGTGGCTGTTCCTGCCCGTCATCGGCCAGAGGGAATGTACCAAAATGCATTCCGAGGCTGATCCTGGACCTGACATCTTTATGAACCTGTACTGCCTCCTCCGGAGAAATGTGAATTGGCGACATAAACCACTGTGGAAGGTAAGCTCCAATCGGGATGAGCGAAATCGCCATTTCTCCATACCTCTCACCGATGGTCTTGAAGAACTCGCCATAGCCGGAATCACCGGCAAAATAGACATTGCCAGATTTGCTTTTAATGACATAACCACACCACAGTGTAGCATCGCGGTCGAACGTTCCCCGGCCTGAAAAGTGCTGCGCCGGCACTGCGACTATTGGCAGATTGGAGGGCAACGTTGCCTCCTCCCACCAATCCATGTCACGGGTTCGGCCCGATCCCATTTGTTTTATGAAGGCACCGACACCGAGCGGCGTTATAATCTCCGGGTCATGGGTTTTGATCAGTTTTTTCATAGTCGGCACATCCAGATGGTCGTAGTGATTGTGGCTGAGGATCACCGCATCGATTGGTGGCAGGTCTTCAAAACGGATTCCCGGCGGACGCATTCGCTTTGGTCCGGCGAATGATACCGGACTGGTTCGCTCACTCCATATCGGATCGGTAAGGATATTTACACCATCGACCTGGATGAGAAAGGTACTGTGATTCACAAATGTGATTCTGATTCCGTCATCGTTTCGTGCTACTGGCTTTTCACCATATTTCACCTCCTTTATTTCAGTCCAAGGCCCCGGAGAGCGGTTAGATGCCCAGCGGATAACATCACGCAATCCTTTGGCTTTTACATGGCCCGGATTAATAAATGTTTTTCCGTTGAAATGGTCGGAGACGGGCCCGTGGTATTTCGGCGCTGAAAAATAATATCCGCCGAAATTAAACATGAGAATAACAGCTATGAGCGTAATAAATATCCAGATCATAATTTTTCGTGCGTTCATCAATTGCAATTGAAATAGGTACTTGTTGTTTTTGTATATATCCAATGCTGGGTTTAAGCTGGCTTTTTAAGTATTAAAAGCGTCATTACCAACACTTTATCAATTCACTCTGCACTAAACTCCATAGGCGAGGGCTATGTTTCAGTACAGGGGAAAAGTAGTTTCGAATGACCTCATGAAGATGTTCCCACTTATCACACCGCAGCTCAACAGCTTTTGTAAAATCCTCAGCGTGACAAACGAAGACTTTCTGCCTCCGCAAGTTTTGGGAGCAGCGTCTCCCTTTTTTTCTGATAGCGCTGCATTTCGATGAAAATGCGGTCGAGCAGCTTGACTGTTTTTTCAATATACACTCCTTTGTTCAGCATCACACATGCTGCGCGCTGGGCACGCGATGCATCGGTAATTTCCGCCCTTGAAGGAACACCGTTCTTGGCCATGCTCTCTAGCACCTGAGTTGCCCAAACATCAGGGATGAAGGCCGCTTCGCAGATTCGGAGGATTTCTTCCTGGATGGTTGCAAAGTTTTTCCAGCCCGTTTCTATAGCAAGATCTCCCCGGGCTATCATCACCCCAACCGGATAGGATCGCATGGCAGTCAGTATGATTTCCGGCAGGTTTTTGAATGCTTTCTGGGTTTCGATTTTAAGGATTATGCCCAAGTTCCCCTGGTGTTTTTGTATTTCTTCAAGGAGCATTTCCACATCACGGGCATCATTTACAAAGGAATAATTCACCCCGTCGGCATGGGTTACGACAAAAGCCAGGTCTTCCTTATCCCTTTCGGTGAGGCCACTGATTGGCAGATCCGTTTCCGGAAGGTTGATCCCTTTATCTGCGCGCAACTTACTGCCGCTGTCTTTCGCATGAACAATCCGTACATGCACCTCTTCTGGCAGTACTTTTTCCACCTTCCCTTCAATCTTGCCATCATCAAAAAATATGGGCTGGTTAATTTTGATGTACTGCAGTATTTCCGGCATGGTACACGATATAAAGGCCGGATGTACAAGTTCGCCTGATTCATCCATTCGTGCATTCTCTCCGGGCGATGGATCCCTTCGCAGAATCAACAAGTCACCGGTTTGGAGCAGCAGGAATTGCTCCTGTGGCACTATCTCGCCCGCAAGAATGGCTTCAACGCCGGTCTTTTTATGCTTTATAACCTTCATTTCGGTTCCTGTGGTGATATAGGCTGATTCGCGACACAATCCCCATATGCCTCCGCTTTCGCGCCGAAATATGCTGATCTGGCGGCTTTTGCCCCGTGTGTCTTTAAACGAAATAATGCTACCGATTTCCAGTTTCCTGAAAAACTGCTCTGGAATAGGCAGAATAGCATCGGCAGTTTCATCTGGCGGACCAACTTCAGGCGGCGCCAGCCACACCCGGGCAGCCGTTACTACCACACCCACGGCATTTCTCTTCGGCTTTATCCTGAGTACTTTAGGGCCTTGCAATACGGCTCCAGTGCGTAACTTTGGCCCACCCAGATCCATCATCACCCGGCAGTCTTTTTCAAGTTTCGCAGCCTGCTCTCTCAGACTTGATACCATTTTTCCCCATGCTACTGTGTCGTCATGGGCGCAGTTGATCCGGGCGCTGTTCATTCCCGCCTTCATCAGCCGTTTCACATACTTTTTATCCACCGCAGCTATACTTGGCAGAGTGACCATAATTCTGGTTCTTCTTTTTTTGGAAATGCGACCAAAGAGAGCTTCCGTATTTCTGGAAAAAAGTGACTTTCCCTGATCGGAAGTTACCACGCCATCTTTGAATTCTACGACGAGATTTCCCAGCAGGTGATTAATAATCGTCTTAATAGAAAGCAAACTTTCCATGACGTGTCCTTCGATGTGCGTAAGTGAAGGCAAACCCATGCCGCGAAGTTGTTCCTGCAACACATCGATATCGTAGCTGCGGAACGCCAGATAATGGATGAGGTTTCGTGCGCTGATATTATACGCCGGGTGGACGCTCTCAATAATCTGCATGTGAGCATCCTCCATAAGCTCAGCTTTGTGGATAATCTGGCTGATCTGGTCGTGGATCGCCCTGAGCCCTTCCGCATTAAATGCCATGAGTTTTTCTATTTATTCAAAGATATGACCTGCCACTTCCTACTTGCAAATAATTGGTCTTTTCTCCATGGATTTTTATTGTAAAAATCCTGCAAAAAATTCTTTTCAGGACAGCCAGGTGTCTGACTGGTTGATTCACACAGGCTTACTATATAAATAAATTGACATATTGCTATAAATCCATTGGGAGCAATTAACTTTGCACTTCCATTTAGAAGAAGTCCACAAGAATCTCATCCAATTTACGGCACATCCAAGTTGACATTGATTTTTCTGGCGCAACAATTTATTCAACTCTATGATTACTTTTCGTGAAACCGGATTGCATGATAATATTATCAAAGCAATCGATGATCTGGGATTCCAGAACCCTACTCCTATACAGGAAAAAGCTATTCCTTTTCTATTAGAGAACAAACGAGACCTCGTCGCCCTGGCGCAGACAGGCACTGGCAAAACGGCGGCTTTTGGCTTGCCAATGATCCATCATATCGATCATAAAAACAAATCTGTTCAAGGCCTGGTGCTTTGCCCTACCCGCGAGCTTTGCATGCAGATCACCAATGATCTCGATGAATATTCAAAATACGTAGAAGGCCTCATTGTAGTGCCTGTTTACGGCGGTGCGAGCATGGAAAAACAAGTGTTTTCTCTGAAACGCGGCGGTCAAATTGTGGTCGGAACACCAGGCCGTGTACTCGACCTGATCAAACGAAAAAAACTAATGCTGGAAAACCTGCGCTTCCTTGTACTTGACGAAGCTGATGAAATGCTCAACATGGGCTTCAAGGAAGATCTGGACGAAATTCTGGGCAGTACGCCCGAAACCAGGCAATCGATGCTCTTTTCGGCCACCATGCCGAAAGAAATAGCGAATCTGGCGAAAAAATACATGAACGATGCCGAAGAGATTTCGGTTGGCAAAGCAAACAGCGGCGCAGAAAATATAAACCATCACTTTTACGTGGTGCAGGCAAGCCAGCGCTACATGGTGCTGAAGCGAATTGTCGATTTCTATCCTAGCATCTATGGAATCGTTTTTTGTCGCACCAGAATGGAAACTCAGGAGGTCGCTGAAAAACTCATTCAGGACGGATACAGCGCAGACGCGCTGCATGGCGATCTGTCGCAGGCCCAGCGCGACCATGTGATGAACCGGTTTCGTCAGCGCCACCTTCAACTCCTCGTGGCTACAGATGTTGCTGCCCGGGGTCTTGATGTGAACGATCTGACTCATATTATCAATTACAATATTCCCGATGAACTGGAGGCATACATACATCGCAGTGGCCGGACAGGCAGGGCCGGAAAGCATGGAATTTCCATCAGCATCATTCATCCACGGGAGGTAAATAAAATCCCTCAGTTAGAGAAAAAAGTCAGCAAACCATTCGAACACAAGAACATTCCAAGCGGCCAGGAAGTATGCGAAAAGCAGCTTTTCAACCTGATCGACAAAGTGGAGTGGGTGGAAGTTGATGAGTCGCGCATCGAGGCTTACCTCGATATGATTTATAAAAAACTGGCCTGGCTGCCACGCGAAGAACTCATTAAGCGATTTGTTTCTGTGGAGTTTAACCGCTTTTTATCGTATTACAAAGATTCTACCGATTTGAACGTGCCGCTGTCGAAGAAAGACAAAATGCGCGAACCAAAAAAAGAATCGAGGAAAGAAAGCAACCCGAATTACACGAGATTCCATATCAATGCCGGAACAAAAGACGGACTCAGCATTCTCAACCTGATAACGCTGATCAACGAAAAGACCGGCGACAGGAGCATGGAAATCGGACAAATAGAAATCCTGAAGAAGTTCTCCTTTTTTGAAGTTGAAAAAGAAAATGAAAAGGTGGTACTCGATGCGTTTCAGGATCTGGATTACAACGGCACCACATTGAAAATCGAAGTGACGAAAAACGATGGAACCGGATCGGTTATACGCGCTGAGCCGGAAGAATATTCCGGACGAGGCGGCGAAGACAGAAGGAGACGCTCCGATAGCTTCAGGCCGGAAGGCGCACCACGCGAGAGAAGAGCCTACGGTACAGGCGGCGAGCGGTCTGGTGGCGGATACAAGTCGCGTGACCGCAATAAGTCGGGCGATGATTACAAGCCAAGAGATCGCAACAGTTCCGGTGGTGGTTATCGATCGCGGGATGGTGAAAAACCCAGGGAGCGATCTGGCTCCAAGGAAGGTTATAAGCCCAGGGAAGGTGGTTATAAATCCAGGGATGAAAACTCTCGCGGCTCAAAAGATAGTTATAAGCCACGCGAAGGACGATCGGATGGCGCCAGGTCATCAAGTGGCCGGTCTGAAAAACCGTGGGGCAAAAAGCCTGAAAAATCAGGTGGCTGGTTTGGCAACAAAGACAACAAAAAACCAGGAGGCAGGAAGTTCGACAAGCCGGCAGGCAGTGCAAAGCCTGACCGTGGCGATAAAAAAAAAGATTCAGGTAAAGCGCCCCGCGGTAATTTCGGAAAAAAGTTCGGCGATAATTTCAGGGAAAAGTTCAAGGACGATTTCAGTTTCTAAAATCTGATTAACGATTCTTTCGTCTTATAATTCATCAGTATCCCATCGGTTTTTGAACAGATAGGTGGTATGTGTTGAAAAGTATTGTTTATTCATTGACATTCTTGTTCGTTCTGTCCAACTTTATGGAAGTTGTATCGGCGCGATCTGCCGGCAATGCTAAACACCACTTTTAACATTACTACTCATGGCAGGCACATTCAGATTCACTTTCGGTCCATGGAATATCCATGAAGGCGCAGACGTTTTCGGCCCTACAGTTCGCAAAACGATATCGTTTGACAAAAAACTTGAGCTATACAAATCGCTCGGATTTGATGGGGTTCAATTCCATGACGACGACGCCGTCCCTGTACTTAAAGGAAAAAGTGCAGCGCAGATTCAATCGGAAGCATCTTCCTTAAAGAAACGACTCGACGGCCTTGGGCTTACGGCAGAATTTGTCGCTCCACGTTTATGGGAAGATCCATTGACCATCGACGGTGGATATACTTCCAACAGCCCGGAAAGCAGAAAATATGCGCTGAATCGATCCAGAATATCGATCGATATTGCCAATGCTCTCGGCACGGATTTGATCGTGCTTTGGCTGGCAAGGGAGGGCTCCTATATCAGAGAAGCAAAGGATAGTAAAGTTGCTACGGAACGGCTGGTCGAAGCCATCAACATGATGCTGGCCTATGATCCCGCGATACGGATATGTATTGAACCCAAGCCCAATGAGCCGATGGATCACGCGTACCTTCCCACCACAGGACATGCGCTTGCTATTGGCATGTTGACAGACGATCCTAAAAGAGTCGGTGTAAATATTGAAAGCGCCCATGCAATACTTGCAGGCCTTGATCCGTCGGATGAAATGGGCTTTGCACTTGCACACGGAAAACTCTGGACTGTGCACCTGAATGATCAGAATGGATTAAAATATGACCAGGACAAGTCGTTTGGCTCCGTGGATTTGAGGCGGGCTTTTAACCAGGTTCGCATTTTGGACCGTCATGATTACGGTAAAAATGGCGAATGGGTTGGTTTGGATGTAAAAGCCATGCGCACGCAGAAGGACGAAAAAGCGACGCTCCACTTGTCGAACAGCCTGGAAATGTTCAAACTACTGCTGGAAATTTCGAGAAACACAGACGACCAATTAATCGCCGGTTTTATTGAAGACAGAAACTACGAGGGCTGGATCTTTATATCATGAAACATCTTATTGGTCGAAGTTAGCACCCCTTATATCGAAATAACGCCTGTGTGATATAAATACCATGGCCCTTTTTATAGTTTTAGGAATAAATTCAAGCATCACCGTTGGTATAATTGTTCTATATAAAACTTATTCAATACTGTAGATTCTTTCCGGCTATCAGACACACCCTGTTTGGATTTTAATCATTCTTTCTGTTGTATTCGGGCAATTGACCTTATACTGAAGAATAGTTACCTGGTTAGCTTGACACCCTGGAAAATTGATAACCCTCCATGAATAATAATAGCGAAACACGATGGTCAAAGCATCGGACATTTAGTCCATGTCTTTTGAAATTGTGTATTATATGTATATTGTAATCGCCAAAATGGCTCTAATAGTATTTTAAACAAGAAGAGATGCTTATGAGAAACTTTACACAAGAATCGGGATCAAACTTCCACATCGGGACACACGCTGGATTTTTGATCGTTTTTTTATTGCTATCCATCATTACACACTCCGGTAGTTTTGCCGGAAAACCCCTAAAATCTGACAAAGCGTCACAGCAAGTCAGATACCATCACAGGTACAGTTACATCAATGATGGATGGATCGTCCATCCCTGGTGTAAACGTGGTCGTGAAAGGCAGCGCCTCCGGAACCATTACGGACATCGACGGACGCTATTCCCTCGACATTGTTGGCGAAGGAAGCATCCTGGTCTTTTCCTATGTCGGCTATTCTACTGAGGAAGTGGAAATACAAGGCAGGACGGTGATCGATATGATCCTTGCGGAAAGCCTCGAAGCGCTCAACGAAATTGTAGTCACCGGCCTAAGCATAGAGCGTGAACGCGAATCGTTGGGTTATTCGGTAAGCCAGGTAAGCGGTGATGCAGTGAATAACGTGAAGGCAGACAATTTCGCCAACGCACTTTCCGGTAAAGTCGCCGGTTTGCAAATCACTGAATCCTCCACCGGTGTGGGAGGTTCCTCGCGCGTGGTGCTGCGAGGCATTTCTTCCATGCTGGGCAATAATCGCCCGCTGTTTGTCATTGACGGGATACCCATGATTGCCAATTTCAATGATGGAAATAGTCCGGGGAAGGATTCCGGCGACGCTCTCGCTGATATCAATCCGGAAGATATTGAGTCAGTGACGGTGCTGAAAGGCGCCGGAGCCGCTGCGATTTATGGAAGCAGAGGCGCCAATGGAGTCATCCTCATTACAACAAAAAAAGGGACATTGAACAAAGGCCTTGGTGTGTCGTTCAATACCTCCTTTGCGATGGAAGAACCGATGGTAATGCCCGACCTGCAAAATAAGTACGGTCAGGGCGGATTGGGTGGCCGATATCCAATTGTCAATCCAAATATCACCGTTCTGGACCATCCGAATATTTGGAGCTATGGCCCGGAGATGGATGGTACGGAAAGAGTTTCGTGGACAGGTGAAAGAGTGCCTTATGTTCCACAGGAGGATCAACTCAACTATTACCTTCGTAAGGGAAATTCACTCATCAATAACCTGAGCTTTGATGCCGGCAATGAAAATTCATCGCTCCGTGTATCCATCACCGATCAACGTGACAAAGGCATTTCGCCCAACAACAACCTGTCGAGGCAAACATTCAATGTAAGGGGATTCACCAAAGTGAAGGACATACTTGAGATCGACGGAAAAGTCACATACGTGCATCATAACGTTGAAAACAGGCCATTGCTCCAGGAAAATGGTGGTAATGCTCCATTGAGTTTTTCCATATTACCAAGGAACATCAGCGCACAAAGCCTTCAGGAAAACACAGTCGATGAATTTGGCAACGAAATGACCTGGGCGGTCGACCAGACCTTTGGCAACCCCTACTGGGCACTGGATAATCAGGGCAACTATGATATCAAAGACAGGTATCAAACTGCATTCTCCGTAAAAACCAATATTACTGACAAATTATTTCTTCTATTGCGGAGTGGTCTGGATCAATTTTCACTCGAGGAAAAGAGCTGGACAAACAAAGGTTCTAAGACATCTTACAATGGCCGTGGCGGCTATAGTCATGATTTATCAAAAAGTTCTGAATGGAACTCCGATTTCCTGTTGAACTACGGCAACACATTTGGCAAGCACACTTATGGTTTAGGTTTTGGAGGAAACTACAGGATTAATGAATTCAACACCATCGGTCAAAATGGTTCAGGACTAAAAATCCCTGGATATTACAACATATCCAACATGAGCGAATACTATACCAGTGAATCGAGTTTACGCAAAGATGTAGCCTCACTTTACGCCCTTGGGAATTTCTCCTATTCTGATATTCTGTATTTCGATTTTACATATCGCAGCGACTGGTCATCTGCACTTCCGTCAGATAGAAACAGGTACAGTTTCTATTCCGGCAATGTGAGTTGGATGTTTACGAATTCCTTTGCACTGCCCAGGTTTATTTCTTCCGGTAAACTTAGAGGATCCATAGCACAAACCGGTAATGATACCGGCCCTTATAATTTAGAAAGTGTTTATGGTATAAACCAGTCTCCTTTGCCCTACAGTATGGTTGGAATACCGGGAGAGCTGCTCACACCTGACCTACTGCCGGAAATTACCAACACTTGGGAGGTTGGAACAGATATAGGCATGTTTGAGGATAGACTGATGGTTGATTTATCATACTATTACAGCCTCGCGAAAAACCAGATCATGCCGGTACCTCTTCCGGTATCAACTGGTTATTATTCAAAACGACTTAACTCCGGCGAACTTCAGAATTCAGGTATCGAACTACAGATTTCCGGAAGAATCCTCGACAACCCATCGGGTTTTGGTTGGGATATGGTGTTGAATTATACGAAGAACAACTCCAATGTGAAAAGCATTAATCCTGACCTGGAATCGATCCAGCTCAATGGCGCCTGGCATGCGGTAATTCTAGCCACACCAGGACAGGAGTACGGACAAATATATGGCTTCGATTACAAACGCGATGAAAAAGGCAATATGCTCATCGATGAACAGGGGTTCCCGCAGCAGGGTGATCTTGTTGTTCATGGCAGCATCAATCCGGATTACTTATTCGGTTTCGCCAATACTTTCACATATAAAAATTTCAGACTCAATTTCCTCATCGACGGCACTATGGGTTCTGAGATATATTCATGGGGTAAAACCTATAAAATGCTATGGGGCACAGATGCTGAAACGCTGGAAGGAAGAGCCGAATGGTTTGATACACACGACAAAAATGGATTTCCCTTGCCGGGTGTAGAACCATCCGGATACATTTTTCCGGGTGTTAAGGAAAGCTCAGGCGAGCCCAATACCACATCCAATTTTTGATCCAGCATTTAGGGGCTACATCCCGTATAGCGAAAGGGTAATCACAGGCTCGGTGTTGGATGCTTCTAACATCCGAATCCGTGAAGCATCGCTAAGTTATATGTTCCCGAAAAGCATTACCACTAAACTTAAACTCACGGACCTGATTCTGTCCGCGACCGGAAGAAACCTCGTGTTCCTCTATCGCAAGGCAGATCACATTGACCCTGAGGCCGGATACAGCAGTGGAAACACCGGAAATGGTATTGAGCAGAGTACGCTGCCATCCACACGTTCCTACGGTTTGAACCTGAGGTTAAGTTTTTAATGTCCATCAACAACATGAAAAAAATGAATATGAAAACTTCGATATATAGATTAATACTGGGGATTTTGCTGTTCAGCCCTTTATCCTGCACAGAACACTTCCAAGAAGTAAATACTAACCCGAATGGCGTAACTGATTCTGACCCTGCATTTATTTTTGCTTCCGGTGCCCGTGCAAGCTTTCGAAGCGGTATTGCAGGTGCTTACGATTATAGAATAGCAGCCCAAATGGCGCATTATTACGTTGGCGTAAATAACGATCACTTCAACGATCAATATTTGCAGGATCTCTCAGGAGAATCGTATGAGGCGCTTTATGATAGTGAGTATGCTTCGAAACTAAGGTATTTCAACGATGTTTTACGGCTTACCGCCCCGGGTGGCGAGTATGAAGATAAGTTACAATACGCCGTAGCCGATGCCATGGCCGTTATGTCATATTCTATCCTGACTGATGCTTTTGGAAGTATCCCCGATTTTGAGGGTGGTTTTGGAAATGATAATCTGCTACTCCCTTCCTACGATGACCAGGAGACAATATATCAAGACTTGCTTCAGCGGCTCACCGATGATATCACAGCTTTAAAAACGGCTACCACTACGGTAAATCTCTTAGATCAGGACCCCGTATTCAAAGATGATCCCGTCAAATGGAGCAAATTTGTCAATTCGCTAAGGCTTCGGCTGGCGATGCGCATTCGGCACGTGGATCAAATAACAGCTTCTAATTATATTACCCAGTCTCTTGAAGAGCCTCTCATGGAATCGAATGCTGACAATGCCGTATCCTTCAACGTTGATGGAGACAACAGTTCGCTGTTCAGTCCATGGTTTGGCACATTCGACTTCTGGAATTTCCGAATGAGTGACAAGGTAATTACACAACTCACTTCAACCAATGACCCCCGCCTTGCCATTTATGCCAACCCGATCACAGGTGGAATTTATAAAGGTATGGTAAATGGATTGATCGATTCAAAATTTGCTTCTGAAGTAAACAAACCGTATTCTTCTCCGGGGCAATGGCTGGTCGGAAAAGCAGCGCCTACCATTTTGATGTCTGCCGGCGAAATAGCTTTTCTCCAGGCTGAATGTGCGCTTTTTAACCTGGGCGGAACCGACGCAAATGCACATTATCAAAGAGGTATCGACCTTTCATTGAAAAAGGTCGGAGTGGCACAGGAGGATATCGACACATTTCTTGCGACGGAAATAGGCACACTAACCGGAACTCAGGAAGAACAATTTGAACAGATTGGCAAACAAATGTGGCTCACCTTAGCGCCAAACTTTACGGAAGCCTATAACTATATGCGCCGGACAGGTTATCCGGTAATACCCTTGCGCGACGGTATTAATACCAGCTTGGGCGACACCGAAGGTGAACTGCCCTCGCGTGTGCTTTATCCATTAAGCGAGAAACTGACCAATGAAACCAACGTTCAGGAAGCCATTAATTCTATAGGCGGACAAGATATCCTGAAAACCAGGGTCTGGTGGGACGTAAGAAGATAAAAATAAATGATTTAATCCTTTATTAACTTTTAACCTTAAAACAATGTATTTAAAAATGAAAAATGTACTATTAGCCATGCTGGTCATGATTGGATCAGCAATCATCATTTCCTCATGCGGTGAAGATGACCCGATCGTAGCGCCGACCCTCTCCTACTCCGATGCCACATTAGCTGTCGGCGATGTCAGGAACCGCTGCGCCTATCCTTGGCGGAGATGAGGCAACTTTCACAATCCTTGATGCAGGCGATGCTGAGAATTTTGTGACCGTAAATCCTATCACAGGTGTAATCACTGTTGCCGATGAATCTACAACTGGCGTTTATGACGTAAAGATCAAGGCGACAAACTCTGCCGGATCGGTTGAAGCTATTGCCAAAATTACTGTTGGTGTAAATGCAGATTTCAATCCGACCGATAAGTCGTACGTATGGAAATACTTCATAAATCAGACGGCTAATACTATTATGAAAAATCTGGATGAACTTGATGCTACTCTCCCTGCAGAAATCACTCTCCCGGTAGGTTGGCCGGCAGGCTGGCCTGATATATCGGGCTTAACACAACAGGAATTGCAGCCCTATCTCATATTTCCTGCTGTACAACAACTGATTTTCCAGGTACCAGGCGATGACGCATGTAATGCACTTAACCCGTCTCAGGGTGGTGATAACCTAAATCTCACAGTAAACGCAGATTTAACGCTAAGCACCAAATGCAAAGCCGACCTCACCGGTTCAACCGTTGATATTGGCAGTTCTGTCATTTCATATAAAGATGGTAAATATTCCTGGACACTGGCCATGGCTTTTCAGGGAATTCCCATCACCTACACCATCAACGACCCGATAGTGGCGAATTTTGTTGATCCATTGGATCCAAACATTTTGGACCCCAGTGGAACGCCGCGAGTGTTTTCAGCGCTACAAGGAACTGTGGATTTATTCACAACACCAACTGACTTTGATGATGCCAACATTTTGACTTCACTCAGGCAAATAAAGGTAGACGTGGTCCTTGAGGTTTTGTAATTAACTCAAACAAAAAAGCAATAAAATGGCTGCCTTTTCATGACCGGCAGCCATTTTTTTATCTGCTCCTGCGTAAATATCGTTAACCTATTCTGCCAATCCCTGAAATCGTCATTTCATCCCAATTACACGTCGCCTGGCTTTTTAATAGGTTCCGCTTTCTACCTTTAAGAAAAAAAAATTATGCATACTCGTCTGCTTCAGTTCATGACCGTTGTCTCATTTTTACTCATTCTATTCTCCTGCAATTTATCAGATATACCCAAAACTGATGATGGATTCATCGGCACATCCGGCCAACGGTTTGTTGACTCGCAGGGTCGCGAGGTCATTTTGCATGGTATAAATGTCGTTAATAAGGACCCGCAGACAAAGTATGTGGGCCATGTCAATGCTGAGGATTTTACAAAGTTTAAGTCCTGGGGATTCAACGTAGTCAGGCTTGGCATCATTTGGGACGGTCTGGAACCTGAACCCGGCGTTTACAATGAAGAATACCTGAAGAATATAGACCAAATGATTCAATGGGCAACCGATAATGGAATCTATGTATTTCTGGATATGCACCAGGATTTGTTTAGTGTACAGTTTAGCGATGGCGCCCCACGCTGGGCCACGATCACTGATAGTCTGCCCCATCTTACAGGAGAAATATGGAGTGATGCCTACCTGATGAGTCCTGCAGTACAAACGGCATTTGACCATTTCTGGAATAATTCACCATCACCAGATGGCACTGGCATACAGGACCATTATATCACTTTGTGGAAAATGATTGCTGCCCGGTACTCGCAAAATTCCACGGTGATTGGCTACGACATAATGAATGAGCCATTCATGGGTTCTGAGGCAAATAATGTGATGCCTTTGCTGCTCGAAGGGTATGCCAAGATGCTCGTTGAAAAAACCGGCCAGACCTCACCTCCAGCTGAAGAGTTGATGATGATGTGGGTAAGTCCGACGGAAAGGCTCAAGGTGCTGGAAACACTTTCCAAAAGGGATGTGTACCAAAAGGTAATAGATGCCATTTATGATGTAAATGCGGCTTTCGAATCCCGGGTACTTACGCCATTTTTCCAAAAAGCGCGTGATGTCATCCGTGAGGTCGATCAAAAGCACATCATTTTCATCGAGCACAGTTATTTTACCAACATGGGTGTAACCGGCGCCTTACAGCCGCTCGTCAACAGCGATGGAAGCAGGGATTCCCTGGTAGCCTATGCCGCTCATGGATATGATTTGGTGGTTGATACTGACGCTATCGCTCTGGGTAGTAATGATCGGGTTGCGTTAATTTTTGACAGAATCGCTGAATCCGGAAAAAGAATGAATATGCCGGTACTCATCGGCGAATGGGGCGCTTTTGGCACCAAAACCCCGGAGGTTGTCCCGACGGCTGAGTTCCTCATGAATGAGTTCAACAGAAATAACTTCAGCGATTCATATTGGGCTTATGGATCACATATGGATGGAGCAGCCTATGTGGATGTTTTGCAAAAAACCTATCCTGTGAAAACTGCCGGATACCTCACAGGTTACAACTACAATTCGACGGATGGTATTTTTGAATGTACCTGGGAGGAAAACAAAAACATTGGCGGGCAAACAATAATCTATGTTCCGGACCTTTACAGGATCGCCATCGAAGAATTGAAAGTCGAACCAAAAGCGAAAGATATCAGGATGGAGAAAATAGATAATTCCAATGCCGGCTATCTCCGAATACCTACTTCAGGTAAGAATGAAATAAGGAAACTTACTTTTCAACTGTCAAAAAATTAATTACTTACCAGCGCGAGCGCTTCGATTTCCATTTATTCCTGATGGTCGATTGACCCGTCGCTTGCGGCAATAACTGCTTTCGGGTGGATGGATTAGTTTTTTACTTTCAGCAAATATTCTCATTTTACCATCCTGAAAACTAAGCATTGAATAACTGATGTCATTAATCCTCCTGGCTTCTTCGTATATCTCGCCGTAGTGCTGTTGATTGGATTTCTGACCTACAACAAGAATAAATCTCATGATGATTTCATCCTTGGTGGTAGGCGAACCGGCGCCTGGGTGATTGCGCTGGCTGAGCGATCTTCCGGTGAGTCGGCGTGGCTCATCCTGGGATTACCCGGTCTTGCCTATGCCTCAGGCCTCATCGGGATGTGGGATGCGCTGGGGTGCGTCATCGGAATATTTCTTTATTGGTATCTGATAGCCACGAAACTCAGGCACACTTCAGAAATCAACAAATCCATAACGCTCCCGGGATATTTCGCCCAGCATTTTGCGAGTCTGCAAAAACCTCTGCGGCTCACCGCTACCATCATCATCATCTTTTTTTTCACTTTCTATCTGGCGGCTCAGTTCAACGGCGCCGGTAAAGTACTCAACGTTACATTCGGCATACCCAACGTTTACGGTATTCTGATCGGCACCGTCATCATTGTGATTTATACCATGATGGGCGGATTTCTCGCCGTTGTATGGACCGATATGATTCAGGGCATTCTCATGTTCGGCGCGCTGGTAATTTTGCCCCTCGTGGGATTTGTGGACATTATGGAGCAGCACAAATCCTTGCATGCTGCCATAGCGGACGCCGGTATTAATCACGCCGACATTACAGGCGGTCAGACAGGATGGGCAGCTTTTGCCGTTATCCTCAGCGGCCTGAGTTGGGGATTGGGCTATATGGGGCAACCACATTTGCTTACGAAATTCATGGCCATTGACAAGGTTGAAAATATAAAAATCAGCCGAAGGATCGCCTTTGTCTGGGCTGTGCCAGCCTTCACCGGTGCCATGATGATCGGCTTGCTGGGATTAGTGTATTTTAAGCAGGGCGCTTTTGCCGATACGGAGTTTGTAATGCCTCAACTCGCCACCAGACTCCTTCCCGGCTGGATCGCCGGCATCATGATATCAGCAGCCATCGCAGCGATGATGTCAACGGCAGATTCTCAACTCCTGGCAATTTCCTCCTCTGTGATTGAAGACATTTACCATAAATTCCTCGGCAACGATGCGGTGACGGAAAAAATACTCCTCCGACTTAGTCGCATCATCACCATCATTGTCGGAGTAATGGCGTTTGTGATCTCCATTACGTCAAAAAAACTGGTATTTGCCATGGTTTCCTATGCCTGGGCCGGACTCGGTGCAGCGTTTGGGCCCGCCATGTTACTTACTTTATGGTGGAAGAAAACGACTGCAAAAGGCGTCCTTGCCGGAATGATCGTCGGCACCGTGGTGACCATAGTCTGGACCAGCATTCCGGAATTGGAACGTGTCGTGTCATCGCGTTTTACTGCCTGGGTTTCGGCATTTTTCACCATTGTAATTCTTAGTCATTTTTCAAAAGAAGAATAAGCGGGAGAATTCCACGAATATTAAATTGCGTAACGCGAAAAGACTACTATATTAGTTACACTAAGACAATCTCTATCAATGAATGATCGTATTATAGCCATCGCCAATTTTCTCATACTGGCAGCCGTGATCATCGTGAACGGTATGGCAAACGCCCTGCCGATCAACGGCTATACGACGGGTGAATTATCGGACATGTATCCAAACCTGTTTGTGCCTGCCGGCATCACCTTCACCATTTGGGGCGTCATCTACCTTCTAATGCTTGTGTTCGTAGTATTTCAATTGACAGAAGCCTTCAGAAGAGGTTCCGGCTCACGAATTTTTCACGCGATCGGGTATTGGTTCGTCGTGGCAGGCGTTGCGAATATTTCCTGGATACTCGCCTGGCATTATATACATCCGGTCTTGTCGCTTGTGGTGATGATTGTATTGCTTGCCTCGCTAACGATCATCTACATCCACCTCGACTATCTGAAATCTGATTTCCGGCGTGCCGAAAAGTTATTTGTTCTCCCCTGCTTCAGTGTTTATCTCGGCTGGATCACGGTGGCGACCATTGCCAATACCACAGCAGTTCTGGTGCATGTCGGCTGGAAAGGCGGCGGCATTGACCATAGTTTCTGGACCATATTGATGATCGCCATTGCCACCATCATGGGCCTTTACCTTATCATGAAAAAAAACGACTGGCTCTTCGCCCTCGTCATCATATGGGCTTTGCTGGGTATTTTTATAAAACAAAATGCTGCAGCAGAGCTGCACCGGAGTATCATTGTCGCAACTATAGTCGGAATGGTATTGAACGGGATTGGTATTTTTGTGCTTTTAATTGGCAAATTCGTCAGGAAACCTCAGTAGGTCTTCGTCATGTCGGAGGGAACAATGATGATGAAATCCGCCTGGTTTTTATAGTCTTCCTCAACTTCTTCGAGCGAATCCTGCTCTACGACAGCAATAGTTCGAATCCGCAATTCCGGATTTGACTTTTTCAAATACCAAATAATGCCCTCATTGTCTTTTGAATGGAAAGAGCCATTGATGTGATAAAATACCTTTCCGGAAACCATGCTTTTTGAAATGAAATACGCCATGGTCGCATCCTTGATCGCCTGGGCTTCTACCATTGATTGGCCTCCATGTGCCGACGGCATCTGGCCACCCATCATTTCTGCCATCTCCTTATAAGAAGGAAGTTCAAAGTCAACTTGTACTGGAAGAGGAGCAATAAATTGCTTTGCCTTATTATCGACTTTTTCCAGACCAGCCAGGCCATCCCGCGCCACGATACTTGCATAGCGGCGTGGGATGTTGGTGGCAATAAAAGGCATAGAATTGTCCCTGGCAAAATTGACCAACGGCGCGTAATCCGTTTTGTAATTGGGCCATACTTTTCCCTCCTTCAGCAGATGCTCTTCCTTTATCTGGCCACTGAGGTATTCATCAAGAACAAGTTGCGAATCCGCTTCAAACATTTCAGCGCCGAGGACAAGGGCATTATTTTCTCCGCCGCCAGGCTTTTCAATACCTGCAATTCCAGCCAGTGGCATATGGAGTTGTTGTGCAATTCACCAAAAAAGACCACATCAGCACCACTTATTTCCCTGATCATTTTGTCGTAATCAACCGATTTATCCTTGTCACTATCAAAGATTCGGTAGGCCGGTTTCGAATCGAAGGCGCCCCAGATTACCATTGCTCCGATCAAAACCGTAATTCTAAATATAAAGGCAGACCTCTGGCTTTTAAACAGCTTTTTTTTATAGTTCTTCATAAAAAGGATTTAATGGATAAATGTAAAAAACATCCTGATCGCATAAAATTTACCGGACATTTATCGTTACAAAAGTGGTTGCCATTTTTACCTTCATATATTTATCCGGAATTTCCATGAAGAAATACAGTTTTTTGATCGTCATAATGATTCTTTCAGGAATCTTTTCGCTGGCTGATGCGCAGGTGATAGGTAAGGTGTTTCCTGACATGGCGACTTCCACTGCTGATGGTAAAAAAGTAGTTCTGCCCATGGATACGAAAGGAAAATATACCCTGCTCGGCATGGCCTTTTCCAAAAAGTCTGAGGACGAACTGAACACCTGGATCGAACCGGTATTCTGGAAATTCATCAATAAACCAGACGGCAAGATGGATCAACTCTTTGGCAATCAGAGCTACGACGTTAATGCGTATTTTGTGCCGATGTTCACCGGGATCAAAACGGCGGCTACGGCAACTGCTAAAAAGCAGGCGTTGAAAAAAATGGATCCGCGGCTTATTCCCAGTATACTATTTTACCAGGGTAAGCTTGAGCCGTATAAGGATGCGCTGGATTTCCAGAAAAAAGATATCCCGTACTTTTTCGTTCTTGACAAAGATGGAAAGATTATTTATGCTACATCGGGTATCTATACCGACGAAAAAATGGGGGAAGTAGAAGAACTACTATCTGAATAATCCTTCCTGAAAAGCAGCTATAAGCCAGGGTAGAATATCCATTTGTAATTCTCATCAATCCTTGTTTACTTGGTCAAATTGCTTTGCGATGATGCGAATAATACTTATAAACCTTATCCTGTTTTTTGCCTTTTCCTGCGCCTCTGGTCAAAAGGAAAAAAAGGCTGACGAGATCATTACGACGGATACCGATGTTGAAGAGAATTACCTGTCGCAATTGGAGCAGGATCTGGTTGGTGTGTGGGTGAATGAATCGATGCGGGTTTGGGTGCGATCCTACAATCATTCCGACACATCGTTCATCGTGGATATTAATGAAGAAAACTGGGATCTGAAAATGACGATAAAACCCATCACCACAAGTATCTATTCGAATGGCACCTACATTTCAGAATTTAGTAATTCCTTCGATTCGCTAATCTACAATCCGGAAGGCTCCTGGCTTCTCGACGGGGATTCTCTGATTATGGAAGATCACCAGGCGACCTATAAATACCAGGTTTTCATTGATGGGAACCGTGCAGAATTCAAAAGCATTCTTGATTGGGACAGCGATGGCGTTGCCGATGATGAGTACTTTGGCGTACAACGAAAAATAGCTGAAATCCCATAGAACACTGCCTGTGTATGCCGTATCTTTGAAGGCATATTAAAAATGATACTAAATGGATATGAGAAATTTAAGAATTATCGGAGTCTTAGCACTGTTGGTTAGTGTAGTCTTTGTCATGACATCGGCTTATCAGGTGCTGCCCACCGGTGTTCGCATCACTGTGTTGAATAAAATGGGTACTCCTGTAGAAAATGCTAAGGTCACACTCTTCGCCAATGAGGCTGACTATGAAAATGAACAAAATGCCGTTGCCGGTCCGGTATTTACTGATGAAAAAGGCAGGGTGACCATCAAAAACCTGGAGGAAATTCAGTACTATGTACAGGTAGTAAATGGCGACGAGTCGAACTACGGTGAAGCAGAAAAAACCGATAAACTCGAAAAAAACAAGATCAATAAGTTCAACATCATCATTGAGTAGATTCATTCCATCGCCGCGTCGCGGTATCAGTGGCTCGCTCATCATTGTTGGGGGAATAGCGCTTTTTGTCGCCGGCTGGCTGATACTTCGACCAGAAACCTCTAACAACACTGTTGAATCTCCGCCAATAGAGCTAAGACCTGAGTTATCCATTGTCAACGAAAAGTCGACCATTGGATCGAAAGAAAACCCGAGGGCCAGGGCGGCATACAACATGGCATTGGTAGTTGATCCAAAAACCGGAACCCTTCCGAATCAGATCAAGCGCAGGGAATACCTGTTCTCAGCCACCCTGCCAACAAAACAAAGGCCCCGCCTAAACCTGCGCACCGGCCAGACATCTGAAGAAACCTGGCGATCCATTGGCCCATACAACAAAGGTGGCCGCACCAGAGCGCTTGCCATTGATATTTCCAATGAAAATGTAATACAAGCAGGCGGTGTGAGTGGCGGTATGTGGCGCTCTGAAAATGGCGGTGATTCCTGGACTAAAACCACCGTTCCCGCAAGCATCCACAGCGTCACCTGCATTGCGCAAGATACACGCAGTGGAAAAACAAATACCTGGTATTACGGCACCGGTGAGTTTACCGCAAACTCAGCCAATAAGGGGAATGCCCCCTTCCGCGGCGATGGTGTGTTTAAATCCACTGACGGTGGAAAGACCTGGAATCAGCTGGCTTCAACCGCTGAAGGCATCCCCAATAACTATAACAGCCAGTTCCAATACATCTGGAAAATCGTCACAAATCCATACAATTCCGTGCAGGATGAAGTTTTTATTGCCACCGTTGGAGCGGTCTTTCGCTCCGTTGATGGCGGCAATACCTGGACATTGGCTCTGGGAAGAAAAATAGCTTCTACACCCGATACTGACCTCAACGGCGCCAATCTGAGTGACTTTGCAAATATTGCCCAGGCTTCCAACGGCTCTTATTACGCGGTTTTAAGTCAGATTTCACGCACTAGTTCCAGCCCTGACCAGGGTGTCTATCGATCTGCTGACGGCATTAGCTGGACGAAGATCACGCCCGCTGTCTGGCCCAAAGGCTATGCCCGTACACTCATTGCGCCATCGAACACAGATCCCACCGAAATATATTTCAGCATTAATGCCGATCCGGACAGGCTGATAAAATATCGCTACCTGCGGGGCGATGGAGCCGGAAACAATGGACTTTGGACAGATCTGAGCGAGAATCTGCCCGACTTTGGTGGAGATGTCGGAAAATACGATACTCAGAATTCTTACAACATGGTGCTTGAAACCCACCCTTCTGACGGGAAAGTCGTATATCTCGGCGGCACTAATCTTTATCGGTCGACAGATGGTTTTTCATCCATCGGCAACACCTCATGGATAGGTGGATATGATACGGCCAACAACGTGAAAATATATACTAATCATTTTGTTGATCAGCACGCCCTCGCCTTCTTTAAATCCAACCCAGACAAGATGCTTTCCTCAAACGATGGCGGTGTGTTCATCACAGAAAATAACCGCGTGGAAGCGTTGACCTGGCGCCCGCTGAACAATGGTTTTGTGACCACGCAGTTTTATACACTCGGGTTGGATGAATTTGGCTCAAAGGGCAATGTAGTGGGTGGTCTTCAGGATAATGGGACATTAATTGCCAGCAACCCGGTGGATGTGAGCTCCTGGAATCCTCTTCTTTCCGGCGACGGCGGATATTGTGCCATAACCCCAGGGCAACTGTACTACTATACTTCGTTTCAATACGGAAAAATCTACAGGCTCACCTTAGATAAAAACCAGCAGCGGCTGACATTTGCTCGGGTTGACCCGCTTGGAAGTGGCGGTGAGGATAAGCTGCTATTTGTCAATCCGTATGTCTTAGCGCCTGAAAACCATAACATTATGTACTTTGGAGGTGGAGATGTATTGTGGCGAAATCGAAACCTGGCCCAGGTGCCCCTATATTCCAACAATCCCGCAGCAGCAAATTGGGAGACCATAGAAGACACCAAAATCATTAATGAAACTATCTCGGCTATAGCGGCGAGCTATAATCCTGCCGGAAAGGTGTTTTACGGAACTGTCCATGGAAAATTATTTAAAATGGAAAACAGCGCCGCTGAAACCCCGGAGGTTGTGGAGATTACATCGTCACTATTTCCGGCCAATGCCTATATTTCCTGCATCGCGATCGACAGGAAAGACAGTAAAAATCTGGTAGTGGCCTTTTCCAATTATAATGTTATAAGCCTATTCCATTCAGATGATGATGGAGAATCGTTTCAAAACATCAGCGGTAATCTTGAAGAAAACTCAGATGGATCGGGCAGTGGCCCATCAGTGCGGTGGGTGGAAATAGTGTCAAGGAATTCCGGCGTACCACTTTTTCTTGCCGGTACAAGTACGGGATTGTATTCGACCGAATTGTTGAACGGTAACTCTACAATCTGGGAAAAAGAAGGATCCGAAACCATTGGCAACACGCTGGTGATGATGGTGAAATATTTTTCAAAAGACGGTACTCTGGTCGCCGCCACGCACGGTAATGGCATGTTTGAGGCGCGGCTCACCGATGTGTGGCCTACCACGATCAACAGAGAAACCACCGGCTTTGACGTCGGGGCACCATATCCCAATCCAACAACATCGCTTATCAGGGTTCCGTTTGCCATCCCTTCCGATGGAGTTGTCAAAGTTGAAGTGGTGAACCTTGCGGGACAATTAATCAAAACACTGTTGTGGGCGGAACTTTACAAAGGTGAAAACTCCGTGAGCTGGGACGCGACAAATGAACTGGGAGTCCCGGTAAATACAGGTATTTATTTTCTGAGAATATCGTATGGAAGCCAGACTGAATCCGCCAAGATCATGGTGATCCAATAATTGTACTGAATATCAGCCGCCTGATTTTTTTGCTTTATAGCCTTCCTTGATGAGCAACTGGTATATTTTTTCTTTGAAATCACCCTGGATAATGATCTCTCCGTCCTTTTGACTTCCTCCAACGCCGCACTGGGTTTTAAGCACTTTTGCCAGCTCCCTCAGGTCATTGTCCGAACCAACGAAGCCTTGCACCAGCGTCACTACCTTACCGGCCCGGCTTTTTCGATCGAGTAACACAGTGAGGTTTTGCTGGCTTTTTGGCACTGTCTCCTGAAAAAAAGACCCTTTTTCGCTGTACGAAAATTCCGGATTGGTAGAATATACCACACCTTCGCGGTTTTTAAATTCATTTTTCTTCGACATGCGGTGCTTATCTATGTGCAATAAACAGGGGCAGATTAGATGATTTCAGGAAAAACTGGGCCACACTCGGAATCAACATATTCGAGATCCGGCTCCTGCCAAATGCGCCCATGACGATGAGCGGGTTATGAACGCTCTTGGCGAAATTATTTATTTCCTTTGATATGTTGTTGCCTTCAAGCAATTGAATGCCTACATTATGAAAATGCTGCTGCACGAGGTTGAGAAGCAGCTTTTCATTTTTGATCTCCTCGTCCAAATTGGGGGTGACTGTCAGAATTGATACTACCTTATTTTTCGTTTTCCGTGCAAACAGGCTGCTGAAGGCCTTTATGGCAAAGACCGAGGATTCCTTGTTGTCATAGGTAAAAATGACATTGTCCATCTTGCTTCTGTCTTCCGGGAGTATAAGCACAGGGCATCTGCTACCCTTGAGAATGTCAAATACGGTCGTTGTGTCGGGCTTGTCATCAGTACCCGTATTAAAAATCCGATAGCTCAGAATGAGAAGGTCGGCATAGGTGCTTTGCTTCACAACCCCCTGGGCCGTAAGCGAAAAATCATTGAAGATTTCATAATTAACACTGAAATCCTTGGCGCTTTTCTCAAAGTTGCAAATCACATCCGTAACATGTCGGTCTTCTTCAGTCATGAAGCCATCGCCTGAAGGCGCAGTTTCGGCCACAGCCAGCTCCTTATGAAAGTTATTGACGTTGCTATAGGCAACATCCTTCATTACCATGCCAACGAATAGGCTCTCGTCCGAATCATTCAACATCTCAGTGGCGAACTGGAAGAGGTCACGCGTAAAAGACTCACTTCCATCGAGAGCTACAAGAAATTTTGCCATTGTTCAATTCTTTTTTTAATCAGTGCTTAAGTCTAAAAGTCCAGACAGGACGGCTGGCATGATTTACCACATCTTCTGCAATGCTGCCATTGATGAGATGCACTAAACCGGTGTAACCGTGTGTTGCCAGTGCGATAAGACCTGCATTTATGTCCTGGGCAAAAAATATAATCCCGTCTTCCTGCACTTTTTCATTGTAAATGTTGATGCTATAATTTTTCAAACCATTCTTCTTGACGAATGCCTCCGCATTGGCCATAATCACCCGGTTGGTTTCAAAATCAGTTGGTGTATTTACCCGAACGAGGTGTAGCTTCGCGTCAAATACAGATTGGAGTTTTATCATGGATTCAGCTACGTGGGCATCATGCTCCCTGAAGCTCGTGGCAAAGGCAATATCTCTGATATCCTTCAGCGCAACTTTTGATTTAACTGTAAGAACCGGGCATTTTGCATGCCTCACGACTTTTTCAGTATTCGATCCCAAAAGAATTTCTTCTACACCGCTAACGCCTTTGGAACCCATGATCACCAGGTCCGTCTTTTCCTCGCTGATTTCATCCGAGATATATTGATAGGCGCTACCAATCTTGATTTTAGGTGAAATTTTAATGCCCTTCCTTTCATGCTCACTGATGAATTGTTTGCACCGCTCTTCGGCATTGGCATACAACGAGTCTAGAAATCGCTGATCCATATCAATACCGATTGGATTTCCGATGAAAGGGTAGGCGCTGCTGCCTGCGGAGAAATCAAACAAACCGGTATTATCCAACACATGAATCACCACCAACTCACTGCTGGTTTTTTGCGCAATCTGACATGCCAGATCCATGGCATATCCTGCCTGCTCTGAAAAGTCCGTGGGTAAAATAATGCGTTTCATTGTTGTAAATGTATATAAGGAGCCTGTCGTTTTAGGGTAGTTTCCTCATTATAATAACAAAATTGTGGATTAAAAAATTGCCGCGTAATGATGACCGTCAGCGTAAAAAATGACATTCATCACTTTTTGAAAACATACTTACACGGCTAAAAATAAAAGTATTTTTTACTTATTACCGACCATAAAAATCGGCTTCCCGTATGAGGCCCTTATGGTTGAGCACCTTTATCTTCTTTCCCTGGAGGGAAATGAGTTTTTGCGATTTGAAATCTGAAAGCAAACGTATTACTGTTTCGGTTGCTGTGCCGATTATATTGGCGAGGTCTTCGCGCGATAGCGCAATATCAATCAAATCGCTTTCTTCACCTTCCATGCCATAGGTCTCCTTCAGCATGATAAGTGTTGCAGCCAGCCTTTCACGTACCGATTTCTGCGCTATTGTCACCAGCTTCTGCTCCATCAATCCGAGTTCGTGAGCGACACGCTTGGCCATCTTGCGGAAAAAAGCGGGATTTTTATGTAAAATCTCCAGAAAGTCCGACTTTGGTATATAGCACATGGCTCCTTCTTCGATGACCGTAGCTGATGAATTATAAAATTCTTCACTGATTAAGGCTCTGTATCCGAGGAAATCGCCAGACTTGGCAAGTTTGAGTATCTGTTCTTTGCCTTCCGAACTTATTTTATAAACTTTTACTTTACCTGAATTGATGCAGAAAAGACCCATAGGCCGCGTTCCCTCATAAAAAAGAGTCTGGCCCTTTTTGTATCTGATGCATGTCTTATGCTGAGAGAGGGCATCGAGGTCATCTTTTGGCAATTCTGAAAACAATGAATGTTCTTTGCCGGGACAGAGTGTGCAGGGGATTCTGATATTCTTTTTCGTACTCACGCTTCAGAAATTTGTCCGAAGTTAAGGAAGTTTGGTTGAATTTTCAATCCCGCGATTTGAAACCCGGACTATCCGTCTGGAATTTTTTACACAAGGAAAGGCAATGTTAATAAAGTGACAGGAAATCCTGACGTAACAATGAAAATATTACCTATTGACCAAATCAAATAAGATTCCCTATTCCAAAGGTGATGACAAAAACCAGTGTAGAAATTGCCATTTGCTTCAACATCGGATCAAGGCTTTTTGCATCCGGTCTGCGACTAACCTGAATGGCATTGTGGATTAGCAACGGAGCGCTGACAAGAAAGAAAAACTGATAGTACGTCTGGAAATTGAGGATCACGTACAGCGTCGCCGCGGCAATGGCGAGTCCAATCAGTGACCAATGATAAATGGCGGCATTTTTCCGACCTATCCTTACCGGAATGGACTGCTTGCCAGCCAGCTTATCCGATTCGATATCGCGGATGTTATTCACATTCAACACCGCCGCGGCGAGTAAGCCACAGCTCAACGCCGGCAAAACCGCTACACCATTCAGCTCCAAAACATGGCAGAAATAAGTGCCTAAGACGCCGACAAAGCCAAAAAATATGATCACGAAAAGGTCTCCAAATCCCGCATAGCCATATGGATTTTTACCCATGGTATAATTCAACGCCGCCCCAATGCTGATAATCCCAAGGATAAAAAGCGCCAAAAACCCATAGCTGAGGCTACCAAAGGAGATATAGAGGAGAAGCAGGCCGGCGATGAGCGAAAGTATAATGAAAACGATGATGGCAGCTTTCATCCGCTGTGGCGAAATAGCGCCCGATTGCACAGCACGCGATGGGCCTGATCTGCGAGCATTGTCAGCGCCGTGATGTGAATCGCCATAGTCGTTGGCGAGGTTTGATAATATCTGTAGAAAAATGGTTGTCAGCGCGGCAGTCAGCAGCACCGGCCAGCGCATCCGGCTTTCGAATGCCGCCAAAAAACTGCCCATGCCAATGCTGGACAACGCCAACGGGAGCGTCCTTAAACGTATGGCACTGATCCAAACAGATATCCTGCTCATTCTTCCGGCATGTTACATCCTTTCGGGGACATTAATACCCAAAAGACCCATGGATTGTTTTATGACTTTAGCGATGAATACCGAGTACGCGACCTTCAATTTCAGGTAGTTTTCATCAGTTTCCTTTAGAATGGTTTCCTCAGTATAAAACCGGTTGTACTCTTTGGCCAGATCATAGACGAATTGAGCGATGACCGATGGAGAATATTGCTCTGCTGACTCTTCGATAAGATTGTGATAATTATTCAACAGGAAAAAAACCGGCTTCATGCTTGGGTGGTAGCCATTAATTGAAGCAATATTAAAGTCATCATACTTAATCCCCAGCTCATCGGCTTTACGCTTTACGGCTGAAATTCTCGCATAGGTATATTGAATAAACGGACCGGTATTTCCATGGAATTGTATCGACTCTTCCGGATTAAACATCATTCGCTTTTTTGGATCGACTTTCAGCAGAAAATATTTTAATGCGCCCATCGCCAGCGTTTCGTACAGCACTTCGGCCTGTTTCCCGTCAAAATCATCAATTTTACCCAGATCAGATGTGTATTGCCTAGCCGTGGCGGCCATTTCATCCATCATATCATCAGCATCGACGACAGTTCCTTCACGCGATTTCATCCTGCCACTTGGTAAGTCAACCATTCCATAGGATAGGTGAAATAATCCGCCGGCATATGGCCTGTTTAGTTTTTTTAACAATTTGAACAACACCTCGAAATGGTAATCCTGCTCGTTTCCAACCACATAAACCGATTTATCATACGCATAGTCGGTATATTTGAGATCAGCGGTACCAAGATCCTGGGTAATATACACGGACGTACCGTCGGACCGCAGCAGCAACTTTTCATCCAGACCGTCTTCGCGTAAATCAGCCCAAACTGACCCATCGGCCCGGCTGTAAAAAATCCCCTTTTGCAATCCTTCGTCAACGATGGCTTTACCGAGAAGATAGGTATCGGACTCATAATACATCTTGTCAAAATCGACCCCCATGCGGCGATAGGTCACTTCAAAACCATCATAAACCCATTGATTCATTTTCCGCCACAGCGCTACGACTTCCTCATTTCCCTCCTCCCATGCGATGAGCATCGCCTGGGCTTCTTTCAACATTGGGGCTTCTTTGTCGGCTGTCTCTTTTGGCAAACCCTTTTCCACCAATTCCTGAACCTGCTTTTTATATTCCTTATCGAAAAGCACATAATACTTGCCGATGAGGTGGTCGCCCTTGATGCCTGAACTTTCAGGCGATTCGCCATTTCCAAATTTGCTGTACGCCAGCATCGACTTGCAAATATGAATGCCCCGGTCATTGATCAGATTTACCTTCTCAATATCATATCCGGCTGCTTTTTGAATCTGCGCTACAGCATATCCAAGGAATATATTTCGCATGTGGCCCAGATGCAGCGGCTTGTTGGTGTTGGGCGATGAGTACTCGATAATGACTTTTATATGCTTTGGAGGCAACTGACCGTAGTTTTTATTGGAATAGGCCTCCGCAAATATCTGCAGCCAGATGCCTTCCCTGATGGTTAGATTCAGGAATCCCTTTACAACATTAAAAGAGCCGAGAATTCGCGAATTTCCCAGAAGCCGCTCTCCAATGAGCCGACCTGTTTCCTCCGGATTTTTTTTGGAAATTTTCAGGAGAGGAAAAGTCACGAAGGTGTAATCGCCCTCAAATTCCTTCCTCGTTGGCAGCAGTGTAGCTTCGGAATCTGCCAATTCGTGACCAAACAGATCGGAAATGGCAGCTTTCAATTCAGATTTTATTAGTTGTTCCAGATCCATGTTATGGATTTTTAATGCTTTTAGGAGTTGAATAAGGGTTGCAAAGTTTGAAAATTATATTTAATAAAGCGACTGCCTACCCCGAAGCCCGGGAATTTCTTTTCAGGAGATGCTACAGCCTATGTAGTATTGAAGGATTTTATTCACAGCATCCAGGAGATTGTCGGCCCGAAAAGTCGGATTCGAACTGCATGGCTCTATATTTTCTATGATAAAATCCTCGGGTAGAAAAGTATAATCGCCCCTTTCAACATTCAATACGCCGTCTCTGTCGAGGAAAATGCACTTATTCATCGTATTTGGACTTATTACAAGGATTAATTCACTTTATTTGCATCCGAAAATTCACCCCAAATACCGTAGTTTTCATTGTTTATCATATAATTTTTACAAAAAGCGTGAGCGACAGTCTGGTCATCATTCCCACCTATAAGGAAAAAGAAAATATCAAATCGATTATCGTGGCTGTGTTTGCCCTGGAAAAGGATTTTGATGTCCTGGTGATTGATGATAACTCACCTGACGGTACACCTGAAATCGTTAAGGAACTGATTGCACAATTTCCAAATCGGCTTTTTATGATTGAAAGGCCCGGCAAACATGGATTGGGAACTGCCTACATTGTTGGTTTTAAATTCGCGTTGCAAAAAGGTTATGATTTCATTTTTGAAATGGATGCTGATTTTTCGCATAATCCCCAGGACCTTAAACTTTTGTATAAAGCCTGCGCCAACGAAGGAAATGACCTCGCGATCGGATCGCGGTATGCCACCGGAGTAAATGTGGTGAACTGGCCAATGGGTCGCGTATTAATGTCTTATTTCGCCAGTATTTACGTGCAAATGGTGACACGGATGCCGGTGAAAGATGCCACCGCGGGATTTATCTGCTACCGAAGAGAGGTTCTTGAAACTATCAACCTCGACAAAATCCATTTTATCGGGTATGCCTTTCAAATCGAGATGAAGTTTACCGCTTGGAAATTCGGTTTTAAAATTGCTGAAGTTCCAATAATTTTCACAAACCGTGTTCTTGGTGAATCGAAGATGTCTCCCCATATTCTGAACGAGGCGGTTTTCGGAATACTCCGAATGAAATTCCGAAGCTTTTTTAAATCCTACAAACGCCCTAATCAAACCGTATAGCCTTGATCGGTGGTATTCGCGAAATAATCGTGGTGGGAATGTACAGCGACAGACTCACGATGGCGAATGTGAGTAAATTGAGTATAATGATGATGGTCCAATTCCACGAAACGGGTACAAACTCCATGTAATAGTTGTTCGGGTCGAGTTTGAGAAACTGGTACCTGCCTTGTAAGAATCCGAACATTAACCCGATAAGGTTTCCCAATAACAACCCTTTGGTGATTAGCAGCATCCCGTTGTATATGAAGATTTTGCGGATGGTATTGTTCGCTGCGCCAGTGGCTTTGAGTACGCCGATCATTTGTGTGCGCTCCATCATGAGGATGAGCAGGATTGAAACCATATTGAAACATGCTACAAAGAGCGTAAGGCTCAGAAAGATCACCACGTTTCTGTTCAAGAGCGCCAGCCAGTCGAAGATTTCCGCGTATTTGTCAGTGACCTTTTCGATATACAACTCATAGCCGACCACATCTTCCAGTTCTTCCTGGCTTTTGTCCAGGCGGTTGAAGTCCTTCAGAAAGATTTCAACACCACCCACGAGTGTATCAGGCCAGTTGTTGATGCGCTGAATCAGCCGCAAGTCGCCCATGATCAGTTTGTCATCAAAATCTTCCATGCCCGTTTCATAAATACCGCAAATGTCCAGTTTGCGCACGCGGGGAGGGTTCTGGATGAAATATAAAAGCGTATTGTCACCAACCGCTAGGCTCAGCTTGTCGGCTATTTTTCTGCTGATAAGTATTTCATTGGCAATAGTATCCAGATCGAGCCTGGGGAATCGTCCTTCCGTGATATGCGGCTGGAAATCCGTCAAATTGAACGAGGTTGAAACACCTTTAAGCACCACGCCCATCACTTCCTCGTTGGCCTTGAGGAGCCCGGCCTTGCTGGCGTACTCCTGCACATGCGCGATATATGGGTACTCTGAATAATCATGAAGCAGTGAAATGGCATTGGAAATTGGCTCTTCTTCATAGGAATTGCTCAGCGTGAACTTGGTCACCTGAAGATGTCCGTCGAAGCTCACGATCTTTTCCTGGATTTTTTCCTGAAATCCCCTGAGTATCAGGAATGAAATAATCATGATCGCAAGACCGATGCTGATACTCGCAACAGCTATTTTGTGGATGGTGCCGGAAAAACCGTCAGCTTCCTTGCCACTGATTCTTTTCGATATGAAATACGATAGGTTCAAGAATATCTGTATTTTTAACGCATCATGTTCATGTTCGCAAAATAATCATAATCAGATGATAAGGTGTGTTTTAACGTTTTCATTTTTGGCATTTTTTTTCATTTCAGCCTGCAAAGCACAGCCGACCGGCAATAACCTGATCATAGGCGCTGCTCAACTGGACAGCATCATTCCGGAAATCAGCGACAAAAACATTGGGCTTTTGGTGAATCATACGTCCTATGTCGGCGATATGCATCTTGTCGATTTGCTGTTGGAACGGAAGGTGAAAATCTCAGCAATATTTGCTCCGGAGCATGGCTTTCGCGGCAAAGCTGATGCCGGCGAAGAAATTAAAGATGGCGTCGATCAGAAAACCGGCATCATGGTGTTGTCGCTCTATGGCAACACAAAAAAGCCTTCAAAATCCATGATGGAGGGATTGGATGTGGTCATCTTCGATATTCAGGACGTGGGTGTGCGCTTCTATACCTACATCAGTACGATGCATTACATGATGGAGGCTTGCGCTGAAAACGGTGTGAAATTGATTGTGCTCGACCGGCCAAATCCGAATGGCGGCATTGTTGATGGCCCGCTCCTCGATCCGAAGTTTAAATCATTCGTCGGCATGCACCCGATTCCAGTAATCCATGGACTTACCGTCGGTGAACTGGCCCTTATGATCAATGGTGAAGGCTGGCTTTCTGATGGCCTAACATGTGATCTGAAAGTTGTACCCATGCTTCACTGGAAACATACTGACGCTTACTCTTTGCCAATTGCCCCGTCGCCCAATCTGCCCAATGACCAGTCTGTCAAATTATACCCATCGTTATGCTTCTTCGAAGGCACGCACGTTTCGATAGGCCGTGGCACATTGTTCCCGTTCCAGGTGATCGGCTATCCTGAAAAGCGCTTTGGCGAATTCTCGTTTACACCCATCTCCATCGACGGCATGGCCAAACAACCAATGCATGAAGGAAAAGAATGTTTTGGCGTTGACTTGCGGCAAACTACACCGCCGGATCACCTGGATTTACAGTACATTTTACAATTCTATAACCTATGGAGCAGCAGCGAATCCTTCTTTACCAAGTACTTCGACACCCTCGCCGGCACCGATCAACTTCGGCTGCAGATTGAAAAAGGTGTGCCGCTGGACGAGATAAGGAAGTCCTGGAGGCGGGGTTGAATTACAAAGAAATGAGGCAGAAGTACTTGCTGTATCCTGATGAGCAAATAGGTTATATTATACATAAATTATGAATGCAGGTTCTGGGGTTTAAAGGATCCTAATCTCAAATCTTAATCTTAAATCCATATAAAAAATCCCCTGTTATTGATATTCCCTATTTCGGATGCTTCCCTGCGATGCCCTATATAAAATGCTTCGATGAAAAGTCTAAAACCAGGCTGGCTTATTCCATAGAATTGTGCATTTCGGAATAAAATTTCTAATAAAGTGATGATAAATATATTTATTATTGTGATAATCTTCTGTTTTTGTGAAAAGAAACTTCATAAATTAATTATAAGAGATATTGATCACGACATCAGTAACTTATATAGAATCATAAGACACACAAAAATTTCAGTTTCTGGAATACATAAAATTTGATAGTACCGATATTCTGTTATTTGCCATATGAAGAATGAGTTGACCTTGAAGAAAGAGTGGATTACAAATTAGATAGATTCATAAGCAGTTTGGAAGCTTCCAGTTACTTCAATAGCGATATTTGATTGGTAATATATTAACTTGTATTTAAGAAAGAGTGGAATGAAAGAAAACTGACAGAAAAAAATAAAAATTAGAAGTGTGACTTTCTAAGTGTATTTAAAAAACCATAGGGGTTATTTACTATATTCCATCTTTATAAATCAAAGAAATAAGGAATTAAATCATATAATTGAGGCACTTTACATTAGCGAATAGACGGTTTGATTTTAAAAAATTTAAAAGAATTGCATGAGTTTTATGATCGTTAATGAAAGAATAAAATCTACTTCAAGACATTGGAAGACATTAATAAAGACGTAACTAGATAACAAGGATAAATTCACTATTATTTGGTAGATTTTGGGTGAAATTATTCGGTTACTAATGCAACCCATCAAATTATTCGTAGAAAAACTTTGCTGCAAACTATCTGGGCATAAGCAGAAAGGCCTCGAAAAATCGTGGAAACAACAAACTCCACCTGACAATACCTCGCAATTACAATTCGTGAACTTGCCTTATCTTTGCCGCGCTGTTTGCAGTAGCTTGAACAATTATTCTAATAAAAAAATGCCCACCCCCGCATTATCTTTATGGGTACCCCCGAGTTCGCTGTCGAGAGCCTCAAAGCGCTCGTGGAAGGCGGATTCCATGTCGTAGCTGTAGTCACCGCGCCGGACAAGCCAAAAGGCCGCGGCCAGCAACTGGCGGCGTCTCCGGTAAAGGAGTATGCGATGTCGGTAAATCTGCCTGTTCTCCAGCCAGTCAATCTGAAATCGCCGGAATTCCATGAGGAACTAAAGGCTTTCCGCGCAAACCTGCAGGTAGTTGTGGCGTTCCGAATGTTGCCCGAGGTGGTCTGGGCGATGCCCGATATTGGCACTTTCAATTTGCATGCATCGCTCCTGCCCCAGTATCGCGGCGCAGCGCCAATCAACTGGGCCATCATGAACGGTGAGACCGAAACGGGTGTAACTACCTTTTTCATCAAACATGAAATCGACACCGGCACGATCATCCTCCAGGAAAAAGAGCCAATCCAACCTCATGACACCGTTGGCACATTGTATCAACGACTCATGGAAAAAGGCGCCAGGCTCGTTGTAAAAACGGTGGAGCAGATCAGGGATGAAACGTACGTTCTCACCGAGCAAAAAGATACCGGCAACCTCAGGAGCGCCCCGAAACTTTTTAAAGAAACCTGTATGATCGACTGGAACTGGCCGGCGGAAAAAATCTATAATTTCGTGCGCGGGCTGTCTCCATATCCTGCGGCCTGGACTGTTCTCAATGGCATTACCTTCAAACTATTTGAAGTTTCAGTTGTTGAAAAAGTCGCTGGAAACCCAGGAACAGTGGTGGTAGAAAAGGGTGAAATCACCATTGCTGCCGGAGCAGGCGGCATCAAAATACTGGATTTACAAGCAGAGGGAAAAAAAAGAATGAAGACAACGGACTTTCTGCGGGGAAATACGCTATGAAAAAGATCATCATGGCTGCGGTATCGCGCAATAACGTGATTGGCAAGGACAATGACCTTGTCTGGCATCTGCCCGCCGACTTAAAATTCTTTAAACAAACCACGCTCGGCCAAACGCTGATCATGGGAAGAAAAACGCTGGAGTCCCTGGCCAATCCGTTACCGAAAAGAGAAACCTGGGTTGTGACCCGCAACAAAAACTATTCTTGTGAAGGCGCTACGGTGTTTCATAGCCTCGAAAGCGCCATTTCCGCCGGTGAACACAAAGCGCTGGAATCAGTATTTATCCTCGGCGGCGGCGACATTTACAGGCAGGCGATCGGTTTAGCCGATAAACTGATCATTACGGAAGTCCACGCCGAATTTGAGGGCGATACGCGTTTCCCTGAGATAAACCCAGACATCTGGAAAGAAGTCAAAAGGGAAGATCATAAGGCGGATGAAAAGAATTTCTGCGACTACAGCTTTGTGGAATACGAGAGGCGTTAGTGCTATTTTTGAATGGTACACCCGATTAATCAGAGCCAACAAAAAACCTCTTTTTTTCCAAAGGTTACATCGGCAGGTTTACCCTCATAAATTTCAGTCTCATAATTAGATGATCAGGTATATTTGCCGAATAAGAAAAGTATCCATGGGAAAATGGCACATTTTATCGGTGTTGGCAGGTTGGATGGTGACCAGTGTTGCATTTTCCCAATCGCCAGAGATCATTCACCCCGGACCCACTTCCTCTAAAATATTCATCGTAAAATTAAAATCACCGGAAGCCGGAAGTCGGATCAGCGCTTCCCCTGAGGAAATATTGCAAGACCTCGCCAAATCGATTTCCATCCAAAAAATGGAAAGGGCTTTTCCTGTTACTTCGCAAAGCAACACGCGGTCTTCAGCTTTTAGCCTACAGAATATTTACAAAATAGAACTTAAGGATGCATCCGACGGGCCCCGTTTGATGGGAATTTTGCGATTTTCTCCGCTTGTTGAATATGCAGAGCCCTACATCCCGAATCAGCCGCTCTATATTCCAAACGACCCGCAGGCCAATCCGGTCGGCGGTCAGCAGGACTATCTGCCGGTGATCAAAGCGCATGCGGCATGGGATCTTGAAAAATCCGATAGCTCCATGGTGATCGGGCTTGTCGATACGGGAGTCAAAATGGATCATGAGGATTTAGGAAATATCGCTTACAATTATGGCGATCCAATCAATGGCCTCGACGATGATGGCGATGGATATATTGATAATTTCCATGGATGGGATATCGCTGATAAAGACAATAATCCTATGGCAGACGGTCATCCACATGGAAGTTATGTGGCAGGAATGAGTTCCGGAACGGTAAATAATGGAAAGGGAATGGCCGGCATGGGTTTTAACAGCAAATACCTGCCGGTAAAAATCGCTGAGACCGCCACACAGGTTTTCAACAATGAATTTGGAGGTGTAATCTATGCGGCAGATCATGGCTGTGGAGTCATCAACCTGTCGTGGGGAGCGGCAGGAAATTATACGCGTTATGGCCAGGATGTCATTAATTATGCGGTGCTTGAAAGGGATGCCGTAGTGGTAGCTGCGGCAGGAAATACCGACGCCTCGCTCAATTTTTTTCCGGCCTCCTTCGACAATGTACTTTCCGTCGGGTCAACAGATATTTATGATAAAAAAGCACCGTGGGCTACTTATGGCTATGCCGTGGATTTAATGGCTCCCGGAAATAATGTTTATACGACGAATAACGCCGGTACCTATGGACGCACGGGAGGATCGTCGTACTCAGCTCCCCTGGTATCGGGCGCTGCCGCGTTGTTAAGGGCCCACTTCCCCGAACTATCGGCTCAGCAGGTGATGGAACAGTTGCGCATCACGGCAGACGATATATACAACGCCGGGAATAATATGGATTATTATGGTCAGCTTGGCAAAGGTCGATTGAATGTTTTCAGAGCCCTGACGGATTCGATCACCCCGTCGGTAAGAGTGAGCAAATTCGATTATGCAGCGAGATTCGGGCATTTACTTTTCCCTGACGATACGGTTGCTATGGGACTTACTTTTACGAATTACCTCCGCACCGCCGAAAATGTCACGGTTTCCATTACCAATCCTTCCGGTAATACAAATTTGGGAAATAACCAGATCATCCTGCCGAAGCTCATGGCAATGGAAGATTTTACAGCAAGCCCACTTTCTTTTAAGATCAATTCGGAAGCCCATGCTGGTGAAAAGATTTTATTCAGACTTGATTATGCCGGTGATAATTATTCAGATTTCCAATACCTGGAAATGCAGGTAGCGCCGGGCTACTTTGATATCACTGATGGCTTGCTCTCGGTAACGGTGGCGAGTGATGGTGATATCGGCTATGATGATCCTGACTATACCCAGGGTAGTGGCATTGGCTTTAAATATGATTACATCGGCACGGAGGCGGGTTTAATTGTTAGCACAGATTCCGCTCACGTCATGGACAATGTGATCAGAGACATCGACAACTATATTGCTGATATTGACTTCGTTGCTGAAAATTCACTGAGACCATATGATAACAGCACCGCAAAAATGGATGCCCGATCCGCCATCAAACCGGCAAATAACAGCTCCGCACTTCCTCTTAAAATCGAACAAAAAATATTGGCCTGGGAGCCAGAAGGCGATGATGGAAGTGTCGTTTTTGAATACCGACTTATCAACATCGGCGACACCACATTAAATAATCTGAACACAGCGATTTACACCGATTGGGATTTGGGTGACAGAAAAAGCAATAAGGCTGCATTCTCTCCGGAAGACCGGCTTGCATATATTTTCGAAAAAACCACGAATGAACTTTACGCCGGCATTGCCCTGCTTTCTGACCAGGAAATAGCACATTATGCCATCGATCTTGGGGATTTCAACGGCAATCCTCCCGATATCGGGACGATCTTTTCGGATAGCCTTAAGCACGCCATGATTACTTCGTTATCCCCGAAAACAGTAGCTGGCGCAACTGGTGATGGCAATGACGTTTCGCAAATACTCGGGGCAAAAAACATTACCCTGCATCCGGGACAATCCACCAAGGTGGCTCTGGCGATGCTGGCATCTACTTCGTTGGATGGCTTGAAAAACGCACTTCAGGCAGTAAAATCAAATTATCTCCAATACCTCGATAATCCACCGGTTGTCACGAGCATTATTTCTTGCGCCGGCGACAGCGTAAGCATTGATCCCCCCGGTGAGATTTATGAATTTTTCAGTGATTTGGAACTTACGAATCGCTTAGATAGCGGAGCCATTTTCGAAACCGGCCCACTTTACACCGATACGGCATTTTACGCTGTGAATCTCGACAGCGCCTATCGAAGCGATATAGTGAGTCTGGTGGTTAAAACTGAAAATCCCGTGGCCATCGTTGCCACATCTACCGACTCGCTTGATCTGGCAAAAGGCAATACGGTTACTCTTTCAGATATTTCAGAAAATGCCATGAGTACATTTTGGATTGTGCCTGGCGGTGATACTAAATATGATGACGTCCTGGTAGAAAGCTTTGAATTACCAGGTGATTATCCTTATTCCTTAATCGCCGAAAGTCAACATGGCTGTATCGATTCTACAATGACCACGATCACAGTGTATCGGATTACCGGCCTGGAAAACCGGCAGATCCCGGGATTTATTATTTTTCCAAATCCGGCAAAAAACCAGATCACCCTTCGGCTTTCCACCAAATCGGAACATGCGCTTCCATTCGAAATCCGCGACATGGCCGGCAAGCTGATAAAATCATTTGATATACCAGCCGGAACACTTGAAAACGAAATCTCCCTTCATGGATTTGCTGCAGGTCTTTATCTGATCCATGGAGGTGATGAGGTTTGGAAAATGGTTGTAAATGAGTGATAAGTGGATTAAAGCTGTAGCGCAATTTTAATAACTACTGAACCATAAAGTCACAAAGAACTATACAATTGAACCACTGAACTATTGAACTGCTGAACTTAATGAAACCCATACTCGCGGAATTGATCACCATTGGTGACGAAATACTTTACGGACAAACCCTTGATACCAACGCTCACTGGATGAGTTATGAACTTTCGGCTATTGGAGTAAAGGTCATACGCCGCACCACCTGTGGCGATCAGGAGGCGGAAATCCTGAAAGCATTGTCTGAAGCTGAAGGCCATGCTGATATTATCCTGATTACCGGTGGCCTGGGCCCCACCAGCGACGACCTGACGAAGCCCTGCATGGCACGCTATTTCAACTGCGAAATCACTGTAAATCAGCAGGCTTTAGCAGAATTGGAAGCATATATGGCAAGTCGAAACCGTCCACTGAATAAACTCACGCGCTTGCAAGCCTCACTGCCCGAAGCCTGCGAAATGGTGAGCAATGAGCGCGGCACAGCGCCCGGAATGTGGTTTAATAAATCAGGGAAAATCTTTGTGGCCATGCCCGGCGTGCCCAACGAAATGAAGCACATGATGACTTTCCACGTGCTCCCCAAAATCAAAAATAGTTTCTCACTTCCGGTGATCTACCATAAAATTGTCAGGGTAGCCGGCATCGGCGAATCGTGGCTTGCTGAGTTGATCGAGCCGTGGGAAAAAGCATTACCTTCCAACATCAAACTGGCCTATCTGCCGACATACAGCGACTTGAAACTGAGGCTTACGGCATTCGGCGATGACAAAAAAGCGCTAAAAACCCAGGTAGATGAACTGGTAACCAGCCTGTTGCCTTTGATTGAACCATACCATTATGGCTACGATGATGATTCGCTCGAAATCGTCATTGGTAAAATTCTGCGCAACAACCATGAAACCCTGGCCATTGCTGAGAGTTGTACCGGGGGCTTTATTGCTCACCGGATTACTTCAGTAGCCGGAAGTTCAGATTATTTCGCGGGCGCCATCACACCGTATCAAAATGAAATCAAAATAAAAATACTTGGCGTGAAAGAGGCTACCATTGCCAGCCATGGCGCGGTTAGTGAGCAAACCGTCAGTGAAATGGCAGAAAGTGTGCGTGTGCTTTTCGGCGCCGATTACGGACTTGCAACCAGCGGCATAGCAGGACCAGGCGGCGGCACGGACGAAAAACCTGTCGGCACTGTCTGGATCGCCTGTGCTGACCGAAGCGGGGTGGTGACAAAAAAGCTGGTACTAACCAAAGACAGGGACGTAAACATCAGAATGTCGGCGGTGGCGGCAATGAACCTGCTTTACCAAAGATTGCCCAAAAACCGTTGAGAAAACTGCCAAATATGCTATATTGCCTTTCTCTAACTAAGTCTGAAATTTTTTTGACAAACGCGATATTCTATGGCTCTTATTGAGATTTTAATGCCTCAGATGGGTGAAAGTGTGATGGAAGCGACCATTATTTCATGGTTGAAGAAGGAGGGTGAAAAAGTTGAAATGGAGGAGCCGTTGCTCGAAGTAGCCACCGACAAAGTAGATACTGAAGTGCCTTCAAACCAGGAAGGGATCATAAAAGAGTTCCTCGCTCAGGAAGGCGACATCGTGAAAATAGGCTCCCCGATAGCCATACTTAGCACAGATATTTCAGAAATGATTATTCCGCAAAGGGAAACACCGGTATTTGCCAAAACACCAGAACCTGTAAAGGCCGAAACCAAACCGCGCAACAATGCATCGACAATTCCGCAGCCTGTAATTCAACCTGTTACCAACCGTTTTTATTCACCTTTAGTAAAAAATATGGTGAAGGAGGAAGGCATACTTCTCGAAGATCTGGAGCGCCTGCAAGGCACAGGAAAGGACGGACGTGTGACGAAAAACGACATCATAGCATATCTGAGTAATAAAAAGCAGATGCAAAAGCCATCTGCAACCAATGGTTCACAACAGTCTGCCTACAGCGGTTCGATCAAGACGGTAATTCCACCACCCATTGTTGGTGAGGAAGACGAGGTTATCGAGATGGACAGGGTGCGTCGCATCATCTCCGACCGGATGCTCGAATCACGGCGAGTTTCAGCGCACGTACATTCATTTGTCGAAGCCGACGTGACCAAACTGGTGAAATGGAAGGAGAAAGTTCAGGAAAACTTCCAGCGCGAATTCGGCGTAAAGTTGACCTATACACCCATCATCGTAGAGGCGCTCGCCAAAGCGATCTGTGATTTCCCCATGATCAATATTTCAGTGGATGGGTATAAAATCATCAAGAAAAAACACATCAACATCGGTATTGCCGTGGTATTGCCTAACGGGAACCTGATTGTGCCGGTAATTAAGGATGCTGATAAACTCGATCTGGTGACCCTGACAAAAATGGTAACCGACCTTGCCATTCGTGCCCGCAGCAACCAACTCACACTCGATGAGATTTCCGGCTCTACCTACACGCTAACCAATGTCGGCTCTTTTGGCAGCACCATGGGAACGCCAATCATTTTGCAACCCAACGTGGCAATTCTGGCTATTGGCGCTATCGAAAAAAAACCAACTGTCGTGGAAACGGAGGAGTACGGCGACATCATCGCTATCCGTCAGAGAATGACACTGTCACATTCGTACGATCATCGCGTTATTGACGGCGCGTTGGGAAGTATGTTTGTGAAACGCGTAAGCGACTACCTCGAGAAGTTCGACGACACCAGGTTGGTTTAGCTCATGTAGTTTTCAGCCGTTCTTTCCCCCTGTAAAATTCATGGCTTTTGGGGTTCTTTTTTGCAATATGGCATCTTATAGTTTATTCATATTATGTGCTGTTCTTGGTAATTTTTATAAACCGATATTGCTCCTTAAGCTTCCCGTCTATGAAAAAATTGCTCTTTTTTTCCATACTCTTTTTTAATGGCCTGCCATCGTCATTAGTCGGACAGACTGTCAATTACGACAAGACACGCGATGGATTTCTGGTATTTCATGAAATAAAAACTGATGCGAATGGCAACATCCTGCCCTGGTATTCTACAATCCGGGCATTGCCTACGATCATATTCTGAACCTCGTCTGGAATTTCTGGGACACCATTCGCACGGATTTGAACGGCCTGCCGTACTATATGAACCACCAGGTTTGGCGCACGGAAAACGACCGTCGTGGTCTTGCAGAGGCGACCAATTGAATATGGCCCTTTCTTCATGGCATCTTTTGTATATGTATTCGGGAAATGAAAAGGTGAAAGAAAACATGAAATTCATCGCCGACTACTACCTCAGCCATTCACTTTCCCCTTCAATGTCGTCTGGCCTAACATCCCTTATCCGTATAATACCCTCATCTATTCCGGTATTTATGATGGAGATATGGTGATTGGTCCGAATTAACACGCAACCCGACAAAGCAGGGTGGTTTGGTTACGAATTGGTCAACATGTCAAAATGACCGGAAATAAGCATTACCTACCGCCGCTATCGACATCGCCAATACCCTTGCCATACATACCAAACCGGGGCGATGGGAGAACTCTCCCCTGCCGTTTAAAGTGAACGCAATCAACGGCGAAGTAGGTATATTAAAAAATAACAGCGGTGATGGATCCATGTCCGGAATGTCATCCTACACCACCAACTGGGCCGGCACGCTCATGCTTTTCAGTGAATTGAAAAAAATGGAACAAGGCAGTTCGACCCTCTATCAACATGCATCGGATTTAATTATTGCCTGGATGAAGACCTATCCTTTGAATACGCATAAGTGGGGACCGTTTTTCGAGGACATACCCGGATGGTCCGACACACAGATCAATGCAGTGACCTTTGCTCAGTATATGATGAATCACCAGGCGCTTTTTCCAAATGTAAACACAGGTAAAAAATATATTCGACTGGGTTTATAAGACGCTTGGCAACGATCAGTGGGAGAAATATGGCGTAACGGTGGTCAATGAACAAACTGCCTATCAGACTCCCGGCAATAGCCATACGAGTCGTCAGGCATCGGCAGAATTGCAGTTTGCCATCCTCACCGGCGACAAGTCAAATTATGATAAATGCCATCAGACAACTGCATGCTACCTAATGGTTGATGTGGATGGAAAGAACAATTATCCAGGGATGAGGTCTGGCTCACCGATGGTTATGGCGATTACGTACGGCACTATTTGCGCGCCATGGCGGATGTGCCTGACCTGGCTCCAGACAATGCCAATCATATTTCACAGCACTTCCGTCATTTTGCAAGCAGATTATTATCCTGATTTTAATAATACCTGGTACCGGATGTTCCCGTATGCCATGAAAAGGTGGCGCTTTACTACCGTACTTTCGATAACAGTTCTGTAGAAACGATACGCATGGTCGCCAAGCCGGTAAAGGTAGTGCTTTGGAAAATCCTGCCGAAGACCGATCAATGCAAGGCTGGCAATGGATTCCCATGAAAAAGGGAGGATTATTGAAAATCCGTCATGACAATCGATGTGGTGCTGTGTATTTAATAGATTATTCATGGGTGTTAGTTCCCAGAACAACACGTTCTCCGATCATCCCACGATAAATCCATGGTTCCCCATCCATAAGCAACACATGAGGCCCCGTCATCTTCCTCCCTTCCATCACCACCGCCGTCAGCGTAGTATGGATTGCCATTCCATTTATCCCAGTTGCGTTCATCCGCAGTATTACACTCAATAACTGCTTCCTTTTGAAGGTCCATACCTAACTAATATAATACCTTTCGGTACTATTATCATTCGCCATTCACGGCGGTCAGCAGGAAATTTGTTCATTTTTGGATCTCTTCTTACATCTTTAAAATCCGGATCGATGGTAGCTGTAGCAAAATAAAAGAAGGCCGAGCCATCTTTTACGTCCCCGGTTTCTTCGTTGCGCAGTTCGTTGGAGGATTTCCCTGGCACGCGGATCATATTCCAACTGAAATAATGGATAAAGCGCACAATACCCAAGCTGGTTGTCGGAATGGTTGTTCGCGTCGGGATGTACTTTTTTCTCAAGCATCACATTGGCCAGATATCCATGCTCTGTGATGAGTCGGTCATAGTGTTCTTTAAATTTCTTATCGCCGGTGATATAATATGTAACCTTCAGGTGCGATAGGATCTGTGCAGAATTAAGACCATTCTCCGAATGTTCTCGGATTTCATTGATCATTAGATTCCACCCCAGGTGGTACGTTCCCTTCCCACCTACTGAGTTGGTAGTTATTATCAAACAATATAGCTCATCCCTCCGGCTTGTTTTCTGTCAATTCCTCCTCCTCGGTCGTGTTGGCGTGTTCCCCCTAAAGAAGACGCCTCGTCTCGTCGCTGGAGGTTCGCTTTTCCATGCCCTTCCATCCGGGGTTGGCCGCCATTGTGCGCTTTCGTCTGCGCTCCTCGATAGGTCCCCTTCTGGCACTCCCGGTTTCCAGAGGCCTGGAAGCCGCGCCTTTGATTCAAATTCCTACTAAATCTTGAATTAAATGGTAGGCGGTCCAAGCCTCTTGTCATATCGGGAATGGGAATTGTATTTTCCATTCTTCAATAAAATTGTTTTTTTATAATTATTTGTTTTGTTTTAGGGCGTTAAATTATTTTACGTGACAAGGAAGCAGAGGACCGTTATATTTTAGATTTTTTTTATTTTTTATAATATATTTTTTTTAATATTTTTTTTTTATTAATTTATTATGGGTTTTTTTTGCTATAAGTTCATCTTTTTTCTTTTTACAGTTTAAATTTTACGTATTTATGGGATTGGTTTAATAAAATATGATATCCTTATTCAGCGGGATTGTATTGGAAATTAAAATCGCCTTAATTTGTTTTGATATCTCTCGGGGGTCAGAGTGAAAAGAAGGCAATAGATCAAAAGAACTTATGGTATATTAAATAGAGTAACACCCTAAATACGCCGTATCTCATTAAAAGATATATCAGGTGTTATTAAAGTGATGGGTGACATAAAAAGTCCGTTAAGGTCAGGCTAACCATTATCCTGAACTTCCAAAGTAGAGCCGAAACCTAATTCCAAAGGTATAGTCTTTAACTTCGCTTAACTGACATTTGCTATTGGTTTAGCAATTCCGAATACTAACAAAACTAATCCCCCAGCCTTCGCATCACCTCCATACACGCCCGGCTATTGTGGTATGGGCATTTCCAGAATCCGGCTTTGTCCTCAGTTTCTGAAGGATCACCCCGTTCGTTGACTTTCCAGAACCATTCACCATGCTGCCTGTCGATGAGTTTTGATTTGATAAATTGCCATGCATCCATGGATTTTTGAAGGTATTTTTGCTCACCTGTAATCCGCCAGGCATCGGCGAAACCCACCATCGCTTCCGCCTGTGGCCACCAGTGCCGGTCCTTATCCAAGTGCCCGGAACCCGCTACTTTCTCATAGTAAATGGAGCCATCGCCGGCAGCGCCTTCAGCAAGTGTGGCGTCTGCCATCCGCAGTGCCATTTTTTCAACTTCCTCGAGCAATTCCTTATCGCCAAGAGTTTCCGCAGCTTCTGTGAGCAACCACGCGCCTTCAATATCATGGCCAAATGACACGATGTCTGATTTCACGGTCCAGTCTCTTTCGAAGAAAAGGTTGAAATGGGCTGTCTTTCCATCAATAATCCGGTCGAGAAATACGCGAATCAGCCTTTTGATTTGCAAATAGAGTCTTTGATCCGGCCAGACACGATACAGGTTCGTGTAGGGCTCGAGGATATGCAGATGCGTGTTCATGGATTTCGGATAATTCGCATCCTTATTGCTCAACCGCATATCTTCCATGGGCTTCCATTCGCGCGAAAGCGCTTCCAGATAGCCTCCATTGACTTCGTCGTAACTGTACTTCTCAATACATTCAAAAAGCGCTTGCGCCATTGCCAGACTCTCCTTATTTCCCGTGGCTTTAAAATACTCTGAAAACCCATATATGCCAAAGCCCTGGGCATAGATCTGCTTTCGGGTATTTATGGGAATACCAAGATTGCTGAGCACCCAGTAAAGCCCGCCAAACTCGCGGTCGAAAAAAAATGTTTTTATGTATTCAAAAGCACGATCGGCGACCTGGAGGTACTTTTTATCACGGGTGAAATTGTACGCCGCGGCGAAAGTCCAAAGGATTCTGGCATTGAGCACAGCACCTTTTTCAGCCTCCGGTGAAACCTGGTTCTCCTGATTTATCTGACCATAGAATCCCCCGTGCTGATGGTCGATTGTGTTGTTGATCCAGTATTGGAGAATGGATGAAAGCTCTTCCTCGAGTTCTTTTTTATAATCTTGCAGGTCGGTCATCATCAGATTTAGCGGTCTTTAGGTACGGTTGTCAGCTTGATCGCTTCAGTGATATCGCCTTCCGTCTTTATGGGGGTACAGATATCTCGCCGGCTACTCCTGTAGATCGGAGAATGACCAGACCGCTTCCTCGGAATAGATGGAATGAATTATCCGTGAAACTTCCTTCTAAAACCGGATTTGCATTTCCGGCGGCAATTAATGTCGCTTCCCCATCCACAACAACATCGATCTGGTGGTCCGCCGTTGGAACAATTCGGCCTTCGGCATCCACCGCGTTGATTTGGAGATAAACAACCTCCGATTTATCAGCCAAGATTGAATCGGACCCGGCATGGATTTTTAATGCATTTACAGGACCGGAGGTGACGAGTTCCTTTGTCACTGTCTCTTTTCCATCAGCAACGGCAACGGCTCGCAATGTCCCCGGTTCATAAGGCACAAGAAAGGTCGCGGTAAGTTTATCAGTCGCTGTTATTGCTTTTTCTCCAATGACTTTGTCATTCAGTTCAAGCCTTACGTTTGGATAGGAAGAAACTACGCGCACTTCCATTTCTTTACCTTCGTTTCCATCCCAATTCCAGTGCGGCAATTCATTGGGCCAGCCCCACGCTGAAATCACTTCCTTCTTTCCGGCAGGCTTTGGCTCATGCACCAGGATTTCAAGATCGCTCTGACCCCAGACCACATCGCGGTAATAGGACTGTGGTTTTTTATTACCCGTAATATCTATATCTCCACACCATGAAATGTATGTTGGCCATGGCATATGAAACGTTTTCTCATCGGTTGGCTTTGGATATATGGAGTATCCGATGCCAGATTCACCGATGTAATCCATACCCGTCCAGACGAAATCGCCAATGACGTAGGGATGCTTTTCTAACAAGTTGCCAGTTCTCAAAGGCATCCATTGGGACTGATTCAGTGCCTGCCATGATTCGCTCCGGAAACTTGGTGTGGTCGGATTCATAATTTGCCCATAGGTAATTATATCCACCCACGTCCAAAAACTCGAAGGCCGGAGCTGAGTCATCCCACTTTTTGCCGGGGTTATCCCAGAAGGTACATACCGCCTGTGTAATTGGCCGCGTGTCATCGAGTGACTTAATAACCGCTATGGATTTTTTGCCAATTTCTACGCCCACGCTATCAGCCCGCTCCTGAACCTCGTTGCCGAAGCTCCACATGATCACGGATGGATGATTGCGATCGCGCTTCACCATAGCTTCAAGGTCAGTCTGCCACGACTGCTCATAGTGGCGGTGGTAGTCATTCGGCCGCTTGGGTTTTATCCACATATCAAAGGACTCATCGATCACGAGCATTCCATATTTATCACATGCGTCGAGGAAAAACTGCGACGGTGGATTATGACTCGTTCGGATGGCGTTGTAGCCATTTTCCTTCATGATCCGCACCCTTCGCTCTTCGGCGGTTTTAAAAGCTGCCGCACCGAGCAGGCCATTGTCATGATGTACACAGGCGCCTTTTAGTTCGAGTGGCTTGCCATTCAGAAGAAAACCGTTTTCAGCTGAAAAATCAATGCTTCTGATTCCGAAAGGCTGTATGAATTGATCAATGAGATTTCCATCCTTTATCAGACTAATTTTTGCTTCATACAAATATGGGTTATTGATATCCCAAAGCATTGGTGCCTGCACTAAACAGGTCATGGAAAAGGATTGATTTCCCAGCGGACTGATTACGACCGATGTGTCGCTTTGCGCAATTATGGCTCCTGCGACCGATATTATTTCTGCCAGCAACCTGATGTCGGTACCGGATTCGTGTTGATTATTGATATGCACGACAAGGTTTATCTGAGCCTCACCTCTTTCCTTCAACGCGCTTTTTACGACTACACCCCAGGGATCAACATGCACCTGATCCAAATAGGACAAACTTACCTGTCGGTAAATTCCTGCGCCTGTAAACCAGCGTGAATCCTGCGTCGGCTTATATACTTTCACAGCGAGAACGTTTTTAGTTCCGGGTTCATTCAGGAAGGGAGTGATGTCAAAAAAGAATGGCGTGTATCCATAGCTATGCTGACCAACCTCGGTACCGTTAACCCATAAGGTCATTTCTGATTGCACTCCATCGAAGTGGATAATCACACGTTTTCCACTGTTTTCTTTTTCCACCATAAATTCCTTGCGATACCAACCTGTTCCTCCGCGCAGATATCCTACATCGTGCCCAAGGGCCAAATCTTTCTGAAATGGGCCAACATGCGTTGAATCCTGCACCCGAAAATCCACGACACTCCAATCGTGCGGCAGATCGACGAATTCCCAGGCTGCATCATCAAATGCCGCTGCGCTCGCAACTGTGAGGCTATCTTCGGCAAATCGCCATGATTCCGAAAAGTCGATATTGCGCTGGGATTGAAACATTTCCGTTCGTCCGCCACAGGCTGCGGCCAACAATGAGGCGCTAAGAAAAAGAAAATAATTCTTGTTCAGCTTAGCAGGATAGGTTTGCATAATCTTAAAAAATGGATGAGAGCACTAATTTACGAGTGTTTGAAGTTTATAAGCAACGCCCGACAAAATTTCTTGACTTTCAGCACAGACCTATGGACAAATCCGGAACTAAAATCCATTCAGCTATTTACTGTTAAACGGTTCAAAAAAAGACGGCCTATCTTTGCAATATGGCTTTCCAATGACCAATTTTGCGCCATTCAAAACTTAACTAAGTAACACATGAAAAAGATCTTTTTAGTATTTTCCACCTTTTTACTCCTCTCTGCTCCCATCTTCGCTCAGACCGTTGATGATTATATCGAGATCGTCCGCGATGTATTGAAGACTGAGAAAAAAGCAGTTATTGCCGATGCAATGATGCTGACTGAAGCTGAAAGCGGCCCTTTTTGGGAGCTCTATAATGAATTTGAACTTGAGATGAACAAGATTCAGAACAAACGAATCGCCATCATCAAAGACTTTGCGGTAAACTATGAAAATATGACTGATGCCAAAGCCGATGAACTCTGGGTAAACAGTATGGCTTATCAGCAGTCACTATTGAAATTGAAGAAAAGCTATTATGGCAAATTCAAGAAGATTCTTCCGGCGGGTAAAGCAGCAAAATACTTCCAGATTGATAACAAAATCGAAACGCTGGTAAACGCAGAACTGGCGCTTCAAATCCCGGTGGTAGAAGTGCAATAATAATTTCAGGTATTTTACCTTTATACAATGGGTTGTGGACTTTTCCATAACCCATTTTTATTTCATCTGGATCTGTTTCGGAAGATAAATAGTGAATGTGCTTTCTTTTCCAAGGGTAGATTCGAGGAAGACCTTGCTAAGGAGAGATGCACTGGTTTTATAAACAATAAAACTCTATAAAAGAATCGTGCCTAATATCGTGGTCTGATTGGTTGTTCATTTTGTCCATTGCTTTCGCAATGAACAAAATGATGATGTTAAAAAGGGGTTAACTTCTACATTGACACACCTCAACTTCTCATAGTTGAAACGCACTTGTACTAATTTCTATAAATACCGATTTGACGATTAATTACCGTCCAATAGTCTGCCGAGCCCGCCAAGTACCGATCCCTCCCCTTTTGCGGAGCCTCCCATTCTTGGTGCATGCTGTATGATCCGGTCGGCCAGCCTGGAAAATGGTAAACTCTGCAAGTAAACTGTGCCATGGCCCTGAAGGGTCGCAAGGAAAAGTCCCTCTCCTCCAAAAAACATGGACCTTAGGTTTCCTGCCCGCTGTATATCATAATCGATTGTCGGGGAGAACGCCACGATACATCCGGTATCGACTCTGAGTATTTCGCCTCTGAGTTCCTTTTTCACGATTGTTCCACCGGCATGAAGAAATACCTTGCCATCGCCGGTGAGACGCTGTAAAATAAAACCTTCTCCGCCAAAAAGCCCCGCTCCAAATCGCTTACTGAATGCGATATCGAGCCGGGTGCCATAAGCAGCACACAAGAATGCGTCTTTCTGACAAATAATTTCTCCACCAACGATACTCAAGTCGAGTGGAATAATTTTTCCAGGATAGGGTGCCGCAAAAGCAACTTCTTTTTTACCACTTCCCTGATTCGTGAAATGGGTGATAAAAAGGGACTCGCCTGTAATTGCTCTTTTACCCATATCCAAAATTTTGTCGAACATCCCCTGATCTGGTCGCGAACCATCGCCTGTGCGTGATTCGAAGGTGATGCCATCTTCCATCCAGTTCATTGCTCCGGCTTCAGCGATGACGGTTTCATTTGGGTCAAGTTCCACTGCGACAATCTGCATGTCATCGCCAAAAATTTTAAAATCAATTTCGTGAGATCTCATCTTAGCAAGTTGAATTAATGATGCAGTAATGTACGTACTATTACATAGCATTTGTTTCCTGAATGTGCGATTTTTCCATGACCGGACAACTTACCTTTTTATCGGAAATATGGATTTGCCGCCTTTAACTATTCCGGTGTAAAGGAAAGCGAATGGCGTTCTCTCCATTTCAATTACCCTGTTGTAGTTTTCAATCCATAAGAATTTTGATTAGTATTGAACGTCTATAATTTCATACTCCATTCTGTGATTTCTGAGTTTCTCAACCGACCATTTCATTTACTCGACCGGGTTCGGAACAGGTGGCTCCTTGTATTGTCAACCGGTATTTTCGTGGTGCTGTTCATGAATCTCTACACACCTTTTAATGTGAGCGGATGGTACGCAAATGCCCCAATACCCCAGGTGGTGATTCTGTCAGGATTTGGCATCATCGGTATGGTCGTATTATCCATTAGTCAAATCGCCCTAAGGCGGCTGATGAATATTCAAACCTTAAAAGTACGTGGATTTATCCTATGGTTTTTGATTGAACTGGGACTACTTACCATTACCATGTACGTAATCTATGGGAACACCGACCTCTCTGGTTCAGAACAGGTCGATGAGGTTTTTCTAACGTTTAAATACACCGTATTGGTGATGATCATACCCTATTCCGGTGTATTATTTTACCTTGCTTCTACTCAGAAAGGAGAAAATATTGAGAGCTTATTGGCCGCGGGGAATCATTTGGTAAATATTCTTGATGAAACCGGGCAACTGCACATAGCTGTGGATCTTGAGCAAATACTGTTATTGAAATCAGCAGATAACTACGTGGCAGTTTATTTCATTAAAGACGGAAAGGTGAAAAAGGAACTTGTGAGAACGACCATGAAGCGCCTTGAAACCGAACTTGACAGTTTTCCCATCAGGAGGTGTCATCGCTCCTACATGGTAAATATTAAGAAAATCGCCATTACCATGCGTAGTAGCCAGGGATTGGTTCTTACAATACACGATTTTCCAGAAGAGCAGATCCCTGTCTCTAAAAATTACACGCCGTTTTTCACCAGATTGCTGGTTGAAAAGAGTGTATAGCCGATTTGACAAGCATTGATTTTTCATCCCAAATGAATGTTTTTCATCCCTGAGAAATAAGCAGCTATACAACCGATGAAATCTTTTTACCACTTTTGACTATTCAAATTTCAAAAGTTCATTTAAAACTATTTCAAAAAAATCTTATGAAAAATTCAGTAGTAAAGTATGGTATCGTAATGGGACTGTTTTTAGCTATTTCAGCCGGTGTGGCTATGGCATCTGCCCCAAAAGATGTGGTTGGAACCTGGAGCTACGAGGCGCCTTCCGCACCTTATGAGTATTCTTCAGGAAAATTGATCTTTACTGAAAAGGACGGAAAGTTAGAAGGCGTCATTAAAATCGGTGAGTACGACATCGACATGAGAAATGTGAAGCTTGATGGGGAAACGCTTGCTTTTGGAACCTATGTAGAAGGCGAATACATTTCGGTGAAAGTCACAATAAAGAAAGACACTCTGAGCGGCACAGCCAGCTACTCGGAAGGATCGATCGAAGTGACCGGTAAAAAAGAGAAATAATCCATTGATCCGTTAATGGTTAAAAGCCTGCTCAACAGCAGGCTTTTTTATTATACCTCATCGCTACTCAACGAGCAGCTTATCCATGAAAATATTAAAATCCTCAATATACCTATCGTACATATCACCAGTACCCGGGCCGGAGAATCCGGTATGGATTTTTCGCACTTTATGATTCCTATCCAGAAATAATGTTGTGGGAAAGGACATTACTTTGTTCAGCATTGGCAAAGCCTCGGCACGCGACTCTGGTGTGGTGGTGCCGGCGATGAGCACTTCGTAGTGTATCCCGAGTTTTTCCTTCATGACTTTTACACGCTCTGAGGCATAATCCGGTTCCGGTTTACGCTCAAAAGCCAGCCCCAGAATTTCCACGCCGCGATCTTTATTAAGGTCGTACCAGCTTGCCAGGAAACGTGATTCATCCATACAATTCGGGCACCACGACCCCATGATCTGGATGATGACCGGCTTATCCCTGAATTGTTCATCCTTAAGAGAAATTATTTTTCCATCAGCATTGGGAAACGATATGTTAAAATCCTCATAACCAGGATTCAGGAATGTGAAGGATGTGGGATCAGGCAATTCGAAAGCCTCATTCCTGACCGCTGTCCATTTCTGAAAATATGCCTTGCCCGACCAAAAACTTCCATCAATTCTACCGTTTTCGTCCACGATACCTTCAAACAGATATAAATGCGTTCCATCGAATGCGCTCATTTTCATGGTATCTCCCGTGACAATTCCTTCCAAAAAACGGTAGTCGCCAGTTGGAGTGGCAAAAGTACCTGTCAGATAACTTCCTTCCTGCTGAAATAGCCCTATCGCTTTGTCCGTACCATCGGCTTCTATGAAATCTACCTCCCATTTTCCCGAGTAGTCAATCGCCGGAGGTTCGCCTGAGCGAAACCGGGCTGAATCGTTGTAGATAGCCGAAAAAGGCAGGCGATAATTCGCAACATAATTTTTCACATAAACACCATCAAGTCCGCCATCGGTCATCCGGGCATGAATAGCTGCATCAAATATGGCAATAGGTATATGCACAGAATCACCAATAATGGTGACATCATCGATGGTAAAGCGCTCCTTGCCATTAATTAAATGGATCTTCACACTGTCGCTGGCTGACGATACCTCAAAAATAAAGGGTATGTCTCTTGACTCTGAAGCGATAGTCCCTCTCCATTTTCCTTCCGTAAGGCTCCTCCCTGGTTTATTTTTACCCGATTCCGGTTCGGACGTGCACGCGAAAAAGATGTAAACTGATATCGCACTGATTAAAAATGATCTCCCCATAATTATCAAATTCTTGTTTCAAAATTCAAATATAAACCCATAACTGATAAAACGGTGCTGTTATAAACCTGCCAATCTATTATCTCCCACTTTTTCCCACCATAGTGAATCCTCATTTTTGCCGGAATAACAGGGCTTTTTTCAATAGTCAGTGTTTCCTGACGACTCCACTTCAAGACCGTTTAGGATAATTTTTTTGTAAAAGAAATATTTTTGTGAAAAAGTGTAGCAAAGTGGGAGAAAGTGGTTGACAATGTTTGAAATCTTAATATCTTTGTTCAAATACAAAAGGCTTAGTCCATACATATGTCGCTCTTTACCGGAGAATATGAATGTAAATTAGATACCAAAGGCAGGCTCGTACTTCCCGCACGGATAAAATCACGCCTGCCAGATGTATCGGGCAATCAGCTCGTGCTAAGCCTTGGACTGGAGCCCTGTCTGGTTCTTTATCCCCTCATAGAATACCGCAAAATTTCCAGCCGAGTGGCTTCCATGAACGAATTCAGTGAGGAGTTGCGGCACTTGCAGCGCAATTTCTTCAGGAGGATCGCCGAAATCGAACTGGACAGTGCCGGACGGTTATTGATACCAAAAACCATGGCCAAGTATGCCAGTCTGGAAAAAGACATCATGCTGGTGGGAATGGGTAACAGGGTAGAACTCTGGAACACACAAGCATACGAACGATATATAATTAACGATACCGCTGAGTTTTCGAAGTTGGCGCAAAAACATCTCACAGACTGATCTTAGCCCGCCAACTATGACCTACCATCGCCCCGTCCTACTCCAAGAAAGCATTGATGCCCTGCAGGTAAAACCTGATGGCGTTTATGTTGATCTTACTTTTGGCGGAGGTGGCCACGCACTATCAATTGTAGAAAAACTGAATGATGGTGGTTTATTGGTTGCGTTTGATCAGGATAGCGATGCCGCAATAAATGCAACACGGATTTCGAGTAAATCATTCAGGTTCGTAAAAAGCAATTTCCGGCATTTCGACAAATTCCTTAAAGTGGAAGGGGTAAGCAAGGCCGATGGGATATTTGCAGATCTCGGGGTTTCATCTCATCAGATCGACACCGCTGACCGCGGATTTTCAACCCGGTTTGACGGCCCCCTGGATATGCGAATGGATCGCAGTGGCGTAAAAACCGCACGGCAAATAATCAACACTTACAAAGAAGAAGACCTGCACAAGATATTCGGCATGTATGGCGAAATCCGGAATGCGCGCACATTGGCGGCTGCAATTGTCGAAGCTCGAAATGGCAAACAGATTAAAACGATTGAAGACCTGAAAGCGGTCTTTAAGAAACTGGCGCCAAAAGGCAAGGATTTCAAATATGCCGCCCAGGTTTTCCAGGCGCTTCGCATAGAAGTGAACAATGAACTGGATGCCCTTAAGGAAATGCTGACAAGGACAGTCAATGTATTGAAGCCGGGCGGGCGGCTCGTAGTGATATCGTATCATTCGCTGGAAGACCGTTTGGTGAAGAATTTCATTGGTAAGGGCAAATTCAGCGGAGAAGTGGAAAAGGACGTTTTCGGGAATCAATTAAAACCATATAGGTCGGTAACACGAAAGCCAATTCTCGCTTCGGAGAATGAAATATCTGAAAATAACCGCGCCAGGAGTGCACGTATGAGAATAGCAGAAAAAATCTGAAATGGGAGAGAATACTGTAAGAGCAAATAAAAGTACTGAATCCGGAAGTGGGCTTTTCTCCTACCTCCAGAGAAAGATGAGCTTAAACTCGCTCTTCGAAGAAGGCATCCCCATGAATTATCTTCATAAGATCCTCTTCTTCACAGTTATCGCCATTTTCTATATCGCCAATAACCACTGGGCGGAGCGGATGATACGCAAAATTGACAAAATGCAGGTTGAAGTAGAGGAGCTTCGCGCCGATTACACATCATTGAAATCAGAATACATGTTTGCGAGCAAGCAAACGGAAGTTGCCAGAAAAGTAAAGAAACTCGGCTTGAAGGAAAGCCATACACCGCCCAACAAAATCATCGACGACATTGAATATTAGAAGGTCCATCATATTACGTGTCAGAGTTGCATTTCTGATCATCACAGCCTTCGCATTGGCTGCGGTGAGTAAGATTGTTATTCTTCAGAATGACGAGGGTGGAAAATGGGCAAAAATCTCAGAGGAAGTCGATTTCGAATACAAAACCGTAAAGGCCACCCGTGGAAACATTTACAGCGACAACGGCAGCCTCCTGGCAACATCCGTTCCGTCATACATCGTAGCCATGGATCCAACCATCGTGGAGCCTACTCTTTACAAAAGGGGCATCGACTCACTGGCCTGGATGCTTTCAAGACAATACAATGATCAGAGCAAAGAGTATTACAAACGAAAAATTAATGAGGCCCGGCTATCCGGCAAAAAATACATCATACTTAACCGCAAGCAGATTGACTATCCGGATAAAAAAGCCATGAAAACCTGGCCTATTTTCCGTGAAGGAAGAAATAAAGGCGGTGTGATCTTTGAAAAAGTAGATCGCCGGTACAGGCCATTTTCCTACCTGGGCCACCGAACCATTGGCTTTATGAATACCAATAATGAGGGGGCAGGAATCGAATATAGTTTTGATGAACAACTGGCTGGTATGGACGGAAAGGCGCTGTATCAAAAAATTGCAGGCGGAAACTGGATGCCCATCTTTGACGGATCGGAAGTAAAACCCATGGAAGGTTATGATGTACATACCACTATCAATGTAAACATACAGGATGTTGCTGAGTCGGCACTCAATCATGCCATGAACGACCACGACGCGGACTATGGATGTGTGGTGGTGATGGAAGTAGAATCGGGTGAAATCAAAGCAATGTCCAATCTGACGCGTAACACGAAAAACGGGGGTTACAGGGATATCTTCAATTATGCCGTGCAGGGATTGGGCGATCCCGGCTCCACATTCAAGACAGCTTCCATGATCGCTCTTCTTGAAGACACCCGGATCAACCTGGCCGACAGCATCAACACCGGCGATGGCACAATCAAGTATTACAACCATACCATGCGCGACCATGTAGAAGGTGGTCATGGCACTATTCCCATCAGCCATGCTTTTGAAGTTTCTTCCAATGTGGCCATTTCAAAACTGGTGAATAACCATTTTGGCAGTCAGCCGGAAAAATTCATTGAGTACATCAATTCCTTTCGGTCTTTCCAAACCACTGGGATTCCAGATGGAAGGCGAAGCCACGCCAAGAATCAAGCATCCTTCAGACAAATCATGGAGTGGAATCACACTTCCGTGGATGTCGATCGGCTATGAAATCGAACTCACACCTTTGCAAATCCTCGCATTTTATAATGGTATTGCCAATGATGGCCAGGTTATCCGCCCGATTATCGTGAAATCAATCAACAGGGCAGATAAGGAAATTGAAGAATTTAAAACCGAAGTACTGGTTCGGAAAATATGCTCTGGGAGCACGCTGAAAAAAATCAAAAAATTACTCGAGGGAGTCGTGGAAAATGGCACCGCAGTAAATATTAGGGACAGCCACTATAAAATTGCCGGCAAAACCGGAACTGCTCAAAAAATCGTGGACGGGCGATACACCCGCCAACAATACCAGCTTTGTGGGCTATTTTCCAGCCGATGCGCCAAAATACAGTTGCATTGTAGTGATCAATTCACCACGAGGCTTCCGTCAGTTCGGCTCCAATGTCACTGCCCCGGTTTTTAAAGAAATTGCTGATAAAATATACTCCCTCGATATTTTAGAACATCCTGTGTTTGTCACAACTGAAAATGAAGACATGGAAGTTTTCCCGGTGATCAAAGCGGGACAGCGCGAGGAACTTGAAATGATATGCGACGAGTTCGACATTCCCAATAAATCCACCACGGATGCGGATTGGGTGAAGGCTCGTGTTAAAGATAATGCTGTGTTATGGACGACCGACGAAATAGCCCCGGAAGTTGTGCCCAACGTGTTGGGCATGACTCTCCGGGATGCTATTTTTCTCCTGGAAAACCAGGGGCTGTATGTATCCCACGCGGGATCGGGCAGGATCGTGTCGCAATCCTTACCACCGGGAAAAAGAATTCAAAAAGGACTGACCATTTCTCTGCGACTTGGATGATCTTGCTCAAAGACATATTGTACAAGGTATCGATCCGGGCTACTTCGGGCGATATGGAAGCCGCCATTTCAGGCGTTCAGTTCGACTCACGCAAAGTTGAGCCTGGCAATCTGTTTATCGCCGTCAAAGGCACTCAGGTCGATGGTCACGATTTCATTTCAACAGCGATAGAAAAAGGCGCTGTCGCGATTCTGGCAGAAACTGATCCTCAACAAATTGGCTCTGTAACATGGATATCCACAGATAGCAGTTCCAGGGCACTGGGTTTTGTGGCTGATAATTTCTATGGAAATCCGTCAGCAAAGCTCACCCTTGTTGGCGTAACGGGCACAAATGGTAAAACTACCATAGCTACCGTGCTCCATCAATTGTTCCGAAATCTTGGCTACAACTCCGGCTTACTATCCACTATTTGCAATAAAATTAACGAGAGTGAATTGTCCGCCAGCCATACCACAGGCGATGCGCTTCAGATCAACAAATTGCTCCGGCAAATGGTCGATGCAGGCTGTACGCATTGTTTCATGGAGGCCAGCAGTCATGCCATCGATCAAAACAGGATTGCAGGTTTGAAATTTGCAGGAGCGATTTTCACTAATATCACGCACGACCACCTCGACTATCACGTCACATTCGCTGAATACATCAAGGCCAAGAAAAAGTTTTTCGATGATCTCCCGTCATCTGCCTTCGCCTTAGTTAACACTGACGATAACAATGGTTCTGTAATGCTTCAAAATACCAGGGCCACAAAGTATAAATACAGCATCCGGTCAGTTGCTGACTTTCGAGCAAAAATAGTCTCAGACTCCATGCAGGGGCTGGAATTGGAAATCGATAACCTGAAGGTCTGGTTCAACCTGATCGGTAAATTCAACGCTTACAATATCCTTGCGGTATATGGCACAGCAACACTTCTTGGCGAAGATCCAGAGTCTATTCTCGTATCGCTGTCCTCCATGACTCCTGTAAATGGCCGGTTTGAAAGGGTTCCACTGAAAAGTAAAAAAATTGCCATCGTGGATTATGCCCACACGCCGGATGCACTGAAAAATGTGCTGAAAACCATTAAAAATGCCAGGACAACCAGTGAACAGGTCATTACGGTGCTTGGATGTGGTGGCAATCGGGACAGGGAAAAACGACCTGTGATGGCCGATATAGCCTGTAAATTCAGCGATCGGGTGATCTTCACTTCCGATAATCCGCGGAATGAAGAGCCTGAAGCCATCATAGAAGAAATGAAAGCCGGTGTGAGCCCGGCGGACTTCCGCAAAACACTCAGCATAGTAGATCGGTATGAAGCGCTTAAAACTGCGCTGGCCATGGCCGTGGATTACGACATTATTCTTGTAGCCGGAAAAGGCCATGAGGACTATCAGGAAATTAAAGGGGTAAAACGCGAATTCAGCGACAAAAAAATACTCATAGAGCTCGACGAACGCATGTACAACGACAAACCACGCAAGCCATAGATGTTTTACTACCTATTCACATATCTGCAGGAAAAATATAACCTCATAGGAGCAGGTGTATTCCAGTACATTTCATTTCGGGCAGGAATGGCTGCAGTGTTGTCGCTGATCATCACCATCTCTTTTGGTAAAAACCTCATTAATTTTCTGCGGAAAAAGCAAGTAGGTGAATCCATCCGCGATCTCGGTCTCGCCGGCCAGATGGAAAAGAAAGGAACTCCCACCATGGGTGGAATCATCATTATCCTTGCCATCATTCTCCCGACCATTCTTTTCAGCATCGTGGATAATATCTACATAATTCTCATGCTCACGGCTACATTATGGATGGGCATCATTGGTTTTCTGGATGATTACATTAAGGTTTTCAAGAAAAATAAAAAGGGACTGCGAGGCATTTTCAAGGTGATTGGCCAGATCGGTCTTGGGCTTATCGTTGGACTAACATTATATTATCATCCGGGAGTTACGATCCGTGAATTTGGCCCGGGCCAGACTATTCAGGAAGGCACAGGGATGTCGGAGTTGAAATATGAGGATGTGAAATCCACAAGGACCACCATCCCTTTCATGAAAAACAATGAGCTCGACTACGAATTTTTCACGTTTGGCATCAGCGATGAACTCACTATGCCGATCTACGTGCTTTTCGTTATCCTCATCATCATGGCGGTGTCGAATGGCGCCAATATCACCGATGGTATTGACGGACTGGCCGCCGGAACATCAGCGATTATAGGCCTTACGCTTGCCATACTGGCATACGTCTCCGGCAACGCCATATTTTCTGATTATCTGAATATCATGTTCATACCCGGTTCCGGAGAGCTGGCGATTTTCTGCTCTGCCTTTGTCGGTGCATGCATTGGATTCCTCTGGTACAATACCTATCCGGCCCAGGTATTTATGGGCGACACGGGCAGCCTCTCTTTGGGAGCCATCATCGCTGTGCTTGCCTTAGTGATCAGAAAAGAATTGCTGATACCCATATTATGCGGCGTTTTCCTTATCGAAAATCTTTCGGTGATAATTCAGGTATTCTATTTCAAATACACAAGAAAAAAATATGGCGAAGGCAGGCGGATTTTCCTGATGTCACCCTTACATCATCATTATCAGAAGAAAAATCTTCATGAAGCCAAGATAGTATCACGATTCTGGACAGTGGGAATACTACTGGCCATCATGACGTTGGCAACATTGAAACTGAGATAATCGCATAAAACAAACGCAGATAGAATGAATAAAAAGATTGTCATATTGGGTGGAGGTGAAAGCGGCGTTGGTGCAGCAATTCTCGCTCAGAAGAAAGGATTCGACGTATTCCTTTCGGACAATGGATTTATTCCATCCATCCACAAACATACACTCAACGAAAATAAAATACCCTTCGAAGAGGGTAACCATTCCTCCGAAATGATTCTCGATGCCCTGGAAGTGATAAAAAGCCCAGGCATTCCCGATGACGCCCAACTCATCCTGCAAATCAAGGAAAAAAATATCCCGGTGATCTCCGAAATAGAATTCGCGATTCGCTACACGAAAGCTAAAATCATCGGCATCACCGGAACCAATGGCAAAACCACAACCACACTGCTCACCCATCATCTGCTGCAAGAAGCGGGTTTAAATGTTGGCCTCACCGGCAACGTAGGTTTTAGCCTGGCAAAACAGGTGGCGCTAGAGGACAAGGAATATTATGTAGTTGAATTGAGCAGCTTCCAACTTGACGGTATGTTCAAATCGAAACTGCATGTGGCGGTGCTTCTCAACATCACTCCTGACCATCTGAACAGGTACAATTACGATTTTCAGAATTATGTAACATCCAAATTCAGGATCATACGGAACATGAGAAAAGATGACTTTTTCATCTTCAATGCCGGGGATCCTGCCATCCGCACGCATCTGGAAAAAAACCAGTCAAATGTAGCGATGCTTCCTGTGTCTCTGGAAAAAACTGAGAATCGTGGTGCCTGGCTCACAGACAAATACCTTGTCTTCGCGGAAGGCGATCAACTGAAAAAGATCGCAAAAACCAGTCTGCCTCTTCGCGGCAAGCACAACATGATTAACAGTATGGCGGCCATCCAGTCAGCCAGATCGGTGGGCGTATCATGGGAAAAAATCCAGAAGGCGCTTAAAACATTTAAAAACGCCCCACACAGGCTGGAATATTGCGGATCGATCAACGAGGTTTCGTTTTATAATGATTCCAAAGCTACTAATGTGGATGCTGTCTGGTATGCGCTGGAGAGTTTCGATGTGCCCCTGGTACTCATTCTGGGCGGCGTGGACAAGGGTAACGATTACACACAAATCGATGAATTAGTGAAAAAGCGTGTAAAGGCCATCGTGGCCCTGGGCATCGACAATACCAAGATCATTAAACACTTTGGTGAATACCATAGGGATATCTCCTCAGTGGACAGCATTTATACAGCAATCGAAATTGCGCATCACAAAGCGGCGGCTGGTGAAGTGGTGCTTCTGTCGCCGGCATGTGCGAGTTTCGACCTGTTCAAGAACTATGAGGACCGGGGCAACAGGTTCAAAGAGGCAATTGCCGCATTAAAAAATAAACTAACCGGAAGCTGAAATCGCGATGATAAAGGAATGGGCAGATAGAAATTTGAAAGGCGATCTTGTGATCTGGGCGATTGTTTTTGCCCTTTCGATCATGAGTGTGCTTGTGGTGTATAGCGCCACCGGTTCTCTGGCCTATAAACATTCAGGAGGAAACACTGAACTCTACCTGATGCGTCATGGGTTTATGGTACTTTTAGCGCTGGTCGCCATGTGGGCAGCACATCGCATCGATTACAGGTATTATTCCAAAATATCCAGGTACGCGCTATGGCTGTCAGTACCCTTGCTGATCTTCTCATGGAAATTTGGCACAAATCTGAACGAAGCATCCCGCTGGATCACCATCCCCGGAATCAATAAAACCTTCCAGCCATCTGACCTCGCCAAGCTCGCGCTCATCATGCAACTGGCAAGTATGCTGGCCAGAAGACAACAAAATATCGACAGCTTCAAAGAATCGCTTATTCCCATGCTCTTGTGGTGCGGACTTATCTGCGGGCTCATCGGCATGACCAACCTTTCCACGGCTGGTCTGTTGCTTGTCACCTGTGGTGTGATGCTTTTTATTGGTCGGGTTCCTGTGAAATACCTGGCGATGCTCTTCTTCATCGGCGTGCTCGCCGCGACCCTGGCTGTACTGATTGGACAGCGTGGCGAAACGGCCGTTAGCAGGATCAGGGACTACCTGGATCCGCAGGAGTTGCCTTTCCAGGCCAGGCAGTCATACATCGCTATCGCTTCGGGAGGCATTACTGGTATGGGGCCAGGCAATAGCATACGGCGCAATTTCCTTCCTCACTCCTATTCAGATTTTGTTTTCTCCATCATCGTGGAAGAATACGGCATCGTTGGGGCGCTTGGAGTTATTGCGCTTTATCTCGCCCTTCTCTACCGTGGCATGATGACCGCCACAAAAAGTGAACGTGCTTTTGGCGGCTTGCTTGGCCGCCGGTCTCAGTTTGGCGTTGGTCCTACAGGCAATGGTCAATATTGGAGTTGCGGTAGGGTTGCTTCCCATTACGGGTCTTCCCTTGCCGCTGATTAGCATGGGTGGCACATCATTATTATTTACCGGGTTTTCGGTAGGAATTATACTTAGCGTGAGCCGGGGGGAAATAGAAGAATTAAGTACAAAAAAGTCAGGTGGAAATGAATTGAGAAAAATTTCAACAGTAGCATAAACCAGTGATCGATAAAAATAGACCATATCGTGTAATCATCAGCGGCGGCGGCACCGGCGGGCATATCTATCCGGCGATTGCCATAGCCAACAGGCTCAGGGAAGTGTTGCCCGATACAAAAATTCTGTTTGTCGGGGCAAAAGGAAAAATGGAGATGACCAAGGTCCCCGAAGCCGGCTATGAAATCGAAGGTCTTTGGATCAGCGGATTGCAACGGAAACTAACACTCAAAAATATCATGTTCCCATTCAAGGTATTAAGCAGTATGATTCGCACCCGCCAGATCATCAGGAACTTCATGCCTGATGTAGTCGTAGGCGTTGGTGGCTTTGCCAGCGGTCCAACACTGAAAACCGCCGCAAAGGCCGGAATTCCGACACTGATCCAGGAGCAAAATTCGTATGCGGGACTCACCAACAAACTTCTCGCGAAGCAGGCAGACAAAATTTGTGTGGCCTACGACAACATGGACAAATTTTTCCCTGCAGAAAAAATTGTCATCACCGGCAATCCCGTGAGGTCCGACATCCTTGACATTGAGCAAAAGAGAGAACGTGCCATTAAACATTTCGCCCTCGATCCGACGAGAAAGACGCTTTTCGCCTTCGGTGGAAGCCTTGGCGCCAGAACTCTCAACGATAGCCTGATTAAAAACCTTCCGGACATCATCAACTCCGACGTGCAGCTCATCTGGCAAATTGGCTCATTTTACTGGAAAGAATTTAACGAAAAGCTCAAGGCTTTCGACCTGAAACACATAAGACCCTATGAATTTCTAAGAGAAATGGATCTTGCCTATGCCGCTGCTGATGTCGTGGTATCGCGTGCCGGAGCGCTTTCCATTTCTGAAATATGCATTGCCGGGAAGCCGGCAATATTTGTCCCCTCGCCCAATGTCGCTGAGGATCATCAGACAAAAAACGCAATGGCACTAGTGAATGGTAAAGCAGCGCTGATTGTCGCCGACAAGGATGCGGGAATTAACCTCGTCCCTGAGGCTCTGAAATTGCTCTATAATCCAGGGCAGCAAAAAGTATTATCGGAGAATATCCGCCGCTACGCCAGGCCAAAAGCGGCCGAAACGATTGTTAATGAATTAATCGGACTGATCCGTTGAAACTCGCCGACCGACATATCATATACTTTTTGGGCATAGGTGGCATAGGCATGAGCGCCCTTGCAAGATGGTTTATGCACTCCGGAAAAAAAGTATATGGGTATGACAAGACCAATACTCCCCTGACAAATGCTTTAGAGTCAGAGGGTGCTGGTATTCACTATCACGACGATGGAGAAAAATCAATTCCTGAGGCGGTACTGGCACAAAAGGATCGTGTTTTGGTAATATTTACACCGGCAGTGCCCACAGATCACCAGGAACTTGAATACCTGAAAAACCACGATTTCACCATACTTAAAAGGTCCGAAGTACTGGGACTCATCACCAATGATCTTCACTCAGTAGCAGTAGCGGGAACACACGGGAAGACGACCACCTCTTCGATGATTGCACACATTCTGAAAACCGCTAAAAAACCATCACTGTCGATCATGGGTGGAATCCTCCAGGGATACGAGTCAAACCTCATTATGGAAGGAACAACCGGGCCGGAAACCATCGCCGTCCTCGAAGCGGATGAATACGACCGTTCATTTCTCCGCCTGACACCGGATATCGCCGTGGTCACTTCGGCTGATCCCGATCACCTGGATATCTATGGCGATCATGGCGCTATGAAGACGTCCTTCCTGGAATTTGTGAACAAAATTAAACCGGGCGGTCATGCCTATGTGCATCAGTCGCTGGCCGGGTGGCTACACAGCAATGTGAAACAGGTGGCAACTCATACCTATGGCCTTGGGGAGGGGCAGAATAATGCAAAAAATATCCAGGTTGCCGACTCAGAATTTACGTTCGACTTCCAGGGTGAAGATGGATTTGCCACCGATATACACCTGGCCATTCCCGGATTTCACAATGTGGAAAATGCAACGGCGGCTGTTTCAGTATGTCGAAAATTAGGCATCGATATCAAAGACATTAAAAATGCGCTGGCGACTTTTAAAGGTGTGAAACGGCGTTTTGAATACCATATTAAAACCAACGATCTGGTTTATATTGACGATTACGCTCATCATCCGACGGAAATACGCGCATTCATTGAGTCGGTGAGGAAACTTTATCCCGGAAAGCGTATCACGGCCATTTTCCAGCCACACCTATTCAGCCGTACCAGGGATTTTGTTGATGGATTTGCCTCCAGCCTCGATCTGGCTGACGAAATATTACTGATGAATATTTACCCTGCCAGGGAATTGCCCATGGAAGGCGTGACATCCGCGATCATCTATGACAGGATGAAAAACCGCAACAAAAAAATTGTCGAAAACTCCAGTGTGTTGAGTGAAATAGCAGCCCTGAAACCTGAAGTTCTGCTCACCATTGGCGCCGGAGATATCGACAGGTTCGTGCCACAAATTGAAGAATTACTCTTAATGAAACGATGAAACTACGCTGGGATAACATATCGCTTTTAGGAAAGTCGGCAGGGCTGGTTGTGCTGCTCACGGTCTCCATCAGTTTCGTTGACAAAAAATATGATGCTAAAACCTGCACGGCGATTGATATAAGCATTGACAACGAATACAAAAACTACTTCATCAACGAAAAGGACGTATTGCGGACGATCACGGACGACGGGCAAACCAAGATTATCGGCATGCCATTCAACGATCTTAATCTTGATAAAATCGAAGATGAGATCAGAAAAAACCACTTTGTAGAAGATGTGGAGGTATATAAGGAATTGAACGGCTCGCTTTCAGTAAATATCTACCAAAGTCGGCCGATTGCGCGCCTGGTTAGCAACCAAATGCAGGACCGATATATCAGCGATAAGGGAAAAATCCTTCCGGTTTCGCGTAGGTACACGGCGAGGGTGATCCTTATCGACGGCCCATACGCAAATAACCCCAAGCTAACCAATCTCTACGACTCGGATACAGGCACCAAACTCATGGAGCTACTGGCATTTATCGAGAATAGTACATTCTGGAAAGCACAAATAGCCCAGCTACATATCGATGCATCCGGAAATATAAAAATGTACCAGCAAGTCGGCAAGCAGGTTATCGACTTTGGAAAACCTGAAATGATCGAGTCAAAATTCAGGAAAATCCAGATTTTCTATGAAGAAATACTGCCTACAAAAGGCTGGAATACTTATGACCGTGTCAGTGTGAAATTTAAAAATCAAATCGTTTGCGAATAACTTATAAATTATGGAAAAGGAAAAAATCGTTGTAGGTCTTGACATAGGCACTACAAAAATCTGCGCCATCGTCGGGCGAAAAAATGAGTACGGAAAACTCGAGGTGCTGGGCATGGGCAAGGCAGTATCAGACGGCGTTATCCGTGGTATCGTGTCGAATATCGACAAAACGGTATTCGCTATCGAAAAGGCCGTAAAGGAGGCTGAGGAGCAATCGGGTATTAATATCCGTGTGGTGAATGTGGGTATTGCCGGACAACATATCCGCAGCTCGGTGCAGCACGGCAGCATCACCAGGAGTCATACCGATGAGGAAATCACCATCGAAGACATCAGCCGTCTTACCAACGACATGTACAAGATCGTGATCCCTCCGGGAAGTGAAATCATCCACGTGATGCCCCAGGATTACTATGTGGATTATGAGGACGGCATCAAGGATCCGGTGGGCATGTCTGGCGTGAAACTGGAAGCTGACTTTCATGTGATCACGGCCCAGACAAACGCTATCAACAACATCAATAAATGCATAAGACGCGCCGGACTGGAAATCGAAAACCTTATCCTTGAGCCGCTGGCGTCAAGCCTTTCGGTACTCAGCGATGAAGAAAAGGAAGCCGGTGTATGCCTCGTGGATATTGGCGGCGGCACTACAGATATCGCCATTTTCCATGAAAACATCATCCGTCATACGGCAGTGATTCCGTTGGCGGGAAATATCATTACGCAGGACATCAAGCAAGGCTGCATGGTCATGCAACACCAGGCGGAATTGCTCAAAACCAAATTTGGAAAAGCGATCGCCGAGGAAGCAAGCCCGAATGAAATTGTCTCTATTCCGAATCTGCGCGACCGCGCACCGAAGGAAATTTCAATTAAAAACCTGTCGCACATTATCGAGGCGCGGATGCAGGAAATCATCGAGATGGTGCATGGTGAAATTATCACCTCAGGCTTTCAATCGAAACTTGCCGCCGGCGTGGTCATCACCGGAGGTGGTTCACAATTACAAAATGTGAAACAGCTATTTGAATATATGACCGGTCTTGACGCTCGTGTCGGCTACCCAAATGAACACCTGGGTAAAAGTAAAATTGAAGCTGTGAAAACCCCAATGTATGCAACATCGGTGGGCTTGGTTCTCACTGGATTCAGAGCTATTGATGAAAGGGATAACAGATTCACGGAAAAAACACCGTTGAAAAAGTCTGTTAAAGACTCTCCCGTAGATCGTGGAACTGACTTTTTCAAACGAATCATCGATAAAACCAAAGGCTTGCTCATCGACGATTTGGATGGCAAAGAAGACTATTAGAAAATAACCAGAAAACCATAATATTATGACTGACATTTCATATTCATTCGACATTCCAAAGCACCACAAGTCGATCATTAAAGTGATTGGCGTAGGCGGTGGCGGCAGCAATGCCGTGAATCATATGTACAACCAGGGCATCCGTGATGTAGAGTTTATCATCTGCAACACCGACGCTCAGGCTCTCATGACCAGCCCAGTCCCTAACCGGCTGCAGATTGGCGAGCATCTCACCCAGGGACTTGGCGCCGGAGCCAATCCTGAAAAAGGCATGAATGCCGCCCTTGAAAGCAAGGAAGACATCCGCGATCTGCTCAGCGACAGCACCAAAATGGTGTTTATCACGGCCGGTATGGGTGGCGGTACTGGCACCGGCGCAGCGCCTGTCATAGCCAAAGTCGCCCGTGACCTCGGAATACTCACCGTTGGCATTGTTACGGTGCCATTTGGCTTTGAAGGCGGAAAAAAAATGGTTCAGGCTGAGGCAGGTGTCAACGAATTAAAGGCCAATTGTGATACGGTGCTCGTAATACTAAACGATAAGCTCCGGGAGATTTATGGGAATTTATCCATCCGCGATGCTTTTGCTCAGGCCGACAACATACTCACCACCGCTGCCAAAGGCATCGCCGAAATTATCACCGTTCCTGGCTATGTCAACGTAGATTTCGAAGACGTGAAAACGGTGATGAGCAATTCCGGTTCGGCAGTCATGGGTTCTGCAATCACTAAAGGTGAAAACCGCGCCCGACGTGCAGCGGAAGAAGCTCTGGCTTCACCCTTACTCAATGAAAAAGAAATACATGGCGCTCAGAAAGTGCTTTTGTCCATTATCTCCGGAGAGGAAGCAGAACTGCAAATGGATGAGCTGGCTGAAATAACCGATTACATCATGGAAATGGCCGGCGATGAAGCCGAGGTGATCTTTGGACATGGTATTGATGCTGAACTGGGCGAATGCATCCGCGTGACGGTGATTGCTACCGGATTTGATCATCAGAATGAATATCTAAGGGTTAAAAAATCAACGGTGATTCATTTGGATTCCAGTAAGCCGATGGTAAAAGAAACGCCACTTCAAAATGCTGATCCAGGTGTTTCAGATCCCAAACCACAGCGCAAACCTACCAACACCCAACCCGGTCTGTTTGATGGTGTGGATCGATCCATCAGATGGGAGAATCCATCAAAACCAAAAGAAGCTGAACAGGAGCAATTGAGCACGATAAAATTGGGACCGGATGAAAATATCCTTGAAGAAATCAGTAAGGAGCAGACAAAAGTGTTTTCATCGGTAACCGATACTTCGTCGAGGAACATTGATTCAAAAAAAGAAGACCTTTTGCAACAGAGTAAAATCCGCATTGAAAAGCTTAATGGTGCAAAATCCTTAAGTCATGACAAGGAGGAAGATTACAGGGAAAAATGGAGTACGCCGGCCTACCTTCGCCGGAATGTGAACCTTCAGGATGTACCTCATTCTTCAGAACAAAACGTATCGCGCTATCACCTGAACGATGATAATCAGTTGTTGGGGAGCAATCGATTTCTCCACGACAATGTTGATTAGAACTCAATGAAATTTGCGGCCTGCTTGTGCATTTTGGCTATATAAATCGGATTGGTGATCACTTTGTCAGTCATAAGATTGCCAATACCCGGTATTCGCAAACGATAGCCATGCACATGCGTGCCGCAATAATTTAGTATATCGGTAATGTGACTCAGGGCGATTCCGGCGCCCTGGTCGCCATCCGAAATCCCAACCAATGCGGCCTTTTTATTCGTTAAAGCCTTCCCCCTGTCCAACCCATCGATAAAAGCCTTCAAAACCCCAGGAAATGATCCATTGTATTCAGGTATGATGAAAACAAGCTTTTTGGCATTATTCATCTGCTCCCGGAGAAGGTTAAACTGATGGTTTTTACCTATATTTTCATATAAGGCAACATTGAGGTAGTCCTCGGGCAATTCTTCAAGACTTACTATATTAGACTCTTCTCCAAGCTCAGACAGTATCCCTTTGTATTGATTGGCTATGTGCAGACTGACAGAATTTTTGCGGTTTGTACCAGAAACAATAGTTATCATTTTATTTGATTAAGGTTGAATAACAGACAACCACCCCTAACTGTTCCTGAACTTCAGAAATAATTCAGATAATAAAGCATCATAAAGCCCTCCAATATTAATTTTCAACTTTTTTTAACTTTCATGGAATTATTTTAAGCCGAATTGCATTAAAGTAATAGAAGGCAGTTTGAACATTTTTTTAATACTGACCAGAATAACCAGCTTTTTACACAAAAAATGAAATCAATAAACGAACGGGACATTTGGAAAATCATCGATTTTGAAACGAATCTTCCACACGACACTTACGAAGTATCAACACTTGGCCGGGTAAGGAGTTTTGCTATTGACAAAAAAAACGGCAAAATCCTCATGGGAGGCAATGTAAACGGGTATCGATGCATTACAGTGAAATTTGGTGATAACCTCACGCGCCAGTACTATGTGCACCGACTTGTAGCCGAAACGTTTATAAAGAAAGATAATAAGGAGCAGCATTACGTTATCCATCGCGATTACGACAAGGAAAACAACAACATCTATAACCTCAAATGGGTGACAGAGGCTGATCTGAACGCACACAATAACCGTAATCCCCAGGTATTGCGCAGACGTACCACCGGCTATAAGCTTTCAGAAACTGATGTGCGAGTCATAAAAAGGTTGCTGAAAACCCAGAAAACCAGGTTATCGATGATTGCTAAGCGATTTGGCATCACGCACACCCAGCTAAACCGGATTCGGTCCGGGGAAAACTGGGGTCACGTAAAAGCCTAGTCGAGGGAAGATAGCGTCACTTCAATCCGTTTCTTGCAAGAAAACTTTCATAAAGCACTGCAAATCCAATGGGATCCGGTGATGTTTTTACGGCTGAATCGTAGTAACTCAGAGCATCTGCCGTAAGTTGGTGCTCCTCGAAGAATGATGCAATCAGCAATTTACCCAAGGTGGTGTTTTCAGTATCAGCAGTCTCAAGCAAATTGCTGTATTGTTGCCTTATGTTATCCCTGGCTGTGCCATCAACACGCCGGATACCAAAATCACGGGAGGAAAAGGCTTCCTTATTTTTAGCCTGAACGCTCAAAATGAACATGGATTCCTGGGCAAATGCGGGTCCTTCCAGTTGAAGTACAAACTTATTGCCGGTAACATTCTTTTGAAAAATAGTTTGATCCACTTTATTCCTCACGGTAATAACATAGTCTTTGATATTGTCAACACTTTTCCAGGTCACTAATAATTCACTTCCATAAACATCCGTGATTTTTGGCAAAAACACGGGTATGATGGTTTCTGAACCACGCTCCACGGCACCTGTCACGTTGAGAGTCTGACTATTGTCAGCCTGACTCACCAGGCTGGTCATCAGAAACTTGCCGTACTTCGAAAGCAGTGAGTTTTCCTTATTTGCAATAGCCGCCTGGAGGTCGCTGATTTTATACTCACCAGCCTGATTCAATTCCAACCCGGAACCTGTTTCATTGTGAAGAAGAGCTATGTAGCCGTTTTCAGCTACATTCAACGATTGTCCCTGATTGACCGTGGCGCCCACAGTAATAGATTTAGACTCATTGTCACGTGACAAGGTATTGTTGCCTTTGTTCAGAATAATAGTAAAAATCCCATCCTGGGCGATTAATTGCCCGGCACAGAGTATTATGGTGATTACGAAAAGTAGTTTTTTTCCCATGATAAATATAGTAGTTAGTTATAGACTTTAAAGATTAATTTCCTTCCGGTATTTGAGAACAGGTTTTTCACCAATCCAAAGCATACTTCGAGCGAATCCCCCGCCAGCGCAACCATGATGGTGGCAAGCGTCAGATTAACCTTGTAATTGAACCAGTGGAAAACAAACACATTGATGGTAAGCAACAGCATGACAAACACGATCTGCAAACTCTTTGTGACGCCGTCGTACCATTGCGGCAGTCTCTTATAAATAAGCGTGAAAAGCAATACCACCAAAAAGCAGATGATAACGGCCGTAATATACCCCGCCGTATCACTTTGCTTAGTTATGTAATCCCGACTCAGGATCATAGATATAATATTAGCGTGAACCACGATGCCAAACATATCGGGATTGGAGCGGCCGGCGTAGTTCACATTAAGAGGCGTATAAAACTTATCTTCCCATGATTTATCATTGAAATCACTTCCGAGATAGCCGAAAAGGACGATTTTTCCCTTGACAAGGCTTGGTTCAAAATTTTCAGAAAGTACATCAGAAACATCAAGTGCGGCAAAACGGCCACTGGAAGTAGATTGCCCGTACCCCATTATATTTCCACGATAATTGATTACCTCACTTTCATTATGGCGATTCAGGCATTTTTTTGCTGCTGATTCGTCATATAGACTGGCAATAGTCAATGCGAATGAATATTGCTCATTCCCCTTTACTATTCGCTTAGGGGGAAAAGTGCGACAGACTTTGTATTGATATTGCGCAAGCGCATCTGTCTCCAAATTTGCGAAGCCGGTTTTGCCAACATTAAATCGCTCGTGAGAATATCTGACCGAATCATATGATCCTGTCATAGGATTATACTGCAATTTGTTGACTAGAACCAGGTTTTCGATGTCTGACAAAGCAGCACTCAGCGCTAAGTCGCCAAGTGAGTCTTCTTTGAGGTCCCAGAAATAGCTATCAATTCCGATAACCGCCGGTTGATATTTGTTAATGACCTGTAGTTCACGAGCGATGCCGGCCCTGGAAAGCTGGCCAATATTTACCAGTACAATACTGGTATCGACCCTGGCTTCCGGGCGGATATTTGAAAAGACAAGATCTGTGAGTTCTACATCACCAATAGCGTCACCAATCGGGTCGAGTAGTTTAAATTCACCAAATAGCCGTACCGCCTGGAAAAACAGGATAAGTGAAAGGATGAAAAAAGTCCCTAAAAGTGAATCCGCAAGTATCCCTCTTTTCTTCATGAACGACCGTAATTTTTTCTGGATTAATCCAAAAAGGAACGAAAACTAAAAAAAGCCTGTCCCATATTTCAGCAAGTTTTTAAAAAAACCTTACTTGCGGCACAAAAACGGAGTAAACGCATGTTTATTAAAAAGAGTCGGCTTTCGGTTCAGGAATTCGTGGATGGCGTGCTAAATGGTGACAAAATCATACTGAGCAAAGCTATTACGCTGGTTGAAAGCACTCTTGAATCCGATAATCTAATCGCTGAAGCCGTTCTGGAAAAAATCCTTCCAAATACAGGCAACTCCATTCGCATAGGGATAACGGGCGTACCTGGCGTCGGAAAAAGCACCTTTATTGAGTCGTTCGGAAAGTTGGTCACTTCTATGGGAAAGAAATTGGCGGTACTGGCCATCGACCCAAGCAGTCAGCGATCAAAAGGGAGCATCCTCGGCGACAAAACCAGGATGACCAACCTCTCGGTCGATCCGCTTGCTTATATCCGGCCGTCTGCATCCGGTTCGGCACTGGGAGGTGTGAGTACAAAAACGCGGGAGAGCATGTTGCTTTGTGAAGCTGCCGGGTTTGATGTTATATTCATAGAAACAGTAGGTGTTGGCCAGTCAGAAACTGCTGTAAAAGAAATGGTTGATTTTTTTCTTCTCCTGATGCTCGCCGGAGCAGGTGATGAACTTCAGGGAATTAAAAAGGGCATTATGGAAATGGCAGATACGCTGGTCATCACCAAGGCCGATGGCGACAACAAAGCAAAATGCGAGCGGGCCCAGCGAGAATATAAGAATGCGTTGCATCTTTTTCCTCCTTCGGAAAGCGGCTGGTATCCAGACGTTTTGCTATGCTCGGCAGTGACTAATGAGGGATTGGAGGGCATTTGGCAGGAAACGACCAAATATATTTCTGCAATGAAAAGTAAAGGTTTTTTCTTGAAAAACAGACAAAATCAAAATATCGGCTGGATGCACGACATCATTGAAATTCTCCCTGAAACAGCGATTTTATGCCAGCGCCCACATCATCCCACAAATAGCGTTGCTCGAAAAAGAAATACAGCTAAAGCAAACCCCGGCAATATCCGCAGCGAGAAAACTACTAAGCCTGTACCATAATTCCTGACTATTCCTGTTGATCTTGTCACGGGATTTTATTTCAAAGATTCATAATTCTGCCATATTGACACCGAAATGCCTGCCAGACCCCATTGGCACAACCATTGTTAATCATTCTCATACCCAAGAGAAAAATCAATTAAAAATATGGGAAAAATTATAGGAATAGATTTAGGAACTACCAATTCCTGCGTAGCAGTGATGGAAGGTAATGAACCTGTGGTAATTCCTAACAGCGAAGGCCGGAGAACTACTCCTTCGATCGTTGCCTTTCTTGATAACGGCAATGGCGAAAGGAAAATTGGCGATCCTGCTAAACGCCAGGCGATTACCAATCCTCAAAATACCGTAAGCTCCATCAAACGGTTTATGGGGAAAAAGTACTCTGAAGTTAGCGAAGAAAGAAAAAACATGTCCTACAAAGTTGAAAAGGGCAATAACGATACAGTAAGAGTACGAATCGGTGACAGGCTGTACACCCCGCAGGAAATTTCTGCCATGGTGCTGCAAAAAATGAAGTCAACTGCCGAAGACTATCTCGGCACGACCGTCACTGAGGCAGTCATCACCGTTCCGGCATACTTTAATGATGCCGAACGCCAGGCCACCAAAGAAGCCGGACAAATAGCAGGTCTGGATGTTAAACGTATTATCAACGAGCCAACAGCCGCAGCGCTTGCGTACGGTATGGATAAGAAAAACAAGGATCTTAAGATCGCTGTTTTTGACCTCGGCGGCGGAACTTTTGACATTTCCATTCTTGAATTGGGTGATGGAGTTTTTGAAGTAAAATCGACCAATGGTGATGTTCACCTCGGTGGAGATGACTTCGACGCTCGTATCATTAACTGGCTTGCCGAGGAATTTCTGCGCGATGAAAACATCGACCTCCGCAAGGATCCTATGGCACTTCAGCGACTTAAAGAAGCTTCTGAAAAGGCAAAGATAGAACTATCGAGCTCGTCGAGTACCGAGATCAACCTGCCCTATATCATGCCGGTTGATGGTATTCCAAAACACCTTGTTCGCACATTGAGCAGGGCTAAATTCGAGCAACTGACAGATGACCTCATTCAGCGCACACTGACTCCTTGCAAGAAGGCATTCAACGATGCCGGCATGACAGCATCTGATATCGATGAGGTAATCCTTGTTGGTGGTTCCACAAGAATTCCAAAAGTGGTAGAATCAGTGGAGGCATTCTTCGGCAAAAAACCATCAAAGGGTGTTAATCCTGACGAGGTCGTAGCAGTAGGTGCAGCGATTCAGGGAGGTGTACTGACTGGTGAGGTGAAAGACGTGCTGTTGCTGGACGTTACACCTTTATCATTAGGCATTGAAACTCTGGGTGGTGTGTTTACAAGGCTGATTGAAGCCAACACTACTATACCTACCAAGAAATCTGAAGTATTCTCAACGGCCGCTGACAGTCAGCCATCCGTAGAAATTCACGTACTCCAGGGAGAAAGACCAATGGCACGTGACAATCGCACCATCGGACGATTCCATCTCGATGGTATTCCACCGGCCCCAAGAGGTGTTCCGCAAATTGAAGTAGCGTTTGATATCGACGCCAATGGTATTTTGCACGTTGCTGCAAAAGATAAAGGCACGGGTAAAGAACAAAAAATCAGGATCGAGGCATCTTCAGGACTTACCGACGAGGAGATCAAAAAGATGAAACAAGAAGCTGAACTCAATGCGGAATCGGACAAAAAGGAAAAGGAAACCATTGAGAAAGTAAACGCTGCTGATTCAATGATTTTCCAGACGGAGAAACAATTGAAAGAGTATAGCGAGAAGATCTCCGAGCCAAATAAAAGTAATATTGAAAATGCTTTGAATAAGCTTAAAGAGGCTCACAAGGCCCGCGATATTGATGGAATCGATACTGCCATGCAGGGAATAAACAAAGCATGGGAAGGCGCTGCACAGGAAATGTACGCGCAAACCGGCGGCGCTCAGCAAGAAGGACCTTTTGCCAATGCTGACGGAGCTTCAGAATCCCAGGGACCAAAAAGTTCCGGACCAGATGTATCAGACGTAGAATACGAGGAAGTCAACGACAAAGACAAGAAGTAGTATCGCTTAAATATTGATAAAAATCCCATCGGGTTGAAAACCCGATGGGATTTTTGCATTTATTGGGGGCATGAATTGATTTCACCCCTTCCAAAATAAAAAAGCTGTCCCGATGAGTCGGGGCAGCTTTTTTATTGGATAAACAGATCAGGATTAATACCCTGGGTTCTGCTCAAAATTAGGATTCTGAGCCAGCTCATCTGCCGGTATTGGCCATATAAACCTGTTATCGGTATATGGAATTGCCGGGATTCCAATGGCTAATGTCGCCGGATCTTTGCCGATTTCGTAAGTATCAAACGTTGCACTTCCAAAGGCCATTTTACCGGGGATACCACCCGTATTGAAGTCGGGATCCAAAGCGAGACGATGGATATCGTGCCATCTCCTTCCCTCGCCTAATAACTCTATCCGGCGCTCTATCAGTATAGCTTTCAACATCGCCGTTGCATCGGCAAAATCACCGTCGGTGTAGCTCGGTGCTGTTCCTTCCAGCGCTCTGTCACGAACGGCATTCAGCAGATCCAATGCCCTGCTATCTTTGCCATTTACCCTCACAAGCGCTTTACAAAAATTCCTTCATTCTTCAGAGGAAGATGTTTAATTTACAAAAAATGCACCTGAATAAGCAGTGAATTTTAACAATGCAACAACCATCCCTTGAGGTATATTAAACTTAATTCCCCCATGGACTCCACATTATTGTATTATGATTTTGAAAATAGAATTATATGAATAACTTTAAATTGACTTAGGTTAAGTACATATTTTTCACACCCAAATACTACCATTATGCCAATCAAATTCAAAGTGATCGAAAGAGGCCAACCAGGGGTGCCAGGTGGCGGCGCAAAGAAGTTTTATGCTTCAGCAAATGTAACAGGGGAAAAAACCCTCAATCTGTTAACCAAAGACATCGAAAAAATGAGCACGGTAAACGGTGCCGATATCCGTGCGGTACTTTATGCACTGGTCGATGTGATGAAAGATGCCCTGGCCGAAGGACAGGTCGTGCGCCTTGGCGAATTGGGAAGCTTGAGAGTGAGCATCAGCAGCGAGGGAAAAGAAAAAGCCGAAGAAGTGAAGGCATCTGTTATTGAAGGTGCAAAAGTTATCTTTACACCGGGTAAAGACCTGAAAACGATGTTAGAAACACTTTCGTACCAAAAGATGTAATTAAAAAATCGATAGCAATATGCATCGCTTTAAATCCGATGCGCATCGGTTGATCAATCAGTGCGCATCGGATCTTTATATGTGTATGGGATTTTTTGGCAGGTATTAGGATTTTTGTTCTCGAGCCTTCTATGGCCAATGTACTATAGCCGTTGTTCTGGATTCTTTAAACGGGGCCGTCTCCGGCCAAGGACCTGGCAGATCGCGGCAAACAACTTATCCCAGAGACTCTCTCAACATTTCCAGAGCAACTTTACATCCGTCGGATACCGAATATAGCACTCATAGCCTGTGGAATTCTTGAAAATATACCATTTGGAAGTATAGGTACTTTCCCGGTTATAAATCGCCATTTGCATCTGTCTATTGGTGTTATATCAAATTCAAAATAGTAAAAAACCCCAAATATACACCTAATACGACATATTTGGGGTGACTTTTTTACACTAAAATCAGTTATTCTAGCACTTAGCAACCACTAAGGAGAGCCTTGATGGGAATTTTGCATTTATATGTATGATAGGGTGATCATTACGATATAAAATTTCCATTAAATAGAAAAGGTTGCCCCAACTTATATGGGCAACCTTTTCTATTCAATACAATCTTACTTTTTAGCTAACTCAAATAAATTGTTATGGAGTTCCATATGTGGCAACAAGATTACCTTTTCCGTCGGTTAATGTCATTTGGTTTCCATTAACTGTAACTGTTCCGAGAATTAACAAGTTAGTTCCTGCCTCATCACTTGGAGTATCACCATTCCAAACCGGTGTTAATCCAATTTCTTTAGCATTAAAACCCTTTGAGCCTGATTGATTCCCAATAGATAGTACAATTGGTAGAACTTCACTACTCAGGCCATTACCGGTAATAGGGTTCGCCCACAAATTAGCCACTACATCGTAAATTCCATCAGGAAGTTGGGAAGCAGAAACGATTTCAGGAACATCTGCTGTGGCTCCGGCATAACCAGATACCTCGTTTCCATCACCATCAAGTATCAATAGATCGATATCGATATAGTCTTCCCAAACCTCTCCCGGAAAAGCTTCTATTGGCCCTGACCAATCCAGAGTCAGTTGAGGAGCATAAACACTATCTCTTACAGTTATTACTAACACCTGCTGTGCGACAGGCGAACCGATTGGATGATCCCCTTCGAAAGTAAGGTAGATGGTTTCATTTTCCTCTATATCCTGATCCTCGTAAATAGTAATATCTATACTTCCACCACCGGATAGTGCCAACAAGTTTAACTCATGTGCAGAAAGATCAAAGTCCTCTCCCTCTGTAGCTGTTGATAGTTCGCCACTTCCGATAGATACATTTACATCTACAATTTGTCGCTCGTCAAAAGGTATTTGAATTGTAAATGTTCCAGCCTCTGTAACGGTAATTGGAGTGATATCCTCCTCCACCACGGGAAATTTCTCAAATGTCTGTACAATCGATTCAGGTCCTTCCTCAATACTACACGACACCAGCATCCCAAACGAGAGCGCCAACGGCCAAATATTCTTCTTTATAAACATTTTCATCTTTTTAAGTATTAAAGTTAATCAACTACCTTTTCGAGTATTTCCCAAAACTCCCTTGGTCCACTGCCTTCAGAAAAATACCCATATGTGAGTATCATTCTATGCTTCCCTGTTGCATCATCAGGTATCAATTTATTCGATGTGTCACCACATGGCACATTTGTCAATTGCTCTGGGTAAGTCGCACAACTTGTTGCATACGTTCCACTGAACAGGCCACAACAAATAATCGGTACTGTTATGGAATTGGTGGTGAAATCAATGTCAAAATTAAATGAACCGCCTGTCCAGGCAAACGGGCCCCAGTAATCATTATATTTAAAAGTGTTCTCGTCAACTGAACCAATAAATCTTGTAGTTCCAATTTGTGATGCATAAACATCAGGTCTATCTACACCTATTCGCCAATATTCCATATCCACGACACGATAAATACCGGCAAAACGACTCAATACAGCGACATTCACTACTCCAGCTAGTGAGACCTCATCTCCATTAACTGTTGTGCCTTTGTAGCTTAGAACCCATCCCGAGCCAACAGCTAATTCAGCTTGATTGTCAGGAAGGCTAGCACCATCTACCGTAATCCCTGCCTTAAGGTCATCATATGTAAATTCATCCTGAATCACTACTTTCAATGGATCATCTATTGTATAAGAGGTAAAAAGGACTGGTTCCGAAGATGACCCTGTTTTTGCATCAGTGTAAACCTTATATGAATCTACCTTTGTAAGCTGTTTCAAACCATTTATAGTATTAAAATTTACCACATAAGAAGGGGTACCGGCCTGAAACGATACTACAGGGGTCAATATCTGTAAATATGGGTCAGCTATTTGCTGAAACGGACCTAAATCATATTCTGAAAATGCATCCTCAGACTGATCACAGCCTATAGTTGTTATCAAAAGCGTCAGAAAAATTAGACTGACCTTTGATCTTGTATACTTTATTATTCTTTTCATTTTTCGTAAAATTAATTATCCCAAAAAACTGGTTTGTCAGTAACTCCGCTTAAGACTGGAACGCTTTTCGTATTGAAATCAAGCTCTGTCTGTGGATATAAATACCGTACTGGAAATACTCCATCGGGCAATTGAGATCTTGATGGAGTTTTGAAAATTGGAGATGCTCCACCAGTAAATAATCGAGCAGATGGTGTGTCAAATCGTCGTGCTTCAATCCATCCTTCACTTTCTTGCAAACCATTGAAAGATATCCATTTCTGAATTCCAATCATATTCGATTTTGCGTCAGTACTTTCTCCTGCATCATAAATCACCTCTGTTCCCAAGTAGTCACCGAGTGGGGCTCCTATGTAGGCGAAATGCGCAGTAACAGCATCATTAAACAATTCCGTTTCATCATCACTTGTACCAAATCTCATATCAGCCTCAGCCCGTAAAAACATAACCTCCCAATGGCTAGTCAATATTACGTCATTGGCGGGACCATAAGCTAGAGATGACGGAAAACTCACATCGCCTGCTCCCAAACTCTGCTGATTCACTATGTCACCCTGATCAATTCCTACCAGTGTCCCTGTTTTTTCGGCAACGTCAAAAATAACTCTCGCCCGGGGGTCACTCAGCTCTGCCATTTTTTCAAGTACACTGTTGCTAGCAATATAAAATTGACCAACACCTTGTTCACGACGGGCATACATTGGATTCCAGTTCTGGCCGGTTTCGCCCTGGAACCTAATTCGGGCTAATTGACTTTCATCTTCGATGAATAAATTTCCCTGACTATTGATCAAACTAATTACGGCAGCCGATACAGATGGATCTGCAACTGATTGCCTCATTAAGAGTTTTAGATGGATCGAATTCCCAAATCTAATCCAATTAGTTTTTTGGGTATTAAGCTCATCATCTGTAGGATCTGTAGGATCAGCATAATTTCCATATATCATATCTTCAGCCCCCAAAAGATCAGTATTCACAGGATCAGCCATCGTTGCTACTGCAGCCGCTACTCTGGCAACCAACTTATCATATACTGCTTTGCCCCCCTCATATTCAGGCGCGATGTTTCCTCCTTTTGAGGGATCTCCGCTTAATGAAGCAGAATAGGGAATATCACCATAATGGTCTACTAAGTTCTGGTAAATATGGACACTTAGAATATCTGCAGCAGCAGCCAAGGCCTGATTGTTTTCAGCATCTTCTATTACAAATGCTAAATCGGATAATGCCTGCAAATAGCAGTATGACCAATCAGTATTGAAATCGACCGGTTCAAAGAAGTATCGCTCTATATCAAGCAAGGCAACTCCTGGCCCGCCGGCCCAGTACTGTGCCAGTAATGCGTCAGTCTCATTAAAGTAAGCATCCTGTGCTATCCCATAAAAAGCTTGCGCAGCGGTAAAAACCTCAGGAGCACTTCCTGTTGGTGAAGAGTTCGGATCTATGTTAAGATCAGCTAATTTATCTCCACATGATGAAGCTTATCATCATGCTGCCAATTATTAATAATATTTTAATCTTTTCCATTTTTGTTAAAAGGTTAAATTCAACGTTACACCATAACTTCTGGTTGGTGGAGTCTGGGTTGAGGCTACGCCCGTTGTATTATCAGCAGATCCTCCAGGACCTTTTGCTTCAGGATCATCAAATGTGTTTTCAGATGGTAACCAGAATTTCAGGTTTTTAGCAAAGAGATCAATTGTTGCACCTTGTAACTTAAGTTTTGAAACAATCCTCTTGGAAGTGAATAACCAAGGGAAACTTCCCGAAGCTTTAAAAAGCTTGCGTCAAGCAAGTGGTTTGTATAGTTTCCATCATCGAGATAATTGTAGGCAACAATTGAAGTTGTATTTGGAATAAATGAACCATCTTCCTGCTCAACTACACTATTAGGAACAACAAAAGGCAACCTGTCACCAATTAATGTGTTAGCACCAGTTCCGTTAAATTCAACAGCCGTTTTGGTTAGTGAGAAAAACTTTCCTCCCTTTCGGCCATCTAGCAATGCTCCTAGTCTAAAGCCTTTGTATCTAAAGCTGGTGGTAATAGAACCAATATAATCAGGCTGAACAGAACCCACATATTCTGGCGTCGTGGTATAGGTACGAGCCCCATTACCATCCACTATAGGATTGCCATCTGGATCGAACCTTTGTACATTACCTTTCCATGTGCCAAAGGGCTGTCCTTTTGCAGCTACTTGAGTTACTCCTCTACCTGAAGACCAAATTGTAAGTTCATCAGTTTGGTCCGAAATGCTTTTCACTTCGCTTTCGTTTGTAGCCCAGGAAAATCCAAGATCCCAATCAAATCCGCTTACTGTTGATATAGGCGTAATATTGAAAGTGATTTCATGACCTCTATTAGTTAATTCACCTATGTTCACTGCTGTTACGCTATAACCAGAAGCTCTTGATAAATCCGCTTCAACAATTTGTTCGGTGTGATCCGAACTATAAAAGGTATATGACAGGTTGCCTCTGCCTTTCCAAAAAGTGATGTCTGTACCTATTTCGAAAGTGGCTGTCAATTCAGGTTTAAGGTTGCTGTTTCCAATCAAGCCCCCCCTACTAATTCCTGTTTGGCCATTGAATGGTGTCAAAATCTCATATACGCCTTCATATGCTATCAAACTCGGGTTGATAGCATAAGTACTTGACAGCAGATACAATCCTGCATCCTTACCTGTTGTTCCATAACTAACCCGAGCTTTCAATTTGTTAATTGGGTCCTCTGTTGACCATCCCAGAAAATCACTAACAATTATCGAAGATCCCAATGACCAATACAGAAATGACTGATTGTCAACTGGTAACGTCGAAGAGTTATCATTTCTTACTGATCCCTCAAGGTATACCTTTTCTTTCCAGTTATAGCTTAGATTTCCAAAAAAACCTATAATTCTGTAGTCAGCGTGGCTTTGAACTACGGCAGCAGTTTGAGCAGAATTTGCTAAGTTATAGACGCCAGGAATTACAAGTCCACCTCTTGTTTCTCCATAAAGCTGCTTTCGTGTCAAATCATAAACGTTGACACCGCCTATTGCAGTGATAGAAGAAGATGTGCCGATTTTTGTCGTGTAAGCAGCCGTTGTAGTCCAGTCAAGAACAGTACTATTTCTAATCATCTCATTGTGCGCTCCAGCATTACCGTCTCGGCCTCTTGGACCATCTAGTTTCAGGTTATCCAACCATACATAATGGTCTTCATATTGGTAGGTAGGTATTGATTCAACTCGATTTAATGCAGTATAATTTACGCCAAATTTGGTTGTGAATTTTAATGCCTTTACAGGCTCCCATTCTATGGATGCATTACCTAACCAGTTATCCCTCTTGCCATTATTTGTAAATTCGTTTAATATAAAATAGGGGTTGACAGTATATGTTCCATACCATCCTGTAAAACCATGGTACGGATTATTATAATCCCTCACCTGCCGGTAATCAATCGTATTTGGGGACTGAATTGCAGACGCGTAAGGATTTTTCCCTTCGAAAGCTCGTGATCCTTCAGTAGAAGTATTCATATCAACACTGGCATAAGAAAAACTTACGGTGGAGCGAACCTTATCCGATAATTTTGCAGTTCCGTTAAATCCTATATTATGTCGTTGGTAATCTGTATTATGCATTATTCCATTCTGAAAGGTATTTGAATAGCTCACTCGATAAGTATATAAGTCATTACCGCCAGAAATTGCCAGTGAATTGTTATTCGTATATCCATTTCTAAAGAAATTCTGGAGCTGATCCGGTACCGCCGTATAAGGTCTAGAAAGGTATTCCATATTTCCGTCTCCGTCTGCATCAACCGGACTTGTCCATGGCCTGGTTACCCCATCGAACTGTGGCCCCCAAGAAAAGTTCTCACCACTATCAAAGTTTTTAGAACCATCAGGATTGATAATGCCCTGGCCATATTGATCCTGCCTCTCTAACAAAATATATGCTTCATCAACTGCGAAAGTTGAACTTATATCCACTTTCGCTTTACCCCTAGACCCGGACTTGGTTGTAACCAAAACAACACCAGAAGCACCCCTCTGAACCATATAATGAAGTAGCAGATGGCCCCTTCAAAATGGTCACCGATTCAATATTTAGAGGATCTAAATCATTAAATGCATTACCATAGTCGGTGTAGCCTCCTTCTCCTGAATTTTCACCACCAACGGAGTTACTATTATCAATTGGAATTCCGTCAACAACTATTAAGGCATTGTTATTTCCGGTAAGCGAAGCCTCCCCTCTTAGAACAATTCTGGTAGAGGCACCAACTGAACCACTATTCGTTATAAGTTTTACTCCTGCTGCCTTTCCTCTGAGGGCTTCCAAAGCATTCTTGGACGGACTTGAAAGTAACGATTTAGAATCAAGGGTTTGGTTGGCGTAGGTAACACTATTCGCATTTCGCTTTTCTCCAATAGCCGTTACCACTATTTCGGTAAGTTGCCTGATATCTGCTGTCATCACCATATTAATGACAGATTGATCTCCGACAACCACTTCTTCGGTGACAAGACCAATAAAGGAAAACACCAGTGTGCCTCCATCTTCAGGAACTCCAATCTGGTACTTACCGTCAATATCGGTAACCGTACCGGTTGATGAACCCTTTACTACGACGTTTACACCGGGAATTGGTGTGCCGTCATCTTCTCCCGTGACTGATCCAGTCACAGTGCGCTGAGCCATTGCTGTAAATGAGCCAATGACTACCATGCATAACAGTAGAATCCTCTTCATATTACATTGATTAAGGTTAGAAAATACCCCTCCTCTTCCAAAAAGGGAAAAACAAATGTAAATAGTTTTTAAAACAATAAGAAAGGAGAATTGTAATTTTTTGTGCAGGATCCCCCTTTTATTTGGGATAATATCAAATTAACAATAGTTAATTCTCCTTATGGCAGTGAAATTAAAATGATTCATTTTTTCACTGTATTCATAATGAAAATGGCAATTGTTTACGGAATTCATAAATGGATATCAAGGTCTGATTTGTGGAGGGCCTGTAGGATGCACATAATTAGATATGACTATTCCAAGATGTTATCGGATTTTATGGAAAACACGGTAATTCTAAAGTCCCTCTACTATGAATTCTATCCTCCGATTTAATCTGCGGCTTTCTTCGTCAGTATTATTGACAATTGGTTTGCTTTCGCCATAACCGGCGAATGTTAATGATTGTGGTTTTATACCTTCTTTTATCAGGTATTCATAGACCGCTCTGGCCCTGTTTTGCGAAAGCTGCTGATTGTATTGCTCGGTACCCTGATCGTCGGTGTGGCCGGCAATACCTATTCTAACACCAGGATTGTCATTGAGGAATCGAACCACCTTGTTCAATTCTGTCTTAGATTCGGGCGAAAGTTCAGCGCTATTTACATCAAAAAATAAATTGTTGAGCCGCACGCTGTTTCCAATAGTGATTGGCTTCAGATAGAAATCATGCCTGATAGCCACTTTTTGATCCGTAGAAAGATCGAAAGTGGCGCTCTCAAATAGATAACCCGGGCAATTGATATAAAGTGCGAAGCGGTTGTTTTCATTGAGAATGGTTAAGTACTCACCGGTTTTTACATCAGACGTAAAGACAGATGCCGGTACATTTTCGCCGAGAAAGAATAATTCTATATCAGCTTTGAGCGGCTTCTTCGAATTGGCGTCATAAATATTACCTGTGATAAAAATGCTCTTGTTTTCAAGGACGCCTTCACCGGGGAATTCAAAACTATAGAGCAGGCTTTCTCTTCGTTCGCCACCCTCTGCCTTTTCATAGGAATAGTATCCGTTTTTCCCATTGGCCGAAACAAACAGCGACACCTGATCTTCGTATGTGTTCAATGGATAGCCGAGATTAACAGGTTCGGACCATACCGTATCGATTTTTTCACTCTTATACAAATCATATCCGCCAAAGCCGGGATAACCCATTGAGGCAAAAAACAGCGTAGTTCCATTGACATGGATAAATGGCGAAACTTCCTCATCGCTCGTGTTGATACTCGTTCCCAGGTTTCTGGCTTTTTGCCATATATTCTGAGCGTCTTTTTCCGAAACCCATATATCCCGCTTACCTACTCCTCCGGCACGGTCCGATACGAAATATAGTTTCCGTCCATCCGCGGAAAGCGCTGGCTGTGATTCCCACGACCGGCTGTTGATGCCCGGCCCCAGATTTTTTGGAACGCCCCACTCGTCCCCCTGCTTTTCGGAAATATAGAGGTCGCAGCCACCGTAACCCTGCCGACCTTCGCAGGTTGTAAAAATGATAATTCGCCCATCTGCAGAGATTGTGCATGTGCCTTCATTGAATTGTGAATTGATATTGGGCGAAATAGACACCGGATTCGTCCAATTGCCATCCGAATCCCTGGCGCTTATCACAATATTTTCATCATCATAAAATGAGCTCCCCATTCGTACTGTATAAATGATATTCTGTTCATCAGCGGTCAGCACAGGGAAATATTGAAACGGATGAGCATTGAGCAAAGCGCTCATCGGTGCCGGATGGATATCGATGGGTTTTTGTAGATTTTCCATGGCAAATGCCACGTTCTCCTTCATCTTTTCAGCATCGGTTTGCATCCGGGGATTATCGATACCTAATTTTTCCAGCGTGGCGATCATGGCTCCGGACTGATCGTATTTGCCTTTATTGAAATATACCCTTGCCAGGGAATAATAGACATTTTTATATTTCACCGAGTTGGGTGCTATTCTGATAACCTCCTCAAGATGCATTTGCAGATCATCGGTGTTTCGCAATAATTCATAACAAAAAGCCAGCCTCAGATGCGCTTCAATAAAATCGTTGTCGGATGCAACTGCCTTATTAAACTGATCGATTGCTTCAGGAAATTTGCGTTGTTTGACATAAGACTCCCCCGTTTCATAAAACTTAATCGCCTTTTTTGAAGACGTACCTAAACTACCCTGCGCGAATGAAATCGTTGGAAGAAGCCAAATTAGTATGTAAAAAATCAATCGTCCCATAATTATGGAATATCCATAAACTTATGAACCTGAAGCGATATTTCCCAACGGGGATTACCTTTTACATAGTCGACCATCGCGGGAAGCATCTCCGATGATTTTGACCATTCTGGCTGAAGATAAAGCCGACAGGTGGGTTTCACTTTTGCGGAATATTCTTCCGCCCACGCGAAATCTGACTTATTATATATAATCACTTTGAGTTCATCAGCCACAGGAATAATCTCTTCCATGGGCTTTTTGAACTTTTTGGGTGAAAGACATATCCAATCCCATTCGCCGGATAGTGGATGCGCGCCAGACGTTTCTATATGCGTCTGAAATCCATGTTCCTTCAGATGACGAGTAAGCGGGCCAAGGTTATACATGAGAGGCTCACCGCCGGTAATAACCGCTATGCGCGACTTAAAATGCAGCGCGTTGGTAACAATTTCTTTAATCCCTGATATCGGATGATCTTTCTCATTCCAAGATTCCTTCACATCGCACCACACGCACCCAACGTCGCACCCGGCCAGTCGAATAAAGTATGCTGCTTTGCCTGAATGGTACCCCTCTCCCTGGATGGTGTAGAAACTTTCCATCAGAGGCAATGCATTGCCTGAAGTGATATCCGGACTTGTCAAATTATATGTCGTTTGAGGAAAACAGGATCAGGGATATATTTTCTTTTCTGCCGCGAGCAGTGTATTTACTAATAGTGATGCTCTTGTCATAGGACCCACGCCACCCGGCACGGGAGTGATATAGCTGCATTTTGGAGCCACTTCCTCATAATTCACATCACCTTTCAGAGAAAAACCGCTCTTCTTAGAGGAATCGGCCACCCTTGTAATACCCACGTCAATGACCACGGCACCCTCCTTCACCATATCACCTTTCAAAAAGCCCGGAATTCCCAGGGCTGCCACGATGATGTCGGCCTGCAGCGTCATGGATTTTATGTCTTTTGTACGGCTGTGGCACAAGGTCACTGTGCAATCACCCGGATATGCTTTTCTGGACAACAGCATACTCATGGGCGATCCCACGATTTCGCTTCTTCCAAGCACCACACAATGTTTGCCGGAGGTTTCGATTTTATAGCGCTCGATCAATTGAAGGATGCCGTATGGAGTTGCTGCAATAAATGAAGGCAAGCCCTTGGCCATCCGCCCAACATTTACCGGATGAAAACCATCCACATCTTTTTCCGGCTTGATCAGGTCGGTCACTTTTTGAACCGAAATATGCTTTGGGATCGGCAATTGAACGATGAGTCCATCTATATCCGGATTGTTGTTGATTGCCTGAATTTCGGCGAGGAGTTCGCTTTCGCTAATGTTTTCGTCGAAGCGTTTAAGGGTGGAAACGAATCCTACTTCTTCACAGTCTTTCACTTTATTGCTTACGTAGGTCTGGCTGGCGCCGTCATTGCCGACAAGGATAGCCGCGAGGTGGGGAATCTTCCCGCCCTGGCTCCGGATGATTTCTACTTGTGCTTTTATTTCAGCTCTTATGTCTGAAGAAGTTTTATTACCGTCGAGGATGATGGGCATAAAATGAGTTATGAATTATGGGTTATGAGTTATGGATTATATATTTCAATCCTGCAGAGCGGCTCAGTCCAGTTTAAGTACTGCCATGAATGCTTCCTGGGGAATTTCCACATTACCGACACTTCGCATGCGTTTCTTCCCTTTTTTCTGCTTTTCCAACAGTTTACGCTTACGCGAAATATCTCCTCCGTAGCACTTCGCCAGCACGTTTTTCCGCATGGCAGTAACGGTTTCACGAGCAATGATCTTGGCTCCAATCGAAGCCTGAATGGCGATTTCAAACATTTGGCGTGGTATCAGTCCCCTGAGTTTTTCGCACAATCGTTTGCCCCAGTCGTAGGCTTTGTCGCGGTGCACGATGGCAGAAAGTGCATCAACTTTATCGCCGTTGAGCATGATATCCAATTTCACCATATTCGACTGTACGAAGCCGATGAGTTCATAGTCCAGCGAAGCATAACCGCGGCTTATGGTTTTCAGTTTATCGAAAAAGTCAAAGACCATTTCGGCCAATGGCAACTCAAATAAGAGCTCCACGCGGGTGGCAGTGAGGTATGTCTGATTCTTAATAGTTCCCCTTTTGTCCATGCACAGGGCAATGATGGGGCCTATATATTCCGATTTTGAAATTATGGTTGCCTTAATGTAAGGCTCTTCGATATGCGAAATGGTATTTGGTTCAGGCATTTCCGAAGGCGCATTTACTTCTGTGTACGTTCCGTCGGTTTTCACCGCCCTGAACTGAACAGATGGCACGGTGGTAATCACCGTCATATCAAATTCCCGCTCAAGACGCTCCTGCACGATCTCCATGTGCAGCATGCCAAGGAATCCGCAGCGGAACCCAAAGCCGAGCGCGGCAGACGTTTCAGGCTCCCACACAAGTGAGGCATCATTTAACTGCAGTTTTTCCATGGATGACCGGAGCTCTTCAAACTCGCTTGTCTCCACCGGATAAATGCCCGCAAATACCATGGGTTTCACATCTTCAAAACCCTTTACGGTTTTTTCGCATGGTCGATCCACGTGGCTGATGGTATCTCCAACTTTTACTTCTTTGGCGATTTTGATGCCTGAAATAAGATAGCCAACATCGCCGGTGGAAATCTTTTGTTTTGGCAATTGCTCCAGTTTCAATACACCAACTTCATCGGCATTGTACACCTTGCCGGTGTTCAAGAATTTCACCTTGTCGCCTTGCTTTATTTCACCGTTGAATACCCGGAATATAACCTCGATACCTCTGTACGAATTGAAAACCGAGTCAAATATCATAGCCTGAAGCGGCCCGTCCGGATCACCTTTTGGTGGTGGAACACGCAATATGATTGCCTCAAGAATATCTTCTATTCCCAAACCCGCCTTCGCTGAAGCGTAGATTACGTCCTTGGGATTCACGCCAAGGAGATCCACGATCTGATCCTTTACTTCCTCTGGCTGGGCTCCGGGCAAATCTATTTTATTGATAACCGGGATAATCTCCAGATCGTGATCAAGGGCAAGGTACAGGTTTGAAATGGTTTGCGCCTCAATACCCTGAGAAGCATCCACCACCAAAAGCGCTCCCTCACAAGCAGCAATAGCACGCGATACCTCGTATGAGAAATCCACATGGCCCGGAGTGTCGATCAAATTCAGTATATACTCTTCACCCTCGTAAGTATAATTCATCTGGATGGCATGGGCTTTTATAGTAATACCCCGCTCCCGCTCCAGATCCATGTTATCAAGAAATTGTGCCTGCATGTCCCGCGCTGATATTGTGCTCGTTACTTCAAGCAGGCGATCTGCCAGCGTGCTCTTCCCGTGGTCAATGTGCGCAATAATGCAGAAATTCCGTATTTTTTCCATACCCTCTTTTCGAAGTGCAAAAGTAGGCATTTAATGTAAAATATTCATGCCTTCCCGCATATGAGGGTTTAAATTATCGCCAGAAGCACCCGACGTTAATTCACGTTGTCGATTTATTTGGATTATCCAGTAAAGAGAAATCAGTCGGAATTCATGGATTCTAAACTATCCGCTGAGTTTTTTCAGAAATTCAACTGCCCGCCATCCCGCGCACCTCATGGCCGGGAGCAGCATCATGAGAAAAGCAGGGACAATAAATAGAAAGGCCCCGGTGACCAACCCGATGTCGTTCTGATTGTTGCTGATATTTACTTGCCGCCCGGTGAACCGGTTGAACAGCGGCGACAACTGGTCGATCAATGCTAAGCTTAATATAAAGGAGACCAACAGAAAAAGAAATGCCTCAACCAGAAGTACGGCAACTATTTCGAAAGAGCCGGCTCCATACAACTTTCTAATGAAAAACTCCCTGGCTCTGGAGGCAATCTGATTGCTGATCAGTACCAAATACACAAATACAGTAATGGATAAAATCACCATGAGCAATGCAATGCTTTCAAAATTGCCATGTGTCCAGACGTGGTAAAGGTTGTTTTCAGACTCGCTATAATCGAAGTAAAAAAGCTGGATGAGCAGCAGGGAAAGCATGCCGGTGGTAAGTGAAAATAGTTTGAGAGCGCTGATTCCCCAGTTCTTCGCCATAAAGCGGACGCTAATCCATATACACAGTTTGAAGATCATGACGCTGTTTTTCCTGTAAAACCACAACTTACATACCTTAATGACAACTAATTGCCAGCCAATTAGTTAAAAAAACCATTAAAAATCCATGTCACAGAAATGCACAGTATATGATCATTGTTGATCGCTTCTGAACACAGAGCATGGCCAACATTCCATTTGCACTTCTATGGATATCAGGCTAAAAAAATGACTTTAATCAGATTTTTATTCACAGCCATGTGATTACATTGCAAGTCGATTTGTCCAAACATGACTGTCTCGCCATCGGCTCCGTTCCAGATCATTTATTCAGTATTCTCCCATGAATTTCTTGGGTTACTATTTGAATCATTCGTTGTGCAACTTGACGAGAAAGGAAGGCTCACACTGCGTCACCAGAATATTTCAGCAAAAAATGCCGCTGAATTTGCCTGCGGCCTCGATGAGACCGACTACAAACTCATCGAGATTATGGACGGCATGCAGCAGGACGCAGTGATCCGTAAATTCCATAAGGGAAAAATTAAGCCACGCGACTTCTTTGCAAAATATTACCCCAAAGGGGATGAAGACAATAAACTATTTCAGCAGGAAGTACAGAAATATCTTGAAAAGAGACGCGGCAGGGCGCTGCAGCTGATCCAGGGCAAGCGCCTTTTCGAAATGGGAAGTGACGGTGAGCCAACATGGAAAGAAATAACCGTGCTGCCTCCCACTTCCACCATATTGTTTCATTTCAGACGCAATGACGACAATACACACTACTTCCCTACCATAAAATACAACGGTGAGAAAATCGAATTTTACAGCAAACGATCGTATATCCTCTGCGACGACCCTGCTTTTCTTGTCTGCGATAACACATTATACAGCTTCAGCAGTCCGGTCAACGGTAAAAAGTTAAGACCCTTTCTGAACAAAAAATACATCGTTGTTCCAAAAAATAAGGAAGATGAATACTACCGTGTATTTGTGGCGCCCCTGGTTGCGGCCTTTGACGTTTACGCCGTTGGATTCGATATAAAAACCGAGCGCTATGAACCCGTTCCCAGGCTGTCGATGTCGGAACTGGCAATGAATACCGGAGCATTTACCGACCTGTTTGGCAATCAGACAACCTCATTAAATGGCACTCCGGTTGAAGAGGTAAAAATACTTTTCGATGTTTCGTTTGATTACAACACCTATAATTTCCGGGCTGACAACGCCATGACAGTAAGTGTCGATGTTGAAAACGACGCTGAGAAATATACATTTCGCCGCATCGTTCGAAAAAATGCCGAAGAATTACGGATCATCAATTTGCTGAAGGAATTGGGGCTCGAATTGCGTAATTCAAAATGCACATTGTCGCAATCACAGGCCATCGACTGGCTCAATCGGCACAATAAGATTTTGAAGAATGAAGGTATCCTGGTGGTCCAGAAGAATTTGCGAAACAAGCGCTATTTCATTGGCGAAATGTCCATTTCATTGGAAGTTCGCGAAAATATTGACTGGTTCGATATCAATGCCACCGTGCGATTTGGCGAGTTTGAAATCCCTTTTAAGGAATTGCGACGCGTAATTCTGAAGAAAGGTAACGAGATCGTGCTGCCGAATGGTGAAATCGGCGTAATCCCTGAATCCTGGATCCCGCGACTATTCTGAACTCTTCTCATTCATGGAGGAAGCCAGAGATAAAACACAGCCGCTGACCTTGCGGAAATTCCATCTGGCGCTTGTCCACGAGCTTGACAGTAGCAACCTTGCTAAAGTAATCATCAATAATAAACTCGAGCAACTCCGTGACTTTGAAAAGATCGAGGAAACTCCACTGCCGCTAAGTTTTACCGGCGAATTGCGGCCATACCAGAAAGCCGGGTACAACTGGCTCAACTTCCTGAGAAAATATCGCTTTGGCGGATGCCTGGCCGATGATATGGGTCTGGGAAAGACCATTCAAACGCTGGCACTGCTTCAGAAACTCAAGGAAGAAGGCGAGACACAGGCCTTCCTTGCTCGTTATGCCTACATCGCTGCTTTACAACTGGGAACTGGAGGCAGCTAAATTTACGCCCAAACTCAAGGTGTTTTCCTACACCGGGACCACGCGGGTGAAGGATGTTTCTCAATTTTCGGCCTATGATCTGGTCCTCACGTCCTATGGTATTACACGGCTCGACGTGGACCTGCTTAAGGAGTTTCAATTTTACTATGTAATTCTCGATGAATCGCAAGCCATTAAAAACCCAAACAGTAATATCGCGAAAGCAGTAAAAAAGCTCCACGCCGTAAATCGGCTCATACTTACCGGCACGCCTTTGGAAAACAGCACCATGGATTTGTGGTCGCAGGTGTCGTTCATCAATCCGGGCTTGTTGGGCGGGCAGTCGTTTTTTCAAAAAGAATACCTCCTGCCGATCGAAAAATTCGCTGATCAAAACAAAACCAAAAAATTATACGGAATCATCAAGCCGTTTATCTTACGGCGGCACAAATCGCAGGTAGCGCGGGAGCTTCCGGAAAAGGTGGAATCGGTGAAATATTGTACCATGACCAGCGCTCAGGAGGAATACTACGAGGAAGTGAAATCGTACTTTCGGAATAAAATCCTCGGGAACATCGAAAAGCAAGGGGTGGGGAAATCGCATATGCTGCTGCTCCAGGGATTGACCAAATTGCGCCAGATCGCCAACCACCCGAAAATGGTGAATCCAGACTATACGGATGATGCAGGCAAAATGGAAAGCATGAGCAACATGATCATGAATGCCATCGGCGAAGACCACAAAATTTTAATTTTCAGCCAGTTCGTAAAGCACCTCGCCATCGTTCAGGATTACCTTAAATCCAATAACATCACCTATGCTTATCTTGACGGCTCTACGAAAGACCGGCAGGCCCAGGTAGAAAGTTTTCAGAATGACGACTCCATCAAAATATTTCTGATCTCCCTAAAGGCGGGAGGCGTCGGGCTGAATCTCACCAAAGCGGAGTACGTTTTCATGCTCGACCCATGGTGGAACCCCGCAGTGGAGCAACAGGCAATCGACCGTGCGCACCGTATCGGCCAGGAAAACACGGTCTTCATCTACAAGTTCATCGCAAAAAATACCGTGGAGGAGAAGATCATTCAACTCCAACAACGCAAAGTCAGACTGGCCACCGATCTGATCACTACTGAGGAAAGCTTTGTAAAAGACCTGTCCAAAGAGGATATAGAGATGCTTCTGTCCTAGAAAGTTCAATGGTTTTTGGTTCAATGGCTCATTCGGTCCCGGCCAACAGTCCATGGTCGAATAATTCTAAATTCTTAATTCAATTGTTCAACTGTTCTTAATTCAACTGCCTCCTACTGCGACCAGGAAGTAGGCTCTCTATCCCAGCGGTGTTTCTGAAGTTCTGCCATCAGTTTGGAATCGAGCGGGCCCGCATCACTGGTAGCAATATTCGATGCCACGTGATGCATTTTTCTCATCCCCGGGATGATAGTACTAATCGTTGGCTCGCCTAGTATAAAGCGAAGCGCCATTTCAGGCATGGTCATATTTTTCGGTACGATGGGTTTTAAGGCATCTGCGTGTTCGACGCTGCTATTCAGGTTTTCAGGGACAAAATACGTGTTTCGCCAATCGCCTTTATCCCACTTGCTCTCTTTAGTCAGTTGGCCGGTTAGAGAACCTTCATCAAAAGGCACACGTGCGATCACTGCGACATCGTGTTTTTGGCAGGCTGGCAATAATTCGTCCTTTGGGTTCTGATCAAAAATATTATAAATGACCTGTACGGCATCCACAAATCCGCTTTTCACAGCCTCAACACCATTCCATGGTTCCCACCGATTCAAACTTATTCCGATCGCGTGGAATAATCCCTGCTCTTTCAGCTCCACCATTTTGCGGATCAGTCGATCGTCCTGAAGCCATGAATCTTCCCAGGTATGGAACTGCATGAGGTCGAAGGAATCGAGGCCGGCGTTTTTCAGACTTTTCTCCACATATTCTTCGATATGCTCCGGAGGGAAACAGTCGGTTGAGGTGAATTCACGGCGGCTGGGCCATTTGAAGTTTTTGGGCGGCATCTTGGTGGCTGTGTAGAGTTTTTTGTCTGGGTTATTTCGAATCAGGTTCCCGAGGAGCCCTTCGCTTTTACCCGCGCCATAACCCCATGCCGTATCAAAAAAATTGCATCCGAGATCCACGGCCTTTTGCAGAGACTGCATAGACTCTTTATCTTCAGAACCGGTCCATCCGGCCATGCCCCACATGCCGTAGCCAATCTCGCTCACGTTCCAGTTGGTGCGTCCAAATCTTCTGTATTTCATAGTCTTATCCTTTTATTTTAACTTGAGTGAACAGGCAATTACCATCTGTTGTCATGTTACCTCTGGATTCTTGATGGTTTTTTCATCTTCAAAAATCGTCGAGGCTTCGCAGATATGTATTAGCCGAAAATCATCAAAATCCAATACCGGGTTGTGTTGGTTATTGTTACAACGTCACTTCATCTTTAATTTGTCCGGGTCTTGTCGGCTATCCCAAATAGTGTGAACAATTATTGCATCCGTTGTTTCTTCATAATACAAAATATAATCGCCAACAATCAATCCTCTAACCGACGCAATATCAGTCTTAATACCTAAGTCAGGGTGGTTTAAAAGCAGTTTAAGCTCTTTTTTAAAGATACGATATAGTTTTTCTCCCGAATAAATTTTATTTCCGTTACGCACAGCAAAATATTCTAATATCTCCAAGAGTCTGATTCTTGCCAGATGTGACCAAACTATTTTTCGCTTAGCCATTCCTGAATCTCTTTATCCAGATCTTTGCTCTCAATAAATAACCCATTTTCCAATTCCTTTTTCGATGCCATGATATCATCTCGCTCTTTGGCGGTGAGGGTGAGAACCTCACTATTGGTCTTTGAATCTAGAATTGTCTTTATGGCCTGCAGGAACGAAATATCATCGATCTCCGCTATCCTATGAATCAGTGCGGTTTTTAAATCAATTGCTGTCATTTCGGATCGTTTTAATCAAAAATACAAAATTTATCAATGGTGCCGGTGCGACTGGACTATTAAGATTAACAAATTTTGATATGTTCTCGTACCGGATTCCGAGGAATCAGTGAATCCTGTTAAAAATAAAAAACTTCCATTGGCAGCATTCTAAGCCGGGTTATTTGGAGGTAGTTGTGTAACAGCTGCTGCTGTTATGTGCTGTGTTCTACTATTTGCTTAATTTTTTCAAAGCATACTCTTTCTTCAAAATATATGATTTTGATAAATTCTCATCTTCAATTTGTTCAGTATATTTTATAAAGTCACGGTAATTTTTAATCTGCCATGCATTTTCAGCGGCGTTTATATTTTGTCGGTTGAGCAATTTCTTCCTATAAAGTTTTGCTTTCTCATTTGTGAATTTTTCCAGTTCTTCCAATTTCTGAACATCACCTTGTAGAATTGCTTTTCCTTTTCCAGTCAGAAAATAGATAAGTTTTGTGGCTGCATCGCAATCTTTCACTGCGTTGAAATTTTCATCAAAAAATTCGCATGCGTAAACTAAATCGCTGTGAAATCTATTTTTTATGCCTACGAAAAAAGTGGACAATTCTCGCGTTCATCAAAACCAGCATGGAACGAAACAGATTCTGATTCAAACCTCGTAGAATTTTAAATCGCTCGATTACTCTAAAGCCATTGTCCTGTAATATTGGCGTAATGCGATCTTGAATCTCGTTGTAAGTCATAATTTTGTTAACCTAGCATATAACTCAGTACATCTCATACTCCAACAGTCGGCATTCGATGGTGCCGTTGTAAAATGGAATGCGGCGCTTGGTTCTCAAGCCAACTTTTTTCGCCAAATCGATGCTTCCTGTGAAAATATAGCCCGTATATCCTACGCATTTCTTCTTGAGAAAATTGCCAATTTCTTCATAGTCCTTTTCCAGCGCTTCCATTTCACCCAGACGCTCCCCATATTCGGGATTGAACATAACAACGCCACTTCCTTCAGGAATTACGGTGTCCTCAAAGGCGCAAACCTTGAAATCAATCAAATGATCCACTCCTGCTGCCTTGGCATTTTCGCGGGCATTGCTCACCGCCTTTCTGTCGATATCCGTTGCCAGAATCTTAAAGTCGAGCGTTGACCTGGTTCTTTCACTTTCTGCCTGGTCGCGGATCTGCTGCCAGGTGGTGCGGTCGTATTGCTGAATGTGTTGAAAGCCATAGTTCTTCCTGAACTTTCCCGGATAAATCCCGAGCGCCATCAGCGCGGCCTCAATGACCAGCGTACCACTTCCACACATCGGATTGATGAAATGGCTGTTCCTGTCCCACTTCGTTTCGTTGATCATGGCAGCAGCGAGGTTTTCCATCAGCGGCGCGCTACCTGGAATGCGACGGTAACCGTGCTTTGCGATGGTTTGCCCAGACATATCGATGAATAATTCTACATCTTCCTCCATCCACCGCATGAAAACAACTGCGCCGTCTTTTTCAGAACCCGAATCCGGACGATGGCCCGTCTGCTCCGTGAACCGATCTGCAATGGCATCTTTCAGTTTCAGATTGGCAAAACGCGAATCACGGATGAACTGATTCTTTACGAAAGATTCAATGCTGAAATATCCCTCTGGCTCCAGTATCTGCTCCCATGGAACTTTTATGGCATTTTTGTATAGGTGGTTGGGATGAATGCCGCGAAAGCCGGTAATAAACCACAGCACCCTGTTGGCGGTCCGCAGCTTATAATTCAGCAACATAGCATCGCTAAAGGTTCCTTCAGTCTCCACCGCTTTGGGGTCGATTTTAAGTACCGGAAATCCCAGTCCTGTTATCTCTTTGGCCACCGGCTCAGCAAGACCCGGAGAGCAGGGCAGTATGATTTTGTTTTTTCTATCTGAATCCATGGAATGAAAAAAGGGGCATTACGCCCCTTAAATATACTTATAAAATGGTCTGTCAACTGACAGATGCCACGAAATACTCACGGTTCATTCGTGCAATGTTCGAAAGATCAATGCCTTTCGGGCATTCTGCTGAGCAAGCACCAGTGTTAGTACATGATCCAAATCCCTCCTCGTCCATCTGCGATACCATGGCCAAAGCGCGTATTTTTCGTTCGGCCTTGCCTTGTGGCAACAATGCGAGTTGTGAAATTTTCGCGCTGACGAAAAGCATCGCAGAAGCATTTTTGCAGGCAGCTACACAGGCACCGCATCCGATGCATGCCGCTGCGTCCATAGCGAGGTCGGCATCTACCTTTGGCTATCGGGTATGGTATTGGCATCGACAACTACGCCAGTGTTGACGGAGACATAACCTCCAGCCTGGATAATGCGATCAAACGCCGACCTGTCAACAACAAGGTCCTTGATGACTGGAAATGCCTTCGCTCTCCATGGCTCGATGGTTATCGTGGTGCCGTCGGCAAAGGTACGCATGTGCAACTGACACACAGTAATTTCCTCTTCCGGTCCATGCGGACGGCCATTGATAAACAGGCTGCACATGCCACAAATACCTTCGCGGCAATCGTGGTCGAAGTGTACCGGGTCTTCACCGCGCTCCGACAACTCCTCGTTGAGGATATCGAGCATTTCGAGAAATGAACTTCCGGTAGAAATATTCTTTACCTCATAGGTTTTAAATTCCCCTTTGCTTTTTGTATTTGGCTGCCGCCAGATTCTGAGGGTGTAATTCCTTACTTTTTCCATTACTTATAGCTGCGTTGACTAAGTTTTACATATTCAAATTCTAATTGTTCCTTGTGAAGTTCCGCTGGTGTTTTTTCACCTTTGTACTCCCATGCCGACACGTACGCGAAGTTTTCATCGTCGCGCTTTGCCTCACCTTCTTCGGTCTGGCTCTCTTCCCTGAAATGGCCGCCGCAGGATTCTTTTCTGTCCAGCGCATCCTGCACCATCAGTTCGCCCAATTCCATCAAATCAGCTACCCGTAATGCTTTTTCGAGGGTCATGTTCAATTCCTCATTCACACCGAGGACTTTCACATTCTTCCAGTAATCTTCACGTAGTTTCTGAATTTCCTGCTTTGCTTCTTTCAAACCCTTTTCGTTACGGGCCATGCCGCATTTATCCCACATGATTTTGCCGAGTTCCTTATGAAACTGGTCAACGGTTTTTTTGCCATTGATTTTCAAAAGGCTATCGATGCGCTCCTTCACGGTGGCTTCTGCCTCTTTGAATGCCGGATGGTCGGTTTCAACCTTTTTAATGCCAACTTCAACCAGGTAGTTGCCGATGGTGTACGGAATCACGAAATATCCATCTGCCAGTCCCTGCATCAGCGCTGAAGCGCCCAGGCGGTTGGCCCCGTGGTCAGAGAAGTTGCACTCACCGGTGGCAAAAAGACCCGGTATGGTAGTCTGAAGATTATAATCTACCCAGAGACCTCCCATGGTATAGTGTACCGCGGGGTAAATCATCATCGGGGTTTGATATGGGTTTTCAGCAACTATTTTTTCATACATCTGGAAAAGGTTGCCGTATTTTTCCCTGATCACATGCTCGCCATCACGTTTGATCGCATCCCTGAAATCGAGGAACACAGCCAGACCGGTTTCACCAACTCCCCTTCCTTCGTCACATACATTCTTAGCATTTCGCGAAGCCACGTCGCGGGGAACGAGATTGCCGAATGACGGGTAGATCCTTTCGAGATAATAATCCCTTTCGTCCTCCGGCACGTCCGATGGCTTCACCTGGCCTTTACGCACTTTTTCGGCCATCTCTTTTGTCTTAGGCACCCATACCCTGCCGTCGTTGCGGAGTGATTCCGACATCAGCGTAAGCTTGGATTGCTGGTCGCCATGAACCGGAATACAGGTCGGGTGAATCTGCGTATAACACGGGTTTCCAAAGAAAGCGCCTTTTTTGTAGGCTCTCCAGATCGCGGTGGTATTGCAACCCATGGCATTGGTAGAGAGGAAAAATACGTTGCCGTAGCCTCCTGTTGCCAGCACCACTGCATGGGCGCTATGTGATTCAATTTTACCGGTGACCATATTTCTGGTAATAATCCCCCTGGCTTTGCCATCGACTATCACCACATCGAGCATTTCGTTGCGCGTGTACATTTTCACCTTACCGGTTCCAATCTGCCTGCTGATGGCAGAATACGCTCCCAGGAGCAACTGCTGACCGGTTTGGCCGCGTGCATAAAATGTCCGGGAAACCTGCGCACCACCGAATGACCGGTTGTCCAGTAATCCGCCGTACTCGCGGGCGAATGGCACTCCCTGCGCCACGCATTGGTCGATAATGTTATTGCTCACTTCGGCAAGACGATATACGTTAGCTTCGCGGGCTCTGTAATCTCCCCCTTTTACCGTATCGTAAAACAGCCTGTAAATGCTGTCGCCGTCGTTCTGATAATTTTTTGCAGCATTGATACCACCCTGTGCCGCAATGCTGTGTGCACGGCGCGGGCTGTCCTGGTAACAGAATGCTTTTACATTGTATCCAAGCTCGCCGAATGAAGCGGCGGCAGCGCTACCTGCCAGGCCTGTTCCCACGACGATGATGTCATATTTGCGCTTGTTGGCGGGATTTACCAGCTTCAGGTTGAATTTGTGTTTCGACCATTTCTCGGCTATCGGGCCGGCTGGAATTTTCGCATCAAGTTTATTCATATTGTTAGTCGTTTTTTATCAATTAGATAATATTAAAAAATACCAGCACCGGCATGGTCGCAAAACCCAAGGGCACTACGATCGCATAGATAAGTCCGAGCGCCTTGATGAGTGGTGTATATTTCTCGTGATCCAAACCCAAGGTCTGAAAAGCACTCCAGAATCCATGCTTCAGATGGAGGAACAAGGCTACAAGGCCTATAAGGTAACTCACCAGGGCGAATGGTGTGCGGAATTGCTCAATCACCAGCGCATAAATATCGCGGTTTCCTTCGGCATCGGTCGTGAAAACGTAACCACCATCGTGCTTGTACTGCCACCAGAAATCCTTGAGGTGAATAAAGAGAAATGCCAGGATAAGGATGCCGAGGAGCGTCATACTCCGCGACTCCCAGGCACTGTTGGCGCTACCTTGCTGCTCTTTGTAGGTAACAGGCCGGGCGCTCTTATTCTGGAAATACAGCGTTATTGCCACGAACACATGCAGAAGTATACCTGCATAAAGTAAGTAAGACACCGCACCGATCAGCGGATTGGTGGACATAAAGGCCGCGTAGGCGTTGAACGAAACTCCATCATCGCCCTTGAAAATCGACAGGTTTCCGATAAGGTGAATGGTAAGAAAGGAGATCAGAAACAGCCCGGTCAGCGACATCAGCAGTTTTTTCCCCAATGAACTTGTTAACATTTTAATGATCCAGCGCATGCTTTAAATGTTGGTTTTATGATTAATCAGATTTGAATCGATAAAAACAGGCCATCATCAGGCCCGGAATTGGTGCGACAAAAATGCCATTATTCCCATGCCTTAAAAATGACAATTATCATTTTCAATCCGAAAGTTGTAACTACTTGTAATTTTTTTTTGTTTGATAAATACTAAAACTCGTTAATTTGATTTAATAATAAGTAGCGGTAATTTCGACGCATGAAAAAAACACCACTCTTTGCTTTTATTCTCTTCTTATCGTTGGTAGATTTTTCATACGTATATGCTACCCACATACGTGCTGGTGAAATAACAGCCTCGCTGATCTCATGTCAGAACTATTCCTATAATTTTTCAGTGACACTGTATACTGACCTACGGTCAACGGTACAACCCGGTGGCGGTGAAATTAACTTTGGTGATGGTGTCATCATTCCGTTTGATGTCGGCAACCCTGATTACTTTGAGGATCTTGGCGATTTCATCGGGTTCAATATATTTTATGTACAACACACCTTTTCAGGCCCCGGCGAGTACAAGATCAGTTATCGCGAATTCAACCGCAATGCCAATATTGTCAATATGGACAACTCGGTGAATACCCCATTTTATGTTGAAACTGTTATCATCATCGACCCATTCCTTGGTTGTAATAACACACCGATACTGGTAAACCCGCCTGTTGATGATGCCTGTACCGGCGTGATGTTTCTGCACAATGCCGGCGCGGTAGATGCCGACGGCGATAGTATCTCGTATGAATTTACGATACCAAACCAGGATCAGAATGTACCCGTGGTGAACTATCGCTTTCCCGATGACCACGACATAGCCAATTATAATGCTAAAAACGAAGATAAAACCGGTCCGGCAACATTCTCACTTGACCAAAGAACCGGAGACATAGTGTGGGACGCTCCCGGCGGAGAAGGTCAATACAACTGGGCATGGAAAATAATAGAATGGCGAAAAATCCAAGGGGAATGGTACCAACTCGGCTATGTGGTGCGCGACATGCAGGTCACGGTAACTGAATGTAACAACGAACCACCTGAAATTACCCCGCCCCCCGATACGTGCGTCGTTGCCGGGGAAAAACTTATTGAGACTGCCACAGCTACCGACCCGGATGGCGATCCTGTTATACTTTCGTCGTTTGGAGATGTGTATGAAGTCGGCTCCAATCCGGCAAGCTACTCCCCATACCCACCGGTAGCGCAGCCGGTGCCTGCAGAACTTTTTTTCTCCTGGCAAACCGACTGCTCACATGTACGTGAACGAGAATGGCAGGTGCGATTTAAAGCCGTGGACGAACCGGATATTACTCAGGGACGCGGCCCCAAGCTTGCCGACTTCGCCACGTGGTTTATCAGGGTGGTTGGTCCCCCGCCGGAAGGTTTGCAGGCGACACAAGGCAACGGCAATAAGGTAGCGCTAAGTTGGGATAGCTATACCTGCCCGCAGGCATCGCTTATGCAGGTATGGCGACGAGTTGATAGCTTTGAATTCCAGCCCGGACACTGTGAATTGGGTATGCCCGAATACGCAGGCTATGAATTAGTGACAGTGCTGGATATTAACCAGAATCAATATGTAGATAATAACGGTGGGCAGGGCCTCGAATATGGGGCTACCTATTGTTATCGTTTGGTCGCGGTGTTCCAGGATCCCGCGGGTGGTGAAAGTGTCGTTTCCTCGGAATCATGCGTCCTCATCGAGGAATTTGACGGCGACTTTGGATCGCTAATCACCAATGTGTCTGTAACGGAAACCGGCACCAATGACGGAGAAGTAAATGTCCGGTGGACGTCGCCCTTTGATATTGATCCGACTAAATATCCCGGGCCTTATACTTACGAATTGTACCGCGGTGTTGGATATACATCAGCAACGAATACGCTCATTTCAGGAGGCAGGATCACCGACACGACGTTTGTTGACACGGGCCTGAATACTATCGGATCTGTGTACAATTATACCATCATCGTCTATGATGGCAGCGGCACGGCGATCGATACAACGAGTACAGCATCCACCGTTCGGCTGGATCCCGGAGCAATAACCGGGGCCATAGAACTTCAATGGAAGGCGCTTGTACCCTGGTCCAACGTATCGCAACAGTATCCGTGGCACCTCATCTACCGGAATAATATTGATCCAAACGATCCTGAAAAATTAGTATTGATTGACAGTGTGAATGCAGGGTTGGATGGATTTATTTACCTCGATGACGGTAGTATTACCGGCGGCGGGCCGCTCATTGATACCCAAGAATACTGCTATTATGTAGTGACGAGTGGAACCTATGGCAATCCTAAAATTCTGGAGCCACTAATAAATAACTCCCAGATTGCCTGTGCTCAGCCAAATGATAGTGTAAGTCCATGCTCACCAAAGGAATTCATCATTGTGAACCTGAACCTGGAAGATGTCTGCCGCGAATTTCTCAATGACAAACCGTGTGATTTTAATGATTTCTTCAACGAGTTGTCCTGGGAAGTGAATAGCGACGCCGAATGCGACGAGGACGTCCGCAGTTATAATATCTATTTTTCGGCGACAGGCGAAGAAGGGACTTTCAGCATCATTGCCAATGTGGTGGGCACGTCCTATACCCATGATGATCTGACATCGTTCAAGGGCTGTTATAAAATAACCGCAGTTGACAGGTCCGGCAACGAGAGCGATCCGACGGAAGCGATATGCAACGACAACTGCCCGTTCTATGAACTCCCCAATGTATTCACGCCCAACGAGGATGGGACAAACGACGTTTTCCAGGCGTTTAACACATTCGATGAATCGACTGGCACCAACAAGTGCCCGCGTTTCGTGACCAACGTTGATTTCTACGTCTATGACCGCTATGGCAAGGAAGTATATTCCAACATCAATATGGCTGAAAAGAGCCTGCTGATCAGGTGGGAAGGGCGGAATAACCAGGGTGCCGAAATGCCCAGCGCTGTCTATTACTACCGGGCCAATGTCACTTTTGACGCCCTTGACCCAAAACTCCGGTATAAGGAATACCGAGGCTGGGTACAGTTGCTGAAGTAAAAAACCATAAATCAATTAGGTGAAATTCAATAAAAGTGGGGGCATTTCGGCTGCCCCCCTCGTCCATATTCGTATTGCGATTTTCCCGGTGGCCCGCCGTTTCCCTCCGGACCAACACCCCCCCGGGCCCCATCGCCCCGGCCCCCCCCTCGACTTTTAGCAACGACGAATGCCCTGGCGCCTCCCGGGCTCGTACCGGGTCGGGGCGGGCGTGACCTCGCCCGGCCGGCCCCCCCCCGTCCCGCACGTGACGGTGGGTCCCCCCCCCCCCCCGACACTCTCCCCTGCCCAGCATCTTCACCCCCCCCCCGGCCGTGCCCGCAGTGCATCACGGTACAGGATAGGTATTACATAAAAAATGCCTAATTTGTCATTGCGTTCTTTTTAATCTCCGGTATTATGGAAACAACACCCACTCAAAGCGTCCAATTCTCCAAGACAAGTCTGTTCTTCATTTCCATGCTCCGAATCGCGATCGGTTGGCATTTTCTTTATGAAGGCCTGGCCAAACTTTTCACCCCGGGGTGGACTTCAGGTGACTACCTGTCGATGTCGTCATGGATTTTTGCCCCTTTTTTCCATTGGATTGTGGCGCATCCTGCTGTGCTGAGTCTCGTGGATTTTGTCAATATCTGGGGATTGATCTTTGTCGGTGTTGGACTTATGCTTGGCATATTTACCCGTCCGGCAATTATCACCGGCATGACTTTGTTGTTCCTATATTATGTTGCCAATCCTCCCTTTGTGCGCAACGACTTCGGCATGCCTGTAGAAGGACATTACCTCATTGTCAATAAAAACCTCATTGAACTGCTGGCCCTCGGTGTTTTATTGGTATTACCATCAAATCTTTTGATCGGCCTCGACGGATGGCTTATTTCCATATTTCATAAAAAAACCAGGAACAATGCTAAAACACTTACTCCGGCTGATGTTCCTGTCCAGGTGCCGGCGACGGAACCGAAATCGTTCCTGCCACGCCGCGAACTTCTGAAAGGTGTAGCTACACTGCCATTTATCGCTGCTTTCGGTGCGGCTTACATTCAGAAGCGCAAATGGGAGAGCTTCGAAGAGCAAAACCTCGCCGATGCATTTACCGGAGCGTCTGTAAAATCCCTACAGATATCATCATTGAAAGAATTGAAAGGCACCCTTCCAATGGGTAAAATAAAGGATGTGGAATTCAGTAAGCTCATCCTCGGAGGCAACCTGCTCTCGGGTTATTCTCACTCCCGCGACCTGATCTACGTGTCGCAGTTAGTGAAGGCATATCACCAGCGCGATAAAATCTTTGCCACCATGCTCCTGGCAGAAAAATGCGGCGTGAACACCCTGCTCACCAATCCCGTGATGGCGCCCATGATCGATGAATACTGGAAGCGTAACATCGGCAAAATCCAGTTTATCTCCGACTGCGCGGGCCTCAACTATGACGACAAAGGGCGATACGCGAAACCGGTTGATGAATATTATGACATTATAAAACGTGCCATCGACTACGGAGCCTGTGCATGCTACATCCAGGGTGAAACGGCCGACGACTACATGGCCCAGGGGAGAATCGATGTTCTCGCTAATGCCATGCAGATAATCCGCGATGCAAAATTGCCCGTCGGTATCGGTGCGCACATTATCGCCACTATAAAGGCATGTGTGGCTGCCGGTTTCGAGCCTGACTTCTGGATGAAAACCATGCACCATCACAACTACTGGTCGGCCAAACATACCGAGTGGCACGACAACATGTACGACTTCGAACCGTCCGAGACCATCGCTTTTATGAAAACCCTGCCGCAGCCATGGATCGCTTTTAAAGTAATGGCTGCCGGGGCGATACATCCGAAAGACGCCTTCCGCTATGCCTTCGAAAATGGCGCCGACTTCATCTGCGCCGGCATGTACGACTTCCAGATGGTGGAAGATGTGAATATCGCCGTTGACATACTCGGTTCAGACATAAAGCGTGACAGACCCTGGATGGCGTAATGGGAGTTCAAGGGTTAAGGGTTCAATAGTTCATTGGGAAAAGAGGAAAAGGGTAAATGTGTAGATGTGGGATGCGGAAATGGGGCGCTGGGCAGTGGGCTATAGTATTACGAACCATTGATTATCCATAATTCTGAAAACATTGTACCCTTTTTTTAAACTATGACAATTTCAAAAGGATTTTTAAGAGACCGATTCGTAGTTCAACGAGCGCGTTTGATAAGCGGGTTGCTGCTATGGATTATCGGTTCATATATTCTTTATGCCTTTTTCTATTGCTTTAGAGAGGTTTTTAGAGTCCTGACAGTCGATCTCGGCCAACAGCCACTCCTGGTGCTTAATAAAAAGGAAATCTTTCTGTATAACCTTTTTTATTCAGCACTTGCAACTTCACTTGGCTATATGTTCGCATTGAGATTTATCCTCAGCTATTCAATTACTGGACAAACAGCACGGCAACGGTTGATAGTCAGGCATACTCTGAATGATGCGGACTTTTTTTCATGGTCATTTCTATTTTGGTTGGGAAAATTCTTAAGTACACTCGGGATCATATATATCTCCTTCCCCTTGCAGTACGACATTGCCTTTCTAAAGGAATTCCCACTTTTATTAGTTCTCATTCCCTTAGTAGTTTTCTTTAGCACCTGGCCAAGATTAATCAGGGTAGTAGGGATCAATAAATACAAATGGCTTGGGATTTCATTGGGTGTATTTTTTCTTTTAAGTTTTGGATTTGCCTTTAAAAACTTCACAGACTCACAGGCAATAAACCACAACATGCTTAAGAACAAAGTTGAGTATTCATATAAATTTAATGTTCCAAGAAGTCAAAGCTTCCAGATCCCCGATAATAGATTTCAGGTAATCGATATCTATGTAGTAAATGATTCGTTACCAAATTCAAAACCTCTTATATTTTTTGGTGATGTATACTCCAAAGTTGATCTTGGAGAGATTAACGAAAAGGTGAAAACTGAAAGAGAAAGACTAGAAGAACTGCGTGGAGGCAGAGTTGCCATATTTCTTCATATGGATATGAATATCAAACATGAGTTCCTAAGCCATCTCAATTATCAAATAAGAAAGGCAGGCCAACTAAGGATCTTGTATTCTACTGTTCCAAAATATTCTAAATATCCGGCTAGCTATCCCGCTTTTAAACACTCAGGTATAAGGTATAGCCTGAAGGAATACTACCCTGAATTCGAAGCTTTTCTGGATTCGGCTGAAAAGCTTGATTTATCGAAATACTCCATTCGAATCCCAGATTCACCAATGTATCGGGTAATTAGTGTAAAAAAGCACAATAGAATTGCCATTGATGTCGATAAATATGAAACCAGGCTGAACGGAAAAGTTATAACCCCAGAAAAACTCAAGGAGATAGTATACTTGCTCATAAAAAAGTATTCGCCGGATTATGTCATCATATTTAACCCAGCGCCTCAAATCACTTATAACACTTATATTGAACATCTCGATCTTATTTATTCTCAAATACACAGACTCAAGAATGAAATGTCCATCGAACAATATGCTAAACCTTATGAAGACTGGTCAAGGTGGGATGAGCAAAGGGATACCATAAATTCCAACTATCCAACAAACATAGTTGAGTGGACAGTCGAAGAAAAACGACTTATTGAATTAATGAAAAAAGCGAACATACATTAAGCAAGCAAACGAACTGGAAGTCTTCGTTTCGCTAAGACCAGACGGGGATAACAAAAAGAATCAGAAATCTATTCGATATACTTGTTCTGATTGCTGAAATACACTGATTCGCAACTTAGGTATAAATAAAATCATGGAATTTTGGTAAATCGGAACTAAAGAAGAAAACATGAGGTATATATTTTTTATTGTCTTTGGATTCCTTTCATCAAATTTCACTTTTAAAACTGAAAAAGGTGTTTATGCGACCGGGAGCATCAGTGTCGATACCATCAGTGTCGATGCATCTGATGTCATTAATTCTACCAAACGCCGGCAGATAGGCATAAACACATGCATATTGACCGATGATGATAAGTGCTATTTTCGCAGGCCGGTCCGACCCTATGATGAAGCAATCAAAGAGCTTGGGGTCAAATATCTCAGGTATCCCGGTGGATATAAATCTGACATTATATTCTGGTCCAAACCGCCATACAAATATCCCGATCCCACACTGGTCTATAATAGCTCAGATACATGGCCAAAGAATGATACACTCCTGATAAATAAAGATAATAAGTGGAGGGTTGATCTTTACGATTTTGATGAGTTTATGGCAACATGTAAAAACACCGATTGCGAACCTGTAATAGTCGTTACGTATAATACTTTGCGATGGCCGGGACCAGAGGGAGATCAGCCACCGAGCATGGAACAGATTATTGAGAATGCCTGTCAGTGGGTTCGCTATGCCAATGTGGAGAAAAAATACAACGTGAAATACTGGGAGATCGGGAATGAATCGTGGCTGACCAGTGACGATGAGGCAGTTAGGATAGCACCTGAAGTCTACGGAAGTGATTTACTCGAAATAGCCGGCAGGATGAAGCAAATTGACCCAACCATTCTAATTGGAGCCAATGGAGACAAAGAGGATTACTGGAATGTCGTGTTTGAAAAAGCTGCCGGTGTTATTGACTTCCTTTCGGTGCATTCTTATCCCATGTGGAACCTGAGTAGTTATAATGATTATATCAATAAAGAGTTTGATGCTACCCTGGTTTTAAAAGATGCAAAAAAATCCATCTCAACAAATCCTGTCGCGTCCGGTAAGGAGATGAAAATGATGCTTACCGAATATGCAGCAGGCGCTTTCAGTCAATGGGACAGAGAACTTGCCAACATTGGACGCGCCGTTATTACCTTCGATTTACAGGGGCAGTTCCTGCAGGATCCTGATTGTTATTTCTCTCAATTCTGGAATACCATTAATGTTTATGACAAAGACAACAGTGTATTTAATGCATTATGGCACGACAATACACTTACCTCCATAGGTAAGGCCCTTTCTATCTGGGGGAAATACCTGGAGGATGAAATGCTGAAAGCGAAAAGCACTAAATACGTGAAATGCTATGCTACAAAAACCGATGGTAAATATCTCACCGTGTTCGCCTTAAATAAAGATACCGTTCAACATGAAGCGATTCTCGAATTGAATAACCTTGAAGGTACACTGGCAAAGGGAGAGTTGTGGGTATTTAGCGGAACTTCACCAACTGACGCAAAACCGATTTTTATAAAAAAAGGAAAACTAAAACCATCAACGCAACATGCCTGCAACCTGCCTCCGGTATCCATCAGCATGTTCCGGTTTCCACTGCGAAATTCATCGCATTAAATCTATATTAAATTTTTTTTAACAGGTCGCTTTCTCAATACCAGATGGTTTTGATTGATCTGTAATAAAAATAAATTATGGATTTTCATATATGCATGCGCAGAAGGCGATGGAAAGTCTTGGAAAATATATGACGCGTAAAATGCAGGGATATGGCGCTATATAATGATTTCCTATACCATTCCGCTTCTTACCCATTCAAAAAAATACACTAGCGGAAGAGAAAACCTCACCCTAAAATAGATTAAATTCCAAGGAGGGTGCATTTCAAATTTTGAATACGGGTTTCGCCGCGATATATTCGCGCACCGATTTTTTAAACATTAATTCTAACTGAAGAGGAAAATGAAAAAAGCACTATTCCTGGTGCTGATGCTTACCATAGAGGTGGCCTCAGCGCAAAAAACCGCCTTAACCCCAATGGATGTGGCGATGATAAAAACTGTAGGATCTGCCAACATCAGTGAAGACGGCGCTAAAATCGCCTACACCCTTACTGAACCGGCCGATCCAACAAAAGAAAACAGCCTGGCATCCATGAAGTTGTGGTTGTACGATGTGAAAAGCGGCACTGCGGTTCCCTTCGTCACCACAGGCAGCGTGCGGGGCGTCGCATTTCGCCCTAAATCCAACACCATTACTTTTCTAGCGAAAAGAACCGGAGACGCCGGATCATGCCTCTATGAGATTCCGGTGGCTGGAGGAGAAGCGTTGAAAATCCATGAGCATGTCACGTCGATTTCTTCCTACGAATGGTCGACCGATGGATTAAAACTCGTGTATCTGGCGGATGAAAAAAAAGGAAAGAAATCTGCCCTACCCTATACGCCGATTATTTTCGAAGAAAATCTCACACTGACCAGGGCATTCATCGCCACGCCGGGAGGGCAGGCGACTGAAATCACAGCCGTTCCGGGGCAGTGCTATGCTGCTCACTGGAGTCCTGACAATCAAAAAATTGCGATTGCTGCGGCGCCTACTGCGCTCGTGGATGACTCCTATATGAAGCAGGTGATTAATATCGTTGACGCCGTGACGCTTCAGGTGAAAAGTTCGGTGAGTCATCAGGCCAAGTTGGGTGAAATCGTCTGGAACCCGGACAGCAAATCGATCGCCTTTATCAGCGGTGCCGATATTCACGATCCGGCTGCTGAATGCCTCTTTGTCACTGAAATAACTAATCCAAACCCGAAAAATTTATTACCGGAATTCAAAGGAAAAATCGAAAAAATTGACTGGACGGATGATAAAACCATTCGCTTTATAGCCAGTGAAGGTGTTTACTGCACGATGGCGACCATTGGCTCTAATGGCAGAGGAATGAAGAAATCCATTGACAAAGGCAATTTAATTTTTACGGCCTTTTCTGCCGCATCCAGTGGCAACCTGGCTTTGGTTGGCTCCAGCGCCACGCATCCTGCAGAACTTTTCATGTTTGATGGAACTACAGCAAAAAAACTCACCGACAGCAATCCGTGGCTTGGCGACAAGTTGATGGGAAGTCAGGATGTCGTAACCTTCAAAGCGAAAGATGGGCTGGAACTGGAAGGCATACTCATACTGCCGGTCGATTATAAAAAAGGCACAAAATACCCATTGATTACGGTGGTTCACGGTGGGCCGGAAGCACATTACAGCAATGGCTGGTTGACGGCATATTCAACGCCCGGTCATTCGGGGGCAGCGGCTGGGTATGCCGTGTTTTATCCAAACTACCGTGGAAGCACAGGTCGTGGTGTGAGTTTTTCCAAATCGAGCCAGGGTGATCCGGCAGGAAAGGAATTTGATGATATTGTCGATGGCATCGATTTTCTCATCGAAAAAGGTATTGTTGATAAAACCAAAGTTGGAGTTACAGGTGGTTCATATGGCGGCTATGCCACTGCCTGGATGTCCACGAAATATACCGACCGCTTCGCAGCAGGAGTCATGTTCGTCGGCATCAGCAACAATATTTCCAAGTGGGGAACCAGTGATATCCCGGAAGAAATGTTCTATGTCCATGAACTCAACCACATTTACGATGATTATGATTTCTATCTGAAACGCAGCCCGATCTACTATGCCGGACAGGCCAAAACACCACTGCTTATTGCTGCCGGGGCTGGTGATACCCGAGTAGATCCAGGTCAGTCCAAAGAGCTTTACAGACATATTAAAACGCGGACGCAAACGCCCGTTAGGTTGGTGCTATATCCGGGTGAAGGCCATGGCAACAGAAATGCCACTGCCCGATTCGATTATAATATCCGATTGATGCAATGGTTCGATACCTATCTTATGAAAAATGATGGTGCCATTCCTTCTGCGGAAATACAGCCCGAATAGCAAGTCTGATTAATCAAAAACTGAAGCCCGAAATGGATATTTCGGGCTTTTTTTTGTTGTAAATACCCTTGAGGGATTCAAATTGCAGGATTTTAACGAATAGGGTGAAAAATACGGCCCAATTAATCCACAATTTGCATATCGCCCACAAGCACGTTATCATACCATCCCACCACTCATTTCAACTGTAAAAATGCCGTCAATGCTGGTAGAAATTCGAACCCGGAAGTGCCATTTTTCCAGTACCTAAATGCATAGGATTGGGCTTATCGCATAGCTTTTATCCCATTTATCGCAGATATATACATCGATCGATTCGTCTTAATGAGTAACTTAGAACACAATTAAACAAATAGAAAAATGAAGAAGACGCTCATAATGCTCGCGGGATTGCTTATCGTATCTACTTTTGCTTTTGCACAGTCCGATAACAACTATCGCATGAGAAACCATAAGCTCAATCCGAATCATTCCAAGGATGTAAAACAAACGGCTTATACTGTTCCTGCAAAAAAGGATATTAGCGCAGACGTATACAGCTATATGGCCAGAAATAATAAATTAAACCAAAACTCGCGCGAAGCGGCTTTGGAATTGGTGACACCACCGAAAGATTACCATTACCGTGCGATGAATCATAAGTTGAACAAAAACTATCGTAATAGTAGTACACTTACTGATGATACTGCGGTAACGCATAAATAATCGAGTCTTACCTGACAAAAAGGGCATCCTTCAACGGCTGCCCTTTTTTATTTATAGCAATAATAAATTTACCGAAACCGCATAAACCCAATATTACTTCGCTGTATCATTATAAATGCTATTGCATAGTTTATTTGCATATTTTACATGATTTGTTGCGCATTATGACACGTTAATGCATCTAAACTAAAATCTGAAAACATGAAACGATTTAATAGTACCCTCGCATTAATCCTCGTCACCTTTGCAACTGCCATGGCTTTCAATTCAACATCGGAAAGCGCTGTCTCTCAGTCTCGCCAGGCTGAGACTGAATTTACATTAATGCAAAAGGATGCTCACCTGATACTTGCTAAATATGCCCGGATGCAGGAAAGAAACACGAAGTACACCTTTGATATACTCAGTAGCAGGTTTTCCTTTGATTATACGGTAACCCTTTACAATAATTCCAAACCTCAGGAAAGTCAAAAGCAGATGATTGAAGACTTGACCAAAGGCAGAAATGAATAAGATATTCATGCAAATACTGATCTAGTCTGCTATATTTCTGAAACATTATGAATCTATCTATAACCGTATCAGGAAATAGTAGCTGGCTGGAGGCAATTTCCAACCAGTCCGGCGTTGCAATCAGGGACAATGAAATAGTTCTGCCCAAGGACCTCGGCACGGGCATCATCCGTGATTATCTCATTGAAGAAGGGCTGACCGTTACTTTCGGCGAAATGGAACTGAAGGTTGAATTTAACCTCCTATCCACCCCTAACCGTACGAAGCATGGCATTAACATCTTCTTCAAATATCTGGAGCGTGGGCATTCCTACTTCCGTCAGCTCGGCCAGGAATATACGGAAGTGAAGTCGGGCGGAGTTCAATTTTTTACTACGAATGTGAGGAATCAGTTGATCATTCCGGTGGATACACATTGCTACATGATCAGGGTGTATGCATCCATGGAATGGTTGAGAAAAAACCTAAACGATTTCATAAGTCAAAATGCCGAATTCGAAGGGTTGGTTTTCGGCCCTGACAAAGTGATGCATTTTGAACCGCTCACGAACCGTTTTGTCCGGCTGTTCAAGGATGTATTCAGGTCAGAATTCAATGAAAAGCTTATTCCCCTTATTGTAAAAGACAAGGGCTATGAGGCGGTAGTACTGTTTTTTGACCACTTCTATAAGCAAAGTTTCAACAAGCAAATAATCAGCTCACGCTATTCGATCAGCGATCAAAAGCGCCTTTATGCGTTGGTGGATTACATAAAAAATAATATCGGACATACCTTTACTCTCGAGGAACTATCGCGTGAGGTGGGGTTCAGCAAAAGTAAATTGCAGGCGCTGTTTCACTATTTCTTTCATCAAAGCATCTATGCTTTCATCAAGAGTCTGAAGTATGAAAAGGCCAGCGAAATGCTCCTGAATACTGATATGGATATTCGGCATATTTCCCATGAATTGGGCTACAATTCCAGCACCCATTTCATCAATATTTTCAGGGATCACTTCGGAGTTTCGCCAAGAAAGTACCGCAAAACCAGACACTTTGCCGGTGAGCCTGAGTTGAACTGATCCCCGGCGATAGCGGAGATGCAGTTCAGGGAAATCATTAAATATCTATTTCGACCTGATTTTTATATAAATCTTCAATGGTCTCCTGCTTACGGATGAGTTTGGCCTTTCCGCCGATGATAAGAATTTCGGCCGGGCGAAATCGGGAATTATAATTGCTGGCCATCATGTAGCCATAGGCGCCGGCATTTTTTATGGCAATAATATCGCCCTCATGCACTTCACTGAGTTTTCGATCCAGTCCAAAAGTGTCCGTTTCGCAGATATAACCGACGATAGTATAAATTCGCCTGGTGCCATTGATATTGCTGATATTCACCATGTCGTGATACGCGTCGTACATCATCGGGCGGATGAGGTGATTGAGTCCTGAGTCCACACCGACAAATACGGTAGCCGGAGTAGTCTTTATCACGTTGGTTTTTACCAGCAAGTATCCTGCCTCACTCACTATGTATTTTCCGGGTTCAAACCATATTTCCAGGTTTCGGCCATATTCTTTACAAAATGCCTTAAAAGCTTTGCTCAATTTCTGTCCCAAATCACTCAGGTCGGTGGTGACGTCACCCTCGCGATAGGCAACTTTGAATCCGCTGCCGAAATCGATGAATTGCAAATCGGGAAAGTCCCTGGCTGCGTCAAATAGTACTTCAGCGCCGCGAAGGAATACCTCAGCATCGAGTATGTCCGAGCCGGAATGCATATGCAAGCCAATGACATGTAAATTGTTGCTCGCGATCACTCGTTGCAAATGGCGGATCTGGAAAATGGAAATACCGAATTTCGAATCGACATGACCTGTAGATATTTTCTTATTACCTCCGGCCATGATGTGCGGATTCAGCCTGATACACACAGGCACGGAATTATGAAATTCATGACCAAACTGTTCCAGAATGGAGATATTATCAATATTGATCATCACTCCCAACTTAATTGCTTCCTTAATTTCCTTGAACGAAACGCAATTGGGTGTGAAGAGGATTTCTTCAGGCTTGAAACCTGCACGCAGGCCAAGTTGCACTTCCTGAATGGAAACAGTATCCAACTCAGCACCTTTGGAGCGGATAAATTTCAGAATGGATATATTGGTCAGCGCTTTGCAGGCAAATTTGATCTTCAGCTTCACTCCCGGGAACGATGACTTAATAGTTTGGATCTGCTGGCCGATCTTTTCGGCGTCATACACATAGATGGGGCTGCCAAATTCTTTCACCACACTGAGCATGTCCACGCCCTGAATGGTGTACCTGTTGTTTACGATTTCCATTTTGTTTGATAATTAAAAAAAATGGAAGGGTGTTAACCTTCCACAATAATTCGCTGCAAAGTTAGTATTCTGCAAAAATTATTCAATCACTATTTTTCTGGCGAGCGTCTTTTTGTTTTGGCCGATCTGCAATATGTAAATGCCCTTGCTTTTTCCCTTCAGGTCGATCTGGTTGTCATAATTGCCTTGAAAATCCATGACAGTTTCGCTGTAGACCTCGTTGCCGAGAATATCGAGCACTTTCACCGAAACAGGCTCCTTTTGATCAAGTGCAAACTTCAGCGTGAATTTGCCGGTACCCGGATTTGGGTCGTAACTGATCGAAGACGATTTCAGATTGCTTTTCAATGATACTGTAGCTCCTTTCAGTGCTGCGTCATTTGGTTCAATATCTGAGATGGTAACGCTTATCGATGCCGCTCTTTTGATGTTGATCTCAATAAACTGCTCACCGTTTTTATTCTCAATATCCACATCAATCGTTTCTCCGGGGCTGTCATCGCCGCGGTTTTTCATTATCATTACCTTATCTCCCTTGAAATCGCCCATGGCAAATTCATCATTTTCCATGCGGTCCAGTTTGATGTTGAATGTACCTCCCTTGGTAATAATCTCCATGTCGTCGCCCTCCAGTTCCATCTTCTTACCATCTTCTGTCACCCAAACTTTTTTGGTAATGGTTTTCTGATCACCGCTTCTCTCCTCATTCGTTTCTACATTCACTTCTATTTCTTCGGCTGTGTCCTTGTCGTCAACGATGACAATGACTTTTCTGTCGCCAGAATTCTCATTAAGCTTCATCACATTCCCTTTTTCATCAGTCCAGGTCTTTGCATCAGTTCCATCGCTATCCATCTCAATGATCATTTCCTTTTGTCCTTCACCGGAGAAGACCATCACTTTCTTTTGCTCAGTGATGACTTTCTCTTCCTTACCATCCTTGTGCTTTATGATAATCTCTTTTTCGGTTCTTACCGTATCCCCGTTTTCATTCACCCAGGTCATTGATTCTCCGCCTGGTTTTTTCATGCTTACCACATTATCCCTGGTGTCGGTATTATTAAAAGAGAATACCTTTTCTCCTCCCGCATCATTAGCCCATTCTTCCAAAAGGACATCAAATTTTTTCAGTTCATCATCGCTTTTCAGCGCGTCCATACTTTCATAGGATTTCTGTAGCACAGTCGTTTTTCCACCATCGTTCTTCGTAACCTTTAGGTGCACCTTACCCGATTCCTTGCCGGAATTAAAGGAAAACAATCCAAGAGCGACGAGAATCAGCATTATTGGGAAAGTCATTGTTCGTTTCATAATTTTTTCGATTTGTTGAATCAAAGGTAAACGAGCCTATCGCTGGAAAAAAGCCACATTTTGTTAAAGAATGTTAAATAATGTTAAATCTAAAACGGATAGAATCATTTGACGTAATTTTGACCACATGACGCAGAACAAGCTCAAATGGATTATCGTATTGATGGCCCTGGCGCTCACCGGACTGGTGAGTTTTCAGTGGTACTGGATCAATAATGCCATCAGCGTGAGTGAGGACCGGTTTAAAAAAGGGGTGCACGACGCCCTCAATGCCGTATCGGATAAACTGGAGCAGCAGGAGATCCTCTACACCGCGGCAAATAAGCTTCAATATTCCCAGGAGGGAAAAACCTGGATCGACCTGGATAGCATCAGATTCATAAGTACCGGTGTCAAGGTCGATTCCACCAAAAGTAAACTGCTCCGGCAGGAGGATGTTCGCCGGGTGTTTTTCTCAGGCGACAGTCTTTCAGCTGACCAGAAAACGATGATATTCGATATCGAGACTGACAGGCCCTTTCCGGGTAGCGAGGCTGTCTGGATCGATGAGGACGTATTGATCGAGGTGAAAAAAATAAAGTCCAACATTGATTCGGTGGTAGAATACAATGTGTTGAAGCAACGGAAAATAAACAAGGTGGAAGAAAAGACCGAGATGGTGACGGTGGTTCTTAATGAATTGCTTTCAAAGGATCGAAAACTTGAAAACCGCATTGATAATAGGCAGTTGCAGACATTGCTTACCTCCGCGTTGCAAAACCAGGGTATTGATACGGATTTTAATTACGGCGTCATCGACGGCTCAACTCAAAACATTATTCTCACCGATGGCGCCGCTGACGTTTCGGGCATTAAGAGTTCCGAATTTCGGACAAACCTGTTTACCCGTGATATCATTCCGGCCGGTAATTATTTGTCGGTCTATTTCCCGGATCAGCAAACATTTCTGCTGGGTAAAATATGGATTTCTCTGGCCTCATCCGTGCTGTTGGTACTGGTGATTATTGGCATTTTCGGGTATGCACTATATACGATACTCACTCAAAAGAAACTATCGGAGATCAAAAGCGACTTCATCAACAATATGACTCACGAATTCAAAACACCAATTTCTACCGTGGCGCTGGCTTGTGAAGCCCTTCAGGACGGTGAGGTGAAGAAGAATAGTGAGTTTTTTAGCCGATATATCTCCATTATCCAGGCAGAAAACCGGAGGCTGGGTCAGCAGGTGGAAAAGGTGCTGCAGATGGCCACGCTGGATAAAAAGGATTTTAAGTTGAAGCTGGAAAGCCTCAATATCCATGAAGTCATTGACCGGGCACTGGAAAATATTCACATTCAAATTGAAAAGCGTGGAGGGATTGTAAATAAAAATCTACAGGCTGAAAACCGGAATGTTGTGGCCGATGAAGTCCATCTCACCAACATCATTTACAATCTGCTGGACAACGCCAATAAATACAGTCGCGAAAGTCCGGAGATTACTATTTCAACAAAAAACACGGAAAACGGCGTAGTGATTCAGATTGCTGACAAAGGCATTGGTATGTCCAGGGAAGTGCAGAGCCGGATTTTCGAAAAATTTTACCGCGAACCAACCGGGAACCTCCACGACGTGAAAGGTTTCGGGCTCGGGACTCACGTATGTAAAGACCATTCTCGATGTGCTTGGTGGCGCTATCAGTGTAAAAAGTGAAGTTGCCAGAGGCAGTACTTTTGAAATCTTCATCCCTTACCATGGAAAAACTCAAAATTCTGATCGTTGAAGATGACCCCAATCTGGGTCAGATTCTCGCCGAATACCTTCAACTGAAAGGTATGGAGACCACACTTCGCAGAGATGGTGAAGAAGGCTTGCGCCAATATAAACAGTCGAAGTACGACCTGCTGATACTAGACATTATGATGCCAAAAAAGGACGGATTCACACTCGCCCAGGACATCCGCAACACCGACGAGACCACGCCCATCATTTTCCTCACGGCCAAGTCCATGAAGGAGGATACTATCCGTGGATTAAAAATCGGCGCCGACGATTATATGACCAAGCCATTCAGCATGGAAGAGCTTCTGTTGCGCATCCATGCAATCACTAAGCGAATTTCGCGGCAGGATGCCGAAGGGGAAAACGGAGTCCACCAGATTGGCGCATTTCACTTTGACAATCAAAATCAACTGTTGACCTCCCCAGCCGGTGTAACTAAACTCACGACAAAAGAATCGGAACTGCTGAAACTTCTTGTTCAGAAAAAGAATGCTACACTGTCCCGTACCATTGCCCTTAAAGCTGTCTGGGGTGATGATTCGTATTTCAACGCCCGCAGCATGGATGTTTATATTACTAAATTGAGGAAATTACTCAGGGAAGATCCATCCATTAAGATAATCACCATGCACGGCGAAGGCTTTAAACTAATCGTTGGTTAGGCATTTATCCTGAAAATTAGGATTTGAGGTACCTCTGATAATACATTTTTTTATACATTTAATGACTCATACATTAATACTATGTTCAAGGTCATCCCAGCGCTCTCTATATCAGAAGGTAAGGTAGTACTTATAAAAAAGGGCGATTTTTCCGACAAGCTCAAATACGACTTTAATATCCTGGATTTAGCGAAGCTAATGGAAGATACCGGGATAGAAGTGATTCACTTTCTTGATCTGGATGGCGCCAAGCGCGAGAGTCCCGTGAATTATCATACGCTGGAGATTATCGCAAAATACACTTCCCTCAAGGTTGATTTCATGGGAGGCATCCGCACTGACGGGGATATTAACAAGGTACTGGAACATGGCGCCACTTATTTTACCGTGTCAAGTGTAGCTGTCAATAACAACGAATTGTTTGCTTCCTGGATCATGTCGTATGGCCGCGAGAAACTTTCCATGATGGCCAATGTCGCCGACGGCAAGCTTACCTACCAGGCATTCCGAAAAAAAGCCGACGTTGACCTCTATGAGGTGATCGACTATTTTCATATGCGCGGCTTGAAGTACCTTAAAGTCGCCGATATAAACCGCGACGCCGTAATGGAAGGACCGAATTTCGAGTTGTGCCAATCGCTTGTGGATAAATTTCCCAATATGCTTATGGGAGCCGGCGGCGGTGTGCGGTCGCTGGATGATGTGAGGCGATTAAAGGATATGGGATTTTATGCAGTAATAATCGCCAGAGCGTTGTACGAGGGCAAAATAAAAATAGAGGATCTGAAAACCTTTATTGGATAATAATGCTACTTATCGCTGCGGGTAGTACGATAAGGCTTTCAGAATCATAGTAACCAGGTAAAAAATAAAGTTATAGCTGGATTTTTCTGAAGTCCGTTCGATTTTCTTAACTGTACCTGGCTCCTTTTCAATCTTAATACTTTCCTCTGATTTCACGATGGTTGTATCTGCTTTCTGTAACTCTACTTCGGTTTTTTCAGTGGCAACCAGCGCTAAGGAAGGGGCTATACTGCTAAAAAGAATGGTGAATGATAGTAGAAAAGTAAAAATCCAGTGGCGCAATGGTTTCATAGTGCAGATTTACCCTTATAACGAAAGCTAACTTTATTTGTTTAGACAAAATTAATCGAGAAATTGTTCAATATCCGTTATTTCATGGAATTTTTACAATTTTGAATCAGCGAAGCCCCTCCCTACTATGTCTGAATTAAAGGTCCTGGCAAATATAACTCAAGGCGTCATCCTCGCGGACAATCATTCCGGGCACATCTTACACTACCTCACAGATAGCCGCAAACTCATTAACCCTGCCAACACCATTTTCATCGCCATACAAGGCGCCCGGCACGACGGTCATGACTATATACTCACACTTTTTCATAAAGGTGTCCGGTACTTCATGGTAGAAAAAAACGACATCATCGCGGCGGAAATCAAAGAGCACTCAAGTGTCATTTTAGTAAAGGACTCCATCGAAGCTCTTCAAAAAATCGCATCACGGCACAGGCAAAGCTTCCAATATCCGGTGATCGGCATCACTGGTTCCAATGGCAAAACGATTGTAAAAGAATGGTTGGGTCAATTATTGGCTGGTCAATACAAAATCGTGAAGAGCCCGGCGAGCTACAACTCACAGCTCGGCGTGCCCTTGTCCGTACTTCAGATGACGGAGCATCATACTATCGGCGTGTTCGAAGCAGGTATTTCCACCGTAGGTGAAATGGAAAAACTGCATGAAGTAATACAGCCGACCATTGGGATATTTACAACGATCGGAACAGCCCACGATGAAGGCTTTAGCAGCAAGACTGAAAAGGTTAAAGAAAAATGGAAGCTATTTGGTAAATCAGCGGTCGTCATTTATTGTGCTGACCATCAGGCTATCCGGGAGTCAAAGCCGGCGGAAATCGTTGGCATTGCATGGGGAAAAAGTAGTAATGCAGATGTTCAGATTATATCCGTAATAGCCCGAGCCAACGCCACAACTATTACCCTAAAATATTGCGAAAAAACCATGGACATCGCAGTACCATTTCAGGACGATGCTTCCATTGAAAACATCATGCACTGCATAACGCTGATGCTGTATCTCGGTATTGACACGACAACATTGGCGAATTCAGTACAGAGAATTTCAACAGTTGAAATGCGCCTCTCGCTCAAAAAGGGCATCAACAATTGCTATATCATCGACGATTCGTACAACAACGACCTTGGCGGTCTTCAGGTGGCTATCGATTTTTTGCATCATCAGCCCGGCGCTAAAAAAAAGGATCATCCTTTCCGACATATTGCAATCAGGGCAAAACGAGGTCGAGCTATATAGTCAATTGGCCGGGATGATTCGCGAAAATAGCATTGATTCCATAATTGGAATCGGGGACGCTATGATCCGGCAGAAGGCCCTTTTTCCCATGAAAGCAGAATTCTTTCATACTACTGAAGATTTTCTGCAGAACCCCGATACAGAGCGATTCCGCGATGAAACCATTCTCATAAAAGGCGCGAGGTCCTTTGGATTTGAACGAATAACCAACGCCCTTTCAGCGAAACTGCACCGAACCGTTCTTGAGATAAATCTGAATGCCCTGAACGATAACCTGAATTTTTACAGGCAAAAGATAAAGCCAGGTGTAAAGCTCATGGTGATGGTAAAGGCATCGGCCTACGGGAGTGGAAGCCTGGAGGTGGCACACCTACTTCAGTTTAACCATGTGGATTATCTCACTGTAGCATATCCTGATGAAGGTGTAGAGCTTCGGCAGCAGGGCATTCACATACCGATGATGGTGATGAACGCTGTTCCGGAAAGTTTTGAAAAAATCACAGATCATCAGTTAGAACCGGAAATATTCAGTTTAAATCAGCTTCAGGCACTCTTGCGTTTTTTGGCCAATACCCCGGCTGTTGTCGATATTCATTTGAAACTGGATTCCGGAATGCACCGGCTCGGATTTGAGGAGCAGGATCTTCCGGAACTCATTCGGCTCCTTGAAAACAACGGGCAGGTTCAAGTCAAAAGCATTTATTCACATCTGGCCGGAGCCGATGAGCCTTCGCTTGATTATTTCACCCATAAACAAGTTGGGAAATTCACTGTCATGGCCGATGCCATAGATGCAGGATTAGGCTACCGTCCGCTGAGACACATCCTCAATTCAGCCGGTATTTATCGATTTCCCCAGTACCAGTTTGGCATGGTAAGACTTGGTATTGGATTATATGGATTTGAGGCAAATCAGATTGCCCAGAATGAACTACGACCGATTTCCACATTAAAGACCATTGTGTCGCAGGTTCGGGATGTGAAAGCCGGTGAAACGGTCGGGTATGGCCGAAAGGGCAAAATATCCAGAGATTCAAAAATAGCCACGATTGCCATTGGCTATGCCGATGGTTTTTCACGGGCCTTTGGCAATGGAAAAATATCGCTTTTTATCCATGGAAAACCAGCGCCGGTTATTGGTAATGTATGCATGGATATGACGATGCTCGATGTGACAGGTATGGACGTCCATGAGGGCGATGAGGTCATCGTTTTTGGTGAAAACTCGTCGATCATAGACCTGGCCAATGCCATCGGCACAATCCCCTATGAGATTCTGACCAGCATCAGCAGTCGTGTCTCCAGGGTGTTTTATTCCGGTTAATCAACACATGCAGTTCTGAAATTCACTCAATATCCAATGGATTTCTGATGATTTTCGGTGAAGTAAGAACAAGCTCTTTGAGATCGGCTTCCGATAGTTGTTCCCCTGCCAATCCCCGACCTATCTCGTTGTTATGAAAATCCATAAGCCGCTCCTGGCGGGTATTGCCCGGATTTGTTTCATGGGCATCGGTGATTTCCTTTGTCAGTTCGGGGCCAAATTCCCTGGCGAGATGATAACTCCAATAGATGTGCTTGTAAGCATCTTCCGGAAATGAATTGTCCTGAGCTATTTCCAACTTCGACAACCGCTTAGCATCGCGGGTTATTTTAATCAGTTTGGGGGACTTACCGGGGTGCGCAGCGATAATCTCGGCCTCCGCCTGCCCCATGTCGAGTTCCAACGAATGCGCGGCCAAGAGAATATCATCAGCATTGAACCGGATATAGGTTGTATCGTTTTCACGGAAAGAAAACAACCTAACGCCCAGTTCTTTATCATCAAGGCCGAGGTAAACCGTGGTTGAGAGATTTAAATCGACATGCGATTTACTCTCCCTGAAAAGCGCTTTTACTTCAGCAAGGACATCTTTCGCAGATTCATATGGATTTTTCAGATAGACAGGCAAACGGCTGGAAATTTGAGCATTTTCCAGCCTGCCAAATGGGTTGCCGGCACTTCGCTCATCCGACACAACAAAAAGCGAGAAATCCGCGATCTCAAAAAACAAGGAAGGTCTTTTAAAGTCAGCGAATCTGATTTTAAGGGTTTTGACTTTAACATTCGCACTAAAGGACTCCTTGCCGAACATCTCCTTATTCAGACGAAAATCCAGGTCGATATCAGATATATTGCATTGATTGTATGATGCCAGGCGTACAGTTCTGTAATCAAAATTCACTATTTGAATACCCTCGTCTTCCAGCCGTGGCTGTAGATATTCAACGGCTTTTACCGCAACTTTTTTCAGGATGTAATTCGCCCCGAAATATATTGTACCAAATAGTATTAGTACAATGATTATTATTTTGATGAAAGTTTTCAAATTTGTGTAGTTTCGTAGAGATCAAATTCAGATGATGCCGATACAGAAAAGGTTTGTTTCCTGAATTCGGAATAAAAATATTGGATTTGGACGATTGATTGGAAGTTATAGCTGACAAAAAAGGAATCGGATTCATTTTTTTGTTACACAGCCTGAAGGCAACCTATGAGTATAAACCATTTTGAGCCCGCTAATACAGGTAAAAACCGGGCATTTCTTACTCTTCTAAGGAACCGGTGGGTATGGTACTGTATTCTAATTGCAAACTTTACAAATTACGGGTCTGTTAACTAATTTTAGCAAAGAAAAGTAGGAAGTGCGCTATCGTGAAATAGAAAATCGCAAAAGAACAGTCAGGAGCTTAGTTGTATCTGGAAACCAGCAATTCCGCAAGGATTTGGCAAATGCACTTTCTGCCTTCAGCAGCGAGCAGGATATACATGCCACTGATGATCTTCTTGAAATAAAAAACCTGATTTTCTACCACGACATTGTCTTTTTCGATGATGCATATCTTTTGGAACTGGCGCCGTCTGTACTAGCTGACCTCATCAGCTTTTTACAAGCCGCGCAGATATTTGCCGCTGTCATCACTGATTTCAGGAAGAAATTCCCGTCGGTTATCCTCGATCGACCGGATATGATCAGGATGCTTTCCAAGTCGGCTAATAAGGATGAATTAGGTTTTTTAATTGAATCCATTGGACATAGCCTCAAAAAACCTTCCGCAGCAACAAAAAGATTGCAGGAACGCTACCAGGATGCCATCGGTAAAATTCAGTCACTTTTGCTCTCCAGCCAGCCAATTGAGTTTAAGTTTTCCAGGATATTGGAATATTTTGGTAAAACTGCCCAATCGTGCCGCGTGGCCATATTTGAAAACAAAATAGACCATAAGGGAAAGTTCATTATGGCACAGCGCTTTGAATGGACAAATGCTGAATTTGGCGCGAAAACTGAAACGCCACTTTTCAACCTGATGCCCTATCAGCCGAACTTTACGCGGTGGCAAACTATACTCTCATCAGGAAAATTACTATACAGTCAGCTCGAATCATTCCCCAACAGCGAAAAGCCACTTCTGAAAACACTGGGTATAAATAACCTTCTTTTGGCGCCGGTAATAGTTAAGGGCAACTTCTGGGGTTTTATCATGTTTTCAGTCTGTCGCCTGGAGCCACTGTGGACTGAGCCGGAACTTGATTTGATAAAACAACTTGTAGCTCCGTTAACTGCGTTTTTTGAATCCAAACAAGGTGAACTAAAAAGTGGTAACGGTGATGACCGTCTAAACCGCATCTTTGCGACATCCAATATCGGCTTGGTGCTCACCAATCGGGAGGGTACCATCAAAGCCAGCAATCCGGCATTTGCCGAGATGATGGGTTATACCGAAAAAAATATTCAAAACCTCAATATAAAAGTTCTCTCCCATCCTGATGACCTTAGGCAGGAACTCCCGCTTTTAAACAAGTTGTTGAACGGAGATGCTCCATTTTACCACATCGAAAAACGTTTTCTGAAAAAAGACGGCCGCGCTACATGGGTGAAGATGAATGTTTCTACCTACAGCAAGGAGAAGGGCAAACCCGACCTGATCGTAGGCCTTGTGGAGAATATTACAAGGCAAAAGGTTGCCGAGCAGCGACTTCAGGAAAGTGAAGACCGATATAAAATGCTTTCTGACCTTTCGTTCGAAGGAATATTACTCCATCGCGGCGGCACAGCCATTGATTGCAACCAGCGGTTCCTGGAGATGTGGGGCTACAAACGCGAGGAAGTCATAGGACGCAATGTCCTTTCAGTAATTATTGATGCCCAAACGACCGAAGCGCTTCAAGCCATTTCTCACAAAAACGAACTAATGGTTTTTGAAGGAATTGGCATTACAAAAAGCGGATCAAAAAAGTTTATCGAGGTTGAAAGCCGAAAAATAGAGTACTCCGGTGAGGCGCTCCGCGTCATGGCCTTTCGGGATATCTCCGATCGCAAGTTGAAGGAGCTGGAAATCAAAAAACTGAACCTGGCCATAGATCAAAGCCCATCCAGCATTGTCATAACCAACAAAAACGGGGTTATAGAATATGTAAACCGGGCTTTCTGTGATGTCACGGGGTACACCTTTGAGGAAGCTCTTGGCAATGATCCGAGCATATTAAAAACAGACTTTCATCCAAAAGAATATTACAAAAACCTGTGGAAGGAAATTTCTGAAGGCCGCACATGGAGAGGTATATTCAGAAACAAAAATAAATCAGGCGAGCTTTATTGGGAGCGGGCCGTAATTTCCCCCATTTTTGATCATCAAAAGAATGTCACGCATTTCCTGGCCATAAAGGAAAATATCTCCAAGGAAAGGGAGGCTCAAGACGCACTGAAGGTCAGCAATGAGCGCCATCGCATAATTTCGGAATTGACGAATGATTTTGTCTATTCAGCCATTATCAAAAACAACAGGCTAACATTCGACTGGAATAGTGGTTCGCTGGAAAAACTCACCGGATATACTACTGCCGAACTGAATGACATGGAAAATGGTTGGTATTCCATTATTCACACCGACGACCTGGAAAAGACGATCATACCAACAATCAACAAACTGCCTGTCGAAAAGATACAGTTCTTTGAATACCGCATCATAACAAAGAATAAGCAAATAAAGTGGGTGTCTGATAAACTTCGGCTTATCAACATAAAACATGAGAATGACAAATACCTGATCGTTGGGGCTATACAGGACATAAGCCAACGAAAGTCAGCCGCCTTAGCTCTCGACGAAAGCAAACGGTACCTGGACAGTATAATCGACAACCTGCCCATCGGCCTGCACATTTTTGATGAGCACGGATTCACAGCCCGGATCAACGAAACACAACGCAACTATACGGGTGTGGATAATCTCGAAACGGGTAAAGGCACCTTTAATATCCTTACTGACCCACTAGCAAAAAGCACCGGCTCAGATAAAATATACAAGGAGGTCTATGAAAGAAAGATTACCAAAAACCATGAGGTTGAGATAAATTTTGACTCTGATTCCAATAAGTGGCCAACACGAAAGGGCAGGATGACCCTTCATGAGATTATATTCCCAATATTGAAAGGATGATGGCAGAGTACACTCAGTGATATCCCTGACAAATGATATTTCTAAGCGCGTGGAAGCCGAAAAAGCCCTGCGCGATAGCGAGATGCATCAGAAAGCTTTGCTGAAAATCATCCCGGACCTCATCTTTGTTTTTGACAAGCATGGAGTTTTTACCGATGTATATACCGACGACAGCTCACGACTCATCCTTCCGGTAGAAAATTTCATCGGGAAGGCTTTCAGCGATGTATTTCCGGGAGACCTCAGTGACAAGTTCTATCAGCACCTTCAGAAAGCAATCGAAACAGGTGAAATGCAGTCTTATCAATATGAGCTTTCTGTAAAAGATTCCAGGGAATACTATGAGGCACGGCTGCTTGTGGGAAATGAAAATGAAATCATTGTCATCGTAAGGGATATTTCGGCCAACATTGTCGCCCAGCAATCTCTTAAAGAAAGTGAGGAGCGTTTCAGAGAACTCGCCGAGAGAACCCAGGATGCCATGGTGCTGATTTCGGCACAAAATAAAGTACTATACGCCAGTCCAAACCTTAAAAATGTACTTGGTATAAGCGCTGGAAACTATACCAATAATCCGCTAAACGCCATAAAACTGATACATCCGGAGGATAGGTATTGGGTAGTTCCCGAATTGAATAATTACCGCAAAGGGCGAAAGGCTTCACAGGATCTGCAGTTCAGAGTTGTAACCAACAATGCCGAACTCAAATGGATCTGGTACCGGGAAAATACCATTTTTGATAAGGACAACCAACCAGCCCGCTATGCGGCGGTAATAACGGATATCACGGAGAGTAAAATTGCGGAGCAGGAATTAAAACAGGCCAAGGAAGAAGCTGAAAAAGCAAATAGATCCAAGAGTGTCTTTCTTGCCAATATTTCTCACGAAATACGGACTCCGATGAATGCCGTACTCGGCTTCACCGATCTCCTGTTTTCCAGGATCACCGATCCGGTATTGAAAGGCTACCTCAACAGCATTCAATCCAGCGGAAACACGCTTCTCAACCTGCTCAACGATATTCTTGACCTTTCGAAAATCGAAGCGAAAAAAATGACTATGCTACCCACTGCGGTCAGTCTCACCGCGGTCTTTGATGAAATTAAGCATATCTTTTCGCTTAAGGCATTGGAGAAGGGTCTGGATTATTCGTTCAAAATTGACCCGAGAATCCCAAAATCACTGATGTTGGATGAATTAAGGTTGAAACAAATCCTGCTCAATCTCATCGATAATGCTCTGAAATTCACCGAGCATGGCAGGATAATGGTATCGGCCCATTGCAGTGACATAAATCCACGGACAAGAAAGGTTGATATTTCCATTGTTGTTGAAGACACAGGCATTGGTATTCCCGCCCATCTTCATGAAACGATTTTTGAATCGTTCAGGCAGCAGGACGACCGCGACAAAAAGAAATTCAAGGGAACCGGGCTTGGCCTGGCCATAACAAAACGTCTTGTGGAATTATTCAACGGCGATATCATTCTCGAAAGTCGGCCCGAGGTAGGCAGCAAGTTTGAGGTCATATTACGCGATATCGAGATAACGGAGACTGTTGAGAAACTCATTTCCGAGTCCAGCAAGAAGGTTCGATTCGATGAAGGCGCTCTTGCCGGAAAATGTGTTTTACTTATTGATGAGCAAAAGACCAACAGGGAACTTATCAAGGAGGTTTTTCATCAATCAGATTGTGATATTACCGAAGCCGAAACCGTGGAAGATATTGTCACCATATCCAACCTTACTGCTGATTTACTGATCGTCGAGCTTAAAAATCCAGAATCAGCAGCACTGGATCTTGCCTTGCTATCAGGTCATAAAAAGTTAAAAAACATCCTGAAAATCGGTATCACCTCAACGGCTGATTTCGACACAGGTAATGGCGTTAAGGCAGCCTTTAATGCAATTTTGACAAAACCGATAAACCTTGAAGATTTTGTGAAACTCGTGGATAGCCTTATGAGGGAGTCTTCCGGCCATCCTGATGCAAAAACTGTTGCCGGCGATATCATGATCGATAAGGATATTTTAACCAGACTCCTTCAAATCCTCAAGGGCGACTTATATCACAAGTGGGAATTAGCTTTAATGACATCTTCATTTGCTGAGATTGAGCAATTCGCTCTATACATCAAGGAGATTGGGATCGAATATCACAGCACAAGCCTGAAATCTTTCAGTGATGTATTGATAATGCACGTGAAAAATTTTGATATTGACCAAATGAATGAAGTGCTGAATTCATTTCCGTCGCTGATTCACGAATTAGATGAACTTTTAAAAAAGCAGACACGTGTTAAGAGTTGATGCCCGGCCTAAAGTGCTTATTGTCGATGACGTGACAAAAAATATCCAGCTTGTGGCCAATTTTTTGAAACAGGCCGGATATGAGATCAATTACTCCATTAGTGGTATCAATGCACTCAATCATGTAAAGAATGAGTCTTTCGATCTGATCCTTCTCGACATCATGATGCCTGAAATGGATGGCTTTGAAGTGTGCCAAAAATTAAAAGAAAATCCAGCTACACGCGATATTCCGGTAATTTTTCTTACCGCTAAAACGGACATTGAAAGTATCACCAAAGCCTTTGAGGTTGGGGGCGTTGATTTTGTCACTAAGCCATTTAACCGTGCTGAACTGCTAGCCCGTGTAAATACACACCTGGAATTGATGAGCCAACGGAAATCACTGAAAGAGCTCAATGCCACCAAAGATAAATTTTTCTCTATCATTGCACACGACCTGAAAAGTCCGTTAAACCAGCTCATCGGACTGAGTGAATTGATCAATAATGGATTGAAAAATGGAAGTATAGATGACTCTGTTCATATGGCCGACCTGATGAGCGATGCTTCTAAATCAGCAAAAGCACTCCTGGAGAATTTGCTTGAATGGTCCCGATCGCAGACAGGCACCATCAAATTCAGTCCAAATCCACTTGATCTCTATGCCCTCACGAGAGAAATTGTGGAACTAAACGAGCAACATGCGCTTCAAAAAAAGATAAAACTTAAGGCTGAAGTTCCGGAAAACTATTTTGCCTTTGCAGATGCCAACATGATTAAAACCGTACTCCGAAACCTCGTGAGTAATGGAATAAAATTCACCAACCAGGGTGGTAATGTCACCTTAAGTGTGGAGAGGGAAAATGGCAATGTCATATACTCTGTAGCCGATAGCGGCATCGGCCTGAAGCCGGAAGATATCAGCAAATTATTCAGGATCGACATCAATCCCAACTCCATAGGAAACAGCAAAGAAAAAGGTACAGGCCTTGGACTCATACTGTGCAAGGAATTTGTTGAAATCAACGGCGGTAAAATCTGGGTTGAGAGTAAATGGAGGGAGGGTACCACATTTAGATTTAGCCTTCCAGTGAAGTAGTTTTGATTATTCGAACCGACAAAGATGTTCTGGATATTTATTAATTTAACGTACACTGAAATTTTAATTATTAAACTATATGGTCATTAAAAAAGCTGTTATCACATGCGCCGGCGCCAGCCAACGCAAACTCCCGCTTCAAACCCTTATCGATAAAGACGGAAAAGAAAAGTCAGTTTTAGAAATCCTCGTTGAAGAAACACTCAGCGCAGGAATTGATAAAATCGCGATAATCGTGCACCCGGGCGATGAAAACACCTATCGTGACATTGCCGGCGACTATGCCAGACACATTACATTTATAACCCAGTCAGAGCCGTTAGGCTATGGCCATGCACTTTTGATGGCACAGAGCTTTATTGGCAATGAAGCGTTTTTGCATCTGGTTGGCGACCATCTTTATGTTAGCAAGAGCGACAAAGGCTGTGCTTGGCAATTGGTACAGCGGGCTCAAAAAGAAGAATGCAGCATTTCTTCAGTAAGCCCGATCCGTGAAAACGCCATGTCCAATTACGGTGTGATCGGCGGAAAAAGAGTTCAGGGATCGTCTGATTTATTTAAAATCGGCAGTGTTGTCGAAAAACCCACACCTACCGAAGCAGAACAAAAGCTATTCGTACCCGGTCTCCGCGCTGGTCATTATTTATGCTTCTTCGGCATGCATGTGTTCACTTCAGTAATATTTAGAATCCTGCAGGTTAAGTTCCAGTCCCTTAAAAGAGGTGAAAAAACTCAATCTCTCCGATACACTCAATGAACTTGCTTCATCTGAACAATACCTCGCCTTTGAAAAAAATGACTGGCGATATGATGTCGGCACAAAATACGGCCTATTGAAAGCTCAATTGGCTTTGGCACTCGCCGGACAGGATAGGGACCAGGTTCTGACTGACCTACTTGAGTTATTGACGCTTCGCGAATTAAAAAGCAGTAATTGAAATGGGCAAACTCACTGAAATAATTACTGCAACATCCGGTGCCATAAGAAACCAATCGCTCGATGAAGTTTGCCGCACCATGAGCTTTGAGCAGTTATTGGAGGAGTGTCAATCCCTTGAGGAGATTCGGCATACCAACGATAATTTATATGAGAAGGTAAGGGCATTGTTTTTCCTTTACGCCATACATAGGTTTCATATTCCATTCAGGCCTGAAATTGCAGAAAAATCACTGATCCCCTATTTGGTGAGTGAACACATCATGAACAGGCGATTTGAGGAAGCCATTGAAAACCTGAAAGAAAGACAAAAGCGCCTCGGCCCAAGTCTGGGCTTATCGTCAGCGGTTGCAGAAGCGTATAAAAAACTGGCTTTTCAAACGCTCGCAGACCAAGTGCGAAGAAGCGTCAGGTCGATCAGGGGAAATCAATGGATGTTCCGGATTGGCCATCCCAGTGATCATCCTCTGCGAATAAAAAAAGAGCTGTTCCGGACAGATAAGACACAACTGTATCCAGTACTGCACGAGACTACCCCGGTGCGCATGGACATAAGCCATAGCGGCTGGAGCGATATATTCTTCCTCGGCATGGATTATCCTGAAGGTGCCAAAGTTCTGAATATCTCAATCGATCTGTGTATTCAGGATAGCCAGGCGGATCAGAAACCAAAACCGCCTGTGGAATCCTTCTTCAGAATCATTGAAGAGCCGGTCCTTCGGCTTACCAGCGTAGATCTTGGAGCGACAGTTGATATCACCAGACTTTCGGAGGTTTTTGATTTTGCTAAAGATTACCTCGGATTGTTAAAAGCTGCGATCATTGCTTCAGGCCTTGTTCCATCGGCGATGGAGGGTGTTGACATTCCAATTGCTCAGGTACTAAGCCAACTGGTCGGCCACGGGATGGGTATTGAACTTGTTTCACAGGTGAATGGAATCCCGAAAGGGTCGAGACTCGCCGTTTCCACTAATTTACTCGCGTCGCTAATTGCTATTTGTATGCGAGCCTCGGACCAGACAAAGTCGATGAGTGGGCAACTTACAGAAGATGAAAGGAGACTCGTAGCCGCACGTGCTATACTTGGCGAGTGGCTTGGTGGCTCCGGAGGCGGTTGGCAGGATTCGGGCGGTGTTTGGCCTGGAATAAAGCTGATCCAGGGTGTTGTTGCCGGTGAAGCTGACCCGGAATTCACTATTAGCAAAGGAAGATTATTGCCAAATCATACCATCTTGGAGTATGACGCAGTGGGCGAATCCACCAGAAAGAAACTTCAGGACTCTCTCGTTCTGGTGCATGGCGGAATGGCTCAGGATGTTGGACCTATACTTGAAATGGTCACTGAAAAATATCTCCTGAGGTCAGGAAGAGAATGGGAATCGAGGCAGGAAGCCATAAAAATCTATGATATTCTGGTTGAAAAGCTCAAAAAAGGGGACATCAAGGGTCTTGGCGAATTTACCCAAAAGAACTTTTATGGGCCTATACAATCTATTATACCCTGGGCTACCAATTTATATACTGAACTACTTATTTCAGGAGTGACAGAAAAATTTGGCGAAGATTTCTGGGGTTTCTGGATGCTGGGCGGCATGGCGGGTGGTGGAATGGGATTTATTTTCAAACCTGAAAAAAAAGCTGAAGGCCAAGTATTTCTGAAGACACTAATGCTCGCCTTGAAAAAGGAACTTGAAGATTCAGTTCCTTTTGCAATGGATCCGGTTGTCTATGAATTTGCCATCAACGAATCCGGAACCATTGCATCTTTGCATCAGGCCGGAGAAGCCCTGTTGCCAACCGGCTACTATGCGATAAGGGTACCGCAGATTTTGAAAAATGAAATGCAGAAAATACCCATAAGCACCAGACAAGAACTGGAGCAATTAGGTGTAGCCTGCAAGACAAAGACAGAGTATGCATCATTTGTAGCCACCTTGTTTGACAGGATGATACCGCAGGCGCAATCTGCCAAAAGTCATGAGCACTCGCTTCACCAATTGCTGGAAACGCATGGGTTTGATCCGGTTTTCCACAATCAAATAAAAGCGGATCTAAAAAATGGTCGTGTTGGGCTATCACAAAACCGTTTGCCGGTCAACGATAAAATCACTGACGTGTCATCGAATGACGTCATTAATCTGCAAACGACTCAATCAGACAGATACTATTCAATTGGTCAAAAAGCCATAAAATCCGGTCAGTTAGCTATTATCTCTTTAGCCGGCGGTGCCGGCAGCCGATGGACAAAAGGAGCCGGTGTTGTGAAATCATTGACCCCTTACGCTAAAATCCAGGGGAAACACCGGAATTTCTTAGAAACACATCTTGCAAAAAATAGCAAAATATCCATGGAATGCGATTCATGGATTCCTCATGTTTTTACGACTTCCTACCTTACCGACAAGGCAATTAAAAACAGTTTTGACAGAAGGAAATACTATGACTTTCCGGGACCGGTTTATATTTCAGAAGGGAAGACCATCGGTTTAAGGTTTGTGCCAATGGCTCGCGACTTGCGTTTTGAATGGGAAGAAATGCCTCAACAGCTTCTCGACGAACAGCAACAGAAAATGCGTGAGTCCCTCCAGAACGCCCTGATCAATTGGGCGGAACAGACAGGTGAAGGAACGGACTATACGGATAATGTTCCTCATCAATGTGTACACCCAGTCGGGCACTGGTATGAAGTGCCCAATATGCTGCTCAACGGTACACTTGCTACCATGCTGACCAATCATCGTGAATTAAAATACCTGCTGGTGCATAACATAGATACGCTTGGCGCCAATGCCGATCCGGTTTTGCTTGGCTTGCACATCGACAATGGAGCGGCTATTACTACGGAAGTCATTTCCAGAAATCTGGATGATAAAGGCGGTGGCCTTGCCAATGTGAACGGCAAAGTTCGTCTTGTTGAAGGTCTTGCCTTGCCTGACGAAAAAATCGAGTTTGACCTTAGCTATTACAATACGAGTACGATGTGGATCGATATTGATTTGTTACTCGCATCATTTAACCTGAACCGGGAGAAAATTGCAGATCAATCATTAGTAAAAGATGAAGTGCGGAATATGGCCCGTCGAATGCCCTCTTACATTACCATCAAAAATGTTAAAAAAAGATGGGGAAAAGGCCAGGAAGACATTTATCCTGTGGCTCAGTTTGAAAAATTATGGGGAGATGTTACCGCTTTATCAGAACTTCAGTGCAAGTATGTAGCTGTACCACGCCTCAGGGGACAACAACTCAAGGAAGTGGCACAGCTTGATGGCTGGCTACGCGATGGTTCAGCGGCTTATCTTGAATCAATTTGCGCCTGGCCCGATCAGGTATAAAGCACTGATTTAATTGCTTCCAGCGTTCGCTTCACGTTGGGAAGAGATGCTTCGACCAGGGTAGGTGCGTAAGCCAAAGGTACATCCATGCAGTTTACGCGCATTACAGGAGCATCGAGGTAGTCGAATGCATGTCGTTGTACATGATGTGAAATATCGGCAGAAATCGAGGCCATGGGCCAGGCTTCTTCCACCACTACGAGTCTGTTCGTTTTCTTCACAGAATCGACAATCGCCTTATAATCCAGCGGTCTAACGGTGCGAAGATCAATCACTTCAACAGCAATGTTTTCCTTCGCCAATTCGTCTGCTGCTTGGTTGGCGATTTTCATCATTTTACCAAAAGACACCAAGGTGACGTCTTTACCTTCCTTTACTATATTTGCTTCACCAATAGGAATCAGGTACTCGTCTTCTGGTATCATCGCCCTGTCGCCATACATCAATTCAGACTCCATAAAAATCACCGGATCGTCATCTCTAATGGCAGATTTCAATAATCCTTTTGCATCATATGGATTGGAGGGAATAACAACTTTGAGTCCGGGAGTATTTGCATACCAGTTTTCGAAGTTTTGCGAATGCTGAGCGCCAAGCTGACCGGCATTTCCGGTTGGTCCCCTGAAAACGATTGGAACATTAAACTGACCTCCGGACATGGATTTTATCTTGGCTGCAGCGTTGATGATTTGATCAATTGCCACGAGAGAAAAATTAAAGGTCATGAATTCAATAATTGGTCGTAATCCATTCATGGCGGCGCCAACACCGAGGCCGGCAAAACCAAGTTCCGAAATAGGTGTATCAAGGACTCGGTCCGGGCCAAATTCATCCAACATGCCCTGACTGGCTTTATACGCCCCATTGTATTGGGCCACTTCTTCACCCATCAAAAATACATTCGGATCACGACGCATTTCCTCAGACATCGCGTCTTTGATAACTTCCCTGAACTGTTTCTCAACCATTATAGCTTTGTTTTTGGTTCGCAAAAATATATATAATTGCCTATAACAAAAAGTTGTGGCATTTTGATTTCAAAAAAAAACCCTCTCGGTTGAGAGGGTTTTAAGTTGTTGGATGTTAGATCGTTTATTTTACTGCATTGATAAATTTGCTGTCGCTGGCCATTGCGCTGAACTCAAGGTCACTGGCCATTTTCGCTTTAAGTGCGGGATCAGCGGTGATTGCAGCTGATACAGCGCTAACAGCATCGTCAGTTTTCTTGAGTCTTGCATTAGCAATTGCTGCTCCATAAGAAGCCATGGCGTAATCGCTGTCTTTGCCTTTTAACTCATTGAAGGTAACGAGGGCATTCTGATAATCTTTGGCAAGAACCTGAGCCAGACCTTTGTTGAATAGGTTGTCTGAGGTTTCTTCAGCACTTGACAATGACTTCACAGCATCTGTATATTTTGCCATCATGATTTCAATTGATCCTTTCGTTCCGTTGAATCCATAAGCAACTTTCGATGGAGGGTTCATTGCAATAGCGTCATTGATGGATGCGTAGGCTTTTTCTGCATTGCCTTGCATCAACTCAGCACCACCGAGATTTCCTTTTGCGTATGCATTGTTTTTCTTATTGAGTGAAATCTCGAATTGAGTTGCTGCTTTTTCAGCATTTACTGTTGCATCTCCTTCGCCGGTAGCAGCCATGCTAAGATAGACTGCGCCGAGATTGTTATGAGCTGCCCAGTTGTCATATGCTTTAACTGTTGCTTCGTAGATAGCCGCTTTCTCAGAAAGTGATGGTGTCAAATAGGCAGCATAGGCCAACTCACCATAAGAAAGAGTGGTTGCGGGAATTGTGCCTTCAACGATTTGCTTTGCTAATGTTGATATTTCTGCAGCGCTTCTCTTTTCGATAACCGTTAATATCTCAGTTTTAGCAGTCCTGAGTCCTGGATAAATATCATTTACGACTTTCTTATAGGAGGTGAGTTTCTGAAGATTGTCTTCTTTATCTTCAAATGAACCTGAACCATTCACAATATTCAAAATCTCACCTTTCGCAGCCTGATCTATACCATCATATTTTTCCAAAGCAGCTTTGAATCCTGTCCAGTCAAGAATTATTGGTTTCAGTACAAATTTGATCTCATCGGCAATGCCTTTGTAGTCATATTTTGCCATCATTTCACGGTAATATGCCTCAATGATTTCAGCTCTTTCTTTTGACAAATTGGTGTTGATCCTTTCTGTACCTTCTGGTGAGTGAGTACCCGTGATAGTTACTGTTCTGGTAACGTTTTTCTCAGCAATAAATGCCTGGAAGAATTTGCCTCTATCACTTGTTTTTTCTGACGGCCTGAGTACTGAGCTACCCTTGAGGAAGAAGAAGTCAACGTTGGTTGGTTCGAGTTCATCATCAGGAGTCCATCCACCAACAGTTTCGTCTTTATAATCATAGCTCACAAAAGCGCCTGAATAAGACGGCTTAACAAGTTTTGAGGTAGTAATAAGTCCTTTAGCGATTTCAATTTTATCGGTTGGGCCTTTTTTCTTGCCATTCTTATCATTGGTACCCAATCCCTGCATGGTGAGTGTGCCCTTATCCATTTCTGAGTTATAAGGCATTTCAAATGTCTGGGCGACCTTTGGTTGTTGTGTATCCCTGTTAGGATATTCATTGGAGACAAATTTGATTTCGTCAAACTTGTTTTCTTTTCCTGCATATTCATATGCAACTTGCACTGAGTAAGTAAGATTTGGCTTGAGCATCTTCACTGGAAGAACTGCTGAAACTTCAAAATTCACTTTGTCAGCATGAACTTCAAGTGGGTCGGGAGCAACGGCAAGTTGTTGTTCTTTTGGCCATCTTCATCATTTGATTCATGGCGCAGCCATAAAAAGTCAGTATTCCTATTGCGAATAGGGCGTAGATAAACTTTTTCATCTGTATTACGATTTGATTTTAAAAATTAGCTTTGGGCAAAAATATTCTTATATTTTAATTATTCCAACATAACGTCTAAAAAAGAATGTATTTTTACATTCTGAATATCAATAAGTAACTCTTTGCCTTAAGTACTTTAAAAATGAAAAGAATTCAAAAATTTTTGGAATCCCAAACCTTTGGAGTATGTACAAGATTGGGTGAAAAATTGGAAATACCTCTTTCAAGTATTAGGATTTTTTTTATATATGCTTCATTTCTGACATTCGGATCACCGGTCATTCTATACCTGGGTTTGGCCTGGATCATGAACTTGAGAAAGTATATGCGTAAAAGTGGTAGTCTTTGGTTATGTTAACGACAATTAAAATCTCAGATTGGTAAATTTCCTAACTCCCATAAGGTAGTATTGAAATAGCAAAAAACCATTGTAAACGCCTGTATGCTTCTTGAAGCTTATCAAACCGGCGCTTCGTTTTCTGATGAAATGTACAAAGTGGGTAGCTGTATACCAGTGTGCTTTAAGGATCATCCAGGCATCCCTCCATTTCCCATCCAGAAGAAACTTTGATATGGCCACCCAATCAATCAGCCATCGAAAAGGAACTTTTACCAGTAACTCTGATACGGGAAGGTTTTTAATCAGAACAAGCAGGCTGTTTCTAAAATTCAGGTAGGTTTTCCGTGGATTGGAGGATGGCAATGTTCCGCCTCCTACATGATAAACAACCGATCTCCCGCAATACATCACTTTATATCCATCTTGTTTCATGCGCCAACACAGATCAATTTCTTCCATATGGGCGAAAAAATCTGCATCAAACCCATGGTATTTTCTAAATAATTCAGCCCTGATAATGAGGCATGCCCCTGTTGCCCAGAAAACTTCCCTGGTATCATCGTACTGGCCATAATCCATTTCTATGGAATTGAAAAGCCTGCCACGGCAGAACGGATATCCAAATTTATCCATGAATCCACCAGCCCCACCGGCGTATTCGAACTTATCGCGACGGTGGTAGTCGAGAAGTTTTGGCTGGACTGCGGCAATTTTTGGGTCGGATTCCAACAAGCCCAGTATGGGATCGAGCCACTGATCAGTCACCTCAATGTCTGAGTTCAGAATCACGAAGTAGTCAGATTCAATCTGCTGAAGTGCCTTGTTGTAGCCCTGACAAAAGCCCAGATTCTCCTGGAATTGAATGATCCGTACTTGTGGAAAGGCCGTTTTCAGGTAAGTAATGGAGCCATCGGATGAATGATTGTCGGCGACAACAATTTCATGTCCGGGACTGAATTGAATAACCCCGGGCAAAAATTTTTCTAAGAAATGCTTTCCATTAAAATTGAGGATGACAACTGAAACGGTGGCCATTACATCATTTTGCTCAGGTCAAAACCCGGTATGTTTGGAATAATCCCCTGCGTAGTCTTTTGTATCTCCTCGTTGGATTTTACCTCCACATTTTGCAGCGCAACGTTTATGGCGGCTACGACCAAATCCTGAAGCATCGTTTTATCATCGGGAGATAGCAGGGATTCCTCAATATCTATTTTAATGACTTTTTTGCGACCGTTTACCAATGCTTTTACCATACCGCCACCAGACTCACCTTCCGCGGTGATGCGGTCGAGGTTTTCCTGCACCTCTTTCAGTTTTGTCTGCATCTCCTTGATCTTCCCAAACATATTCGTAATATCCATATCGCTTATTTATCTAATTAAAACTACTTCTCCTGATTTTATAAATGTGACGCCCATATCGTCTGTTAACTGGGTATAATGTATATATGTTCCCAAAGGGGCTGGTTTTCCATTGATGTTTCCATCCCAGCCTCTATCGACATCCGTCGTTTGAAAGACGAGTTCACCCCATCGGTTATATATTTTCATGATGACTTCCGTAATGTAACGGCTTTTAAAGTTGAAAACATCGTTTTCTCCATCGTCGTTTGGTGAAAAGGCATTCGGAAATGCGACCTTCGATCGGTAGATGACATCAATGACATTGGAATAAACCTGGCTCAGAGAAGCATTCGCAGGAACGGCAGTCACCCGATATTGAATAAACTGATATGGATTATCAGCAATTTCCTGATAACTCGCTGCAGTACCCATTGGAATCTGCTGGATTAATTGCCCATTTTCATCATACTTCTCAAGGATATACTCCATAACGCCATTGCTCCAGCCTGTATAAGCGCTCCAGTTTATAGTCTGATCCGGTGACGCGGTTAATAAGATCGACTGCGCCACCAGGCTTTCATCTGACAAATTTCCACAAGCGTCGAAGTAGCTTACTTCATAATAGTAACTGTTCGACTGTGTCAACAAATTTTCATCAAGATATACTTCTGTTGTCAGTGTATCGATTACCTCATAATTCACTCCGTTCAAAGACCTTGATATAAGATAGGAATCGGCCAGGAATGTTGTCGGCGCCGGCCAGGTCAACGAAATACTGCTGCCTTCCACACTTGCCGAAATGTCAGTAATTGCATCCGGCACATCCGTAGAAATTGCTGTAATACCAAGAGTACCTGAAATACTACCAAATCCACCGTTTTCCCTTAAGATTGTCTGATAGGTGTATTCACCGCCACAGACAACCTGGGTATCGACATATTGCTTCTGATTCTGAATATTTATCACCGAAACCACCGCTCCATCTTTCACTACACGATACTGTTGAAAATCCGAAGATGTGGCTTCCCATAAAATACTGTTCTGTCTATTTTCTGCATTAACTACAAGACGTATGCTACTCCCGATATTGGATTGCCGCCTTTCACCATCACATGGATCAAAGGCCGTGATGCTGACATTATAATACTTGTCGCGCGTGTTCAGATTGCGGATGTTATAGGATGTCGGATTCAACGATCTGTTGATGGTATCAATCACAACAAATCCAGGGAGGCCTTCCTCTCGTATTTCGATGAGATAATTGTTGTCCGGGAACAAGGTGTAATTTAATAAGAGATTACCATCCGTGTTATCAATATTAGTGACCTCGATGCTATTCAGGATTGCCGGCTGCAGATCGACAATCATGTTCAGGCGCTTAGTTGTTGCCAGGCAATTGAGATTCGAGTTGTCTGTTGGTAATTGTGTGCCGTTTATTAATCCTTTTACGGTAACATCAAAACTGCTCACCACACCATAATTATGCGGTAACCAGCGAATATGCTCCGGCAATCTCTGTATTACCATCACCCCACAATATTTGATATGATTCGTAAAGCGTATCGCGTATAAACACCGAACCGCTGGTGCCTTTGCAAGTAAAGAGAAAAAACTCAGGCGGATATTGATCAATTACCTCCACAAAAGCAGTATCCTGACGCGGATTGGCATTTGCTACGGTTTGAATAATCCTGTAAATGCCTGGCTGTGAATATAACTATGAGTCCTGCGCGGTATCGAGGGGACTACCATCGCCATAATCGTAATTCACATTTTGCGAGCTTAGTCGGCACGCCCGATAGATCTGTAACGACAACGGTAAAAGGATTGCAGGCGATAGCTGAATTTATTGTGAATTCAGCCGATTGCCCATGGATATTTGAGATATTCCCAAGGATGAAAGCTAACCGCAATGAAGTTCTTTAGTAAATCAGACAAAACTTAATATCTCAGATATTGGTGTAAACGAATCTCCTCAAAATTAATTATTAATGCTATCCGTGGCGAAAAATGTAACTAAAATGCTTTCAGGCTTTGAGAATAGCTAAAATTCCTTCAAAGTCCAGCGCTGATTGCTCTCCTGTTTCCATATTCTTTAACTGATACTTCCCTTCGGTAATTTCATTTTCTCCGATGATCAATACATATGGTACGCCTTTCTTATTAGCATAATTCATCTGCTTCTTAATCTTGGCATCGTCCGGGAAAATTTCACTTTTAATATTCTGCTGCCTCAATTTAGACAATATTCTCAATGCATGGCTCAACGTCTGCTGTCCGAAATTGAGTAATAATACCTTTGTAGTTGCGTGGACTTCCTTCGGAAAAAGCTCCAGATCCTCCATAACATCGTAAAGCCGATCTACGCCAAAGGAAAAGCCTACGCCCGACATGCCCTCAAGGCCAAAGAAACCCGTGAGATTATCATAGCGTCCGCCGCCGGAGATACTGCTGGAAATCGTGGAATTATTTACTTTGACTTCGAGTATAGTACCGGTATAATAGCTCAGTCCGCGGGCAAGTGTAATGTCCAGCAGAACATGATGATCAGATAAACCAAAATTAGTCAACAACGCAAATAGCTCCTTTAGCTCCGCAATTCCCTGACTACCTGTCGCAGAATCCTTAAGTAACGATTCCAACTCATGGATTTTTTGTGCATTTGAGCCGCGTATACTAAATATAGGGTCGAGCTTCGTAACTGCCTCTGTTGAAAAACCATTTTCCATGAGTTCTTCCTTTACTTTCTCTGCCCCAATTTTGTCGATTTTGTCAATAGCCACACACAAAGCTGCTTCTTTTCCAGTAGCGCCTATGCTTTCGGCAATGGAAGTTAGGACTTTTCGGTTGTTGAGTTTAATGGTAAAATCCGAGAGTCCAAAGCGCCCCATTACCTCATTGATCATAAGGACTATTTCCGCTTCACACAGAAGCGAATCAGTGCCCACCACGTCTGCATCGCATTGATAAAACTCACGATATCGTCCCTTCTGAGGCCTGTCGGCCCGCCATACGGGCTGGATCTGATATCGCCTGAAAGGGAACGTGATCTCATTTTGATTCATTACCACGTACCTGGCAAACGGTACAGTGAGATCGTAGCGAAGGCCTTTTTCGGCTATCTTATATGTAACGGATTTGCTCCCTTCTGTAAGTTGATCCGGCTGGACTTTTGACATAAAATCCCCTGAATTAAGAATTTTATACAACAGCTGATCGCCCTCTTCGCCATATTTTCCGGTGAGAACGGACAGATTTTCCATGGCGGGTGTTTCCAGGGGCTGAAAGCCGAATTTTTCAAATACGTTCCTGATGGTATTCAGGATGTACTGACGTTTAAGCATTTTTGCCGGACCAAAATCACGAGTGCCGTTGGGAATGGAGGGTTTTTCAATTTTCATTTCCACATATTTTTAGCAAAAATACACGCTACAGCATGATATAAAAACTCCAAAGCCATTCATCTATTCCAATGATCTGGTTTTTATCCATACTTTCCAGTGATTTTCTCTTGCAATAACAGGCTATCTATTGCGTGTGAAAAAAATGCTTGCTACTTTTGCAGTCCAAATTTAGAATCGAAAAATAAAGTTCATGATCATCATCAGCATTAAGGAAAACGAATCTATCGACAAGGCTCTCAAGCGTTTTAAGAAGAAGTTTGAAAAAACCGGTGTTCTTAAAGAAATCCGCGGAAGGAATTTCTTTGAAAAACCTTCTGTAAAACGCAGGACTGAAAAAATCCGCGCCGCTTACAAGGAGAAAATGTACGCCAAAGAAAACTACTAGAATAATTCCTTTTTCACATACTTTTCTTTATGTTTAGCTGACCGGGCGCACATGCCTGGAATGCAAACATGACCAATCAATTTTTAAACTATATACAGTACGAAAAGCGTTACAGCAACCACACGCTTATTTCCTACAAAACAGATTTAAGGCAATTCCAGGAATTTTTGGAGGCCAATTTCCCCGATGTACCGATGAATGAAGTGAGCCACTCAATATTGCGTGGCTGGATGATTCATCTGTCCGAACGCGGATTGAATGAGGTTTCCATCAACAGGAAACTGGTCACGATCCGGATGTTCTACAAGTTTCTTCAAAAAAAATCGATCATCTCGTCAAATCCGTCCTCCAGGATTCTAAATCTAAAGACAAAAAAGAGATTGCCCCAGTTTGTCAGGGATGCCGACATGAAGGCCATTCTGGAAAAAGAACGGCCTAATGACGATTTTTCGGAGATGCGGGATCAGCTGGTCGTGGAACTGCTTTACGGTGCCGGCATACGCCTCAGCGAATTAGTGACATTACCCGAAAACAGGGTTGATCTGGCTGGACTGACCATAAAAGTCACCGGTAAACGGAATAAGGATAGGATTATCCCGGTAACTCATCTGATAGGCACATTAATAAAAAAATACATCGATGCTAAAAATGAAACGTTTAATGGAAACGTCAGCCCATATTTGATCGTAACTAATAATGGTATGCAAAGTTATCCGATGATGATAAACAGGATTGTGAAGAGGTATTTGCAGGGAGCATCGGTTGATAAAAAAAATCCTCACATTTTACGACATACATATGCCACCCACTTACTGGAAAAGGGAGCTGATCTTAACGCAGTGAAAGATCTCCTCGGACACCAAAGCCTTGCTGCAACGCAGGTTTACACTCATAATTCGCTTGGAAAACTGAAGAATGTCTTCGACCAGGCACATCCTAAAGCTTAATTATTTTCAATTTAAAAACCGTGTATTATGAAGTTACAGATGCATTCTATCCGATTCAACGCTGATCAAAAGCTCATCGATTTCATTCAAAAGAAGGCTGATAAACTAGACAAGTTTTTCGACCGGATCATTGACGGGGAAGTCTTTTTGCGACTCGATAAGGATAACGACATGGAGAATAAAATCATGGAAATCAAATTGAATGTTCCGAAACAACAGCTCTTTGCAAAGGAAAAAGCAAAATCCTTTGAAGAAGCGGCCGATCAGGCTGTGGAGGCACTACGAAGGCAGATCATGAAACATAAAGATAAAATCACAGCATTTTAAAACAGAAAAGGGGCACTCGCCCCTTTTTCATTTCCAATTATTTCAATTGTTATAAACCAAATGCGTCCTGTACGCGGTCGATATAATCTAGTTTTTCCCAAGTGAAGGTTTCCACTTTTTTCTTCAATGTTGCCCCATTCACCTGGAAAGCGTATTCAACAATTTCAGGTGTACGGCCCATATGCCCATATGCTGCAGTCGTAGAATAGATAGGCTCTTTCAATTTCAACCTGTTAATGATGGCTGCCGGTCTCATATCGAAGATGCCTTCTACTACTTTGGCTATCTCACTGTCGGATTTTTTCACCTTCGCTGTTCCGTATGTATTCACATAAATACCCATCGGCTTTGCAACGCCAATTGCATAGGAAACCTGCACCAGAACCTCATCAGCAACACCTGCGGCTACGAGGTTTTTTGCAATATGCCTGGTGGCATATGCAGCAGATCTGTCCACTTTTGAAGGATCTTTTCCGGAAAATGCTCCTCCACCGTGAGCTCCTTTTCCACCGTATGTGTCAACGATGATTTTTCTTCCGGTAAGTCCGGTATCTCCGTGGGGTCCACCGATTACAAATTTGCCGGTAGGATTTACATGGTAAATAATATCCTTTCCGAATAGGGCCTGCAATTGCGGGCGGAGTGTTGCTTTTACCCGTGGGATCAGAATTTCAATGACATCCTTTTTAATTTTCGCCAGCATCGCTTTTTCTTCATCTAAATCATCATGCTGGGTCGAAACGACTATTGTATCAACTTTCTTAGGCTTATTGTTATCATCGTATTCAATAGTCACCTGGGATTTAGCATCCGGGCGGAGATAGGTCATCACCTTGCCTTCACGACGAATGGCAGCCAGTTCGATCAGAATTTTATGTGAAAGATCCAGCGGCAGTGGCATGAAATTCTCAGTTTCGTTGGTTGCGTAGCCAAACATCATTCCCTGATCTCCGGCACCCTGCTCCATTTCATCACCGCGTTCAACACCCTGATTTATATCTGGTGATTGTTCGTGGAGCGTTGAGATGACCCCGCATGAATGTGCGTCAAACATATACTCACCTTTGGTATATCCGATTTTGGCGATTGTCTGGCGAGCCACCTGCTGCACGTCAATATAAGACTGGGTTTTGACCTCACCACTAATGACCGTGAGCCCGGTGGTGACAAGCGTCTCCACAGCTACTTTTGAGTTAGGGTCTGCCGCGATCAAATGATCGAGAATAGCATCTGAAATCTGATCTGAAACCTTATCGGGATGTCCCTCTGATACGGATTCTGAAGTAAAGAGATACGACATTGTTTTGTTGATATTTTAATGAAAAATTATACTTATATAGAAAACGGGTGCAAATAAGGGCAATAAAACACGGAAATAAAAATCCATTTTGGGCTTTAACACATTCTTTTGGTTACACTGTTATATTTGCCCCAAATGATCATTTTGAATACTGAAAAAACGTACCTGAGCCATGGATTATTTGCGGTTTAAAACAAATCCACGATCATCCTAATTATGGGGAAATTTAAAAAACTCGCGGGCGAAACAGCCATCTACGGCCTAAGCAGCATTGTTGGAAAGACCATCAATTTTCTGCTGGTGCCGTTCTACACTTCCGCGGCTATCCTCCGCGTGGACGAGTACGGCATGGTGACTGAGCTGTATTCTTATGTAGCTGTTTTCAACGTACTTTTTCTGTACGGCATGGAAACGGCTTATTTCCGCTTCACTTCGAAGTCAGAAAATTCCGAGAGTTCTATATATGACAGCATTTTTTCCTCCATCTTAATCACTTCGCTGGTGTTAAGTGCACTGCTGGTGCTATTTGCGACTCCGATTGTTGGGTGGCTGGAGTTTCCGGGCCAGGAGCGCTTTATCTATTGGCTGGCAGCAATACTTGCCGTGGATGCCATTATTGCCATTCCTTTTGTACGACTCAGGTATGAAGGCAAAGCCCTAAGATTCGCTTCGCTGAAGTTGGTTAACATTTCCATAAACCTTGGGCTGAACCTGTTTTTCCTTTATTTCTGTAAAAACATTTGGCTTGGGAATTTTCTTCCCGACATGAAGGAATTGATCAGCCACGTTTACAATCCCGAATTCAATGTAGAGTATGTCTTTATCGCCAACCTCATAGCCAATCTGTGTTACGTTCCCCTCATGTTCGATCTGCTGAAAAAAAGCCGTCTAAAACTCAACTTTTCCCTACTATACCCAATGCTTGTTTATGCCTTTCCGCTTCTGCTCGCCCAGCTCGCCGGTAACTTCAACGAGATGTTTTCGAGAATGATGCTCAAAAAGATCCTTCCTGATGGCTTTTATGAAGGCATCAGCAATCAGGAAGCGCTTGGCATATTTGGCGCATGTTATAAACTCAGTATGATCATGGCTCTGGCCATCCAGGCATTTCGATTTGCCGCTGAGCCCTTTTCTATTCAAAGAGTCACAGTCAAAGGATGCAAAGAAAACCTATGCCGATATATTTTATTACTTCGCCCTTTTCGGGATGCTGGCAGTGATAGGCATCAGTCTGAATCTTGAGACAATCAAGCGATTCGTTCTTCAGGACGAATTATACTGGACGGGCCTGCATATTGTGCCGCTTCTGCTTATGGGGAGCCTGTTTCTTGGGCTATTTTACAATTTATCCATTTGGTTTAAAATCCAGGACAAAACTATTTACGGAACGATCATTACCGTTATGGCGGCTGTTGTTACCATCGTGCTCAACCTACTACTCATTCCGGTGTATGGGTATCTGGGCAGCGCCATAACCACGCTGGTAGTTTACCTCTTTATGTGTGTAGTAACTTACCTGGTCGGGCAAAAATATTACCCCATTCATTATGATATAAAAAGGGTGGCAAACTACCTGTTTCTCTGCACTTTATTGCTTGTTGCCGGCTGGCATATCACGACATCTTCCTGGATTATAACCCAGCTTCTCAGGGAAATACCTATACTTTTGTTTTTGGCGGCTCTCGTTGTTGGTGAAAGAAAAAGATACGAATAAATAAAAATTAAGCGTTACTTTTGTGGCCTTGAAATCACCGGTAGCTCCACAAATTGTACGATAGAAAAATTCAATGAATATAATCATTCCTATGGCAGGCATGGGGAAACGCCTGAGACCTCATACCCTTACCACTCCCAAACCACTGATCCCCATTGTAGGCAAACCGATCGTGTATTGGCTTGTTCATGATATCGTGGAAGTGTGCGCAGAGAAAGTGGATAACATTGGATTTGTCATAGGAAAGAACTTCGATGTGGAAGTAGAAAAAGAGCTGCTGGCGATTGCAAGCAAGCTTGGTGCAACGGGGCATTTATATTACCAGGATGAACCTTTAGGTACTGCTCATGCCATTTATTGCGCTGCGGAGCTGATGAACGGTAAAACAATTGTCGCTTTTGCAGATACCCTGTTCAAAGCCAATTTCAAACTGGACTCCAGCCAGGATGGCATTATTTGGGTTCACCGGGTAGAAGATCCATCGGCTTTTGGAGTAGTGAAGCTCAACGATTCGGGAGAAATCACGGATTTTGTAGAAAAGCCAAAACACTTTGTTTCAAATCTGGCAATCATCGGGATTTATTATTTTAAAAACGGAGAAAATCTCCGGAATGAAATAAAGGTGCTGATGGATAATAAAATTAAAGATGGCGGCGAATACCAACTCACACGAGTCCTTGACACACTAAAAGAAAAAGGCTTGAAATTCGTTCCTGGACAAGTAGACGACTGGCTTGATTGTGGAAATAAGCAGGCAACTGTAGAAACACACCGCTCCTATTTCAATTTCATGAAAGAAAAAAGGATCATAAGCCCAACCGCTCGAACACTTAATTCAGTAATGATAGAGCCTGTATTCCTTGGGGAAAATGTAGAAATTGAAAACGCTGTCATTGGACCCTACGTTTCCGTCGGTGATAATTCAAAAATAAGTGAGTCGAGGATTCAAAATTCTATAATTCAGAAAGATAGCCAGATAAAAAATGCAAATCTTGCAAACTCCATGCTGGGTAATTTTGTTACATTTGAAGGTAAAGCAACCGACCTGAGTGTAGGAGATTATAATACCATTACCCAGTTCTAATACCCACTGATGCGACAAAAAAATACCATATTTTTCATTGGCCTTCTGGTTCTGACCATCAATCTGGCTGGCACCAGTGATGTTCTTGCCCAAAAGAAGAAAAAATCTCAAAAAGCAAGTCAGACCGTAGAAGCTACGCAACCTGTTGGTCAGGATGCTAAATGGAAAGCAGAGATGTATCACACGGAGGCAGAGAAGTATTTCCTTATCGATGATTATGCCAAGGCTTTTGTGCTATATCAAAAAGCGATTGAAACCGACCCGTCAAATGCCACAGCCAACTTCCGAATAGCCCAGATTTATGAGAAAGGCAACGAACCTGATAAGTCAATTCTTTATCTGCAAAAGGCAATTTCGCTGGACGAAACAAACAAATTTTTCTATTTAGAACTTGCCAATGTATATACAAGTCAGTCGAATTTTAAAGATGCCGCCACAGCGTATGAAACGATGATTCGGAAATGCAAGAAAACCGACGAATACCTTTTTGAACTCGCTGCAGTGTACATTTATCAGGAAGACTACACCCAGGCGCTCAAAACATACGATTTGATCGAAGAAAAATTCGGAATAAACGAACAGGTAATTGCCCAAAAGCAAAAACTATATTTAAAACAAAGCAACCTGGACATGGCGATATCAGAGGGCCAAAAACTCATTGATGCATATCCAAGTGAGCCCAGGTACACCCTTATGCTGGCCGAAATATTCATATCCAATAACCAACCCGAAAAAGCGATCCCGTATCTTGAAGCGGTCATCGCCAAAGACCCCGGCAATCCTCGGGCACTACTCATGCTCGCTGATTTGTATAGAAAGCGTGGTGAGGTCGAAAAATCCAATATCTATCTGAATAAAGCATTTGCTCAACCCGATCTGGATATTCAGCCAAAAATTCAGGTGCTCGCTACCTACATTCAGCAGCTCCCAAATGCAGATATTGAGAGCCTGTGTGCAGACCTGGTGGCCAAGGTGACTGCCGCCCATCCTGAAGATGCCCGCTCATACGAGATTGGTGGTGACTACTATATGAGAATCAGCAACGATAGCCTCGCCATGGAAAGCTATAAAAAAGCCATCGACCTGGGGTCGAAAAATTACAATACCTGGCAAAGCGCGCTGCAGCTCGAATTAAAACTCGAAAATACCGACCAGGCGGTTATAACCGGCGAAAAGGCGCTGGAGTTATTCCCAAACCAGAGCGGTATCTGCTGGTTTCTCGGCACAGCCTATCTGATGAAGAAAGATTATGAATCTGCCTCAGAAATATTGGAGCAAGGCAAAAAGCTCTCAGGAAATAATAAGGAACTCCAGTCGTTTTTTAATGCACAATTGGGCGACACCTATAATAATCTGAAGCAATACAGCAAGTCCGACGAATCTTATGAAGCAGCTTTGGCTTTCGATCCTGAAAACGACCATGTATTGAACAATTATAGCTACTTCCTTTCGCTTCGAAAAGAAAAGCTCGACCTGGCCAAAAAGATGTCAACCAAGCTTATCCTGAAAAACCCTGATAATACCACCTATCTGGATACACATGCCTGGGTGCTCTATGTTCGCGGTGAACTTGAAGAAGCCAAAACGTATATCGAAAAAGCCATTGCCGGTCCGGATATCAGCGGTACAGTCATCGAACATTACGGAGATATATTATTCAAACTTGGCAACGTGGACCTCGCAGTGAAGCAATGGCAAATAGCCAAAGGAATGGACGAGACCTCCGAATTGATTGACAAAAAAATTGCTGACCGAAAACTCTATGAATAGCAAACCTCCGCTGATCTTGCTCCTTGGGATTACCATCCTGTTTTCCTCATGCAAAAAAGACCTGATTGGTTTTAAATCACCTAAAATTTCCGATGTAAACGTCGAAGAAATTGACTTCCATTATCTGCAGACAAAAACAAAGGTTAATTATGCGGAGGGAGAAAAACAAGTAAACGGAACAGCCAGTATCCGCATTTGCAAGGATTCACTCATCTGGATATCACTTTCTCCAGGCGCTGGTATTGAAGCTTCCCGAATCTTGATCAATAAGGATACCGCCCTGGTTATGAACAAGCTGGACAAGGAATATTATATCTTCAATTTCGAGGAAATCAGCCGGTATTTCAATTTTAGAGTTGATTACAACCTCATTCAATCAATCCTTTTGGGCAACCTTGCTGTGCCACTGGATGAGAATTCCAAGGTGGCAAAGGATGGGAATTACTTTCTCGTGAAACAGAAATCGGGCCCGCTTGACCTCCAGACTTTTATACTTCTGGAAAATCGCAAGATTGAAACAATGCTTATCAATGAAGCTGAAACAAGCAATTTTATGACATTGAAATACAGCGATTTCAAACAGCTCAACGAATTCCTCTTTGGTAAAATATGCCTGATGAACATCACCTATAAGGCCAAAAAAGGCCCACTCGTCACAAGCGTCAATCTGCAACACAACAAAGCGGAGATTTCGGATAAGCCGTTGAAGTTTCCTTTTAATGTGCCTGACAAATATGAAGTTTTCAAATAGAAATTTAGGGCTGGTACTTATTGGATTTCTAATACTTTTTTGTTCGGAGTCCCATGCCCAAAAAAATAAAAGTCAGCTTGAAAAACAAAAAATAACCTTACAAAAAGATATAAAGGAAACCGAACAAATCCTCTCCCAGACCTCGGTTCAGAAAAAAGCGAGTTTGGGCCAACTAAACGTGCTCAATCAAAATATCTCATCCCAAAATAAGTTAATATCCACCTTCAACAATGAAATCAGTCTGCTCGACGATCAAATCGAAGAGGACAACCAGGTAATTGCGGCCTTGAACAATGATCTCGAAAACTTAAAAAAAGAATACGGCGAACTCATTTACACCTTGAATAAAACTGATTATGGGTTCAGCAAGCTTTCGTATTTGTTTGCTTCGAAAAATCTCAGCCAGTTCTATATGAGGTATAAATACATGGAGCAATACTCCGCAGAACGAAAAAACCAGGTAAAACTCATTGAGGAAGTAAAAGTTGAAATAGCGGCTGAAATGAATATGCTGGAAAACACTAAAAACGAGAAGCGGGCGCTGCTTTCCAGCCAACTTAAGGAGAAAGATAAACTGAGCAACCTTTTGGCACATCAGGCAAAGGTACTGGAAAGCCTGAAAAAAGAGGAGCAACAATTACTCAAAGACCTGAAGAAGAAGCAAAGTGAGGCTGACAAGCTGGAGCGAATTATTTCTCAGTTATTGGCAGAAGAAATAAAGAAATCCTCCGCTGGCACCGGCTCAAAGTCCACCAATTCATCCGCCAATCTCGCAAACGTTGCCGCCGGTTTTGAAAAAAGTAAAGCAAACCTTCCCTGGCCTGTGACCACCGGCTTCATTTCCGAAAAATTTGGCACACACCCTCACCCTGTTTTAAAACGCGTGAAAATACCCAATGACGGTGTGAACATCCAAACAAAGCAGAATGAGCAAGTAAAAGCAGTTTTTGACGGAATCGTAAAAAAAATAGCCATCGTTCCGGGAGATTTCAAGTATGTAGTGATCGTGCAGCACGGCACTTACTATACTGTCTATGCTAAACTTAAAAGCGTAAACGTGAAGATGGGACAACAAGTCAGAAAAGAAGATGTGATCGGTGAAGTAAATACTGATCTGGAAGGATTATCGGAGGTCCAGTTTCAGGTATGGAAAAACACCGAAAAACTCGACCCTGAACTTTGGCTGGCAAAAAGATAAATGATGCGGGTAGATTTAGAAGAATTAAGTAGTAATTCGGAAAATAAAGTAGTAAATTTGACGTCTATATTTCGAGAGAACAATTAAATACATAAAGCGATGGGCTTTGAATTAGCATTTTTGGGAAACCTTGGACCAATGGAGATGTTTCTCATCTTACTCATAGTAGTAATATTCTTCGGGGCTAAAAAGATCCCGGAATTGGCACGAGGCCTGGGTCAGGGCATTAAGGAATTTAAGAAAGCAAGTACTGACATTAAGCAGGAAATTGAAGAAGGCGTCAAAGACATCGAGAAAAAATAATGGGAAATCTGGGAGGCACTGAGATCGTATTGATATTACTCATTGTAGTAATATTCTTCGGGGCCAAAAAAATACCCGAATTGGCAAAAGGACTTGGCCAGGGTATCAAGGAGTTTAAAAAAGCAACTTCTGATATCAAGCAAGAAATTGAGGACGGCGTAAAAACCATTGAAAAACCATAATCTGATATTTTCAGACTATAAAACCGGAGATCATTTAATAATGGTTTCCGGTTTTCTTTTTATCAGCATATTGCACAACCGAATACTGGCTGTACAGCCTCCAAAACCATCAGAATAATCTTTCAGGCCTAAATCATTGACTTGTTAGTGCTTATGTGCTTTTCTCAGGAAGAATGCATGGGATTTGAAAGAAAAAAGTCATTTCTTCGTATTATTAAGTATCCTATTCACAGCAGTTAGGTTTTGGTCCAATGAAATTCCATAGAATCAGGTCTTATTTAGCCTGATCACTGGATATGTACCAATATTTCAGGGTGTAGATTTTAAAAATGTGAGTATTTTGAAAATGGATGAATTTGTAAACAGGAAATTGAAGGACTTTGGGATCGGAGTGCTGCTGTCCGCTCTTTTACTTTTTGTCAGTAGTTACGAAACACAAGCCTTTTCCTTCCGCGATGGAGAGGATGAAGATTCCCTTAAAACTTTTGAAATGGCATTTGATTACATCCCAGATGCCACCTACGATCAAATCGAGGAGCGACTCAGCTCGCTTACCACTCAAATACCACTCAACTACAACACGAAGGTGAAATCCTTTATCGACTATTTTACGGTAAGAAACAGGGATTACACAAAAAAGGTCCTGAAGAAAAGTACATATTACTTCCCCATATTCGAAGAAGTTCTTGCCAAATATAACCTTCCGGACGAATTGAAGTACTTGTCCATTGTAGAATCGGGCCTCGTGGCTACGGCTCAATCGAGAGCGGCTGCTGTCGGCTTGTGGCAGTTTGTTTACTACACCGGACGTTCCTATGGCCTTCATGCTGACTGGTATATTGATGAGCGTATGGATCCCTACAAATCCACTGAAGCAGCTGCAAGACATTTGAAATCCTTATATGAAATTTATAAGGACTGGGAGCTGGCCCTCGCTGCCTATAATTGCGGTGGTGGAAATGTAAACAAAGCCATCCGCAGATCCGGTAAACGGACTTTTTGGGAAATATACCCTTATCTCCCACGAGAAACCCGAAGTTATGTTCCGCAATTTGTAGCAATAGTGTACTCGTTTAACTATGCAGAAGAGCATAATCTCATCATAGATGAGCGCGATTACCAGTACGCTATGGTTTCTGACACTATTATGGTAAAAAAGTTCACTAACCTGGCTACTGTGGCAAATCTTATAGATGTTTGCAACGATGAGTTGGAACTTTTAAACCCCGCCATTAAACGTAAGGCGATCCCTGAAAGCAAAAAGTTTTTTACGCTGAGAATACCTGCCGACAAAATGGAATACTTCCAGCTCAACAGAGATTTTATCCTTGACTCGGCCTCTCAGTCCGGAAAACAGGAACTGGAACAACTGGCCAAAACATCCGTCGGCGGCACCTACGGTAAAGACAAAGTTATTCATAGGGTAAACAGTGGCGATGTGCTCGGCACCATTGCAGAGCAGTATAAAGTCTCCGTGACTGATATAAAAAAATGGAATAATTTATATAGCAATACCATACGGGTAGGCCAAAAACTCGATATCTGGATGCTTCCCGGATCCTACAAGGCCAGTAACACCACACCAAAGCCAACCCCCCAAAATGTTGTAATCAACGGCACCAAATACCATGTCGTACAACCGGGTGATACGCTCTGGCAGATTTCTAAAACCTACAACAACATATCAATTGAGCAAATTAAAGAATGGAACAACCTGAAGACGAATGAAATTAAGCCGGGTCAGAAACTTGTAGTTGGATAGCGGTGTGCATCTCTGCCAATTTTAAATTTAAAAACTCGTTCTTATTACTCAAATTACAGTCTGACCGACAACTCCATTAGTCATGGTAAAAAAACACTTCTTACTCTACTTGGTCATTTTATACTTTTTGACCTCTTGCGATACCGATACCTCAAAAAGTAAAAATTTGCCAAAAGCCTCCGGAAAAACTGGTGAAATAATCCTGGTGATCGATAGCGCTACCTGGCGGGGTGCAGTTGGTGATGAAATCAGGGATATCTTCTCAGAGCCTGTTGCCACATTGCCGAGACCGGAATCATTGTTTGACCTCAACCGGATCGATCCATCCAACTTCGTCAACCTTTTTCAAAAGCAAAAAAATATACTCGTTGTTTCAGTAATCAATGACAAGGGCCGGGGTAACCGGAAACTGCGGAATCTCTTTACCCAGGAATCGCTGGAGAAAATTGAAAATGACTCAACCATTTACATGTTTGCAAAAAAGGATGAATATGCGCTTGACCAGGCCGTTCTTTACCTGTTTGGTAAATCGGAAATGACACTGGTTGAAAACTTAAAGAAAAATAAGTCCAAAATCCAGAACATCTTTTTACAGGTAGAGGCCGACCGAATCAGTAAATCGATTGTCAACGCAAGTGGTGAAAAAAAACTTTCCAACCACATAAAAGAAAAATTCGGCTGTGACATACAGGTGCCTTTCGGATATGATATCGCTGTAGAGAGCGACAATTTTCTCTGGCTGAGAAGTTTCACGTCCGACGTCGATAAGAACATCTATCTTTCATGGGTCGATTATACGTCGGAAGCGTTGTTTAGTCTCGACAGCCTGCTGAAGCTGAGAACGGAGATTTCAAAACCCTACATTTTATATAAGCCAGAAGACAAGGAGTCCTATTTGCTCACCGAAACGAAATACTTCAGTGTCACCAGGGATGAGCTCAATTTCAAAGACTTATATGCGGTAAAACTCCAGGGCTTATGGAAAATCAATAAATACACCATGGGTGGACCCTTCATCAGCTATGCGATGGTGGATGAATCCACACGGCGGCTGTATTATATAGAAGCTTTTTTATACAGTCCGGGTCAACCACAGCGCGATTATATGAGGGAGCTTCAGGCAATATTAAATACCTTTAAAGTCGGCAAGACACCAGCCTGAGACTATGATCGCCTATCTGAACGGTAAATTGGTAACAAAGGACCCCGCCATTCTAGTTATAGATGTAAATGGCGTCGGGTATAATGTTCGTATATCGCTTCATACCTACAGCAAACTGAAGGAATCTGAGTCGTGCCTCATCTATACTTATTTACATGTAAAAGAAGATGGCCATACACTATTCGGGTTCTTTGAAAAAGAAGAAAAGGCGCTTTTTCAGCATCTCATTTCTATAAGCGGCGTCGGGCCAAATACGGCAATGATGCTTCTTTCCTCCTTGTCGGTTGACGAACTGGAACGAGCGATTCTTCATGAAAATGTAGCAATTATCCAGAGAGTGAAGGGAATCGGCGCCAAGACTGCACAAAGGATTATACTGGAATTGAAAGATAAAATCAAAAAAGAAAGTTTCAGCAAACCGAGTACAGAAGTTCCTGGCAATGCTCTTCGGGCTGAGGCCTTTTCAGCATTGCAAACACTGGGTATAAATAAAATAATTGCTGAAAAGGCCATAGACCAGATTCTTGCAAAACATGGCAGCGCCTTATCGCTGGAGGAACTCATCAAACTTGTCCTGAAACAAACCTAATCCTGGAAATTTGTGTTGGGCCGCATACACTTGTCTTTTTTGCCAACCTGTTATAGATGGATCGTTGTAGTATGCCTGTGTGTTCCATTTGCCTTCACAGATGCAAAGGCCCAACAGCCGGCTCAAAATCAAGCGGCAGCCGATTCTCTCGCTGATGTGCCCGATGAAGGAGAAGCAGATCCAAATCAACCCACCTATCAGCCCAAAGACCGCCCCGGAAATTCCATACTTTATCCAGACGCTTCTTCGCCACTCATTCTAAAAAATCCATCATCACTTGAAATGGACGTTGAGGTCGATACCAGTCTGAACTATAGCATTGGCGAGCGGTTTGGAGATATTTACTATCGCACTCCGCTCAACCTGAATTTCGAACAGTATGACAGGCTCGACGGTATAAAAATGAAAAAGGAGTTTTGGAAAGAGATGTCCTCGGGACTCGACGGCCAAAGCGCTGTCAGCGGCCGCAGGCTCATTCCGCCCATTTACGTTAGCCCCGCTTTTGACCGGATTTTTGGTGGGAGTTTTGTGGATATTCGGCCCACCGGTTTTGTGATGCTCGATTTCGGTGGACAATGGCAGCGCATCCAGAACCCATCCATTCCGATTCGCCAGCAGAAAAACGGCGGTTTCGAGTTTGACCAACAGATAAGCATGAATGTGGTTGGAAAAATCGGCGAAAAACTCAGCATCACGGCTGACTTCGACAACAACAACTCCTTCGACTTCCAGAACCGCCTGAAAGTAGAATATACGGGCTTCGCGGAAGATATCATTCAAAAACTGGAAATCGGAAACGTAAGCCTTCCACTCAACAATAGTCTTATTACCGGGGCGCAAAACCTGTTCGGGGTAAAAACACTATTGCGCTTTGGAAAACTGGACATTACCGCTGTGGCATCGACCCAACGGGGAAAAGCTGACGAATTGGAAATCAATGGCGGTACGGATGGTGGCCAGGGAAGAAAATTTGAAATACGCGCTTCGGACTATGAAGAAAACAGGCACTATTTTCTGGGTCATTTTTTCAGGAATAATTTTGAAACCTGGCTCAAAAGCACTCCGCAGATTATTTCCGGCGTCAATATCACCAGAGTGGAGATTTACGTCATTAACCGGCAAAATAACACCGAGCGGCTCCGTAACTTCATCGCATACATGGATCTTGGAGAAGGCACCGTTATTTATCAAAAGGATAATCCTCTTGTAGCGCCTGGCAAGGGTGGCGCCACCCGCAACGACGCCAACAGCCTTTATGCTTCGCTCAATAATAATCCTGGCATCAGGAACACCGACAACGCACCGGATATCCTGAAAAATGAGTTCAATTTCAACAAAGGCACCGACTATGAGAGCGTTACTGCGGCACGGAAGCTGGACGAAAGAGAGTATACATTGAACCGCCAACTGGGCCAACTTACGCTTTTAAGGAAACTACAGAACGATGAGGTACTGGCGGTGGCGTTTGAATATACTTACAACGGGCAGGTTTTTAAAGTGGGTGAACTTACTGAAGACTACCAAAACCGGACCGACGGTGAGGCCATTTACCTGAAGTTACTTCGTCCAAGCAAGATCGATGTGAAGGTGCCTACCTGGGATCTGATGATGAAAAACGTGTATAGTCTCAACGCTGCACAGTTAGCGCCGGAAGGCTTTCAACTGAGAGTGATTTACAGAGACGATAAATCTGGTGTGGATAATCCCAGTTTGCCGGAAGGAAAGCGGACGAAGGACATTCCTCTTGTGCGGCTTTTCAATCTCGACCGCCTCAATTCCAATAACGATCCACAACCCGACGGCGTGTTTGATTATGTGCGGCAGATCACTGTTTTCGAAGAGTCCGGGCTCATCATGTTTCCTGTGCTGGAGCCTTTTGGCAGCAAACTGAAATCCTATTTCGACCCAAATACGGAACAGAACCTCATCGCCAAATACGTTTACGACACTTTGTACCGAACCACCAAAGCAGAAGCCGAACTGGAGGTAGGGAAAAATAAGTTTTTCCTCAATGGCCGAATGCAGGCTGGATCGTCCGCGGAAATAGTGTTGCCGGGTATTAATGTCTCGGAAAATTCCGTGAAAGTCACTGCCGGTGGCATTCCACTGATCGAAGGGCAGGATTACAACGTGGACTATACGACAGGACGGGTCACCGTGATAAACGAAGCCGTGTTAAATTCCGGCAAGCCAATCAAAGTGGGTTTCGAAAAGGCCGATCCATTCAATTTTCAATCGCGAAGTTTGATCGGTACCCGGCTGGACTACAAGCTAAGCAAGGACATCAACTTTGGTGGAACGTTCCTATACCTCAATGAACGGCCGCTCATTTCAAGGGTAAGCATTGGCAATGAGCCCACCAGAAACATGCAATATGGGTTTGATGTAAATATTACTAAAGAATCCAGGTTACTCACCAAGATCGCTGACGCTATTCCGTTGATTCAAACGAAAGTGCCATCCACCATTACCTTCAATGCCGAAGTAGCTCAATTGCTGCCGGGCACGTCCAACTATGTAAATGGTGATGAGACCTCCTATATCGATGATTTTGAATCAACCGCGACACCTTTCAGCCTTGGCAACAATATTATCAACTGGAAAATAGCCAATACTCCAACAACCGATGATAACCGCTTCACCTCCGGTGCCGCCCTGAACAACGATCTGAAACTCGGATATCGAAGGGCTAAGATGTCCTGGTATATCATCGACAATGTGTTCTACCGCGAAACCGGAAACGCAAGGCCTGACCAACATTACCCAGGAAGACCGCAAATATCATTACGTAAGGCCGATACAAATCCAGGAAATCTTTCAGAACAGGGATCTGGAAGTCATTAACACCAACCTTCCTATCCTGGATTTGGCTTTTTATCCGAGTGAGCGTGGGCCATACAATTTCAATTCCGACTTGCGTCAGGATGGATATCTCGAGGATCCGGAATTGAATTGGGGTGGGATAACGCGGGCCATTACATCGGATGTTGACTTCGATAAAAACAACATCGAATTCATCGATTTCTGGATGATGGATCCATTTATACCCGGAGAATACGGACGCGTGTTGGATGGGGTGGAAAACACCAATAATACGACTGGCGGAAAACTGGTTTTCAATCTGGGTAGCGTGTCGGAGGATATCATCCGCGACAATCGCCACGGTTTTGAAAATGGTCTTCCTACCGATGGCGATACCGCTCAGACCTATGCCTCTAATTGGGGAAGGGTTACTGAACAGCAGTATCTCACCAATGCCTTTGACAACTCCACCGAGGCCCGCGTGAACCAGGACATCGGGTTGGATGGATTGAAAAGCGCTGATGAAGCGACCTTTGATTCATACCAGGATTTTGTGAATTCGCTCAGCGGACTTGATCCGGCAGCACGCGACAGAATCCTCGCCGACGTATCTGCCGATGACTTTCAATACTATCTGGGAAGTGAACTGGATCAAAATAACGTGAAAATCCAGGAGCGATATAAGAATTATAATGGCACAGAAAACAACTCCCCGATTGTGTCGGATGCCAACGCCGATTATACACCTTCAGGAACCAATCTACCAGATAATGAAGATTTGAATAAGGACAATACGATAACGGACCTTGAAGAATATTACGAATATTCCATAGACCTGAGGCCCGGTCAGTTGGAGATAGGACGGAACTATATCGTAGATAAAGTTTCAAACCAAATCGATGGTAATGAAGTCACCTGGTATCAATTCCGAATCCCGATCCGTCAGCCATCCAGAATCCAGGGGAATATCTCCGGGTATAAATCCATCCGGTTTATCAGGCTATATGCGACCCAATTCAGACAGCCGGTTGTCATGAGGATCGCCAAATTCCAACTCGTGGGCTCACAATGGAGAAAATACGACGAAAACCTTTATCAGCGTGGGCTTTATGAAATTCCGGAACCGTACGATGCCCAGTTCAACGTGTCGGTGATCAATATTGAAGAAAACGGAAGCGTCGCCGATGCCACGGACAGAATCCCCTACGTACTGCCTCCGGGAATAAAGCGCGACCTGGACAATACCTCGCCGGTCATTCGTGAGCAGAACGAGCAATCCATGGTGCTTGCTATAAAAAACCTGAAAGACAGGGACGCCAGGGCCGTTTATAAAAACGCCACAACCGACCTCATTAATTATAAGCGCCTAAAAATGTTTATCCATGCCGAAGAAAACGGAACTCCTCTCAATGACGACGAGCTCACCGCATTTATCAGGCTGGGGACTGACTTCGTGGATAATTACTATGAAATCGAAGTCCCTCTCAAGGTGACCAGAAAAGGCACCACCGACCGCGAAGAAATATGGCCTGAAGAAAATGAAATCGATATCGCCTTAAACGCTCTTTACGATCTGAAGGCCCGGAGAAATGATCTCGGCATCAACACAGATCTGCCGTTTTCAGATACTTTGGGCTTGTACCGCATTACCGTGGAAGGAAGGCCTGAACTCCAAACGGTTCAGACCATGATGATTGGTATCCGCAACCCGGAAAGCGTGGACGGACAGGCAAAAGGTGTACTTGTCTGGGTGAATGAACTGCGCGTTACCGACTTTGACCGCACTGCCGGCTGGGCCGCCAACGCCTACCTTAATGCTAAGATGGCCGACTTCATGACCCTGACGGCCTCGACGAGATATACATCCTTTGGATACGGAGGTCTGCAACAACGCATCGCCCAAAGAACCCGGTCAGAAACATTCGAATACGATATTTCTGCCAACGTTGCGCTCGACAAATTTTTACCGCAGGAAACAGGCATAAAAATACCCATGTTCCTCAGCTATGAAAACCGGGCCATTACTCCACATTTTGACCCGCTCGATCCGGACTTGAAGCTGGAAACGACATTGAATGCTATTGATGATCCCGGTGACAGACAGGAGTACAAACAAATTACCCAGGATCGTGTAGAGCGGCGGAGTATCAATTTTACCAATGTCAGAAAGGAAAAAACAAAGGAAGGCGCAAAACAGAATTTTTATGATATTGAAAACCTGTCGCTAACCTATGCCTATACCGATGCCAAAGAATCCAATGTCAATACAGAGTCTTATGTCATGAAATCCAACAAGGCTTCGCTCGCCTATACTTTCAGCCCCAAAACCGCTCCATTTGAGCCGTTTAAAGAATCGGAGGGTATGAAAAGTAAATACCTTCAATTAATCAAGGATTTCAACCTGACGCTGATGCCTTCGAATTTTAGTTTCAGGGGCGATTTGGACCGACGGTTTGTAAGAACACAACTCCGTAATGCCGACCTCACTACCATCGGTATGAGCCCTATGTACGAGAAGTTTTTTACGTTTAACAGGATGTATAACCTGCGATGGGCGCTGACCAAAAGTCTATCGGTCGATTACAATGCCCGGGCAAACGCCATCATTGATGAGCCGTTTGGCGATCTTGACACGCAGGAGAAAAAAGATGTCGTTTTCGAAAACCTGAAAAGTTTTGGGCGGATGAAGAATTTCGACCAGAACCTCAACTTCAACTATCGGGTCCCGCTGGATAAACTTCCGCTGACTGACTGGATTAGCACTGATCTTAGATATTCTGTGGGATATTCATGGAATGCCGGAGCATGGTCGGAGGTCGATAGCCTGAACCTTCAAAAAATACTTGGAAATATTTCGCAGAACAATACCGAAATCGGCATTACCGGTAAAATCGACTTTGTAAAACTGTACAACAAATCAAAATTTCTGCGCGAAATAAACACGCCGCCACGACAAAGCCCCACCAGCCGCACAAGGCCGGGTGTTGCGGCAAAAGAAGATACTACAAAAACCAAAAAACCAGATCTGAAGATGCTGAAAGGGATCAGCCGTTTTCTTATGATGGTTCGTTCCATCAATGCCACCTACAATTCCCGGCAGGGAACTTTGCTACCCGGATTTGCCAATGAACCGTTCCTTTTCGGAATGGATCAGGATTGGGCCGCCCCCGGGTGGGGATTTATCTTTGGCAGCCAGGATCCGGGTATTCGTGAAAAAGCCGCAACAAATGGGTGGTTTGTCCAGGACACACTTTTCTCTACTCCATTTACTCAAATGCGATCCTATGATTTGGGGATAAAAGGCACCCTGGAGCCATTCAAGAATTTCAGGATTCAATTGGATGCACGGAAAAGCGCTATGGGTAACTATAATGAAATCTTCAAAGTTGACTCTGATCCTATTACTGGAGGCGGATCATACAATGGATTGAACGTTTCCAGATCGGGTAGCTATAGCATTACTACCAACCTTATCGGAACATCTTTCGCGAAGGACGACGCTAAAAATATCAATCCCAACTTCACCCAGTTTGAACAAAACCTACTCGTCGTTCAGGAACGGCTGAATGCACTGAACAATTCTGAGGGCACGTTTGCCAAACAGTCACAGGACGTAATGATTCCATCGTTCATTGCCGCCTATACCGGTCAGGATGCTACGACAGTCCGGCTCTCGCCCTTCCCCAGAATACCTATTCCGGGTTGGTATGTGGATTACTCAGGGCTGGGAAACATTGCAGCGCTGAAAGAGGTGTTTTCTTCAGTGAGCCTCAAACATAGCTATAGCGCTACTTACACCATCAACAATTATTCAAACTCACTATTGTATCAGGATAATTTATTGCTTGATGGGTTACTGGATTATTACCCAATTCCATCGGACACCAACGAACTTGGTCAGTTAGTGCCGCCCTTCCTTATGGATCAGGTGATAATGCAAGAAAGATTCGCGCCACTCATAGGTATAAGTCTGCGAACAAAAAGCCGCATCACCACCAATATCGACTACAAAAAGGAGCGAAACCTGGGCTTGAATGTTTCCAACTCGCAAATTACCGAACTCAGCAGCAGCGATTTTTCGTTTGATTTTGGATTCACCAAGGCAAATATGAAGCTCCCTTTTAAATCTGATGGTAAGGTGATTACCCTGAAAAATGATGTGACTTTCAAAATCAATTTTACTTTGCGCGATTCCAAAACCATCCAGCGAAAAATCAATGACCTAAGCACTGTAACCGCCGGAAATACGAATTTTCAATTGCGCCCTCAAATCGGGTATGTGCTTAACGAACGGCTGAATTTGAATATGTATTTCGAGCGAAATATAAACACACCACGTGTCACAAGTTCATTTCCCCGATCGACCACGCGCGTTGGCGTTCAGGTAAGATTTAGTTTAGCACAATAAATTTTTATGTCTGAAATTCAATGCTAAATTTGGGCAAAAACAAAGGATATGAATATACCACAAGATCTTAAATATACCAGGGATCATGAATGGATCAAGGTTGATGGAGATACAGCTACAATTGGCATCACTGATTTTGCACAGCAGGAACTAGGTGATATCGTATATGTGGAAATTGAAACCGAAGGAGATACGCTAAATTCAGGCGACGTTTTTGGTACGGTTGAAGCCGTAAAAACTGTTTCAGACCTTTTTATGCCTGTTTCCGGTGAAGTTACCAGCGTCAATGCTGCATTACAATCCAAGGCCGAAATCGTCAATTCCGATCCATACGGCGAAGGCTGGATGATTAAAATAAAAATCTCCGATGTGGCTGATCTCCATAAACTCCTCTCTGCGGAGCAGTACAAAGCCTTGATAAATCCATAAGGACCACAAACGGGTGTTTATACGCTATAATTTGTTTGCCATCGTCTGGGCCTGCGTAATTTTTTTACTCATCCTCATGCCCGGCAAACAACTGCCCGATACCGGCAACCTTTTCAGTATTGATAAAATCGCACATTTCGGTGTTTTTGCCATACTGAGTTTTTTAATGATTGTTGGATTTGCCAAACAAAAAACAAACAAAGATTTAAACAAACTTCATGCACTATATGGCCTGGGAATATCCATGTTTTATGCCTCGGTGCTTGAATTAAGTCAGGCCGTTGTTCCTGACAGGCAAATGAGTATGGCTGACCTTATCGCCAATACTTTAGGAGTGATCGCCGGATATTTGCTTTTTTTGCTTATTTATAAATTTTCATTTCGTTGACGGCAATTCAGATAAATTTGTATTTTTGTACTTCCCGGCTTCCAATGTGCCGTTAATTGACATTACTAAACACGTTATAGATGGTAGAAATTAAGAAAAACCCTAAAGCAGACCTCACGAGGACCAGTGGTATGTTCCTCAACTTAGGTCTTGTCATCAGTTTGCTTTTATGCATCTTCGCTTTTGAGTGGAAGCAATTTGACGACACGAATCAGCTCTCACTACAATCAAGCGGAGAAAATTTTGAGGAAATGATGGAAATCCCTCAGACCGTTCAGCCTCCCCCACAAGCTCCTAAGGTAATCCAGCCAGAGATTATCGAGGTTCCTGATGAGCAGGAGATTGAAGATGAAATTGAACTCGATCTTGATGTAGAAATGAACGAGCAAACAGTCATTGAAGAAGTGGTCTTTAAAGACGCTCCAACTCCTGTTGAAGAGGAAGTGGATGAAATTTTCACCATCGTTGAAGACCAGCCAACTCCAGAAGGTGGTATGGCAGCATTCTATGAATTCGTTGGCAAAAACTTGAAATACCCGGCTCAGGCTCGTCGTATGGGTATTGAAGGAAAAGTTTTCGTTCAATTTGTCGTTGATAAAGATGGCAAACTCAATGAAGTCAAGGCTGTTAGAGGTATCGGCGCTGGTTGCGACGAAGAAGCGGTTCGCGTGATCTCTGAAGCTCCCAAGTGGAAACCAGGTAAACAAAGAGGCCGCCCAGTTAAAGTAAGGATGATTCTTCCTATTACTTTCAAGTTGGGCTAAAAAATCTTATCAAATTAAGTAATGAAAACCCGGGTCTAAGACTCGGGGTTTTTTATTTTATGTCCTATCGATTAATAGCAAAATACAACGAGACTAACCTATAAATCGTTTACAAAAATAGAAACCATTAGTTCCGCTAAGAATCCGGGAACAGCTTATAGCAAGGGCCAACAGCCATAGCCAAATTGTCAAAATGTTGGTAATAATTAAAATCCCGGAACAATGAAAACCGTTCAAAAAAAAGCCCAGGGTACCGCTGAAGCGGCCGACAAGCATTTTGTAGATCATCCTGTCGCCAACGTGCTTTTCAATCCATCCGCACGTGGAGTTGATAAAAAACTGCTCACAGATTTTATCAGGATAAAAGACCAAAAAACAAAAACAGGCAAATCAAGTGAGGTGATGTTTTTTAGCGTTAGCTTGTGCCTGAGCCTCCTGCTGGTCATTTATGCATTTGAATGGCGCACGACGGAAGAAACAGCAATTGTGGAGCTTTCGCAGAATGCGAGCGATTTTAATGACCTGGTCGAGGTGCCGCAGACAAAGCAGTTAGAGAAACCACCCGCCGTAAACATTGCCCCGGCAATCATAGAAGTGGCCGATGAAAAAATCATTGAGACGATTGAGATTAATCTCGATATAGAAATGTCGGAAGATACGAGGATAGAGGAAGTGATTTTTACTCCTCAACAGGTCACTGCAATCCCGGAAGAACGTGTAGATGAGGTTTTTGTGATTGTTGAAGAACAGCCAATTCCAAAAGGCGGTATGCAGGAGTTTTACAAATTTGTTTCTGAAAACCTGAAATACCCAGCTCAGGCTCGTCGTATGGGAATTGAAGGGCGCGTGTTTATTGAATTTATAGTTGAAAAAGACGGTTCACTTACAGATATAAAAGTAGCCAGAGGAATAAGTGGTGGCTGCGATGAGGAAGCGGTGCGTGTCATTTCCGAAGCCCCCAATTGGAATCCGGGAAAACAAAGAGGTCGGCCGGTGCGTGTCCGGATGATCATGCCTATTACCTTTAAAATACTCTGATACAGCGCATTATTAAGACGTCTGGATCAATGCTCCAAACCGATCATTAAACCCTCTGATGCCCTGTAATCCGCCGGTATGGATGGCGAGGATTTTTGACTCCCGCCTGAAAAATCCTCTTTCAGCCAAATCGTAAATCCCAAAGAGCAACTTACCTGTATAAACAGGATCAAGGCCAATATGGTGTTTTTGATAAAACCGATTAATAAAACTGATGAGCTGCAAATCCCATTTGGCGTAGCCTCCAAAATGATAATCGGTATTGAGGTGGTAATTATCATACTTTCTTTCGGAATATTGCTCCAGCAATTTTTCAATATCCTTCATGAGAAAACTGCCATTTTTAAGCGCCGGAAATCCAATAACCTCTTTCTCCCCTTCGAGCGACGCGACTATACCCGATATAGTACCCCCCGTACCACAAGCGCAACAATAGTAATCGAAATTCTTTTCGTCCACTGAGAGAATTTGTGCGCAGCCCTTCACCGCCAGCGCATTGCTTCCTCCCTCAGGCACGAGGTAAAATTCCCCAAAACGATCCTGAAAATGTTGCAATAATTCTGATTGATACTTTTCCCTGTATGCAGTTCTGGAAATGTAATAAAACTCCATGCCATAAGCCGCAGCGTCAGTCAGGGTCGGATTCAGCGGCAAGGACTCTTCTCCACGAATGACACCGATGGTGTTGAAGCCAAACTTGTAACCCGCATAGGCAGTTGCATGAATGTGATTGGAGTAGGCTCCGCCAAAAGTAAGAAGCGTAGTATGGCCAGCCTCGCGGGCCGCTTCAAGGTTGTAGAGTAGCTTCCTGTATTTATTTCCTGAAATTATCGGATCAGTGAGGTCTTCCCTTTTCAGAAATAATTCAATCCCATATTCATTAAATCGCTCTTCTTCGATTTGGACTACCGGGGTCTGAACATACTCCATTAACATAGATGCAAGATAAATAAATACCAATCGAATCCGAATTGGTCATTTTTCCATAATTTTGACCACCACTTAATGTACGAAGAAGAAAAATTTGACGAAGAAAGCGATGAACTGTTCGAGCATCATCGGTTGAAAGTTGATGCAGGTCAGCATTCACTGCGCATTGATAAATACCTGTTTGATCGACTTCCCAACGCCTCACGCAATAAAATCCAGGATGCCATAAGGCAAAGTTTTGTGCTGGTGAATGACCAGCAGGTCAAGCCCAATTATAAAATAAAACCCGGTGACGAAATTGTGATTTCCCTGCCGGAGCCGCCGCGTGATGATGAAGTGGTGCCTGAAAATATTCCGCTGAACATTGTTTTCGAGGATGATCACCTTCTCATCGTCAACAAGGCAGCCGGCATGGTAGTACATCCTGCTTACAACAACTGGTCGGGCACGCTCGTCAATGCGTTGGCCTACCATTTTACACAATTGCCGGAAATGCCCAATAACTCAGGCCGTCCGGGATTAGTGCACCGCATCGATAAGGACACTTCTGGGTTGCTTGTAATTGCTAAAACAGAAATCGCCATGACGGGCCTGGCAAAGCAGTTTTTCGACCACAGCATCGACCGAACATATTGGGCGCTCATCTGGGGAGATCCTCCTCAGGAGAAAGGTACTATCGACGTTTTTATCGGGAGAAGTCCGAAAGATCGCAAATTGACGATTGCCTTTCCGGAAGGAGATTTTGGCCGCCATGCCGTGACGCACTATGAAGTACTGGAAACGCTAAGGTATGTGACACTGGTGAAATGTAAACTGGAAACAGGCCGAACCCACCAGATACGAGCCCACATGCGCTATATGGGCCATCCCCTATTTGGCGATGCTACCTATGGCGGCGACAAGGTGCTGAAAGGCACGTCCTTTTCAAAATATAAGTCGTTCGTGGATAACTGTTTTAAAATAATGCCACGGCAGGCGTTGCACGCGAAGTCAATAGGGTTTATTCACCCTGTCACTAAAAAGAAAATGTTCTTCGAATCCGAACTGCCGCAGGACTTTATCGATCTCCTGGAAAAATGGCGACAATACGTACAGTACAATTGAAAAAGGCCGGGGAACCGGCCTTCTGTTTTACTTTCCATTTACTGCTTTTTCGAGATCAGCAATCAGTTTATCCGATACTGACCTTGGCTTTTCCTTTTTCAGTGCCTTGAGCACCTTCAATGATTTCTCGGCATATTCATATAAACCTACAGGATTTCCATCGTAGGCATAGCTACCGAGAACGTATTCCAGTTTCGACAGGATATCAGCATATTTTTCATTGCCAAGGCTTTGAAATTTTGCTAGGGCTCCTTCACAAGCCTTTTCGACTCTTTGGTCATTTTTTACGTTCATCATAACACATTATTTAGTAGTCATAAACGAGTCACCAACATTTGGCTTTCGCTGGAACAAAAATAGCCATATATCATTGAATTTGAAAAATACCCAGATGATTTGTATATAGTTTGGCGACTTTTGATTTGAATTCCTGCATTATGTGTTCTCCCATAGCTTTTTTATGTATAATCTGACATTTCTGAATTACCTTCACTGCTGCTTCATTAACCTTAATTCAGCATGAAATTCTCTATATTTTTTTTAGCCGTAATCACTCTTATGAGTTGTGACACAAATCCACCTCAAAAACCAACACATCAAAGTGATGTACTCGCCTATGGCGGCACATCATCTGCAATCACTGCTGCTGTGCAAATTACAAAAATGGGCAAGGCAGTGGTCATTGGAGAAAAAAAAAAAAAAAAACAAAAAAAAGAGAAGGCGGATGAAAAAAAATAAAAGCTCTCAAATATAAAGAAGCTATATCTCCGAGACCCACAGGCTATCCTAAAATTTCCACAAAATCCGAGAGACCCCCCCGTCCCCTCCCACCCCCAAACCCTTCTTCCCAAACCCAAAAATTACACCCACAAATTCAGAATTATGCCGGCGCGCAAGTCTCCAAAAAACCCCCATCCCCCCCCCCAACAACACAAACAACGCCCCCAAACGAAACTCACCCACCAAAAGAGAACCCCCAAAGCCCCGAAAATACAAAAAGCTTGAAACAGAAAAAGTCCCAGAGGAAATCAACGAAATGGCTAATTATGGCCTGGCTGCCGATGAGTTCAGGGACAACGGCAATTTGGGGGGGGGGGGGAAAAAAAATGGAAGAACAACGACCAAGAAAGGGGACTAAGAGGATCAAGGGTAAACCCGGAGGGAAAGGCACAGAACGAAGGGAGGGCGGCACCGAAAGCCACCAAGACCCGCCCCAAAGCTGATGAATGCGATAACCTCCTCGTACCCGCTTACCTGTCGAGTTCGCAGATCGCCCATGGTTCTATTCGAATGGAACCGGTATTTATGATTCTTGGCCACAGCGCCGGCACTATAGCCGTCCGGGCGCTGAAAAAAGGGTAAAAAATCCAGGAGGAACCTTATGAAGAAATTCGCATGTCACTGGAAAAAGATGGCCAGGTATTGAGCATCGAATGAGTTTATTGACTTTTTTTGTGATTATAACGAATAAAACAAATCTACAATGAAGAGCGCAGTTTTAGTAGTGATAAGCCTTTGCCTGGCCATAACACTCCCGGCCCAAAACACCATGACGCCCGAATTGCTCTGGAAGCTTGGCAGAGTGAGTGCGCAGGGCGTAACAAAGGATGGCAAATCGGTTATTTATTCAGTCCGAACGTATGATATGGCTTCCAACTCCAGTGTCTCCAGGCAATATATCATCCCTGTCGCAGGTGGACAGCCTGTCGAAATTCAGAATGGAGCCTCGCTTCTACAGGACAAACACCTATCTCCGACCGGTGACTACCGGATTGCCCCAAAAGAAGTTAAAGTGAAAAGCATTTTTGGCGCTGACCATTACCAGGATCTCCAGAAATCAGATGCCATGATCTACGATGATCTGATGTACCGTCACTGGGACAAATGGGAAGATGGTAAATTCAGTCACCTCTTCCTTTATAAGGGCCTCGAAGCCAATGGAAAGGACCTCATGGAAGGCGAACCATACAATTGTCCCCAAAGTCCATTCGGCGGAGAGGAAGATTACACCTGGAGCCCGGATGGAAAAACGGTGGTTTATGTGGCCAAGAAAAAATACGGCAAAGACTACGCCCTCAGTACCAATACCGATCTGTATGCTTATGAAATACTTGCTGGCAAAACGACAAACCTCACACAAGGCATGATGGGTTACGATACAAACCCGGCTTTCTCGGCTCAGGGTGTATTAGGCTGGCTAAGCATGAAAAGCGATGGCTATGAAGCTGATAAAAACGATATAATGGTCATGACGGGTGATGCAAAAATTAACCTCACAGCTTCATGGGATGGTACTGTAGAATCTTTTTTATGGAAAGCTGATGGCACCGGGATCTATTTTAATGCTGCTGTCGATGGCACCATCCAGCTATTCGAGGTCGATTACCCGGGGAAAACCAAAAAAATGCCAGTCGTTCAACAAATTACTAAGGGCGATTTTGACGTGAAATCATTGGTAGGTTTGGTCGGAACGACGATGATCATCAGCCGCACGGACATGAATCATGCCGATGAACTGTATTCGGTAAGCCTCACCAATGGCTCCATGACACAACTTACCCATGTCAATGACGAAGTTTACAAGAGCATAGCGCTGAGCAAGGTAGAAAGGAGATATGTCACCACAACCGACAACAAGAAAATGCTCGTCTGGGTCATTTACCCTCCTGATTTTGACCCTGCCAAAAAATACCCCACCCTGCTTTATTGCCAGGGCGGACCGCAATCACCTTTATCTCAATTCTATTCATTCCGCTGGAATTTCCAGGTAATGTCATCGCAAGGCTACATCGTTGTAGCTCCTAATCGTCGTGGCATGCCCGGCCACGGCGTGGAATGGAACGCCGCGATAAGCAAGGACTACGGCGGACAACCTATGCGTGATTACCTGTCGGCTATCGATGATGTGGCTAAAGAAAAGTTTGTTGATACCGACCGACTTGGATGCATTGGAGCGAGTTTTGGCGGGTACTCGGTCTTCTATCTGGCTGGCAACCACGACAAACGCTTTAAATCATTCATAGCCCATGACGGAATTTTCAATATGGCGAGCATGTATGGCACTACCGAGGAATTGTTCTTTAATAACTGGGATAATGGAGGCGCTTACTGGGAAAAAGACAATGCCGCAGCCATGAAGGCGTATAACGAATTTAACCCCATGAACTACGTGAACAACTGGGATACACCCATACTGATTATCCAGGGAGGAAAAGACTATCGCGTACCCGACGGACAAGCTATGGAGGCATTCCAGGCAGCACAAATGAAGGGTCTTAAGAGCAGATTTCTGTATTTCCCACAGGAAAACCACTGGGTGCTTCAGGCACAAAACGGTCTTGTGTGGCAGCGTGAGTTTTTCAGGTGGCTGAAGGAGACGCTTTAGTGAAATAAGAACAGATGAACAATTGAATTAAGAATTTAGAATTAAGATTTCAGAATTGAAGTTACAGGCTGTGTGCCACAAGTAGAAAGTTAGGGAATGGATTAATGGCAAATTGTGAATAGAGAGCCAGCCAATAGGTCATAATCCATAGCTCACCACCGCTTCATACCATTGAATCACTGACCCGGTGGAGTGAAAAATTAATATCGCCTACTGTTACTTTTTTGATCGCCGGTGATTATGATGGTAAAAACACACAACCATGCGATTTTTCAAAAGAAAAAAATCGGAGATCAATTCCAGCTCCATGGCAGATATCGCCTTTTTACTGCTGATATTTTTCCTTATTACCACGACCATTCAAACCAATAAAGGACTGAATGCAACCCTGCCGCCCTGCTCAGAGGTCCAGGAGACTATCGATATCAATGACCGCAATGTTTATAAGATTCACATAAACTCCCTCAATAACATCCTGGTGGAAGATGCGCCTTTTGAGTCATTCAGTCAAATGAAAACCGACGTACACAGCTTCATTCTGAATTATGGAAAAAATCCAGCGCTGTCTGATAGCCCCCAGGACGCAGTTGTTTCCCTTCACATGAATCGTGGGACACACTACAAGCGATTTATCGAAGTGATGGATGCGGTGCAAGGTGTTTACTTTGATATTTATGGTGAACGCGTTGGACTTTCCGCTGGTCAATACCGCAACCTCGACCTGAAAATTCCGGATCAAAAGACCAGATATGAAGAGGGACGGGCTGGTATTCCAATGAATATTTCGATCGCAGAACCATATAAAACCCAATAATCATGGCAATTTTCAGAACAAAACACTCCAACCGTGAGGCAACCATATCCACAGCCGCACTACCGGATATTATATTCATGCTGCTATTTTTCTTTATGGTCACCACGGTACTCAGAAATAAGGATGAGTCATTGAAATATATAATCCCTCAAGCCGAGCAACTCAGATCCATAGAACAAAAATCGCTTGTTTCCCAGATCACCATTGGCATACCAAAGGATCAACTAAAATTTGGTGTAGAGCCAAGAATCGAAGCCGATGGTCGCATGATAGATGTTGCTGACATTGGAGCGTTTATTATGCAGGAAAAAGATAAATTACCGCCCTACAGCCGCGATCAAATCATCATTATCCTCAAGGCCGATGAGGAAGTGCCAATGGGTCTTCTCACGGATGTACAACAGGAATTGCGCAAAGCCAATGCGCGAAAGATTGTGTATGCCGCAACCTGGAATAAGAATGAAGTTCCCCAATAACGCTAGTTAGTAGGTTCTTAACAAGACCGATTCAGCACTCGCATTTTCCCGCGCCTGCCCCTCCGCAAGATGGAAATTCATACTACTAGAGGATAAGGTCCTCTTCAACCGGAGGGGATTTAGTGGTGGGTTACCCATACAATTCGTATGACAACAAAAAGAGCCCCCGGGTTGCGGAGGCTCTTTCTATTCCAAATGGTTGTGGCAATTTGGAGGATAATAGTAGTTAAATAAAATAGCACCTTTTATCTGTGTCAAATGTAATCTATCCATTGATCCATTAAACAAACCCGGCGACTTACTTATTGAGCGACGTGTTTTCGCTGATGAACTGACCTTTTCACTGAGCGAAGGAGAATATTTTGAAGTTTAAAACACGAAAAATCGCTAAATGTCTTAAATGACCAAAAATCGGGCAAAATGATCAGAAGTTTTACAAGATGGGATTGTTTATGATATTATGAAAAATCCTGACTAATCAAGATATGTACTGATAATCTGTCGTATTTCACGGAGCGTTTTTGAGCTCTCTTCGCTCTTGTCGTACATAGTCACCAGTAATATATTTACTGCATCATCTGTGACCAACACAGTATAGGTTATTATCCTGCCCCCGCCACTTTTACCTCTGTGTTTTGATTTAATGGCCAACCTTACTTTCCTTAAACCCTTGCCAAGGTCAGCTCCTATCTCAGGGTTTTCGATAAGTTCTTTCTTAAATTCAGCTAAATCCTCAAAAAGTGACTTGTATCTTTTTGCGAGGCGCTTCAAGTCATGCTCAAAAGTGGAAGTTGTAAGTATATTATTTACCACCGAGCAATTCATCAAGCGTTTTCGCTTTCATTTTACCGGCAGCTATAGCTTTTGCTTCCCGCAAACCTTTTGCGAGGTTTTTTGCGATTTGTGTTTCCGGATGCTTAACAATCTTCACGCTTTTTACATCGTCAAGATTTGACAAAAGGTGCTTTAAAAAAGGGACCGACTTCTTGCTTTTGGGGGTAATGATAATGGTTTCCATCTCGCGGTTATTTCATTCAAAAATACACAAGTGTGGGAAGAATAAAAAATACACGATTACGCCCCGGCAGCCTACAGCCCTGGACACTGAAATTGATAAATATCCATGCAGCTGAAGAGGACATGTTCGACCGGCGAAGGATCTATAGCAATTCTTCCAGGAGTTTGGCTCGGGGCCGGAGTGATATGAAATGAAAATTCATTGCCATTGATTTTCAGGAGACAGCATAGCTTCCCCTTATTAAGCTCTGAAATCATCGCAGTATTTACAATCACCGATCTGCTGAGGCGGAAGAATTTATCCCTGGGTAGCATTTCCTGTATCGCACCGAGGTTTATGGATGTGATATGCAGTTGCCCACTGGTGAACATAATATTCGTGTAATTCCCATCGGCCTCGCAGTACACTATTTCTTCTAAAGCGAGCAACAAAAAACCACTTCGCGTAGGGATTTTCAGCTTGCCGGTGGCCATGGGTTTTTCATGCTTTCTTTGACATCTTTGCCCGTAACCGCAATAGCACGGCATCGAGTTCGTCCATGTCTACAGGTTTCAGGAGGTAGTCAAATGCCGCTTTGCGAATGGCAGCGATGGCATACTGCTCATAGGCTGTGACGAAGACGATTTCGCCCTCATAGTGCAACTTGCGGTACTCATCGACTAATTCCAGACCATCGGTGTCCATCATTTTTATATCCTGAAATACAATATCAGGCTGCTGGGCCACCACCAGTTCCAAAGCATCTTTTCGGTTTGTCGCTGTGAAAATGGTTGTAATGCCGTTCCTGTTGCGCAGTAATGCCTCCATGAGGTGGATGGCATATACTTCATCATCGACAAGTAGTATGGTGAGTCCCTTTTTCATAGTGAATATTTGAAATCGTATGGTAGTATGATTCGCACTTCGGTACCTGCGGCAGCGCCCTGGTCATTGAAAAGGTCGATAGTCTCGGCCTCAAGTTTTTTGTCATTGAACCTGTTGAGCAGGTGGAAGTATTCATGGAGTATCATCGTGCCTTTGCCCAGGCCGTCCCTTTGCCGACCTGTCTGTTTTGCTTGGCTGCGGCCCGGGCCGTTATCCCGTATGGCAATTTCTACGCCTCTTGCCCTATTGAGAATATTGACCTCCAATAATCCACCGGTATCCAGCCACATCAGCCCGTGCTTCAGGGCGTTTTCCACATATATCTGAATGAGTAACTTTGGTATCTCCATAGATTTGTCGATTCCGGCTTCGCAGTGTATAGTGTAGGAAAACTTATCGCCAAAACGCATTTTCTCGATATCCAGGTAGTTGGTCACAAATTCGAGCTCTTCTTCCAGGGTTCTGGTGGTATGCTCGGCGTGCTCAAAGACGTTGCGAATGAGGCGTGAAAATTTCGTGAAATATCCATAAGCTTCATCCCTGTTTCCTTGATAAACCATCGAAGCTATGGAGTTTAATGCGTTGAAGGTGAAATGTGGATCGATCATACCTTTGAGCGACCTGAACTGGAGTTTGGCCATATTTCGTTCGGCTACTTCTTCCTTTTGCTTCATACGGCGTTTGCGCTCTGAAAACAGGTAGCCGATCACGGCAGTAAAAGCCATGGCACCGAGTATTCCGGCTATTTTCACCCAAAGTTTTTCGTACCAGGCAGGCAGAATACGGAACGAGACACTTGCCGGCTCCCCAGCCCACACGCCATCGCCATTACGTCGCCGTAACCATAAAGGTGTATTGTCCCAAACGGTAGGTTGGTGTAGCTGCGGTAGCGCTCGGAGGTTTCGGCCGGACCAGTCGCTGTCGTAACCTGTGAGCTGGGTACGGTACCTTACCAGGTGTGGCGCTGCATGGCTGATGGCCCTGTAATTGAAGCGCAGGTTTCTTTTTTCGGGGTTCAGGGATATGATTGTATCTGTCGGCGTATTTTTCAGCATTATGGTTTCGGTATCACTAGTCACTGCCCGGGTGTAAATCCGCGGAGTATATGGGTTAGGTACCAAATCTTTCGGGTTCACTTTCACAACTCCATTTGAGGTACATATCCAGATATTACCTTCATTATCTTTAAATGAAGAATTATGTTTGCATTCTCCTCCATTGAATCCGGAATTATGGTCGTATGTGCGTACGGTAGCTTTACCAGTGTTATAAAACTCAGCTAGGTCTACCAATGCAAGTAACCCGATGCTTCCTATAAGTAATTTCTCGTCATCTGTTAAATTGAGGACGCCAATTTGAGTGTTCAGGATACCTGGTGCTATTTTTTGCAACTTTTTATAATCGTAAAAATAAAGACCATCGGTACCGCCCAGCCAAATGTTTTGTTCCGAATCCATTATCATGGAAATGGCACCGACTGGCACAGAATCTGTTTGATCGGGCAGTTGATGCCATTGACTGTTATTCCATATACTTACTCCTTTTTTACCACTTATCCAGATGCGGTCGTATTTATCGCGAAGTATGCTGGTGATTAGTTCGGTGTGTTCCTGAGGTTCGCGTCCTTCATAAACCTTTACGTTTTTTGATTCATCGATCTCTACCAGTCCCAAGGAGCTACAAGCCAAGAGATACTTATTGTATTTGCGGTCATCGTAAATATACACTACTGTAGTGGGTGGTTCAGGTTGAAAAAACCACTCCGAGCTGATGTCCGTCGTACCTGGCTACACCTTTGGTTGTGGTCATTAATAAGTCGCCATCCCTAGTTTTTATACGCTTCCTGAATAAAAGGGCAATTGATTCTTGCCATAAAGCCCATGAATCGGTATTTCGCTGAGATGACCATTTGAGAGTTTACTAAGCCTTGAATTATAGGATCCAAAGATATAGTCGCCATTTTTATCCTGCAGCACACTCCAGACGTAGTCGCGCTTATCCGGTTCGGAAAAATAGTTTTGTAATCCCTTGGACTGCAGCCTCCACAAGCCTGCATCTGAGGCCACCCATAAGTTTTTTTTCATCATCGACTAACACGACAGTAATGAGGTTCATTCCACCTCCAATTCGAACAATACGCCCATCCCGGCAATGATACAAGTTGGGTTGGAAACCAATATCGACCAGATAAAAATCGCGCGAGTTAGTTACATATAAAACATGGTACGGGCTTTGAAACCCGAACACCATTGTAAATCCCTCATTTTCCATGCGAAATAAGCCGTGTTCATTCGCCACGTAAATGTTGGCATCCTCACCTTCCAGTAATGACAAAATTTCACCCCCAATATGTATTTTCCTGTATCCGGAAGGGCCCGGGAGGAACACGTTTCCTGCTTTTGATGTGAAAACGAGCTTCTTATCCTTCTTTTGCACACATATCAAATTAAGCTGTTCGCCAGGCTCCATCAAGCTAAAAACCGGATAATCTGTTGAAAACCTGCCGCTATCATAAATACAATATCCATATTGGCTGTGCGAATACCAGAGATTACCCTCGCTGTCGCAATGAATGAAATAGGCTTTTCCTTGTATATTTTTCCCTATTACCCTGATTTCGCCCTTCTCCATCACATTGAGCCCACCCGTGGTGCCGATGTAGTGCGTATCCCGATCGATCTCTTGAATGGTGTTTATATGATCGAAATCCAAACCGTCTTTCGTTGAGAAATTTTCAAATTCGATGCCGTCGAAGATACTGAACCCGTTTTTTGTTCCTATCCATATAAAACCCCTGGAGTCTTGTGTAAGATATGTTACCTGCGTCTGCGGCAGGCCGTCGGCTACGGAATAGTTCTTCCAGCTATAGTCCTGCCCGTGAAGGTGGAATACGATAGCCAGACAAAGCAGGCAGGTGTGCCAAAATGTTGGAAAAATTCTCACAGGTGCAGTTCAAAAAACGACCAATACTATTATCAGTAAAAAGTACTGATCAAAAGTTACTATTAAAATATTAAAAAATCCAGCGGAAGTGTTGCCCTTTGAAAATCAGGACTGGAATAATTGCAATTATTTGGGAATGGTTATGGTGAATCCGCTACCCATACCTACCTCGCTCACGAGCCTCACCTCCCCGTTTAATTTAGCCAGGGTTTGTTTAAGAATATACAAGCCAAGCCCCGAACCGTCGGCGGTAACGCTGGCGCGAAAGAACATGTCGAATATTTTATGCTGTAACTCATCTGATATGCCCTGCCCGTTGTCCCGGACAGTGATTTCATGTTTGTCGTCAATCGAGCGATAGCGGACAAGTACAAAAGGCTCTAGCTCCGTATCAAACCGCTGGAATTTTACTGCATTTGTCAGGAGGTTGTTAAGTATAATCCGCAGGCGCGTTTCATCACTCAGTATGTTCAATTCATCAGGTATATCAATAATCATTTGAATCCGGCCAAACGATTCGAGATTTGATATATCATCCAATATCTCCCTGACGAGCTTTTTCAAAAAGATGGGTTTATGCGTTAATTCCATCCTTGAGTTCCGTGAGTAACTAATCACATCCTTTATGAATTTTTCAAGCTTTATCACGCTTTCGTTCATTCTTTGCAAAAGCGGCTTCTGGCCCTCCAGGCTTGTTTCGTACTTGGCGATGTTGATGAGACCACGGATGGATTTCAGGGGCGCTGAAAGATCGTGGAGGTACTGTCACCGAATTGATCGAGCTCCTGATTTCTGGCAATAAGGTTTTCATTGGCCAGGGCCAATTCTGCAGTGCGCTCTGCAACCACCTTTTCCAGTTCCAATTGGCGCTTTCGCAATAAATAACTGGTGATATACCGGGTAATGATTATTAAAACCACCACGCCTAACAAAATAAGAATTCTGAACCACCACGCCTCATAAAATGCCTCTCTGATGGAAAATGACAAAGATGCGGAGCGCTCCATGCGTAGTTGCCGAGCTTTTTGGCTCTGAAGCCATCGTGTAATTTCCTCCTGTAAACTTGGGAAATGTCAATAGATTTCCAGCCGGCATTTCCTGCCAATTCTCTTCATCATCCAACTTGTATTGATATTGCACCTTATTGCTCGGATAGGATGGTGATGAAATAAGTATTTCAATGAATGGATTAGGCGATACAGCTTTTTTACTCAGGCTCTCTACTCTGACGCTTTGACCATCCGCAACAAACCGGATGATTCTTGGACTCGGGGTCGGGCTAGCTTCGTTAAAAATATTATGCGTAAAAGCCAGTCCGCTTGCAGTTCCAACCCAAACGCCGTCGTCATTCAGTAAAAGTCCTCTCGTATTGATGGTATTCGAAGGCAATCCCTCCGATTCATCGTATAGGTTAAACTCTCCCGTTTCAGAATTGTATTGCACCAGACCGTAAGCGTTGGAAAACCAGACATAAGGTGTGTCTTCCTGGCATTTCACTGTCTTGGCCAACAAATTATTGAAGCGCTCACCAAGTTCAACCCTTTCTATACCATGTTCATCCTGCCGTAAAAGCCCCACGGATGACGCGAGCCAAATGACACCATTATATTCATGGATATCTTCTATCCTGAGGGCGCCTTCATAAGCAAATCTGACCGGCTTCGTAAATTTTCTAAAAATACTATCGTCATACGCCTTAAAATAGAGATAACTCTCCACGGTATTTGAACCTGCGTAAATACCATTGGTGCCCATCCTCACAATAGTCAACTCCTCCGAAGACCTTGCTCCTTTGCAAAAATGTGAAGATTTCCCTCCGTGTCGATTTGCTTAAGTCCTATCGATGCTTCCTGGGTGAACCAGAGATTCTTATCGGGGTCCAGCATCATGTCGAATATAAACCTGCCATATTGATTAAAATCAAAGGTCCTTCGCAATTTGCCCTCTGTGTCATATTGCAGTATTTGATACACATTGGATGCCCAAAGGTTCTCCCCGTCCAATTGAAGGCTTTGGTAATATCCTTTGAGCCGAATATCAATGACTTTTGCCTCAGGATGACCGATTGTGTAGGAGCGCAGATGCTCCTTACTGCAAAAATAGCACTCGGCTTCCCATCGGCCTGACGCGCTACTGACTCCACATAGATATTTTCGTTTTCTGCTTCTATTTTCTGAAAATATCTGCTGTTTTAACAGTACCACCCCCTTTTCTGTCGGTAACCAAATGTTTCCATCAGGAGCCTGGTAAGATTGATTTGTCACTGTAAGTGTAAAGGGTAATGTACTAAAACCGTCAGCAGGGTTTACGATCAGTGAGGGGCCTGTGAATGCGTTTATCAATAATCACCTGTTTGGAGTGGCGTCAAGTACGACAGGTTGATGGTGGTTATTATTTTATTAAAGGAAATTTTTCCTTCATGAATCACTTTGACTTTATAGAGTCCGTCGTGGCAGGTGAGATAAACGGCATCGTTCAATAGACCATATGGCTAACCTCAGCGCTGAAATCAGGTGATTCCAGAAAGGTAAAACCCCAGTACGGAGATTGTAGGTGAAGAATTCGCCGTTAAAGCTGCTCATCAGAATAATACCTCCAGGTAGTTCCACGAAACTGAAGGAGCGAATAAAACTCGATGAGTTGTGCTCATCGCTGAACTCTATCCGCTGTATCCGCCTTCCATCGTATTTCACCACGGACTGCGGCTCACCGATCCAGATATTCCCTTCACTATCCTCAAAAAGTGTTTTCGCGTACCAGATGGACGAATCTGTAGGCATGCGGGTTCCAGGCAGTATTTGCCTGAAGATGACTGTATCGACCTGATTGATGATTTCATTCAGTCCTAAATCGTGAAGTACCAGCAGTCGGCCGTTGCGCAATTTTAGGAAATCCTTGATGAACGGGCTACTCGACGCATTGGGATAGTGCATAAAGCGGTTTCCATCGTATTGCATCACTCCTTCATCGGAGCCGATCCAGATAAAGCCCAGTGAATCCTGCTCAATACACTTGATGATATCAGTCTGAAGGCCATTCTCCACTCTGTATTGAAGGAATTGGTAATTAGCAGCCCAACCAGTGAAACTGAGAAATCCGAAACAGCACAGAAAAAGTTGTGGTAAAAAATACCGCATAGCACCATGATTATAGAGTTCTAATATCATAGGTTTTGGCCTTGATTGCGATAGGTACACAATAAAAATGAACATGGCCGGCTGAATTCTACGGCCTGATTTTGCCATTAACTATTCTTTTCATCCTTAATTAAAGCGCCTTACCGGAAGCGGTTTGTCTTCCTCCGACTGATCTGCTCCCACATCCCTCGGCTCCCCGCAAAACCACACCAGTTTACCCTCCGTCGTGAGTCCCGCCGGACACGCAGCGGCATCCGGATGGGTTTTTTGGAAAGTGGGGGAGCAGGAGGCCTTGGTAGTGGTTTAGCGTTTCAAAATATGCTGTATCTCCAGCAAGGTTCTTCGATTCTTTCGGGTCTGTGGTGAGATCGTACAAATGGTGCACAACGCCTGAAGGACCATACCCAGTTTTATATCCAATACCCAGGTCACGGCTGCCAGTGGCGAATACGTATTTCCATTCGCTGTCGCTAACCATTGCCATGTTGTCTTCCAGGTATTCCGCGAAAGCGTACTCCTTATGAGGCCGGTCCGGATTATACAACAAATGGCCGAAGCTGCTTCCCTGTGCTTCCTTCAGTGGCGGCATTTGCAATAAATCCAGAATGGTGGGCACAATGTCCACGTACTCCACAATCGCATTGAAGTTGGATGCACCTAATGGATTTTTACCGGTTTTTACGATCAATGGCTGATGCACAGCTTCCTGCCAGGCAGTATGCTTTTCAAAGCGTTTGTGGTCGTACAGCAAATAGCCGTTATCGCTCAGGTACATTACCAGTGTATTTTCTTCCAGTCCCAGCGCCTTCACGGCATCCAGGACCAGCCCGACATTCTTGTCGAGATATTCTGTGGATGTATAGTAGGCGGCAATGATGCCCCGTCGTTCATCGTCGGTCAGGTTGCGGAATTTCTCCGGAATCCAACGGTCGTCTTCGGGACTGCCTTGCGGCAAAGGCATATCGGCGGGTTTATATTTACCCGCATATTCCACGGGGAAATAGTACGGATGATGCGGTTCCTTAAAAGCCAGCCATAAAAAGAAGGGGCCTGATTTGTTAGATTCCATAAACCGAATGGCTTCATTAGCAAAAAAAGTTCCCTGACTGTGGGCATCATCAACCGGGTTGGGCAAGGTGCGGCTATTCATCCATTCTGCAATACTGCGATTCCGCTCCTTCTTTGGTATAATAGTTTTGCCCTTCCGGCAATGGCGCTGGTGGGTTTTCTGCAGATAAACCCACGATAAGCGGCGTCTTCTGACGATCACATCAAATCCATGATCCGGCAGGCCATTTTCGTAGAGCGAACTCCATAGCTAGTTGTTCCAATGTGTTTTTCCGATGATGGCTGTTTTATAATTATACAATCTGAGATGTTCGGCGATGGTAATATTTCCCTCGTCGGGGAATGGGGTAAAAAGCAGATTGACCCCTGTGGCGTGGGGATACTTGCCCGTGAGTAGCGACTGTCGCGAGGCGCTGCAAATCGGTGCATTGCAATAGGCATTATGAAATGTGATGCCCTCGATGGCCAGCTTGTCGATGTTGGGTGTTTGGATGATCGGATTTCCGTACAGGCCGCTGACATGGCGGGCGTGGTCATCGGCGAGGATCACCACTACGTTGCGGATTGTGGCTGGCGCACCACAGTTGAAGACCATGAAGGCAATCGGTAGGATTATGCCGATACCTTGAATCTTCCTAAATAAACGGATTTTCATTCGAGCAATACTTATCGTCTTCAATTAAAAGAATAAAAGCAAAAATATATTATCCCTGGGATTTTCGGGATTATGTTAAAAAAACTGAATTTCAGAGGATTGGAAGTTAACGCGTACGTTTCTCAAGTCGACTGCATGAATAAGATTCCCTTTTTTGGTTATGGTATGGTCTTGTGGCCAAAGCGGTAGGATAGGTTCAGCATATAGACATTTTGCAGGGCATTGAAACCGATGGTTGGCTCAATAATGAACGTGTTTTTTATCGGTATATAGGCAGAAAGAAAACTTGGATTATCATACCCCCCAATACTTCCGCCGATAAATCCATACCTGACGTGAAAATCATTTTTTGCGCCAAATCCTGAACCAACGGAAAATTCACTTGTGTATACCGGCATTCCAAATGGTTCATGATTATTAAAATTATACTCAAGGGCAAAAAATCTTTTTGGGCCTCTCCTCAGGTGGCCAATTGGTAAAAGCGGGAACTTACCCAACCCGGACTCAGGAAAGCCAGTGCCTTGTTTAACTGTACTCTGGATAGCCCAAATATTATTACCTACAGACGCCCCAATACCAATACCCATCCACGGATAATCTACCTGGAAATAGGGGTTGATGCTGACTAGTGTATACTTTTCAGAAATCGAGTCACCAACTATGTTTTCTTTAATGGCTCCTGCCGAACTATTTAATCTGAACGTGGCCTTTTCTTTACCTCTAATCGTCGTGGAAGTATAAGCTGGGCAGA
>JAXHKU010000009.1:0-445213 GCA_034523095.1 Cyclobacteriaceae bacterium | reverse complement strand
TTTTATGTCATCTTTACTGGTCAGTTTCGTATTGCTGTACCATCCACGGTAATCATTCCATCTACAGGTTTGAGGAATGAGGCAACTAATCCGGCAATGGTGGTTTTACCTGACCCGGAGCTTCCTACCAGGGCTGTAACGGTGCCCGGTTTTGCTTCAAATGAAATGTCGTGGAGAACTTCAATGCCAGGTTCATAGGCGAAATGAATTTTGTCAAATACAATTAATCCATTGATTTTGTCCACAGAACGTGCTCTGACTTTGTCATCCTCTTCAGTATTCAGTGACAGAATTTCCTGCATACGGTCCAGCCCGGCGAATGCCTCAGTGATCTGGCTGCCGATATTGGACATCTGGACAATCGGGGCGATGAGAAATCCGAGGTAGAGAATAAATGCGAAGAAATCGCCAATCGTCATTTGGCCTGTCATTATCATATTACCGCCAACTCCCATGATGCCTACCGTAGCCAGGCCCAATAGCAGCGTCGCGGCACTGGTGACCAGACTGGTACTGGTCAGGGAGGTTTTTACATTGATGAAAAGTCGGTCAACGCCATGCTCAAAAGTGCCTATTTCCTGAGACTCTGCATTGAATCCTTTAATCACCCGAATTCCATTGAGGGACTCAGGTGCAGTCGAGCCGTTACTTCCGCGTTGATCTGCCCGCGCTTCCTGAATATTGGCCTGATATAGCTAAATGCTTTTAATGAAATAAATCCAAAAATGATAAGCGGCACCATGACATAGAGCGTCAGCATCGGGCTGATGCGTATAAGCAGAATGAAAGCGATAATGGATGTGAGCGCCCCTCCAAAAAGCTGAACTAAGCCGGTACCAACCAGGTTGCGGACACCCTCCACATCAGTCATAATGCGCGACACCAATTCACCAGATTTACTGTTGTCGAAAAAGCGGACTGGCAATTTGATTATATGTTTCTGGATTTTTACCCGTAATAACGAATATAAGATACTGCGCCTTCAGACACTACAGCAGTTGAGTAAAGAAGTAGGAGGTGACAGATTGAACAGATGATGGCAGCGGCAACGGCAAGCGGCCGCCCACTTCTAAAACAATTCGTAGTTTGATTTTGCAATAACTTCATCAAGGAGGTATTTACTCGAACCCGGCAACACCAGGCCGGAAAGTCTATTGATAATAATGAGTCCAAGACCCAGCAGCAGCAGCCATTTTCGTGGGAGCAATATTTCACGAACTACATACTTCAGGTGGTTGGATGGATTTGTTTTGGTACTCTTCTTCATATTTTGAGGCGTAAACGTAGGATAGATTAAAAAGCAAAATACATGGAAATAGTTAGATTTTCTATGAAATTAGGCTGGTCACAATGCAATGGTTGTTCGTAAGACTCCTTTGCTCAACTTAATACAAAAGTGGGATTGGATATATTAAGTTAGAGTTCATTATTCCGCATGAATCAAAAATCCTATTCCAAATTCTAAAACTGTTATGCCAATTAGTAATGCAAACATCAGTATAAAGTACTTCAAGGCCTTGTGTTTTGCTATTTTATCTTTTTTCTTGAAGGCAGTATGAAGGTTTTTCAGTATTTGCGTGACAAAATAAAATATTATAACAGCTTTAAGCAGGGTTAGAGAAACGTAAAGTAGTGTTTTCATTTATTTTATATCGTCTATTAATTTTCCGGCAAGAATTCCCTTCATCTCAGGCATCATCCTTTCCCCGAAAGGGGTAGTTTATAGAATTACGATTTACAAAACAATCGCTGCAGGAAAAAGACTGCGGACTAATATTTGGACACGATTGGGACTAAATTCAATTGCCTGTGGCGAATGTTGAATAAACCCGGCTATAAGGGTCTGGCTCTGCGCTATTCATATTGTGGCCTTTGATCACCGCGTGACATAATTCACACTTTTATTTATAGCGATAAGCGAATTTTATGGATTAGATTTGTGTTTATATACATATCAACTGAATTATTAAAATTTTTAAAACTGACTTTTATGAAATCATTAGTAGCCTTCATTTTACTTGCATTTATTTTTTCAGGTTGCTCCAAAACCGGGAAGAATACCGAATCCCAGGCCACAACATCAGAAAATAGCGCCGCAATTGCCCAGGTAATCAGTGTTACTGATTTGTTGGCCAATCCGGAACTGTACGATGCCAAAGAAATTGCCCTGAAAGGCACGGTGGTGCACGTCTGTAAGCACAGTGGAAAGCGGCTTCATTTACTGGGTTCTGATGAATCATCGCAAATCCGTGTTGAAGCTGGTGAAATCGGACAATTTGACAAGGCATTGGAAGGCACCGACATCGTTGCCAGGGGAGTTTTTCATCTTAGCGCTTCTGGGCAAGGCCAGCAGACAGGCGGAAATGCAGAGAATCATGACGGTCCAAAAATGCAAGGTAATGGATCGGGTCAGGGAGCCGGCCGGATGATGATGGAAGGCGAGGGTGAGCCAGGCGAAATGCAAGGCAGTTGGGTCGAAGGTATCAGCTTCGAAACCGTGCCTTCCGAATAATTTACTGAAATATCCATGATGATCAATTGGCACAAGGTCAACAATGTGTTGCACCGGGATGTGGGCTATTTCTTTTTCGGAATGACTATAATTTATGCGCTTTCGGGAATAGCTCTCAACCACATATCCGACTGGGATCCGAATTATATAATCAGAAATGAAAAAGTTCAGGTGGAACAGTCGAGACTACATCCGGGGATGAGCAAGCAGGAAGTGATGAAGGTTGTTGAGGACCTGGGAATTGATAATAAATTTAAAAAGCATTATTATCCCAATACCCATACACTTAAGATATTTATTGACGGGGGCTCAGTGACGCTTGACACCCAATCAGGCCACGGTACTTTGGAGTCTGTTACGAGACGACCTGTGTTTTATGAGATTAACTATATGCACTACAACCACACTAAATTCCTGTGGACATGGTTTTCGGATATATTTGCCGGCGGATTGGTACTTTTAGCCATTACCGGTTTGTTTGTGCTTAAGGGAAAAAATGGTTTGAAAAGGCGCGGAGTGTGGTTTGTCGTGGTTGGTATTATCATTCCGCTCATATTTATAATGACAGTCTTGTTGAGTATTCCGCCAGATCTAACCTTCTGATCATAACAAATGACAACAAAGATGATGCCAAACAAAATCCATCCAGCCCTTCTTTGTTTTTTACCAGGAGATGATTTGTTAGAATGATTTTTTCTTTCGATTCTGTTACTCTCCGGAGCGATAAAAGCGTGAGGGGATGAATTGTCATTATCCTCATATTCTGATGGTGGAAAAAATTCGTTTTGCAAGGAGGCAAACTCGGTTGATTCTACAGGTGGGAGAATTGCTTCTTCATTGTCCACAGCCGTGACCTCAGCCATATTTGTCTGAAATGACCGGAGTTCGTGAGCTGCCAATAATTCGCCCTGGACATTTTCTGGCTGATCATTATTTTCCAATAAAAAGCCTGCAGGAAAATGGCTGAGTTCAGGGAATAGTCGACGTATTGTATAATTCATCTGGTCAACTTTATTTGAAAGGTCTGTCATTTGGCTGATTCTTAACAAAATCCATTAACCTACTTTTGGTTTCATGGTTAACCATATGGGCGAATAACTCACCAAATTCCATCCGTGGATCATATACCGCTGAATTATTTGCAAATGAAATCTTATTCACGAAGCCAACGTCGTACATGGGTTCCTGCTCCTTTATTTTTAATCCGGTCCGTGAACGCTACCTGAAATTTCTAAATTGGCCAATCAGCGACGCCATGTCTGGAGAATCGCTGTATTTATCGGCGATCATAAAGCCGAGTTCAGATAGCAGGGACGTGATGTAGCTACCGGTATCTGTCAGCCCCGGCCTGATCCGGTAAGCGTCCAGATACACATCTTTGTTGTTGTGCCAGTTGTAGATGAAATCTTTATTGGTGTGCACGAGATAGAGATCCATCTTGTCGAATTCAGCTCTGAATATCGGAGGCATCTGATCAAATACTTTTTCGATCGTAGTGCAAATCGATACTCGTGTCAGCGGGTCAATTTTCTCCTTTTGCAGCCAGACGCCGCCTGCTACACGAAGTATTGGCTCTTCGAAAAATATGGTAATCCGGCAATTCAATCAGGATAGCACAGTGCCCAGTGGTTCCGGATTTGTCTCGCTGACTTGTTGAAATGCTCGTACGCTGCCGGAAAAGTAAAAAATAATCAAGAATACAAGTAGTCTCATTGGCTGGTCCGTTTAGGAGTATCAGACAATGAAACCTGAGCAATTAGCATGCCTCACTAATGATTATTGAGGCAATTTTACGGTGAGCAAAATAGAGGCACTAAAAGGCCTATCCTGCTCATGAAAATCAGACAATAAAAAAACGGGCTACATTGCTGCGGCCCGTTTTCCTATCTATTGAATTTGCAATTATTAACCTAATCTTTTCTCGAGATCAGCCAATTCAGACTTAAGCGCTTTCGGCAACTTAGCTCCGAATTTTGTATAATACTCCTTAATACCTTCGATTTCAATTTTCCATTTTTCAGGATCAACTGAAAGTAGTTCAGGCATATTTTCCTTTACTTCTTCAATCCCGGAAACATCGATTCCGTCTGGTTTTGGTAAATAACCAATGGCTGTTTTTACGCCTTCGACATTACCTTCAAGACGTTCGAAGATCCACTTCAGTACGCGAATGTTGTCGCCATAACCTGGCCAGAGCCATTTTCCGTCGGCACTCTTCCTGAACCAGTTCACATAATAGATACCCGGCAGTTTGCTGGAATCCGGAGAGTTTTTCTCCATATTGAGCCAATGCTGGAAGTAATCACCCATGTGGTAACCGCAGAATGGAAGCATTGCGAATGGATCGCGACGAACTGTTCCTGTTTTCAGACCGATGGCTGCTGCAGTAATTTCTGAGCCGACCACTGAACCGATGAATACACCATGCGCCCAGCTAAATGCCTCCTGAACCAGCGGAACAGTGGAAGGACGACGGCCACCAAAGAGGATAGCCTCGATCGGAACACCCGCGGGGTCTTCCCATTTCTCGTCGATACATGGACACTGGCTTGCGGGAGCCGTAAACCTGGCGTTGGCATGGGCACATGGTTCGCTGCTGGCGGCATCATGTACATTGTTTTTCCAGTTAATTGTGCCAGCCGGCATATCATGACCAATTCCTTCCCACCAGATGTCGCCATCAGGAGTAAGTCCGGTATTGGTGAATATTGAATTTTTTGCAGCCGAAAGCATGGCGTTTGGATTGGTATCCATTGATGTCATCGGAGCCACACCAAAGAAACCGGCTTCCGGGTTGATGGCGTATAACCTGCCGTCTTTGCCAAACTTCATCCATGCAATGTCATCACCTACGGTTTCGACTTTCCATCCAGGGATATTTGGAACAAGCATGGCGAGGTTGGTCTTACCACAAGCGCTTGGGAATGCTGCGGCGAAGTATTTCTTAATGCCTTTTGGATTGGTGATGCCGAGAATAAGCATGTGTTCAGCCATCCATCCACCGTCTTTTGCCATTTTGGAAGCAATACGGAGCGCGAGACATTTTTTGCCAAGAAGTGCATTTCCTCCATAACCTGATCCAAATGACCAGATCTCTCTTGTTTCAGGGAAATGTGAGATGTATTTCTCTGAGATAGGTGCACATGGCCATTTTACATCTTTTTCACCTGGCTGAAGTGGCTTGCCTACTGAATGAACACAAGGCACGAAATCACCATCCTTCAAGTACGTCGAGGACTTTTTTGCCCATGCGGGTCATGACTTTTGTATTCACAACAACGTAGGCGGAATCAGTAAGCTGCACGCCAATTTCGGCAATCTTTGAACCAAGCGGGCCCATGCTGAAAGGTAGAACGTACATGGTACGGCCTTTCATACAGCCATCAAATTTCTTTAAAAGTATTTCCTTCATTTCGGCGGGCGCCTTCCAATAGTTGGTTGGTCCTGCGTCTTCTTCTTTTTCTGAACAGATAAATGTCCTGTCTTCCACCCTTGCAACATCGCTTGGGTCCGACTGGAAGTAATAGCTGCCTGGTCTTTTCTTTTCATCGAGCTTCACGGCCATTCCGCTTGCCACCATTTCATTGAAAAGACGCTGATTTTCCTCCTCTGTACCGTCGCACCAGTACACCTTTTCTGGTTTCATTATGGCAGCCCATTCATTGACCCAATTATTTAATTTCTGATTCGCCATGTCAATATAGTTTGTTGATAAATGTTAAAAATTTCTTGGGTGCAAAGATATGATGCGGTGAATCCCGAATACATGATTTATGTCAGCCTAATAAAAAACATTATCCCATAGTTTTCTTTGAGAGGATCCGATCGCATAGTTCTTTAGTGCCTTATCATGGTTTTCGCATAGTTGATTTTGCGCAAACGTTTGACTGGAATAAAGGATAAATTGTCGCTATGTTTGATATATTAATTCCACAACATTGAAAACCTCTAGTGTTCGTAAAAACCTTAAAATCCCAAAAAATGAAAAATGTATTTCTTCCTCTTTTTTGCATCATGCTGCTTCTGAATTTTGGTTGTTCGACCCAAGAAAAGGATGTCGTTGATGTACCACGCTACGCGGCCAACTTTGATTCACTCGCCGCATATAATGAGCAACCCGACTGGTTTCAGGATGCCAAACTCGGCATTTATTTCCACTGGGGTGTATATTCTGTACCAGCCTTTGGAAATGAATGGTATCCGCGAAACATGCATTTTAAGGACAGCCGCGAATACCAGCATCATGTAAAAACCTATGGAGAACCATCTGAATTCGGCTATCATGATTTTGTGCCCATGTTCAAAGCAGAAAATTTTAATGCAGACGAATGGGCGACGCTCTTTAAGCAGGCCGGCGCACGGTTTGCCGGTCCTGTGGCTGAACATCATGACGGCTATTCGATGTGGGCAAGTAAACTAACTCCATGGAATACCATGGACAACGGACCTCATCGCGATATTCTTGGCGAATTATCGAAGGCTATAAAGGCCCGGGATATGAAGCTGATCACCACTTTTCATCATGAAAGAAATCTCCAAAGGCATGATTCCATTTCGGTGGACGGCCATCAAATCTATAACAATAGCCACTACCCATTCTTTGCGGGTATGCCTCCGACATCCGATGTTGATTCGCTGAAATACCTATATGGAAACCTTCCTGAAGACATGTGGCTGGAAAAGATATGGTTTGGTAAACTCAAGGAAGTGATTGACACCTACCAGCCAGATATTATATGGTTCGATTCATGGCTGGATATCATTCCTGAAACGTACAGGGCGCAATTCGCAGCCTATTACTTCAATACAGCAGATAGCCTGGGCAAAGAGGTTGTTGTGGTTCGCAAGCAAGACGACCTCCCGCTTGATTTCAGTGTGAATGATCTGGAGAAATCACGGATGAACCGAATTGTTGAAAAGTCATGGATGACCGATGAAACCATCAGCTACGGAAGTTGGTGCTATACACAAGACCTTAGGATAAAACCGACAAAAGACATCATTCATGTGCTCGTGGACATCGTGAGTAAAAATGGTGTTCTGCTCCTCAACATATCGCCGATGGCAAATGGCACCATTCCCCAGGATCAGCAGAAAGTACTTTTGGAAATCGGCGATTGGCTTCAGGTTAATGGTGAAGCTATTTATGGCACAAGACCATGGATTACATTTGGAGAAGGGCCAACTAAGGAACCTGAAGGAGACTTCAAAAATCACAGGGATTTTGAAAAGATAGTTTACACCAATAAGGATATGCGCTATACGACCAAGGGCAGCGATATCTATGCAACTTTCTTCGGCTGGCCTGATGGGGATTCGGTGCTTTTAACAACTTTCACACCAACTGTTATCGAAGGCGACCTTCAAATAAAGAACATTTCCTTGTTGGGATATGACGGGCCAATAGACTGGGAAAAAACCGATCATGGTATTTCAATCAAATTACCAGAGCAGAAAACCAATGATATGGCAGTTGTATTCAAGCTGGAAACGGAAGGAAATGCGAAGCTTATGTCTTTTTCCCGTGAACTAAAAAAGAAAATATTGGAGTTTGTTTCGAATAGCCTCTGGGAAAACATTTTCTGATAGGTTTTTTTATTAATTATCCGGATAAAATGGAGGTCGACGATGAATTGCTAATCAATCCCGCAGTGGTTGACTAATTGATTCATCATTTTTATAGTTCACTTGGGTTTTGGGGTTCTGGCCTCTTTGTCGGTGTCGGGGGTGGTGTCCGCTCGGGGTCGTGATGAGGGTGAGTAGGGTGGGATAATGATACACCTCCCCTTTTACGGTATGCCTCCCGTGCCTCCTCCTTACCTTGCCGGAGAGACGGTGTGTCGGCGGGATTGGTCTGTATATACATCCTCGCCGGGGAGTCTCGGTCCCGGGTGGGGTGGTAAACTACCGTGCTATGTATCGCCGTCGCCTTCCCGAGTCGCCTCCTCTGGGCCGGTCTCTTCGGGATGCCGGTATGCGAAAAGTCACTATAGTCGATATTGCCGTGGAACTGGATATTCACCAAGCACAGTATCAAGGGGGCATTGAATGGCATTGGCAGAATGAATGAAAGCACCAGGCAACAAATCCTGGGCCTCGCCAAACAATGGGGCTATCATCCCAAATCCTCATGCTCAGCGACTGAAACAGGTGAAAACTTCCACCATAGGACTAATCGTACCGGAGCTGACTCATCATTTTTATTCAAGCATCATTAAGGGCGTTGACAGTGTGCTGGATGAAATCGGTTTTCAGCAGATAATCTGCGTTTCCAACGAAGAATATGAAAAAGAGCGAAAATGCCGCACTTGCCTTTCTCAAATGCCCGGGTGGATGGATTGCTGGTAGCCCTTTCGCATGAAACCAACAATTTCGAACATCTGCAGGAACTGGTAAATGAAGATATCCCAATCGTTTTTTTGGACCGGATGTGCGAAGAAATCGATGCGCCTTACGTGATGACGGATGACTTTGAAGGAGCGAAAATGGCTACAGAATACATGATTGAAAGAGGCAGCAGCAATATCGCATTCATGCAGGGCCCAGAGAACATCAGCACAACATTCAGCAGGTTCATGGGGTATAAAGAAGCCTTGAAAAAAAATGGTATGCGTATCAATCAGACGAGTTAATTATAAAACATGGGCCGGCGATAGAAACGCAAGTGATCAGATTGCTCCGGGATCATAAAATTGATGGTCTTTTCGCGCATTCCGACTACCATGCATTCCAGGCCATGGAGATTATCATGAAATACGGATACAAAATACCGCAAAATATCCAGATCATCGGATATGCCGACGAACCGCTGGCGAGCTACACCACACCAAAAATCACCACCATAAGACAACCCGCTTTTGAAATTGGCAGGGTAGGTATGGAGCTATTGATGAGCGAAATTGAAAGCGGCGAAAAAGGCCGAGCCCAGAATTCTTCCAACCGAGCTGGTCGTACAGACAAACCACCCGGTAGATTTATGCATTGAGCAAACGTTTGACTGGAAATACTGCTCGGATTTCCCAATACTTTTAACCTTGATAAACAGAGTAATGACTCTGTGATTGATCGGACATTTTTAAGATCATTTAATCTGAAATACCTGAGGAATATGAAAACAATGAAAGGCGCTTTTCTGCCGGGCAACAGTACGGTAGTGATGAAGGATGTAGTAATACCTGAACCGGGCCACGGCCAGGTGCTCATCAAGACAAAATCATCGACCATCTGTGGTAGCGACATTCGCGCGATCTACCGGGAACATCTCGGCAAGGGGCCGGAAGCTTATCAGAATAAAGTGGCAGGTCACGAACCCGCAGGTCAGATCATCAAGGAGGGACCTGGCTTGAAGCGATTTAAAAAAGGTGACCGCGTAGTCATCTACCATATTTTCTCGGTTGTGGTTGCTGCAACGATTGTCGCAGGGGTTATATGATCAGTTGCACCAGTGAATATCGCGCAGCGTATGGCTGGCAGCGCGATGGCGGCATGGCGGAGTATATTGTCGCTGACGAGAAAGACTTGGTGGCTTGCCTGATGAACTCACCTATACAGACGGCGCCCAGATTGCCTGTGGCTTCGGAACCGTTTATGAGGGCCTGGAAAGAATAGGTATTTGTGGTAACGATGCTGTGCTTGTAGTCGGACTCGGCCCCGTTGGTTTAGCAACTTTGATGTTGGCAAAGGCTATGGGAGCCAATAAAATCATTGGCGTAGATACCGTGATGGAGCGTTGCCAGATCGCGATCGATAAAGGTCTAGCGGACTATGTGTTAGTGTCAGGCGAAGATACATTGAGCAAAATCATGGATATTACCAATGGCATGGGTTGCGAAAGAACAGCAGACACTTCTGGCAATACGTATGGACGTCAGTTGGCCATTCGCAGTACACGAAAGTGGGGCAAATGTGTGCTCTTAGGCGAGGGCGGTACGGTTGAATTTAATCCAAGTCCGGACATTATTCATGATCAGATCACAATTTATGGTTCATGGGTAACGAGCATCTGGAAGATGGAAGAACTGGTGGAGCGGATCGTGCGCTGGAAAATCCATCCTGAAGATTTGGTGACCCATCGCTTCACACTGGCAGATGTTCACAAAGCCTATCAGCTCATGGATGAAGGTAAATGTGGAAAAGTAGCCGTTGTGTTTGACGAAGAAATCAAATAATTGTATGGATTCTCCAGGGAATTTTAACGCTGACCGGGAATTTCTATCCCGACACCGCGATATTCTGCAACTGCAATCGGGAGAAGCAAAAATCCTCGTTTGTCCATCGCTCCAGGGGCGGGTTTTTACGAGCACGGCTGAAGGAGACAATGGATTCAGTTTTGGCTGGATAAATTATGATTTAATCGCCTCCGGAAAATTGCTGAAGCATTGCAATAACTGGGGTGGCGAAGACCGATTTTGGCTGGGGCCGGAGGGAGGACAGTTCTCCATTTTCTTTCCGCCCGGAGCCAAATACGACCTGAGTGATTGGCAAACACCGGCGCCGATTGATTCAGAATCATGGAGTCTTGTAACGAACGATGGCAGGCGGGCAATTCTCCATAAGTCGATGGAATTGCTCAATACTTCCGGGAATCTGCTGAAAACGAAGGCAACGCGCGAGATCACGGTGTACAATGAAAAGGAGGTGAAATCAGAACTTGGCATTGAGGTTTCGGAGAAAGTTAAAACCGTCGGATTTCAATCTGTTCAGTAGCCTGACGAATACGAACGAATTTTCCTGGAAGTAAGGAAACCGGCATGCTTTCCATCTGGATTTTAGGCCAATTTATTTCCACGGAGAGCACCACTGTAATATTGCCATACATAAAAGCTGCCACCGGCCCAATGATTAATGATACCTATTTTGGTAAAATTGACAGCGACCGGCTAAAGGTTTTGGACGAAGTTTTTCTTTTTAGAGGTGATGGGAAGAAACGAGGAAAAATTGGCCTCGGCCCCAATCGTGTCAAATCCATCATCGGCAGTTATGATGATAAAAATGGCGTTTTAACCATCGTCAGGTTTTCTTTCGACCCGGTAAAAAAAGAGTATGTAAACTCCATGTGGGAACATCAGTCAGACCCGTTTAGTGGCGATGTAGTGAACTCATACGAATGACGGCCCTTTGCCGGATGGTTCGCAGATGGGGCCATTTTATGAGTTGGAAACTTCCTCCGCTGCGGCTAATCTGAATCCGGGTGATACACTGGTTCATAAACATGCCACATTCCATTTCAAAGGAGATAAGACTGAGTTGGAAATGATTTCAAAAAAAGTACTGGGTGTGGGATTTGGAAGTTGTTTTTGAATCAGGGTGCTGGTGCCCAGGTACTTGTCAATGGCTACTTTCAGAATTCTTAATACTCTTTACTTTGTATTAACTACTAAAAAGCTAACATGAAAAACATCGATCCGGCCTCCGTGCCAAAGAAGAAAATATATACCGGAGCTGAGATACCGGCCATCGGCTTGGGTACATTCGGTTCAGATAAATATTCCCCTCACCAAATTGCAGAAGCGGTAAAAGGCGCTGCCGCGTACGGATATCGTCATTTCGATTGTGCATCAGTGTATGGCAATGAGGATGCCATAGGAAAGGCATTCTCCAATATCATGAAGTCCGGCATAAAACGAGAGGAGTTGTGGATCACCTCCAAGCTCTGGAACGACATGCATACCCCCGAAAATGTGATCAAATCGTGTAAAAAGACGTTGCGCGATTTACAACTTGACTATCTGGATCTTTACCTGGTACACTGGCCATTTCCAAATTTTCATGCACCGGGATGCGACGTAGCATCGAGAAGTCCAGATTCAAAACCATATATCCATGAGAATTATATGCTTACATGGCGGGCCATGGAAAAACTCGTCGATGAAGGACTCGTGAGGCATATCGGCACCAGCAATATGACAATTCCAAAAATGGAATTATTATTAAGAGATTCCAGGATAAAGCCGGTGGTGAATGAAATGGAAATACACCCGCATTTCCAGCAACCTGAATTGTTTAATTATTTGGTTGACCGAAATATTCTGCCCATCGGATTCAGTCCGCTCGGCTCGCCCAGCAGACCCGAAAGAGACAAAACCGCAGATGATACTGTAGATATGGAAGATCCGGTGATTGTCGCTGCAGCGAATAAGAGGGGAGTGCATCCCGCTGCCATATGCCTGAAATGGGCCGTTCAGCGAGGGCAGATCACCATTCCATTCAGTGTGAAAGAATCGCAGTACAAATCCAACATGGATGCCATCATTACTGATCCGCTCACTGAAGAGGAGATGCTTGCTATTGGCAATATCGATAAGAATTGCCGACTGATTAAAGGCCAGGTTTTTCTTTGGAAGGATGATCAAAGCTGGGGAGGATCCTCTGGGATTTGAATGGTTTAATAGCCGTATAATATTGGTTGAAGTCCGAGCGCCTTCGCAACCGTTTTAAATATTAATCCGCGGTACCGATGCGGATTGGATAATTTTAGTAGATTCACCGCACTTTTTAAATCACGTTTGGACACCTGAAATATGACCGGAAACAAAGCCCCGCTAGTTGACAAAAAGTTAATTCTGCCATTTATACTCATCACAAGCCTCTTTTCGATGTGGGGCTTTGCCAATGATATCACCAATCCGATGGTGGCGGCATTTCAGACCATCATGGAAATATCTGTGGCAAAAGCTGCTCTCATCCAATTTGCCTTCTATGGTGGATATGGAACTATGGCAATTCCTGCCGCATTGTTTGCCATAAAGTATTCCTATAAAAAAGGAATCTTGTTGGGGTTGCTGCTTTATGCCATTGGAGCGTTGATGTTCTGGCCGGCAGCTCAATACGAGAAATTCGGTTTCTTCCTTTTTTCATTGTACATCCTCACCTTCGGACTGGCTTTCCTGGAAACAGTTGCAAATCCATATATCTTATCCATGGGCGACCCTTCAAATGCCACGCGCCGCCTGAATCTCGCGCAGTCATTCAATCCTCTTGGCTCTATCATGGGCATGTTTGTGGCATCGAACCTTATTCTTTCAAAACTCGATTCAGAAGTGCGTGATACGGCTGGCGACCTTATTTTCCCGACGCTGGATGCCGCACAAAAAGCTGTGATACGTACGCATGATCTTGGCATCATCCGAAATCCATACGTTATCCTTGGTTTATTTGTCCTGGTGATGTTTTTTGTAATCCTACTTTCACGGTTACCTAAAACGGAGCAAAACGGCAAGTTGCATGTTGGAGATTCATTCAGGCGGCTATTCAAAAATAAGCACTACATGGAAGGTGTCGTTGCCCAGGTTTTTTATGTTGGCGTTCAGATTATGTGCTGGACATTCATCATTCAGTACGCTGAAAATATTGGTATTTCCAAAGCAGCAGCCCAGCGGTACAACATCATCGCCATGGCCATCTTCATCAGCAGCAGGTTTGTAAGTACGTTTTTAATGAAATATGTGAATTCGGCCAGGTTACTGATGTTCTTTGCTATTGGAGGAATGTGTACTATCACCGGAGTAATTTTCCTTGAAAACATGATGGGTCTGTACTGTCTAGTGGCCACTTCGGCGTTCATGTCGCTGATGTTTCCGACTATTTACGGTATCGCCCTTGACGGCGTTGGAGAGGATGCTAAAATCGGAGCCGCCGGGCTGGTAATGGCTATTGTTGGAGGGGCTTTGATGCCGCCATTACAAGGAGCCATTATCGACATGAAAACAGTAGGATTTCTCCCCGCCGTCAACTTCTCCTTCATACTGCCTTTTATTTGCTTCGTGGTAATAGCCATTTATGGGTACCGATCATATAAAGTGAACATCCGAACTCATAACCTCTGATTGCCATGAAATATAAGCGATACTGCAAAACGCTCAAACTCCATGATGATCCAGAGCTGATCAAAAAATATAAAAAAGCCCATGGGATAGGGCAAGTATGGTCGGAGATACGGCAAGGCATGAAAGAAGTCGGTATTATGGACATGGAGATTTATATCCACGGTACAACACTATTCATGATTATGGATACGGTGCCTGATTTCGAGCATGAAAAAGCATTCAAGGAATTGGCTACAAAGCCCAGACAAGCAGAATGGGAAGCCCACATGTCTCAGTTTCAGGTTTCGTCCGCTGAAGCATCTGCGGATGAAAAATGGCAACTCATGGAGCGCATTTTTGAACTTGATCAATCGAAGGTAAATACTCCTTTACGATGGACAGGTCAAGGAAATAAAAATCTGATAGTATCTTTGTTTAATCCGTTGCACAGATTGGCCTAATATCCATGGTTGAAAACAATAAAGACATCAAGCGCGAATCAATCGCAAACTAACAACCCGCTCCACGGTCTGACGCTGGAAGAGATACTGGAATTTCTGGTGGCAAAATACGGCTGGGAGGAACTGGGAGAGATGATCAATATCCACGGTGTTTCGAACTTTGATCGCCTTCTGCTATACAACAAGCCTAAATTTCTTCGAAAGACACCATGGGCCAGGGATAAAGTGGAGCAATTGTTCATAAGGTCCGTTGGCGGGTAAGGCTAATAAATTCAAAATTTTCTCACTATAATTTATTAATGGTCAATATGGGGCGATAACGGCATCACCCATTTAAAGGGAGCTTGCTTTCCGATACAAAACTTGGAAAAAATATTTGCCAGTAAATCATCCGTTGTAATCTCTCCGGTAATCTGGCCCAGATGAAATAACGCCTGCCTGATATTCATGGCCAATAAGTCACTGGTGATTTTGTTTTCGATTCCCTAGTAATACTTCCTCCAACGCATTTCTGAGTCAGGGTTAGACTCTCGAAATGCCGGATATTGGTGACGATGGTGTCGCCGGTTCTGAAACTTGGGATATTGGTCATTTTGACCAGAGCCTGCTTCAGCGTTTCGATATTCTCTTCCGATGCAGCAGAAATCATTATCATATCAGGATGGAGTGAATGTACCGCCGATTCCTGTTCCCTGGATATTTTATCTAATTTATTGCCGACAACGAGGTAGGGGATGCCCAGAGAGTCCAGATGATCCCTTTCGATCTTTATGTTTTCCGGATGTTCTCCTACAAGATCAACGAGATAAATGATCAATGAGGCAGCTTTCATCTTTTCCCGTGTGCGCTTTATGCCCATCGCTTCAATCTTGTCTTTTGCTTCCCTAATCCCAGCGGTATCGATAAACCGGAAGCTGATACCTTCGATATGGATTTCATCCTCAATAAAATCTCGCGTTGTGCCGGGTATATCTGATACGATCGCTTTTTCTTCATTGAGGAGGGTATTCAGTAAGGTGGATTTTCCTGAATTTGGTTTTCCGGCGATCACCGTGGGCACACCATTTTTTATCACGTTACCTACCGCGAAACTGTCGATCAGCTTTCTCACTTCGCTGAGAATTGTTTGGACAAGTTTGACCAATTGAATCCGATCTGCGAATTCCACATCTTCTTCAGAAAAGTCGAGCTCCAGTTCGATCATGGATGCAAAATTCACGAGTTCTTCCCGAAGCCTTTTAATCTTTAGTGAAAATCCTCCACGCATTTGATTCATCGCAGCCATATGATTGGCTTCTGTATCAGAATGGATAAGGTCTGCAACTGCCTCAGCCTGCGTGAGGTCGAATGCTCCGTTAAGAAATGCGCGTTTGGTAAATTCACCCGGCTTTGCAGCTCGTGCACCGCGCTGAATAAGCAGCCTGATAATTTTTTGGATAATATATGGCGAACCGTGCGTGGAGATTTCGACTGTATGCTCGCGTGTATAAGATTTCGGGCCAATGAATAAGGAGATCAGTACTTCATCGATGATTTCCTCACCATCTACAATTCGGCCGAAATGAATGGTGTGCGACTCTTGGCGGGTTAAATCTTTGCCTCGGAAAACGGAATTTGCTATTTCGATGGCCTTACTGCCGCTTAGCCGGATCACTCCGATAGCGCCAACACCAGCCGGTGTAGCCAGTGCAACTATGGTGTCGTCAAAGTCACTATGAATGCCCGGATTCAATTAATTCGATTGACCTAATTTCGACAGGAACTGTTCGTAATTAGTGGTTTTGTAATGGTTGCCGCCAATAAACTGAAGAATCGGATCGAGCTTTTCAGGGGGATAATAACCGGGTAGCGGGGAAATCAAATCAAGATTTTCATCTAAAAAAACCGACGTCGGATAGCTGAGTTTTCCCTGCATCAAAGCTGCTGCCAATTCATGATAGCCACGAGAACCTTGCGGAACAAACTTGAATTCCTGATTTTTGAATTTGACAGGGTCTTTACCTTCTGCGTCAAACTTCACAGCATAAAATTCTGTATTTAGTTGTTTGGCAATTTTAGGATCTGTGAATGTCTTGCTGTCCATTACTTTGCACCAGCCACACCAGTCAGTATACATGTCGATGTAGATTTTCCGTGGTTCCTTTTTTACCAGTTCCTGCACTTGTTCGATGGTGTACCATTTTACCTGCTGATTTTCCTGCGCGAAACTATAGGTGTACAAAAGAGTAACGATGGCAAGGGAGAGAATGGTTTTTTGAATAGCTCGACTCATGGTAAACTCAATTTAGAATAATGAATTATAGTGCAAAGAACGGAAAATTCGGTGAAAAGGTATGGTCCGTCCGATAACATTCATGCAAATCTCAGTCAGAAAACTTTAAATAAACTTTACAATCATTTTCTCACAACAAGTAAATTATCTGCCACCTGCTTTGAAATGGTGATGGATCGGGTGCCATTTACCTGGATTTCCATTGAATTGTCAAACTCAATTATGGCCTGAATGCGAATCTCAGATCCAATTGGCAATTGTATCCTGTCCAGGTAATTCAGGAAGGCATTGCCGGTGTCGCGCATCGAGACCAGGGTGCAGTTTGTCCCATTTTGAAGTGTGCTCAGGATGATGCGAGGCTTGGATGAAATGACGCCGAATTCATCAGGAATGGGATCTCCATGTGGATCAAATTTGGGAAAGCCAAGAAATTCATCAAGCCGGCTGATGAGCAGGGGAGACCTGATGTGTTCCAACTGCTCTGCGATTTCATGAACTTCATCCCAATGAAACCCCAGCTTATCAACTAAAAAAACTTCCCAAAGCCGGTGCTTTCGTATCACCTGAAGTGCGGTGTTCTTGCCATCATTCGTGATTTGAACACCCTGGTATTTTACATAATCGATCGTACCCTTGTCGGCCAATTTGCGGATCATATCACTAACGGAGGCAGGCTTTGTCTTAAGCTTGTCAGCGATTGAATTTGTATTTACCTGGTCAGATCCACCTCCGGAGAGATGATAAATCGCCTTGAGATAATTTTCTTCTGCTAGGGTAAGTTCTTCCATGGCCATAAAATTTAACCAAATATAATATAGTTTAGATTAATCTAAAAATAATTTAGACCGGCCTAAAAGTCCGAAATATGACGATTTAGGCGCTTTTAGTCACGCCTAAACAATATTTAGTCTTAACTAATTCATTAAAAGAGGCTGAATCTGGGCTAACAGTGTATTTTCACAAGTTGTCCATAAATACGAATTCGCAGTGTGTTTGCCATAGAAAGAAAAGGTGCGAATCTGGCTGATAATTTCAGGGCTAAGGTTGTCCACGAAATCGTGAATGATCCCAGCATTATTATCGGTTATGAGATTTGACCAGGAGGGGTTCGGGCTTCAATAATAACGGGTATTTCCATTGCAAGGCACTCATACAGCTTTGTAGGAATTCGTCCCTCTATACTTCGGTTCACATGATAGGGCATCAAAACGAAATTGGTCTCCATCATTTCTTTCAGGATATCAAAATGAGGCGCTAAATCTCCATTGCCAACTAAATGAATCGCGGGAAAGCCATGAACTGCTTGCTGAATTTCAGAAAAAAAACGCTTGTCTGGCGCATGACCGGCGATAGTCAATTGAGCATCCGGCAATACATCTTTTAATTTCTTAAAAAAAATGATCGCGTCCATGACTCCATAGTGCCGCGTAAGTGTGCCGCAATACAATAATCTGAGCTGCTTGCTATGGATTTTTGATGGTTTTTCCAGGCCTTTAGAAAGCACAGCCTTGTTTTCCAGAATGACATATCTCTTCCTGATAAAGCGCAACTGTCGCTCATAAACTCGCTCTGCCAAAAAAAAGGCATCAATAAAAGGGGCGGTTGCATACTCAACAAACCTCACCAAAGCAGCAGCCGGGTATTTCAGTACGAATGGATAAGCGCCGGAATGAAGAAAATTGCGGAAGTAGTTTTCCTGGACGTCATAGATCACACGGCAGCCAAATAATATTTTGTACAGGCACGTAACTGCCAGTAATTCAGCACATGTAACTATGATCAGATCAGGCTTTAGTTTAATGAATATTTGCCAGATTTTAACCGAGACAAACAGTCTCTTAGCACTTTTTCGGTCGAATTCGAATTCAGGATAAAAGGAAACAGCGGAGGAATCCGGAATATTTTTTGACTTAAAGCCTATGATATTTATGTCATATTTATTTGTATTGCCGAGAGAAGTCGCGATTTTTTCATAATTACGTGTATCATCCACTGGTTTTAAAACCGAAATAATTGCGATCACCTTGTTTTTCATCCCTTAATAAATTCTCAAAGTTAAAGCTATATGATGGAACTTAAGCAAATAATCGAAAACGCATGGGAAAACCGTGAATTATTGCAGGAAAAAGCGACTAACATAGCCATAAAGACCATCATTGAAGATTTGGATCAGGGAATATTGCGTGTCGCGGAGCCGTTTGGTGATGGCTGGAAAGTGAATGAGTGGATAAAGAAAGCGGTGATTTTGTATTTCCCCATACAAAAAATGCAGCGTTTCGAAGTTGGGCCGTTTGAATTTCATGACAAAATAAAATTGAAAACAGGGTACGAGAAGAAGGGCATTCGTGTGGTGCCTCATGCCATTGCCCGCTATGGTGCCTACATTGCCAAAGGCGTGGTGATGATGCCTTCCTACATTAATATCGGCGCATACGTCGATGAAGGAACGATGGTCGATACCTGGGCCACTGTAGGCAGTTGCGCGCAGGTCGGCAAGAATGTTCATTTAAGCGGTGGAGTTGGTGTAGGCGGTGTCCTCGAACCTGTTCAAGCGGCTCCGGTAATCATTGAGGATGGCGCATTTATCGGCTCACGATGTATATTGGTAGAAGGAGTGCGTATTGGAAAAGAAGCCGTTCTTGGGGCAAATGTAGTGCTCACGGCAAGTAGTAAAATTATCGACGTTACCGGTTCGGAGCCGATAGAAACAAAAGGATATGTACCAGAACGTTCTGTCGTGATACCAGGATCCATACCAAAACATTTCCCCGCCGGCACATATAATGTAAACTGTGCGCTGATCATTGGCAAACGAAAGCCGAGTACGGATCTGAAAACCTCGCTGAACGAGGCGCTTCGGGAAAACAATGTTTCCGTTTAGTGAATTTTGGGCAATAAAATGACGCGATGTGCGTAACTTTAGCAAACACAATTTTGTTATTCTAAGCAGTAAGTTAGCCTCTCTCATGGATTACAAATACCTTTTTTTGGGTTTCCTGCTTACCGGATTCGTAAGTTGCAGCAATGAAGACAGCCTGCAAGGTGACGTGTATTTCAAGAATCAGCAATACCAGGAAGCTGTTCAGGCTTATACCGATTATCTCAAAATAAAGCCGCGGCACATAAAGTCACTATACAACAGAGGGAGGAGTTATCAGGAACTTGAAAAGTATGACCTGGCTATCGAGGATTTTAAGGCCGTTTTAAAACTGGATCCGCGAAATGAAAGCGCCTTCCTGAGTATTGGGCAGGAAATGTATCGCAATGAAGACTACAAAAGCACCTTATACTATTGCGATCATGTGATAGATCTGAATAAGTCCAGCTCAATGGCGTATTATTTGAAAGCCAGATCATTACACAAACAAGGCAAATTCAGGGATGCGATGCAAAACTATGATAAAGCCATTAATCTCGAACCAGAAATGGGTGACGCGTATTTGCATCGCGGTGCCTTAAACCTGTTAATGAAAAAAGGAACCGAAGCGTGCAACGATCTCAAGAAAGCAGCTTCGCTAAATGTAGAAGGCGCCCAGGAAGCGCTGGAAATGAACTGTTAGTGATTACTTCAGTCCTTATTCAGGAAGCTAAGCACTGTATCCATTTTGATTTCTGTCTCATGCCATTCCTTTTCAGGCTGGGAATTTGATAATATTCCAGCGCCTGCAAACAGTTCTGCATGCGAATTAGCCAGCTTCATGCACCTCAGGTTGACAAAAATATGCGATTCTTCCATGATGTTTACCGGTCCCAGATAGCCGCTATAATACTCTCTGTCAAATCCCTCATTATCAATTATAAATTGCATTGCCTCCTCTTTTGGCATGCCGCAAACAGCGCTGGTGGGATGAAGCAATTCAAGCATTTCTGAACAAAGATTGGGATACTGAACAAGGTTCATATCCACAACAAAATCAGTCTTGAGGTGAATGAGATTGCCGATCGAATAGGAGCGGGGGCCAACCTCCTCAAACTCCCGAAGTCTTATTTTCTTGAAACAGTTAATAACGTAGCGGCTGACCAACGCCTGCTCTTCAATGTCTTTTTGTGTCCAGGAAACTTCGGAGATGGCTATGTCAGGGAGCTTTTCCTGTGTTGCCGCCAGAGCAACTGTTTTAAAAAAATCGTCACGATCTTTTTCCATCAATGCCTCCGGCGTAGCGCCGCACCAGACTCCCACACCGGGAATGTAGGTGAGGTAAACAAAGGAATTTTCGTTCATTCGACACAAATGCTGAAAAAGTAGGACCGGATCAAAATCAGCTTTAAGCGAAATGTTTTTCTTCCTTGCCGCAATTACCTTTTGCAGTTTTCCATCCCGGATATTTTCTATCGCATGGTTGACCAGGTTGACAAATCTGGATTTTTCATGACTATCTTCAGCCTGCTTCGCTGTTGCCTGATGATGACTTTCACTGGATTTTTCCTCATTCACCCACTGCAATCTTTCCCAAATTTCTGATTCCGGTAAAACCGACCGAATCAGTTTCATCCTTTCGTTTTTGGTATCGGTAACAAAGTGAATGTCCTTTCGGAGAAATTTAATATCGTGCGACTGGCTGGAAAATGGATGAAAAACAAATCCTTCCTCACCATCTTCGACGGTTAACTTTTCCAGATTCCGAGCTCCTTTGGTATCTATAATAATGTTGGAATTGGTATGCTGGGGCAGCCGGTAAAAGGCGCAGGCAAAGCCGCGCTGCCGGATCGATTTAAAAAGATTTGACTGGGAAATTATCCTCGTTTGGCTCGATACTGTTTCTTGAATTAGCTCCTCGTTCATCTAAAATAAAAAAGTTGTTAGGTGAAAATGTTTAAATGGGCTGTTGGGATTTCATGGCAATTGCTTTGTCAATAATGGCTACCGTAAGCCTGCTTATGCAAATAAGCTCGCCGGCATCGCTGATAATACGGATATCCCAGACATGTGTCTTCTTTCCAATGTGTATTGGTGTCGCTTTACCGGTAACGTATCCATGCCGTACGGATTTGATATGATTGGCGTTGATCTCGATGCCCACACAAGCTTGTTTATTCAGATCGATAAGCAGGCTGGAGGCCACGCTGCCAAGGGTTTCCGCCAGTACCACCGAAGCTCCACCATGAAGCAGGCCCATGGGTTGATGCGTCCGGTGATCCACTGGCATGCGCGCTTCGATAAAATCCTTTCCGTGGCCGGTAAACTCAATACCGAGGTGCTCAACCATGGTATTTTTACCCATTTTTTGAAGATCTCCTTTGTCTATATCCGGAAACATACGCTCTTGATTCATTAAGCGGCTAAGATATATATTTTTTACTATTCGCTATGTGACTGCCACCGAGCGGTTCTGCTGGTTTCATTGCAAAAGCATTATTTCACCATAACATCCTCAAATTCAAAACTTGTTAGTTGAGGGTAAACTTTTGTTTTTCTGGCGAAGTCGCTATTTTTGTCAAAATTTTTTATCCGGGAATCTTTGATTTTTCATCCGTCAGACCGGCATATCAGAAATTGAAATTATGTGACATGGCAGAACCGATTGTAGTCTATGTAATACGGCACGGTCAGACCGGTCATAATCACCGGGGTATTATTCAGGGAAGAAATGTTAATAGCAAGCTAAGTAAAAAGGGTTTACTCCAGGCCGAAGCATTCTACCAAGCCTATAAAGTGGTCCCTTTCGAGAAAGTCTATACTTCAACCCTACTTCGCACTAAGCAAACGGTGCGCGCATTCGTAGAAGCCGGACTTCCGACTGAAGAACTTTCGGGGCTTGATGAGATTTGCTGGGGAGAATCGGAGGGGCTATTTGCAAATGGTGATAATAATAAACAGTACCATGAAACCATACGCACCTGGAAATCAGGCCAGTTGCACCATCGCATTTCGGGTGGCGAAACACCGATCGACGTCCAACTGCGGCAGGAGCAAGCGCTGAGTTATATTGCCACACAACCGGAAAAGCTTGTCTTAGTTTGTATGCACGGACGCGCGCTAAAGATACTTCTGACGTGGATTAGTGGCATGAGCCTGAAAGAAATGGATAAATTCCATCACGATAACCTAAGTTTGTATATTTTGCAATATGATAACGGTTGGACGATATTGAAAAATGACGACCGCGAACATTTGCAAAATCTACCTGGAAAATGAATAAAACTTCACCGGTTTCCGATGATTCCGACAAGCCTCCTTTGTTTAAATCCTGGAATGCACTATACGCCATTGTAGTCGGACAACTCGTTCTGGCAATTTTTTTATTTTATTTAATAACCGCCTACTTCTCATGAGTCCGATCGATTGGATAGTCCTTGGCGGCACGCTGGCTTTCATCGTCATATATGGCGTATGGAAAACCCGCGGAGCAAAAAATATCCAGGGCTACCTGCTTGGCGATCAAAATATGCCGTGGTGGACCATCGGCTTGTCTATCATGGCCACACAAGCCAGCGCTATCACCTTCCTTAGCACACCCGGACAAGCGTTCGATGACGGCATGAGGTTTATCCAGTTTTATTTCGGTTTACCTATCGCCATGGTCGTATTGTCCATCACTTTTGTGCCGATTTTCCATAGACTAAAAGTATTCACAGCCTATGAGTATCTGGAAACACGATTTGACTTAAAAACAAGGTTGCTGGGCGCAGCTCTGTTTCTCGTACAGCGCGGACTTGCCGCTGGTATCACCATTTATGCGCCATCGATCGTGCTCACCTCGCTGCTGGGATGGAATCTGGCTGCCACGAATATTTTTATTGGTACACTGGTCATCGTATATACTGTATCCGGAGGTACCAAAGCCGTGAGCCAGACCCAAAAGCACCAAATGGCCATTATGTTTGGGGGTATCATTTTGGCGGGAATCATGGTATTGACCTATCTCCCAAAAGATATCGGGTTTATCAGCGCTTTGAAAGTGGCAGGTAAAATGGACAGATTGAATATCGTCACATTCAATTTCGATATCAATGACCGCTACAATATCTGGTCGGGTTTGTTGGGTGGCTTTTTTCTGGCGTTGTCTTATTTCGGTACAGACCAGAGCCAGGTGCAGCGGTATTTGACAGGCCGATCGATCACCGAGAGCCGACTTGGACTTCTTATGAATGGGATGCTGAAAATACCATTTCAGTTCATCATACTCTTTATCGGGGTTTTGATATTTCTCTTTTATCAATTCAATCGCCCACCACTGTTTTTCAATGAGGCTGTTCAAACGAAGGTTTACCAAACAGAATTTTCAGAGGAATACAAGCAGCTCGACAAGCAGCACCAGGAAATTTTTAACCAGAAAAAGGTGAAAATTATAGATTGGACATCAGCGCTGGAGGAGAATGATGAAGAACGATCTGCCGCTATTGGTGCGGAGGTTAAAGCGCTGGAGCGCGACATGAAATCGCTGGAGAAGGATGCTGAGGTAGTCATTGGCAAGGCTTTGCCAAATGCTGAGACGCAGGACCGCGACTATGTTTTTATTTCATTTATTATGAAATACATGCCAAAGGGGATCATCGGTTTGCTCCTGGCAATGATATTGTCAGCGGCCATGTCTTCCACAAGCAGCGAGTTGAATGCGCTGGGCTCCACGACCACAGTTGATATTTATAGGCGCAATTTTGCCAGGGATAAAAGTGATCTGCACTATCTTCAGGCATCACGATGGTTTACGTTCGCGTGGGGAGTGTTTGCCATTTCTTTTGCGGCATTCGCCGGATTATTGGAAAACCTCATTCAGGCAGTCAATATTCTGGGGTCGCTATTCTATGGCACTATCCTCGGAATTTTTGTTGTTGCCTTTTATGTAAAATGGATCAATGGCACTGCGGTATTTATCGCGGCGATCATTGCGGAACTGTTTGTGTTGTACTGTTTCTTTTTCACGGACATTGCCTATCTCAATTTCAATCTCATCGGGTGTGCCGTCGTGGTCTTCTTCTCCATTGTCATCCAAAAATTCGTCAAAAACCCAATAAAAACAGAAAGCCCGTAAACCGGCGATATTGACCAGGTTACGGGCTTACTGAATAGTAGCGAATTCTCTACTTCATCTTATTCCATTCGGCAATAGATTCTGTGTTCATTTTTATGTAGTCATCATTCCTTGCATCGACAGCTTTTACCAAACCAATTTGAGCAGTGGCAATGGCTGATTTGTAGTCTTTCATATCCGCTTCGATAAGTGATTTTTGGCGGTAAACCCAGAAAGCGTTGGTGCCGGAGGCTTCGTTAAGTTTAATAGCTTCATTGATCCAGGTCAACGCCTGCTTCAGGTCTTTGCCATTTTCGCGATAATAAACAGCTGCTGTGAAGTAATCTCCTGCTTTTGGGCTACCAGCCAGTGTTTTTTGGATGGAAGCAACTACACGCTCATCGACCAAAACTTCAAGTGGTACTTGGACAACAGTGCTTTCCCAGATAATTTCAATCACCGCAGAAGATGCCTTCATATCTTCAATGTTGATGAGGAAAGTTTCAACCTTTGTTGGTGCTATGTTGATAGCTGGAATAGTCACCCGAAGAGCGTCCTCCTCTTCTTTGTAATCTGCTGTACCCCCTTGGTTGGCATTTTTATTGAAAATAACCGTCCATTCCTTTTCTCCGGGGATGGTAAATAGCGCATAGGTTCCTGCTTTCAGGTCTTTTCCTGCGATTTTCACGTCATCGCCAAAGGTCAGTTTGGTGGCCATATTAGCACCTGTGCGCCATATTTTGCCATAAGGCACGAGGTTGCCATAGATCTGGCGACCTTTCATGCTTGGCCGTGAGTATTCAATACTTACATCAGTCAACCCAACTTTTTGACTTATTGTGGCGGTTGGACTTGGGCTCGGCATTTCTACCTGTGCGTTTGCAGTAAATATCGCCAGGCAAAATAATGCCAGAGCAATAGAAAACTTTTTGATGAGCTTCATAATTGTAATGGTTTTTAGTGTATTAATAGTGAAAATTAGGAAGATTATTGATTTATACCATCCAATCAGCTATTTCTGCGAAAACTTTTCCGGGGTATGTCAAACGCGAACACAACAAAACTGGATATTTCATGGTATTTAAGCGATTCCGTGGAGGAAATGGCTCGTGAGCTTTTGGGCAAATATTTATGTACAAATATCGATGGCAACATTGTTAAAGGTATGATTGTGGAAACCGAGGCTTACTGCGGCCGGGATGACAAAGCCTGCCATACCAACAACAACCGTCGGACCAAACGCAATGAAATAATGTACGCTTCGGGAGGTCACGCCTATGTTTACCTCTGTTATGGAATACACCATCTTTTCAATGTCGTAACCAATAGGGAAGGATATGCCGATGCGGTACTGATCCGCGCTCTCGAGCCGGTGCTTGGTATGGAACCAATGATGTTGAGAAGAAACATGATAAAGCCGGAAAAACGGCTTACTTCTGGTCCCGGAGCTCTGTCGCAGGCGATGGGAATTTCTTTGAAACACTATGGTCAAAAACTCATTGGGGATGAAATATGGATAGAAAAAGGCCAAAAAATCCATGAGAAGCAGGTGGGTGTCACCACCCGGGTTGGCGTACAATATGCCGGTGAAGACGCCCTGAAATTATGGCGGTTTTATGTGAAAGATAATGGCTGGGTGAGCAAAATATAGCAAATAAAAGATTTAAATTGATTTCAATAAAAAAGAACTAATATGAAGAATATACTATGCCCGATCGATTTTTCAGAGGCATCGATTCATGCCCTTGAATTTGCCGCAGATATCGGCGCTCTTGAACAAGGACGTCTGACATTGCTCAATATTTTTACACCTTCAGAATTCAACAAAATCCTTGGATCTCAGCATGTCGGGGAAGATTACGATAAGCTGTTGCAAGCCGCCGAACTGAAACTTGAGGCTATAGCAAAAGAGATTATGCATCTGTCCGGTAAGAAGGGATTAATGGAATGCAGGCATATGATCAGGTCCGGTGAAATTGTAGTGAAAGTTTCTGAGGTGGCAAAGGAAGAAGAATGCGACCTTATCGTCATTGGCACCACCGGGACATCAGCATTCAAAAAGAAATACATCGGTGACAACGCAACTGATATTATCCAGCAAACACATTGTTCAGTTATGTGCATTCCCGAATCGCATAATTTCCATGGAATAAATCGTATTGTGTACGCGTCGGATTACCAGGAAGAGGATAAGTTGGCTGTTCAGCAAATTGTGAGGCTGGCCGCTTCGACGCATGCGGAATTGAAAATTGTGCATATTTCCCATCATGATCACGCCATCGATAAAGCGATGTATGACGCATTCGTTTCGGAACTTTCTGGCTTTATTCGCTATGACCGCACCACGTTCGACAGGCTTGTCTTTGATCATGTGGCGGAAGGACTTGATAAATATGCCCGGGAAATTGAGGCAGATTTATTGATTTTACTGGATAAAAAACTGACAAAAGTGGAGCATCTGCTTCACAGAAGCCTCACACATCATATCGATAAGTTTACTGATTATCCTTTATTGATCCTTAAACTCTGATTCTGTTGGTAGGCCGAAACCTAAAAACTATTTTTGCCATACAAATGAATTCCTAATGATGACTTTTAAGAAGATATTTTTATTACTGACCGCCTGGCCCGTCTTCCTGATTCAGGCTCAGAATGTTGATAAAACCGATCTGGATGCGCTCGTGAAGCAGCTAAACACCAGATATGACGAACAAAACCCCATTCTTAGTCCGGACGGCCAGGTACTTTATTTTACCAGGGCCAATGACAGCCTGAATATTGGCGGCACCAAAGATAAGGGTGATGTGTGGTTTTCACAGATCGGGCCAGATGGCGCATGGCAAAAACCACAAAATCTGGGCAGACCCATAAATGACGAATTGAAAAATTATATGATTGGCTTTTCACCTGATGGGAAAATCATGTTTCTCAATCAGGAAAAAAAGAATCCGGGCGGACTTATCATCAATGATGGAATAGCGTATTCAGTCCAGGAAAACGGAGTTTGGACGCGACCCACAAATCTCTCAGTTGATTATATGTTCAACAAGTCAGAGCATCAGAGTGGCTCCATTTCCAAAGACGGAAATTACATGGTTCTCTCACTACAGTCCTATGCGTCGCGGGGAGCTGAGGATATCTACGTTTGCGCTTACAGCCAGGGCAAATGGACCCAGCCTGTGAATCTAGGTTCAGTGATAAATACTACGAAACAGGAAATGACCCCATACTTATCGCCCGACAACAAAAAGCTCTATTTTTCCAGCAACGGTCATGGAGGCCGGGGTGGTAGAGATTTATTTGTATCAGAAAGGCTGGCAGATGACTGGACAACCTGGTCGAAACCGCAAAATCTTGGCGCCGAAGTAAACTCCGATGGCGTAGAACTCGGTTGGTTTATCGATACACGCGGCAGTCTATCGTACTATTCCACAACGCAGAACAGCGACGGCTATGGAGATATCAGGGCCACGATCGTAACGCTGGATGGAAATGATTCTACTCCGGATGTTGTGGCGTATGAAGAACTGTTGGCCGAGGCAACAGAAAACAATAAGACCATTCTGTTGTCAGGAACCATATCCAATGAAAAGTCAAAATCCGGAATACCTGCCGCCATAAACCTGAGCACTGAAAATGTGGAAATCAATATAAGTGCAACACCAGAGGCCGGAAGCTTCACAACAGAAATCCCTGTCAATGCCGGCAAAGTGACTATTAGCATTAAATCTCCTGGATTCATGGGCCTGATCGATGAGATAGAAATCCTTGGGGCTGACCTTGTTAAGGATTTTTTACTTACTCCGCTGGAAGTTGGTACAACAATTACGCTCAACAAGGTGTATTTCGAACGTGCAACGGCACAATTACTCGATGATTCCTTTGCGGAACTGAACCGTGTAGCCGAAATGATGTCAGAGAATCCCGGTGTGAAAAATCGAGCTTTCTGGGCACACGGATAATCAGGGAGTTCGAAATTAAATCTGCAATTATCCCAGGAACGGGTTGATATTGTAAAACAATACTTAACGGAACATGGTATAGAGGGTAGTAGAATTCGCGGCAAAGGGTATGGAGGAACAAAACCAGTGGCCAGTAATGCAAGTGAAGAAACACGAAAATTGAACCGTAGGGTAGAATTTACCATCCTTAAAAATTAGTATGAGTCGGTCAAAGAAAATATTTATTGGCGTCGCAATATTTTTTCTGTTGCTTCTATTGCTTGTGAGTATAGACATTTCCAGGCGGACAACCTTTCCCGGTAGCCGACAAAGCGAAAAGCAGCCTTCGGAAACTTTAGATTCACAACATTAAAAGATTCTCCACCGTGCCGCGAGGAAAAAAAATAGACATTTCGAAGATTGACCTCGAAGAACTCCGAGATAAAACCACAGCAACCCCGGGAATATTGCCCTTTGCTCATACTGTCGGTGGAGCGGTGGTTCTTCCGGAAGATGAGGGTCGCATTAAAGGCCGCGCCATAGCTGCCATGACCGAGCAGACTGACAGGCAGTTGGGTCAGTTGTATGACCAGATGCAAATACTCGTGAAGCAAGCCCATGACATTAAACAACGTGTGGAAATTTCGAAAAAGATTTACTGGTCCCAAATGAATTTTGAGCCGGTAATCAGCAAAGAATACTACCTGTATGAGAAAAAAAGCGGGGATACGGTTTTGTCAATGATTTCACCGAAGGAGTGGGGAAGCAGGTTGCCCTATCAGCGGTTTGTGGCGCACGTTCGGTTGCTATCTGATCACACCTGGGATATATTGAGTTCTGAAGGACTCTGAAAATCTACACCATCTTACTTAATGTATAAATCCAACTGGATAGGGGAGAGCCCTGTCTGATCCTGAATCGGACGGATGGCAATAATGGTAGATTTGTGATAAACCGATGAAAACTCGTTTTTGCTGATACGCTGGCGATTTTTGCCCTTTTTGATTACGTAGTACTGCATCCTGCCTGATTTATTGGCAACGGCTCGAAAGATAGCTCCGTAATCGAACTCTATTGGAGATGGAACAAAGTGTGACATACCTAATCCTGGCAGAACTCCTTTTTGTAAATATCAAAAATCATCTTGTCCTGCTTATTGCAATACTCAGTAATAAGCAATTGCGCTGATGGGGGCACACAATTAAACTTGCTTTCGAAATGCCTGATGATTTTGGTCAGCTCAAAGATAACAGCCTGGGTCTGATTTAGTTGGGTGCAAGTCTCTGGACTTGGAAATTTATCCTTAGTGAGTTTTTTGAACTCCTTTTCGACGCTCTTCATATTATCCTCTCCATTCGTCATATAATACAATTTTAGTAAAATTTTCATTCAAAACAAAGTTTTGTGTATTTATGTACGTAAATATATCTATATTAAGCCAATAAATACAAATATTTATGTGCAAATATACACATAAATATATTCTTCAAAACAATCAAACTGACCATAAACCAAAGCGCGAATCCTGTTTTTTATTGGAATCTTCTATCTTACTACAAACTGGACTATATTCGCATTTTACTATTGTCTCCATGGTTTGGATTATAAGCAAATATTAATCCAGTCGTTAAAGAGTCGGATCATCGTGACCGGTTTCATACAACAAAAAATGAAATTTGACCCAATTAAATATAGAATCATAAATAGATGAATGTCAACAACTTATCGCTTAACAATACGGTGTTAAATGCTTTTATCGCTGAATTGAGGAACGTTGATGTGCAGCGTGATGCGATGAGGTTTAGGCGCAATCTGGAACGAACTGGTGAAATAATGGCCTACGAACTTAGCCGGACGTTAACCTACCGCAGTTCAAAAATCCAAACGCCGCTGGCATCTATGGAAGTAAATTTAATTGCGAATGACATTGTGATCGGAACAGTATTCCGTGCAGGGTTACCCTTTCATAACGGTTTTCTGAACTTTTTTGATCATGCAGAAAATGCGTTCGTTTCAGCATTCAGAAAGTATCGCGATAATGAAAAATTTGATATTGAAATTGAGTATATCGCCGCGCCAAACCTGAAGGGAAAAACGCTTATTCTGGCTGATACAATGCTGGCAACCGGATTATCTTTTGAGTTAGCGCTTCAAGCCTTGCTTACTAAAGGTGAACCTGATCAGATACATCTTTGCTCGGTCATCGCGAGCGCACCGGGAATTGAATATTTGCAAAGGAAATTGAATAATTTACCTGTGACACTGTGGTGTGCGGCGGTAGATCCTGAACTGAACGAACATGCTTATATAGTGCCCGGTCTTGGCGATGCTGGTGATCTGGCATACGGCCTTAAGCTTTAATTCATAGGAGTTTATGAATAATTCTATCCAATACGAAATCCTTCCATGAGACCAATCGTTCGATTTTTTTGGAACTTGTTTGGATGGAAAATAGTGGGTACTATGCCCACTGACCTAAAGAAGTATATCATCATTGCCGCACCGCACACATCAAACTGGGATTTTCTTATTGGTTTGTGCGTTAGGAATATACTGGGGTTTGAGTCGAATTTCCTTGGAAAAAAAGCACTCTTTCGCCGGCCATACGGATGGTTTTTTAGAAAACTTGGTGGCTTTCCGGTTGATCGTACGAATCGAAACAATCTGGTCGATCAGGTAGTTGAGATTTTCAAAAACGAACAAAAATTTGTACTGGCTCTGGCGCCGGAAGGAACCAGAAAGGAAGTAGGTGATTGGAAGACAGGATTTTATTATATTTCCCTTAAAGCCGATGTGCCAATTGTACGATCCAAATTTGACATCAAAAATAAATGCGTTACAATCTTTCCTCCCTACTGGCCGTCGGGCAATATTCAGGTTGATATGGTGCAAATCAAGGAAGTATTCAAATAATGTGATTTGAAACATGCGCTATTTCATAATTATATCATTCACATTCTTTCAGCTACTTTTTTCCTCTTATAATTCCCATGGTCAGAATTTCGGCGGCAATTCCTGGAATCAGCGTTGGCGCCAGATCAACACCGATACGGTGCGGGTGATCTATCCCGCTGGTATTGAACCACAAGCGCAGAAAGTAGCAAATATGGTGCATGCCATCACCAAAAATCATACTCACTCCATCGGTGATCTTCAGAAGAAAATCGACATTGTACTTCAAAATCGGACCGTCATTTCCAATGGGTATGTGGGTTTAGCGCCATTCCGTTCCGAATTATTTCTAAATGCACCTCAGGATCCGCACCAGATAGGCGCCAATTGGGACGACGTACTGACCATTCACGAATACCGCCATGCTTTGCAGTTTGCCAATTCGCGCAGAGGGCTCACAAAATTCGTGTCTTATCTCACCGGACAGGCTGGCTGGGGAGCAATGGCACGGCTGAGTATTCCGGATTGGTTTTGGGAAGGGGATGCCGTAATGAGTGAAACCGCGCTAACGGGCCAGGGACGTGGCAGACTGCCGGCATTTTACAATGACTACAAGAGCTTATGGCTCGACAGCATAAGCTATAATTATCAAAAAGCCAGAAATGGATCCATCAAAGATTTTGTGCCGAATGAGTATAACCTGGGTTTTCTGCTCACAAATTATGGCAGGGTGACCTACGGCGATGAATTCTGGCGTGATGTAATCAAAGATTCAGGGAAATATAGAGGCCTTTTTTATCCATTTTCCCAGGCAATCAGACGCCGAACCGGGCATTCTACAAAAGGATGGTACAGCGAGGCACAAACCTATTATAAAGAAATAAACGCTATAATTCCATCGACACGAGATGCTGTTGTTCAGATAAATAAGGTAGATAAAAAGCAAACATTCACATCGTACGAATATCCCGCTATAACTAAAGAAGGCAATTTGCTGGCGTTGATTCACAGCTATAAAAGGATACCGGCCATTTATGAAATTGACAGCCTCGGGCATGAAACAAAGATTGTAACCATAGGTCGCGCCATCGATTACTATTTTACGCACAGGAATGGAAAGCTGCTATGGTCTGAACTTGGTAATGATGAGCGGTGGTCGTGGGAAACTTATTCCAACATTATCATTTATGATATCGAACAACAAGCACGTCAACGATTGACTCACAATAGCAGATTCATGTCGCCCGATCTTTCTCCGGATGGGAAGGCAATAATAGCCTATGAATATAAGCCCGACCGGTCAGGCACATTGGTCATAATCTCATCAGAAAATGGCGAGGTTAAAAAGAGAATTGATAACCCAGAGGGGTACTACTTTTCCTATCCGAAATGGTCGGAAAACGGTCAGCAAGTGGTAGTGGTTGCAAGAAATGTTCATGGACTTTCGACGATATTACGGGTCGATACACAGGCGGGAATCATGGATGCGCTCATGCCATTTACCAATCACCAAATTGGAATTCCGGTAGAGGCTGGGAATTTCATATATTTTTCAGCCTCCTTTTCAGGCGTGGATAATATATATTCACTCGATAAGGAAACCCGGAAAATAGCACAACAAACCGACGGAGCACTGGGATCTTACCATCCTTTTGTGAACAGGGATTCCGGGACGATCTATTTTAGCAGGTTCTCTTCTCTCGGTTCCAATATTTTTAGTATTTCTCCATGGAATGTTGAGAACAAAGAAGTGGACGTGATTGAGCCTGCAGAAATGGAAACGTATAGTTATCTTGATCTGGATAAGGAAGGCAGCGATATCACAGAAGCGATTCCCGGGCATGTCTTCAAATCAAAAAAATATTCTCAGGCAACTAAACTCATAAACATCCACAGTTGGAGTTGGCTTTTTGCAGATCCAACCTTCGAATGGGCGCTGCGATCCAATAATATTCTCAATACATTCGCGCTCGACGCTGGAATGCGTTATAATTCCAATGAAAAGGGCTGGGGTTATTTCACCACTGTTTCCTACGCGCAGTTGTATCCTGTCATAAACTTTACCTACGGGAATCAATGGCGATCGTTTGATTTCAGCGACCACGAACCAATAGACCCGAATGACCCGTTGATCAATTCCGGCAAAATTTACTGGCGTGAAACTAATCTTAAAGCAGGCTTGCTTCTTCCCATTGATTTAAGCGCAGGCCTCTATAAAAGGAGTCTCAACGTCATTAGCAATTACTCCTACTTTTCAAACAATTACCAAGGTGAACTGGACGATTTTTCTTTTAACGCACTCGAAAACGGCATCACGCTACTCAATAGGCGGGTAAAAGCCAGGCAAAATATATTGGCTAAAAACAGCCAGTACCTCTTTTTGGTGTACAAAAATGATATCGGTTCATCCGATAAAGAGACGTATGCCCGGCAGTTTCACTTCGATTCGGAATGGACCTTTGGTGGTTTATCGGCAAATCATAATATTATGATACAGGCAGCCTATAAGAGTGACAAGGGAGACGGATATCGCTTTTCGGATAACTTCCTGTATTCACGTGGTTATGGCGTGCCTTTCTATGACAACATCACCAAGTTTTCTGCCAATTACCATATGCCTTTGACATACCCCGATTGGGGTTTTTGGGGAATTATCTACCTATACAGAATCAGGTCCAATGTCTTTTTCGATTATAGCAGAACTTTATTTAGCATCGAATCATCCAATACAGAAAGTACTCAGCTCTACAATTCAGCAGGGCTTGAGTTGGTATTTGACACCCGACTATTCAATTACTACGATTTCAGCGTAGGCGTTCGATATGCACACCTGCTCAATGATGACTTTTACAACCCCGAGCTCAAAAATGTCTTTGAAGTCTTTGTGCCGATCCTAAGGTTTTAAGGTGGAACTTGAGTACTTATTCCTAATGTTAATTCGATTGAAGCTGTTTCTGAATGATCGAGAAATTTGGCACTATTGATTATTGAAATAGTCTTTACCAAATCAGGTTTAGGTAGTATTTTTGAATCATGAAATACACACGAAGAATTTTCATTCAACAGCTTGTCGCAGCAGGGGCAGTCATAAACCTGCCTTTTGATGGTATGGCCGAAACATCCGCAAAGAGGCCTCCATTCGGGGTGATTCTAGGGTTACTTAAAAAGGAACTGGAAAATGACTATAAGGGCACATTAAAACTGCTGGCGTCTCTTGGATACGCAGAGGTGGAGTTTGGTGGCACCTATGGAGCCTCCAAAGCAGACTTCCGATCGGCATTGAATGATAACAGTCTCAAGGCTATAGCAGGCGGCACAAGCATCGTAGATTTGCAGTCAAAAATCGCGAGTTATATTGAAGATGCCCACTATTTCAACCGCCCGTATATCATTTGCTATTGGCCATGGTTGGATGATGGCAACAACAAAAATGCCGATCAATTTAAACTTGCTGCCGATCGGTTAAACAAGGTTGGTGAGATGGTGAAAAAGGAAGGATTGAAGTTTGCATTTCATAATCACGATAAGGAATTCGTGCCTGTTGGCGATGGCAAGCTGGGCTATGATCTGATTTTAGAACTTACTGATCCGGACCTGGTAGATATGGAAATCGATCTTTATTGGATTATAAAAGGTGATGCGGATCCAGTTCAGTATTTTGAAAAATATCCAGGCAGGTTCAAAATTTGCCATGTAAAAGATATGGATAAAACGCCCGACCGGTCTTTTGAAATTGTCGGAAAAGGTATTATTGATTTTCAACGGATATTCAATAAAGCGCGCGTAGCAGGACTCGAGCATTATATTCTGGAACAGGACAACGCTCCCGATCCAATTCTTACCATAACGGAGAGCATAAAACATTTCCGGAAATTACGTTTTTAATTACTATCAACTTAAGCGTATCTTCGATAAAATTTATCCATATGAAAGGCGTCATGAAATTTTTAAAAACCCTGTTCATCATTGCAATTATTCTCGGGGGGCTCGTTTTGTCATTCCTGATATTTGCTAATTACTCATCAGGATTCCGCGCGGGAGTGCCTACCAAAATCAGTAAAAAGGGAGTCATTTTCAAAACTTATGAAGGTACACTGAATATTGGCGGCCTTACCAACTCGCCCGAAGGCGCCATTCCGACTACCTGGGATTTTACGGTTAAAAGCAGTGCGGATAGTGTTTTGCAAAAAATCAATCAGGCCATTCTGCAGAGCAAAAGGGTCAAACTACTTTACCAGGAAAAGTATGTGAAGTTTGTGTGGTTTGGCGATACGAAGTACTACGTGTACGACGTGGAAATCCTCGACGGGGATTGACTTATTACGCCTCGATACTTTCCAATTTTTGTTTGAGAGCGGTCGGCAGGTTTGCTGGTCTTCGTTTCTGGTAGTCGAAGCATACAATGCCGGTTTTAATGAGCGCCGCCTCTCGCATTTCTTTTTTAATCAGAAACCGATAAAACAGGTCGAAGCTCCGTTCACTGACATGATCCGCCGTCATTTGCACCAAAAGCTCCATGGGATGAAAAACCTCAGCCTTATAAACGACCGCAGCATCGACCATAATGATCCCCGCGCCTTCACCTAGGTCGATTTCACCTTTACAACCCAGTTGATTCAGGTATTGCACCCTGGCCTCGTGAGCAAATTCTAAAAAGATATTATTGCCAACATGAGCGCCGTAATTCAGGTCTGAAATGCGGACTTTCAACTCCGTTTCAAATTGAATATGAGCAGGAAAGCTGATTTTTATTTTTTCCATATTAGTTGAAACACTGATTAGTCTGGGATTCGGTCATTTTTTTCTGTCTCCGGATCTTCGTATTCGCTGATTTCAGAATGAACTATCTGGCGCATTTGTTCAATTACTTGTTCCATTTCCGCCACACTTTCCGTAAGCCGCGCTTCTATTTCATTGTCAATCGGTGCATCATTGGACGAGGTGAGTTCGATGAGTTGCACCAGCCCTTGGATACGACAGAAAGGCGCACGCAACATATGCGCGTTGTAGAATGCATAATTGACGAGTTTCTTATTCTGGTCTTCAAGGATTTTGGTGCGTTCATGGACCATGTTTTCAAGATTCTGATTGAGCTGGGTCAGTTCCTCTTTCTGCCGCTCTATTTTTATTCTTGCCCCATTTACCTGTTTAATATAGTGTTCCATCGCCAACAACCCATAAAACATAACAAGGTTAAAAAGGAGCCAATACAGAATGATATCAATCAAATAATAAGGGTCAAAAACCAGAGGGTTTGGTATATCACCAGGCGCAACAAAATACAAAAGGACTTTGGGCGAAACGAGCAAAGACAAAAAGTTAAGAGCAAGTAAAGGCCAGAACAATATTGGTTCCTTCTTACGCGAAATCATGACCTGTATTAGAATTGCGTGAAAAATAATTCCCAGCGGAAAGGCTACATAGTAATCGGGTGGAGTATTATGGATCCAAACCGGTATAATATGGAGTAAGAATGGCCACAGACAAAGAAACAAGAGTCTGCTTAGTTTTATACGATTTATAGAATTGAGCCAGAGGCAGAAAAAGCAAAGCAGGATAGTAAAAGGAACTACCAGTACATCAAACCTGTTTATTGCAGATAGTTGGGAGTATGATTCATAATCAATGATCATGAATATCACATACACCACCGGCAAAGACATATATACTACGCTCGATCCGGTTTTTCTTGAATCGACTTCAAATCCGGTAAAGCCAAGAAGCGATTTAATTTTGCCGATAAGCACCGATAGAAATTTATAATCAGTGGTAATTATAGATTGAATTACATCAAATTACAAAGACCTTTTCACTAAATCAATGCTTTAATTATTTGCATCAATTAGTAAAAAAAGAATCTTTTATCTGGCGGGAATAAGATCGCTTTTAATGAGCAACGGTTTATTTTACCAGATTTTTTATATTTTTTATTATATTATACTTATATTTTTTTTTTATAATGATTTTTTGGATTAAAATTCGTATTTGAGGACTCTGTAGGTATACTTTTCCCTTGTAATTTATGAGATGCGCCCAGAGTCCCTAGAACTACATCTTCATTTCTCAGGGGCATTACCCTCACTAAACATCGACTTTTACCACTCCCCGGTATCCTTCCAGCTATCCCTTGCTGATATACTATCCTAAGTAGGATATATAATGTGTTCCTTTTAACCTACGAGCTCTTATGGCATGGTCGCCCTTTGAGTTAGGGGCTCCCCCAGTCGCCACGGTGGCTATAACACGTTGACGTTCGCCAGCGTTCAGGGACGACGGGGCGCGGGCGCGGGGGGGGTATGAATGTACTGGGGGCAGGTGGGACTCTCCTTGTAGTTGGTGGGTGTGCGGCCACGGATATTGCTCGTAGGTGGGGTGTGGTCGGGAGGTGTGCCGGCTGGGGGGGGGGAGACGCTGGGAGAACATTGTATAGGCGGGATTCGGGAGCGATGGAGTGGGGCTGGGTGGGGATCTGCCATGCGGTATTAGATCGGGCGGGGGTGAGGGGGGGAGCCGTGGGGAAGATGGATAGGAAGCGCGGGGATTGGGGGGGGGGTGGGGATCTGAGTGCTGGTAATCGACGTGTCGAATGGATCTGTGTGGGAATGGTGTTTGTTTGGTCGCGCCCTAAATAATAAAACTCCGTTTATATTTATAAAATTCGATAAAAATATAAGACACCTAACGAGTACCCAGATAATTAATGGCCCGCCGGTGTCCCCCCTCTACGTATTCCCCTTAATAGCACAAAACGGAAAATCTGAATAGTACCCGAGGACAAGGCCCGTAGACGTCTAATATATATCGCCTTTTTTTTTACTCTGATTGGTATACCATTAGAAACAATATTTACGAAGGAAGTCCTTACCTTTGCGGCTTCAAAAAATGACCCCCTTATTTCATGCAGTCCATTAGGAACATTGCCATTATTGCCCACGTTGACCATGGGAAAACTACCCTGGTTGATAAGATCATTCATGAATGCAAAACGCTTGACCCGAGAAAAGAAAGTGGCGAACTGATTCTTGACAGCAATGACCTGGAGCGGGAGCGAGGCATTACGATCCTTGCCAAGAATGTTTCTGTGCTCTACAAAGGAATTAAAATCAATCTTATAGATACTCCGGGTCACTCTGATTTTGGTGGCGAAGTGGAGCGCGTATTAAAGATGGCTGATGGTGTACTACTACTGGTCGATGCTTTTGAAGGACCAATGCCTCAGACACGTTTTGTTTTAAGCAAGGCCATCGAGCTCGGGCTAAAACCCATCGTCGTTATTAATAAAGTGGATAAGGAAAATTGCAGGCCGGATGAAGTCCATGAGGCGGTCTTTGACCTCATGTTTCATTTAGATGCTAGTGAAGACCAGCTGAATTTTGAAACATTATATGGTTCGTCCAAATATGGCTGGATGGACAAAGACTGGAGAAATAAGACCGACAACATCAGGCCATTATTAGATACCATACTGGAGGTAATTCCTGAATCACCCTACAATCCAGGTACCACGCAAATGCAAGTGGCATCATTGGATTATTCCAATTTTTTAGGTCGGATTGCCATAGGAAGGGTTTTCAGAGGAGACCTGGTAGAAAATAAGGACTATGCCCTTTGTATGAAGGACAACGTGATTAAAAAAGTCAGAATAAAGGAATTATATCTGTTTGTAGGCTTAGGTCGGGAAAAGGTTAGCCAGGTGCGATGCGGGGATCTGTGTGCTGTAGTTGGTTTCGATGACTTTGAAATAGGTGACACACTCGCCGATCTGGATAATCCTGAAGCACTCACCAGGATCAAGGTCGATGAGCCCACAATTAGCATGGTGTTTGCCATAAACAACTCTCCCTTTTATGGCAAGGAAGGAAAATTCGTCACATCGCGGCACCTTCGCGACCGGTTGATGAAGGAAACGGAAAAAAATCTGGCCTTGCGAGTAGAAGAAACAGATTCTGAAGATAAATTCATGGTTTTTGGCCGTGGGGTTCTTCACTTGTCGATTTTGGTGGAAACGATGCGGCGCGAGGGCTACGAACTGCAGGTTGGTAGGCCGCAGGTTATTATTAAGCAGATCGATGGTGTGAAATCGGAGCCATTCGAGCAACTGGTCATAGACGTACCACAAGAATCGGCTGGTAAGGCGATCGAACTCGTTACACAACGAAAAGGATTACTTCAGGTAATGGAGCCCAAGGGCGACCTTCAGCATCTTGAATTTGAAATTCCCTCCCGGGGACTTATTGGCATTAGAAATATTATGCTCACGGCTACTCAGGGAGAGGCTATCATGAATCACCGGTTTAAGAATTTTGCTCCATTTGCAGGAGATGTGCCGCTCAGAATGAAAGGGTCGTTAGTTTCCATGGAAATGGGCACAGCAACCACTTACGCGATCGATCGTCTTCAGGATAGGGGGAGGTTCTTTATTGAAGCAGGCGAGCCTGTGTACAAAGGCATGGTAGTGGGTGAGCATACACGTGAAAATGACCTCGAAGTCAATATTATAAAAGGCAAAAAACTGACCAATATGAGGGCGTCAGGATCGGACGACAATGCCAAAATCGTTCCTAAGATCATTTTCTCTTTAGAAGAATCCATGGAATATATCAAGGATGACGAATACCTTGAGGTAACTCCCAAGAGTCTGCGAATGAGGAAGATATCATACTGATAGTTAATCTAATTGTATCAAAAAGTGCCGGTTGATTCTTAATTCTTAACAAATATTAATGTTGGCTTCGAAAAATATATACATTTGTATATTGTTAAATGTAATATCAGGTAATAATGAGTCAAGGTACAATTAAGTTCTTTAATGCATCCAAAGGTTATGGATTTGTTAAGGATGATGAAACCAACAAAGAGTATTTTGTTCACGTCTCCGGACTAATTGACAAAGTAAAGGACAATGATGCGGTGACCTTCGAAATAGAAGAGGGACGCAAAGGATTGAATGCAGTTAATGTTAAATTAGCATAGATTTAATATCAACTCATTGACAATTTTACAAGGCTGCCACAAAAGGGCGGCCTTTTTTTTGTAAAAAAAGGTTAATGGGTTAAGTTAAATATATTTGATAAATCGAATCACATCCCAAAAACAATTGTCATGAAATCCTTCCCACTGCTCACTTTTTACCAGGTATTTTTCATTCTGGTCATAATGTTTCTTTATAATATCTCATTGATCAATACACTAAAAGCCCAGGGCTTCCTGAAAACGGAAGGTCAAAAAATTGTGGATGAGCATGGGAAAAATGTGCTTTTACGGGGCATAGGATTTGGTGGATGGATGCTGCAGGAAGGATACATGCTCAGGATTTACAACGAGGCCCAGCAGCACAACATAAAGGAAAAGATCGAAGGACTGATCGGTCCTGATAAAACAACCGAATTTTACGATATATGGCTGAAAAGCCACGTCAGCAAGGTGGATATTGACTCCCTGAAAGCCTGGGGGTTTAATTCTGTCCGGTTGCCAATGCATTACAATCTCTATACGCTGCCGGTTGAGCAGGAGCCTATCAAAGGAGAGCAGACCTGGCTGCCGCGTGGATTCGAAATGACGGATAGCCTTTTGAGTTGGTGCACATCCAACCAAATGTACCTGATACTTGATTTGCATGCAGCTCCTGGTGGTCAGGGAAATGATCTGAATATTTCGGATCGGAATCCTGAACTGCCATCACTTTGGGAAAGTGAGGAAAACCGCCAGAAAACCATAGAACTATGGAAAAAACTCGCCGCACGATATAAAAACGAAAAGTGGATTGGCGCCTATGACATCATAAACGAACCTAACTGGGGATTTGCCGATCCTAAGAATGACCGAAACGGGCTGAATGAACCCGAAAATGGACCACTCAAGAAATTATTGGTGGATATCACTGATGCGATCCGATCGGTTGATAAAAACCACATTATTATTATTGAAGGCAATGGATGGGGCAATAATTACCGAGGAATTTTACCCGTGTGGGATGACAACATGGTACTGAGTTTTCACAAGTACTGGAATTACAACGACAAACAATCAATATCCAATATCCTTAAAATCCGGGGAGACGAGGATGTACCGGTTTGGCTGGGTGAAACGGGCGAGAATTCAAATGTATGGTTTACACAGGCTATTGAATTGCTGGAAGCGCATAATATCGGTTGGGCATGGTGGCCATTGAAGAAGATCGGCTTCAACAATCCGCTCGAGATTAAATTTACTAAAGAATATGAAAGCATTCTAAATTACTGGAAAGGAGAAGGAGCAAAGCCTTCTGAATCTGACGCTTATAAAATATTGATGGACTTAGCAGAAAGTGCCAGACTTGAAAATTGCATCATACATTACGATGTGCTCGACGCCATGTTCCGCCAGGTATATTCACTTGAAACGATTCCCTTTAAATCTCATAAGGTTTCAAAATCATTTAAAATTCCAGCGGTTGAATATGACCTGGGTAGGAATGGATTTGCCTATTACGATCTGGACACAGCCAATTACTATATTTCGGTTGAAAGCACACGGAATGTGGGTAATAGGGGAAACGTATTCCGAAATGATGGTGTGGATATAGAACAGGCAGATGATGATGAGTTTTACATAAATCACATCGAAGATGGTGAATGGCTACTCTACACGTTTGAAATGGATAAAAAGGAATCGATCGACCTTTTGCTTGAGGTGTCTTCAGAAAACGCCCAAGGAAGATTTTCCATTCAGATCGATGGAAAGCCAATACAGCCTAACGTTGCAGTTCCCGATACCAAGGGCTTTGATAACTGGCTGGAAGTCGGTTTAAAAAATATTGAACTCGAATCAGGCATGCACAAGTTGCGGGTTAAAGCCGAAAAGGGCGGATATCAGCTTAAATCAATAAGATTTCAGATAAATCCATAACCTTGATCTAAGCTGGAGTTTTAGCAGAAAATCCTGATGTAGAAGCAACTAAGGGCTATTGAATCTGTCAATAAAAGGCAATCCCCAATACCCCGAGTAGCCTGCTTGGCGCATTGCTAAAAAATGTGGATATTTCAATGTTAACTTCATCTTTATTAACTCATAGCCATGATCAATTGCCACACCCACACATTCACCTCGAAACATGTACCGGAGAATTTTCTTCCGGCGTATTTAAGGCTCGTAGCCTCGTTCGTGATCCAACCTTGGATGATAAGCCTTTTAGAAAAACTGCGAATGAAAGAGCATGCTTACCTTCTGAAAAAGTACTATAACTTCATGAAAACCGGTGAACTCGGCTCGCAGGAAAAGATTTTCAATCACCTTCAGGGCTTCTATCCGGAAGGCTCACAATTCGTCGTACTTTCCATGGATATGACCTATATGGGAGCTGGTAAGCTTACGGAATCGTTTGAAAACCAGTTAAATCAGCTTACATCTTTAAAACAGAAGTATGGGGATATGATTCATCCATTTGTATTCGCTCACCCGGAGCGACCTGATATCCTCAACTTTGTCCGCACGCAGATAGAACAAAACAAGTTTACGGGAATCAAGCTTTACCCGGCGATCGGATATTTTCCATCGGATAAGCGGCTCATGGATGTATATAAGTACGCCGAAGAAAAACAAATTCCCATTATGACCCATTGCACACGAGGTGGAGTGTATTATAAAGGCGAATTGACTTTAGATCGAAGAACTGATCCCGTGACGGGAGAAGTATTTCCAAAGGCGAAAAAAGGTGTTTTCACAGAAATCTATTCCGACCCTGAACGATTTAAACCGATTCTGGAATTGTATCCTAATTTAAAACTATGCTTTGCTCATTATGGAGGCTGGGGCGATTGGGATAAATTCCTGGCAGAGTCCTGGCATGAAAACATTGAAAGGTCCTGGTTATATAAGATTAATCAATTCATCAGGAACGACAAATACCGCAATATTTACACGGACATTAGCTACACATTAGTCCGTACTGACCTTTTTACGGTTCTCAAAACCTTCATGGAAACCAATGAAAAAATAAGGCAACATGTCCTGTTCGGAACGGATTACTACATGACGGAAATTGAAGGTTCGGAGCGGTTTTTCGGAATGAATCTTCGGGGCTTTCTTGGTGAATCGTTGTGGGATCAGATTGCGGAGGAAAATCCACGAAGCTATTTGGGTATTTGATTTTTCTGATGGAAATTTAACAATTCATTAGTAGATATATCAGTCGATAGGTAGAAATACCGGGGATATTTCAACGTTTGAAAAGTCGGCTGGTATATAAAAAAGGGTTGATTTTCGATTTTTCAAAATTGGAATATCTCGTATATTTTAAATAAAATAGGCACTTGATATGAACATAACGTGGTTCGATGATTATGACCTAATGAGTGAAAGTGCGGCATCAATTATATATGATGAGATCAGGGAGCGGCGCAAACTTGTTCTTTGTGCTGCTACGGGAAATTCTCCAAGAGGTTTGTACAAACGTCTGGTCGACTACCACTATCACGAACCCAGCCTTTTCGATCAGCTCACGGTTGTGAAGCTCGATGAATGGGGAGGGCTGCCCAAAAACCATCCTTCCAGTTGTGAATATTATCTCAGAAATTACCTTATTGAGCCACTGCAAATACCTGCGGGGAGGTTTATTTCTTTTGCATCTGATGCCCAGGACCCGGAGAGCGAATGCCGGAGTATTCAGCGAAAATTGGATAAACAAGGCCCTATCGATATTTGTATTCTCGGTCTTGGGTCAAATGGCCATATCGGCTTCAACGAACCGGCAGCTTTTTTGGAACCATTTTGCCACGTCGCCAAACTGGCGGCATCTTCTCTGAATCATAGTATGGTGCAGACTATTGGTGAAAAACCAATTTTTGGACTCACACTCGGTCTTAAGGATATTCTCAATTCAAAGCGAATTATAATGCTCATCACCGGTGATCATAAACAGAAGGTTACCGAAGAATTGCTTAATGCCCAGATTGATACCAATCTTCCTGCATCGTTTTTATGGTTGCATTCCCAGGTCGATTGCTTGATTCATTCATGATATTTTGGGCATTATTTACACCGCACATTGATCTATTGTGTAGTTCATTTTATTTATTTAATGCGCTTTAAATGTTGAGTCGACGATAATATCAGACTAAAAATATCTATTCTTGGAAACGAAATTTACTTAATCAATAAATTTTAGTATATTGGTGTAAGTGACTCATATTCAACATGAAATCATTATTAACCAGATTGCTAACCGCAAAGACCATGAGTACAGCCGGGTCAAATGAGGAACAAAACCTTTCAACAAAATTTAAGCAAACTCTTTTGATTCAGGATAAGGGAGGTAGCATAAAATTCCTGAGTATAGTCCTGGGCGGTGGCAGTATTTTTATACTCTTGTATTCATTGAACATCGGGCTCGATAATTTCCTGTCCTTCGTAAGTGTCTCAATGCTTATAGCACTTACCAGTGGCATAGTTGGGGCATTTGTCGGTTTTATCTTTGGAATACCCAGAACCCCTGCCTCAAAAGATTCTGACAACATTGGCGCTAATACCAATCTGGAGGAGATTTCCGATTGGATCACCAAAATTATAGTCGGCGTGAGCCTGGTGCAGCTAAATCAAATCAGTGGAAGGATCCAAAAACTGGGCGAAGTGCTGTCAGCAGGACTTGGAGGCCATCCGAGTTCATATGTTTTTTCAATCGCTGTAGTCACCTTTTATTTTGTTGGAGGGTTCTTTCTGGGGTATCTGTGGAGCAGAATTTATTTACCAAAAATACTGAGAACGGCTGTCGATGAAGGACAGAGACTAAAAGCAGAAGTGAGTGAATTGAAAGTAATCAAAGAAAAGCAGGAAAATGTCATCCAGATGCAGGCAACTGAGATGGAAGAAAGCAAAAATAAAGAGGAGGAACGTGCCGAAATCAGGAAGGTGATTGATACACTTCAATTCCAATCTGATCCTAAGAATATTAATCAACTTGATATTCTCAATTTTAGCAAGGAGAAAATGCAAGCTCTCTCAGAAAGAATCCTCGATTTCTTTGATAAAAGCGAGGTGAGTACTTTGTTTGGTAGAATTATAGTCTCACTCTATAATGTTGGTAAGTATGATGTTATCAACAGTTTGGCGGATACATATAAGGATAAAATAGACATCAATTATAGCAATTGGATGGATATTGCCATTGCCAACATGAATCTCTATAGTAAACAGCAAAGCCAGTCTACCAAAATCAGGATGGTTGAATCACTCGAAAACATACGGAAAACCATTAACGACTATGGCGTAACCTATGCTGTGGAGATTTATTTCGGATTGATCGATTATACTGAGGCAACTAAAAATGGTAATGCTAAGAAACAAGCAGAAGCTTTGGAGTATATACAACACAGTATTGATGAATTGAAACAAAAACCGGATGTCTCTTCTTTTGAAGCGATCAACTATTTCAAACGAAACGATCATGTCGCCAAATGGAAAGAGTACAATGATACTTTAAAGTCAACTTTTGTAGATGATTATCAGGTGCTGCTGGAAAAACAGGAAAAATATATAGAAGTGAATCCTCAGTACGCAACCGAAGTCCTGGGTAACGAAAGCCAGTAATTGGCGGGGGGCTATTGAGTGAAGATATTTAAAATTTTGGCTGGAATCGAATGGACCAGCGACTTCGTTCTCCCATCCCAGCCTATTTGTTTTTAAGTCTTTAACCGGATACTAAGTTCCAAATAGTTAATTAGGGAAGATGCCTTTTTTATAATACACGGAATATTCATCGCGCCGCTAATAGATTCAAATCTTTGTTAGTCAGCACTTTATTGATTGATGGGTAAATCAAGGTATTAATCATGGCCTTGCCAAACCTGCTAGTATTGATGATACTTGGCGAATTCCTGAATAGCGGAATGAACGGTCGTATGATCGAATAGATCGCGTTGTACAGACTCGTTTTCGATTTGATCCCCTTTTCAGGTAGTAACCCACCCAACCGGATGGCGTACGCATCTTTAAATCCCTTGTTCAATATCATATTTTCAGTTTTTCCCTTAACCCGCGCCCACATAATATTCCCTTTTTCAGTGCCATCAGTTCCCTGCCCTGAAACATAGTTGAAAACCATTCGTGGGTTGACTTCATACAATACATCTGCAAAGGCCTTCGTGGTTTCGAAAGTGATTTTGGTATAAGTTGCCTCGTTCATGCCTATGGAAGAAATCCCCATACAGTAAAAGCATGCGTCATACCCTTTCATTTGGGTCTTAATGGTATCAACCTTTAAGAAATCGGGAAGTATGATTTCTTCCAGTTTGGGATGCTCTATTTTTATGGAACTTCGGTTAATCACCAGCACCTTTTCGATAGCAGCGCTTTCCAGACATTCCAGTAGAACGCCTTTACCAACCATACCAGTAGTACCCGTAATTATTACCTTTTTCATCTTTTGAACCTGATTTAACCAATTAATTTATCATCAACATGTGGAAACCCAAGCCCATGGTCTATGGGTATTTTTCACTTTTCAGACCACATTTTATACAATAATACCAAAATGAAGAATTCATTTCCTGAATTTGAGCATTAGAAAATGCAACACGTCATCCCTTGTAGTATATTTCAGCCACGGAACAAGTCGCATTAATCAGCAATATTTTCAAATTCACATTACCATGGCAATTGACATAACGGAACTAGTAAACCAGCTATCTGGCGAACTTCGCGATACCGCATATAAAGCTTCAGACTCATTGGGCAGAATCGGGACGGAAGAGGTTGTCGATGCTATGATTGATTTACTCCGCCATCCAAATCCGGAATCGAGGATTCTTGCAGCCCGCACTCTTGGACTTGTACCTAACAATGGAAAAGCCCTCGAACCGCTTTTTGAAGCGCTTAAGGACAAAGAGAACAGCGCTATCTTGGGGGAATTGTTAACCGCTCTGGAAGGATTTGACATCAGCGGCATGTATGTGGAACTGTTCAGACTGTATTTGTTTGGCAGCTACAAGGTTTCGATGATTGCCAAGGAATTGCTTGATTACAAGGAATTTGACATCACAACACGAGTCCTAAAAAAGGCCACGAAGCACTGGGATCATTTTGTCCACAACGTCCGTCATGATGAAGCGTATGAATTGCGCAAAGCAGAAGTTGAGGAAATGCTGGAAGACCTTAGAGCATATTTAAAGGATAACAATCTTAGTGAATAGCCAATAATTTAGTGCAAAACTGTCAGTTGAATTTGCCAGATAATGCCCGAAAGAAGTAGGGTTCAACCCTCATTATTATTACATTTATAAAAACTAAACCCTCATCATCATGAAAAATAATCTCTTTGCCTCGTTCTCCCTGCTTGGTTTTTTGCTCTTATCCATATCCTCTTTGGCCCAGCAGTCCAACACGCTCGCTGCTGCCAAAAAAAATGACGGCTGGACGTTGCTATTCAATGGAGATAATTTTGACGGCTGGCGTCAATGCAATGGAACAGCCATGCCGGCTAACTGGGCGATCGAGGATGGCGCCATGAAGGTGTTTACCGGAGAAGGCAAAAAAGAGGGCCAGGGAGCTAATGGTGATATTCTTTATGCTCCTAAGAAATTCAAAAACTTTGAATTATCCATTGATTGGAAATCGGGTCCTCGCGGTAATTCAGGTATATTCTATTATGTACGGGAGGTGCCGGGCAAACCGATCTACTTTGCTGCCCCTGAAGTGCAGGTGCTCGATAATAAGGAAGCTTCCGACAATAAAATTGACAGCCATCTGGCGGGATCACTTTACGATATTCTTCCGGCTGACCCCAAGACAGTTAATCCGGCTGGTTCCTGGAATACTGTGGTGATTAAAGTGAAGGATAGCCATGTGACCCATTCAATGAATGGTGTGGAAGTAGTTGCATACGACCTCTGGACGCCTGAGTGGGATGCGATGGTCCAAAAGAGTAAATTCAAATCTTTTCCTGGCTGGATGGAAGGCATATCCAAAGAAGGATATATCGGTCTTCAGGATCATGGATATTCGATATGGTTTAAGAACATAAAGATCAGAGAATTATAGAAATTCCAGCAGTAGGCAATCAGCATTAAAGTGAAAAAAGCATTATGTTTAAGCAGGCCGTTTTCATCGCTATTTGTTTAGAAATACTTTTTCTTGCCGGGCAAAAGCTTTCAGCACAAAACCAGGAATATTACCCTGATGCTGACCCCGGCATTCAACAACGGCTGGAGGAGTGGCAAGAACTCAAGTTCGGCCTAATGATGCATTGGGGGCCATACAGCCAGTGGGGCATAGTAGAAAGCTGGAGTATTTGTCCCGAGGATTTAAGCTGGGCGACCGGTGCCAGAAAAAAAGGCATTTCAGATAATTATAATGATTACGTGAAAGCCTATGAGAATACTTAAAACAACTTTTAACCCAGCAAAATTTGCGCCTGAAACATGGGCAGCCGCTGCTAAAGAAGCCGGCATGAAATACATAGTGTTCACGACCAAGCATCATGATGGGTTCTCGATGTTTGATTCGCGGTTTACAGATTATAAAATCACAGATCCAGCCTGCCCGTTCTCCGGTAATCCCCGCAATAACATATCAAAGGAAATATTCGATGCTTTCAGGAAAGAAAACTTCTGGATTGGCGCTTACTACTCCAAACCGGATTGGCATTCGGACTATTTCTGGTGGAAAAAGTTCCCGGTCACCGACCGGAATGCAAACTATTCGATACAAAAGCACCCCGGGCAATGGGCAAAATTCGTGGAGTTCACCCACAACCAGATTGACGAGTTGATGAGTGATTATGGGAGAATAGATATTCTGTGGCTTGATGGCGGATGGGTGCGAAAAAAGACAGATGAAGAGGTGAAGAACGAATTGCTTGAGGTCTATGAAGGTCGTCGCTGGTCGCGCAATGCTCAAGAGTCAGGATGTTGATATGGCCGGGTGGTAGAAAAAACGGCACGGGCAAAACAACCTGGCTTAATCGTGGTGGATCGGGGCAGTGTTAGGCGAATACCAGAATTATCTCGACACCAGAACAGCATATTCCTGAAAATGGATTGTCCTATCCGTGGGAAACCTGTATGACGATGGGCAATAGTTGGAGTTATGTGCCAAATGATGTTTATAAGCCTACCAATGAAATCGATTAAAAGTTGGTGGATATCGTCAGTAAAGGCGGTAACTATCTTTTGAACATCGGACCGGGACCGGATGGTGAAATGGACCCGGTCGCCCTGCAGCGCCTGAAGGATATCGGAACCTGGATGAAAATCAATAGCGAAGGAATTTACGGCAGTCGGATGTATTCAAGTTTTAATGAAGGTGAATCCATCCGTTACACTAAATCAAAAGATGGTCAAACGAAATACATCTTTATGTATGACTTATCCTGAAGGTAAATGTCGCTAAAAAACATCAATTATCCAAAGGAAGCAAGTTGCAGGTGTTGGGATCCACTACAAATATATCATGGAAACAAAAGGAAAACTTCGTGGAAATTAGTGTTCCCGCCAAACACAGGGCCGTCACTGACCATGTTTGGGTCATCAGGGTTTCGATTTGAGAATTACAACTGATTATTTTGATGGATGCACCGTATCATTTTTATATATTTGGTAGCGTATCCTCAGCGACTTAAGACAATTTTTTATTTCATCTTAATTAAATCAATATGAAACACAGTCTAATCATTTTTTTAATGGCCAGTATCCTTTTTTCTTGCAGCAAAGCGCCAAAGCAGGAATCTGATGAATGGATTATTTTATTTGACGGAACCTCCGTTGACGGATGGAGAGCCTTTAACGGCGATTCACTACCGCCGGGATGGATAGCCAAAGACGGCGAACTGACTTTCGATACGGAATTGGGACTGGAACAGAATTATAAAGGTGGGAAGGACATTATCTATGGCACAGAAGAGTTTGAAAATTTCAATTGCACCTGGAATGGAAACTTCCGGAAGGCAGGGAACAGTGGCGTTTTTTACCATCTCAAGGAAGGATTTGACAGCCCCACGGGCATTTGTCCGGAATACCAGTTGATCGACGACATTAACTATGCACGCATCCACGACCTGACGGAGTATAACACCAGCTTGGGCTATGAAAACCCGGAATTGCTGCATCCCTTACAAAACAGGTTCGGACTATGCGATGTACGCGGCAGATGACAGTCAAAAACAACTCAATCCGGTAGGAGAGTGGAATACAACAGAAATCATATTTACCCCGGAAAAGGTTGAATACTGGCTCAATGGGAAAAAAGTAGTTTCTTTTGTCCCATGGTCTGACGATTGGAACGCGAGGAAGAAAGCAGGCAAATGGAAGGACAGCCCGGATTATGGACGTTTCAAATCAGGCTATATCGGTCTCCAGGATCATGCAAGTCCCATTTGGTTCAGAAACATAAAAATCAAGAAATTATAAAAGTCAACCGTCATGAAAAAAAGAGAATTTTTAAAAAGTTCAGCGCTCATCGCGTCAGGTATTGCGTTTTTACCATCCTGCGTAACTCAATACAACTCCAGTCCAGCAAAGGCTGAGGAACCGCCCATATCGGTCTGGGATCGCAAGGCATGGAAGATATAAGGGATATCTCGTCCCATAAGTCTGTCGATGTTGTCGCTTTATGTGATGTAAGATTCAGACAATCTGGCGGCAGCGCTTAAAAAAAGTATCCCAGGGGCAAAAACATATTCGGACTACCGCAAGATGTTCGAAGAGATGGGCAATGAAATAGATGCTGTTGTCGTCTCCACACCTGATCATACGCATGCTCCGGCTTCGATGTTGGCCATGGAACACAACAAACCAGTGTATTGCCAGAAACCACTGACACATCATGTCACTGAAGCCCGCGCTATGCGAAAAATAGCCGAAGAAAAGAAACTGGTTACCCAGATGGGCATCCAGGTGCATTCTTTTTATGATTATAAATTGGCTACGCTACTCATCCAGGCCGGTATTATCGGTAAGGTAAGCACTGTTCGCGCCTGGTCGCCCAAAAACTGGGGCCACGATGGTCCGGCTCCGGAAGGCAGTGATCCGGTGCCTGAATCGCTCGATTGGAATCTCTGGCAGGGAACTGCCCCGGAAAGACCTTACAGAAAAGGACTTGTATCATCCCGGAGTCTGGCGTAGAATAATGGATTATGGCTGTGGTACATTGGGAGATATGAGTTCACATCTTCGATACGCCCTACAATGCCCTGGCGCTGGATGTCCCACGAACAATCGTGAACATTTGCCGTGAACCTACCGGATACGCTTTTCGGAGAGAAACTTTGTGCAACGCTTACAATTTCCCGGCACGCCTATACAGCCGATACGCTGACCTGGGTCTGGTATGATGGCGAAGGCGCTCCTGAAGCTCATGAAGATCTGCTTCTTCCCAATAATGAAGTACTTCCTGATCAGGGTGCGATGTTCATTGGCGAAAAAGGCAGGCTGCTTTTGCCGCACTTTATGCAGCTTCCCCGACTTATCGTAGATGGGCAGTACCAGGAACTGGATGCCGCGCAAATTGAGCAATTCAACCTCGGCACACCGGTAAGGGATTATGCTGCGGATGGACCAAAGCATTACCATCAGTTTGTGGATTCCTGCATGGGAGAAGACACCACCACAGCACCGTTTTCCTATGCCTCCAGGCTGACTGAGACGATCCTGCTGGGTGTTATTGCGGGTCGATTTCCGAACCAGACCCTGCATTGCGGATACGGCAACAGGCACAATTTGCTGAGCCGAGGCCAATCAATTCCTGGAAGGGGTTTATAGGAAATTTTAGATACGTTTTTATATACGTTTACTCAGAACTCGAGGGCGTCCGGGGGCTGAGTGACGTATATGTTTTTTGAGTTAAGAGGCCATTCAATTTACATTGGTAATTCTCTAGGTATCCCGATTTGCAGGGAGATTTTCATTTCCTAAGTAGATCTACCAAAAACTATTGCATTCAATTATATCCCTGAAATCAAAAAAACCTCATTGGTTTCCGTGTAGCTCTCTATGGATAAAAATTGAAAAATGGTAAGTCGAATTCCCAGGAAAGCACCTGTATTCGGTTTTTAATTAATTGGGATTGAATGTTAAATTGGCTGGACGAAACGTTAGCAAGCACGTAAACTAAGTAGGGGGCATTTTAAAGTAGATATGAGTTGGGGAAAGTATGGGAGATGTGAGCCTAAATAATATGAACGAAGGGAGGAAAAAACGAAGTATATTTCGAATAATCGCATACGTGTTTCTATTCCTGATCACTTGTGTTGTTTTGGGTTCGATCATCAGATCACTGAAAGCGCCAATACAGCGAAAACCCCAATCTTCGGAACAGGAATGGGCTTTGAAAAGCTATGGATACGCACCACATCCGGATGATTTTGAAGAAGCTATCATCCAGGTGTACGCCGCCAGGACGAGAGGTGCAAAAAAAGCGTTGGCAGTCCATACCTGGATTGCTACCAAGAGGAAAGGAGCGGATCAGTACATCATATCCCAGGTATTTGGTTGGCGTTTGCGGCCTGGCGGTACAGCTTTATTCCGCGAACCTGGCATTCCCGATAAATCCTGGGCCCGTAACGAACCGTCCCTGCTACTCGATCTGCGAGGGGAGGAGGCACAGCAGGCTGATCGATAAGGTGGAGGTTGCAATTGGCAAGTACCCATGGCACGATGTGTACACGGCTTGGCCGGGACCAAACAGCAACACTTTTTTGGCGTGGATAGGTTTGCAGGTACCAGAACTCAAACTGGATCTTCCTGCCACCGCTATCGGCAAGGACTGGCGAACTATTTCCGGTACATTTGGTAAATCTGTCAGCGGTACAGGGCTGCAATGCTCGCTGTATGGACTGCTGGGTATCACTGCAGGTTACGAAGAAGGAATTGAAGTCAACATCGCGGGCCTCAGCATCGAGCTGGATATCTTTGACTTAGCCCTGGAACTTCCGGGTATTGGACGGCTTTGGTGAGAGAAGATCCAAACAATTTGGGTAATTGTTTTCATTTTCTCATATATCCATATTATGGTATCCACTTGTCAATTTAATGTTCTTTCACTATTGCAGAGTTTTACAAAACCCTTTCATCAATTTTTAAATTCCTTAATTGACTAATACTTAAGTTTTTCATCTTTATCCCATAGACCCCAATAGGCGCCAACATCACCTTCGGTACCCACTTTCCACGATTCATCAAATGATGAAAAATAGAAAATTTCAATATTGTCTTCGTGCGACCACTTCTGTGTATTGATGAAATACTTGATGAAATTTTCATCGGATGGTATGGCGGCTCCAAAGTTAGTACCTTGACATGGCCAACCCGTTTCACTTATAATAACAGGTTTTCCATTCGCGGCACGGATTGGCCTGTTATACATTTCCTTCATGTACAATAGGGAATAATCGATGTGACAACCTTCCCAATATGGATAACAATTGGCGAGTACAACATCACATGCCTCAGTTATTCTTGGCTTAACATCGAATTCAAAATACGCATCTACATAGCCAACAGGAATTCCTGCTGGGATAGCCTGCTTCACACGGTTAATGAAGGCGATTAACTCATCTTCCGTCAAATCACCACGCAGCATCACTTCATTTCCCACTGCAGCGATATCAACATAACCTTCTTTTGAAATCTTGATCAGGTTTTCTATTTCCTGTTGATTGATCTTATCATCATTACCCAACCAGGCACCTACCAATGTTTTCATGCCAAGTTCTTTGGCAATTTTAGGAATCAGTTCGTTGCCTTCTGTACACGAGAAGGATCGTACCCACTTAGTATAGGGCTGAATAATTTCCAGTCTTCTTCTAATCTGTTTTTCTGTAATTATTTCGCCTGGCTTTTGTCCTTCTTCATAGGCGCTGAAGCCGATGCCATGCATGCCAGCATCCAATACTTTTCTAAACAGCTCTTTTAAAGATTCTATAGTGGCACCTTCATAGGATACGCCTGCCAACGATAATATTTTATCACTTCTTAACGACATGGTTATTTGTATTTTAAGTTTTCATTCTTATCCCATAATCCCCAACGCTGTCCAACGTCTCCTTCGTGACGAACTTTCCAGGATTCATCAAAGGAAGAGAAATAAAACATTTCGATTTGCTCTTGTTGTGCCAAACGCTGGCCATTGATAAAGTATCTCATGGCATTATCCTGCGAAGGCTGTGCCTCAGAGTTACTGCTTCCCTGATCGGGCCAACCTGTTTCGGTAATGATAACTTTTTTTCCTTTCGCGGCATCTTTCGCCACCGTGTACATTTGTTTCAGATAACCTGATGATTGCTCGATGCGACAACCTTCCCAGAACGGGTAGCAGTTAGCCAACACCAAATCACAAGTGTCGGCAAGGACAGGATGTTCCCTAAACTGATAATAAGCATCCACATATCCTACCGGTATATTTGGCAATGCTTTCTTCACTTTTTGAATATAGGAAAGCAATTCCTGCAGTGTTAAATCATTGCGAAGCAACACTTCATTTCCAACTACCGCAATATCAACATATCCTTTTTGCGCCAGATTAATCAATGCCTCTATCTCTTTATCATTATTGGCTTTGTTGCTGTCAATCCAGGCACCAGCCATCGTCTTTAATCCTTTTTCATGTGCCACTTTAGGAATAAATTCATTTCCTTCCGTGCATGAGAACGAACGTACCCATTTTGTATAGGGGGCAATAATCGCCATCCGTTTTTGAATCTGTTCTTCCGATAAAATATCACCAATATTTTGTCCTTCCAGGTATGGACTAAAGCAAATACCATAAAGACCATTGTTCAATGTTTTAGTAAACAGTTGTTTTACTTCGGAATTGGATTTAGCAGTAAAGTCAATATCGGATACTAATGCCGGTATCGTACCAGGCGATAAAAACTTCTCCTTTTGATAATAGGAAGTGTAATTTTTTTCTTTTGCATTTTTCCGCTTATCTAATTCAGCACGAATCTCATTGGAACGCTCTTCAGATACATCGTAATTTCGCATAATAAACATGGCCGTTAGCGTACCTAAAATTGGAAGGCCCGAGAAAATAGCTCTCAACCCTTCAATCGCACCTTCGGGCTGTGTGGCTGCGCCAGAATCAAACCCTACAATGCTCATGATTACACCACTTAATCCACCGGCAATGGCAAAACCAAATTTCACCATCCACCAATAAATGGCTCCAAATGTTCCTTCTCTTCGCAAGCCTGTGTTTATTTCATCCATGTCAATAACATCGGCAGTCATCGACATCATCAATACAAACAGACTTCCAATACCGAATGAAAAAAACGGTAATGCAAAAATAAACATGTATGGTTTTCCCGGTATAAAGAGAAACCATAACATGATATAACCGATAATGGATATTCCCTGAGAAACGATAAAGGCTTTCTTTTTACCAAACTTTTTCGATAGACGGGTAACAATTGGAATGACTAAAAATGTGGTTCCAAGTGCGCCCAAACATCCAAAGAGGGTAGGCCAAATGCCCGCAGCTCCGGCATCACCACCAAAAAGATGGTATACGATTATAAAAAATGAAAATGCTGCGATGGTATTAAATGCATTAAAAACCAAAAATGTTGCAGCGCAGAGTTGTCTAAATGGTTTTAGTGCTAATGCTTCCTTAAAGCTGGAAAGTATTTGTTTAAGACTTCCTCCGATAGTTTCAAAGCTAAGTGGAGAGTAATTTTCATTGAGAGTCGATTTGCTTTTAATAAATATGGCTGGCACCATGGCACAAAGTGCAAATATGACACCCACCCATACGGCCAATGTTCGGGTAGCCACATCCGCAGATTCAAAAAGGGTTTTGTCATACATGATCACCCAAAACCACGGGGCTATCACCCATGCCCACTGACCAATCCATTGTGCCACCGCCATAATGCTGGTGCGCTCATGAAAATCATTGCTCATTTCATAGCCCATCGCCACATAGGGTACACTGAAAAGCGTGAGGCCCAGATAGAAAACAAATGACCATAGTATGAAATAAATAAAATTATATTCTACACCATTTGCTCTATATAATTGCCACATCACAATAAAGGCGAGCCCCATCATAATAGATCCTAAAAAAACATACTGTCTTCGTCTGCCCCATTTGGATTTGGTATTATCAGAAATGAAGCCCATAATGGGGTCTGTAAAGGCATCAAATATTCTGGGAAAAAAATATATCGTTCCCCACATCCATCCTGGAAAGCCAAGGTCTTGAACCAATACCACCATGAAGATACCCAACACGGCAGGAAACATTTGATTGGCTAACATGCCCAAGCCAAATGCTACTTTCTGACCAAACGGAACCTGAATTGTAATCGCAGACATGGTTTTTATTTTTTAGTGATCGTGAATATGATTTAAACTGCTCTCTTACTTTTTGATAATCAGACTTACTTAGCGGGTGGTGCTTTTACTTCTTCCAACAACTTTTTCTTATCGCCATTATACGTTTTGATGATCGGATTTCCACCTCGTGTCAGGTTCTTAAAAACACCATGATCAACTAATTCCCAAAGCGAATATTTAGCTTCGCCTTTAAGCGTGAAAAGTCCAAAGTGATTTTCTGAACCATTGGGATTTTGTGCATCTTTCCATTGTTCATTAAAGGCTTCAAAATAGAAACAGGATATACCGGATGCATTGGTCCAGTCGCGTATATGTTTATAATAGAGACCTTGTTTATATTCATCCGTAGCTCTTGATCCTTCCGGTCCATAAAATCCATCTGACTCAGATGCCCAGCCGGTTTCGCCAATATGTATGGGTTTATCAATTCCCAGACTCTTGATATAATTTGCTACTGAATCATATTGCGCTTTCGCAAATTCTTTCGCGCGAAGCATAGCCCTGTCAACCTTTTCAATTTCTGAAAGGCGCGCTTCTTCAGCAGGTACTCGCCAGAAGGCTGGATTGTAATGTGTGTTGTGATAGGGATAAGTATGCATGGAAACGTAATCCACCGCCTTGATCATTTTTTCAAGATCTTCGGTGTGATAGCTGGAATCGCCACCACCCCAGGAGGCAAAATCATCAGAGCACGTAATCCATAGTTCTTTTGGTAGTTTGCCTTCGGCCTTCAACGATTGCACATGATTCACCCATTTCAGAATTACGGAAGGCTGAACATAATAACTGGCGGCCCACTTCACCATTGCTTCATTGCCCACTGCCAGAATTTTAACAATGTCAGGATATTGATTGGCGAGCGCCACAGCCCTGGTCAATCTCACCTTCATTTTGTTCACTTTCAACATCATGATCCGGAGTTTGATCTGTCCATGCATTTTTACAATCTATCCACGCACCCAACATCACATACATTTCAAAATCAGGATTTTCAGCCTTAAGCTCATGGATGGCTTTAAGCACATTTGATGCATGCGGCATTTGAACGTTGTAGGTTCTTACATATTCTCACTTCCCATGGCGGATAAAATCCTGATATCCTCTTTAAGTTCATCTACTGTAGGCTGTAATTCTCTTGACTTTTGCCGATAACCTTCATACGAAATAGCCAAGTATTCGGGATTACCTAAGATTTCCTTTGCTGTCACTGCTTTCTTATTTTGTTGGTTGGTTTCTTCTTTTTGTTTCGGGCTGCACGATACGCTTATCTAGTGCGATTACAACTGCAATGTATAGTTTCGATGCTGACTTCATACCATTGTTTTTTGTTTATGGTTATGTCAATTTCATTTCGTACTTAAATCGTTATACCGTAATCCAAATCCTAACGGGAAAAGCGGTTCAATGGAACCATCCCAGAAATTAGGACCATACTTACCTTGATAATCCTCTTCTGATTTTGGCCAGGAGTGCGGAAGCTTTCCCTTAAAATCATACTCACCAAAAAGTACTTCAGCAATGCCATCGCCTTCAGACCCCGGTAACCATGCCACCACAAATGCATCTGATTGTTCTATCTGTGGCGTGACCACTAACGGTCTTCCTGAAATAAGTACCACTACTACTTTTATTCCCTTTTGAACATACGTATTGATGTATTGCTGATGAGTGTCTGTGAGCGTAAGCTGATAGGCGTTCATTTCTCCTCCGATGTCACCAAAAAATTCTGCGTAAGGAGTTTCTCCTACCACAATTACAGCAATATCTGCATCATGGTTTCCGCTGCCCTCTTTATCATACACTACTTCACCTGTTGATAATTTTAAAATGCCTTCCAGAATCGTAGTAGCTCCTCTGTAATTTTCTGTTGTTCCCTGCCAGTTTATTGTCCATCCACCAGATTGCAATCCGGAGTTGTCTCCAAATTCTCCCACTACCACTACTTTCGAATCCTTCTTAATGGGTAAAATCTTATTTTTATTTTTAAGTAAAACCAACGACTCCCGCACAGCTTGTCGGGCAACTTCGCGATGTTCTTTTATGCCGATTTTATTTATGAGGGTTTCATCCGGAAAAGGATTATCAAATAACCCAATACGGAATTTTTGTCTCAAAATTCTACGCACTGCATCTTCAATTCTTGCTTGTGGCACAACTCCATTTGCCACTGCCTCTTTAAGGCCGCTCTGAAATCCTTCAAGGTCTCCATCAACCGCCATCACCATATCGATGCCGGCATTTATAATATCTGTTTGGCCAAAGCGTGAGTATCCCTTCCAGTCTGAAACCACAATTCCATCAAACTTTAATTCGCCTTTTAATAAACCGGTGATGAGATTTTTATGGGCGTGCATCGAAAGCCCATCCAATGTATTAAAGGAAGCCATCACAGCGCCTACACCTTCATCAATCGCTGTCTGATAGGGTGGGAGCAGTCGGTGCCTCACTTCTTGTATCGTCAACGATAAATTGCCGCCTTCGACTCCAAAATCAGTTGCGCCATCGCCAATAAAATGCTTGGCAGTTGCCAATACATTAGTGCTTTCAGAGAGATTGCCTTGATGTCCGCGCACGGACGCTCTGGTCAACTTGACAGTAATATCCGTGCTTTCAGAAAAGGCTTCGTACACTCTTCCCCATTTTTCATTGAAGGGAATAGCAACACAAGGGGAAAAAACCCAATTGAAACCTGTTGCCCGCGCCTCGATGGCAGTGATAGCAGCAGCTTGCTGAACCAGTTCTTCATTTCCTGAAGCACCTAATCCAATGTTATGTGGAAAGATGGTAGCGTCTTCATACGTATTCTGACCATGCACCGCATCCACCCCAAACAACAAGGGTATACCTAAGCGGGTAGACAGTGCTTGCCTTTGTAAGTCAGTAAATTTTGTTTGCCATTCAGCAGCAGTTTGTCCGGGAAGCGGACCTTGAGTATGAATCACAGACCCTATGAACTTGGTCATTAGATCATCTCCGGAGATATCATCAAAATGCCGTACTTGGGTCATCTGACCGATCATCTCATCGATGGTCATCTGTGCAAGCAAGGATTCCACTTTTTGTTCGAGGCCCTGGTCGGTTTTGATTTCCTTATTCATCCGAGTTACCTTACATTTATCTTGATTTATCTGAACAACGATTCGTGTGATTTCTCCGGTTCTGTCAAAGACCTTTTGACTTAGTGTTGTATCAAGATTCAATTTTTTAAAAGTGGAAACTACCTTGCCCGATACTATTTCAAGTACGTTATCATTGGCTAGTTTATACACCACCGGAACCTGACAATAGGTAAAACACAAAGACTTCCTTTCCATGGGTAATTCGATTGTCTTTCCTTGCACATCGACATAATGAAAGAGTTTCTTCTCAGACAGGAACTCAGATTTTCTAAGCATAGTGGGATCAAAACAAAGTTGTCCATCTCTTACAAACACACCCAACTCACCGAAGCGTGATAAGATATCTTCTTTTACCTGGCCGGTCATTCCCGGTTGCTGAACGCCTTTGCCAAGAGGAGTGTGGGAATAGGGGTCTGTAGGAAACGCTCCATAACTTACAGGTGATTTATGAAGACCAATACCTTCATTGATTTCATAATAATGATTTACACAGCCTGATGATTAACGCTTCATTTTCCTTGGCGTTGGATTGCTGTCAGGCAGCATTCCTGCACGGCCAGCAACAGTTTGGATACCATGTGCCAGTAGATAGAACCCAATCCTTCATAGCCAAAAAATGTACCTGATCTCCCTGTAAAAGTTTTGTGATTAAAGACGCCTTCAAATATCTTCAACACTAAACTTTTGTCTGACTCATTAAATTGTTTGTGTTAATGGAAAGTGCATCTAAAGTACTTCGCAGGTCATAGGCGTTTTTAAAATTTCCATTGAAGTGATAGCCACCATTGACATCTTGTTCAACGATTTGCGTGTCTCCTTCATCGATAAGATTCTGTAGTATTGAAGAGCTGGAAACAGCGGTGGGAGAAATCGTATTCTTTTCAAGAAACCCTTTTAAATTCTTATTCGGATAAAGTATATAGCTATTCTGATCGTGTCGGTAAAGTTTACTGCTTCGCAGGCTGTCCAATGATTCAACGCTTCAGCGGATGATAAATAGCCTGAGCTTAACACAGCCACCTGGCCCTCGAACATTTCGCTCAGGTAAGAAACTGGAAATCTCCTGCTGATTTTCAACCGTCATTAAATTATACGGAGTGATAGAGGTTGTCTTGTCTCTTGTTTGCACGAATAGTATGCTCTGAATAGGCAAGACACAATTGTATAAAATGAAGTAAGCCCCTTACTTGTATTGTTTTTTGTTTGCAGCTAAACGAGTGATCATAAATATGAAGTCTGTATTGGCTGGCAGCCAACGCCTAAACCATCTGTTATTTTTTTGCGATCCTTATTACTGAACTTCCCCGACAGCAGGTGCTGATTAGTACCAAGTGTTTCGGACATGCTTTGAAAAAAGGTTACCAACTCTTCCGAAATACTTACTTCTTTAATGGCTGTTCGTCTAGGAGTTCTTTAAAAAAAGTTAAAAACCTTCGGAGGTAACACAAGGTCACCATGGATACACCATTTCCAACCAAAGCATTGTTGGCGTCATTCCACTCGGGGCGCTGAGTATTCATCCATATGCCGCCCTCAGGAATAAAATTGGACATCTTAGCTAAAACCGTGGCTAATATCTTTTCAATAAAGTTGACGTGATAAATTGAACCCTGTGTATCCTGCAGTAATGCACTGTCTGAGCCCAGCACTGGCCAACGTTCCTGTATTTTTTTGTCAAGCCCGTGATCAAAATCTATCGTGTCCTTAGGATTTTTTAATAGGTCTTCGTAGCGCTTGATTTTGTAAGGCACATTCGCATAAACAAAGTCATGCTTTTCAAAATAGCTTTCTAGCCTGCCTGGATAATGCTTCTCAATAAATTCCAGGAATTTTAACAGATAGATGATCTGATGATCGCCCCAATAACCGATGTATGACCAGGGATCATCCGGTTCAATTTTTTCCCAATCCATACCATACTTGGTAATCCGATAAGGATTGTAACCATCAAATGTTGAAAGCATTCAGGAACTTAAAAATCATTCCATCAATGAAATTGGGATAGGAATGCACCAATGCTTCCCAATTCTGATAAATATCCCGCCAGTTTCCCTGGTAGTCAAGAATTTTTGAACCGTCTGCCTCATTATAGGTGTTGATGGAAAACTGATTCCAGGGTCGGCTGGGATCGCCATGTCTTCGGCTGAACTTTAACGGCAAATATTCTGTGCACAATCTTCTGAAATCAGCATCATGCGATTGGGAAATCAATTCCTTAAAGGCAGAAAGTGAAAACTGTTGCGGAAGGCTTCCATTTATTTTTAGCCAGTATTCAAAAACCTGTTTATTGGTTTTTGAGAGATAGTGGGATACATCGCTTTTTTCAAGCTGGTAGTTCGCATCAAATATTCCACCTCGCATAATATTGAAAAGAATTGGCGAAGTGCCGCGTATCTTTTAATGTATCCTTTGACAATTGCAAACCGTCTGCCGCGGCATTGAGTTGAATCAATTGTTCCTTTCCCGCTTCAATGTCTGCGTTTATCTTTTGCACGAGGTGCTTATCATTTCTGATGCTATCAGATAGTGCTATTAGTTGAGATACGCTATTATTTACGTTAGCTACGATAATCCACTCTTTAGTCTGGCCCGCTGAAATTGATACATCTGCATTCACAAAGTAAGCTCCCTTTTCTGCCTTGATATCAGTTTCTTCAACTAGTGGGAAACCTTTTCTGAAATCATCGAGTTGCAACGTAGAAAGTAGATACCTGGGATTTTCTAAACCAACTGACCATGCAATGCTGGCCTTTAATGATTCACTGGGTTCAGGTTTATCTACGATAATCGCGCTGAGGGCGAAGATTCCTATTCCGCTTGCTTTATCAAGCTCGTTGCGTTTATAGGCATCAACTAAATTGCTAACCGAATTCTGAGTTGAACTACGGACTCCGTATGGAACAATATTTTGGATGCCATCCAGCATGGAAATATCAATCGGGGTTGAATTGGTATTGATCAATCTGCTGGTTTTGACAAAACCATAGGAGTGACTTGTAGTCCATTGATACTGGAAGGTTAAGTTCAGATCGTAATTAATTTCTTCAAAAAGAATCTTATTCCCATACGCGCTTTTATAAAGATTTCGCTGTTTTTTATACTTGTCTGCGCTTCTAATCGAGAATGGTTCCCAAACCAGTGAGTGGCCATCTTGCTTTATTAAAAAGACAGATTTCGATCCTGTGTTTTCGGCCGACTCTGTGATCTTGTCATCTGTATAGTAAGGAAACAAAGCATGGTCTGCGTTTTTTCTTCCCAGCACTTAATCCACCATTGCTACTAATATACAACCAATGGTTCGAGCTACTTACTATGCTCATAAAAAACGGTCGCATTTTATCCACATTCTGAATCTGAAAGTAAAGTTGGCCATCAATCTCAACCTTTTTCAGCTTTATTGCTTCTAATGCATTAGTAATCTCTTTCATGGGTTTTGTATTACTGGTTATGCTCAATAGTCTTTATCGTAGATTATTAAATAGGTCGACCTTATTGAGATTCGACCTATTTTTAAATCACCATGCTGACCACTCAAATTATGGATTAAGTGTAACAGTTACATTATCAATGTTTGCTGACACGCTGCAGCCCGCATCTCCTCCGCAAACTGCCTCTATCAAAAATGAAACACCCTGCGACACATCAGTTCCACCTAATATTGTAAATGTTCCTGTAAATGTTGTCCAGTTGGTGCCGGGCACAGGTGCGGGACTAAACACGTGAGTGAAAGATGCACCAGAAGCACCCTCTCCAAATAACAACACATTAAAAACTGCACCTGGCTGCACAACCGCTCCTTTATGGTCGAACTTTATTTGCACCACATCACCCGCCTTTACTGTTCCTGCTCCAATTCTTTCTTGCTTAAAGGCCGGATTACTTGGGCCACCTGTGGCAAGTTTACCCGACGCCGTTCCACCATTGTTGATCGTATTATCTAATGCAGCAGTGCCACCATTTTGAAATAGCATCCAACCTGTAGTACCAGCTTCAAAGTCACCATTCGTTTCGATTCTTGTACCAGAACCTCCGCCACCGCTTGCGGTTTTATAGAAGTAAATGTTATCTAAGAAAATGTCGCCGTTTCCATCACCTTCAGCTTTCTTTTTCTTTCTTTTTGTTTTCCCTTTTTAACTGTCCTTCCCTTTCTTTCCTTGTTGTTCTAAAATTAATCTGAAGATGATGTTGTCGTAAGGGCAACAGGTGAGAAGTCTGCCAGGGGAATATCTACGCTAGACCAATTTCCATTTGTGGGCACTGTGAGCGCTTTTGCTTTTTCAACAGGACCGGGGCTGATTATCGAAACATTCAAAGCAGCAGAATTTGCTGTCCAGTAATCGATATGCAGGAATTGCATGGCAGATACATTCTGTGGATTGCCGCTGAAGTCCGTACCCTGATAGTCCAAGCTCGCATATTTAAGAGTAGGATTGCCCGCCACATTTATGGTGGTTGTGACAGTTCCTTGTCCCCAATTTGGATTGTAATCTACACCCGTAATGTTTGTGTAAACATCACTGAAGATGGAGATTAGATCGCCTGCAGTTCTTGATGGTGGAGCAGGTGCTGCTGTGGCAGGTTCAGTGGCACTGCTACCTCCACCCGCTGAAAGGGTAAGATCATCAATATAATAAGTGCCCCCGGCAGTTATTGGCCCGTCAGCCTCATTATTATCCGGCTTTATAACCAACTGATTATAGGCTGTGGGCCCACCAGGCAAACCTGTAAAAGGTAAAAGAGACTTCAGTCCATTCATTGGCATTGGTTATTGTTTTGAATACAGGAGCAGGATTACCAGTTACAGGCACTGTTTGAGGATTTACGGCCAAGCTCAAATCGAAATACAACATTTGCCTTGGTTGAGTAAACCTTTACTTTAAAAGTATTTGTCGTCGTCAAATCGAAATTGCTTTCGAATGTGTTCTGAATTCCTGCATAGAAATCGGAACCTGCTGGTTTGTCAACTTTGAGAACATAATTGGAGGTATTAATTCCGGTCTTAGATGGATTTGCAAAGAGTTCGGATGTAATGCCGGCTCCAAAATTTTCAGAGGATAGAAAAGTTTGACAACCTTCAAAATCTACCGGGAGTGAAGTAGCAGCCACTGGTATGCCAACGCATCCACCAGCTCCACCGCCACCATCTCTGGCATAGAGCTTCAAGTCATCGAGATAATAGATCCTTTCATTATTGCGTATTTAAATCAAAGAAAAGAATGATCTTATCGAATTTGTTGCTTTGGTTACTGGCAAACGGAAATGTGAGTTCCTCCCATTCGTTTGTCTTTGTCATTGTGACTTCCAGTTCTGTATTTATTCCCGCATTGGTCTTGTCTTCAAGCTTTAATAATAGCCTGGTGCCTGATGCCGGAGAAAACACTTTCACTTTGAATCCTGCGTTCACAACAAAATCCAATTTCGCATCCAGGTTAATCTGATTGTTTGCAAAAGCAGATGCGGCCGTTCTGGGAAATCTTGCCCACTTTGCAGGAATTATTTACTGCATTGTCAGCATTGGGATTTGATACCCATTCAAAACCCGCATTATCCGAAATAATACTGGAGCTTGGGTCATCTTTAAACGTTAAGTTAAAGTCTGTAGCGTTCAGCGACTGGGCAGTCTCCGAGGTACATGCTTCTGCTGAAGCCTCTTGCACAATATCATCTATGTAAAAAGTGCCGGCCGTTGTGCCGGGGCCGTCAACGAAAAGTGTTAACCTTGAATATTTAGCGGATGAATTGAAATTGAAATTAATAGTTTCCCATCCGGTGCCTCCATGCTCTGCAGTAGCTTCTATGGGTCCGCTGGTTCCTTCTTCAAGTTTTAACAGAACTGATAATCGGAGCGGCTGCCCTGAAGTTCATAACAATAGTTTTGTTCGTCGTTAAATCAATTTGAGTGTTCAAATCGAAAAAGATTCCCTCAAATGCAGTTCCCGAATTTGTTATCTCACCTACTTTTGTGGTTTTATTATTCGTTCCGGATAAACTTGGGTTTTCTGCAATTACAAAGGAAGCTCCGTTAAAAGCAGTAGGGGAATAATCTACATTACTGTTATCAAAGGTGATAGGTAATGCAATCTTCTCTAATACTGTGATGTTCAGTGTGTCCTTTAACACGTCCGATGCTCCCGCGTCATTGGATGACGTCAGGCTCACGAAATAGGTACCCGGCACATAAGTGTAAATGGGATTAATTTCAGTACTGGTTTCAGCCATCCCAAAGTCCCACAAATATTTTGTGGCTTTGGTAGATGTGTTAATGAATGTCACTGTGCCGGACTCTTCGTTAGCCGTATAGGTAAAGCCAGCCGTTACTCGCGGAAGCTGCTCTTCTTCTTCGCATCCAAGAAAGAAAATCATCATGCTGAATGTCAGGATCAGCTTTGTGTATTTAATAAATATATTCATGGTCTTAAGTTTTAGTAGTTACCTTATTATTTGTACACCCTCACATAGTCGACCAACATGGTCTGGGGAAAAACAGTTTCACTGTTTGGCGAACCTACAAAGGATCCTCCCACAGCAAGATTTATTAAAATGTAGAATGGTTTATTAAACACCCATTCACCGGGAACATCGGCAGGGGTAATTTGATTATACAATACATCGTCAACATAATAGTTAACATACTCAGGCCCCCATTCAATACCAAATACATGAAATCCGGTATCAAACCGATCGTTAGTCAGATCGTAACTTTTTGTAATGGCGTTGCCTCCGGAATATCCTGGGCCATGCACACTGCCGAGTACAATCTTTGGCTCTTGTCCACGGTATTCCATGATGTCAATTTCACCCGCACCGGGCCATGGATTGGTATCAATATCAGCCCCCAACATCCAGAAGGCAGGCCACATGCCTTGTCCCCACGGCAACCTCATTCTCGCTTCAAATCTTCCATAGGCTTGCTCAAACTTTCCTTTTGTTAATAACCTGGCCGAGGTATAAGACGATCCCATATAGGATTCCTTTCTGGCGGTAATCAACAAGTACCCATTCTGAACCGTTACATTTTGAGTGCGGTCTGTGTAATATTGCAATTCATTATTTCCCCATCCATTGGTGCCTGTGCCAATGTCATACCCCCAGATCGCGCTGTTAGGCGCACCATCCGTGTTAAACTCATCCTGCATCATAAGCTGATTTAGTTTGGTAACGACTTGTTCATAATCCGAACAACTTACCATGACAGCAATCATGCTGACAATCAAAAGACGCGGCCACATCCTGGTGATGGTTCGAAGTTTATGTTGATCTCGCTGATTCATTTTTATTCCGTTAAATTCTTTATTTATAGAAATACATGTTATCTACCAATAGCGTAGAAATCGTAGCATCAGATATGAAGAATATCTGAGCCAGGTTGTTTCTGCTTGCGTAATCCAAAATCAGCAAGCGGTATGTCAAGGCTTATCCATGTGTTGCTAGCCAATGAGGCACTAATTAATGTAACCCGACCACTGGAATCATCACCACCACCAAACGCAGCGTTTGGTCCAAAGTCTCCCAATTCAATTGCGATAAAGGCACCCGGATTAATTGCCTCCGGTATTTGAATATCCACATGAAAATGCGTCATCTGAGAAACATTGATTGTAGGATTTTTAAACTCAGTCGCCACAAAATTCAACTGGGTATACTGAATGATATTATCACCATTAATGTTTAGATCAGCGCCACCTAATGTAGTCTGGAATGGTGCGAAAAAGCCGTTATAAAAATCAACCGGTATATTGGTGTAGGCATCACTAAAAACTGAAATTACATTGGCAGCATTACGGGTAGGGGGTGGGGCTGGTACAAAAGCACCCAGCGATCGTATGGTTAAGGATCCTTGTGCGCGCACACCCGCTAAACTTGCAGTAATCACCGCAGTACCTGTGCCCACGATAGAAATAACTCCCTTTTCACTCACTCGCGCAACGTCAACATCCGTAGAGCTTAAAGGTAAAATAGGAGGGAGCTGCATGAAACTGTCTGATTAATTCCCGATTCCAAATTGAATGTCTGGGTTAGTCCGGGAATAGTGAATGGCTGTTCCGATAAAGGTATCAACACTTTCATCCTGTCCGGAGAAAATGGCAGGTCTTGGTTGTGCAATCGTACCCAGTTTTTCAAAATTCAATTCATCAATCCAAAACGAATAGCCGATTACCATTTTCCGGACCTTCAGCATACCAAAACAATCCTTTTTCAACACCTAATCGGCTTGGATCAGGAATCGGAATGGTGTACTTCGTCCATGCGGTGCTGATTCTCATGTTATTCATTGTTACCATGAATTTGTTCTCACCAAAATCATTTCCAAAACCGATTTCGTTAATGGTTGCTCCCTGAGATGCCTTGGCCCAAAATGTAAGGGCATCATACCCGGATAAGTCACGTCCCACATTATCTGGGAAAATAGCTCCGGCAAATGCTCCCTGCTGGATCTCCTACGTTAGGAATATCAAATCGCATGGCGGCAGTACCTGAATACTGAACTTCAGTGTCTACCGTAAAGGCATCAAGTTTGGATCCTCCAAAAGGGAAGTAATTGAGTCCACCACTAAATCCATCAATAAAAACTTCCGGGTTAGACGGAAACCTTGCAAATTCCACATCTTCTGATAAACTTCTTTCGCAATTGGAAAGCGGGAAGGAGATCAATCCGAGTAGCGCTATCCTTATGCTAATTATTTTTATGCTTTTCATTTTACTTGCTTTTATTTCCCAACATTGATGTGCAGGTATGTTCTGAATTCCCACTCATTTCCATTCGGAAAACCAACCGGGCTAATGATGGGCGATGTTGCAAATTCCTCCGTTGCATTAGGCAGGTATCTTGGAGAGTATCTCATTCAGTGAACGCCACATAAACTGCATACCCAGTGTGGTATTGGGAAGAATGAACCAATCTTGTTTACCCACCGTGGTGGAGATATCCGCCATTACCTGTATAGGGAATGTTAAGTTAAAATCCCGGTGGTAATCGAAGGGACCCCAGTCATTGAACTTGAGGTGTGATGAAAATTTCATTTCCTTGAAAATTAACCTGACATCACCACCATAGCGTTCAACTGTTCGTGGGTCAGAGCCATTCGCCTGACCATTGCCTCCATATAAATTCGCAATGATTCCAAGGTCAGGACTTAATCTTGGATACAATTCGGGCGTTCAACTTCCCAGAGGTCCAAGGCTGGGTGGTGCACCGTGCTGCTGCAACAGGTGTCGCGTCCCGTACCTGGAAAAATAATTGCAGCATCCTGTGTAGTAGGCAGGTGACGATAAACAAATCCGATGTTTGCGGCTAGTTTGGCATCTTCTGCACGATCATTGTCCCATTCATACATCCAGGTACCCGGTGTTGGATCAAACGTGAATAGAAGTTCGCCACCAACTGTCTCTCTGTTTGAGCGCACAACAAATGGATCATCCAAAATATTTCTCGATCTTGCTGGGGCCGGTGCATCACCGGGGATAGGGTTTACAAGCGGCTTTTGCCATAAGAAGTTAGGAGCCAACTGCCATTTACCAAGCACATATGTGAAACCTGCAAGAAGGTTATTTTTGTTTCCGCTGCCACTATCTTTTAATGTCCAGCCTGTAAATGTTCGGGTATAGTCTCCGCCACCGTTGGCTACCAGTCCCTGGGTTGCAGCCTGTGCATACCAATTGATTCTACCCGAAGTAAAACTCACTTTCACTTTACCACCCCATGTATCAGATGCCTGAACTTTATCTACATAGACCTGGTAATTTCCTTCTTCACCTCGCACCACCTGAAAGTCGCGACCTACAAGAGGCTGGCCGCCCCAAATGCCACCCAATTCAATTTTTAGCTTATCAAACAATTTGGTTTCTGTTTGTAGCGTTATCCTTCTTGTTCTGGGTTGAGGAACAGCAATAGAACTGATAGCTACACCCGGATCGTCGAGGTCTTCATGGATAAATTCCGGTCAGATTTAGCTTACCCAGTCTGGCGCTGATATTTCACTAACAAGGCAGGGTTTGCTCCCCACCATAGTTCACGACCAAATGCCACTTTTAACCCCTTCAAGGTATTTCTTGCCGGCAAACTCAACGCCTTGAGGGGCCAAACCATTATAGATGTCAATATTAGGACCGTAGTTAGCTTCCGGATAAAGGCCAAAAAAATCGCCTTCATAACCCCAGTGATAATGCCCGGTTCTGTAAAAACCTTCCAGGTCAAATAATTTGTGATTCCAGGTGTAGTCTGCCCTGTAAACTGCAAGCCGGTTGAGCGAATTGAAACCTGTGTATCCCGTTTTGGGTCTGCACATCTAATGGTCTTCCCCGGTTCTCATAAAATATTTCGTCGATAGGATTTAGCGCAACATTGCCCAAGACGTTAAAGACAACGTTTGCACGCACATTGGAGGCAGGTTTTGCCTCGATACCCACATAGAAAGATTCCATGTGGTCAAATCCCAATTGATTGGGATAGGTGACGTTGTTCGGATCGGGTTTGTCCGGTGTAGTGATCAGATTTCCACCCGTATTAAAAGTTGTAAATTCCGCCCGTAATTCACTCACTCCAATCTTTTGTGATTGCTCACCAATTAATGCAGCCTGGTCGCCCCGTGCTTTCATAACTGCATCCATTAGTTGAATCGAGGCAAAATGATTATCAATACCTTCTAGTGTCATTCCTTCTAAATATGGATTTAAGGAGTGAACTTCTTTCAGGGCATAATACGCGGCACGCGGGTATAATGAATATAAGCCTCGGGGAGTAGTTTGGCCTTTGGCGCAGATTCCAAACCACTCTTCATTCATGTTATTTTCACCTTGCACAAAATCACTTTGGTAACCTCCGTTTGACCAGGAGGCATTGTTATCATGAATATCCAGGTTTTTGGTTTGACCAAATTTCCACCAACCATCGCTGAATTGAAATGTGAAACCACCCAATGAATTTCCGGCCTTTCCTAAACCCGCTGCATTTTCATAAATCTCTTTCCAGTTGCCAAGATTATAGAATGCCTGTGCTTGCTGATCTTCTTCAAAGTCAACCGCATTGTAAGCATCCGCCCCGAATTCAGTAAATAAGATCGGTTTGTTCAACTCATCTTTAACGCGTTGAAACGCATCGCCAAAGGAAATGCCACGATACATATTCGTGCCGAAGATGTCAATATCCTTACATTCTTCTTTGATGATCTCGAGGAAAAGCAAATCGCCGTTACAAATTGCCACCGGATGCGATTTGTCGGCTTCCTTCATGGCCACAGTTGCTTCATTAAATAATTTATAGAGTGCAATTGCCCGCGGTGTGGATTTTCTGTCTTCCATGGGAATATCTTCTGTTTCTGCACCTTCCCAGAATAAGCCATAGTTGTTTTCATTGCCAAGGAGGTAGAGGAGAAGGCCTGGCGTGTCCTTATAATTTGCAACCATGTCTGCTACTTCGGCCATCAGTAGTTTCTTTACACGGGGATCCGCATATTCTGTATTTGCCACCCAGGCGCCATCCAGGGTTAAACCATATCTGCCAAAAGAGTGATTGAGCATGGTGTAGATGCCGTATTTCTCATAGATATACCGTATCCATTTGGCAGGTACACCAGTGTATTGCCGCACCACATTTACGCCCATGTTTTTTAATAAAGACATCTCGGCATCAAGTGCGGCCATAATTATATCATCGGGCTGCTTCCAGAGGCTGTAGGAAAAATTGGTGCCTATGGGGAAATAGTCCCAATTCATGCCATTAACCATGAATTCCTTTCCATTTACCTGCAACCTCATTCCATTATTATCCTGAATGACTTCTACCTGGGCAGGTTGTGCATGCACCCTAGTGGATATCAGTAGTAGGGCAAGTATTACGTAAATATTCTTCATAATAGGGTTGATTTGAAATTTTAAAAACCCGAGATCACTCGTTTGCTGTGATACTTTTCCGAAATCCCTTGAAATTACAATCTTAAACTATGCAAAGTCAAAAATACTACTACATCAATGCTGTCATTGAACTACTACAAAACTTCATTTTTACCTTCATAAGGTCACCTAAATGAATATCTTTGTTTCACATCGGTTTTAGAGAAGGGGTTTTATGAGCAATTTGAAATACCTACTTAAAAGTTCACTAATAATTCTTATCTGGGTTTCTACTCCGTTATTATCTGAAGCTGTCCCCGGTAAATATCCCATCAAGAATTTTTCGCCTTCAGAATATGGGGCTGGTATTCAGAATATTGATTTTGCTCAGAATAGGGATTTAAATCTGTTTGTAGCGAACAATCTTGGCATTTTATCTTTTAATGGAAATTGGTGGGACACCTATGCATTAAATACCGGCAAAAAACAACGCTCGCTTGCATTTGATGAGAAATTAAACAGACTTTATATAGGTTCGCAAGGAGAGTTTGGATACTTTGAAGATACCTGGAACTACGTATCGTTGCTCGATAAAATTCCTCCTGATTTATTGGATTTCGATGAAGTATGGGATGTATACATTATAAGCTCTAAGGTTTACTTCTGCACCTTCCTTGGAATTTATGTGTATGATGGTGACGCTGTTTTTGTAATTAAACGGCCGGGTGGATTTTACCGTTCTTTTTCAGCGGGCAACAAATTAATTACACAATCGCCAGCTGGTGAGTTGTTTGAAATCGAAGAACAGCAGCTTATCCCGACTCATCCACAAGGGTCATACAAGCCAGGTAGTTGCCGGTGTGATTAGTAGTGATATAGGCTATATGCTATTTTATAATTCAGGATATATTGAATTCTTTAATTCATTTGGAATTGCGGATGCATACCCTGATCTGGCCAGAGTTCTTGCCGGTAAGTATGTAAACCACGTAACAACAGTCTCAGATGGCAGGCTGGTAATTTCCACACAACGTGCCGGATTGTTTATTTATAATCCGCTTACCAATCAACTTGAAAATATTACCAAAGAAGATGGATTATTGTCTAATGCGTGTCTGCGTGTTTTTCAGGATACCAGCGGTAATCTTTGGGTGGGCATGCAAAATGGAATCGCGCTGATTGACATCAACTCTCCATTGAGATTGATTAACCAGAATATCGATCTGCAGGGGAGTGGTTATGAGGCTTTCGATACCGATGAGGGTACGTATTACACTACCTCGAATGGTATTTATTTCCTGCCTGCGGGTGGAGCAAAGAGTCAGTTTCTTACAGGAACCGAGGGACCATCTTACGGCATGCAACTGATCAATCATAAGCTTTATGCAGGACATCACACCGGTTTATTCCTTTTGGAAAATGGAAAAGCATCCCGGCTCACCACTAGTGACGGTCTATGGCAAGTGAAACAGTTGCGGTCAAATCCAAACTATGCAATTGGCGGTACCTATTCAGGCCTGCAACTTTTTCAAATTAGTGCACAGGGAAAATTAAGTGAGGTTCAAAAAAATCACAGGGTTCAATGAATCAAGTCGCTTTTTCGAGGAAGACAGGAAAGGCAGAATTTGGGTGGGGCAGTATTACAAAGGACTGTACTTGCTCTCGTTAACCGACTCCTTACGTGAAGCCGTTGTTACCAAGGTTTCTGATTCCTACAAGCTTCCCATCCAGCAATACATTTTTTTAAGCAGGATAGATGATGAATTATATATCAGCACTGCAAAAGGTATCTTCCGGTTGGATCAGACAACTGATAATATAGTGGAAGACAAAGCATTCTCTGCTACGGTGGGAAAAAACTGGGTACATCAACTCGTGCAGGATAAACAAAAAAACGTTTTTGTTTATTCTGAAAATCTGGTGGGTCTGTTCAAGCAAGTGAGTCCGGGCAATTATGTGTATGTACCTTCATCCCTTTTCCAGTTGCGTCAATCCTTTAATAATGACTTGTTAAGCGTATCTACCAATGTGCGACAAGGTATTTTATTTAATGCTAACGAAGGGTTCATCTATTATAATTCTGAACTTGAGGATAGGTTTTTAGTAACCAACCAACCACTGGTAAGCAGGGTATATAGTGTTGCGGAGGATAGAATCTTGTATTCGCGAATTCCTTTTCATGGCAAACCTGAAACGATTGAACCTATCCGGATTTCCGAAGGCACGCGGGTTTTACAATTTGCCGTTGAATCCTTTAAGTTCAAAGATGTTAACAATCAACAATTCCGATATCAACTGAGTGGTTTTGATGCCGGTTTTGGAGCGTGGACCAATGTTGAGTTTTAAAAGAATACTCTAACCTGAAAGTCGGAACCTATGAATTCCAGGTACAAACATTTACTTCACGGGGTGAAATTGTAACCAGTAAGCCATTTTTAGTGATTGTAGTTCCGCCATTTTATAAAAGTCTTGTTGCCCGGATACTCTACCTGGTATTGGCCATTTCTATCTTGTACATGATCTATCGCTTACAACGTCAATATTACCGAGGAAAGCAATTGAGACTGGAACAAGCGAAGCATAAAGAGCTGGCACAAAAACAAAGGGAACTTCAGGAGTTAAAAGAAGAGCAGATAAAAAGTGAATTAAGTCATGTGAATAATCTGTTGGCGGCCTCCACAATGAACCTGGTGGTGAAGAATGAATTTATGGAAAATATAAAGGAAGAGATTCGGCAGGTAGGAAGAACCGACAACATTGTGGATAAGCAACGGGCACTGGAGCGAATTATTAAAGAAATTGACACAACCCTTAAAATACAAGAGGACTGGAAACAATTCGAATATCATTTTGATCGGGTGCATGGCGATTTTCTATCACGGCTAACCGCGCAATTTTTTAGACCTAACACCCGGAGAACAAAAACTTTGCGCCTTCTTACGACTTAAAATGGATACTAAAGAGGTTGCAAACCTGATGGGAATTTCCCTTCGTGGGGGGAGGTGGCCCGTTATCGACTCAGAAAAAAACTGGGTCTTAATGTGCATCAGAATTTATCAAAGTTTATTCTTGAATTCTGATTGCAGTAAAGAGAACTAAAAATATTATCGTGCCTTGGTTGGTTTCTTTGCAAGAGAACACCAAGAAGGGGCAGGAAAGATCACTATCGATCACGCTCCAATTCCTCAGCAGACTTAAAACCTTACAGAAATGACACTAACGTTGGCCTATAGAAATCGCTGAGACGAGCAAACCTACAGAAAGTTTCAAATAATCTCCAAGAGTGAGTTTCTTATACGTTCCTTCTGATATTACAAAGTGCCAGTTTTTTCTATCGTTAACAAGTGTTGGCCTTCATCCAGAAATTTGCGGTGATATGTCCCTGATAAGTAGTTTTCTGATTGTTCTTAATCAACTTTAGCAGGGATCACATAAGCAATAGTGATAAAAAAAAAAAAACAAAAACAAAAAAGTAAAACAACACAAACAAAGTCCCCCCGTAAAGCAGCCGAAGTGCGCCAGCAAGGGGTGAGGCCGGATCCCGACAATTATCGGGACGGATATCTCGGGTTGTAGGCATTGCCTTACTAATTTCCTTCAAATGGTTCACGCTTCATCAATTATCAGGAGGTATTTTCTCCAGGTTTTCTTATCTTTATCGACAGGATTAACATTCAAACAAAATGACTTCAGCTACTGATATTCGAAACCAGGTTATCGACCAGTTAATGGTTATTAAGGATGCAGGCTATCTGCGGGCTTTGTCGGATATGATTAACAGTTCACACGTTACAGGAAGAAGTAGTGCCGCTTACCGAAGAACAGAAAATAATGCTGGTGATGAGCGAAGAAGACATTAAAGCTGGAAGAACCATTGATCAGCTCACACTTAATGAACGTGAACTTGAATGGCTCAAAAAGAAATAATCTGGACAGAAACCGCTGCCTTTCAGCGAAAATCTATTCTAGAATATTGGCTGGAACGAAATCAGTCACCAACCTATTCACTTAAGTTGCTCCGGTTGAGCAATGAGAAGGCAACCAAGATTGCTGATAATCCTTTGATTTATAATACCTCAGAATTTCCTGATACACGCGTTGCCGCTATGGGGCATTTCAGTTTATTTTATAAAATAACAAACAGCGCCATTATTATTACAGCATTCTGGGACAACCGGCAAGACCCAAAAGAACTCCTAAAACTTTTGAAACCGCCAAAAATCTAGGAAGTTGTGCCAAGTCAGATTTACTTAGGCTTCCCTTGAAAAATACTTTTTGTGTTTGGTTGCCATAACGAATCTAGTGGTGTAAAGCCTTTTAAAATAACGCTGATTAAGTAACTGGTGTCAACCAGTTAGCAATAATTAACTTTGTTATATAATTTACATTATGTTAAGTAGAAATATAACCCAATATGGGTCACTCCCCACAGTTGCAAGCTGATCGTACTTTAGCCCCTATCACTCTGTCGAAAGATTCTTCATTCTCCATTCGACCAAATAAATATCCGCGCATGGTATTGTCATCATTGTACAGCGTGTCGATATTTTTAATTCCCAGTTCAACAATCCCTTTCTCCAGTTGCGTCCGGTTGCTCAGATAAATATTTACACCTTTACCAAATTGCGATTCAACCAGCGAATCACAATTAAAATGAAAGTTCTCTATGCTATCCAGTGCGCAATACTGTGCCGTCATTGTGCTTATAACAATCGAATCCGAGGACTCATTAAATACGCCATCTTTACAAACCGCGTACCTGATCGCCAGGTTCGGTGACCATTTTATTCCCGCCGGCTCACTCTGCAGGTAAACCAATGCCTCGCTTTGAAGCATACTTTCAACAAACATTTCTTTAGCAGTCGTTGTATTTTTTTCATCAATACCCTCGATTTTTGCCTTTTGGAGCATGAAATCGATCAGCAGTAACTCTTCGCCGGATATTGAATCATTTTTTACAATTTCTGCATAGGTATAGGCCAATTCATTGTCGTATAACACTACCTGCTCAATGTTTTCATCCAGGATCAGTGAAAAAAATTCTTTGAGGCTTTCACTCCCATTTTCCATAGCCAGCTTGAGGATTTCCCGCTCATGGGCTTTTCGTATTAATTCATCAAGACAGCGCTGTTTAACAATCTGCACTTCTTTGTAGTCCCGTTTTGCCTTCCTATCCACAATTAAAAATTCGAAACCTTCTACGCCACGTTCTGGTATAAACCATGGATTTATGGTCGCAGAAAGAATTTGAGGCTGAAACCCAATGAAATAAATGATTTTTCTCTTCGAATCATAGTTGAAGTTTCGCTCAGTAAAGGTTCCGAAATCAAATCCGGCCTTTACCCATCCCCTACCGAGCAGTACCAAATTTTTCTTCCTGATTCCTTTAACCTTCTCTTTTTCAAGCACTTGATCCTTAAACTTAAAGTAATTGGCAAGAAAACTATCTGTATTTCTGATAGCAGTACCTTCATTATAACCATCTATAACGGCCTGCCGGACCAGTTTTTCTGTTTTCCATTCTGTAAGCTCGTTGTCAAGATCATTTACCTTATAGTTTGCTTTTCTATCCTTCGAATCGATGTAATAAAGTAACTGCCTGAATTCCTCTTTTTGGAAAAACGGGTTGGCAAAGGGCTCTTTTGCACGTTCTTCAATTTTATTTCTTTTGAATCTCCTCGCCTCAAGCTGGTCGTGTAACCTGTTAATTTCCAGCACATAACGCTCAAGCATATCAATGGTGTTCTCCCGAAACACTTCCTTAGCGGTGTCCTGGTTTTCCTGTAATTCATGGGCATAGGAACTTATCACCTCCCCATAATATTCGGCAGTAATCAATTGGCCGATGTCGCGGATACTTCGTACATCTACCGGGGTATCTTTTAGCGTTCGTTTGGTTGTAATAATGATGCCAAAGGGATCAAAAAAGGCAAATAATAGCACTGCTGCCACCACCAGAAGTACCTGAAAGAGAAATGGAATTAGCTTAACGATTTTTCCCCAAAGCATACTACTTTACGCCCTCCATTTTTATTGGTTTAAACAATTCTTTCGTCGGCTCGAAATCAATGATAATGGCCTCATAACCAAGGTTTTTCAGTAACCCAGTGAGAAGAGTTCTCGTCTTTTGTTGTGTCACCTCCACGATACCCGTATACTGGAGGTTTTCGCGTATATCCAATTCCGCCCGGCGGTAAAACTCCTCATAATCAATGATATCAAACCTATTGATCCACGAGTCGTCGAGTAAGGTAGAATCTACCACAAAGCGCTGAAAAGGGTATTGAAAATCCAGCACTTCCACTGCCGGCAGGTGAATTGAAATTTCTTTGCCGTTTATCCGCACGTCGTACGCTCCAAGCTTCTGCAGGTCTATGCCGGTTTTGATCGTCGCTTCTGTATAAGCCACAAAATTCGCCTCATTCAGCTTCAGCAGACCGATCACACTCTTCGTCTTCGTACCGATGACCGTTTTGTCTATGATAGTCTCTGTGGTGGCAAGCTTGGATACCGCCTGCACCTTGCTAATTACAAGCGCTCGCTTGTCCTTGCAGGAAAACAGCAGGAAAGTCAGCAATAGCAATATTAGTCCAACCTGGCGCATGTGGTTAACCGTTGGAATTAGCTTTTTCAAAATCTGTTGAAGTCACGGTTTTTACTGGTGCAATATCATCATTGGCATTGATTAGATTGGCGCGAACACCTGCTGCATTGGGATCGACGGCTGGTGCCAACGTAGGTTGAGGGGCCAATTCAGTTGTTGGCGGAGCTTGTTGTTGGCTTTGTCCCTGTAATCCTTTAATTGGATTAAGGTTCAGTGCCTCCAGTGATTTGTTGCCGAAATAGAAGGCGATCATCATCAGGAAGGCGGTTTTAAAAAAGTCGAAGGTGTCTATAAAGAGCTGATTCAGCGACATTGTAGGTTCTATACCCAACGACGCAATAAGCATTGCCATGGCGCCAACGGCCAGGCTTAGCGCAAGTGTACCGCGAACCGTTCCTTCCGGCAATCCTAATGTCTGATCTGCATGAGGATTCCTTGTCGGGTAATCGACAGTTTCTCCATTCTGGGTTTTTTGACGGATTTCAGCCCAGTCCTCATTGGTCAGGCCAAGATTGATATTGAAAAAATAAATCACCCAGGAATAATAACCGACCAGAATACCAATCCACAAGAGGATAATATTGATGGAAACCGCCTTGTAAATGAAATTTTGATCGTCACCATTGAAAGCTTTCCAGGTGATCACGATTACCAGAATTAGCATTAATAGTTCCACAAGCCCCATACAGCCGATGAAAAGTCTGTTCATCTGTTTCTTGTTTCGCTTGGCGATTGCAATTAAGTCTTCCATAGTTTTAAGCATTTAATTTGGCAAACCAGACTTCATCCCTCATGATAATCCGCACTTTGGTGCCTTTCTCAATTTCCTCCTTCAGGTAGGTGTAAAGCCGTTTAAATGTATTTCTTGAATTTGTGAGCGATTTGGTGGTTTCTGAAACACTCAGGCTGTCAGAAACCAGGAGGCAGCCATCTGTATCTTCATTCGTACCTCCATTATGGATATATACACCCTGAAACCCAGGAATATTTTTTATTTCCAGATGATAGGTAAACCATTCCGAAAAGGTATTTCTGTATTTAAGGGTGAGCCCAGTATCAGCACGGTTGAAATCCAGCTCATATTTTCCAGCAGGAACTCTTGTTTGCCCGGCGACTTTTACGGCTCTGTGAGTATCCTCCAGGGTATAGCAATAGAAGAAGCCATTGAGATAAAGTAGTCCCACCGTTGTTTTTCCATCATCGGAATATCTTAGTACAGACAATGTGACGCCCTTAAACTGGTCAGTCGCCAACTCCCTGAGTTCGGCGCTTTTCTGGTCTTTTACCAGATTTCCCAGAAGATTTGTTGACTGCTGTTCAGGCGTATCTGATGTATTTTTTTTGTCGCCAAATATTGGTGAAAGTAGTCTTCTTCCCACCTCAACGATAACCCCGGCAAAACCAATCAACCACAGCCAAATATCATTCCACACATCGGGACGCATGATGAAAAACACCACGGCAAAGGTGATAATGGCAATGAAAAATAAGGTGATTGCGCGGTTCATGGACAATACTCCTATTTTGTTGGAGTAATATATTTCTTTGAAACCCAGCCTTCAATTTTTGTTCTTACCCTGTACCAGCCATTTTTCTCTTCGAGAATTTCAACATCGCTGTTGATGTTGAGGGGTTGGGCTACTTTTTCAAAATCCGGCCCCGCTCCTGCCCTGATGTTCAGCAAATTAGTATTCACCCTTCCTTCAGCGGCCTCACCTGACCGGTCTTTGATCACTTCACTTCTCAATTCATCCATCGGAAATGCAGGCCCCGGATCCTGTTTGCGGTCTGGCGCTATCTGGTCGTGTCCAAGTATTTCAATGATTCCGTAATGATGTCGCAATAGTTCACAGATATCAAAGACGACATCTATTTGCTCCTGTGTATATTTTTCCCAGTATTCGTAGGGTACTTTGGGGTTGCTGTGTCGTTGATGAACTACCTGATCTTCCGTGTATTCGGCATTCAATCTGGTTCTGGAGAATTTACCATTCGACTGCCTGGTCAGCCAGCCCACATTGTCGATTTCTATACCAATTGACAAGCTATTATAGCCTTTTCGACCATTAAAAGAACTTTCCCCGGCATGCCATGTTCTTTGGTTGAATTTTGCAAGTTGAAAGACCTCCCCTTTTTTTCCAATCACCAGATGCGCTGAGGCATTGTTGCCATCCGGATGTTTGACTGTGAGCACCTTCACGGCACCTTCAGCGGACGTCATGGCAGTGTAATGAATAATTACAGCATCAGGGAGTCCCGTGGGGGTATTGAACGGTGGGTTATAGAAATTGGGTGTTTGAATAAATTTAACACCCGTACCCTCTAGTTGGTGATCAATGATATTCATGGTTTTGTGCGGTTAGGTTGCCTGTTGGCAACGGCTTTAGGAAAGAAATATAGGGATTATTTCATGATCTTATAGTCGGACCTGAAAAAATAATTGATGGGTGGTAAGAGTACGAAATAAAAAAAGGATCAACAAATGATCCTTTCGCTCTTAAATCCTCATGGATATTTGTCAATTATCCAGTTCGCGTGTCACTGCAATAGCGGCAACGGTGCCATCGGCTACCGCGGTGGTATTCTGACGATATTTTTTACTTCTTATATCACCGACAGCAAAGACACCGTCGATGTGCTTTATAATTTGGTGATATCGATATCACTATATAAACTGATGCCATATTCCAAAAGTTCCTTCACCGGTCTGCAGTCTGGTGCACTAATGCTCCCGGTACGATTTTTTGCAATAGCCGCACAACCTCCACCGCATGCCAGGCGAACGTTGCAGTTGGTGCATTCGGGTATGGATAAAACATCACGTTCCTGCCATTCGTCAATTGCGACTGAATTCATCTGCATTTCCGGATAGAATGTACCGAGTTCGTCACCACGGTTTCCCACAGTAGCGGTACAGGCATAGATCTTTCCGGCGTAATCAAAAGCCCATTCGGTTTTGGTACCTGAGCAGGAATCAAAAAGTGGATTGGGAAGTTCGCCGTTTTCAAACAGGAATTTAGAAATCGAGAACAGGGGTTTATGAAATTCCAGGATTTCAGGATGTTGCTTTACGAGATGGTAAATCTCTTTGTACATTTCGATGCGTGAATAAAGCCGGATGTTGTTGGTTTGACAATGATGCAGTTCGTAATTCCTCCCGAGGGCGGTTTTGAACGCCGGATGTTTTGTCCATCCCCGCGCGATAGCAAAATGGGCCAGTTCAACCAGTTCATTTACATTTTCTTTGTCAACGATCATCCGAAGGTTTACAGGGATATTATATTCCAGCAGGGCATCAATTCCTTTTACGATATGCTGGAAAGTGCCCTTCCCTCCTTTCAACATCCGTCGGGCATCATGAGCTTTTTCAGCGCCATCAAGAGTGACCTGCATTTCCCTTATCCTGGCGTTTTTTAGTATTTCAATATAATCGACGATATTATACCCATTTGTCACAATAGCGATATCCAGATTCAGACGGTTGCATTCCTGAATGAGGTATTGGATAATTTTCATTTTTGATGGTGCAGATAGTAATGGTTCTCCACCGAAAATGGTAACGTATTTCTTGCGGCCAACGAATTCAGTTGAAACATAATCCAGAAAAGCATCGATAACCTGTGTCGTCGTTTCATGGATCTGGTTTGTGCATTTGTCCTGAAAACAATACGAGCAACTGAAATTGCAGGAATACCATGGCGTGAAAAAAAGCTGGACTTCATCACTTTCTCGCTCCGCTATAAAATCGAGGTATTTGGTGCGATAGAGGGTTTCTTCTGCAACCCGATCGACGAGATATCCTTTTTTAATGAATTCAGCAGGATCGTTGAGCGAGTTATTCAAGAAGCTTTCCGCTTCTTCTTTCGCAAGTATGTCAGCATTGCCTGACAGCAGATTCACGATGTAGTAGTCGCCTGAATCGGCGATTCGCGAGATTATATTGTGTTTGGAAAATTCCATATTAAAAAGAGGCTGCCTCAATAGCCCTTCATCGGTGGTCTTTGCAAAAGCAAAAAAACCGACTTAGAGCCATTAAGACAGCCCCATAAAAATTTAATCGTGACAGCCCATTACATTTTTAGAGTTTTTGGCGCAGCACTGTGCTACTTTTCTGTCACTCTTCTTAGTTTGTTTTACTAAAGACTTCATACGATTAATATTTAAAAGGTGAAAAAAATTATTTGCAACATCGTTTTTTGGCAGCTATGGTAAAGCTCACCACTTCAATACTTCCCTTTGGATATGGGGCGCTTTCTTCCAGTATTTCAATGCTTTTAAAACCGGCATTGAATAACGTCTCCAGATATTCCTGCTTCGTTACCGCCCCCGCCCAGCACTCAGCTACCGCGGCAGGATCCGTTTTATAAGCTTCCGGAACCTCAGCAGTTGAATAAATATCACTTACAACAAACCTCCCTCCTTTTCTTAATATCCTCTCTATTTCACTCCAAACTTTGCGCTTGTCAGACGCGTGGTTTATTGTGCAATTCGAGATGATGAGGTCTATGGTTTCATTGTCGATTTTAATATCCTCCAGTTCTGATTGGATGAATTTCACATTTTGGATTCCAAGTTTAGAAGCATTTTTTGGGCCTTGTCGATCATGCCTTCCGACACATCTACGCCATACACAAAACCTGAAGATCCTACACGTTCGGCCATACGAAGGGCATCGATACCACGTCCGCTTCCCAGATCCACACATACTTCAGCTTCGCGAGGTTCTGCATATTCAATGGCCGAACCACATGAAAGACAGCACGATTCTTCGGCTAATTTGGTATATCTGATTTGAATCTGCTCAGTATTCATTGTGTTACACAGTTTTTAATTTCTATTTATAGGAAATCCAGCCACCCATGAATGAAAAAAGAATAATGCTCTTTGTTGGATTTGATGTCAGTGGGCAGGTACCGCCATTACAACCGATAAAATTCCAGTATAAAGCACCTGCAAATGCCCCGAGGGATAGCCCCAAAGCGATTTTGAACCATTTTTTTTTAAAATATTCGTTCTTCCCGGCGTTTTTTCCGGATTAATCTCATTTCCTGAAGTCAATTGATCTGCCAAATACCGTACCGATATCCTATAATCCAAATTAATTCATACCATAGCAACCAGTTTGCTAGTTCAAAATTGCTACATTTTTCACCGGGCCTGCGTGACTTTTTTTACTTAAGAATGGATTTGTTTTTATAAGACTCTGCATGAGTCAAAATCCGGATGCAATTCTTCGTCTAATTGTTCTATGTTTGGCACCAAATTATAAACCATTTTGCCATGAGGTCTTTTACTTTCTTTCTGCTCCTTTTATTCTGTACAGAAAATAGCGTTGCTCAGGCAGGTCAATTCTGGCCGAGATCCTTTGCCTTCGATGAGTACCAAATAACCATCTATAACCCAACACCAGAAAGGTTCGAAAACCAGGAACTCGATGCCCGGGCCGCATTTAGCCTGATGACTAAATCGGGCGGGTATTTTTTTGGTGCGTTGTGGTTTCATTGCAATGTGATCACAAACATGGAAAAGAATGAAGTAGTCTTCAGTGACATAAAGGTGATCAATACTGATTTCCCTGATGCCTCCAGTGAAGACAAGGCAAAGCTAAAAGCGCTTATCCAGGCCCAGGCGACAACCTGGCAATTCAATCACGACCTAAAGGCATTTTACAATCGCATTTCGGAGATACAGATAAATAATACCGCAGGAGATGAATTAATGAATCATCCGCCCAATATTTTCTATTCTGATAAACCAGCGTCGTTGGTATTTATTGACGGTGAACCAATTATGGAGGGTGTAGATGGATCGGAATTATATCAGATGGTCGTGAATACACCACATTTCATCGTACTCAGTAAAAGCAATAATATGTTTTATCTCAATGCAAGTAATTATTGGTACGAAACCACCGATCTCTCATCCGGCTGGAGGCCTATCGAAACGCCACCTCAGCAAATTATCAGATTAGCCCAGAATGCCCCAAGTCAAAGCAATAATTCCGACTCATCGAATGGCGATGGGGAGCATCCAAAACTATTCGTAAGCGCCGAACCGGCTGCTTTGATAACAACTCAGGGTGATCCGGAACTGAAACTCGTCGTTGATAACCTATTCATCGTTACTAACACGGGAAACAATCTGCTTTTTGATTCATATTCAGACACTTATTATGTTTTACTCTCCGGAAGATGGTATTCCGGGAAAGTACTGAATGGATCCACATGGAAATTCATTGAGCCAAATGCCCTTCCGGAAATATTCCAAAAAATTCCATCCAACTCAGAATTCGCATCCCTTAAACTTTCCATTAGTGCAACACCGGAAGCCATTGCATCAGCTTTGAACAATGCGATTCCGCAGACGGCAGTGGTTGACCGGAATAAGGCAACTATGCAGGTTTCCTACGACGGCGAACCGGTTTTTGAACCCATTCCGGGGACATCGCTCAGCTACGCGGTGAATACCTATAGTTGTGTCATCCAAGCAAAACAACGCCTTTTTCGCCCTCGATGAAGCAGTTTGGTTCAAATCAATAAATCCGTCAGGGCCATGGGATGTTGCTGATTTTTGTCCGGAGGAAATAAACAGAATCCCTCCATCCTGCCCTGTATTTAACAGCAAGTTTGTCAAAATATACGGGGCAGATGAATCTAGTGTGCTTGTTGGTTACACGCCAGGCTATGGAGGCGCATTCCTGTATAAGGGGGTGGTTTTTTACGGAACCGGGTACCGCTACAAATCGTGGTATGGTAAAAAGTACATTGCCAGACCAATGACGTATGGCCAGCCGGAAGCAAATAAGAAAGGACCGAACATTACTGTTTATTCATATTCCGGTTATGGCTATGGTCCATATGGCTACTACAGTGGCTGGAATGCATTCGCGTATGACCAGCAATATTTCCAGGGTCAGTCGGTAACCGTCGATCATAATCTGCCGACGCAGAAGGCGATTGATTTAGAGAATATCTATAAAAACCGTCAATCAGGAATATTATATTCCGAAACAGTGAAACGAAATGATCCTTTAAAACCTGTGCCTGTAGCTGAGTTGCCTTCCGATTCGCCACAACTTTATGTTGACAAAAAGGGCAATCTTTATCAGTATGATGCCCAGGGTCGGTGGCAAATCAGAATGGATGGAAAATGGGTTCCTGCCGAAAAACAGGTGGACTAATGTGAAGCCTTGCTCTCATTGATAGCCTCAAATTTTACCGAAACCTCAATACCCATATCATCAACGAGGTGCAAGGTATGGTGTCCGGCGGGCGGGTATAATCCCATCTGATGCGAATTGGTCGTTTCTCCCAGATATTCATCATCCAGATACCAGAAAACTGTCGTGCTCTGACTTCGGTGGGCAGCCTCAAAAACCACCTTCCCCGGCTTCCCGTCTATTTCAATTGGGACATAAACCTTTGTAAATCCAGTAGGATAAATCATTTCCAGCATGCCATCGGACATGCTCTGGCATTCAGGTTTCAGCGCCGGAGGATTAATATAGTCGATATTGTATTTCCGGTAATACCATGCCTGGGATGGAGGCAAGATGAACCATGGCTTTTTAACCATATTCTGAACCGGATAACATGAAGCATTGACCATAAATTTTTCGCTTTCATCGAGAAACAGGTACTTATGTGCCTGGCAACTTTGCGTCTGGCCGGCAGATTTAGCAATCGGTTTTAGTTCTGTATTCGGGCAAATATCGCCGGCTTTCATGCCACTCTGCTTGCAAATCCGCATCATTTCCATATCTGCGACGGGCATTGGAAATGTTGCGGCGCCGTCGAGAACCTCAAATATCCTGAACATCAGCGGCGCCGCTATCGTGACGCCCGTCAGTTCGGGCCTTCCTTCACCATCGGCATTGCCGAGCCACACACCGACTACATAATTATCATTCAATCCGATAGCCCAGGCATCCTTGAGACCAAAACTGGTACCCGTTTTCCATGCAATTGCCTTGCTATTGGCAAACTGCTGCCAATTCGACTCCGCATCCGGACGGCGGAGTTCCTGGAGGGCTTTGAGGGTATGCCAGATAGCTCCGGCGCTGATCGGGCTCTTTGCTACCGGGTTGTTTTGAGATTCTGATTTCTCAGATAAATAGGTCAGGTTTCGAAAATCATCTGAATAATATCTGTTGGTTCCTTTAAGATTATTAAAGGTCTGAAGGGAGCGCACTAAACTGGCATAAAAACCAGTCATTTCCCATAAGGTAACTTCTCCTCCTCCCAGAATGATGCTCAAGCCATAGTGTCCGGGCGGCATATTCAGGCTGTTGATACCATAATTTTTGAGGTTATAATAAAATTTCTCATAAGTAAATTCCCTCAACAAGCTGACGAAAGGCACATTCAGCGAACTTCTCAAGGCGATGTTTGCCGGTACCGCGCCACGGAATTGCTTGTCAAAATTTTTGGGTGCGAACCCTTGGTAGAATATTGGAATATCCGGCAGAAGACCGGCGGGCATCTGAATGCCATCGTCAATGGCCATGGCGTAAAGAAAGGGTTTCAATAAACTTCCCGGACTACGTTTACTGGAAATTATGTCAACTTCATTGCCGTGATCGAAATTGCCAGATTGTGGTACGTTACCGATATAGGCGCGAACTTCACCAGTCGAAATATCTGCAACAAGAGCGGCAGCATTGTGAATCTGGTTGAACTGCAGAATGTCATGGTAATTGTTAACTATCTTAAATACAGTTTGTTGAAGCGTATAATCTAAAGTAGATGTGACCTCTGTTTCTGCCAATCCATCCTTTATGATACGGTCGAGAAGATGCGGAGCCAATCGTGGTAAGGGTAAGGGTTTGTCCGGCACAGGCTCATCCTTTGACAAACTCAAGGTCATGGGATCGATGACATTTTTAATATGCAAATCCTCCAGCAATCGGTTTCTTTTGGTTTTCAGGGTTTCGTCGTTTTTACCGGGAAATATCAATCCGGGTGCATTTGGCAACACAACTAAGTTTGCTGTTTCTGCCCATGAAAGATCAGATGGGGTCCTTCCATAATAGCGCCAGGAAGCTGCCGAAAGTCCAACTACGTTGCCGCCAAATGGGGCGTTATTGGCGTACAACAGTAATATCTCTTCCTTAGAGAACCTGACTTCCAGCCGCAATGCCAGCCAAATCTCATTCAGTTTCTGCCAAACAGTTCGGGGTTTGTTGCCCATAGCCATTCTGGCGACCTGCATGGTGATGGTACTTCCGCCGCTCACTATTTTGCCGGCTTTCACATTTAGCCGAAAGGCGCGAACCAGCGATACCGGATTGATCCCGGGATGAAGAAAGAAATGTCGGTCTTCAAATTGGAGGAGGCTTTTTTGGTATTCCGGAGGCAATGATGATAGCGGTGGAAATCGCCACTGTTCGTCTCCTGCGATTTTTGCACCAAGCAACTGACCTTCCCTACTTTCCAGCACTGTGGCATAGGATTCCCTGAACAATGGTTCCGGAATCGGCATGACAAGTGCAATGATTATCAGGACTGCTAAAAATCCAAATGCATATGTGAGCTTCAAAATGTTAAATCAAGTAACTACTTCACCACCTTTACCCACTGACCTACGCTATTTGCTGAAATCCCATTGTCGTACATAGCCTCAACGAACACTGCGGGCTGATAGAACTTACCCAGATAGCTGGCATTCAGATAAACCTTAAAAGTCGCTTTGGCATTTTTAGGCAAATCAAAATACGTCAAAACACGGTCATCGCGGATATCAAGATATTCAGGCTCTTTGCCACCCATCAGTTGGTCAGTATCATCCAGCCGGTTATTCAGAATTTCCCAACCTGACGGGAATATCTGGGTAATGGCCAGTTCTTCATAATTATCGCGTAAGCCGGGGTTCATCACCGTCACCTCCGCAACAAAGTCAGTCCCCTGCTTCAGACTTGCCGGATCGAGCACCTCCCCTTTCAGTGTTTTGTAAACCACTTCCAGCTTGATGTTGGATTCAGCAGCCTGTTCTGCTCCTTCCGCAGGCACTCCGGTTTTTATCAACCTGGCAAAGAGAGGGTTTTCGCCTTTATTGGAAACTGTAATCTCACCTGATTTGTCTGCGTCTATAATCGTGACCTGGTTCAGGTACTTGGTGCCATCGACCCGGAAGGTCGTGCCGAACACTTCCACAGATACCTTGATGCCGCCTTCAACCTTGTTGGTTTTGGCGTATTCGCTTATCGCAATAAGGCAATATGCAGTAGTCTGGGTACTCATCCAAACCTTGGAATTACCCATTCTTTCGGCGATTTTCCTGAGCATTTCAAATGCATCCGTATTTTTATTTAACCGTGTCAGCGTTTCAAGAATCATCGCCTGATCACGGAGTGTCGAACCGTACGTTCCGCCAAGTTCCTGGTAATCTTTTACTTCCTGGGTCAAACCATTTATAATTTCCAATGCTGCATCGGGATACCCGGCTACTGCATAGGCTGAAGCGAGCGTCCATTTCGTGGAATGGCTTGGAATTTCAACACCTTTCAGGCGGTTCATGGCACCAAGAGCCGGTTTGCCCGCCAGTGCCAGAGTGTATAATCTGTAGGCCTGCACATGATAATCCTTGTAAAGCGTCGCATTCCAGTTATTGGCTTGCTCCATTTGATAGCTGGTCCATTTCTGTAGCAGATCGTCCGGAACGACAAAACCCTGTCGTTGCGCTTCTACAAGGAAATGTCCTGCATAATTGGTGCCCCACATGCTGGGCTCGCTGCTTCCCGGCCAATAAGAGAATCCACCATCTGCCAGTTGGAAAGACCGAATCCGTGTGATGCCGGCATTTACATTTTGCTGGACTTTTAATGCTTTTTCCTTGTCAAGTTCCACCAGATCATCGAGATATAGCTGTGCAAATACCGATGAGGTGGTTTGTTCGATACAACCGTGCGGGTAATTCATCAGGAATTTGAGCCGCTGCTCCAGGTTAATAGGCGGCAGACTGGAAATTTCCACCATGGATTCATTGGTTGTGACGAGCCCTAAGGGTTTATAGTCAATTTCCCATGATTTGCCGCCTTCCAGCATCATTTCAGTTACCTGGCTGATTTGCGGATTGCTGGCGCGAACCTGCATCTCGACATCGTAGGAAGCCTTGAAATCACCAGACTGCGCGGTGACGGACACTTTGCCAACACCTAATGCGGGAGCAGCTTTTAATGAAAAATAGACAACCTGATCGCCTGTGTTGGTGAAGCTGATCGTTTGCTTCTCAGGGCCATTCAGCTGAAGTTTTCCTTCTGATTTCACTGAAACTTCAACGGTTTTCACTTTCGCATCCATGGCGAAAACATTCACGGGAAGGGAAATCTCTTCATTCGGACCCGCCACTCTTGGCAAGGTGGCAAGGATCATCAATGGTTGCTTCACGGGAACCGCTTTTTCAGTCTGCCCGTAAGCGCCATCGCCTCCGGCCACGACCATTGCACGAACGCTACCGATGTATTGCGGCAGCCTGAATGTATGTTTCATTTTCTGGCCTGCCTTCAGATAAAACGGCCCTTCAAACATGACCACCGGCTTAAAGCGGTTGGCATCCTTATCTTCAGGGGCTTTAATGGCATCATCTCCACCTACAGCCATGAGTTTCTGGAGCCGTTCCCCATAAGCGCCCATCACATCATCGAAAATATCCCAGGTCTTGATGCCCAATGCCTCACGGGCGTAGAAGGTTTTCCAGGGCTCCGGGGTTTTAAATTTGGTAAGGTCAAGCAAGCCTTCTTCCACAATGGCAATCGTATATGCCATGGGCTTTTTACTATTTTCCGACACCTCCATGGTAAACTCCTGCTCAGCACGCAGCTCGTCGGGCATGGCGATGACTGGTTTTAGAATTGTTGATGGGTCAGATACTTCAATAGCCTGAACGCCATACATTCTGATCGGTAAATCATTTGCCGTCTGCGCGTGTGGCTGCAGCAGCGTAATATGAGCATAGATATTCGGCGCCATAGCGGATGTGGCTTCAAACTCAACTACCGTATTTTCCGCTTTGGTTTCCACCCAGAACGTTTCGAGTACTTCGCTTCCTGACTCCAAACTCACGAGTGCATTTCCGCCAGCGCTACTGGGTATGTTTATTCGAATAAATTCACCGACTGACACACTCTCTTTTTCTACATTGAAGTCGAGCATCGTGGCGCCGCCCAATTCTCCCCTGCCCTGTTTGCCAGACCACCCTGGCCAGTCCATATAAATGATTTGACCGGAGCTATGGCCTGATTCCACATCTTCCGCAACGATCATAAAACGGCCCCATCGTGGGTATTCTACTTTTAGCGTGTAGGTGCCCTCGCCATTGTCTGTGTTTATTGTCTTTGTAGAAATATGCTCTGAATAATAAGAGCTTGCGTAATTGCTTTTCGATTCATAGGAATTATCCCACCACCAGCGCCACTGGAGTTTATATAGACTTACTTCAATCTTCCGATCCACGGGGTTGCCATGGTCATCCAGTGAAACAATGCGGACTTTGTGGTCTTTATCGGTAACAAGCATGCCGCGTTTGTCTCCCTGGGGCGCTTTTACCCCGACAAAACTTGTATAGGGAACAAATGAAACACTGGTATTATCAATGCTAAAATCACCACCCTCTTCAAATACTTTGCCTTTGAAAATTGCCTTTAACATACCGGGGGCGTCTTTGCCGGCCTCTAACTTAAATGGAATCCGCGATTTGCCATTTTCATCCAGACGACCTTCGAAAATCGGTTCACTCTCGGTGATAAATTCCTTTCCGGGATCGTCGAAGGACACATCTTCGTAATTTTTAAATACTGTCTTAACGGGTACCAAAAGAACTTCATAAGATGCCTTCAGGTTTTTTGCAACGGCGCCATGGAGCCACCGCACGTCCAGGTTCGCATACAGACTTCCATCGCCCGCATAGAGCTTTTCCTCGTCAAATTTCAAGTTGATTTTTAACCGGTTGGGCTTGACGGTCTCGATTTTAATCCTTTCAGAAAATGTAGCACCACCCACTTTTACTTTGGCCGACCAGTTGCCCGTTGGGGCATCCTTTGGAGTAACCGGATGAAATGCATAGAGTCCTTTGACACCGGAGGTCTGTAAAAGCCTGTTTTGCAACTGACCCAACGGATTATATAATTCAAGGATGACCGGATGACCTTCCGGTAATTTATTTTGAATATCTTCCAACATCACGCTGATATGGAGCGTATCACCAGGGCGCCAGACACCCCTTTCACCATAAATAAATCCTTTGATGCCATGCTGAACAGCAGCGCCGGTTATATTGAAACTGCTTAACGAAAGCGCCGATCCATCATCCAGTTTCAGATAGCCCGTTTGATCACCTTTTTTGGCAACGATGACAAAAGGTTTTCTGTTAGGAGATAACTTCAGTTTACCATCGCCATCGGTAGTGCCGGAAATAATGGACTGCTGCTGGTAATCAAATGCCTCGATGGTAACACCAGACATTGGCTTGGTGGTGACGATGTCTGATGTGATGACCAGCAAGTCGCCCTGATCGGCTTTTTTGGCGATGAGTCCGATATTGGAAGCGAAAACGACTTTTTCTGCTCCCCTATGCGCCATATAGTAGGATTCATGGCATGGATTATCGCGCTGCTCCCAGTCATAGTAATAATAGTCATCGTACTCATCCCAATACGTTTCTTCCTGGTAATCATCATTTTCCTCCGGTAAATCTTCAAATTCAGTTCCCGAATCAGGACAGAAATACAGCGAATAAGATTTTCTAAATCCAATTTTCACCTGGTAAAAAGCTCCGGGTTCGGCCTTCATATATTCCGCAAGGTCAACACTGAAACTATTCCATTCATTGAGGTTGGTGGCTCCGACGGCACCCAGCGGAATCGTTTTTTTAACAACCGCCCTGCCAACACGTACCATTTCATAATTATCGCCAGGGTCATTTGCCTGTAGGTACTGAAGTACATTATTTTCAAAAATACGAACAACTGTCAGGTCAACAGCGCTGAGACCGATGGCATCAAAAGGTACGATGAGCCCTTCCGAGCCCGGCATAATGACTCCTTTGTTGGCTGTGATTTTGACGTCAGGCTTTTGCTGGGAAAATTGCAGAGTCTCCGCATAATTCTCCTTGAGTGAATACCCGGCTGTATTTTTTACCGAGCGGTCAATGGTAATATTGACTTCACCGGTCAACTCGCTTGTGGCATATACTTTAAGTTCGTTCTGGGCAATGAGCACTCTGGGAGCCAGGCCTTGTCCAAGGATCACAAGTCCCTTGAGATTCTGGTTTTCATCCAGCGGATCTGAGAATTTTACAGATATGTAACGATCACCGGTTCTTTGGAGGTTTACTGAAGTGACTTTGAAATCTTTGAGTGAAGGTATCTCATACTTTTCTTTTCCTGATTTATCTACACTTAAGGCATCGCCATCCCATTCTACAATTACTGTTTCTTCATCTTCTGTCCGACTGACATTTTCGACGATAAACCGATGTGCATTGATACCCACATCATGTACGAATGAGATCTTCAGCGCATTTCCATTCTGTTTTGCGATGAGCAGCTTTTCAACTTCCTCGTTATTTGCCTGATCAGAAGTCTGGATAAGCCCGCTGAGTTTTACGTTGGTGAGATCCTGAACTGAATAATAGCCAATGCCTTCAAACGACACGCTGAAATTCTGAGGAATGCACTCAAATGAAAAGCGGAATTCCCGACGATCCTGTGGCACTTCGACGAGTTTATAGAGGGCGAAAACACTCTGATATCGTTGCCCACCATCCAGCGGTTTTTCTGGTTTGAAAGTGATCGTTCGTTCGTCAGCCCAATAGGCTTTCCCTTTAATGCCTGGCTCGAAGCTAAAAAGGTCCGTGTCGATTTCTTTACCCGACTCAATGCCTTCTACCGGCTTGGCGAGTTTGATGGATATTTCAGCATTTTTAGAGATGTATCCTGCCGTGAAAGAGGACACGTATTCTACAAATAGAGTTTTGGGGCTGCTAAAGGTATCTTTGACGGGTTCCTTCTTTTTGCAGGAATTCAGGGAGAAAGAAAACAGTAGGACAATTAGCAGGAAAAAATGGCTGGTACGCATTGTAGTAGAGGTTTAAAAATGGGATATTGAAATTGGTTGATTTTACGGAATTTCGCAAAAGTCAGGCAAAAAAAAAGCTGTGAGGCGACCCCCACAGCTTCTCATATTTTTCTTTGTGATCTTATATTCCTGATAGTGCCTTGATCTTCTTTTCAAGTTGTGCAGCTTTGTCTTTCATATTGAGCATGAGGTACAGTCCTTCAAGTGTTTCAAGAAGTTGTAAGTCCTCATCAGGTTTTATTTCAACGGACTTTTCAAAATAGGGAAGCGCTTCTTTATAGTGCACCTGGGCTCTTTCACCATAGGCAACTTCATTTTTCTCCCAGTCCTTCAGCGACATTTCGCTCAACTCTTTATTGATAGCACGACCTTTTTCAAGATGCATGACACCGAGGTTGTAGTTTGCTTCGTAGTATTCAGGATTCAATTCAACAGCTTTGGTGTAATTCTGAATGGCGGCTTCCACATCTCCACTCTTATCTTTCATATAACCCAGGAAGAAATAGTAAAGTGGGTTAGTTGGATCATTGGCAATAGCTGAGTTTAGTTCTTTTTCAGCTTCGTCAGATCGCTCCATAAGGATGAGCAATGTAATTCTTTCCTGAACCAGTTCGGGAGCCGTTGGGAACTTCTTAAGTGCCTGATTGACTGAGGCAAGCGCCATTTCCTGATCTTCCTTTTCTGCGCGATACAGAAAGATCAGAGTCTTGTAGGTATCCAGGTTTGCATCGCCATTATCGGCCATGGTCTGGAAACATTTGATGGATTCATCGAACATATCAGCCTGTTGAGCGGCAACGCCACCATAAAGCAGGGCCGTGGTGTCCTTAGGGGAAACGACCAAGGCTTCCATAAATATTTCGTAGGCGCCTTTAAAATCGTTTTCATTATATAATTCGGCACCATGGTTCACGATCATTCCGTACAATTGAGTTATTGCCTGATTTGTGAAGATGGCGTAAGGTGAATTTTCCTTCTCCAATGAAAGCGCTTTGTTGAAGCTTTCCATTGCGGTTTTGAGCGTCTGGTCATCCTTCAGGTTTTTGTAATCGGTACTGTCGTCAAGGTAAATAGCTTTATAAATGTCACCACGGGTGTACCAGTTTTTGCCGGAAGTGGTCACTTTGCCTTTTTCATCGATTTTGAATGCTTCATCTATTTCAGCTTTGGCTTCATCGAGTTTTCCGGCTGTTAAAGATGTCTCAGCTTTTGTGACCTTGCCTTTTGGCACATATTGCGAATAGGCGGAAAAGCCCAGGCTAAGTATCAGGAGTGCAAAAATTATCTTTTTCATTGTTCTATTGTTTAATTATAAAAAGTTTTCTAGCGTTAGATTGCGCAAAAATACTAAACGTAAATGGTTTTGCGCTAAGTGTTTTACATTTTTTGATTTAGTTTTACTTAATTATTATATCGCTCAGGCTTACTAAATGGCATTAACAAACTCATCATTCCTGCCCGCCCGACAAATCCTGCTCATTTTCATTCTGCCCAATTTCATTCTCAGTTAAGCCATCTACCTCAATTTTATGGATAACCTCAACAGAGGAAATCTCATCTGTTTCGTTCAATCTGATCAACTTTACGCCCTGAGTAGCCCTGCCCATGACCCGCAAATCGGCTACCTCCATCCTGATGGTAATGCCTGATTTATTTATTATCATCAGGTCATCGCTATCAATGACTTCCTTAATAGCAACAAGCGAGCCAGTTTTTTCAGTTATGTTCAGCGTTTTAACACCTTTACCGCCTCTGGATGTGATTCGATATTCAGAAACCTTGGATCTCTTTCCATATCCTTTTTGAGAAACTACCAGTAAATCAGCATCATCCCTCTCAATACAAACCATTCCTATTACCTTATCTCCAATTTTTCCATCAATATAAATACCTTTCACACCGGCTGCATTCCGACCCATTGGTCCAACGTGCGATTCATTAAAATGAATTGCTCTGCCTGATTGCACCGCAATGATAATGTGGTTATTGCCATTGGTAAGCTTTGCATCGAGCAGACTGTCGCCCTCATTGATCGTGATGGCGTTTATGCCGTTTGTTCTGGGTCTTGAATAGGCCTCGAGGGTTGTCTTCTTAATGGTACCATTTACAGTACAGAGAACAATGAAGTTATTATTGATATAATCGTCATCCTTTAGATTCTTGACAGTAATGAGGGCCCTTACGGTATCGCCGGGCTCGATATTGATGAGGTTTTGTAGCGCACGACCCTTGGATATTTTACTGCCTTCCGGGACTTCATAAACTTTGAGCCAGTAAACCTTGCCAAAATTGGTAAATATCAACAGGTAACTGTGTGCTGTGGCCACAAAGAGGTGATCAGTAAAATCATCGTCTTTGGATGCCGCTCCTTTGCTGCCAACGCCTCCCCTGCCCTGGGTTTTGAATTCTACCAGTGGTGTTCGCTTAATGTACCCCTGGTGAGATACCGTAATCACCATTTCATCATCGGCTATGATATCCTCTATGTTAATATCTTCAGCGCTGTGTACTATTTCAGTTCTTCGTTCATCACCAAATCGCTCTTTTATGGCGAGCAACTCTTCTTTGATGATATTCATTCTAATGTCTTCATTAGCCAGAATTTCTTTCAGATGTTCAATAGTTTTAATGATTTCCTGGTATTCCTTTAGAATTTTATCCCGCTCGAGACCAGTAAGCCTCTGCAGTCGCATATCGAGAATGGCCCTGGCTTGTATTTCTGGTAAGACCGAATTGCAATATAAGTCCTTCCCGTGCCGCATCCGGAGTGAATCGAGCTGCGGATGAGCCGAATAACTGCATCCAGGTTGTCAAGCGCGATAAGGTGGCCTTTCAAATATGAGCCCTTTTTTCAGCCTCTGGCAACTGAAACTGCGTGCGACGTACTACCACTTCGTGTCTGTGTTCCACGAAATGCTTTATCATGTCCCTTGCAGATTGAGGGTATGTGGCCGGCCCTTAACCAGTGCTACATTGTTTACGCCAAAGGACGACTGAAGCTGAGTGTATTTGAAAAGGTTGTTCAGGACGATGCCCGGAATAGCGTCCTTTTTGAGGTCATAAACGACCCGGAGCCCATCCTTGTCAGATTCATCCCTAATATCGGATATCCCTTCAATTTTCTTTTCATTCACCAGGGCTGCCGTTTTTTCAATCATCGACGCTTTATTTACCATGTAGGGTATTTCAGTGACAATGATCTGTTCCTTGCCGGTTTTAGATTGGTCAAAGTGGGCTTTTGCGCGGATGACGACCCTTCCTCTGCCGGTTTCGAAGGCGCTTTTCACACCCTGGTATCCGTAGATAATACCTCCTGTCGGAAAGTCCGGTGCGGTGACATATTTCATAAGGTCCTTTACCTCTATGTTCTTGTCATCGATATAGGCAATAATTCCATTGACGATTTCAGTCAGGTTGTGCGGCGGCATATTGGTTGCCATACCGACGGCAATGCCTGAGGATCCATTCACCAACAAGTTTGGCAGAGCCGCGGGAAGAACTGTGGGCTCCGTTAGTGAATCATCGAAATTGGGTTGGAAATCAACTGTATCTTTATTGATATCGCCGAGCATTTCGTCGGAAATCCGACGCAGTCTGGCTTCGGTATAACGCATTGCTGCCGGTGAATCTCCGTCGATGGATCCAAAGTTTCCCTGACCATCAACAAGCGGATAGCGGAGTGACCACGGCTGGGCCATCCGGACCATCGTATCATAAACTGATGAATCACCATGAGGGTGATACTTACCAAGCACCTCCCCGACTATTCTTGCAGATTTCTTATATGCTCTGTTGTATGTGACACCCAGATCCAGCATTCCGAAAAGTACCCTCCGGTGCACTGGCTTCAGGCCATCTCTTACATCCGGTAAAGCTCTTGATACGATTACAGACATCGAATAGTCGATGTAGGCACTCCGCATTTCATCCTCAATATTTATCGGTATGATATTACCGCTATTTCCTTCCAGCATAATGTTTTTTGATTCCAAAAATTGGCTGGCAAGTTAACCAAAAATATCGATTGATTGACGCTTGAAATCAAATTTCAGACACGTGAAAACAGATTAACTGAGCATTGAAAATGGTGGAATGAGAAGTTGGTTGGAGGTCAGTTTACGACATTACCCTTTTTGACATTTTTCTTGTTCTGCTGGAGTTCTGGATACAACTCCCCTATTTTAGGATTTTGTTCTTTGTAGAATGGTTGTCCGCGGAATTCCTGACTTCCATGAACGTGTTTCAATTGTGTGCGGCAGGATTTTACAGGGCAGCGTTTTATTTCCGGAAGTTTCATCCGAACGCCGGCTGTGATATAAAATGCCGGTTGATTGTGCTGGATACTGGTCATTGCTACATCACTGCCGGTGCCGGCCAGATTGATTGTATAGCTTTTATAATCGAAAGCCGGTCTGACAAACACCCAGAAATATTCTGAAAATTCGTATTCCATGGGAATGCCAAGATTGAAGTATAATCCATTCTGCAACAGGCTTTTATTATATTTATTATCGTATTTCACTTTACCTATTTCCAGTTCCGCATGGTAATCCCAGCCTTTATAGCTCCAAACCTTTCCGCCAAGGAGAAAAAAGTACCTGAACATCTTAGTCGAATTAAAATTCGGGATATATGTATACTGCCCCTGAACACGCGGAGTAAGCTCGTTGATTCCATGTAGCTCGTAAACTATTCCACCCCCAATTCTGAATCGCTGGATGTCGAAGTGCAGTGTAACACGTACCGGCTACATTATATCCACTGCCACCGTACCTGATTTCTGCCGAATCCGCGTATAAAACACGATTCGGACTGGTTGGGCCATAGGTCTCATTTCCATCATAGATTGTCGGAGCATTGAGCCAATTTATGACGCCTGAAAACTGAATACTATCTGAGGAAAAAGAATACTGATCCAGTATCACCAGTCCATCAGGTGTTTCAAGGACATCGGAAGTGACTTGGTGGTTATAGAAAGTTCTGCCATAACCTGCGCCCACCGTCAGCGAAAATTTATTGAGAAACGCACGGAAAGGGCTTGCCTTTTTTATCTTGTCGCCATTCCAGCCCTGGTAAGCGTGTTGGTAAGGGTTGAAGGCCTGGCTAAAAGCAATGCAGGGTAAAAGAATAAAACATGAAATGACTACAATTAATCGTGCGAGCATACCAATCCAATGAATAATTTTCAAAAGTAGGAACGAATCACTGAAGTATTAATGATAATTGCAGTTAAAAAGGTACAGATACCCGATATTTACAGCCTCAGCGAAACACAATTTGTGATTATCTCATCAAAGTATTGTAAAAGGTGTGAGGCGTACGTTTTGATACTATTGCTGTCCGCTATCGCACATGTAAGTTCAAAAAACTGGAGAAAAATATTGGCCTGTTCGATAAAAGGACAGTATTTCTTTCTGGCATGATTGTTTCATCAACCTCGAAAACCATTGCTTTTTAATGATATCATTAAATAACATTACAAAATCATACCGGGTAGGTACGCATTCACTTGAAGTGCTCCGGAAAATAAACCTTGAAATTGGACCCGGTGAGTTGGTGTCAATCATGGGCTCTTCAGGAAGCGGTAAGTCTACCATGCTCAATATCCTCGGGATCTTGGATGATTATGACTCCGGCGAATATATCCTGGACAATACGGTGATAAAAAATCTTACCGAAACCAAGGCCGCATACTACCGAAACCGTTTTATCGGATTTGTTTTTCAATCATTCAACCTTCTTTCCTTTAAAAATGCCATGGAAAATGTGGCCCTTCCGCTCTACTATCAAAAGATTGGAAGGAAAAAACGCAATCTCATGGCCCTGGAATATCTGGATCGTGTCGGATTGAAAGAATGGGCTGAGCACATGCCTTCTGAAATGAGCGGCGGCCAAAAGCAGCGTGTAGCCATAGCGAGATCCCTTATTTCAAATCCTAAAGTTATCCTGGCCGATGAGCCAACAGGTGCTCTTGATTCCAAAACTTCCATGGAAGTAATGGATATATTCAGGGAAGTGAACAAGAAAGGTATGACCGTACTCATCGTAACCCATGAAAACGATGTTTCCAAACTGACCGACAGGGTCATACATCTGAAAGACGGTAAAATCATGGACCAAGACCTCGCTGAGGCCTCATAATCCACATCTTTTATGTTCGACATCGATAAATGGCAGGAGATTTTTCACACAATCAGCAAGAACAAACTGCGCACATTTCTAACGGCGTTCAGTGTGGCATGGGGAATTTTCATACTTATGATACTTCTGGGATTCGGAGCCGGCTTGCAACATGGTGTCGAGAACGATTTTAAGGAAGACGCGGTAAACAGTATTTGGGTGAATCCCGGGCAGACAAGTATGCCTTACAAAGGAATGAAGCCCGGCCGTACAATCAACCTAAAAAATGAAGATCTCTATGATTTAAGAGCAAAAGTCGCTGGTGTAGAATATTCCGCCGGACGTTTTTTCTGCTATGGCGAATTCACAATCAGATACAAGCAAAAGTACTCCTCGTTTAATGTTCTCGGGATATCACCTGAAATGCTGCACATAGAAAACCAGTCACCTAGGGAAGGTCGCTACATTAATGAACTGGATATCGCGGAGCGGCGCAAAGTAGCAGTAATCGGAGAGAAAGTCGTGGAAGGTCTGTTCGACAAAGGTGAAAACCCTGTCGGAAAGTGGATTGATGTGCGCGGACTTCAATACAAAGTGGTTGGGGTTTATGCAGATAAGGGCGAGGAAGGAGAATTGGAACGCATTTTTATTCCGCTCACAACGGCTCAGTTGGCGTATAATGCCGAAAACCGCCTTCACACCATCATGTACACGGTTGGTGATGCATCCGTCGAGGAAAGCCAGAAGATTGTCGAGGACACAAAAAAACTCTATTCAGAGAAGTACAAATTCGACCCAAACGACAGCAGAGCTTTGTTTATATGGAATAATGTAGAAAACTACCAGCGGTTTGTCAGCCTCTTTTTTGGCATCCGGATCTTCCTCTGGGTTATTGGGGTATTTACCATTATCGCCGGCATCGTTGGCGTCAGCAACATCATGCTGATCATTATTAAAGACCGTACCAGAGAAATCGGCGTCCGGAAAGCAATGGGGGCTACGGCATCAAGTATTGTTGCATTATTCCTGCAGGAATCCATACTCATCACGGTGCTGGCAGGATACATCGGTTTGATAACCGGCATCGGTATTATAGAACTCATCAAGTGGGCCATGGTCAATTTCAATGTGGATTCCCCGTATTTCAAAGATCCTGAAATAGACCTTATAACCGCTGTATCGGCAACTGCGATGCTCGTAATTGCAGGAGCTGTGGCTGGATTTTTCCCGGCAAAGAAAGCCGCCAAAGTGAATCCGATTGTTGCGCTAAGAGAAGAATAAGCTATGTTTGACTACGACAAGTGGCAGGAAATATTCGGTACCATTCGCAAAAATAAATTGCGGACGTTTCTCACCATGTTCGGCGTATTCTGGGGCATATTTATGCTCATGATTCTAATGGGCTCCGGCAATGGATTGGAAAATGGAGTGACGCGCGAATTTAAAGGTTGGGCCGCCAATGCGGGATTTCTCTGGAGCAATCGCACCACAATGCCCTACAATGGTTTGCAACCTGGCCGATACATCAATTTTGAAAACGCAGATGCAGAAGCCCTGAAATCAAAAGTAAAAGGCCTTGAACATCTGGCTCCACGGCTAAACCTGCATAATTGGAACAGTGGAAACAATATTTCAAGGAAGGACAAATCGGGTTCATTCAGGGTCAATGGCGATTATCCGGAGTTTCAGCAGGTTCAGAAAGTCGATATTGCCGAAGGCCGGCACCTGAACGCGATGGATATGAAGGAACGCAGAAAAGTAGCTGTTATTGGCAAAAATGTACGCGAAGTGTTATTTACACCTGAGGAAAACCCGATCGGTGATTACATTACCATTAATGGTATCTACTTTAAAGTAATAGGCGTCTTTCAGTCAAAACGGCGAAACGAACAGGCCAAATTTGATGAACAGACGATATTCACACCGTTTACTACCTTTCAACAGGCTTTTAACCGTGGTAATGAAATCCATTGGTTTGCCTTTACGGCGAAACCGGGAGTTCCCGTTATTGATGTTGAAAACCAGATGAAAAAAATCATCAATGAACGACACGACATCCATCCTGATGACAAAGCTGCTTTGGGATCGGAAAATCTGGAAGAAGAATTCGGCCAGGTGTCGCGGCTTTTCAATGGTATTGACGTATTTGTCTGGATCGTAGGCATCGGTACACTTCTGGCCGGAGTCATAGGCGTCAGCAATATTATGCTCATTATTGTCAAGGAGAGGACAAAGGAAATCGGGATTAGAAAGTCCCTTGGCGCTACGCCTGCTTCCATCATCGGACTTATCATTCAGGAAGCCATTTTCATCACCCTCCTGGCAGGCTATATCGGTTTGTGTTTCGGGATACTCATGCTATCGGGAATCTCGTGGGCTATGGAAAAATTTCAACTCGACAGCGGGATGTTCTCCAATCCCCAAGGTAAATATTTACACGGCGCTCTTGTCTTTGGTCGTACTGGTTTTAGGCGGCGCTTTGGCAGGATTAATACCGGCCTTAAAGGCTGCCAGTGTGAATCCTATTGAAGCATTACATTCAGAATAATCAATTAAATCAATAAATATGAAACGTGTTTTTGGAATAGTTCTCATCATAATTCTGGTTTCCAGCCTGTTCGGTGTTGGCTATATACTCATCAGTAAATCAATGAAGCCTCCGGTGGTATATGAAAGCGAGGCGCCATTTTATTCCGATATCGTCAAGAAGACCGTGGCTACTGGTTCCATTACTCCGCGAAAGGAATTATTGCTGAAAAGCCAGGTGTCCGGAGTTGTAGAAAAGGTGTATGTGGAGGCTGGTGTTCAGGTCAATGAAAATGACATCATCGCAAAAATCAAAATCATACCGGATGTGGTGATGCTCAACAACGCTGAAATGCGCCTTAAAACCGCCATTATAAATTTCAAAAATGCACAGACGGAAATCGACAGGCAGAAGAAACTGTATGATGAGAGAGTGATTTCAGATCTCGATTTTAACCAATTTCAACTGGAATATCAGCTTCGCAGTCAGGAAGTAGAAGCTGCAGAAAGTAACCTGGACCTCGTAAAGGAAGGTGCATCAAAAAGATCCGGTACGGTGTCGAATCTCGTCAGGGCAACAGCAACAGGAATGGTGCTCGATGTGCCGGTGAAGGAAGGTTCATTTGTCATTGAGACAAATACGTTCAATGAAGGCACCACGATTGCCATAATCGCCGATATGACGGATATTATATTTCAGGGTAAAGTAGATGAATCGGAAGTTGGCAAAATCCGCGAAGGCATGAATCTGGGCTTAAAAATTGGTGCATTACAAGATGAGGATATCAACGCAAAGTTGGAGTACATATCACCAAAAGGCATTGAAAAAGATGGCGCTATCCAGTTTGAAATAAAAGCGGCGATTACCCTGAAAGAAGGTGTATTCTTGCGCTCAGGTTATAGCGCCAATGCAGATATTGTGTTGGAAAAAAGGGACAGTGTACTGGTGTTGAAGGAAAGCAATGTGATCTTTGAAAATGATACGCCGTACGTTGAAATTGAGAAGGGAATTCAGCAATTTGAAAAGACGCCGATCGTAATCGGCCTGTCCGATGGCATCAATGTGGAAGTGTTGTCCGGACTGACAACGGACCAGAAGGTGAAGAAGTTATAAAAAAAAGCCCCGAGGTATCGGGGCTTTTTTTATGGGTTTTCAATGCTTTTTATTGCGCGAAAGCGGCCAGATAGCCATCGTATTTGGCTTTAAGGTCTGCATTAGCTGCCAACGCCGCTTTAGTTGCTTTATATTTATCTGCGCCCATCGCATTATTAGCCAGCAGGTTTACAACCTCCTTGGCAGCGTCCTTACGCTTTTCGATCTGATCATTTACCATGGTGAGGAATTTTGTTTCCCACTCAAGCGCCTTTATTTCTGCAAGCTTAGCAGCATCACCTTTAGTGGCCTGGAGTTCCGTGAAACGTTGACCAGTCATTCCTTCCTGCTTACTTATCAGGTCATTGACCATAGGACTGATACCCGCAACGATACTGTTTTTAGCCAGTTCGATTACAGCATAATTTTCCACATCCTCAGCGGTCACTTCCTGCGCCTGAACACACAAACCGGTCATTACAAATAGAACCAGGGCTGAAACACCAATCATTAACTTTCTCATACTCATACAATCAATTTTTTAAGGTTTACAATGTTTTTCAAAACGCAATATAACAAAAAACCATAAAAAGCCTCACCTATTTAAAAATATGAATGGTACAAATTGCAAATAATTCATTGGAGCTTGTAAATCTGATTCCAATGAATTATAACAGTCTGAAATCGTCAATTAATAAAACCATATAGAGGCACTAAAACTTCAAGGCCATGCGGACATTGAAAAAACGCTGCGACAATGAATTGGGCACTGCGTAGTTGTGGCCATTCACGTCTTCAACCCAATAATAAGAGATGGTGTTTTCGTGAGCTGTGAGATTGAGTATTTCAAAACTAATCCAAAGTGACTTTAAAAAAGGATCTGTTGCCTCGGTATCAAAATAAATAATCTTCGAAAACCCAATGTCGAGTCTTTGATATTCGCTGCCACGAAAGGCATTTCGCAACGCATCATTGCCCGGAGGGGAAAAAGGTAAGCCTGTGGCATAAAGCATCCTCACGTGCACCCTGAATGTTGGTGCGTTAGGAATGTGATCCTGAAAAAAGATAGCCGCGTTGATCCGCTGGTCAGTCGGCCTGGGAATATAGCCTTTTGTATCAGTTTCCAGGTCTTCGCGGGTGGTAAGAAATCCAAGACTAAACCACGATTCATCGCCTGGGATAAATTCCCCGCTTATTCTCATATCCACTCCTGCAGCATAGGCTGTGGCGATGTTTTCAGCAAAATACCGCATGCGCACATTTTCAATATCGTAAGGATTTACATTCCAGAAATACTTGTAGTAAACTTCCGTTGAAAAAATGAACGGTCTTTCCCACTTTTCAAAATTGACATCGATACCGGCAATAAAGTGAGCAGAAGATTGGGCGCTGACATTTTGAAGCTCCCCCGACCGGTTTCTGAATTCGCGGTATAGGGGCATTTGCCGGTAAATACCCGCCGCAGCCCGGATGAATGATTTAGGCATGGATCCCGGATTCCATGAGTATTGTAGCCGTGGGCTGATAAGCCATTTGTTATCAGTGCTTTGCATGGAAGACCTTAAGCCGAAGGTGAGTTTTTGACGACTATTTATTTCAGTCGTTTGCTGAGCGTAGGCAGTTAATCGGGCATAATCCAGCGTCGCTTCCGAAATGACCGATTCCGTAATAGTCACATAATCCGCAGAATCGATAAACTCATATTCTCGCAGGCGATCATTGAATGAATTGTCGCCATATCCTATCCCAAATTCCAGCGTGTTGGCTGCATTAATTGCGATTTCATTGCGCCATTCCAGATTAAGCATTTCTGCATCCAGCAGGTTCCTGCCAGAGTAGAAATTCGTGCCGATACCGATGTTTGTGAGACATTTGTTAAAACCTGCTGAGGCTGGATTATTGTCAACATTGCACAGCAGGTACCCGCTTTCGATGTCGTAGTATTCCCGTTCTTTCGACAATATTCCGGAGAGAATCAGCCGACTCCGCCAGTTTTCAGAGATTCTGTGCGATAAGGTGAGCCCCGTTTGCCATGTATCGTAAGTGAGACGCTCCCGGCCTTCGAAAGCTACGTAGAGTCTCAATTGTTCGTTGAACGTGCCAAATGTAGTCTCCCTGTTGGTTGGCTCAACGAGGTAATTATTTTGGGCATAGGAAAATATCAATCCCAGCGTTGTTCTTCCTTTTTCATGTTTATCTGAAAGGTCGTAATTGAGGTATGTTTGAACATCGAAAAATTTTGGTCTGTATTCGCCTTTTGTTTCGAGGGTATTCAGCAGATATTCAGATGACTTTTGTCGGACACCTACAGCATATGTAAGCTTGTCGCCGGCAGTAATGCCTTCCAGATGCATCGACCCGCCAAGCAAACCGATCTGAGCTGAGCCGGCAAATTTTTCCGGGCGTTTGTACTCTACATTGAGGGTTGAGGCCAGACCATCACCATAAGCAGGTTCCCAGCCACCGGATGAAAAATCGATCGATTTGGTAAGATCAGTATTCACAAAGCCGAGTCCCTCCTGCTGCCCGGCAGTGATTATTTGTGGACGATAGATGGGAATATCGTTGACATAAACAAGGTTTTCGTCATAGTTGCCGCCTCGCACTGAATAGGCCGATGAAAACTCATTGCGAACGGTGACACCCGGGAGCGTAGCTAACAGATTGCTGATATCCTGAAATGGTGCCGGAGCAAATTGTGAATTAAGCGGGTTGATGCTAATGGTACTGACTTTGGAATCGATGTCCGTAATCCGGTAGTCGGATACACTTACCTGGTCAAGAACGTGGACGACTTCTGATAAAATGATGGTGTGAACAGTAGTCTGAAGATCAAATTCATCGAGATTGATAATCCTCTCCTGGTAGCGCACATGGCGGAATACCAGATTTTTTCCATGGAATTCCGGGGCAATCCTGAATTGAAATAGTCCGTCAGGCCCGGTGACTGCGCCAAGTTCAGTGCCTTCTATACTGATTGTCACTCCGGCGATCGCCTGCCCCGTGCTATCTTTAACCACACCTTGAAACATGAATGAATCCTGAGCCGTGACGCTTGGGTATAATCGTGATAATACAGATGATCAGGAAGACTAACCGCATGATGATGGCATGGGCGCTATGCAACGATAGATTTCAGTTCAGTGATGGTTTCGGCTGGGTCGTCGGCACGAAATATGACACTGCCAATGACAAAAACATCTACACCGCACTCCTTGAGCTGTTTCATGTTTTGTTTTGAAACGCCTCCATCTACTTCAATGAGTGTATGGAGATTATTCGCTTTGATAAACGATTTCAATGCCGTGACTCTTTCAAAGGTTGATTCAATGAATTTTTGCCCGCCAAACCCCGGGAATACAGACATCACCAACACCATATCGACTAATGGGACAAATTCAAATATTTTTTCTACAGGTGTGTCGGGATTGATGACCAATGCCGGTCGAGCGCCGATTTCTCTGATTCTCTTTAAAATTCGGGAAAAGTCTTTATCAATACATGCTTCATGGTGAATACTGATCAGGTCTGCTCCGGCTGCCCGAAAACCTTCAATATATTTTTCCGGATTCACAATCATAAGATGGACATCCAATGGCTTTTTGGTGACTTTTCTGGCCGCTTCCACGATCGGAATTCCAAACGATATATTCGGGACAAACGAACCATCCATCACATCCATATGCACCCAATCAGCCTGGCTTTCATTGAGGAGTTGCAGTGTATTTCCTAATGTTAAAAAATCGGAATTTAGTATGGATGGTGCGATCAAAGACATAGTTAAAAAATTATAATACGACGAGCTTAAACTTTTGAACCTCAGAACCTTTATGATATGTGAGAATGTAAGTGCCGGAATTCAAAAAGGAAACATCTATTTCGAGAAAGTCAGTGTTTTCAAGTTCGGGTAGGTTTTTGACACTTACGACAGCGCCTTTCAGATCGGTAAATCTGACTGTCGCATCTCCCGGCTGGGCCTGTGTATTGGCATGGAGATAATGATTTTTTTGTGCGTTACCGGGTTGGGAAACACAACCAGCTTCTCCTCAATACCACCTTCATTGAGCTTGGCCTTATTAAAAGCCAGGGTAAAATTTGGAATGCCGTATCCCTGCAGTGTATCGGGCCTGTGTGCCTGGCTCGCAGACATTTTCAAATATTGAATCACTTCCATATTGGTCAACTGCGGAAAAGCCTGCCAAAATCCAGCGGCCAGTCCCGCAAGCAATGGCGATGAAAAAGAGGTGCCGTTGGCGCTGCCAATTTGTTCGCGGAATGCCACTTTCACGTTGCTGCCAAGCGCGCTCAATTCGGGCTTTATGCGATCATCTGACGATGGACCGTACGAAGAAAAACCTGACTTTATTTTGTCATAGGTCACGGAACCCACAGCAAGAATGGAGTCGGCATCTGCTGGAGCATTGAGGTATTTCCATGAATTATTTCCCTCATTGCCGTTGCTGGCTACGACCAGGATGCCTTTTGATGCCGCCAAATCTGCAGCCACCGTAATAATTGCGGTATTGCCATCCATGCGATCATACGAATAATCCATGCGTTCATCGTCAAATTCAAAATAACCGACCGAAGAATTGATCACATCCACCCCAAGGCTGTCGGCATATTCCGCAGCAAATAGCCAATTGTACTCTTCAATCCTGTACTCCGTTCCTACATCTTCGGTGACGCAAAGTACTAAATCAGCCTGCGGTGCCGTGCCGGTGTAAACACCCTCCTTGAAAGCCGATATACAGGAAAGCACTTTTGATCCATGCTGATCGTATTGAAAAACCTGCCTGCTGTTTCTAATAAAATCCCTTGTTCCGAGAATTTTATCACCGGTGAAAAGATGGCTGAAAAACGATGAATTATCGATGTCGTCAAATCCTGAATCAAAAACGGCGATAAGCATGCCCTCTCCCCTGTACCCGGAATTGTGCATTATATCCACACCGATAAAAGCATTTTGCGATTGCGATTCAGCATCGTTGGTATCACTCATCATCATATACTCTTTTTTGGAATGGCGACGATTTCCGGAGCCGGTAAGTACATGGTTCGGGGCTACATATTTTACCTCGTTCACGAATGGCAATAATTTAATTTCATCCAGGTTGCCTTCGTCTGTTTCCACGAGAACGCCATTCAGCCATTTGGTGGCAAAGAATACATTTACTTCGGGCAAGTCAGCAAGTTGATCCAAATAGGAAGGCGACACCGGTAAATCATTGGATGTCATGGATATATTTTGATTGTTTCTGCGAGTCAACGCGCGTTCAGAAAGAAATTCTTCGGGCTTGTCTATGGAGAATGTGCTATTTTCTTTGTCTTTAAAAAACACCATATACCTGTTCACCGCTCCGAAAGAATCGGTAGAAGATACGAGCACGCCCAACAACACAATAATGAAATTCCTCATCCTATTCCACCAGATATTGATAATACTTAATTCCGGACTCGACTACCTGATCTCCGTAAAAATCGTCTTGCTTATATTCCAGCTCCACATTCTCCTTGTAAACCAAGCCTTTATCCCGCGCGAAAACTTCTTTTTTGGAGATGTATTTTACCAGTAAATCCGGTAATTCTTCCTGCAACACCGTCACGGTGTTTTGAGTAATTGTTAACCCCTTAACCGAGTAAGGACTCCGGTATCAATCATTTCAAAATCATCGGTGTCATGGGAATTTAATGCATTTGAATTCCAAACCTTATTCTCCTCCACGTGGAAAAGTTAACTGGATAATTGGCACATTATTCTCAACCAAAATAGCCCGCATTTCATCTTTTCGGATGGACCAGACTGAGTCTGTTTCCCAGACACCACTATCGTCGTACATTTTTTCGCGCAGTAAGGTATAAGAAATGCCGTTTTCGAGGTTTTGGAAGGAGTCAACCACGGTCTCTTTGATTAAATATTCAAAGCTGGTACTGTCGAGGTAGTTGATATACCGCACTCCTTTTACTTCATAAGTACGACTAGCGCCTACTTCAATCGGATAATAATCCCAGCCGACTGAATCGACATCCCACTCGGCGGTTTCCGTACATCCGGCCATAAACCAAACGACAAAACTGCAAACCGCTATGTATAAAACCTTATCCATTTTTATTAAAACTCGATAAAATCCATCCACCGGCAATGATATCATCGCCTTCATAAAACACCGCTGCCTGACCGGGAGCTATGGCGTTTACACCATTTCCGAAGAATACTTTTACCATGTCGCCGGCTTTTTCTATGACTGCCGGATGCCCCGGATCGTTATACCGTATTTTAGCGAAAGTATCCATGCGCTGGCCAATATCAGTATATTTCCCCATAATTAATTTGTGAACGTACATTCCATTTCTGGATAATTCATCAAATGTTCCCAGCACTACCCTGTTCTTATCTTTCTGTATTTCAGTGACATATACAGGATACCCTAAAGCGACTCCCAGCCCTTTGCGCTGGCCGATCGTATAAAACGGATACCCTTCGTGTTTTCCAATAACGGTACCATCTTCCAAAACAAATTCTCCGCCCCGCACCTCTTCTTCAAGCCCTTTTACCCGTCTTTTCAAAAATCCGCGGTAATCGTTGTCCGGCACAAAGCATATTTCATAAGACTCCGATTTCTTTACCAACTCCATGAAACCACGTTGTATGGCCATTTCGTAGATTTCTTTTTTGGTTAAATCGCCAAGGGGAAAAATCGTTCTGCTCAAACTCTCCTGCGACACGCCCCATAAAGCGTAGGATTGGTCCTTATCCTCATCAACACCTTTTGAAACGATATATCTTCCGTTTTCATTGCGCAGGCGGGCATAGTGCCCCGTCGCAATAAAATCGCATCCCAGTTTATCTCCCCTTTTCAGAAGCGCGTCCCATTTTATGTGTGTGTTGCACAATACACATGGATTTGGGGTACGGCCGGCGAGGTATTCGTCCGTAAAGTAATTGATAACGTAATCGCCGAATTCATTCCTTATATCGAGGATATAATGAGGAAAACCGAGACTAACGGCTATGCTCCGTGCGTCATTGATCGAATCCAGGCTGCAGCATCCTGTTTCCTTTTTCGAACCGCCGGATGTGGCATAATCCCACGTTTTCATGGTCATACCGATGACCTCGTAGCCTTGTTCATGGAGCAATACTGCGGCAAGCGAACTATCGATACCGCCACTCATTGCCATTAAAACTCTTCCTTTTTTGCTCATTTACTCATTTCTCATCAGGTTAAAAGCCTGACTTTTAGTGATTGTATGTAAATCCTTTTGGATACTATAGATCTACTGGAATCCTCGACTTCGCGGGAATACGATTGCTGCGCCTCTTCTACCTGATAAGAATACAAAAGTACCTGTAATTGTTTGATTTGGAAAATGGAGGAAATAGTTTGGTTCGATTGATGGAAAAAGATTGATGAGAGATTGAAGAAACAGATTGAGAATATTGGGTAAAATGCAGCGCGAATTTATAAATTGACTAAAAAACCACGAACACGCGAATGAAACAACAATTAACGTTATTGCTCCTTTCCCTTGGCATTTTTTCAACTATCGGATGTGCTCAAAAGGGTGATATATACCTGATCGTGCGAGCCGATGACATTGGCATCACACATACTGTGAATCAGGCCTGTATGGATGTTTACACCGATGGCATCGCACGTTCGGTTGAAATTATTGTTCCTTCTCCATGGTTTGAAGAGGCGGTTACCCTGCTCAATGCCAATCCGGGATATGACGTGGGAGTTCACCTTACGCTGACCAGCGAGTGGCAGTACCTGAAGTGGCGACCGCTGACCCATGCGGCAAGTCTTACTGGATCAGAACGGCTATTTTCATCCGTTTATCTGGAAAAACGATGTACCCGGCGCCACCTTTTTGAAGGAATCGGACTGGAAATTAGATGAAATTGAAGCAGAGCTTCGGGCGCAAATAGCGTTGGCAAAAGCACGGATTCCCCATATCTCTCACTATTCCACACACATGGGATTCGGCCAGGCGGATCCGAAAATCGCCGGTCTGGTAAAAAAACTCGCCGATGAGTATGCCATTGACATTGAACTTGAGCAGTATGAGTGTAAAATCCATGAAAGGATTTGGTGGAAGTTCGCTTACAGCTGAAGAAAAAATCACAAGTTTTCTTACCAATCTTGAATCGCTAACCCCCGGCTTGTGGTTATTTGTCGATCATCCCGGATACGATACGGAAGAAATGAAAGGTGTTGGCCATGTTGGATACGAAAATGTCGGGTTCGACCGGGATGGTGTCAGCAAGGCATGGACCGATCCGCGGGTAAAAGAAGCCATCAGCAAAAAGGGCATTAAGTTGATCAGCTATGCCCAGGCAAAGGAGCTGTTTTCAAAGTGATCCAAAAAAATGCTGTTGAATATCCAGTGCATTCCAAATGGTGAATTTTTTTAACCAATTTTAGTTTTTTAATCCATGTTCAAAAATTTTCTCTTCGTAGTCGTCCTTGTAGGATTGGCCCTGATTTTTTGGATTTCTCCGAACATGCAGGATATCGCGGCTGGGGTTGCCATCCTCCTGTTTGGAATGATCCTGCTTGAAAAAGGTTTCAACTCCATGGCAGAAGGGCCACTCAAAAAGATCCTCGCCAAAACAACCAACAAATTTTACAAGAGCTTTCTCCTTGGTGTTACGAGTACTACGCTGCTGCAATCCAGTTCGCTGATTTCTGTCATTACTATTTCATTCCTCAGCGCAGGATTACTCACTCTTTATCAAGGCATTGGTATCATCTTCGGCGCCAATCTCGGATCAACATCCACTGCGTGGCTTATTGCCGTGCTTGGACTCAAGCTGGATATTGCGGCATTTTCCATGCCTTTTATTGTGTTTGGGGTGATTTTCCAGTTAAGGCACAGACCAATTCTTAAAGGTATCGGCAATGTTCTTTTAGGTCTTGGATTCTTTTTTCTGGGCATAGGATTGATGAAAACAGGTTTTGATACCTACCAGGGAGCCATCAATTTGTCGGCACTCACCGAAGCTTCACCATGGAGCCATGCCATTCTTTTGTTTGCAGGAATTTTTATCACGGTGATATTGCAGAGTAGCGGAGCGTCAATGGCGCTGGTGATTTCGGCATTGTCAGCCGGTCAAATCACTTATGAAGACGCTTTGACGTTGGCTATTGGCGCCAATGTCGGCACGACAGTCACAGCAATTGTAGGAGCTTTGACGGCCAATGCAGACGGTAAGCGAATAGCTGCCGCACACTTGATTTTCAACATGTTGACAGGAATTATTGCTATGAGCCTTCTGCCTCAGCTAATCTGGCTTGTCGATCGCTCGTCGGAATTCTGCGGTATCAACAGCCTGGATTATACATTGAAACTGGCCATGTTCCATACCATGTTTAATATGTTGGGTATCATTGTACTCAGTCCATTCTCAAAGCTGCTGGTTGTGCTTTTGGTAAAACTGATCCGCACCCAGGGACAGCTACCCGACAAGCCCGAATTTCTCAACGATGCCGCCCTTGCATATCCTCAGACTGCCTTGCAGGTTATGTTAAAAGAAACTCGCCATCTCTCTGGTTTGTGTTATGAAGCGATGATCCGGGGACTTGGAAAGGAAATTCAGACAAATGGCAAGCGGGATCAGTCAATCAGAGTGAGTTCGGCGGAAGTGCTGGATGAGTTTTATTATACAAGAATTAAAAACCTATATGGTGAAATCATTCAATTCGGAATAAAAGCACAAAAAAACCATGGGGATCCCGCATACATTGTAGCAGTAAATAACGTCATGGAATCGTGCAGGTATTTTATTGAGTCGCTGAAGGATATTAAGGATATAAGTGCCAATGTGCTTAAGTACGTCGATAGCGATAACGAAGTCATGCGCAAGGAATACATCAAAATACGAAACAGGATATCCCGGTTTGCTCAAATTGTGATGCTGTATAATGCCGAAAAATCTTCGCTTACGGGCGGACAAAAGGACGGTGGACAAATCCTTGAAAAACTGAATGCAAAGCGACAGGCCCTGGCAGATTACCTGGCCGGATTGAAAGCACGCGATGTATTATTCAACGGTTCCCTTAATCAGTTCATCCAGGATAAGACGCTTAATTCGCAGATGGTCACTTCACTGATCAATGACTACCGGATCTCCTATTCCATCAGCAAACATCTGTTGAAGGCAGCCGAACTGCTCTACCTGAATCCCGCGCTGTTGATGGAGGAAATTGGCGAAAAAACGTCCTGACGTTGGATCAGATGGCCCTGACTACTTTGAAAGGGAATAAAAGGATAGCCCCAATTATTTTAAATACGAGGCCGATGGTGAATCCCGCAATGGCGAATGGCAATAATAATATTCCACCGATTAGCAGGAATATGAACACTACCAGTGCCAAAGGCCAGCAGAGTGCGAGCAGAATAAACCATAAAAGTACCGCGATAATTGTTTTCATTTCCCGTGTTTTTTCATTTCATATCAAATTCCAGTCCCTTACCTCATAGGCGCTGAAAATCAATTATTTAATTATACTCAATGACCAAACAGGAATTCACATCCGTACAGATTTTTGTACGGATGTGAACACGATTATCAATGTTGATGAAAGGTCATGGAAATAAATTGGAGCACGACGGGCAATGACTCCCGCCAGTAAGTCCAGTTATGGGCACCGTCCCTGATTCGGAACTCATGAGGAATTTCCTTTTTTCTCATGGCGATGTGCACCAAAGAATTGCCTTCAAAAAGAAAATCATCATCGCCACAATCGATAAACCAGCGAACAGATTTTAGCTGGTCCACAGGCAAGGTATTAATCTGGTCAAGTGCACTATGGTTTTTGAAGTATTTTGCCTTTTCCTCATCTGTGTATTTGCGCTCGCTTCTTCTTTCGAGCCAGGTTCCCGCCTCTTCCAGTGTCAAAGGGCCACAACTCGCGCTTAAAGGACATGCTGAGGAGAATAATTCCGGATGAATGGAGTGCGTACATAAACGTGCCGCCCCCTCCCATCGACAATCCTGCAACAGCCCGGTAGCGTTTATCCGCTTTGATCCGATAGTTTTTTTCAACATAAGGCATGAATTCCGTAAAGAAAAAGTCCTCATAATTCCAGTCACCTTTCGGATCGTTAAAGTAGCCCCTGTTCCCTGTATTGGCATCGGGCATCACGATGATCATAGCAGTGGCCTGCCCATCCCTGATCGCCTCATCAGCAATATTTAGTACCTCACCAAATTGTACCCAGCCGGTCTGGTCGTCTCCCGCACCATGCAGCAGATAGAGCACCGGATAGCTCCGTTGTGATGTTTCGTAATCTGGGGGAAGATAAATGGCAAACTTCCGGTCACTTTTCAGGATTTTACTGGGAAGGGAAAGATTGTCGTAAACTTTGCCTGTCTGCGAAAAGACGGCAGCAAAGCTGAATAGGAATAGCATTATAAAGGCAATCGATTTAAAAACTTTCATATCATTTGGGTTTATGTGAACAGGTATTATCTGCGTTAAATATCGCTATTGGCCGATTTTATTCAAACCAGCAGGCGAAGTATCTTGGCCTGAAGAAAATATTTTTCTTTTTTCAGAATTTCATGGGTTACCTTTTTAATAGTTGGACACTAAAGTCACCAATAAACCACCAATTAGAATGGCTACCATTGAAAACCAGTTACTCAGTATCCGTAAAACATCGGAGTTGATCGAAACAGCCAGCGTGCGTTTTGATGTTTGTTTCACTGATCGTGAAATCGGTGACAATATTTCATTCGGTATTTTCATGCTGCTCATGGAGCGGGATGACGAATTCGAGCGATTTCACAAAACTTCCAATGGTGTATTTTCATTTAGTTTCTCGCCGTTCAACCTAACAAATTCCGGTAACCACATTTGCTGGATGGCAAACCGGACCGTGCAGCCAAATGGATCGTCAAAAGTCCATGTTGACTTCACCAATGAAGTTGTCGCAACAGGAGTTGAGACAGATCAGGGTCGTTATCGTGTTTACATTTTCGTGATGCCCGAAGTGTTGTGCGGCCATGCCTGGACCAACGAGGTTTGCATTAACTACAATTAATACCTCTTAATACCAGCTAGCAACCTGATTAAATCCCGGCGATGCTTATTGCCGGGATTATTTTTGTTGTGAAAATCAATAAAGACACAATCGGTGGGTTCATCGAACCAAATCATAAAATCATTGTTTATACTGGCATGATAAATTGGACTACAATATTGAAGATTGCCAATCATGGTAATCCTGAGCCGGATCGTCGCGTTTTGAAAACAGATGGGGAATGGAGAAAGCAATTGACCGAAGAGCAATACCGCGTTACCAGGAGAAAAGGAACCGAGCCGGCCTTTACCGGCGAATACTGCCATGCGCACGATGTGGGAAGATATAGTTGCGTTTGCTGCGGAACAGCTTTGTTTGATTCCACAATAAAATTCGATAGCCGGTCGGGTTGGCCAAGCTTCACAGCGCCATTGGCAGAAAACGCAATCAAGTACGAAAAGGATATCAGTTTTGGAATGGTGCGGGTCGAAGTGCTGTGCAATGTGTGCGATGCCCACCTCGGCCATGTTTTCCCAGATGGACCGGCTCCAACCGGCCTCCGTTTTTGTATTAATTCAGCATCAATTGTACTGGAAAAAGCTTGATTTTACAGGCGTTGGAAACAAACGAAGCCTTCAACGTCTTTTTTGTATCTCAAATAATGGTTAGCTTGGAAAAATCATTGTTTTTCCATGAGCTATCCGGTAAAAGACGATTATTCCCCAGCCAAAACGATCGACGAAGTCATCGCTGTGCTTGATGGGATCGTAGAAGAAACTGTTGCTCAAAGCAACTATGGGTGCGCCTTTGCCTTTGTTTACCTGCAAACCACCAAAGAAATAAAAAAAGGACTTCAGTCGAGCCGGTTCGAGAATAGCGCCTTACTTGAAGAACTGGATGTGGTCTTCGCGAACCTTTACATTGCCGCTTGGGGGGGGGTCCGCTCGTCGCTCCCGGAAAGAGGGGGTGGGTGGGGGGGGGGGGGGGGGGGGGGGGGGGGGGGGGGGGGAGGGGGGGGGGAAGGGGAGGGGGGGGGGGGGGAGAAAAATCACGCTAAGGGGGGGAGGGGGGGGGGAGAGAAGGGGGGAGAGGGAAGGGAAGGGGGGGGGGGGAGCTCTCCTATCCATGATTAAACGCTGGCGCTCCTTTTTCAACCCCGAACATTTCCAGGGCTGGGGCAAAACCAAAAAATACTTTGAAGGCTGGTATTTCAAAATAATAAATGCTGACGGAAAATTTGCCTTTGCCATTATCCCGGGTATTGCCATGGATGGCAACGGAAATAAGCACGCATTTATCCAGGTGCTCGATGGCAAGCTAAAGACTGCGCAATACTTCAAATTTGATGCAGATGAATTTGTGCCATCTCCCGACCACTTTGATGTACGGGTTGGGTCAAGCCGCTTCACGGCAACCTTAATTGAGTTGCACCTCCCAACACTACATGGACGCATCGAATTTTCTGACGTAGTGCCATGGCCAAAACCGTTCTATTCACCGGGCATCATGGGGCCGTTTGCGTTCGTTCCATTTATGGAGTGCTATCATGGTATCGTCAGTATGGATCATGGACTGAAGGGTATTTTGATCACTGGGAATACCGAGATGCGCTTCGATGATGGAAGAGGATATATTGAAAAAGACTGGGGAAGGTCATTTCCGGGTGCATACATCTGGATGCAAACTAATCATTTCAGTAAAGAAGGTATTTCACTGAAAGTATCAGTCGCGAAGATTCCATGGTTAAAAAGTTCATTTGTCGGCTTCATAGCCGGTTTATGGCTTCATGGAAAATTAATAAGGTTCACGACATACAACAGCTCACACCTTTTGAATTGCCGGATTACCAGGGACAAGGTTGAAATCGTTCTGGATAATAAACGATTCCGGCTCGAAGTAAAAGCCCTCAGGGATCATGCAACAGCGCTGGCGGCACCGATCCTGGGAATGATGGATGGCCGGATCGAGGAGAGCATGTCGGCAGAAATTCATGTAAAACTCAGTGATAAATCCAACGGAAAATTAATATTCGAAGATACCGGACGCCATGCAGCCATAGAGGTAGCCGGTACTGTCGATGACCTCATAACATCCTAAGCATCTGATCACAGAGCTTTTATCGTCAAAAATCCAGTTATCAGATGCAAATCAGGCATGTCTGTCGTTTTATAGAAAAACATAATGTCGGCGAATTAATAATTTCTTAATTTTCGGGACATATTTTTTTATTCAAACACAAACGGTATTTCGGGCATGAGGCGATCAGGATTATTCATCTTATTATACTTAGTTACTTCTTTAATAGTACTGTCTCATGCATTTGCCCAGGTGAATCACTGGGAAGCTGTAGTCAATGCCTCCAATACCTGGAAATACAGCATAGGTACAAATGAACCACCGGTAGACTGGATCAACCTTACCTTTGATGACAGTAGCTGGCTTGAAGGCCCTGGCGGTATCGGATACGGCGATGGCGACGACGGCACCACCATCAGCGCCACCGTTTCTACCGTTTATCTGCGGAAAAAATTTACGGTTTATTCTATCGCTGAAATAGAACAGGCTGTGCTGCTGGCAGATTATGATGATGGATTCGTCGCATACCTCAATGGTAAGGAAATTGCCAGGGCGGGCATTTCAGGCACCCGGCCAACTTATAACCAGTTTGCAGAAATCGACCACGAAGCTACGCTCTATCAGGGGTTTTATCCGATGGAAAGGGTCATTAAGAAAAGCGACATTTCTGAATGGCTAATAAACGGGGATAACATATTGAGTGTGCAAATTCATAATCTTAATGCCACTTCATCCGATCTTTCATCCAACTTCTTTCTCAATGTCGCTCTAAATGTAGCCAACCTGAGGTATCAGCCGGTACAAAGCTGGTTCGTCACACCGGCAAACTATAATTCTTCCAACCTTCCTCTCGTCATACTTGATACACAAGGTGCTGATATACCTAATGAACCAAAAATCTTTGCAAGTATGGGAATCATCGATAATGGCCCGGGAATGATGAATTCCATTGATGATCCGATCACTGGGTACCAGGGCAATATCGCCATTGAGATTCGCGGATCATCTTCCCAGTCGTTTCCTAAAAAACAATATGCCATTGAACTAAAATCATCCGTGCTTGAAGATACATCTGCCGTTATCCTTGGTATGCCGAAGGAAGAAGATTGGATCCTTCAGGGGCCCTATTCCGATAAGTCATTGATTCGAAATGTTTTGATCTACAAACTGTCGAATGATTTGGGCTGGTATGCACCACGTACTGTCCTTTGTGAGGTATTTCTGAACGGTCAATACCGGGGAGTGTATTTCATGACTGAAAAAATAAAGCGGGATAAAGGCAGGGTAAATATCAGTGACCTGAATGTAGACGAAAACACCGGCGATGATCTGACAGGTGGCTATATCGTGAAAATTGACAAATTTGACGGAGCGACAGCAGGCTTGGGTTGGGATTCACCCTATCCTTCGATATCGGGTAGTCAAACCGGGGTAATTCATTTTCAGTATCATTATCCGGCCGAAGATGTCATCACTACATCGCAGGGAAATTATATCAGGCAATACGTCACGTCATTTGAGACCGCTCTGCAGGCGCCCTACTTCCGCGATCCAAATAAAGGTTACAGGAAGTATATCAATGTGGACTCGTTTATTGATTTCGCAATCTGTAATGAAATCACTAAAAATGTCGATGGCTACAGGCTTAGTACTTTCATGCACAAAGATAAGGACAGCAAAGACGGCAAGCTTTATATGGGACCGATTTGGGATTTCAACCTCGGCTTTGGCAATGCCGATTACTGTAATGGTTGGATGACCTCAGGTTGGGCCTGGGATTTTAATGATTATTGCGGCAATGATTATTGGTCTGTTCCTTTCTGGTGGAAGAAACTTCTCAGAGATCCTGATTACCAATATCAATTTAAAGAACGATGGTCCAGCCTCCGTCAGAATGTATTGAGCAATGACGCCGTTCTCGGCTATATTGATTCTGTGGTGATGGTGCTGGAAGAGCCTCAAAAAAGAAATTTTGCGCAATGGCCTATACTGAATCAATACGTCTGGCCCAACAGCTATGTGGGTGGTAGCTATGCCAGTGAGATCGGTTTTTTGAAGAACTGGATCTCCGAGCGATTCAACTGGCTGGACAACACTATTGGGAGTATGACAGTCGTTACCGGCCTGACTGACATGGAATATCATGACATTTCTGTTTATCCAAATCCGTCTAATGGAAAATTCAATATTCAATTCGGCAAGATGCCTTTTGGCGAGGTTCAGGTAGAAATATTGGATAATCTGGGCAGAATGCAATTGAGTGAGCGTTTACATTTCCACTCAGCCGAATCCACGCATGAAATAGAGGCCAGATTGCAGTCCGGCGTCTATTTCATTCGAATAATGAATGAAAAGCAGTTGATTCACACCCAAAAAATTGTCGTAAATTAAAGAAACTCCTATCTTTCGTCTTTAGCCTTACTTTTCACCAATCCACATGAGCAGTTATTGCTGCCTGTTTTTATAATTGGAAATGACTTTAATTCCCTTAAACAATGAAACACACCTTAATTATGATTTGTGCCGCCGGTATTGCCGTTGCGTGCACTTCCTGTGAAAAAAGCATGAAATATCCATCGATTGCACTGACCTACCCCGAAACAAAAACGGTTGAACAAACCGATGATTATCATGGCACACTGGTCTCCGACCCATATCGCTGGCTCGAAATCGATACGGCCAGTGAAGTGGAAAGCTGGGTAGAAGCCCAAAACAGCATCACCTTCGGGTACCTGGAAAAAATCCCTTTCAGAAATGCCATTAAAGACCGGTATACCAAATTGTACGATTATCCAAAACTATCATCACCAAGGCAAGTTGGTGAGTATTTCCTTTTTGGAAAAAACAGCGGGCTGCAAAACCAGTCAGTGATTTATATCCAGAAGGGCCTCGACGGCACATCGGAAGTATTTGTCGACCCGAACATGTTGAGCGCCGACGGAACGGTGACAATATCACTCCTTGGTAATTCTAAGGACAATAAATATATCGCCATATCGCGCGCAGAAGCCGGATCCGATTGGAATCAGATACGGATCATGGACCTGGAAACCAAAAAGGAACTCGATGATCGCCTTGATTGGGTGAAATTCTCCGGGGCATCCTGGTACAAGGACGGATTTTTCTATAGCCGCTATCCAGAACCAGCAGCGGGAATGGAACTGTCGAACCAGAATTTATTTCATTCGGTCTATTACCATAAAATGGGTACTCCGCAGTCAGAAGACAAACTCATTTACGAGGATCGCGAACATCCTAAAATGAACCATGGCGTCAGAGTGACTGAAGATGAGCTTTACCTTATTCTCACAGCCAGCCCGGGTACCGATGGCTTTGCCACGTATATCAAAGACCTGGAAGAGGACGGAGAGTTTAAACTTATTTTCGAAGGATACAGCAATAAAAGCTCAGTCATACATCACCTCGGCAATGGTCAATTTCTCGCCATAACCGACGTTGAAGCGCCGAAATACCGGATAATACAAGTTGATTTTGCAAACCCGGAAAAAGCCAACTGGAAAGAGATTGTGCCTGAATCGGAGCATCTGCTCGAAGGGGCTAATACCGGAGGTGGCAAATTGTTTTCGCTCTATCTGCAGGATGCCACCAACCGCATTTTTCAGCAGGAGTACGATGGTTCCAATAAGGTTGAAATCGCGCTACCCGGACTAGGAACTACCGATGGCCTTGGAGGAAATGAAGATGAAATGATTCTGTTTTATTCCTTCACATCATTCATCAATCCACCCACTGTCTTTAAATATGATGTTAATACTGGCCAGTCAGCCGTTTTCTTCCAAACTGAACTCGCCTTCAATCCCGGGGATTATGAAGAAAAACAGGTCTTTTATACCAGTAAGGATGGAACGAAGGTTCCCATGTTTCTCGTTTACAAAAAAGGCCTGGAACTCAATGGCAATAACCCTACCGAGTTATATGCCTACGGCGGATTCAACATCAATATGACACCTTCCTTCAGCCCATCGCGAATAATTCTCCTGGAAAACGGTGGAGTATATGCCATGCCTAACCTCCGTGGTGGCGGCGAATATGGTGAAGAATGGCATCGTGCCGGCATGATGGAGAAAAAGCAAAATGTCTTCGACGACTTTATCGCTGCCGCGGAATACCTGATAGCAGAAAAGTACACAAATTCCAGTAAGTTGGCCATTTCCGGCGGATCAAACGGCGGACTGCTTGTCGGTGCATGTATGACACAACGACCCGATCTGTATGCTGTCGCATTCCCCGCTGTGGGAGTGATGGATATGTTGAGATACCAACTATTTACCATAGGTCGTGCATGGGCGGTAGAATATGGTGCGAGTGATGATGCGGCACAATTTGAATATTTGTATAAATACTCACCACTGCATAATATTAAAGATGGAACGACCTATCCTGCCACGATGGTTACGACCGCCGACCACGATGACAGAGTGGTGCCGGCACATTCATTCAAGTTTGCCGCAAGACTGCAGAAAGCACATGTCGGTGAAAACCCGGTGCTGATAAGAATTGACCAACGGGCAGGTCACGGGGCCGGAAAACCGACTTCAAAAGTCATTGAAGAACAAGCTGACAAATGGTCATTTTTCTTTTATAACACCAATACTCCCGTCATCTATCAGCAGCAGTAGGCTCTATGAAAAGCATTAAAAAACCTATGAAGAAAATTAAGGTCGCTGTCGCCGGGCTCGGCTTTATCGGTCCGGCGCATATTGAAGCATTGAGAAGAATACCAAATATCGAGGTTGTTGCCATCAGTGATATCGATAGAGAGACGGCCGAGAAAAGCATCAGCGCTGGGCATTGAACGATTTACTGGATGATTTTGCTGAATTGATCAAAGGTGATATAGACGCTGTTCATATCTGCACGCCAAATAATCTTCATTTTTCCATGGCCAAAAAGGCGCTGGAAGCTGGTAAACATGTTGTCTGTGAAAAGCCCCTTGCCACCACGATTGCTGAGGCGGAGGAATTAGTAAGCCTGGCCGAAAAGAAAAAACTCGTCAATGCCGTCCACTTCAATATTCGCTACTATCCCCTCATCAGACAGATGCGTGTGATGCGTGAAAAAGGCGAACTCGGCAATGTGTATTCAGTGATTGGCTCGTATCTCCAGGACTGGCTTTTTTATGAAACCGATTATAACTGGCGGCTGGAACCGGAGCAATCGGGTGAATCGAGGGCAATAGCGGATATAGGCTCCCATCTTATTGATGTTTTGGAATATGTTACCGGCCTTCAGATCGTAGAAGTTCTTGCTGATTTCAATACGATTCATAAAACCCGCAAAAAGCCTCTAAAACCCATGGAGACATATTCCGGGATGATGTTAAAACCAGAAGATTACGCCGATGTGCCGATTAACACAGAAGACCATGCCAACGTGTTGCTGCGGTTCAACAATGGAAATCGGGGCACTATTACCGTCAGCCAAGTGGCGGCAGGACGTAAAAACCGCCTGAGTTTCGAAATCGCCGGATCAAAGCAAACCTTTGCCTGGACATCCGAACAACCCAATGACCTATGGATCGGTAAGCGCGACAGTTACAATGGCATGTTCATGCGCGACCCATCACTTTTTGACGAAAAAGCCAGGAGTCTTATCTCTTTCCCCGGCGGACACAACGAAGGCTTCCCCGACACTTCCAAGCAAATGTTCAAGGAGGTCTATGCTGCTATTGCGAATAATGATTCTTCTAACCCCACCTATCCTACGTTCAGAGATGGACTCAGGGAATTACTGCTCTGCGAACGCATCATTGAAAGCAATAAAAATCAAGCCTGGGTGAAGGTTTAAGAGTGTGCCTTTTCCCACCGTGCGCAGGCCTGACTACCGTCAAGGCGGGCAAGAATCTGCATTATAGCAAAAACTTCAGACAACAGGTCAGTATGATTTGACCCATATCACGCTCGTAATTCACTCATGCAAAAACTGAAATCGAGCTAAGAGACTATAAATATTTTGAATTGCATGGTAAGCCCACGGATTTACATCTTGCCAAATCACGTTATTTGTTTAGTTTTGTTTTAGTCAATCTGACCAGAACAATTCAGTCGGAAATTTTTTACACCTAAAGTCACACTCATGGGACAATCAACACAGAAAGTTTCGCTCCTCGAAAAAATCGGGTACAGCCTGGGAGACCTGGCGGCCAACCTGGTATTTCAGACCCTTATTACTTACCTGGCATTTTTCTACACTGACATTTACGGGCTGAAAAACAATGACGCCTCCATCATAATGTTAACCGTCGGATTGGTTGCAGCATTCTTGTTCAACCCAATAGTCGGAGCGCTGGCCGATCGTACCAAGTCGAAATGGGGGAAATTCAGACCCTGGATTCTTTACACCGCAGTACCCTTAGGTGTTGTCGCCTTACTGGCATTTACGACACCTGAATTCTCTTACAAGGGGAAGGTCATCTATGCGGCAGTAACTTATTCACTTCTCCTTTTACTTTATGCCGCAAACAACCTCCCTTATTCCGCATTAAGCGGTGTACTTACGGGCGATATGGGTGAGCGCAACAGCATCTCCTCCATCAGGTTTGTAGCCGTGATGTTTGCTCAATTCTTCGTGCAGGTTTTTATGCTGCCGATCATCGAATATGCAGGAGATGGCGATAAAGCCGCCGGCATTGAAACTGTTATGACATGGCTGGCTGTATTTGGCACTGTCATGCTTTTAATCACTTTTTTCACCACGCGGGAAAGAATTATTCCAACGTCAGAACAAAATTCAACCTTAAAGCAGGATTTGACGGATTTATTTAATAACAAGCCTTGGATCATCATGTTGTTAGCCACCATCCTTGTGTTTATAACCCTTGCGATGAAGGGTGGTTCCTATGTGTACTACTTCAACAATTATGTTGATGGTGAAGCATTAGCGGCATTTATAAGCCCAATAACAGACTCACTGTCAGCTATTGGAATAAACTTTTTTGGCTCCGATCCGGTATCGGCTGGCTTTGGACTGTTTAATGCAGGCGGAATTCTTTTTATGCTCGTGGGAATAGCGATATCGAAAAGACTGGCCGACAAATACGGTAAAAGGGATGTGTTTTCCACCGGGCTTTTTATTTCCACACTCTTCATAATTGCCTTTATTTTCTTTAAGCCGCAAAGTGTAGGGCTGATGTTTGGCTCTCAAATCCTGCACGGATTCTTTTATGGCATCACTATTCCGATTCTCTGGGCGATGATCGCCGACGTTGCTGACTTTTCAGAATGGAAAAATAACCGCCGCGCAACAGCGATCATCTTTTCGGCCATGATGGCAGGACTTAAAACCGGGCTGGCTGTTGGTGGCTCCCTGGTTGCCTGGATATTGGGACTGTATGGATATGTCAACAGGGAAGATGCACCTGGGGTTGGCGAAATTATTCAGCCCGAATCAGTTTCATTGGGATCAAGAATGCTCGTAAGTATTTACGCGTCGATACCTTTTTTGATAACTATTGCCTTGTTGTTTCTTTATGAAATAAACAAGGAGAAAGAGGTGCTGATAGAAAAAGAACTCAGTGACCGGAGGAAGAAAACAATATAAGCCACAAATCATAAAAGTATGAAACCAAGATATCTGACACCCGGAATCTATACCGCTGACCCATCGGCGCACGTATTTAATGGACGAATTTACATATACCCGTCACACGACATTGAATCAGGAATCCCCGAAAATGATCTCGGCGACCACTTCGATATGCGTGATTACCACGTATTCTCCATGGATGATGTCAATGGCGAAGTTACCGACCACGGCGTGGTCCTCGATGTTAAAAATATCCAGTGGGCAGGTCGCCAATTGTGGGCGCCTGATGTGGCTTTCAAGAACGGCAAATTTTTCCTGTATTTCCCGCTCAAGGATAAAAACGATATTTTTCGCATAGGTGTGGCGGTAAGCGATAAACCGGAAGGCCCATTTACACCGCAGGCTGATCCCATCCGGGGAAGTCACAGCATCGATCCGGCAGTTTTGCAAGACGGCGATGGCAGGTACTATATCTATTTTGGCGGACTTTGGGGCGGGCAGTTGCAGCGTTACCGCGACAACAAAGCGATAGAAATTGGACATGAACCAGCCGATGACGAAGATGCGCTCACACCAAAAGTGGCTCTGCTTAGCAACGACATGCTCCAGTTTGCCGAAGAACCCCGCAACGCATTGATCCTCGACGAAAAGGGTAATCCGCTGAAAGCCGGTGACCACGACCGCCGGTATTTTGAAGGACCTTGGATGCACAAATATAATGGCAAGTACTACCTTTCATACTCTACTGGCAACACCCACAGGTTGTGCTATGCTATCGGTGATAATCCGTATGGGCCATTCACATACGCGGGAGACATTCTTACGCCCGTCGTTGGTTGGACAACCCACCACTCTATTTGTGAATTCAAAGGCGAGTGGTACCTGTTTTATCACGACAGCGTGCCATCTGGTGGAAAGACCTGGCTGCGTAGCATCAAAGTCCGGGAGCTAAGCTACAATTCCGATGGGACCATTCAGATGATGGATGGGTTGGAATAGTAAAATGTATCCTATTCGTCATCTCCGAGATCAGTGTCGATAAGTTAAGCCAATAAAGACATCGTCATTGCGACCCCGCTATTTCGGGGGAAGCAATCTGTCGGGATTGAGGTGATTGCTTCAGTCGTTCCTCCATCGCAATGACGCAAGAATTCTTAACTTCAAGAACTCGAAGGAAAGCGATTGTCCCAGAAAAAATCTTTCGCATCAACAAGTTTAACCTGCCCAATGAAATCCTGATGCTGGGTATTAATAATGTAATTGAACTCCGATTGGATGATGGCGGAAGGAACCTTCATCAACAGAGTTAATTTGGCCTCGTACCATTCGCTGCCCATTTTTTGGGTTATTGGGTAGCCGGGCAACTGAAACCAGTCCATCGGTAGCTGTGATACATCAACTGCAGTAATTTTCGCTGCATCAGCTATTTCAATATGCAATATTTTGAATTCGCCTGTGGGTCTTATTCCACTGGTATGCGCTAATAACTCCAACGCACAAAGGGATATATTCTCAGAGCAATAAATGACATATTGAAACTGGCTATTCCAACGGTTGGCAACTCCGGAACTGTTAAGTTCGCCGGTATATTTTGAAAGCGATATCCTGTAAACAATCATACATTATCGCCGTATTCCATGGACGTGAGACGGCTATCAGTATATCTTATACCTCCAACGGTATCGAGGAAATTGATTGGCTTATCGTTGTCGAAGTAGTAATTTTCTTTTTGCAGCCACTCCCCAAATTTATTGGAGGTACCGAAAAAATCGATACCATGCCTGAAGAGAGAGAGCAATGTAAATACATGCTCCTGAAGATAAGGCTTCATAGGAACGGATTTCAGCTTGTAACTTCTGTACGTCTTTATATTGAGATTTAAGGATGCGGATAACAGCTCATCCTTTAGGCCGGATAGCTTTTTGAGATCTTCAATATAATTGGAAGTGATTTTATTCTGCCTTACTGCATATAAGACCTCCAGCTCTGTGGCCTTCAATGGCAACCCGGTATTTTTATTCTCTTTTTCCATGTTCAAAAATAGGTATTTTTGCCTGAATAAAAAAGCAATTTTACCTTTTTATTATCAGCTTACCTTTTTGAAAGCCTAGAATAATTCAACATGCAGAGACTTCTTTTCAATTCTTTAGCCAGATATACTCCGTTTGGATAATCAGTATTTTTTCCTTCGCGAAAAAATTCATTTTTTATTGTCCATTAGTCTTTCCAGTGTCATCAAATCCAAATCGTTGAAGGTGTTTATTGACAAATCGGTGTGGGATAGTTTCTCCATCGGCAACGTACTGGCCAGACCGATAACCTTCATTCCTGCGAGCTGAGCCGCTTCAATGCCAAATAAGGCATCCTCAATCACCACACAATGATTTGGGAGTAGCCCGAGAAGTTCGGCCGTTTTCAGATATATCTCAGGATCGGGTTTGCCGTGTGTCACGAAAGTTTCATCGACAAGTTTGTCGAAATAATGTCGGATTCCACACCGGTCGAGCACAAAGTTCAGATTCTCAGTTGGCGCTGAAGTGGCTACCGCCATGGGAATTTGATGCTTTTTTAGGTCATTAAGAAATGGAATAAGTCCTTCGGCAGGTTCAATGAATTTATCAAATAGCTCCTGGTAAATAGTTTCTTTTTCTACGGCATATCGTGCTATCTCGTCAACCGTAACTTCCGGACTGATGAGCTTTCTGAGAAATTGAGCGTTGGTATTTCCAAATAAAGCCGTGATTTCCGGATATTCCACCTTGCGACCGCGTCGTTCGCAGAAAATCCGCCAGGCCTCCAGGTGATATTGGTCATTGTGCACTAGCACGCCGTCCATGTCAAATATTACTGCAAAATCCATAGGTCATTTTTATTTCTGTGTATCCAGGTACCCCAACTCTTTAATTATTTTTTCACTTTTTCCCCAAAGTAACCTGCCATTTTCCGGCGAAGTAGCTTTTTCGTCCATGGGTTTTGGCTGCATCAGGAACAGGTATGGGATTTTAGCAATTTCTTCAGCAGGTGCGGTTGCAAAATACACCACCGGATCACTGGCTTTTTCAGGCGATTTGAAAAAGATCGAAAACACACCTCTCAATAGTGGTTGCATCCATCCGGGGGCTTCCCTGGCGATATTGGAATTTACCGGACCCGGGCAAAGTAATTTTACAGCGATGTCTTTATTCCCGGTTTTCAACCGTCGCGACAATTCGCAGCCAAATGTGGTCAGAAAAAGCTTGAAATATCCATAGCGGGCTACCGTCTCTCCTATTCCGTATTCATGGTATTTACCGAAATTCTCCCAATCAAAGCCGTCCGGATTGCGGTGGCTCTCCGAAGAAACGATAATAATCCGCGATCCTGGCGTTTTTATAATTTCCTTTTCCAGGAGTCTGTTGATCAGGTGAAACGGCGCCAGATAATTGACCATGAACATCTCCTCCAGACCCTGGGGCGTCTTTCGGCTTTTTAAGGGCACCATGGCAGCATTGGATATAAGCAGATCCAGTTGAACTCCATCCTCAGACAGCATCATGATGAAGCTATTTATGCTTTTAAAATCCAACAAATCCACATGATACATGAATACCTGCTCATTGCCAGACAGTTTTTTAACAGCCTCTCCCCTTTCCGGTATGCCACTGCGGACCGCCATGATGACCTTTGCTCCCGCCTTTGCGAGTCTTATAGCGGCAGCATACCCAAGTCCGGAACTGGCGCCGGTGATCATTACCGTTTTTCCGGTCAGATCAGTGTCAGTTGGTAAATGGATTGACGGCGCTTTCTTTGAATACAGATCACTAATGCCCTTTAAGGTAGCTTTCAGCGGATTGTCGTACTTACCTTTGTTCACTGTACTCGCTGGTTTCAGCAGATTTGAAAAACGCCTTATTGTAGAAATCGAACTCTTGTTGTATCATATGAGGATTGAGTCCCCAATCCATCAATGTGTATCGGTGCTTGCTCTGGAAACTTTTATGATAGGTATTATTCATAGCGCCATTCTTTTTCCGGTTTTCTTTAATAAATGCGTGCACATCCCCGAGAACCGATCTTTCCATTTGCATGAAGTCAGAAAAATAGACATCCAGTATCCTGTCAGGGTGCCGGGCATCAAACTCTATCCCTGACCTGAGCATGGCTTTTATCTTTGGTAACCAGTGCGCTTTGATGAGATCCTTGTCAACATCTTTCACAAACATGGACCGGCTATAATACAGCATGCTGAGAAACGATGGCACACATTGCTCCGGCTGTCGATGCATCCAAATGACTTTTGTTTTAGGAAAAACTGAAAGGAAGTTTTCCAAATGAAGCAGATGGTGCGGAGACTTTATTACCCAAAAGCCACCACTTCGTTGCCACTGGAGCAACTGAAGCAGTTTCTTCTCATAGCGGTAAGCCTCGGTAGCATCTTGTTTCGATAACCAGTTGGCATAGGTGGGCACATGCATGATCGCTTCGGAGGAAGTACTCATAAAATGGACATCGAGTAAGAGGACATCCTCTTCCGGTTTGTGGGTATGAATCGGGTGAATCGTATGAAAAGTTGGTGATATCCATCGAACGGCTCGTTCATTTCTTTTGGTCCGTGCTATTCTCTTTTTAGTTTCATTTTTGTTACCAATTGGAGCCGGATAAAGCGCTTCCCAGCTCATGAGGCCCCGGGCACCTGCTTGTTCAGACAAAAGACGCTGCATTTTTGTGGTCCCTGTCCGCTGTAAGCCGGTGACGAGAACGATCGGCAGGACGTCTTGTTTCAGGATTTCAGGATATTTATGAAACCAGTACTCAGCCCATAAACGGTTTTCAATCTGGCTAATCAATTTTTCCCTGATCATGAGTTGACCAAATGGATGCAAACCGGCCTCCTCGTTTATGGATTTTATCAGTATTTTTAAAGAATCATCATTGAAGTCGGGTCCAAGATTGCCATGGCCGGTATTGTTTCTGGCCTTTTTTACTAAGCCATCAAAATTCAATTTTTTTCCCTCACCTATGGAAAAAACAGTATTATAAAGGCTGATGAGTAGCGGACGTCTTTCCTTATTAAGCATAAAAAGTGTGTTTCAATTGTTCAAAATCCATTACAACCGTCTCTATTTCCTGTGGCGGTGTTGTTTCCGGCCTGTACCAGCGCCAGCACATGGTGCCTTCGACATGGCCCGCCGTCTGAATCCAGTTGGCATGCCCGGGATCATCGTGAGCCACGATCACCGTGATGGTTCCGTCAGTATTTTTTATGGCTGAATGGCTATTAATACAAATGCGATGATAGCGGTAGTCGAGCGATTCCATCCAGTAATTATTCAACTGAAAATTCCAGGTGTCGCAAACAGGCGGAATCGCCGTGATGACCAATGCCTGGCTTTTATCCAGCTTCCAATGGCTGTGATAATAAATAATCCTTGCATCGCCACCGGCAGCATTTGAAATGGCCGGGTCGAACATCGGCAGCCTGTTGGTATGCTTTTGAAAGTCCCTGGCCCATTTGGAAAACAACATCGGCGCTCCGGCTACAAACAGGCTGGCAATATTGAGGCCTTCATCCAGCCGGGCGGTAGTAATGCTTCCCGGTATTCCGGTTGCTCCAATTGCCTTTATTGTCATCTCAACAGGCACTTCATTTTCACGATCCAGGTAGGTCTGCCTCACCATAAGCAGCGTGGTCTCTTTTTCAATCTTCAGCCAGTTCGCTCCTCTCCTTTCTTTGCTCAGTGTCACTTCAAAAGATCCGTCGGCGTTAACGATCAGTTCACCGTCTTCCAGCTTTCCGCAGGGAGAAAGTCCTCCCGTGGTGCCGTAGTTCCCGTTTTGTGTAAATAATCCAAAGTAGTGGATCGTATTCCTTTTCCCGGAGATGATGTAGTCATAATCCCCGCTGATCTGTGCGTTGAGATAATGGTTGTCGGGGTTATCGGCTCCCATTTTTATGGTCTCATGAACCATTCTCCTGAATACGGGATGCTGAGGATCGCTGTATTCCACGAACGCCTCCAATGCGGCCCGCGTAAGGCGCGAAAGATACCGCACCCCCTCGGCTTGTTGCATCGGATCGGTAGGCGCACCCGGGTAAACAAGCGCCGCACCGGCTACCTTCAGATTATCACAAAACTCCGACCAGGCAGTGCCATTCACAATGCGTTTATCGTGAATATCATTTTCTGAAATACCTCTTAAGCTTAGCCACCAGCGGCGGATCGCCTGAAATACACGGAGAAAATTGATTAGTAGATTTTTCATGTTGGTTGTACCAAAAATAAACATCTATTTTACAATTCTGTGCCTGATTTCAAATTGTATTCGTGACATGCTATCACTTTTTACAAAAAAATATTCCACCACCATCCGAATGAATACTTCCAGAGAGAAAGCCTGGGATGTTCTCGATGATTTTGACAACTACCACGCATGGAATTCCTTTACAATTGCTATCGATACAAACCGGACGACGGGCAGCAAAGTGCGGCTGACAGTGCAGATGAAATTGCATAAAAAACCCATCGTTCAAACCGAATACCTCAGGAATTATAAAGCGCAGGAAGCCATGGACTGGGGTATGGATTGGGGACCGTTTTTAAGAGCAAGACGCATCCAGCGGCTAAGGACAATTTCACCGACAATTACTGAGTATTTTACTGAAGACACGATTTGGGGTTTGCTATGCCCTGTTGTTCATTGGTTGTACGGCAAACATATTCAGGCGGGATTTGAACGGATGGCGACTGAACTAAAACAACACGTGGAAAAATCATGATTTCTCCAACAAAATATGGACAATGGGCTTGTGTTGCCGGCGCTGCCGAGGGACTTGGTGCTGCATTTGCCCAATCACTTGCAAGTCGGGGTATGAACCTCATTCTGGTTGATAAAAACAAAGCGCAGCTGGAATTAACAGCTAAAGAACTTCGGATTCATTCAATACCGATATGCTGCAAGTTGTGGTCGACCTATCCGAAGATAATGCTGCCGGGGAAGTTATGAAATACTTAGCGGAAAAAGACTGCCGTTTTTTGGTGTATAATGCTGCTTATGGTCCTGTAATGCCTTTTTTATCCAACAGTGAATCTGATCTTGACCTCTATCTTTCCGTCAACAACCGAACCTTACTGTTGCTGGTGTATAAATTCATGCAACGACCTGACTCCGTTGCGCAAAGGAATCTTACTAGTATCCAGCCTGGCCGGATTCAGAGGCACACAACTGGTGATTCCGTACGCAGCCACCAAGGCATTTATCTGGAACCTGGCAGAAGGACTGCATTATGAATTCAAGGATAAAGGTTTAGATATTAGTGTTTTATGTCCAGGCACCGTCGATACACCGGGCTTCCGTGCCACAGAAGCTAAAACAACTTTTTTTACTCCAAAACCCATGTCGCCGCTTTCAGTTGCGGAAATTGCTGTGGCTAAGTTCGGCAGGCAACTATTCATCGTTCCGGGTTTATCCAACAAATTCGCTCACTTTCTGCTTCAGCGGGTACTGCCAAGAAAATTATCGTCAAAAATCCATAACGACGCGATGGGGGGACTTTATCAAGACAAGATGATGATTTATAGAATATTGATACGAGATGGATGGAGTTTGAGTGGAGTGAGATGGTCAGCTTTCGCCAAAAATCTCGGGTTGATATAGTTTGCGCTGTTGATCGAATAACATTGCCTAACATTTGGAGTTTATATCCAGTACGAAATAGTTTGTTCAAAAATGGAGTATGCGAAAAAATATTCCTTTGAAAGCCATCAAAACCCGAAAATCCTGCAAATTCGTTCCTGCAGCTATGCGTTTGCCGACACCTAAATCCGACCCGGGTTGCGGATTCAATTGGCTTTAGGTCTTACATTTCCTTTCAACAAAACTTTTAAAATGACCGCGCTATACATAATTTTCAATTCAATTTGACAAAGCAAAAAAAACACTAACAAGAGCACTATGGAACAACTGGTAACTTCAGATTTTAAGCTTGGAATTATTGCCGGGGGTCAATTAGGTAAAATGCTCGTTCTTGCTGCGAGTAACTGGGATGTTAAGACCTTTGTATTAGATACAGATGACCACTGCCCGGCTTCAACGTGCTGTACAGCTTTTGTGAAAGGAAATCAGCTCGACTATGATGCTGTGATTCGATTTGGTGGCTTGGTCGACATGATTACATTCGAAATAGAGAATGTCAACATCGATGCGTTGCAGAGGCTTAAAGCGGAAGGAAAAAAAATATTTCCTGACCCAGACGCTCTGGCGGTAATTCAGGATAAAGGCCTGCAGAAAGAGTTTTATAAAATCAACAAAATTCCGTCCCCGCCTTTTACCTTGTTTAAAAACACAGATGAAATAGTAACTGCCACTCAAACCGGCACCTTAACATATCCATTCGTACAAAAACTGCGAAAAGGCGGCTATGATGGCAAAGGAGTGGCTATAATTCACTCGGAAAATGACCTTAAGATTTTGCTTGACGGGGCTTCTGTAATCGAAAAACTGGTTGACATACAAACGGAAATTTCTGTGATCGTGGCCCGAAACCGTAAAGGAGAAATCAACTGTTTTCCGGTGGTGGAGATGGAATTCAATGAAGCGAATCTGGTAGAGAAACTAATTTGTCCATCTTCATTAGATGAAGAAATACTTCAGCAAGCAAAAGAAATCGCCATACACCTCATATCGGCCTTTGACCTTTGCGGTCTTTTAGCAGTTGAAATGTTCGTTGATAAAGATAAGGCGGTTTGGGTAAATGAAGTCGCGCCGCGACCCCATAACAGTGGCCATCATACCATTGAAAGTATAATTACGTCTCAATACGAACAATTACTACGGGCTATCTTTAATTTTCCTCTTGGAAGCACAAAGGTGAAAATGCCATCGGTAATGATTAATCTTTTAGGGGAACCAAATTTTGAAGGCCCCGTCAAATACGAAGGCTTAACTGATTGTATGGGTATTGAAGGGGTAAAGATTCATTTGTATGGAAAAAAGATAACCAAACCCTTCAGGAAAATGGGGCACGTAACGATCATTGCCACGTCAATTGAAGAAGCAAAAAAGAAAGCAGCCATTGTAAAACAGAAATTAAAAGTAAAGTCATGGTAAACCCTGTTGTAAGTATCATCATGGGCTCTGATTCAGACATGCCGGTTATGAGTCAGGCCGCTGAAATTTTAAAAGAATTCAACGTTCCTCATGAAATTACGATTGTTTCGGCACACCGCACACCAAAGCGATTATATGACTTTGCAGAAAACGCCCATAAAAGGGGCATTCAGGTAATCATTGCTGGTGCGGGAGGTGCGGCGCATTTGCCCGGAATGGCGGCAGCAATTTCGCCCCTGCCTGTAATTGGTGTGCCAATAAAATCTTCCAACTCCATTGATGGTTGGGATTCTGTTTTATCCATACTGCAAATGCCCGGTGGAGTTCCTGTGGCAACTGTTGCCTTGAACGGAGCTAAAAATGCCGGCCTGCTTGCTGTACAGATTCTTTCCGTTGGGGATGAAAAATTACTTCAGGGAATGATTAATTACAAAAACACGATGAATTCAGAAGTCCTGAAAAAGGTGGAGAAGTTAAAGGAAGGATTGTAATTCAAAGCCTATCGCACCACAGGTTCCGAACCATCCCAGTTCGGGTTAGGATCGGTCATCATCGCGGCATTATTGGCGATTCTCCATTCATCCAGCAACTTAAAAAGGCTGTCGGCAATAGCTTCATGTGTTTGAGAAAGGTCATTCAGTTCACCCGGATCGGCTTCCAAATCAAAAAGTTCAGCTGTGCCACGCTCAAAGTCATGGATCAGCTTGTATTTTCCCTGTCGAATAGCGCTTCCCGGATTACCGCCCTGATTGGCATAGTGCGGATAATGCCAGTATAAAGCCCTCGTGTTATTTTCTGAAGTTTCAAAATACTGCTCGATTGATACGCCATCGATATCTTTTAACTCATGAGAATTGATACCAGCAGCCGAAAGAATGGTTGGCAGGATATCTATTCCGGAGACAGGAATAGCATTGGTGACTCCTTTGTATTCATTTCCCGGCATTTTCACAATAAGCGGCACTCTGATTCCACCCTCATACAGCCAACCCTTTCCGGCTCTGAAGGGTAAATTGGATGTAGGCCACCCTTCGGCAGTGGATAGGCCGCCATTGTCTGAAGTAAATAGGATAAGTGTATTGTCGTACCAGTCCTTGTCCTTGAGCTTTTCAATGATCTTTCCAATGTTTTCATCCAGACTTTTAACCATCGAGGCATACACCGGCGAACCCTGAACCATTCTTTCCTGGTAATTTCCTACAGTAGCAAACTCAGCCCAGTTTGGCGTAGGATTAATTTCGGCCGCTTCATCAAGGTTCATAGTAACCCGTTTTTTTGTGAAATAGTCAATCATCTCCTCCTTGGCCTGTTGGGGATTATGCACAAGATAAAATGGCAGGCAGATCATGAACGGTTTTGCTGAAGTTTGAGATTCAATAAAAGAAATGGTTTCCGCCGCGAGTCTGTCAGGTAAATACTCACCTTCAGGCCCGTCGGAAAGCCGTGGATTGCCATAAGGTGAAAAATAACCGTTTGCACCATTTTCTTTATTCATGGTTGGCGAACCCTTGGAATGCCCGCCGATGTTGATGTCATAGCCCTGGTTTTCCGGCCAATATTCTGCTGTTTCGCCAAGGTGCCATTTACCGGCAAAAAAGGTATTATATCCATTATTCCTGAGTACTTCAGCCAGAGTTATCTCCTCCAAATCCATATTGTTTTTCGTTGGCAGGTTTATCCACCGGTCCGTTTTGGTGGTTCCGGCAAATTGTGATCGACCTGGAATCCAGTCTGTAACACCTGTTTTTATTGGATATTTTCCAGTCTGGATACTCGAGCGACTGGGCGAGCAAACCGGACAAGTGGCATAGCCATCGGTAAAAAGAATACCATCCGCTGATAAGGCATCGAGTACCGGAGTTTCATAGAAAGAGCTGCCATAAACTCCCAGATCACTGTATCCAAGATCATCCGCTACAATGAGGAGTACGTTGGGTTTCTTGATTTGCGGTTGGCATGCAGCAAAAACGAAAATCAGGCTAAGCAGCAGCAGCGTAATTGTTCTCATCTCAATTCTGGTTTATAGTAAAGATATGGAGAATCAACCAAGAACTGGTGGCTTTACCTCTCCGAATGTCGATTGTCTCTGAGCTTTCAAATTTGTGGTCAGGAGAAAATGAGAGATTGATGGAGATTGATACAAGATTGAATGGATTGATAAGATCAAGCTGAAAGAGTATTGAGCTGATTGCCGGAATACACCAACTGCCATCAAATTTCATCATTTAAGGCGAAAAAAGTTAATAACTGGTTGGCGATTTGATGAATTTCTGGAATACTTATTTCCTGTAATACTCAGGTTAAAATATTTATGGAATAGGAGGGTGGTATTGGATTAATAAGTGTTTTTGAGGTTTTACGTTGTCTTTTTTTGGGAAGTAAAAATCGTCTTGGTTTATGCTAAGATGTTGTAAGTAATTGTTTAGTTGTTTAATGTTATTGTTTTTCTCATTTTGGGATAATGACACGAGCAAACTGGATAAGAGATAATCATTGATTATTTGAGAAGGTAACATTACGACAGGTTGATCGGTTCATCAGAAATTACCAGTTTACGGAGGTTTATAGATGAACACCAGAAGTACAGTTTATACCACCGTAAAGGATGAGAACTCCGTAAGGATAGTTACGATCGAAGCGGTAAAAGGACAGGCGGAACCGGGATCAAGGAGAAGCTGGAATGCATGGTGCAGATGTTTGTGGATCATGTTCCGCATATTGACAGCTGTGCCTTCTCTAGCGATACAGTCAGCCTGATCTCAACGCCAGGTGTTGATTTACCCGATATTCGGGTCTGGAAGAACACCGGAGTATAGAAACATGCCCTGTGGTCGTAGAACAGCGACTTCCCCAAATCAGTAGCCCCCGGTCATACGGCCCTGGGATTGGTGTCTTGATAAGCTATCTGCATGCCAGGCAATACCTGCCCTATGATCGTATGCAGGAATTACTAAAAGAAGTATGGAGTAAATGCCAGGGGAGCTTGATAACATCATAAAGCCTTTGTATGAAAAGCACCCCTCTATAACGGATCAGATGAAATCGTGCAGCTCAGTCATTGGAGTGATGAGACGGGGATGAAAATCATGGCAAAAACACTGGGCATGGACTGGCAGACCAATAACCCTTGATATTAGCCATCGCGAGGGATACAGGATTACTGAAGTGTGATGTATCATTTGCCCAAGGCATTGTTTGTCATGAGCCTGGAGGGCGAGTTTTCTATTCATTGTCGTGACCATCAATTATGCTGCGCACATTTGCTTAGGGAGACAAACTATTTGAATGAGTTGTATAAACACTCCTGGAGCATAAAATTTCAAAGCCTATTGCACCAGGCATTGATACTAAAAAGACACATGGGACCCGATGAGTATGGTGGTGAAAATCCTGAAAGAAACCAGATCATCGCCTCTTATCAGCAACTCCTTGATCAGAGCCCTGATCAAAAATACAAGGAACTCCACAGTTTCTATAAAAGAATCGTTAAGTACAAGGATCACGTGTTCCCTTTTTGTATCATCAGAATGTCCACCCGATAATAATGCTTCCGAAAGGGCCATCAGAAACATCAAAGTCAAACAGAAAATCTCAGGTCAATTCCGATCAATGAATGGCGCCAACAATTTCGCCATCATCCGCTCGGTCATTGATACACTCAATAAAAGAAATCTCAATGTCTTTCAAAACCTCCAACTAATCGCCAACTTTAATACCTGAGTATTACATTTTCGTTAACCGATTAGAGATAAAATTCCTTCGAAGACAGAAGTCATCATAAATCAAATTACTATCTGAAAGTGACAAAGGACCTTCAACTTGCACGTGTTTATAATAATTTAACTTTGACAAACTAAATCTAATCCAATGTTCGATAGAGCAAAGTATTATCGAAATAGATTTATTCGTAACGGTACAAATGAAACTGCTGTATAATTATTTCAATGCGGGAGAAAACATGACCGCAAACTAGTAAGGACCTCTCTAAGGGTAGAAAAGCTCCAAGCTTTCAATGGTATAACCCAACAACCTTTCTATGACTCATTTCCTTGCTCTAAATATAGCATCCACTACTCCTTCAGAGCACCCCTATCAAGAAGATTTGTATCAAACATCCATAACACTACCATTTCCCTTAACGAACTAAAATAACTCTTGCCTTCTGAAACCAGGTAAGCAATCCATTCACATGTCAAAAAAGTGATTTGAATTGGTCTGGCACACTGGATTTTATCCGGACTGACAGCAATTCAACAAATATTTGGAGATCGAAAAAATAACATCCGGATTATAATTCTTTCATAATACAGGTAGTATTCATACCCGTTTCAATCGTAATTTGTCCGATCAATAGTTACTCTTTTATCATGAAAAAATTTACTTTTTCCCCATTCGCAGTATTCCTTATCCTCGCAAGTCTTTTGTTGCAATTCTGCCAGCAGAAAAAAGATACGGTATGGATAGCAGTTCCTCCCGCGTTTGACCGATACACGGTGATTGATTCTGCCGGTCAGACGGTGCTCCCCAATGGCCGCATCATTTCGCCGGCAGGCAATACCTTTCGAGTCGCGCCACATCCGTATGGACTAACGTTGAGCGCTGATGGTAATATTGCCGTCACCGCTAATTCAGGCACCAGTCCGTTATCCATTACTATTATAAAGGATATACTGACAGACAGTCCGAAAATAATGCAGGTCCCTCCTGGCCCGGCGACTGAAAAAGGCATTCTTGCCTCAGTTTTCATGGGTTTGGCGATCTCACCGGACAACCAGGTGGTTTATGTAGCTGGCGGCCAGGAAAATAAAGTGTACATTTTTTCCATAGATACCGGCGCCAAACTCGATTCAATTGACTGTAGCTATAAGGATGACATCATTGACCATACGCATGGCTATATCGGCGATATGGCCATGACCAAAGACGGTTCCACGATTTACGCCGTGGATCAGATCAATTTTCGGGTTATTGTTTTAGATACGCAATTGAAAAGATTGACACATAGTATTCCTGTTGGGCGATATCCATTCGGAATCATCCTTTCACCTGATGAAAAGAAGGTTTATGTAGCCAATGTAGGAATGTACCAGTACAGCGCTATTCCCGGTATAACGGAAGAAAACGTAGCAGAAATGGGCCTTAAATTTCCTCCCCTTGGCTATGGAACCAAAGAAGCCGAGGAAGGCATACACAACGATTCTACGAACATCCCGGGCCTCGGTCCACAGAATACCCCGGAGGCATTTTCTGTTTTTACAATCGACGTATCGGACAAAGACAATCCTACGGTCACAGCACAGAAACAACACCGGACACCTGGTTGGCGCCATGGTTGAGGGAATCCCTGCTGTTGGTGGCAGCAGCCCAAATTCACTCGCCGTTACCGATGAGTATGTTTTTGTGAGCAATGGAAATAACGACAATATCTCAGTGATCGACATGGCAAAGGATACTATTCTGGCACATATCTATCTGAAACCTGAACCGCGACTAAGCGCATTCAGGGGTGTGATACCCTTTGGATTGGCCGTATCGCCAGATCAGAAAAGACTGTATGTCTGCGAGGCTGGGATCAATGCAGTCGCGGTAATCGATATCGCTTCCATGAAAGTGATCGGACACATTCCCACCGGATGGTTCCCGTCGAAACTGAAGGTATCGAATGATGGAAAAAAACTCATTGTCACCAGCGCAAAAGGATTTGGCAGTGGACCGAATGGCGGGCCCGGTTTCAACAAAATGCTGCGCGGTAGTTATGTTGGCAGCCTTATGCTCGGTACCGTTTCGGTCATTGATGTTCCGTCAGAAAGTGAGTTGCAGGTTATGACGAAGCGGGTGCTGGATAATAATTATAAGTTTGTCAGTAACGATGATTCGTTTTTTAATGGCAGAGAAAACAATCCGATACCTCTGTTTCCTGGATATTCAGAATCACCGATAAAGCACATTGTTTTTATCTCTAAGGAAAACAGAACCTACGATGAAATATTTGGCCAAATGGAAAATGCCAGGGGCGAACCGTCACTTGCGAGGTTTGGATATGATGCCACCTTTTATAATGAGAAACGGACAGATACCGTGACGATGGCGAGTGTAATGCCGAACCACCTGAAGTTGGCGAAAGAATTTGCTTTTTCTGACAACTTCTATGTTGATGCTGACCATTCTGCTGATGGACACCGTTGGCTGGTCAATACCTATCCTAATGAATGGACGGAGACCTCGACCACCGCGAGTTATGGCGGCAACAGGAATTTCAGGGAAGATTCTAAAGCGCCGGGAGTATATGCCATGAATGGTTCGGCGGGGGCAATTTACCCGGAGGACTACAACGAAGCCGGGTCCATGTGGGATCATTTTGAGCGACACGGCATCAATTTCTATAATTTTGGTTTCAGTGTCATGTTTGAACCGGCCTCGTATGAAGATTCATACAAGTATGGCGGCATCAGACACGTCGTCAACTATCCTGTACCACAGCCTATTATGGGCCGCTCGTCGGTTGACTATCCTACCTACAACATGTCAATACCAGATCAGTTTCGCATTGATCAATTTATAAAGGAGTACAATGAAAAATGGACAACAACTGATTCCCTGCCGTCGGTTCTTACCGTAATTATCCCAAATGACCATGGCGCCGGAGATCGTCCTGAGGCCGGTTACCCCTTCCGTGAAAGCTATATGGCTGATAATGATCTTGCGGTCGGTAGAATCGTAGAATTCCTTTCGCATACTCCTTACTGGAAAAACATGATGATCGTGATCACGGAAGACGATTCACAGAATGGCGTAGATCATATCGATGCCCACAGGAGTGTATTAATGATCGTAAGCCCATGGGTAAAACGAAATTATGTAAGCAAGTTGCATTATAGCTTTGGTAGTATTTTCAAAACCTTCTGGAATGTGCTCGGAACTCCATACCTCAACCAGTATGATGCTGCGGCCATGGATTTCGGAGACTTTTTTATTGATCACCCAGATTTTACCCCTTATAATGCAGTGCCGGTGGATTCAAGAATATTCGATCCACAAAAAGCCCTCGATCCATTAGATGAGGATTTTGACTGGAAGTCGCTGGAAGAGTCGCCTGAACTGGACAATGTTGATAATTTTATTCAGGACAGTAAAGAACGGGACAAAGACCGACTGGAAGGAAGGGAAAAAGAGGAATAGGTCTATCGCCTTTTAGCAAAACAGAACAGCCGTGGTATTCCTAAATCAGCGCTCAAACATTTTCAGTTTTATCGGTAAACGGTTAAATCTGACTGTTAAAAAAAATTCTATTCGATTGCTGGGATTTAACCTATTTTTGGATCAAAAAAAAGACACCATATCTCCAGCTTGTCGGGCACTGATGAATGAATTCAAATAGATCAATACAAGTACTAAATATTTCACTTGTCCTTGCGCTAATGATCGTTGGGAATTTGCAGGCACAGGACCCACAACAATCCTTTCAGACGTGGTCATCATTTAACTTCGTGAAGAACCTGCCCTTTAATGCGACATTAACTGTAAATCCTGAAGTAAACCGATTAGTTTCCGGAGGCTCACCGTGGCATGCCTATTCCATTGACAATACGCTTGAATACTACCCAAACAACTCCTGGGATGTTTTTGCGTCCCTGATGCTTAGCTACACAAAGCAGGATGAAGGAACCAATTCACTTGAAATCCGGCCGTACATTGGCGTCCGGTGGAATATCCTTAAACCGGAGAAGCGCGTCTTCTTGTATTTGCAGGGGAAATACGATTTTCGGTTTTTTCATTATTATAGTGATGAACCAAACTCGTATAGCGGACGTTTCAGGATAAAGCCGGAAGTCCGTGTATCATTGAACAAAAAAAGCAATCTGGCCGATAAAAACCTTATGCTGCGCCTCAACGGCGAATACTTCATCCAGGTAGATGAAGAAATCAATGAACGATATTTGAGTAAACGCCAGACGTCCATTGGCTTGCTCTATCGACACACTCACGCATGGCGATATGAATTCAGGTATCTGATATATAAAAACAAAAACACGCTTGAAGCCACAGCACCCACATCCATAGATCACGTTGCATATTTTATTGTATCCTGGTTTTTATAAACCTAGTCCATAAAAAGGCTCGGGAGAAAAAGAGAAATCTGGGGAAATAGTGTTACCAATGTGAGTACCAGCAAGCTTACTCCAAGAAAAGGAAGGCCACTTTTACTCACCTGCATGATGGATGTTTTGCCGATACTGGACGCAACGAACAGGCATACTCCAACGGGTGGCGTGGTAAGTCCAATAACCAGGTTCAGCACAGCGATAATGGCAAAATGAATCGGCTCTACTCCCACTGACACAGCTACTTTTAGTAAAATCGGGAAAAGAATCAGCAGTGCAGCCAGTGTTTCCATGAACGTGCCCACAAAAATAAGGAGGATGTTGATAATGAGCAGTACCACGTATTTGTTTGTTGAAAAGTCCAAAATCTCCATGGAAAGCTTTTGAGGGAGTTGTTCAGAAATGAGAATCCATCCGAACAGGTTGGCAAACCCGACCAAAATCATCAGCGAGGCGGAGGTCTTCATCGAATCTAAAATTACAATGGGAAGGCGTCTTAGCGTGATCTTTCTGTAGATAAACAACCCGACAAAAAGTGCATAGAGCACCGCGACAATCGAAGCTTCTGTCGGTGTGAATAGCCCGCCGACAATACCAAAGAGAATGATGAATGTCATTAAAACCGCCCAGAAGGTGTCCTTAAACCCATGCATTATTTGCGAAAAAGAACTACGCGGAAGTGTCCGGTACTTTCTTTTCACTGAAATAAAGTAAGCAGTTGCAGCCATGCCAATTCCAAGCATGGTTCCAGGGATGGCTCCCGCCAGGAACAACTTCCCGACCGAAAGCCCGCTGATCGTTCCGGCGATGATCATTGGCACACTTGGAGGGATAATCGGCCCAACAGTGGAGGCCGAAGCTGTCACAGCGCAAGCAAATCCACTTTCGTATCCTTCCTTTTTCATCGCCGGGATCATTACCGAACCGATACTGGCCGTTTCAGATACAGCCGTGCCGGTAATTCCAGCGAATAACATGCAGGCACCGACATTAGCCATGGCCAGCCCACCACGAATATGACCCATCAGATGATTGCAGAAAGAGACTATTTTTTCAGTCAATCCTCCATGGTTCATCAGATTGCCAGCGAGGATAAAGCCAGGTATGCTCAACAAAACGAAGGAATCAATGCCTGAATACATTTTCAAGGGCACAACGACCAGCGGCAATCCGGCCATGAACACGTACAATAAGCATGAAAAACCCAGGGCAAAAGCGATCGGAAAACGAATGATCAGAAATACAACAAAGGAGATAAGGACGATGGTTATCATATCAATGTCGGAATTGAGCTATCACTTTCCGAAAGGCGAACCAAGTAATCGAAAAACCCAGCAGCACCATAGCGCCAAAACTCCAGGCCATTGGAATAGCGAGACCTGGAGAGCGCTCCACCATTCCCATGACTAAAAATTGAATTCCAAAGGCCAGAAGCAAAATGAATAATATCAATGCTGTCACAGAGGACATGGTATCCAGCGCCCAACTAAATCGCGAATTGATGGAAGAATGCCATAAATCCAGTTGAATAAAGTACCCCTGCCTAAAAGCCAATCCCGAAGCAAAGCTCACGGTATATATAAATACCATACGCGATAATTCCTCAGTCCAGGATGGCGCATTTTCCATGAAAAACCGCGCATAAATCTGGACACAGACGATTCCTATCAATACCAACGTACTGCTCAGTGTGCCGTATTTCAGAAATCGTATGAACAGGTAATCAAACTTTTTCATTGGTGATCTGGCTTTTTTTAAAGATAGCGTTTTCCTGCAAATCATTCTAAAATAGCTGGATTTCCAGCAATGTGAGGAAACAGGATGGCATAAACTGCGGAAATAATTACTATTTCCCCTAACGTATGACTGCGTTTTTTGCTTAATTGGCCAATATATCCGGAAATCAATGATCCTCGAAGCGTGTGTCGAAAACATCAACGAAGCGATAGCAGCAGAACGGCTTGGCGCCAACCGAATAGAGCTATGTGACAACCTGCATGTTGGAGGAACGACTCCTTCTTACGGCACCATTTTTATGGCAAAAAAAACCCTGCTGATTCCTATCATGGTCCTCATCAGGCCACGAGGTGGCAATTTTATATATAATTCCCATGAAATCGAGATCATGAAAAAGGACATTGCGGTTTGCCGTGACATTGGCGTACAGGGTGTGGTTATTGGCGCCCTGCGACCTGATTCTACGATTGATATTGACTTAATGAAAGAACTTGTGGCGTTAGCCCATCCCCTGGATGTCACGTTTCATAAAGCAATTGATGAAACCCCAAACATATTAAGGGAATGCGGAAAGCTTGGCTCCCTGGGAATAAATCGCCTGCTGACTTCCGGTGGTAAACCAACAGCCCTTGAAGGAGCGGGCGTCATCAACCAAATGATTGCAGAACTTAGGGGCAGTGTAGATGTGATCGCGGCAGGTAAAATAACGCGAAATAACCTCGATGAGATCAAAAAGGTGATCAAGGGCAATGAATACCATGGTCGCCTTATTGTTGGAAAACTTCAATGATACAAGCCTCAAAAAATATCCACGTTGAACAAACTAAAACTGCCGCATTACCTGGTTGGTTTATGCGGCAGCAGAATTTTTGCCAATAATGCGAAATTACGTGGCGCCTATTTGTACTGGTCTTTGTAATGCGTCTCTTACTCGCTCCAATAACTTTTTCGTAGCAATAATACCATCCGGCTGACTCATCCCCGTTCCCTCAAATTCAATTCCTACATACCCGCGATAACCTGCGTCCAGCACAATTTTCATGGTTTTGAAATAATCAGTATTGGTCTCGTCGCCTTGCTCGTTAAAATCGGTTGACTTGGCGCTTACTGCTTTTGCGTAGGGCATCAGTTCACTCACACCTAAATATCTGTCATATTGTTCACCGGTTTCATGGTTTACCGTAAAATTGCCAAAATCAGGCAGTGTTCCTACCCTTGGATGATTCACCGATTTCATAACGCCCGAAAGCCACTGGCCGTTGCTCGATAATCCGCCGTGGTTTTCAACAAGCACGTTGATCCCGGCTTTGTCAGCGTATTCGCAAAGCTTAAATAATCCATCCGCTGCCAATTGCATTTGCTCCTCATAGGTACCTGAACTGGCTGCATTGACCCTGATGGAATGGCAACCCAGAAATGCTGCGGCATCCACCCATTTATAGTGATTCTCCACCGATTTCATGCGTAGATCAGCATCCGGATTGCCTATCTCACCTTCCGCATCACACATGATCAACAGACTTTTTATACCTTCTCCATCGACAACTCCTTTCAATTCTGTCAGGTAAGCGTTGTTTTCAGCTTTATTAAAAAAGCAGGTATTCACAAATTCTACGGCCTCGATCCCGTTTTTACGGGCAAATTTGGGGAAATCAAGGTTTGTCATTGGGTTTCCGGCCATAAGTGTTTCATAATCATTGGCGAGCATATCGGCGAATTTCACCCAGCCGAGTTCCTGGATTTTATTGCCAAATACAAGCGAGTTTACAGACCACTCTGCGAGAGAGATTTTGAATAACTCCGAAGTCGCCGGCGCAGAAGCAGGTTTACAAGCGTTGAGATTGCCCACTACCGCGAAACCGGCTGCAGCAGTGGCTGAGTTCACTAAAAAGTCACGTCTTTTCATAGTTAATCGATTAGGTTAAAAATTTGAAGAAGCAATTTATAATAATCCCAGAATTTGACTGCAAATAATGACCAAAACCAACGCAAACGGATATACGGCAGCATAGGCTATTTTTGGACCGTTGGAATCGGACATGGGTTCTACGGCACTCAGGGCAGGTGTTGAGGTCATAGCGCCGGTGAGCGCTCCTAGCATCACGAGAAAATTGATTTTATATAAGTAAACTCCGGCGAACATAGCTACTACCATAGGGACAATGGTAATTACAACGCCTGTTAATAAAAATTTTAAACCACCGGATTGCAAGGTCTCCACGAGATTTCCTCCGGCATCCGTGCCGACCGCCACGAGGAAAAAGACCAGACCAAGCTGTCGCAATAATTGATTGGAGGAACCGGCCACATTCACAGATATTACCCGTCTTTCCGATGCGGCTAAGAATAATCGCAGATATCAATACTCCACCGGTCAATCCAAGGCTGAAATCGAAACCGAACAAGGGAATGTGCAATTTTCCCAGGAGCACACCAATAATAATACCGAGCGAAACAGGCAGGAAATCCAGTTCGGTGAGTCGTTTGCGGTTGTCGCCGAGCAGTTTTTGCACGTTGGGCAAACTCTGATCTGTACAGGCAATCATTACTTTGTCGCCAAATCGCAACTTACTGGCCGCGTTGGGTGTGATATCAATTCCAGCTCTGCGTATCGATGTAGCGGTGGCGCTGTATTGCTCGAAAAGTCCAAGCTCACCGAGTGATTTATTGATTATTTTAGTGTTCGTGACTAATATGCTTTGAATCACGTATTTATTGCTCAATGGAATTTGAATGGTTGTCTCCTCACCGATAAGCAACTGCACCTCTTTCAAATCTTTTTCGGTTCCTACAGCTTTGATGACATCGCCCTCAAACAAAGCGGTTTTTGAGGTTGGGGTAAACGCGTTTCCGTTGTGCATCACACGGGAAATATTGGTTCTGGTCATTGTCCGGATTTTCAATTCACCCAGAGTCTTCCCGAAGATGTTTTTATTTTCAACGATGTAATTCCTGTTGGTAATCAACGGAAATTCCGCTTTCACCTCAGCATCATAGCTGAGTTCGGCATCCTTAATTGATACTCTGAACAATTTTGGCGATATCTTCACAAAGATAATTACCGCCAATACACCAAACGGGTAGGCAATTCCATACCCGATCGACGCCAGGGTTGACTTGGTGCTTTCGATAGCTGCGGCCAACCCGGGAGTGCTGGTGAGCGCTCCGGTAAACAAGCCAACGGCAAGTTTTGGATCAATGCTGAAAAGGTAGCTGAGAAATCCGGTAATTAGCGCTCCTGTCACGACTGTTATCGCGGCAATGACGATGAGTTTTAAGCCGTCCTTTCGGAATGACTCGAAAAAACCGGGGCCTGCCTGGATTCCTACCGAATAGATAAAGAAAATCAAGCCTATCTGCTGGACAATTGGCGGCATTACTACGCCGTAATGACCAAAAAGAAGCGCCACGAAAATGATCGCCGAAACATCGAGAGAGATACCTCTGAATTGAATTTTTCCCAGAAGTATTCCCAGGGCTACAATGACGAAGAAAGCAACGTACTCGTTTCTGAAAAATTCCATAACACTTGATATTGGGTTTTGTGCGCAAAAATAGGCAATAAACTTCTGGAACATTCCAAATCAGGGAATTAACGATAATTAATTTGATCAGTGAAGTAAATTTGGCAGGTGAAGAATTTCTTTCGACCCAACGATTATTTTCAGTACTGATTGAATTTCCGTTGGATGTACCTTTGCTGATGGCCGATATCAACACAATATTTGTCCTGTTCGAAGTAATATTCGATTTATTTCCATAGCTTAGGTTGCCTTTAGCACTAATCAATTTAACCCGAAACCTATGAATTTTTATTGCCATGGAGGAAGGTCTTAATGTTCAAAAAAGGTTTTTTCAAGAGTTAAAAACCAAGCTACCATCCAATCTGTCGCTGGCAAATGTGGTGGCGGATGAATTGAACGTAAGTATTGACAGTGCATACAGGCGAATAAGAGGCGAATCTGATTTATCGCTTCATGAATTTGATCTCCTCACGTCAAAATTTGACATTTCCACGGAAACGGTATTATCCAAAAATCATCAGAATGTCACTCTTCAGTTATCGACATATCAACCAGGATCATTTCGACTTTGGTAGCTATTTTCAATCGTTGATCGAAGAGATCAAATCACTGGAACAATTCGGATTGAAGGAGATTATTTACGCCGCGCTGGACCTTCCTATGTTTTATTACTTTCTGTTTCCTAAGTTGGCCGCGTTCAAATTGTATTTCTGGCGCCGAAATGTTTTTGATTATACCAAGTCGATCGAAAACCGATACAGCTTCGCCAACATACCTGAAGAAGAATTGTCCAGGTCACTGAAGATGGCAAGGGCTTATCTGAAGGTGCCAACCACTGAAATATGGAGCGAGGAGACGCTCAATTCTACGCTTAGGCAAATTAATTTTTATTATGAAATGGGACTTTTGCGAAAACCGCCAGGGAAATTGTGGACATTCTGGACGACCTGCGAAAAGTTATTGATCATGTACGCAAACAAGCTGAAGTTGGATTTAAGTTTTACCCGGACACGATGCCGGCGGCTAATGGCGGAACAGATAAAAACAATTTCAAAATATATCACAACGAGGTTACACTTTCCGAAAATGTGGTTATTGTAAAACTGGATAACTTCAATGTTGTCCATCTCGGCCATAATGTGCTCAATATTCTCACAACGAATGATGAAAAATTCTGCAATGACTCCATAGCCTTCGTCGATAAGGTTTTAAAAAATTCTACACTCATCAGTGTGTCGGCAGAAAAGGAACGCAACCGATTTTTAAATATTCTATCACGCAAAATCGATGCGATGGCTGCAAATATTTAAGCCAGATCAGTCCGCCATTTCCTGTAGCCCACGCCAGCCAAAACGGTAAGAAATGCAAAAAGCACCATGGTAGGATACAATTCCTTATAAAGGTAAATACCGGCTGAAACAACATCCACGATGATCCATACGATCCAGTTCTCGATCTTTTTTCTGGCCAGCATCCAGGTAGCCACAAAGCTCAGTGAAGTGGTAAACGCATCCCAATAAGGTAAATCAGAATTTGTATAATTGATCAGTATCCATGCAATCAGGAAAAAGAGAAGGATTGATATAGCAAACAACCCCACGAGTAGCGACGGTCCAGTTCGTGTTACACCGATTTTCTCCGTATGATCCTGCACCTGTATGCCGAAAGCCCACAGGTACCAACCGTAAAAACTTACAGCGAGGTAATAAAACTGCAGTGACATATCTGCGTAAAGCCTGGCGTCGATATAGATAAAAATGTACATAACCACCATCACTATGCTCACAGGCCAGTACCATACATGCTGCTTTATCTGCAGGAAAATGGCGACAAAGCCAATGGCTGCAGCGATCAGCTCAAAATAATGATCGATAATCCAGGTCACGTTCCCGAAAATCAGGATGGAATTTCCTGAAGGTCTGCATTGATAACCTTCATGACAAAAACTGAATGTGGCAACTCAAATGACCGTTTTATCTCCCTGGTCACTGCCGCCATCACATCGTCATATTCACCAAAAATCTGGGTACTCATGCCACTGGTGCGGATTGTTATTCCCTTGTGCTGATGCAGTCGCTCTATAAACTCGCCAATGGGCTTCAGGTAGGATTCAGTGAGCGGATAATAACTTATTTCTATCGATGTTTTCATTTCGCTGATTTGTGATTTGCTTGGCGCAAAAATAACCAGTTAGGCACAATAAGCATTATCGCGATTCAAATTATGGACCTAATAAAACGAATGATACATTTGTGAAATACTTTAAACAATCCGCATGACCCGACAGGCAGTGGCATTCAGGCTCCTATTCCTTCAACTTTTTTTTGTGTCAGCTATTGTCCATGGCCAGAGCAATCTCGTCTATGACATCCATTGGTTCGGAAAGGTGGGAAAGCTGATTATTAATCAGATTCAACAAAACGACACGACTATTATTACTACCAATTCAGAGGTAAAAGTCCCGTTTTACAAATTCAACTGGGTCACCACCACGAGTCAAAAAGATGGGTTATTAAGTTCGTCATCCTATTCTCAACTTTTAAATGATCAGACCAGGGAGTTTACCGATATCCGACCAACAACAGCCGGCAAATGGATGCTGACCAATGACCTTGGGAAAAAGGAAGAGATCGATATCTCTCATACGTTTTTGGTGTCGATGCTTTATTTCCGGGAACCATTGAATGAAAAATATGTGTTTTCTGAGCGTTTCGGACACGGCCTGTCGATAATAAACCTCGGTAATGGGCACTATAAACTCATGCTGCCGGATAATAATTACTGTGAATACTTTTATGAAAACGGCGTGTGCACAGTAGTCAAGGCAAAGAATGGAAGCCGTACCATAAAGATGACGTCTGTCGCAAAAATCATAGAATAAAGTCAGGATTCAATGCGTTTTTCGGTCTAAAGTCGAGCTTAAAATCTGGTACTTCGGGTTAAATTGACTATTTTTGCGATTCATTAGACACAGTAGCCTGAATCCAAATTTCGAGGGTATTAATAACGCTTGAAGTACCAATAAGCCAGTTTGGAGGTTTCTTAAATCCAATTGATAACTATAAAATCAGGCAAGGATTTTTTAAAGTAATTAACCAAATGAATACAAAAACAATAGTCGTGGTCCTTTCCATCATCATCGTTGGCGCAATGCTTTCCGCCATTTTATGGAAAAACCCGCTGACTCCGGCCGTGAGTTCTCACGATCTCCTCACTACCACGGTAGAAATGGGAAGCGTGATCAAATCTGTTCCCGGCAAAGGTATAATTGAGCCCGAAAACGAAGTATTATTGCTGAGTCCTGCGGCGTCCATCATCACTGAAATCGTCTACGGTGTTGGTAATCGCGTCGAAAAAGGCGATGTAATCCTAAGGCTGGATGATGAGCCCATCCGGGTTCAGCTCGATCAGATGCATGATCAGATCGAGGTCAATAATAATAACCTCGAAAAAACAATTTTAAATGCCCGAAATACCAGGATCGATTTGGATTACAATGTTGAAGTAAAGCGCCTTAGCATCATTTCCATAAAATCGGAACTGGCCGATCAGCAACAACTACTCGAAGTCGGTGGCATCTCCCCTGCCAAAGTGGAAAAGACAAAACAAGAACTCACATTGGCCGAAAAAGATCTGTCTACCATTCTCACTAAAAATGAAATCCGCCTCCGGCAACTTGCTGCTGAAGAAAAAGGTCTCCGCCTCCAAATCGATATGTTGCAGAAGCAACTGAACAATCTCACCGGGTTACTTCAGGATATGTCAATCAGGGCCTCTTCCGCAGGGATTATCCTGGAGATCAATGGAAAAGTTGGTGAAAAAGTGAGTGTTGACCGTGTAATGGTGCGGATGTCGGACTTGTCCACATTTAAAGTGCTGGCTTCTATTGCGGAAACATACGGGGATATTGCTAAAACCGGCAAAAGGGTGCTTCTCAATGTTGATGGCGCTGAATTCCTCGGTAAGGTAGGTACTGTAAGCCCTTCAATCAGGGATGGAAATGTTGAGTTTGATGTGTTTCTTTCTGAAAGCAACAATATGCGTTTGCGACCGAATATGACCATAGAATTGATGCTTGTGGTGGAACAGAGAGATAGTGTAATGCGAATCAAATCTGGTCCCGCGTTGGAGAAAAACCAAAATCAAGCCTACGTAAAAAGAGATGATTTAGCCTTATTGAAAGACTTGGAAACGGGACTTATCGGCGATCAATATGTAGAGGTACGCTCCGGGCTTACTATTGGGGATACAGTAATTATTTCTGATGTGTCCTTCTTCAGAAAGAAGAGTGAAGTAACGTTGAATTGATGAAATCCATCCCCTTCATGAAAATCAGAATTCAGATCATTACTACACTAGCCAGTGTGCTGTGTGGTATAAACACTTACGGGCAAGATGAACCCGCCCCGGTAAAGCTGACCTTGAACGATGTGATTCAACTCGCTATCGAGCAATCGCCTTCGATAAAATACCATCAAAACACCAATGTAAACTACTTCTGGCGATGGAAAAACTATCAGGCTGGGTTTCGCCCACAACTAAGTTTATCGGGAATGTTGCCGGATTATCAGCAAAAAAATGAGCCGATCACTCAGCCCGATGGCAGTATAGAATTCAAGCAGATATCACAACTTCGCACAACCGCCAATCTCGCCTTGTCACAAATCGTTCCAATGTCAGGCACTACAGTCTATGGAGCCTCATCGCTTTACAGGGTTCAGGATTACAATAACAATACAGTTGAATGGAGCGGTTCCCCGTTTTATATCGGATTTGTCCAGCCGCTATTTGCCTATAACCGTTGGCGCTGGGCCAAAAAGACCGAGCCGCTGGTTTACGAAGAATCACAGAAACAATTCGTGGAATCGGTGGAGCGTGTTTCACTCAATAGTGCCACACGATTCTTCAACTATCTTCGCATCCAAACGAACTATAATCTGGCTGAAAGCAATCTCAAAAATAGTGAAGTGAACCTGAAGATTGCTGAAGTGAAAAAACGGCTTGGTCAGATTTCAGAAAATGATTTCAGCCGGATTCAATTGTCCGTACTCAACGCAAAAAAGGCCCTGAACACCAGTGGCATGGATCTGAAAAACGCCGATTTCGAACTAAAATCATATATCGGCATGGATCAGAATACGTGGATAGAGCTGATAATACCGCTCGAAATGTCATTGTTTTACGTAAGTCCGGAAACGGCGCTCCAGCAGACTTTGGCTAACCGCAAAGAAGCGCCTGAATTTGAGCGGCGGCTTATTGAGGCAGAACGCGACCTTGTGTATGCTAAACGCAGCACCGGTCTCAGCACCACTCTGCGCGGCAGTTATGGAACTTCCCAAAACTCCGATATGCTCACCGGTGTTTATGAAAATACTGAAAAGCAGCAGGTACTGAATCTCGCAGTGAATATACCGATTCTCGACTGGGGTAAATCAGCTTCTGCGGTGAAGCTGGCAGAATCTGAGACGTGACCTGGTACTCTATGATGTGGAGCGGGAGAAGCTCAACTTCGAAAGGGAGGTCATCGTGCAGGTGGAACAATTTAATCTGTTAAAAGACCAGATGGAAACTTCCAAAGAAGCGGATAAAGTGGCAGAGAATGGATATGAAATTGCGCTTAAACGATTTCAAAATGGAGAAATCAGTATTACAGATCTTAATATTTCTTTACAGGAAAGAGAGAAAGCCAAACGCGATTACATAAGTTCCATTGAGAATTACTGGGAGTCGTACTATTATTTGAGGATACTCACCCTGTATGACTTTGAACTGCACGAAAAGATAAACTACAACAACCCAACGTTATCGCTGAACTGACCGATCATTCCTGATCCTCGTCTTCAGGAATCTCTGTTGGCGCATCCTTTTTGTTTTTCTTGCCAAAAAGTCCCTTACGTTTCTTTTCTTTTTTTACATCAGCCGGCGGCTCCTCGGTGATCATTGGCTCATCGGTGATCATATCCTCCTTCAACTGGTCTTCTCTGGATATTTTTGAAGGCAGGTATTTGCCAAAATGATGCAGATAAATCATTTGGTCAATATTCTGAAAGTCATCATCACCTCGACTTTTTGCCAGGACAGATGCCGAGTCGATCAAGACGTCGGAACCGGCTAAGACATTTTCACGTCGAAATTGCTCGAAGGGATCCTCCAGCGGCAAGTAAACAGAGGTCATGGATATCGTGCGCAATTCATCAAGCTTTTTATTATAGGGCTTTGATTTGGCGATGCCATATTTCTCCTTGTCAACTTTCCAGGTGTCTTTGGGAAGTGAATCTTCGTTGAAAAGGGAGAAGGTTTTACGCGTTTCCTCTGTGTCGAGAATGAAATAGGAATGGTAGGCAGGACAAATCATTTTCTGCTGACATGCAGCAAAATAACTAGCGATGGTTAAACAGAAAATGTAGGTAATTGATCTTTTCATTCCTCAGCAAGGGGCGAATATCCACTTTTTAATATAACCCCAAAGACTATGTACTTTTTTTGATGAGATTGTACAACCCATAAAACCAGCAATTCATGTATTTATTTCACCTGTTTTAAATAAAAATTTAAGCGCGGTATTTAAAAAATAAGTAATACTTCAGGGTCATGACTTAGGAATCAGCACTTTTTCACGGTGAGTCAAACTGTTATAGACCAATTCATAGGAGTGATCAATGAGTTCCTTCAACAAAGCTACTGGTAATTTTCCTCTTGTCTTTACAGTATTCCAGTGTTTTTTATTCATATGAAACCCGGGCTGTATTTCATCATAATGCTCCCTGAGTTCTATCGATCGGTCCGGGGCAGCTTTAAGATTAATACTATCAAATTCCAATAGATCAGTTAAGGCGAAGATTTTCCCACCGACCTTGAAAACAAGTGTAACTTCATCAAATGGAAACTCTTCTGTTACACCCGGCTTTTTTATGCAGTATTCTCTAAAGGACTCAATATTCATTGAAAAATCATTTTCAGCGAAAGGTAAATGATGCCCGCCAGGAAAATGATAACAGAGATTTTATTGATCCCGTGCATCATTCTCAAGTTAAAATTCGGACGTTCATTGGGGTTCTTCTTACGGAAGAAATAGCCCAGAACTTCGTGGAGGATTCCCTGAATTTTGCATAGTTATCTTGTTTGCTATTGTTGTTGTTCCGTTTCAAGCCAAACGCCATCTTCTTTGATCAACTCTATGAGTTCATCAACCGCATTTCCCGACGGCACGTTTCTTTTTACCACATTCATTCCGCGATAAAGCGTCTGTTATCTTATCTTTCCCTGACCCAACATATCCATAATCAGCATCAGCCATTTCGCCAGGACCATTGACGATACAACCCATGATACCGATTTTTACGCCTTTGAGATGATCCGTCCTTGCCCTGATTTTAGCAGTCGTTTCCTGTAAATCGAATAGTGTGCGACCGCATGAAGGGCATGAGATATATTCGGTTTTCGTCATTCTGGTCCTTGCCGCCTGGAGAATGCCAAATGAAGTTCTGTTTAATAATTCAATGCCTTCAGGCTGCTGGGATTTAGACGATTTTGAAGTAATCATGCAGCCGTCGCCTAATCCATCGATCAGAAGCCCGCCTAAATCGGTGGAGGCGTATAAAAGCAGTTGCTCTTCAGTTACTTCTGCATAACTCCGGCAAATAACGACCGGGATATTAAGGCCACGATTCATGAGTTCTATGAAGAATCTCCTTTGCTCGGAAAGCCCATGTGTATTTTTTGTTCGCAGAAGGATAACGATGCTTTTGCCATTGATTGCTGCAAGGCTACTCAGATCGAGTTCTGCTGCGTCTATTTCAATAAAATTAAGTCCATCGCTCCATCGGTGGATTGATCCGATCTGATGAAATGGTATGAGCGGGAAACGGGCGCTTTTATCACTCAATTTATTCCAAACATGATAATTGACGATCTCGCGAAGACCATTGGGCAGCATGAAAGGAATGGTCTTTTCTCCACTGTACACATAATCCGCTCCCTGATCAGTCATGATAAACTTATCGAGTCGCTCGTTGTATATGTGGCCTGCTGGTTTCAACTCGCTGTACTGTGTAATGGAGACGTTTGAGAGATCGAGAATGACCCTTGGAACATTTGTCCCTCCAAAATTGGCAATCTCTTTAGTGAGCCGTCGTTTATAGACAAATGGATTTATTGGATTTTCATCAATTTTTTGAATGGTTGCGTGGTTGTGCCGGGTATTATATCTATTGACCAGATTCAGCGCAACCGGTATTTCAAATTCCGGATCTTCTGTTAAAGAGACCCTGATGGTATCACCAAGTCCATCTTCCAGGAGCGTACCGATGCCCACCGCGGATTTAATCCGACCGTCTTCAGCCTCTCCTGCCTCCGTGACACCGAGATGCAATGGATATGGCTTCAAATTTTCTTCTTGTAATTTGCTCACCAGAAGCCGGTACGCCTGCACCATGATCTGCGTATTACTGGCTTTCATGGAAAGGACTATGTTGTAATAGGATTCATCCTCACAAATACGCAAAAACTCCAGCGCTGACTCCACCATGCCGAGAGGCGTGTCACCATAGCGGCTCATGATCCGATCTGATAAAGAACCATGGTTGGTGCCAATGCGCATGGCAGTACCGTATTCTTTGCACACCTTGACAAGGGGAAGAAACCTTTCGCGGATTCTTTCTATCTCTTCTGCATATTGGCTGTTCGTATATTCAATTTGCTGAAATTTCTTTTTATCGACATAGTTGCCTGGATTTACCCTTACTTTTTCAACCAATCGTGCTGCTACTTCTGCCGCATTTGGGGTAAAATGGATATCCGCTATAATCGGCACATTAAATCCTCTGTTGTTTAACTCGCGCTTGATTTTCGCCAAATTCTCAGCTTCGCTGATGCTCGGGGCAGTAATCCTGACGTACTCACAACCGGCTTCTATCATCCGTATCGACTGTTCGACAGTCGCCATGGTGTTCATTGTATCAGTCGTCGTCATGGATTGTACGCGGATAGGGTTGTTGCCCCCTATTGGCAGATTACCGATAGCCACTTCTATGGTTTGCCGTCTCGAATAGGCCGCGAGACTATTGCAGAAATTTGGACTTATGGCATTTATTGACATTTTGCTAAGTTAATTAAATTGGAAACCGGTTCCGATTAATATTGTTTTGAGGTGTTTGAACGTCAGCAAGTTTTTAAATTAATAATCTATTTCCCTTTTGGAATCTGTTTGATAAACAGCGCTGAAAGTACACCTACTCCAGCCCCGAATAAGTGGGATTCCCATGATATTCCAGGCTGGTATGGTAATATCCCATATACCAGACTACCGTAGAAAAAAATCACCACGATGGAGATCAAAAGCGCCTTAAAATCCTTTTTGAAAATGCCGTATGAAATCAGAAAAAACGCTATCCCATACACCAAACCGCTGGCGCCGATATGCAGCGATGGCCGCGCGAAAAGCCATACGAGTATGTTGGTTCCGAAATAACAAATGATGAATATTTGCTTTGCTTTGGATTCATAGAAATAAAACAAAGCCCAACCGAGAAAGAGAAGAGGAATGGTATTGGAAATGATATGTACGCTGTTTCCATGGATCATTGGGGCAGTGAAAATCCCGATAAGCCCATGAGTAGTCCGGGGCAGAATACCCAGAAAACTGAGGTTGATGTTCAAAAAAAACTGAATTGAAAAAGTAACCCAGACGAGAAAAACGAATCGATAGAGAAATACCATAAATTGGGTTCAGGAGAGTTGATTCTGCCGGATTATCGATCATTTTGAGGTCGAGATATTTTGATTCCGAATAAGAAACGGAGAGTAAGCCAAACAAACCTCCGGAAGCCTTTGCCACCTGAGTTGCCAAATCTCTGTAACTGGTATAGAGCTCAACGGCATGGTCTTTAGGCAATTTTTTAAGTAAATCATTTACACCTGCGATTTTACTAATTACAAAATCATTGTGAAGGGACTCTTCTGGGCAACATTAAAATGTATCCCTTTACGTTCATCTCAAACTTTTTCCTTACCAATTCATAGTAACTGCCCAGCAAAACACCGCCGGTTTTTGCCTTTTCACCAATTATTTTAACAGCCCGTTTTATTTCTGCTTTGGTAAATTCACTATCGGCTCCGGCTATCAACAAAGTAATCCATACCGGAATCATGATCAGTTTTTCCAGTTCATCTTGAGAGAGTCGCTTAAACGATTCATTTAGAATCATAGGGAGTGGCTACAGAGGATTTGCTATGATCTTTACCTTCACCGTAACAAGTAGATTAAAGGTAAGTGGCGCCTGGGAAAATGTGCCTTTAAGATAAATTTTTAATGCGTTTTCTGCTGCTAACAATTCGGCTAAATCATTTGCCAGATTCGTGCATGGCTGCACGGCAAAATCACCTGTTCCTGCAAAAAGGGTTATGTTCACTGGGCTTAAAGGACAAGATTTTTCCAGTGTACCGGCTGATATATCACTAAATCCAACCACGCCATTAAAATATATTTCCGAGGTGATTGAAGTATTGTAATTTTCGATGGCAAACTTCAAATCGGTTATTTCGTAAGACTTTATTTTGTTAGCGTACTTCATGATCTCCGGATCAGTTGTAGCGTCAAGTACCACAAAAGTCGTCATTTCGTCTGTTGACGTAACCACCACCGGTATTGTTTTGGTAAGTGTTGTGTCGAAATTTACATCCAAGAGGTCCTTTGTCGTTTCACAACCGCCAAGAAGCAGGAATATTGGGAGCAGGAATGTTACAAATTTATTCATTGGTTTATCATATTAAGTATTTATATGACATATCAAATATAACCACCAAAAATGATAGTTGTTCCTGCCGCGAATAAATTACTGCCTGCAAATGCTCTAAAAAAATCAGGCATTTTCATTCAGAATAATCATAGTTATGGTGCGACTGTAAAACGCCAGATAGTGGTGGTTTGGTATTTTTCACCGGGGTTTAACACCACACTTGGAAAAGCGGACTGGTTGGGTGAATCAGGATAGTGTTCAGGTTCGAAACAGAGTCCAAAGCGCTTATTATAGACCGTGCCGTATTTGCCGGAAAAGTTGCCGGTTAGAAAATTGCCGGTATAAAACTGGACCGCAGGCTCCGTTGTTGCTACTTCAAGCACTCTCCCCGAAACGGTATCACGTGCCGACATAGCCCATTGGAGCTCAGCGTTGCTTTCATTTGCATCCAAAACCCAGCAATGGTCATAACCGCCGCCGAGCGCTATCTGCGGATGATCGTTATCTATTCGCTTCCCGACAATTTCTTCTGTATTGAAATCAAAAGGAGTTCCTTCTACCGCGAGTAATTCTCCGGTCGGTATCAGTCCTCGATCTACAGGCAAAATATGATTGGATGCAATCTTTACTTTATGACCAAGAATATCGGTTTTGGTGTTCCCCGTCAGATTAAAATAGGTATGCTGCGTGAGGTTGACCACTGTTGGCTTGTCAGTCGTTGCCTCATAATCAATCCTCAATTCATTGGAATTATTCAGCGTGTAGGTAACATAACATGACAAATTTCCGGGGAAACCTTCTTCCATATCAGCGCTGAGATAGAATAGCTTCAGGGCGACAGTTGAATCCGTCTTGATGGTTTCTCCCTGCCATACTACTTTATCAAAACCCTTGATGCCACCGTGAAGATGATTGGGGCCATTGTTCAGAGCCAGCGAATATTCCTGGCCGTTCAGCGTAAATTTTCCCTTGGCTATCCGGTTGCCATACCTGCCAACGATGGCTCCAAAATATGGTGATTTTTCCAAATAATCCGCAAGGTTCTCAAAACCAAGGACTACATCTTCCAATACACCATCTTTATCAGGAACAAACAGGTGGGTTACAATCCCTCCGTAATTCAAAATGCGTACTTCCATCCCATTTTGGTTGGTCAATGAATATTGAGTCACACTGTCGCCGCTAAAACCCGATGAGGATATGGACAAAATACCATGATTCAATTCAGCAACGGAGTCTTGCCTTTTTTCTGTATTGCATGAAATCAGGACCAAAATGAAAGTCAATGAAATTAAAATCTGAAACTTGGCGTCGCAAATTTTGAGAAGTACCTGCGGGAAATTCAAATCGGATCCGACCATGGGTTTTATATGATTTATTTAATTAAAATTCTTTGACAGCCCAACCAATGCTTAATGTTGTTCGGTTTGCTCTGTATTTTGATGTTCCTCCCGATGCGGATCGTCAGGGTGCCATCCCGCTACACCCAACAGGATGAAGAATCCGATGACGTATGCAACAATAACGTGCCATCCGCTTTTCAGATATTTACCAGTGGATTTACACTGCGGGTACATATTCGACAATGCTACACCAGCTGACGAACCAAACCAAATCATCGATCCGCCAAAACCTACTGCATAGGCCAATACGCCCCAGTCGTAGCCGCCTTGGTCCAGACAAAGCTTTGTCAATGGAATATTGTCGAATACTGCGGAAATGAATCCAAGTGATAATGCAGATTGCCAGGAAGCTGCCGGAAGTTCATCCACAGGCATCAAAGAAGCACACGTTACAAGAGCTGTGAGAAAAATGGAGCCCGGTGCAGCATGTTTAAGTTCGCTCCATGGTGTAGTCGTGATTATTGCGCCCAGCAAAATTCCACCCCACACGCCAACAGCCGGAAAATCAAGGTAATAATTGGTGAGAATGGTACCGGCAAGTATCATAGCAACGACAAAGAGCTTCTTATAATTGATTTTATGCTCGTGCTCTGAATCAAATACGATTCGCTGATGTTTGAATTGTTGAATGGTTGCTACACTCCCAAATACGATTAAAGAACCAAAAGCACCGATAAAGGCTGGTAATACAGCGATAGGACTAACGCCATCGATCCACATGAGCGTTGTAGTCGTATCACCTACCACGCTTCCCGCGCCACCCGCATTACTCGCTGCGATAATAGCTGCAAGAAACCCAATATGTACATTTCCTTTGAAAACCACCATGGCAATAGTGCCTCCGATCATAGCAGCTGCGATGTTGTCCAGGAACGCCGACATAATGAATATCAGGATCAAAAGTACAAATCCACCATACCACTTATCCGGCAGGTATTTAGGAAGGATTTCTGGTATTTTGGATTCTTCAAAGTGCTTGGCCAACACGGCAAAACCAAACAATAAGCCAATTAGGTTTACCAAAATTCGCCATTCACCTTCATGATGTTCATTTCCTACGAGATGGTCAACAAATGAAAAATCTGGGGTGAACAAATACTTATAAATAAGAATGACCGCGAGCCCTGTGAGTGAAACGTACATGACCCGGTGATGAAAAATGGCTACACCGACCAGTGTAAGTCCAAAAAACAAAAATTCAATTTGAATGCCGGCTATTGATAAGCCCTTCTCACTATCGAGCGCCATGGCGCTGAATGCCACCCCCACTATTAACGATAGTACCAATGCGATTTTTTTTAATTTCATGATAGTAGTCTTATTGTTTAAAATCAGATCCGGAAAAAATGCCTTCGGATCAAATATAAGAGCCAGCGGGTTATATTTCCAATAGTATGGAATTCTTAACCTTATAATTTAAAGGAATTGATTAATGAATCACGGGGCACTGCCTTCTGATCGACATGCCTTACCGGGAGCAAGATAATTTGTCTGAGTTACTCGCTAATTTCAACCTGGGCCGGGGACATATGTTCCTTCCTGTGTGGTGCATGAGGGTGCCAGCCAATTGTATAGAATAAAACAAAGAACCCAATGACGTAAGCAATAATTACGTGCCAGCCATTTTTAAGATATTTTACTGTCGATTTGGTTTGAGGGTACATGTTGGATAAGGCAACGCCAGCGGAAGAGCCAAACCAAATCATGGAACCACCAAAACCAACAGCATACGCCAAAACGCCCCAATCATATCCACCCTGGTCAAGGCACAATTTGGTGAGCGGAATGTTATCAAATACGGCCGAAATAAAGCCCAATGAAAAAGCGCTTTGCCATGTGGCAGGAGGTAGTTCATCCACAGGCATGAGCGAGGCGCAGGTTACCAGGGCTACGAGGAATATGGTTCCCTGCCATACTTTCTTCAGCTCATGCCATGGAGTGGTTGTAAAAAGTGCTCCAAGCAAGATTGCCGCCCATACTCCGAGCGCTGGAAAATCAAGTAAATAATTAGTCAATATCGTGCCTGCAAGTATCAAGATGACAACCAAGATCTTCTTCCAAATAATTTTGTGCGAGTGTGTTTCATCATAGACGATTCTTTGATGCCGATATTGCTGAAAAGTTGCAATAGTGCCAAATACAAATAGCGCTGCAATAGCGGCAATAAAGGCATGGACAACATCAAACGGGCTCACCCCGTCAATCCACATAAGCGTAGTGGTGGTATCGCCAACCACACTCCCTGACCCACCCGCATTACTCGCCGCAATAATTGCTGCCAGAAATCCCATGTGCACTCTTCCCTGAAATACCACCATCGCGACGGTGCCACCGATCATAGCCGCAGCTATGTTGTCTAGGAATGAGGATAGAATGAAGATTATCGACAAAAGTATCAATCCGCCATACCACTTATCAGGCAGGTATTTTGGTAAAATTTCCGGAATATGCGATTCCTCAAAATGCTTGGCTAGTATGGCAAATCCAAATAGCAATCCAAGTAGGTTCAGGAGAATGCGCCATTCGCCTTCTACATGTTCATCACCGGTGATATGTTCCAAAATAGAGAAACCATCAATCAATAAGTATTTGTAAATAAGAATAGCAGTCAGTCCAGTCAGAGCTACATACATGACCTTATGATGAAATATGGCCACCCCTACCAGTGTGAGACCAAAAATTATAAATTCCAACTGGATGCCGGCAATTGCCAAACCACCTGTACTATCCTTCGCCATGGCATCAAATGACAGACCGACAAGGAGGAGCGAGAACAAAAGAATTGTCTTAAATTTCATAATGAATACCTTTGATGATGCGGAAAAAATGTTTCGAAATAAATAAGCAAATGCCGTCAAATTTAAGGGCAGTTAACTATCATTTGCAAATGTTGTTCAGTAACTATTTTCTACGAATCAACCTATGGTAATATCCTGATATTCAGCAATTAAAAGAATTGCCACGAAACAATTGAGACCTAAAGGAATATAGTGGATAATATTTTTAGAGGAAAGGCTGATAATGAATAAGTCAAATCAGTCTTTTACCTTATCCTTGAAGACCTTTTCGAACTTCTCCACCTTGGGAAGGATTACAAAATTGCAATACGGCTGGGAGCCGTTTTCATTGAAATAGTTTTGGTGATAGTCCTCCGCGATATACATATCTTTGAATGGCACGATCTCAGTGACTACAGGTTTTCCAAAGGCATTGGCTTCATTCAGCTTCTTTTTATATGCTGTGGCGATATTTTTCTGGTGCTCATCGTGATAAAAAATAGCCGAGCGGTATTGTGTTCCTACATCATTGCCCTGCCGGTTGAGCGTTGTGGGATCATGGGTTTTCCAGAATATTTCCAGCAACTCTTCAAAACTGACGACAGATGGATCATACGTTAGCTGACAAACTTCAGCATGACCCGTTGTTCCCTGACAAACTTCTTTATAGGATGGGTTTTTAACATGTCCACCTGCATAGCCAGAAACTACCGTATCTACCCCTTCAACCCGCTGAAATATTGCTTCCACACACCAGAAGCATCCTGCCCCGAAAGTTGCCAGACTTTTTTCATTTGAATCGTTCATTGTAGATGGTTTTGAATCTTGTTTTTGAGCGCATGCTGAAGTTACCATTAACCCACCGAGCAGCAATATCGAAGATATTGACCGAATTATCATTAGACGCGTTTTTATTGGTTTTAGGTATAAACCAACCGGCCCGGTAAATGTTTACCACAAAATCGCAAAGCTACCCTTTTTGAAAAATCAGTACCTTCTTGTTAAAATCGGCGGCAGCGTTGATCACCCTGCGAAAATCCTCGAACTGTTCCAGCGGGTATTCCAGTGATTTATAAAACTCATTTATGGTCACCTTCACTTCGTTTCCGGCCATCGTATAATTCGATTGAAAACCCATGGACAGTTGGCCATCTTTGTCCTTATATACCAGGTCCATATTCAGATCGTCCAGGTTTCTTACTTCGTAGCCTTCCGGAATATTAAATGAAATAGTCCGTTCATAATTGCGGTTGTACTCATTTTCCACGGGCAGCTTTCGATCTTCCTCCTGGTACATTTCCACCTGATTGCCAATAAGTTCACCGATTTTTAGCAGATATCGGTTGCCGGCCTTATCAAAAAATGAATTCGATGTGGTAACCACGCCATGGAGAATCAATGGTTTTTGATAAAAGGTTTCGAGAGAGGAGTTTTCCATATTGAACTCATCAAGCACAACGTCCTTATCTGAAATATTCAGCAACTCGTTTATAACCATTTTTCTTTCTTTTTCGGGGACAAGATCAAACACCGGCTGAATAAAAGAAATGTTGTACCCGCTCATTTCGCGGTTAATAAAGAGTTTAAGCGCATCAAAGTCACCATCAATTTTCACATTCACGTTGATTTTATCTTCGTTTGCATCATAGGGCAGCGGCTCAATGAAGCGTATCTCCCCTATGCCTGCTGAGGTATTTCCGATTTTCACACTCTTTATGAATAATCCATAGTTATTGCTCCAGTTATACGGGATAAAGCCAAGCCGGAAGAGCATTTCGGTAGGCGCCATGTACTTATCGATTCCAGGGAAATAAAACAGATAATTTTCGAGCCAGTTATAAGACTCAAACTCGGAATCCATCTTCACACGTGATCTGTCGGAAGTGAGTCCCAATAGAAAATCAACCTGGTTTGTACTAAAAAGCCAGGCAAAGAGCTTCATCACTCCACGCTGGTTCGTAACTTTTTTCTCCAGGATCAATTCAATATTTTCCGGATCTTGAGTAGCGGCTTCCGATATGGAGATATTCCGCTTTATGTAATCTTCAATTGTCCTGATTTTTTCTTCCTCGCTACGGCTGCTCAATTTCAATTCCTGTGAGAGCTTTTTGAGTTTGGCAATACTCTTTTTAGAAATTTCTTCCAGAAAATAGGTGTTGAGCTGGTTAGCCAGTTGATCATAGGTATAGAGCTTCACATCATTGGCCGGCTCTATATACGACACTTTGTATTCTACCCTCATAAGACTGTTCTGGTAGGGTCCATATGGTTCCGGTCGCAATGGCTCGATCCGGTCCATGCTGGCGCTGTAATGGTTTTTACCTTCCGTTGCCGTATCGAGTACTACTTGTGCAAATCCATTGTAGCTTTTTAGGTTGAAGTGGATTTTATCCTCGCAATAGATATGAAAGTCGTTGTTGAGTTTAAGCTCATCTGATTGAAATAATTCACGGCTTCCTTCCAACTGAGGTACCATTTTCAAGGTGTAGATAAATTCGATCTGCGAGCCAATTTCCACACCATCAATCGCAAAGTATTTGTAGGATGAATATTTATCCTCACCCTCATAATCTTTCAAATCTACTTCGTCAATTTCTTTTACACCATTTGGCGTTATCACCCGCACGCGAAGGTCCTCAATGCCCAGCACTCTGGCTGTGGCTATGTAATGCTTATTATAAATTTCTATCGCCTCATGAGCATTCACCTGTATTTTATTATGAACAGTGTAATACTGAACCAATGAATTAAATTCCTCATCGTAAAAAAACTCGATGGTCTTCATATCTTTCAGGAAAACCACATTTTGGCCAGGTTCATCGATCAGCTTGATATTCAGGCTTTTCGCTCCAGTCGTATGCCTCATAAAAAAGTGGCGCCGCTTTAACGGGCAGAGTTAATATTAAGAGAAGGCCAAACAGATGGATTGTACTTCTGGTGTTTGTCGATATTCTGATCATGGTCAATGTTTCTTCTGCATTACAACGGATTCCCGATAAGCGGAAAACAGCCCTTTTACCATGGTGTTCCATTCATCGAATTGATCCGGTGTGATCTTTAATGTATTCAAAGTTATTTTTTGCTCAACGATGAGCTTGTCACCAACGTGCCGGTAATCCAGTTTATAGCTAAAATCATCCCCGGCATAAGAGTTATTCTCCGGCACATACGAAACCCGATAGCCAGCCGGAATCTGAATTGTGAGTACATTGGCCGATATGTTCTTAAACGGGTAGTAAATACTTGTTTTAACCATACTCGTATCGATGTACGAATTTGCCAAATCCTTGCTCACATGGGGATTTAGCAATATTTCGTCCTGATTTTGAATTAGGTAATCATCGATCGTAAAATCATAGTTTATGACTAAATCATGATTCTTATTGGCCAGATATTCAGTATTTGCCGTGCTCAAAGAAAATTTATTGTTGCCTTTGCGAAGCAGTGCAGTCAGGAAGTTTTGCTTGGCCACACTATTCAGATTTTCGAGGTTATTGGTGATAGCCAATCGGTTGTATCCGCGGAAGGATGTTTTACCGGAGCCGGATATCCTCTTATTCACTACACCAATCGTTGCCGAATCAATAACCTGGTTCAATTCAGGGGAAACAACCGGCACCGGAACAATTTCATAATCATTGTTGCCCATGTCGATCAAGGCTTCCCTGCCTTGAATGTGGGTTGTAGGAATGCCGAGTTTGTTGTATTGATCGGTGGCATCGAGAAAGTAATAGTTACCGTCATTCTTATAGGTGCAAATCATATGATTGCTCGACATAGGTGTAGGAACTTCCTCATAACTGTATGGAATCCGCGTGGTGCCAATCCATGTGAGGTGCGATTGTATATTGGCCATGCCGAGCATATTATATAACAGGTTGCTCATGTCCTTACAGTCGCCATAACGTCGCGTGAAGACCGTATTTGCTGTCCTTGGCTTGAATCCACCCAGCCCATCTTCAATCGCAATGTATTTTATGTTTTGCTGAACCCAGTAATAGATCGCTTCTACCTTTTCGATTTCCGTGCTCTTACCTTCAACAATGCTGGCCACTAAATCCGCTAACCCATCCTTGTTTTCATCTTCCAGCCCTTTTGTGAAGCTGTGGTACCAGGTATAGAGATCGTTGATATTGCGGAGCACCGAATGTTCCGCGCCATTAAAAGTAAATGATTCTACATAAATGATAAGATGTGGTTCGTCGTGCCAGATGCCGTCAGCGCCTTTAGGCAACGTGATTTTATCAATATCATGCGCTTCCCAGGTGTACACGGTATTTTTGTCTTTCTGTTCCTGTCTGAACTCGATTTGGCTTTTATCATCACCGAAGACTTTATATTTCAGACGAATCGTTGTCGGCGCTGTGACGGTATAAACGCAATTTTTAACATGAAAAAGCGATGAAAAAAGAAAATGACCCCAAAGTCTGGGCTCGAAGTACTTTTTAGTATATGAAAAAGAGGTGATGGCTCCTGCCTGAAGTGCTGGAAAAATGAAGGATATTTTCTTCTGATCATCGTAAAAGACGCCATCTGAGCGGTTATCCGATTTTATGAAATCCGTTACAGCGATTTTTTTATACTTGTTGCTTTTGTCGGTCGGGACGCTGGTACTTGCCTGCATATCGGTGATTTCTGCAAAAGATGCCGAATAACTGACAGCTTCTTCTCCAAACAGCTTTGCATTATCATTGAAGTATTGTACCTCCTCTGAAATTCTGGACTCAATTTTCAGGGCACCCGCTTCATCGATGCTAATGATTACATTTTCCCGATGGTCGTTCACCTGGCCGATTTCACCATCCCTAGTCTGTGCAAAAGTGTTAAACCAACACCCAAGCAATACAGGGAGCAGTATGGGTTTTATATGAATTATCTTTTGCAGCACGGTGTTTCGATTCAAAAAGTCTATCAACGGCCTAACAATCATTTCATATATAAGAGACTCCTAAGTAGTAATTTACCCTAAGCTTTTTAACTTTTTTTTAAACGAAATATTATAGGCGCCTGTTTTCATTGGATTTTTATGCAATATAATTCTACCACTCAATTCATTGTTTGTTACCAAGAGAATAAAATCGATCAAACAACATCCCTGCCATCATGCCACCACAAGAGAAACCAAATCCGATAAACATAGGCGGCACGACAACGCCTGTAATCACGTATTCAAAAATCAAATACGAAAACAGTCCCAGACCCATGGAAAGAAAAGCCCCCGCTCTGCTGGGATTTTTATGAAATAGCGCCATCACCATGGGTACAAGGATAGAAACCAGCCCCAGAGCGGATGACTGCGACACGAGGTGGTAGATACTGTCGCTTTGAAAAGCCAGGGCCGTTGAGATCGCTGCAATTATTATCACCGACGTACGGGAAATATACAGAAAAGTCTTGTCGCTGGCCTGAGGAAAGAGCATGGGTTTTAGCAGGTTTTCTGCCAGAATCGCAGAAGGAGCCAGTAGTGCGCCACTGCATGTGCTGAAAATAGCGGAAATTAACGCCCCATAAAAAAGTACCTGCAACCAGAATGGAGCATGAAGTGACACGAGACCCACCAATGCATTCTGACTGTTATTTAATGCCATTTGAGGTTCGATTTTCAGGGCAAGTAGTCCCAAGTACAGGGGCAGCATGGCAACGAGCAAATACAGAATCGCCCCAAAATAGGTCGATCGCACAGCGACTTTTTCGGACTTGGCCGCATTGGCACGCTGGAAAATATCTTGTGAGGCCAGTGAGCCTAAGCCGAGTGTCAGCCAGGCCGCTGTGTAGTCAAGCCAGGAATGCTGATTGGATTTATTGGGGAAAAAATCAAAAAAACCGGCTTTCGGCGCCACAAGCACAGAATTGATATCTACCTGTTGTGTCAGACTAATGCTCAAAAACAGGAGTCCGGCCACTATCACTATACTTTGTATAAAGTCAGTGATTGAAACCGCCCACATTCCACCAGCCGATGTGTAAAAGGCAACAATGGCGGCGCTGACCAGCTTTCCCGTGTTACCATCCAAACCGAATACCGATTCGAAAAGAATGCTCAGGGCGATAATCTGTGCTGCAACATACCCAAAAAAAGTAATCAGCATGAACAGCGATGATGCGTATTCGATTCGTCGGCCATAGGCTTTTCTAAATAGGTCGCCTAATGTGAGAATATTCTGCCGGTATAGCGGTTTTACAAAAATCAATGCAAAAAGAAAAAGACAAAGAAATCCACCGAAAGGGTCTTCAATAACTCCCAGCAATCCGTGGTGAATGAATTCTGAAGTTGCGCCAAAAACTGTTTCAGAGCCAAACCATAAGGCAAACAAAGCAAAACTGCTCAGCAGAAAAGGCACCTTGCGACTTGCATTCATGAAATCGGCTGAATTTTTCACGAACCGTGCACTGAAAACACCTATAAGTAGTGTTATCGCGAGATAGAGTATAACCCAAAGGCCGGTGTTCAATTCACTTGGATTTTCATTGGCGCAAAGAAAAGTTTTTCGTGGTTAAATTCAAGAATTGCTGGGCTCCAACTTGCTTTTTCGTTAGTCGAACTTTAAAAATCCGTGTCCAACTCAAATCGCGATCGAAGTGCCTGAAGGTTTGGGTATTTTTTAGAGAGGTATTCGTATTTCTCAGAATTCGTATAAATCATCTTCTTATCTTCGGTTTTTTCAATTTCGACGAGCAGGCGAATGGATGAATTTTTTAACGCACCCCGTAAAAAAGCCAGCAATTCCTGCTGAAGGCTTTCAATCGTGATAGCCTGAAAACTATTGGAAAGCGTGAGGTTAACCGACAGGTCCTCGCCAAAAATTACCTTCTGATTGATCGTATTGTATTCCCGTTCGCGTCCTTCAGTTTTCAGCTTTTCAGTAAACTTTTGCCAGACTGATTTCAATTCTTCAACAGAAACCGCTGAATTTTCAATCTGGAGGCGGCTTCTTTTACCTCTTCCTCAACCTTAGAAATATTTTGCCTGATTAACGAAATATCGGGTAAGTGCCCGGTTTTTTTTATAGTACCAATACCCTGCTTCGGTCGCTCGACCACCGGTCTTATCACTGGCTTGACCGGTTCAATCACCGTGTCGCACTGGTTTTTCGGAAGGTTTATTGATCGGTACCGACGGCTCAACGGCTAAGCTCAGACTTTTTTTTTTATTTCATCTGCGGCAAGCGCAGTTGCGGAAATAAAGGACGGCATATGCGCCAGTTTCATCAGCGTGAGTTCTACATGCAGCCGCTGGTTTTTACTGCTTTTAAACGATAAATCGCATTGGTTGGTGATGTTCAGGGCAGAAAGCAGATAGGAATTGGTAATGGCCTTTGATTGCTCCAGATAGCGCTTTTTGACGGATTCACTTACCTGAAGTAATCCAACGGTTGCCACATCGCGGGCGACCATCAGATTTCTGAGATGTTCGCTGAGACCGGCAATGAAATTGTGTCCTTCAAAACCTTTATTCAAAATCTCATCAAAAGTCAGCAGCACACCGCCATGGTCTTTTTGCAATAACTGATCCGTGACTTTGAAATAGTAATCATAGTCCAGAATGTGCAGGTTGTTGATGGTATTTTCGTAGGTAATGCGCTTATCCGAGGAATAGGTGACGATGAGATCGAATATGGAAAGCGCATCGCGCAAAGCGCCGTCAGCCTTTTGAGCGATAAGGTGTAACGCCTCGTCTTCGGCTTCTATACCTTCGTTTTTGGCTATTTCGCGCAGATGATCGGCGATGTCACTGTTTTGAATCCTGTTGAAATCATAAATCTGACACCGGGAAAGTATGGTCGGGATTACCTTGTGCTTCTCCGTGGTGGCAAGAATAAATATGGCATAACGAGGAGGTTCTTCGAGCGTCTTTAAAAATGCATTAAATGCCGCGTTGGACAGCATGTGAACCTCATCGATAATATATACCTTGTATTTTCCAAACTGGGGCGGATAACGAACCTGATCGATAAGATTGCGGATATCATCAACGGAATTATTCGATGCGGCATCGAGTTCGTAGATGTTCATTGGATTAGCTCCTTCCGTTTCTTTCGTGTCAAAGCCATTGATCAGCTTAGCAACAATTCGCGCACAGGTTGTTTTTCCAACACCCCGCGGACCGCAAAAGAGAAGAGCCTGAGCCAGTTGATCGCTTTCAATGGCATTTTGAAGGGTCGTAGTGATATGTTCCTGACCTATTACTTCTTCAAATCCCCTGGGTCGGTATTTACGCGCTGAAACGATGAAATTGCTCATGGCTGCAAATTAAAAAACTTATTCATTATCGCCGTTACAGTCCAATCAAAAAGAACTGAACCGACACAATTTCAAATGAAATACCTGGAATTTTGCCATTTATCCAAACTCCTTGTCCTGATTGCCGTAAAATGAACTACCTTTGTAAAAAAGTTCTTTGAATTATTGGGGCTGACTGGATTTGACAGTAGGCGCGAGAGGTATGTCTGCATGTCAGGTGGTGTGTGTACACCTGTGAACAATTCGCGCGAACAATAAATGGCGAAAATACTTACGCCATGGCCGCCTAGTTTTAACGTAGAGTTAAAACCTCAGGCTTAATCGGTTCACCCATAAGATGGGTGCCGGGCCACATCCCTCCTTCCTTCGTCTGACCGGGGAGGATCAAGGGGTGTCGAAAAGGATAGACTAGCTATAAACTCCGCTGTGGGTTTTTGGCGAAACTCAAAGCAGCTTTGGAGAAAAGTAGGTTGTTGCTGACCGGCTTAATCCGAGAACCAAGCAGTAACTAAACATGTAGAGGATATATTGCTTCCCTAACTGGACGCGGGTTCGACTCCCGCCAGCTCCACTATTTTTTATTTTGTATGAGGAATGAATAAGGTATATTTCAACATATTCTTCCTGCTCACAAATAAACTCACACCTTGTTTTTGTTGGTTGATTGATGGTTTTCCAGACGCCCAAGGATAGTTCTCAAGGAATTCTTAAGCTTGTCCGTCGCTCCCTTAACTGCCTGCACCTGACTATTTGCTGTATCTGTAACAGCTATGGGCTGCATACCTTTTAATCGCACTTCGATCATACATCGCTTATCATTTTGTTCGGTTTTATTGCAATCTTCGCCCGATATATGAATTTCCAATCGTGTGATTTGCTGGCTAAACCTGCTCAATTCCTCAGATATAAGGATGGTAACCTATGTCCTGAACTTGTCACCGCCAAATATATTTTTCACTGTATTAAATTGAATTTTCATCTATTTTTGATTTGGTTAATTTTCAATTACTCCAACCCGAGCGTCTTATTTGGGCCGGGTATCCATGATCCGATCATCCACATTTCGTTGGGACCCTGCTGATTTACACCTTATTTTTTATTCGATTCGCTATTACATTATTTCTTCTTAATGTAGTATTTCATAGCTTCCGGCATAAACTGGTTCAACTTTTTTATTCTTGTTTCGTCAGAAGGGTGTGTGCTTAAAAATTCTGGCGGGCTACCTCCGCTCTCTGCAGCCATTCTTTGCCAGAAGGGAATTGCTTCCCGCGGGTCATATCCGGCCATGGCGGCGAAAATCAATCCGTATTTATCGGCTTCCGTTTCCTGCTGCCGGGACCAGGGCAATATTGCACCCAACTGACTGCCAATACCAAATGACGTCATAAACAATTCCTGTGTTTGTTGAGGTTGCTGTGCTATTGCGACCTGCAATGCCACTCCTCCCAATTGCTGAACCATAGCCTGGCTCATTCGTTCATTGCCGTGCTTGGCTACAGCATGGGCAATCTCATGCCCCATAACAATGACTAGTCCGTTTTCCGTTTGGGTTACGGGTAGTATTCCTGTATATACTACTACTTTTCCACCAGGCATACACCAGGCGTTTACTTCCTCGCTATCCACCGTGTTAAACTCCCAGGTATAGCCATCAAGCACGACAGCATCTCCTTTATTTGTATAGTACGATGTTATCGCATTGGCAATTCTACCACCAACACGATCTACCATGTTTGCCTCTTTCCCGGAGTTCACTACCTTGCTTTCCTCCAGAAATGTATTGTATTGGCTTGTTGCCATAAGCTGTAACTCTGACTCATTAACAAGGCTCAGTTGCTTTCGGCCGGTTACCACATTTAACAAACATCCAGTCAGCAGACTGGCAATAAGAGTGATTAATAGGATATTTTTCATGAACGTAAATTTTTGTCTTCGCTTACACTGACGGTCTCTACCAACTTACCGCCAAAACAAATTAAAGTTAGCTGCCTTCGGACCTGGAAGTTTTACAGATTTGTGGGTATAAGTTATATCATTCACACATTTATTGACCTGGCTCTGTTGTGTATCACTTAATGGGGACTGAGGTAGAATTAAAGCACTTTTTTCAGTTCACCGTGGTTCCAAAAATATAACCAACCAAAGCGGTAGCAACCATGGCAAACGTTCCCCATAAGCAAATTCTCAATACAGACTTCCACATTAATGACCCACCTGCTTTAGCGGCGAGCGCACCTGATATTGCTAAAAATAGTATTGAAAACCCATACTCGTAGACGATAAGTTGTTTTAATGGTGCTAAAGCAGAAATTAAGAGTGGAAAAGCGGCACCGGTAATAAAAGATAGTGCCGAGACAAAAGCTGCCTGAAGTGGTTTTGCCTTTGTCATATTATTAATGCCCAATTCATCCCTGGCGTGAGCTTCCAAAGCATTGTGTCGGGTGAGCTCGCTTGCCACTTGCATTGCCAAATCGATTGGCAACCCTCTCTTTTTTGTATATTTCTGCCAGTTCAATAAGTTCTTCCTCGGGTATTCGATGCAGCTCAGTTTTTTCTCTTTTTAAATCTGCAGTTTCAACATCCACCTGCGAACTCACGGAAACATACTCTCCAGCTGCCATTGACAAGGTGCCGGCAACCAATCCGGCCAAAGTAGCCAAAATGATAGGTTCTCTTGATAAACTTGCGGCAGCAACTCCTATAGCCAAGCTTGTTGTTGAAATAATTCCATCATTTTGCGCCAAGAACTGCTGCTCTTAGGCATCCACTTCTGGTTATAAAATGGTTTTCTGGTGTCATAACATGTCAATAATACAGGAATTATTCAATTTAAAATTAATCTCAACATGATTAGGAAATTTTACAGATTTAAAATGAAGAATTACATTATTCTCGCATAGAGTATCCCTGCCACATGGATCAATTTGATCTCGGACCAGTTGGTCAATCCTCAATAATTACTACGCTTCTCTGTTGGCTGGCTTACGATCTGTATCCAAAGGCCTGCAAATAGTCTATTATCAGTGAATCATGTAAAACTCAGCCAAAGTTTTGTAATACTATTTCAACCGGAGCTATCCACCTTTGATGGCAAATGAAACAGGCCTTTTAGGGTTTATTATTCATTTCAGCAACATAGTTTTGAATAGGAAAATTCGTTAACCCATTCAATTCCAAGCAGAAAGATTTGATAATCATTAAAAAAATGGATACACATAAAGACTTTATCATATAAAAAAATGACAATGAAAAATTTCAAATTGATTATGATTGCTATTGCCGTCATGATGTTTAGTAGCTGTGCTTTAAATAAGACACAGAAAGGCGCTATAGTCGGGACCGGAGGTGGTGCGGCAGCCGGTGCCGTGATTGGAAAAGCGGCAGGTAATACTGCCCTGGGTGCTATCATCGGAGCTGCTGTCGGTGGCACTGCGGGTGCTGTTATAGGACATAAGATGGACAAACAGGCCGAGGAAATCGCCAAAACCGTTCCCGATGCAACGGTGAACCGTGTTGGTGAAGGGATCGTTGTGGAATTTAACAGCAATGTTCTTTTTGGATTCGACAAATCAAATTTGACCGGCGATGCACGAGCCAACCTTGACAAACTGGTTAAAATCCTCGCTGGCTATCCTGATACTGATATTGAAATTCAGGGACATACAGATAGTAAGGGAAGCACGGCCTATAATCAGCGCTTATCCGAGCAACGTGCCGGTGCTGTTTCCAATTATCTGATCACACAAAATATCTCTGATAATCGAATAACCATGGTGGGTTTTGGAGAAGAGTTACCAAAATACCTCAATGATAGCGAAGATGGACGCGCCAAAAACCGTAGGGTGGAGTTTCTTATCGCTGCTAATGAAAAGATGAGGGAAGAAGCTGAAAAAGAAGCCAGCAATTAATTTAAAGCAACTATTAACCATAAATAAAATGAAAACGAAACTAATTTTTATTGTAAGCATACTATTGTTTTCTGCGACATTTGTAGATGCGCAGGACACACAAAAGACATCTTTTGGCATTCTGGGAGGTGTTAATTTTCAGAATCTAAACGGAAAAGATGCATCTGGAAATACTTTGGAAAATGAGTTGATAACCGGCTATCACGTCGGAGTAAATATCCAGATTCCATTAGCGCCTGAGTTTTACTTCCAGCCGGGTGTCATGTTCAGTACCAAAGGAGCAAAAAACAACGGCAGCTTGTTAAGCACTACTACGAAGCTAATGTATGTGGAGGTGCCTTTGAATCTTGTCTATAAAGGATTACTGGGAAAAGGACATATTATGATTGGTCTCGGGCCATATGTCGCCTACGGTATTTCGGGCAATGTAAAAATCGAAAGTGACCTCATATCAGCGAATCCGGATATTGAATTTAAAAATGTTGTGGATATAGAGGATGATCCATTGACTGTGCCTTACTACAAGCCCCTTGATGTAGGCGGCAACATATTCTTCGGATATGAAATGGCCGGTGGCATTTTTGTCCAGTTAAATGCACAGCTTGGTATGCTGGAAATCAATCCTGAATATGAAATAATGCCTAATGATGAATCATCCGTTAAGAATACAGGATTCGGTATTTCTTTAGGTTACCGATTCTGAAAATTGAACAGAATACATTAAAGACCTTCCTGGCCCAAGCAGGGGGTCTTTTTGCCTTTCAACCCACATGAAAGTATGTGCCAAGTTATAACACTAGCAACTTAGCCAGGCATAATGTAGGAAAATATTCTCCCACCGGATATTCAGATCTTACAAATAAGACATTCTATCTTATCCATGATTTATATCAAATCGACCTGAAAAATTCATAGTTAATATTCTCTAGTTCAGCTAATGTCGGATATCGGTAAAAAAACATTTCATCTTTCGAACCAATATAAAACCCGCTTTCTATACTCCTGTAAAGCAGATTCCCAGAGAAAACCCGCTGAACGGTCTTCATTTGTTTGTCATGTTCACCATTCAAAATTTCCAGACAGTCTCTCAAGTGTTCAGCTTCTTCATATGCCATATAATCAATCAATCCCTTATTCGGATTGGTCGCCAAATCATCCAAGTTTCAATTCAACAAAGAACAGCTTTGGCAGTACAATGGGTGTTGATCCGTTAGTAAGAAGTTTCAAAAACGGTGCCGGAGCCAAATTACTGGCAATCAATGGCGAGACTGGACATAATTCCTGAAAAAGATACTTCCGGCTCTTATTTTCTGGGGACTGATGATAGGATGTCTTTTTTATTTCCAAGGTGTGTCCATTATCAGTAGTTAGGTAGAGATTCTTAAGTGCTGACAAAGGAATTATTTCCAATGCTTTGTAAATAGAGAGATAAACTGAACTCTTGGGACTGCCATCGGGTTTTGTTACACAACGCTTGTCCAGAATGTTCTTATCGATAAGTTTTTCTATCTGACCAAGATCGATCTCAAAAAATATTGCCTGGCCCTTGTTCCTTTTTTTTGTTCCCCTTGAAAGGTATTCTCCAAATTTATCTGGAGGAAGCATTGAAGCAATGAGTGCTTCAGGGATAGCGGTTAAATAGATGAATTTGCTCATAGGTTATATTTTTTATGTTAAACAAATCCTACGACCTCACATCAATTTTTTGGAGGTTGAGACTATATTAAATATACAACATTTTCTTGAATAAGGAGCTGAAATCCAAGACATTATTTGTACTTAGACAGAACTTATTTTGTCTGTCAACTACTATCAGCTACTATGTTCATTTTGCTGATTTCTGGCCGACACTCAGTTCCTGATATTTTCATTGGATAGTCCGAAATTTCGCTTCTCTATGACTGCTTACAACTGCAGGTACTTCGTCGGTTGTCTTCACTTTTTTTTGGGGAATGCGATTTGAGATAAAATGACGGGATTTACGGATGCGATATCGAGTTCTGTTGGTGGATCTTAGTCTGCATCATGGTGGCTATAGACGTGGCTCTGGTTTTGGCCAAAAATGCTTTCTCCCCAGCAAACAATTCATCTACAGTTTCATTAAAAAGGTATAACCATCGGTCGAAGTGTTGTTTCTTCAATGGCTCCATTATGTTTAGATTGAGATGAACAGTCATTGGGTTTCCTTTGTAGACGAGATTTTGAAAAAGGGTCGATTCCCAAAAATCATACATTTTTGGCATGTGCTCATGAAAATTGATTTTGGCAACATCGGTAAAAATATATGCAATGACTTCGTCTGAGAGCACTTTTTTATAGAACGTATTTACTAAAAGTTCTATGTCTTTTCTGTTCTCGATATCTCTTTTATTTGGCATCAGAATTTTATCCTCATTTTGATTAAAATATACACAAAGGGTGCCATTAGTGTTGTCAAGAGGGGAAGGAAAGATTCTTTGTAAATGTGCCGCCGCGGTATGGGCTTTCCGATGTCAATTGTCCTGCTTTAGATAATCAGATTTGTACTCTCCAATATGAATTTCACTCTTCTTTATTCTCTTCCTTTGAATGAAGTAGTTTAAAATTCCAAAAATCAGGAGTGAAGAAGAAATGCCGTAAAAAAGTATTTGAAATTCCAGACTCTTCCCGATCTGAAGCAAATTTTCCAGACTTAATCCTGCAACCAGGAAGTACATGGATGTCCTTAAATAGGCCAGAAAAGTGGTCTGATTAGCCAGGTGTGTGCGTTGAAGGGCCAGTCTCTCTCGTAAAATCAGGTCTTTATTCATTGTGTTTATCGAACGATTTACTTAACCCGGGTACCGGTGCTCATGATACATCTGAATATTATTACCATCATATCAGGCTCCCAAAAGGCGGTTTTCAGCCATATGGATTTTTGATGATTCTGCTGTGAAAAATAGCATCACTGGGTCGAAGCGCATAGAAATTTGTTCATTGCAGAGGTTGCCAATGCTGCCCTCATGGGTGTGGTGCAGGTTTTCCGGCACCTGGAACGAGCCTTCACTGATGCGCTTCCCGACTTCTTTGTACGCATCGCGGAATGGCATGCCCTCCAGAACCAATTGGTTTACGAGTTCCACGCTGTACATATATTTATAGCGTTCGTCCTTGGTGGCCACTGGATTTATTCTAATCTTTTCGAGCATGAACCACGTCATATACAGGCACGATTTCAGCGTGTCGATGGCCGGCAACAAGCTTTCCTTAATCATCTGCAAATCGCGGTGATAGCCCGACGGAAGGTTGGTCGTAACCATGGAAATCTCATTGGGCAGCGCTTTCAACATATTAGCCCTGGCGCGGATGAGTTCGAATACGTCGGGGTTTTTTTTGTGCGGCATAATGCTGCTTCCGGTAGTATATTCCTCCGGAAAACTGATGAATCCAAAATTTTGATTCAGATATAAACAGCAATCCATGGCAAATTTTGCGAGTGTATCAGCAATCGTTGCCATGGCGTTCGAAAGTATTTTCTCCGCCTTTCCACGACCCATCTGGGCATATACCACATTATACGCCATAGACTCAAAGCCCAATAATTCCGTAGTCATTTGCCGCTTCAACGGAAAAGATGACCCGTAGCCTGCCGCCGAACCCAGTGGGTTTCGGTTCACGATATCATAGGCTGTTTTTAATACTGCTAAATCGTCAGCAAGACTTTCTGCATAAGCCCCAAACCACAACCCAAATGACGATGGCATGGCCACCTGCATGTGCGTGTAGCCAGGTAACAGCGCATCCTTGTACTGATTACTCAACCCAATCAGCCGCTTAAAAAGCTGATCAACCAATGATGCGATGTCGAGTATTTCTGCCCGCATATATAGTTTTAAATCCAGCAACACCTGGTCGTTGCGAGAGCGGCCTGAATGGATTTTCTTACCAACTTCACCCAGCGCTCGTGTAAGGAGCAATTCTATCTGCGAATGCACATCTTCCACACCATCCTCGATCACAAATTCATTTCGTCCGATTCGTTGATGGATATTTATCAATTCTTTTGACAGGATATCAAGCTCCGGCTGTGTCAATAAGCCCACCGATTCCAGCATCCTGATATGCGCCAACGAACCAATGGCATCGTATTTAGCCAGGTACATATCCATTTCACGGTCACGACCAACGGTGAATTTTTCTATTTCCCCATGAACATTCGTGCTCTTTTGCCAGAGTTTGGTATCGGGTGATGCCATGATCAGACTAAAATGGTTTTTAAAAGATTTAAATATAATTGTATTCCATCCTCGATTTCCTTCAGATGAATGTATTCATCGGCAGTGTGCGAACGAGCAGAGTCGCCCGGGCCGATCTTGACCGATGGAAAAGGCATGAGCGCCTGATCGGAGAGTGTCGGCGAGCCAAAAGTTTCCAGTTTCAATTTTTTTGCCACATCAAAAAGCAGATGATCGTTCTTCAACCCTGACGGCTGCAATCGCGTTGATCGGGCCACAATATCGCTGGTCACATTTTGCTTTATAACGTTCAGAATTTCATCATTGGAATAAACATCCGTACTGCGAATGTCCACCACAAAACGACACTCGTCAGGAACCACATTGTGCTGGCTGCCGGCATTGATGACAGTTACACTCATTTTTACATCACCCAGCTTGTCTGAGGTTTTGTCGAATTTATAATTCTGAAACCATTCGATGTCCCTCATTGCTTTATAAATGGCGTTATCACCTTCGTCGCGTGCTGCGTGCCCTCCCCTGCCTTTGGCAATGCAATCAAGCACCATAAGTCCTTTTTCGGCAACAGCCATTTTCAGGTTTGTCGGTTCGCCAACGATGGCAAAATCTATAGGGCCCAATTCTGGCAGAACCAATTCTACCCCGTCCTTACCGCTGATTTCCTCTTCCGCGGTGGCAGCAAGGATCAGGTTGTATTTAAGATTCTGTGATGCATAATAATGAACAAATGCGGCGATGAGGCATACCAGTGACGCTCCGGCGTCGTTGCTGCCCAAGCCATAGAACCTGCCATCGACCACTACGGGTGTAAAAGGGTCTTTTTTCCATGAGGATCCGGGCTTTACCGTGTCATGATGGGAATTGAGTAATATGGTTGGTTTGTTCGGGTCGAAGTGTTTGTTCCTGGCGATGACATTGTTTTTAATACGATGTGTTTCGATGGATCTCGAAGTAAAAAAATCATTCAAAATCCATGCGGTCTTATCTTCTTCCCTGCTGAATGATGGTGTTTCGACCAGTTTTTCGAGTAGCTGAATGTAGTCTCCTGAATATTTATCCATTTATTCCATGATTAATGTACCAACTAATTTGCCATTGACAAGATCTTCCAGATGAAGAGAATTCATGATCCGTACCGCACGAACTCCGGAACGCAGTGCATCGAAGGCGTTGTCAATTTTCGGAATCATACCGGCACTTATGACGCCGGATGATTTCAATTCATTGAAATTAGCACTATTTATGTTGGCGATCACACTGCTTTTATTATTTATATCCTTCAAAACCCCATCCAGTTCAAAGCAAAAGCTAAGTTCTACGTCAAAGTCAGCCACCATACCCACGGCCAACGTCGACGCGATGGTATCTGCGTTGATATTCAGCAAATTTCCAGCTCCATCGTGTGTCATGGCGGCAAAAACAGGAATAAGACCTGAATGAATTAATCCGGTAATCATGGCATTATTGACATTTACCACATCTCCGACAAAGCCGAAATCGATTCCGTTTTTTGGCGGACGCTTGCTGGCTGAAATCGCATTTCCGTCAGCGCCGGTGAGCCCGATAGCATTGCATCCAAAACCCTGGAGCATACTCACAATATTTTTGTTGGCAACGCCGGCGAGCATCATTTTCACAACTTCGAGTGTCGGAGCATCTGTTACCCGCCTTCCATCAATCATTTGCACCGGAATCCCAAGCCGCTGACTCATTTCCGTGACCCATTTTCCACCGCCATGAATGAGCAGCTTATTGCCCTGAAGCTGAGAAAAAGCCTTTAAAAATCCAGTGAGCTGGTCGTGGTCTTCTACCACCTTCCCTCCTATTTTTATGACGTTGAGCCGCTCTTTAGCCATTTTTCAATAATCTGCTGAGTACCGCCTGGGCAGCAAATTCGCGGTTTGCCGCTTCTTGTATGACAATGGAATTTGGGCTGTCGATGACAGAATCCATTACGATGACATTCCGGCGAACCGGTAGGCAATGCATAAATTTCGCGTTGTTGGTCAGCTTCATCTTGCGCTCATCAACGATCCAGTTCTGATCCTGTGAAAGAATCTGACCGTAATTTTCGTAGGACGACCAGTTTTTGGCATAGATGTAATCCGCGCCCTTATAGGCCTCTTCCGGTGAATGAACCACTTTGGCATTTCCTGTAAATTGCTTCAAAAGGTCATAGCCTTCCGGGTTTGCGATTACAAATTCATAGTCGGTACGCACCAGCCATTCGGCAAATGAATTAGGTACCGACTGCGGCAATGCCCGGGGATGCGGAGCCCAGGTCAGCACGACTTTTGGCTTTTTCACCTTTTTTGTTTCTTCTATCGTCATCACATCCGTCAGGCTTTGGCATGGGTGCACCGTTGCGGATTCCAGATTAACGATTGGTACCCCGGCGTATTTTGCAAACTGGTTGATAACGTGATCGGAATAGTCCTGATCTTTATTTTTAAGCGTTGGAAAGGAACGCAAACCGATAATATCGCAATATTGACCAACCACTGCCGCCGCTTCCTTCACGTGTTCGGCTTTGTCGCCATTCATAATGATCCCATCTTCCATTTCGAGTGCCCAACCCTCGCCGGTAAAGTTCATCACCATTACATCCATACCGAGGTTAATTCCCGCCTTTTGTGTGCTCAAACGGGTTCTCAGACTGGGATTCATAAATATCAATGCCAAGTGTTTTGTTTTTCCCAAGGGCGCTTTCGGCTCTTGGATTTTTCTTGCATTCCAGCGCCTCTTGCACGAGTGCCTGAATGTTGTCAACATCGTGTACGTTTAAAAAGTGTTTCATCGTTCAGTTAGGTAAAAAGATATTTTTCAATTTCATTTTTCAGTACCGGCAAATGCCTGACAGTGGTTCCCCAAACAATCTCATCATCTATTTTATCGTATCCATGGATTATACGATTTCGCATTCCAATGATCTGTTTGCCGGAGGAAATCTGAAATTCCGGATTTATTCTGATAATTTTATTTAGAGCTTCACCAATGATCTCATATTCCCTTTCGACTGCCCGGCGAACATTTTATTGCCCTTGTATTGCTGAAATGACGAAATCCCGTCTGAGGTAGTTTTCAATCGAAATTGCAGCCTCCCTTATGTCGAAGAGATACTTTTTGATTTCATCAGCCATATAGCAATATTTTGCTTTTGTTCACCGAATCAATAAAATACGGATTGTGAAGTGATTTATCCGTTATCAGGTCAATGGGTCGGTCAAAAATCCGTTCCAATTTTTCCGCTACCTCAAAATAGTTATCAGCATAATCGCTGTAATCCATTGGAAAGAAAGAAACAAGTAAATCGATATCGCTGGCATCTGTAAAGCTATCATTAACGACAGAACCAAAGGCAAAAAGAGATTTGATATTGTGCTCCTTGCACAATGCTGCAATGGTTGGTAAATGGTTGGTGAGGATTTTATTCATAATTCCATATTCCAATAACCGAATTTACAATGAATTGACGGCAAATCCATTTTTTAAAACGCAACAGGCTTCAGATTCAGCCCTGCAGCTTCATCCAGTCCACACATCACATTCATATTTTGCACGGCCTGGCCCGATGCACCCTTAGTGAGATTGTCTATAGCGGATAAGATAAGTGCTTTTTTCCCATGCTTTTCAATATGCAAAACGGCTTTGTTGGTGTTCACAACCTGCTTCACATCAATGTTTTCAGCAGAGATATGCACAAATGGAAACGGATTATAATATTGAATAAACAGGTCGTTTAATTGTGTTTCTGATAGATCTGAATCCAAATAAATAGACGCCAGGATGCCTCGGGTGAAATTGCCGCGGTATGGGATAAAGTTGATATCGCTGTTAAATCCCGGCTGCCAGGTGCGCAGACTCTGACCAATCTCCTCCAAATGCTGGTGTTCAAATGCTTTATAGACAGAAATATTGCTGCTTCTCCATGAGAAATGGGATGTGTCGGTAGGCTTTTGTCCGGCTCCCGTACTTCCTGTGATAGCGCTTATATGAATGTCTGTATGCAGTAAGCCGGCTTTTCCCCAACGGTAGCAGTCCGAGTTGAATACATGTAGCGAAGCATCCGGGATTGGCGATGTTTTCAGCTTTTTTAATGGCGTCGTATTCAGCTTCCACCAGACCGTAAACAAAGGTTCTGGAGTTGGAGGCATCTTTTATCCTGAAATCTTGGCTAAGGTCGATGACCTTTACCTGGCTCCTGTACCGAATTTTCGGCAAGGAATTTCTTTGACTGTCCATGGCCCGAGCACAAGAAAAGTACGTCGATTCCATCGTCACTGTAATTCCGTAGTAAATTTTAATTCAGTATCACCAAGGAGGTCGATATGTACCTGATATACAAAATTACCACCGTTGCTAGCGCTGTGGATGAAAGCAATCTCGGCCTGGGGATGGTGCAATAATATCCTGATAAGTTCTCCTCCGGTATATCCTGCGCCGCCAATGATGCCAACGTTAAGCTTTTTCATTTTTTTCTTTCACTTTCGTGTAAATCATCACCTGGTTGGAAAGCATTTTAGAAAAGCCTTTCACATCTTCGCCAGTGTAGCCTCGGTTCATTTCGCCATACGACCCAAATTCTGATGACATGAGATCATACGTGGAATTTATCCCCTGAAGGGTAAATCGATAAGGCTCCAGTTTTACGATAACTTCGCCCGTTACGTGTTGCTGGGCATCTTCCAGAAACTTCTCGACGTTGCGCATCACAGGTTCCAGGAATTGTCCTTCGTGAACCAGCATTCCATACCAGTTGCCGAGTTGTTCCTTCCAATACTGTTGCCACTTGGTGAGCACGTGCTTTTCCAGTAAATGATGAGCCTTGATAATGATCAGTGGCGCAGCGGCTTCAAAACCTACTCTGCCTTTTATCCCAATAATGGTATCACCGACATGCACATCGCGGCCTATGGCATAAGGTGAAGCCATCCTGCTTAGTTCGTGTATGGCATCGACTGGATTATCGACCATTTTTCCATTGAGCCCTTTCAACTCACCTTTTACAAAATTCAGCCGTATAATTTCCTCGCCGGTTTTGCTGCATTGGTTTGGAAAGGCTTCGCTTGGTAAATATTGATCCGATGTGAGTGTTTCCTTTCCACCAACGGAGGTTCCCCAGATGCCCTGGTTTATGGAATATTTGGCTTTTGACCAGTCCATCTCCACGCCTTTACTTTTCAGGTATTCAATTTCCGCTTCGCGCGATAGTTTGAGATCGCGTATTGGGGTGATGATTTCGACACCTGGTATAAGTATATTGAATATCATATCGAAGCGTACCTGGTCGTTTCCTGCGCCTGTGCTGCCGTGAGCAACGGCATCGGCTCCGATTTTTCCGGCGTATTCAGCAATGGATTTCGCCTGAAAAACGCGCTCAGCGCTTACAGAAAGTGGGTAGGTATTGTTCCGTAAGGAATTCCCGAAAATGAGATAGCGAATACAATTTATATAAAAATCATTGGTGGCGCGAACTGTATGATGCTCTCTCACACCCAAATTGTATGCCCGTTCTTCCACCTTTTTCAATTCATCTTCAGTGAACCCGCCGGTATCCACAAGGACAGAATAGACTTCATAGCCCTTGTCTTCGGTGAGGTATTTTACACAAAAGGAAGTGTCGAGGCCTCCACTGTATGCGAGTACTACTTTTTTATTAGCCATAAAAAAATGATTTAATTTCCATTCGGTTTTTTTATCAGGCGAAAGAGCGCATCAGGCCCTCTCCTTAAGCCATTTGGCATATTTGTCCTTATAGTCAGCAAATTTCTTCCGGCGGTATTTGTCTTTATCCCTGGGATCGTACAACATTCCGGTACAAAGGCACATTTTGCGTTTGGTCCGTGTGAGAATATCATAGTTCACACAACTTTGGCACCCTTTCCAGAAGGTTTCATCATCAGTCAGTTCGGAGAATGTGACAGGACGATAGCCCAACTCGGAATTTATTTTCATGACGGCCAGGCTCGTTGTGAGACCAAATAACTTGGCGTTGGGATACTTCTGGCGTGATAATTCGAAAGCTTTTCGCTTAACACGCAGCGCCAAACCCAACTTTCGGTATGGTTCTGCCACAATCAAACCTGAATTAGCGGCGAACTTATTGCCCCACGACTCAATATAGCAAAACCCTCCAAAAATACCTGTATTGCTCAATGCGATAACGGCCTTGCCTTCCAGCATTTTTTGCTTTATATACTCCGGAGACCTTTTGGCGATACCTGTACCCCGCGCCTTAGCGCTCAATTCAATAAGTTCGCAGATTTCATCTGCATATTCATAATGTTCTTCCGATGCTACAAAGACCTGAAAATCCATTTATTGCAATATAATATAGTGAAACAGTAGGGAATGATAATAAGAAATCGAAAGTGATTACCGCGTGGGTAATGGTAAAAACTATGAGCCCTTCAGGGCCTGCACCTGAATAGGTTGTGCTGAGAGCGGGATATTAATAGGAAATCCAATTCAATTTTCATTTAGGCTGCGAATGTATAAAGAATATATTTTTATGCCTAAAAATGAGTTTTAAAAAATTTTGTGTCAAAATCCATTAGAAATATTTTCTATTGATTATTTCACCAAGAACGATAGCATTTCTGGCTCCACCTGGTTCTCTCAACATTTTAATAAGCTCGCTCCTGTTGTCTTGCTGAATCGCATATTTTTCATTTCTGATGAACTCAATTCGTTTGTCAAGGTCCAGATCATAGCTCGTCTCGTGCTGAAAATTGGAGTCTTCATAGGCGATTGTCTGGTATTTTTCATATTCGTGAGCCGGACGATTATACGTGGCATTTTCATAATCGGCTCCCTCGTAGGTTTCATACTCCTCAACCTCGGCTTCTTCCTTTTCTCTGAATGTAATCTGCCTTCCGGATTCCCGGACAGGTTGTGGTTTTTCTTCAGGTATTCCGGAAATGTTCTTTTCGAATTCCTTTAATATATCCTCGAACGACATCGTTTTCCTCGGCACCGGGATCGCATCCTCCTCGGATTCAAAGACAGGTTTAGCAGGTTGCTGATTAGGCCGTCGTGCCGGTGAGGCATTTTTAGGCTTGGCCTTTAAAATTCGGCTTATAATGTAAATTACAGCGAAGACGAGGTACAGGTAATTCTCCAAATTGTCCATGACCCAAATATAAAAATTAATTTTATCTTTGCTCGCCTCATAAATAGACTATTCTGAATGCAACTCACAAAACTGGAGATTAAAGGATTTAAGAGTTTTGGTGATAGAGTACTTATAAACTTTGGCGATGGAATCACAGGCATAGTTGGCCCCAATGGATGCGGGAAATCGAACATTGTAGATGCTATCCGCTGGGTACTTGGCGAACAAAAAATCAGCACCCTCCGCTCTGAAAAGCTGGAAAACATCATCTTCAATGGCACCAAGAAGCGAAAACCTACCCAAATGGCGGAGGTATCGCTCAGCTTCAAAAATACGCGCAACCTGCTGCCAGTTGAGTACAACGATGTGACGATCACGCGGAGATTTTTCCGATCAGGCGAAAGCGAGTATCTGCTAAACGGTATCACGTGCCGCCTCAAAGATATCACCAGCCTTTTTCTTGATACAGGTATTGCTTCCAACAGCTATGCTATCATTGAGTTGGCGATGGTCAATGATCTGCTCAATGACAAGGAGGATTCGCGCAGGCACCTTTTTGAAGAGGCCGCAGGAGTTTCGAAATTTAAAATCAGGAAGAAGGAAACGCTCCGTAAACTAGGCGAGACCGATGCCGACCTTGCAAGGGTAGATGATCTCCTTTTCGAAATCGAGAAGAATATGCGATCGCTGGAAAAGCAGGCACGGCAGGCAAAGCGCTACTATGAAGTAAAAAATGAGTATAAAATCCATAGCGTAGCGCTGGCAAAAAAAAGTATTGAAAGGCAGCAGCTGGCTTTGGGGCAAATACAGAAGCAAATCCAATCCGAAAACGATCTGAAAGTCAGTCTGGCAAAACAGGTCGCTGAAGCAGATGCATCGATTGAAAAGGCCAAATCTGAACTCATCCTCAAGGAAAGCTTCTGGCAGCGCGCCAGAAAACGATGAATGAGCACGCCGGCAAAATACGGAACTTTGAAAGTGAGAAGAAAATTAAGCACGAGCGACTGAAGTTTCTCACTGATAAAAGTGAAAACCTAAGAGACCAGTTAGCTCAGGATAAGCAAGGCCTTGAGCGCGTCAGCTTCTCCATTCAAAGCCTGGAAAACGAGAAGACCACTGCTTCAGCCTCACTTGAGGAGTTGCGTAAGGTGCTGGAAACCTCCAGAACGGTTTATGAGGAGCAAAAACTGAAAACTACCAGTCTTGATGCCGAGCACAATCAGATTGCTGAAGTTTACAGGAAAGGAAAGGACGAACTCTATTCGCTTACGAAGGATATAGAAATCAAAGAAGTTCAGCGCTCCTCCCTGAAACGCGAACTTGAAAAAACAGCTTCAGACAGCTCAGAAAAGTCAGCTAACCTGGCGGCTTTTGATAGTAAACTGAAACAACTAAGGGAAACAATTGCAGCAAAGGATGCCGAACTCGACGCGATGGAAAAGTCTGAAGGTTCAGCTTCAGAAAACCATTGAAAGTACCCAGAAAACAATTGAGGTAATACAGGAAGAAAGGCTTCAGACGGCCCGAAAACTGGATGCCCGGCAAAATGAATATAACCTCACCAAATCACTGGTTGACAATCTTGAGGGATTTCCCGAAGCAATAAAGTTCCTGAAAAAACGCGGCACCAATGCCCCGCTGCTCTCCGATATCATCAGTTGCGATGACAAATACCGGGTGACGATTGAAAACTACCTCGATCCATTCATGAACTACTATGTTCTGGAGAATGAAGATGAGGCTTACAATGCCATCAATTTATTGAGTGATGCGGCAAAGGGCAAGGCGCATTTTTTCATTTTGAATAAATTTGAAAATTATCATCCCAAAGACACCAAACTCTTCGATAATGCCATTCCTGCCACCGAAATCGTTGAATTTGAAAGCCGATATAAACGACTTGTCGCGCATATTCTCGATGATGTTTACATTGTTACCGGTCCGGAGTCGAATATACCTAAGGAGAGTGATTGCATTTTTATAACCCAAAATGGCAAAATTACCAGGCGCAAATTTTCTATTTCCGGCGGCTCTGTCGGATTATTCGAAGGAAAAAGAATTGGCAGGGCGAAAAACCTAGAGAAATTACAAATTGAGATAAAAAAACTGCATCATAAGCTGGAAGATGTAGAGGAGAAAATAAAGGACAAACAGTCAGAATTGGATCGGGCCAAGGGACAAACCAGGAAAATTCCAATCGAATTACTGCGCAAGGAATCGAATCTGTTGCATCAGGAATTGGTATCCTACGAAACCAAACAGGAGCAGATGGCCGGCCTTCTGAGCAGCAATACCATCAGGCGTGAGGACATACTCGAAAGTATTGAACAGTTCAATAACGAGATCGTCCTGAAAAAGCCAGAAGCCGATAATTTAAAAAGTCACCATCGAAAGTCAATTCGCAAAACTGGAGGAACTATCCGCTATGCTGGGTGCGGCGAAAGAGATACTCGATGAAAGGTCTGCTGAATACAATGAAAAAAATGTGCTATTTATCCAGCAACAAAACAGGTTGAACAGCCTGGTCCAGGAGATATCCTATAAAGAAGGCTCCAGGCTCGCAGCCGAGCAACGAATTGAAAAAAACTCCAGGGATCTGCTTCGCAATGAAGAAGAGATAAAAAAGCTTCTCGAAAGCAATGATATCGGTGAAGATGAGCTATTGCAACTTTATAATGAAAAGGACTCGATCGAAAAAGGAGTTAATGAAGCAGAACGGGAATACTACGCACAGCGCGGTCATATCGACGAACTTGAAAAAAGTCTGCGCCTGATTCTCGCCAAAAAGGATAACATTGATGCATTGCTTCTAGAGTTACAGACAAAGGTAAATGAACTTAAACTTGAGATTTCATCCGTAAAAAACAGATTATCAGTCGAATTTGAAGTTGATCCGGACGAAGATACTACTGTTGTGGATTCTGAGCAAATATTGCTTTTGTCGATCGAGGAATTAAGCAATAAGGTGGCAGAATTTAAAAGCGCTCTGGATCGGATCGGGCCTGTTAATCCAATGGCGCTTGAAGCCTATGAAGAGATTAAAGGTCGGCACACCTTCATCACAGAACAAAAAAACGACCTCGTTACAGCGAAGGAGTCACTGCTCGCCACCATTGAGGCCATCGACCTTGTTGCCAGGGAAACTTTTGTTCAGTCCTTTGAAAAAATCAAGACCAATTTCGTCAAAGTTTTCCGCTCTATGTTTACCGAAGAAGATGACTGCGATTTGCGAATGGTAAACCCCGGCAATCCACTGGAATCTGAAATTGAAGTAATTGCCAAACCAAAAGGTAAGAAACCATTGACAATCAGTCAGCTTTCAGGTGGAGAAAAGGCATTAACGGCCATATCCTTACTTTTCGCTATTTACCTATTGAAACCCGCACCTTTCTGTATTTTTGACGAAGTTGACGCGCCCCTTGATGATGCGAACATTGATAAATTCAATGAAAAAGTCAGGCAGTTTGCCGAGGGATCGCAATTCATCATCATCACTCACAATAAGCGCACAATGACAAAAACTGATGTGATCTACGGCATCACCATGATTGAGCAAGGTGTATCCAGGGTAGTACCGGTCGACTTGCGAAGTCTTGAGTAAGTAGTGCTAGAGCAGGGATTAGCACCACTTGTCGTAAATAAGTATCAGTAAAAAATCCTCCAATGTATTTGTCATATTTGAACATTTCCAACAAGTTTCCGGAATTATTGCCAGTTCAGTCATAAATATTACATCGTAATCGACTGGTACTATATTATGTAATTGCTTGATTTATAATATAAATTTTGATCTATCTTTAAGCATTAGTTGTACTGGATGTTTATGTATAGGGTAATAGGTGAAATAGTATTATTTAAAGATAAGATTTCACTAAGTTTTTTAAGTTATTTACGAGTGGTCAAAAATGATTTTTTTCCCATGACTCGAAGGGTGTATTATCAAATGATACTTTTAGCCCTGCTGATATCCCCCATTTTAAAAGCCCAGGAGATTGATAGCATCACAATGACCCAGGAAAATGGAAGGTTAGGACTGGAGTATGATTTTGTTCAAAATGACAGCAACGTTCCTTATGAGCTTTACCTATACAGTTCACACGATAACTTCACAAAACCATTGCAGATGGTGTCAGGAGATATTGGAAAAAACGTGTATCCGGGGCTGAATAAAAAAATCATTTGGGAAGGAGCCCGTGAATTGGGCAATTTTAAAGGAGAAGTAATTCTCAAAATAAAGGGATCGGTGTATAAACCATTTGTCACCTACGTCAATGTGCCGGATCGGCTCACCATCAAGCGCGGATCTATTTACACATTTGAATGGAGTTATGACAAAAAGCCGGAAAAGTTAATGTTGAAGATACTAAGAAACGGCGTACCGGTGGCCGACTCAAAAATTATCGATAATCTCGGCAAATATGTTTGGTCCGTTCCTAAAAATATACCTCCCGGTAAAGGCTATTCACTACAGCTATCGGATACTGAAAACCTAATTCGTGAGGAATCAAGCCATGCATTCAGAATAAAAAGAAAAGTACCACTTGGATTTATTGCCGTACCAGCCGCACTTATCGGATCTGCTGCCGTGATTTTGTTTTTACCGGAAAACGTCATTCCGGAGCCACCGTCTGCTCCAACGAATTAAATCATGAATCAAAAGCAAACGATAGCGCCCCTTAGATTACTGCTTTTATCCATGGCAAGCTGGGTTTTAATTGGTTTTGAATGCCTCGCTACAGATACTCAAACACTAATCAGCAAATCTTTACAGACCCTGGCTACAGGTGCGGGAAGCGCATCCCAGGCCTCCGCATACAACCCGGCAAGAAATGAGTTTATCGTCATCTATACTGCCTCAGATGTCAGTTGCCCATCGAACCAGGAATTGAAAGGACAAATTATCGACGCGGCGACTGGTCAAAAAACTGGCAGCGCGCTTTTGCTGACATCCTCTACCCTGCCATGTGGCACACGAATTATCAAAAATCCACAGATCGTATTTAACAGCCAGCAGGGTGAATATTTCATTGTTTTTAACCTGGTAAAGGGACTTGGCTCCACCCTGATGTACATGACCGTGAATGCTACAAATAATTCAGTTACCAAATCACCTACTGAATTTGCGGACGACGAGATCGCCGATCCATTCAGGAATTGGGTTGTAGCCTATGATGCAAGCAAAAACATTTATCTGGCTGGCTATCATAAGGAGGATGCGCTGCAGGAAAGCACTTTCACCATCAGGTATATCTCAGGAACAACGAAAGCCCTCAATGGATATTCGACAATTATTTCAAAAAGCAACTTTACAGGTGAAAATATGGGAGTGTTTGGAACGCAGCTTTTATCCTATGGCTCACAGGTATTGCTCGTGACATCTACAAAATTCACATCAGGTTCTGAGATTCATGGGGTTTTTATCAATTCGCAAACAGGCGCTTTATCAGGTAATTTTTTCAAAATTAGTCCGGCCGGAAGCACAGAAACCAATTATCAGCGGCCCTCCGCTGCATACAATCCTACATTGAACGAGGTATTTTTGGTTTATGAGGAAGTGTACGCATTTGCGTCAAACGCTGCCCTCAATAAAAAAATTATGGGGCAACGGATATTGGGAAGTACCGGAAATGTAATTTCACCCATTAACCAGGCCCTCACTGAATTGCCCGGCACACTTCCAGAAGATACGAAAATGCCGGTGGTTCAATACTCTGCGCTTAGCAAGGAGTATTTAGTACACCTATATGGCGTCAGGTTTACAGCAGGCACTGACACCTACAACAACTACCTGCAACGGGTAAATGCCGAAACTATCTCGCCCATCGGCTCTCCCAGCACGGTCATAGCGACTTCCTTTGGAAGCCAGGTCGTACAAAATAATTCGCTAAAACCGCTGGCGCTGGCATTTAACAGCAAAAACAATCAATTTCTCCTTGGATGGAATACCCATACCAGCAACAACGTTTACGCACAGGTATGGAGATATGACAATAATTTACCCTCCGGACTGGCGCTATCCCCGGCGTCACGAAATGAAAACCATCCGATAGGCGCAGCCTTCGCAACGCTGACTTCTTCTGATCCTGACCCGGAGGATAGTGCGCCTGTTTACTCATTAGTTTCAGGAACCGGCAGCCAGGACAATTCTTTTTTTACGATTGTGGGCAATGAACTCCGCGTAGCTAAGACACTAAATTATGAAGGATCGCCGACGAGGAGTATCCGGGTGCGAGTGACCGATTCGCATGGTGGATTTAGTGAACTTAACTTTACACTGACGTTAAATAATATTAATGAAAAACCATATAGCCTGGCGCTGAGTGGCCCGCTGACTTTTGCAGAAAACACCATTACGTTCACAAGCAACATTACTGTTCAGGACGAGGATATCGGCGATACTCAAACACTTTCGCTGATCGCCGGCGACAGCGCTACCCACAATGCGAATTTCACTATTGATGGAGCAGCAAAGACACTCAAACTCACAAAAGCTGTCGATTTTGAAACTGCCCCAAAACAGTTCGTCAGAATCCGGTCCATGGATTCCGGCGAACTTTTTACAGTAAAAGGATTTGTCATCACGGTTACCGATGTAAATGAACCTCCCACAGGAATTACCATCACACCGCAGTCATTTAACGAAAATGACGCTGTAACAGCTTCTACGGTGACCGCTATTGACCAGGACCTCACCAGTAATTATAGCTATACATTGGTCCCTGGATCAGGCGACACGGATAATGATCTATTTAATCTGACCACAAATAAACTCAAGCCCAAATCTCCGCTGAATTATGAGCTGCGAAATAGTTACTCTATACGTGTTCGTGCATGGGATGGTGTATTTGAAAAAATAGATGCGTTCAACATTGTGGTTATCGACAAAAATGATGCCCCGGACAGTATCACTCTTTCTTCGAAAACGGTCATGGATGGCCAAGGTGTTGGATTTCCAATTTGTAAAATCAACACCCACGACCAGGATGCGTCCGATACACATACATTATCGTTATTGATTGGCAGCGATAAATTTTTCATCGATAATCAGGACAGCCTCATCACGAAAACAGCGCTGGTCTATGATGATATTAATTCGCAAAACAACCAGATACCCATCAGGATACAGTCCATGGATAAGGGTGGGGCCGTATTTAACAGTGATTTCATCATCGAGGTAGTACCATTCCAGGATACTGAAGCCCCTGAAATAAGGAATTCCGGCAACCCAGTTTATTCTTTGATTTCCGATAGCATGATCACCTATAGTATCGATGCCACCGACAATGAAAAGCTTGACACCGCATATTTCTTTTACAGAGGTATTCGTTCAGCGGAAAATTTTAAGAGCGCTCCTTCTATTTTGATTGAAAAAACGAATGATCAGTTTTTCTCAGTATCAGTTTCAATCAACACCACAGACCTGGATGAGCTTGGTCTGGAATACCTTTTCGTAGTTGCAGACGTTGCAAAAAATACGGATTCACTCCGTGGATATACGTACCGAGCCTATACTTCCCTTGATTTCGACATTGTGAATGAAAAATACGACGGTGACCTGGAATCGTATAAAATCATCACTAATCCATACGCACTTGAGACCAGTAAGGTGTCCAAAATTTTTGCTGACTATGGATCCTCAGGAAAAAATTCCTGGCGACTTTACAAATTTGATAATGACGAGAATATCGAAATAGGGAGTAGCGCTGAATCCATGAAGCAGGGTGCGGGTTACTGGTTCAATAAAATGCCCAAAACAGACAAGGCCATCTCATTCGACAATCCGAGGGTGAACGCCAATAATCGCAATGCCTTATTTGAGATGAGGCTGGATAAAGGATGGAATATGATTGGAAACCCATATCCATTTACCTTAAAATGGAATGAGGTAATGCAGTATAATGATTTAGAATCCAATGAGTTAAAATTTGTTATCTATAGTAAAGCTTACAGTCAATCTAATGCGCTTGATCGCTTCGAAGGCGGGTTTGTTTTCGCGGAAACATCCATGGATTTGGAGATTCCACTTATTAATAATTCTACCTCGGGCAATAGGATTGCCATCGCGGGTGATGCCTACGAATGGATATTACCGATAAATATTGAACAAAATGGTAAAGCCAATCTCATGGCCTCGATAGGTATGCATGCCGAAGCCAATGAATCATATGACAGATTTGACATCCCCTCGCTTCCAAAATTCATCGACGGACCGGAAATCGCCTTCCGGCATCCGGAACATTTTACCGGAAGTTTTGTAAAAGATATCGCTCCAGGTTCGGAGAATCATGTATGGGAATTTGATGCTTTTTCTTCTGTAGGAAACGAAAACATTACTATTACATGGGACGAAAGCACCACTCTCCCACCATTGAAGAAACTGGTGTTATATGACTTATTAAACGATCGAACCATTGATATGACAGTAGCCAGCCAATACAACATGCAAATTGATGGTGCGAGCCCATTCAAAATTCTATATGGTGATAAGGATTTCATTTCGACATCGCTCGACCGAATTAACATCGAAACGATGGCTCCATACCCGAATCCATTTACCAACGCATTCAGCATCCCTGTATTTCTGCCGCCTTCGGCCAATCCCTATGATCTGGAATTGACCATCTTCAACCTTATGGGTGAAAGGCAATTCTTCCAGAAAATACAAGGCCAAAGGGCAGGAATGCTGACTGTAACACCGGAAGACGGAATTCAGAATTTTAGCCCCGGCATCTATATATATAGTATTACTATTCATAATGGATTTCTGACTAAAAAATATCACGGCCGGATCATGAAGAACTGAGCTATTACATCGAAAATCATATAATGAGAATAATTTCGTCCATAATACTACTTTTCACCGTAGGGGTCACATTTGCCCAGCAGGCTGAAGTTTCGGGTCAGTCGGGAGCTATACATCTCGACTTCACATCCCGCAGCAGCATTACTACCGTGCCGGAAGTGTTCTGGAAAAATCCAGTAGAAGAAAATACAGTAGTTGTTAATCGTCGTTTTGTGCTTCAACTTTCTGTAAAATCCACCATCAAACTGGATGAAGTCAACGTATTCCTTAACGACAACCCAATCGCGATAGAACGAGGCTTTACCGTGGTGCCTGTGAAAACACTGAGCGACTACGAGCGCAACGTCGATACTGAGGTGATCCTGCGACCGGGCAACAATAAAATACTGGTTTCTGCGAAAGACAAGCAGGGCGGATTCACATCGTCCATAAAACAGGTCATTGTGAAGACGAATCCCGATGAAGAACAAACGGTGGCCCGAAAGGATTATGCATTGCTTTTCGCCACGGATGATTATGATTCCTGGGATAATTCGCAAAATCCAATCCGGGACGTATCGACCATCGCCGCTGATTTGAAAGAAACCTATGGATTTGAGATCGAAATCGTGAAAAATCCAACTAAACTGGAGATGATGCAGAAACTCCGCGAGTATGCCAGGAAGACCTATCTGGCTGAAGACCAACTGTTCATCATGTTCGCCGGTCATGGATATTTCGATCAATTATTCAACCAGGGATACCTCGTATGCCGCGATTCAAAAATTACGGATGAAGAGCGACTGACGTACATTTCGCATAACAGCCTGCGCAGCATCATTGACAACATCCCCAATAAGCACATTTTTCTCACCATTGATGCCTGCTTTGGAGGCACGTTTGATCCATATATAAGTTCCTCGGCTCACCGGGGCGGAATCTTCTACGATGACCTCGGAAATGCTGAATACATCAGCAGGAAGCTAAAACTTAAGACCCGCAAGTTCCTCACGTCCGGAGGCATGGAATACGTTTCAGATGGCAGGCCTGGCCAGCATTCACCGTTTACCCGTAAACTGCTGGAAGCCATCCGTTCTTATGGGGGCAGTGATGGCATCCTAACGCTTGCTGAAATGAAATCATTCATAGAAAAAATCGATCCAGAACCACGATTCGGAGAATTTGGCAGTGACGAACCCGGGAGTGATTTCATTTTTATTGTCAAATAGCCAATGCGGATTTTTCTTATAGCCAACCTATTGTTGCTTGTTGCGCTGGATAGCGCTGGCCAGCTTTATAATACCGGACTCGTATTCGATGATGACAAGTACAATGCCTCCTGGGTAAAACCTCTTTCCACCCACAATGATATTAGCAGCCTGCCGACTGCTCACTCGCTCAAAGCTTACTGCCCAAGGCCCGGCAATCAGCTGCAAATGAACAGCTCTGCGGCATGGGCAACTTCATGGAGTGGATTAGGTATACTGAAAGCCATCCTTACAAACACGACCGGTCAGGATAAAATTGCTGCTACCTGCTTTTCTCCGGCTTACGTGATGGCCTACATCAAACCAGCGGATGATGCAAATTGCCAGAATGATCTGGACCTTTTCGAAGCGCTTAATTTCATTTACTCAGAACCACTGGCGTTACACAGAGATATCAATGATTTCTGCCCCAGCAGAAAAGAACTGAACGTGGATCAATTGGTGTTGAATCCGGTTACCGGTGGATTCACCAGGCTGATTGAACAGCATATGTCACCAGCTCAGAAAATCTTCGCAGTGAAAAAATCCATCGCCCACAATTACCCCGTCGTGAATGGAATGTATTGCCCTCCCTCCTTTCAGGATGCAAAAACGTACTGGCAACCGCATGAATATGAAAAAGGGGAATATCCAGGTCAGGCGCTTTGCATTGTGGGATATGATGATAAAATGTACGGTGGATCGTTTGAGGTGATCAACAGTTGGGGAAGCCGCTGGGGAAATGACGGCTTTATGTGGATCAGGTATGAGGATTTTTTAAAATTCACCCGCTATGCCTATGATATGTTTCTTATCGACAAAAGACCTGGTGAGCAGAATAGGATTTCCGGCTCGGTACAGATGCGTCTGAACTCAGAAAAATCCATCCCAGTTCAGCTACAATCGCCAGGTATTTACAAAGCCACTTCATCCCTGACAGGAGGTTCGTATTTCAGGATTTACTTAGACAAAACCTCTTCCTCTTATATTTATGTTTTTGGTGTGGATGAAACCAATGAATATTTCAGGGTTTTTCCGCACACCGACAGCGTGAGCCCGGCAATCATTTACCCCGATGAAGAAATTGCACTTCCCGGAGAGGACAACTACATCAAGTTGACCGGAAATCCGGGCAATGAAAAATTGTGCATTTTGTACAGCCTGCAACCACTGGATATTGAACAACTATTGCGTAAGCTAAAACAACTGAATGGTGACATCTATGAAAACATCTCCATTCTCACGGATGGCAAGCTCATGCAGCCGACAGACATCTCCTGGGCTGCCGGTGAAATGATGTTCAGCGCACAGGCCAATGGACAAAATATGGTGCTGATCCAGATCGACATTCTTCATCGCTGAAGAAAAATCCCTTAAACTTGATATTGGTCATTTTGGCTGATTCCTTTTTAGCTACTTTTGAGTCTTCATTGATAACCAAAAAAACAACCTTCAGCGATGTTAAAAAATATAAATCCGACTACAACCAGCGCCTGGTCAAAACTTCAAAATCACTTCGATTCTTCAGCGAGTAAATATCAATTGCGCGAGTTGTTTGATAAAGATCCCGCCCGGTACGACACCTTTTCTACGAAGTTTGGCAGCATTCTCATCGACTATTCTAAAAATCTCATAACAAAGGAAACGCTAAGTCTGCTTTTGGATTTGGCCCGGGAAACCAAACTTGATGAGGCGATCAAGTCCTTTTTAAATGGTGAAAAAATTAACCAGACGGAAGGCCGCGCTGTGCTGCACACCGCTCTGCGCAACTGTTTCGACAATAAAGTAATCGTTGAAGGTGAGGACGTGATGCCGGGCATTGAAGCCGTATTGATGAAAATGAAGGCATTTTCCAACTCGATTATCTCCGGTGAATGGAAAGGCTATAGCGGCAAGACCATTACAGACATTGTGAATATCGGTATCGGTGGCTCAGACCTTGGCCCACTCATGGTGACGGAGGCACTGAAACCCTACAAAATACCGCATATCAACGTGCATTTCGTTTCCAACGTGGATGGCACCCATATCGCTGAAACGCTGAAGCTGGTGAACCCGGAAACAACGCTCTTCCTTGTTGCATCAAAGACGTTCACAACCCAGGAAACGATGACCAACGCCTTTACGGCCAGAGCTTGGTTTATGAAATCCGCCGGTAAGCAGGAATATGTGAAAAAACACTTTGCCGCCCTTTCAACCAATAAAAAGGAAGTGGAGGCATTTGGAATCGATCCGGCCAATATGTTCGAGTTTTGGGACTGGGTTGGTGGGAGGTATTCACTTGGTCGGCACATAGGTCTTTGATCGCCTGTTCCATTGGTTTTGAGAATTTTGACAAGCTACTGGTCGGCGCCCACAAAATGGACGAACATTTCAGGACAGCGCCACTTGATAAGAACATTCCTGTGCTGTTGGCGCTGATTGGATTATGGTATAATAATTTCTTTGGCGCTGAGACTGAGGCTATCCTCCCTTACGATCAATACCTCCACCGTTTTCCGGCGTATTTCCAGCAGGGAAATATGGAGAGCAACGGTAAATATGTGGATCGTGGAGGCAAAAAGGTGACTTACGAGACAGGCCCGATCATCTGGGGCGAGCCCGGCACCAACGGTCAGCATGCATTTTACCAGCTCATTCATCAGGGTACCAAACTAATCCCTTGCGATTTTCTGGCGCCCGCAAATTCACAAAACCCCATAGGCGACCACCATCCGAAACTCATGGCCAACTTTTTTGCCCAGACCGAAGCGCTTATGAAAGGTAAAAATGAGGTCGAGGTTCGTGCGGAACTGAAAGCATCCGGCAAGACAGATGCTGAAATTGAGTTTTTGCTGCCATTTAAAGTATTTGAAGGAAACAGGCCCACCAATTCCATTTTGTTTGATCGCCTTGATCCGGAAACACTCGGCAGCCTCATAGCCATGTATGAGCACAAAATTTTCGTGCAGGGAGTTATATGGAATATTTTCAGTTTTGACCAGTGGGGTGTGGAGCTTGGCAAACAATTAGCTAATAAAATATTGCCCGAACTCCAGAGCCCTGATCCGGTGAAGACGCATGACAGTTCTACCAACGGACTTATCAATGCCTATAAGGCCATGAGGAAATAGGCATTTTTGCAAAATAAAACAGAGTATGTCGTGTCTAAATTGGCCTGATTGAGGAAGGAGGAGGGTAATAGGAGGATAGTAAATAGAAGGGATAGTAATACAAAGAAAAAGGATATAAGGAATAATGTAAAGAGCAGGGGGAGCGAAGTAGTGTTCATCAGGCCCCAGGTATAATTCGAAGTTCGCCGCACCCTGACTTAATTCTTGCCATGATTCATTCGGAAAACTGATTTTCACCAGGCTGCCTGTATCCATGCCTTCAAAGTGGTGACCGGTAATGTATTCGACAAAATAGCTTAAAGCGGGGTTATGGCCTATAATCAATACTACATTCCATAAATCACTAAACTGGGTAACAGTCTCAAGGATCATCCGCACCGAAGCATCATAGAGCTCTTCATTGGATTTAATTTTAGATAAATCGAAGCCGAGTTGGCTCGCCAATTGTTCGGCGGTTTCCATTGCCCGTGTTGCGCTGCTGGCGATAATGGCTGAAAGCATTGGGTCATTTTTATAAAGATATGCCCCAATCCGGGTTGCTTGTCGCATGCCTTCGGAATCCAGTGAACGTTGTCGATCTTTTTCGCCAGCTTCCGCAGATTTCGCCTTACCATGCCGTATCAGATACAATGTTTTATTCATGATCATGGCCAATTTATGGAAATTTAGGGTATTTCAGGCTAAACGACCTTATTTGCTATTTTAAAATTTTTTTATTGATATTTGGGCCTTTGGTAAAAAAACGACGCGTTCATGGCGAAAAATTTAGTAATTGTTGAATCTCCGGCTAAGGCCAAAACCATTGAGGGATATTTAGGGAAAGAGTATAAGGTGGTTTCGAGCTACGGACATGTACGCGATCTTCCCAAGGATGACATGGCCATTGACGTAAAGAATGGCTTTAAGCCCACCTACGAAATATCGAAGGATAAAAAGGAGCTGATAAAAACGCTGAAAGGTGAAGTAAAGCTGGCCGAAATGGTCTATCTGGCAAGTGATGATGACCGTGAGGGAGAAGCTATATCCTGGCATTTGAAAGAGGCCCTGAATCTGGATGATTCGGTTACACGCCGAATCGTTTTCCACGAGATTACGAAGAATGCCATTCTGAATGCCATAAAATCACCACGCGGAATAGATCTGGATCTTGTCAATGCACAACAAGCCCGTCGGATACTCGATCGCCTTGTCGGGTTTGAGATTAGTCCGATCCTCTGGAAAAAAATACAGCGCGGCCTTTCTGCAGGACGAGTTCAGTCCGTGGCAGTGCGCTTAGTCGTTGAAAGAGAGCGTGAAATAGAAAGTTTTAACTCCAAATCCTTTTTTAAGGTAAGCGCACTATTTACGCTGGATAAATCCAAAACCCTTAAAGCTGAACTTGGTAAGAAGTTTGACACATCGGCTGAAGCCAATGAATTCCTCAAAAAATGCGTTGGCGCCCTATTCACTATCAGCAATCTCGAAAAAAAGCCTGTAAAAAAATCACCGGCTCCGCCATTTACAACCTCAACATTGCAGCAGGAAGCCAGTAGAAAACTAAGTTTTTCGGTTTCACAGACAATGACTGTAGCCCAAAAGTTATACGAATCTGGTAAAATCACGTATATGAGAACCGATTCGGTCAACCTGTCGCAGGAAGCTATCAACGCGGCAGCTTCAGCCATCGAAAGTATGTTCGGCAAGGAGTACGTGAAAACGCGTCAGTTTAAAACTGCCAATAAATCAGCCCAGGAGGCGCATGAAGCCATTCGCCCGTCGAATATGCTGGCTCAGGAAGTCAGCAGCAACCGCAATGAGCAACGCCTTTACGAGTTGATCTGGAAGCGGACACTGGCCTCGCAGATGGCCGAAGCGCTCCTCGAGCGGACGATCGCCACAGTATCCATTTCCACTACTCCGGAAACACTTACCGCTCAGGGGGAGGTCATTACCTTTGATGGATTTTTGAAATTATATATCGAATCCACTGATGATGACGATCAAAATGGCGAGGCACAGGGAGTGCTGCCGCCGCTCACCGTTGGTCAGAAGCTGGCGCTAAATCAAATGATTGCCAGGGAAGGATTTTCACGGCCGTCTGCCCGGTACAATGAAGCAAGCCTGGTGAAAAAGCTGGAAGAAATGGGTATCGGCAGACCATCCACCTATGCTCCTACAATCACGACGATTCAAAAGCGCGAATATGTCATCAAGGAAACACGCGAAGGACAGGAGCGTCAGTACAAGGAGCTGATTTTGCAAAATGATCAGATAAAATCCATGACACGGACTGAGGTCATCGGCGCGGAAAAGAATAAGCTCTTCCCTACGAATACCGCCATGATTGTGAATGACTTCCTGGTAGGGCAGTTTCCTAAGGTCATCGATTATTCATTTACAGCCCAGGTGGAAAAGGAATTGGATGAAATAGCCGGAGGAAATTTAGTCTGGGAAAAAATGATCGGTGGATTCTATTCAGAATTTCATTCGGATGTGGAAACTTCAGCCAACGTGAGCAAAGCTGATATTGGATCTGTGCGATTGATAGGCACTGACCCGGCTACAGGCAAAAATGTCTATGCGCGGCTTGCCAGGTTCGGACCGTGTGTTCAACTCGGTGATGTGGTGGAAGGTGAAGAAAAGCCAAGATATTCCAGCCTTCGAAAGGGTCAGCTTATTGAGTCTGTTTCCCTCGCCGAGGCGATGGAGCTATTTAAACTGCCGCGTATTGTCGGAACATTTGAAAATTTACCTATTGAGGCCAACACAGGTCGATTCGGGCCATATGTCAAACACAATAGCAAGTTCATCAGCCTTGGCAAAGAGGATGATCCGCTGACAGTGACAGAGCAAAAGGCGATCGAACTCATTGAGTCCAAAAGGAAAACTGACGAAAGCCGCACCATTAAAACTTTTGAAGAAAACAGCGATTTTCAGATTCTCCAGGGCAAATGGGGCCCGTACCTGAAAGCGGGTGCAAAAAATGTCAAAATTCCCAAGGGCAAGAAACCCGAAGACCTGACCTATCAGGAGTGTGCAGAACTGGCGAAAGGAGCTCCGGAAAAGAAGAAAGGCAAAGGAAAAGCCAGGGCAAAATGAAAAACCTCGTGGTTCTTTCAGGAGCAGGAGTCAGTGCGGAAAGCGGCCTTAAAACCTTTCGCGATTCCGGCGGACTATGGGAAGGCTACGATGTGAATGATGTGGCAACTCCTGAAGGCTGGCACAAGAATCCCGCTTTGGTTCTGGAATTCTACAATCAAAGAAGAAAAAGTGCACTGACAGCCCAACCCAACCAGGGCCATATTATCATCGCACAATTAGAGCAGTATTTCCATACCACTGTTATTACCCAAAATGTGGATGGTCTTCATGAAAAGGCCGGATCTTCCAGGGTCATTCACCTTCATGGAGAATTATCCAAATCCAGAAGCACCATCGATCCGGAACTCGTTTATGATATCGAAGGCTGGGAATTGAAGCAGGGCGATCGATGCGAGAAAGGTTCGCAGCTCCGGCCTCATATCGTCTGGTTTGGTGAGTCGGTGCCCATGATGGATGCGGCGATAGAGGTGACTATAACTGCTGATATATTTATAGTAATTGGTACGTCACTCCAAGTTTATCCAGCCGCCGGTTTGCTGGAATACGTACCACATAATACCCCAAAATTCATCATCGATCCAAATATGCCACATGTTTCCCGGAGGCCTAACTTATTCCTCTATGAAGAAAATGGCAGTATCGGCATGAGCAACGTGCGCAACAAATTGCTTACGGAATATTTGTGACTACCTCATGAGCATTTAGTCAATATTACAAGTCTGCCGCTTGAAGTTGACCGCCGAAAGTTGCTATATTTGGTTTTAATGGATTCTCCGTAAGCGACCTCTTATGACAATCAGAATTATTTTTACCTTATTACTAATCTCAGGATCATTTTTCCCCGCCTTCAGTCAACACCAGGTTTTGGTAGAATATAATGCCGACAGCACCATCAGGTCTGAAGGATTGGTCGATTCTAATAATAAAAAGCAAGGCACATGGTCTTACTATGATGAGCAGGGCAATCTGCTTCAGGCAGGAAAATTTGTCGATAATAACCGTGAAGGAATATGGCTTGTATATGATGCTAAAGGGAATGTCATTATGGAAATTCCATTCGTGAGGGACCAATCAAAAGGCACGTTGAAGCAATATTATCCCGGAAAAAAAATAAAAGCAGAAGGTGAAATCGTCAATGATATACGCACAGGGGCCTGGAATGAATACCACGAGAACGGCAAGCTCAAACTCACGGGTACATACCGCAACGGCTTGAAAGTTGCCAAATGGCGAACCTACTTCAATACCGGAAATATGGAGAGTGAAGCCATGTACACCAACGACTCACTGAATGGCACCTTTATCCAATACTATATCGTCATCGGCACGATGGAACGCACCGTCGAGTATAAAATGGGCAAGAAATACGGAAAATATGAGGAGTATTTTGAAGACGGCCAGGTGAAAAAAGCAGGACTTTACCTGAATGACCTTCAGATCGGTGAATGGAAAGAATACTATGACAATGGCAAGATATATTCTGAAATGAAATTTGAAAATGGTCTGCCGGTGGGTATCTGGACCTATTATTTTCCCTATGAGGGAAAGGAAAAGGAGCTAATCTTTAAGGACGGCTTGCTTCAGGGAGAATACTACGAGAATTATCAGAATGGAATAAAAAGCGTACGCGGCACATATGAAAAAGGCATGAGAACCGGCGTTTGGTACAACTACCACGACAATGGGAAGGTCTATACCTTTGGCGAATACGTGGACGACTTAAAAAATGGTACCTGGAAATATTTTGATTATAAAGGGCTGCTCACGGCGGAAGGCAATTTCCTGGCCGATAAGGAAGATGGTCAGTGGTTTTTCTATTACCCTGGAAGTAGTCTAAAAACCATAGGATCCTATAAGTTGGGTGAAGAGCAAGGTTTATGGGGAAATTTCCATGAAAATGGCGTGCTCATGATGGAAGAAATGTGGAACAATGGCAAGTTGTGGTCCACCGGGCCGTACATCACAGCATTTGGAGATACACTCGCCTCCGGGGATCTGACACGCGGCAATGGTGTGGTAAAAAAGTATTTCAATAATGAAAATATCCAGGAAGAGATCACCTATGAAGAAGGTATTAAAACCGGGCCGGCCAAATTGTATCATGAAGCCGGAGGTATTGCCGGAGAAGGTACTTACCGCGATGGTAAAAAAGAGGGACTATGGAAATTCTACCACCCCAATGGCAACATAGAATCGCAAGGCACTTACAAGAATGACGAGCCCACAGGTCTCTGGGTATTTTTCAATAAATCAGGCAAAGCCATCGAAAGAAGATCTTTTTCCAACTTCGAGGGCGCTTCTGGAGGTTCTTATTAGTTCAACAATTAAAGCTTGATTAGCTTTTTGGTCACATCGATCGATTTTCCGGTAAGGCGATATAGATAGGTTCCCTGCCTGAACATACTCAGGTCAGCCGGTATGGTTGATTGCCCTGCTTCACGGTGCTCATCGATCACAGTTTTCACTACCCTACCCTGAGTGTCCAAAATATCAATGCGCACCCTACCTGCAGCGCTTATTCTGAATGAAAACGTTGTCTGCGAACTAACAGGATTTGGGTAACACTCGGCGAGGAAATTCCTTTTCTTCAAAAATTCTTCCTTCAACCCGGTAATACCATTTCCTACCAGTTGCAACTTTCGATCGACCCAATCGCTGAAAAGTGTGGCTTCTACTGCAGCAGCGTCGGCTTCGAGCCAGTCAACAAGCGCTGAGGTAAATACCTGCCGATAATCAAATTTGAAAGGGAGATTTCCGTTGTCCAGGTTTGAAAGATCCGGATTTTCTCCAAACACTCCCGGGTTTACCATTTTTCCAAAAACGAACATCGGCGCTGCCGTGCCGTGGTCGCATCCGTAACTTCCGTTCGAAAATGCCCTGCGGCCAAATTCCGAAAACGTCATAGTCATAACGCGGTCTTCGAGGCCAAGCGATTTCAAGTCATCCTGAAATGCCTTCATAGCGGAAGAAATGTGGTATAACAGTGCCGAATGTGTCCCCATGGTGGCATCGTATGTTTCAACCTGCTCCGCATGGGTGTCAAAGCCGCCAAGTCGGGCAATGAAGATTTTCGTTTTTACGCCACCGCTCAACAATCGGGCAATCATTTTCAGTTGAGGCGCCAGTGTATTTCTGATCCTGCCCGGAGGCGCATTGAAAGGATATAATTCAGGATAAGTAACATTCGGACTATTAGCTCCTGAATCATAAACATCCTTTAACCTGCCGGCATATTGATTGGATTTTTCTTCAATATCCATAATCCATTTCAGCTCCTTACCATAATGCGTGTTCGCGATAGATTCTGGCGGCTCTCCTCCCACGCTGTTTATTAAATCATAAAACTGGTCCGGATTCTGAATGGAGATGGCGACAGGAATACCATTGCTGCGATGAAAAGCCAGTGATACTCCATTGCCAATTTCGATCGCCAAAGGATCGGGCATGGTGGTATTTGGATAACTTTCCGGGTAACCGGGGAAAATATGATCCAGATACCGGCCCATCCAACCGGAGGGCAGGTAATCATCGTAATCGCCACCCATGAACCAGATATCGCGGCTCCTGAAATGTGAGCCATTGGAATTTTCGTAAGCCACATTCTGCACAATCGATAGTTTACCATGATCGTACAAGTCTTTCATATGTGTAAGATCAGGGTGGAAACCCAATTGATTCGCATCGGGAAGGCCGCTGTCTATGGGTATGTATTTTCGCTTGCCTTTATCCGGTATTGCCAGATTGGGCCGGAGTTGATAGTACTCCGCGTATTGATCAATGGGAATAATGGTATTTAATCCATCGTTACCGCCGTGCAATTGAATGAGCACCAGCACGCGGTCATTCGTACTCGTGGCAGCAAGCTGGGAAAGTGGTGCGGCTGATGAAACCGTACTGAATGGCAGGTTGTTCAACACAAAGGTGGAACCTGCCGCATAGGATAAATTCTTGAGAAAGCGTCTTCGTTGCATGGCTGTTTTATTAGAATAATTGGTATTCCGGCGATTGAATCATGGCATTGATGAGATTTTCCAGATGAAACACTACCTGAAAATCTTCCACATTGATGACTGCCTCGACCCAGTCTGCTTCAGCCACATCAATCAGCAGGGTAGATTTGAAATAGTCAAACCGTTCTGCAGTAATCGCCTCCGGGAAAAGGTTGTCAACAAAATATGTGACTATAGCCTGCGGGCTGTTCAGATCGATCCCTTCACTCTGACAATACCACAAAATATCCAGCCGGTACAACAGATTATCATTCTCGTCTTTATAACCCAATAACAGGTCAGACGAAATCTGGTAACGGCGGGCCAGGTTGTTGGCCGTAATCCAGTTGCGGTTATAGGCCGGCTCTTGGTAGTACGCGTCGTATCCCGATACATCGAAAGGCTCGTAAAAATCCAGCCCCTGATTGCGAAATTTTTCAGATATCACATTGAACCAGGCTGCATAAACCCCGCCAGGTCACCGGCCTGGTCGGGCATACTGATTTTGAAGAACCGCATCGATCCTGATTACAATCTCCATCGGAGATTTTATGATTGCTCCACGATTATCGTCCGTAACGATGCCATTGTCATTATCATAAAAATGCGTGCTTCGAAGCAATTGCTCCAACACAGGCCTCAATTCATAATCAGCCAGCATGAATGTCTGCGCCAGCGGCCCTATGATATCCTGCTCTATTTCTTCGGTGATATTGTAATAAACGAAAAAGCGATAGAGTTTTCGGCAGATATACCGTGCTGTTGCCTCCTGGGTAAATATCATATTGATGAGTTGATTCAACTCATCGAGGGCTGCCTCCTTGGTTGCCTTATCACCGACCAAAGCATTGGGCTGAATTTGGGTATTCTGAAAGCGCGGGCTGAAAGTCTTGATGGAAGCATCGTGATTGGTAGCAACATTTCCGCTGCCGCGCAATACGCCCATTGCCACGCCCGTATCAGGATCAATATTGCCAAAATCCCAGTCAACATTATATCCGGAAAGCACTTTTGATGATTCTATAACATCTGCCTCAGTAAATGTGGTGTAGTCATTGGGACCGGCGGGCAGGCCTTTTCCAATGGTATGAAGTTCAAAAAACTCCCTCGCAAAATTTTCATTGGGTCTTCCAATGTCATTTAAGCGGCCGTCCAGGTTTACGAGCATTGCATTGTCGTAGCAGATCTTCATGCTCAATTCCTTAAAATTGCCCATGGCATAATGCCGAAAGAGTTTGATCTGATAGTAAATCGCTGTGCCGCTGTTTGGTCGAGAGGAGATGGTCGCGAAATGCGTGTGAAAGAACCAGGCCATGCGGTCGATGATGGAGTTATTGCTTATTCGCATCAATTCCAGCCACCAGGCAAATGTCATGTTCATCAGATCGCCTTCTTCGCTGTTGGCAGAAGTTGGTTTAGGATTTACCCAGGACGCACCGGTGAGTAAATCCAATGGCGGTTCAGCCGGCGGCATCGCAGTAAACAAAATTTCTAACGCCTGGGTAATAGACAAACTGGCGAAGGTATCGATGTCGGCGCGTGAAGGCCCGAAGGTAGTCCGGCGCAACAGATGAGCGGCATTTTTTCTGCCAAGCGGTGCCGAAGGGTTGATTGGTTGTAAGGATGCCATAAAACTGGTTCAACAACGGTTATTAATAATTCAAAAGTCAATAAAATTGATAAAAATCCATATCAAAAGAATTGCATTTCCTTACCCGTGGGAATAATATGGATTTTGAACGATTCTCAGGTGAATACCCCCGGAAATAGAATTTTGATTGAATATTCTATGAATATTTTGATATAACAGGTGATGTCACAGCCGGAGTTCTTAATGATATAAAGTGAAATGGTATGAAATTCAACCAAACTTGAGCACGACTACATCACGATTTGCCTTCTTCGGGCTGGAGATCACGAAATTGTCCAGGTCTCATTCCCGGCAATCAACGCGTCAAGATCGCCTTCGCCGTAGCGGGATCTTGCAGAGACGATTTGAACTTCCATCAACACTTCATAAGTTGGCCGGGCTGTTTTGAAGAACACACCGAATGGTCTTGGCAGGCTCAATTCAGGAAAAAGGCTCTCCATGCGTATGAGGATATTGGCTTTTATGGCATCAGATTCATTGTGAATCCAAAGATCTTCCATCGAATACTTCTCACCTATCTGTACAATTTCAGGTTTTGTACCGTCAAGCCTGATCCCAAGCTGATCCTCCACACCGAATACCAGGGGCTTACCATGCTCAACGAACAGACACGTCTGCTTTTTGGATTCCTTTTCAGTGAAACTGTAAAATGCTCCGTCGTTGAAAATATTGCAATTCTGATAAATTTCCAGAAACGAGGTGCCCGTGTGTTCATGGGTTCTTTTCAGCATTTCCTGAAGATGTTTGGGGTCGCGATCCATTGATCTTGCGATGAATGTACCATTGGAACCCATAGCAAACGCTGCCGGTTCGAATGGATGATCAATCGATCCGAAGGGTGTGGACTTCGTTATGCTGTTCGGTTTTGAGGTTGGCGAGTACTGACCTTTGGTGAGTCCATAAATCTCATTATTGAAAAGCAATACATTCACATCAATATTTCTGCGCAGCAGATGTGCCATATGATTGCCACCTATCGAAAGCCCATCGCCGTCGCCGGTAACCACCCAGATGCTCAATTCCGGTCTTGTGGCTTTGAGTCCGCTGGCTACCGCCGTTGCCCTGCCATGAATGCTGTGCATGCCAAATGTATCCAGGTAGTAGGGAAATCTGGACGAACAACCAATCCCGGATATAAAGACAATGTCCTTTTTCTCCACCCCGATGTCGGGAAGGATGGTTTGCATTTGTTTTAATATGGAATAATCTCCGCAGCCTGGGCACCAGCGTACTTCCTGAGTTGAAGCGAAATCCTTTGGCAGAAGTTTCCCCTCAGTGACTAGCACCTCAGCCTGAACTGCTTTTTTTACCGGAGCTTGTATTTTCATGTTTTTAAATGTCTTTTACTTCAAAATAAACAAAACCACTATTTAGGATATAATTCCAGAACGGCTTGTTTCAATTCATTTTTAGTGATCGGCGTTCCTTTAATTTTATTATACCCTTTGGCATCGATAAGAAACTTATCACGGATAAGTTTAATGAGTTGCCCATTGTTGATCTCTGGAATAAGGACATGGTCGAATCGCCGGAGCAAATCGCCAAGGTTTTTGGGAAATGGTTTTATATAGGTGAGATGAGCATGCGATACCTCAAACCCCTCCCCGATCAATTCAGTAACTGCGCTTTTAATTGAACCATACGTGGAACCCCAGCCAAGTACCAGTAACTTCCCGGTTTCTTTACCACTATCGATGGTTTGAAGCGGCAGGAAGTCGGCGATCTTTTCCACCTTGGCTTCCCGGATTTTCACCATTTTTTCATGGTTTTCCGGATCGTAGGAAACATTGCCGGTAATATCTTCCTTTTCAAGGCCACCAATTCTGTGTTCAAGCCCAAGAGTGCCGGGCACTGCCCAACGTCTAACAAGATTTTCATCACGCAAATAAGGCATGAATTTCTCTTCATTTTCCTTAGTTTTTATTATATCTGCCTTGATCGGCGGCAAATCAGCTGCTTTCGGAAAGCGCCATGGTTCTGCGCCATTGGCAATATAACCATCACTGAGAACGAGAACCGGGGTCATGTGCTCCACAGCAATTTTTACAGCCGTATAGGCGACATCAAAGCAGGACGAAGGTGTGTGTGCGGCTATCACAGGCAATGGACATTCACCATTTCGACCATATACTGCCTGGAGCAAATCGGACTGCTCTGTTTTTGTCGGAAGGCCTGTACTCGGGCCTGCTCTTTGAATATCCAGCACCACTAAGGGAAGCTCAAGCATTACCGCGAGCCCCATAGCCTCAGTCTTGAGGGCTAAGCCTGGTCCGCTGGTGCCGGTAACTCCCAAATTTCCACCAAAAGCAGCACCTATAGCTGTACAAATACCAGCAATTTCATCTTCAGCCTGAAATGTCCGGACTCCATAATTTTTATATTTGGCTAATTCATGCAACACGTCACTGGCAGGAGTAATCGGATAGGTACCATAGAAAAGCTTAAGATTCGATTTATGCGCTGCCGCAATAAGACCAAGCGCCAGTGCCGGATTGCCAGTAATACTGCGATATGTGCCAGCTGGCATTTTGGCTGGTTTTACGGTGTACCGGCTGGAAAAGGCCTCTATGGTATCACCATAATTGTATCCTGCTTTCAGCACCCTGATATTGGCTTCGCGTATTAATTCCTTATTCTTAAAGGCACGTTCAATGTATTGTAATGTATTTTCAGGATTTCTGCTATACAACCAATAGATGAATCCCAGGACAAACATATTTTTTGACCTGTCCTTATCGCGCATGCCAAGTTCCAGTTCACCAATAGCTTCCCTAGCCAACTTGGTGATATCAATCCGATACACTGAATAGGATTCGTCGAGTGAAGGATCGTCCAATGGATTTTGAACATAACCTGACAATTTCAGGTTTTTTCATATCAAATCCCGCCGTGTTGAGAATGATTATTCCGCCTCGTTTTGTATTGGCAAGATTAGTTTTTAAGGCCGCAGCATTCATCGCTACGAGCACATCGCAGTTATCGCCAGGTGTGTAAATCTCAGTGCTTCCAAAATGTATCTGAAATCCGGATACTCCCGGAATGGTTCCTTGTGGAGCTCTTATCTCCGCCGGGAAATCAGGAAACGTGCCCAGGTCATTGCCTATTAAGGCAGTATTATTAGTGAACTGGGTTCCAACGAGTTGCATACCATCGCCAGAATCTCCGGCAAATTTTATGACAACGCTCTGCTTTTCTTTCAAGTACTTTGTTCATTCGATTAGTTTATATTTCTCCTTCCTGTAGCTAACCGAACCTAATGCCACCCAGAATTCAAGGGCGATAAATAGTCGGCAAAGCTATACAATTTAGAAATGAATTTCAAATAATGGTGTCCTTTAAAAATTTATCGCTCTTGTCCGGGAAGTCCGTCATGTAGTGGAGGCCCCTGCTTTCATTTCTTCTCAGCGCTGATAATATGATGAGATATCCGATTGTCGAAAGATTTCTCAATTCAACTAATTCCATGGTGACCTTGGATTTTTTATAATAATCTTCGATTTCCTGGTACATCACAGTAAGTCTGCGGCGTGCCCGGTTGAGCTGTTTCATGGAGCGTACTATACCGACATAATCCCACATTACAGTTTGAATTTCTTTAAGGTTGTGTCGGGTAAGAACCCATTCCTTCTCTATCCACGACCCCTGATTCATCCCAATCCGGAATAATTACCTGTCCAAAATTCCTTGGCGTTTTAGACATAATTTTTGAAGCAGCATGGTATGAAAAAACAAGCGCTTCAATAAGGCTGTTGCTGGCCAGTCGATTTGCACCATGCAAACCGGTACAAGCGGTTTCCCCCAGTGCAAAAAGATTTTGCATAGATGTTTGGCCTGTGAGGCTGGTCATGATGCCCCCGCAGAAATAATGTGCGGCAGGAACCACAGGGATCAGGTCAGTGGTAATGTCAACATTTATGGCTTCCTTACAGTATTTGTAAATATTCGGGAAACGGGTTTTGACTTCCTGGTGATCCAGGTGACGCATATCGAGAAACACACAATCGTCTCTCCTTTTCTTCATTTCTGAATCAATAGCGCGGGCCACAATATCCCTTGGAGCGAGTTCAGCTCGCTGGTCGTAATTTGGCATAAAGCGCTCCCCGGCACCATTAATCAACTTTCCTCCATGACCCCGTAGTGCTTCAGAAATAAGGAATGACCGTTTACCTGGGTTGTAAAGGGATGTCGGGTGAAACTGCACAAATTCCATGTTGGCTATTCGCACACCGGCACGATGGGCCATTGCAACGCCATCACCTGTAGAAATATCGGGGTTGGTAGAATGCAAGAATACTTTGGAAGAGCCTCCCGTCGCAATTATCGTATAATGCGCCTGGAAAGGAAGCACCAGTTCATCCGACTCCCGCAGCACATAAGCCCCGAAACAGATATTGAAGGCCGATTGCAAATTTCCAAGTACATGGTGCTCGGTGATCAGATCGACGGCAATATGATTTTCAAAAATCCTTATATTAGGATGTTCTCTGGCTTTTTGAAGTAATGCGCGCTGGATTTCAAAACCAGTGGCATCAGCGGCATGTAAAATCCGGTAATCTGAATGGCCTCCCTCCTTTGCCAGATCAAAGTGACCTGCCTGGTCTTTTGTAAACTTTACGCCCCATTTAATCAGATCCTGTATCCGGGCTGGCGCTTCATTCACCATTAATTCTACTGCATCCTTATGACACAACCCGGCACCGGCTATCAAAGTGTCCTGGAGATGACTGTTCACATCATCGCTGATTTTGGTTACGGAGGCAATTCCTCCTTGAGCGTAGGATGTATTGGATTCTTCGGCATTACGTTTAACAATAAGATGCACTAATCCATGATCGGCAACCTGAAGTGCAAAGCTAAGCCCTGCTATGCCACCACCAATAACAAGATAATCGGAGTTGATAATTTTAGACAAAATGGGTGTCGTTTACAGATTCAATTTATTTGAAATATCCAACATCGCCTGAATCGGCTTTCGGGCTTTTTCGATAAGTTCATCGCTCAGCAACAGTTCTGGCTGCTCATATTCAAGGCATAGGTATAACTTTTCAAGGGTGTTTAATTTCATGAAAGCACAATCATTGCAGCCACAGGTAGAATCAACTGATGGCGCAGAAATGAATTTTTTTTCAGGATTCTCCTTCTTCATTTGATGAAGGATGCCGCTTTCAGTTGCCACAATAAAGGTAATTGAAGGACTTTTTTGAGTATATTTCAAAAGGCCTGTCGTCGAAGCGATAAAATCAGCTACGAGAAGTACGGGTGTCTCACATTCCGGGTGGGCAATGAGTTCGGCATCTGGAAATTCTTCCTTTAAAGTAAGTATTTTCTCCAGGCTGTATTGCTCGTGAACCATACAAGCTCCATCCCACAATACCATAGTCCTGCCCGTCCTGGAATTGATGTAATTACCAAGGTTTTTATCAGGGGCGAAAATTAAAGGTTGATCCACTGGAAAACTCGTTACAATGGCTTCAGCATTAGCGGAAGTACATATGACATCGGACAGTGCTTTTATTTCTGCAGAACAATTTATGTATGAGATCACCTTATGCTCCGGGTAATTCGCTTTAAATTCCGCAAACTTATCGGCAGGTGCAGATTCGGCAAGGGAGCATCCTGCATTCAGATCGGGGATGAGTACTTTTTTATCCGGGTTCAGAATTTTAGCGGTCTCAGCCATGAAATGGACACCGAGAAAAACAATAATATCCGCATCTGCCTTTTCAGCCTGTCGACTTAGCGCCAAGCTATCTCCTATAAAATCAGAAATGTCCTGGAGTTCGGGAGTTATGTAGTAATGCCCAAGAAATCACCGCATTTTTTTCCTTCCTCAAGCGCTGAATTTCTGCGCGCAGATTCAAGGTAGGGTCGATCGGTAGATTCAAATACCCGTTTTGTTTAATATTGGCTATAATATCCGTAGTCATACTAAGAAATCAACCTTCAAAACTAATCAAATAATGGTCTATAACCATAGTTTTATGTATTTGAACAATCGGCAATGAGTCATTGTTTGAAACTATCATTCATCAACCAACAATAATTCCAATCCCAGCATTTCCGATTCCTTTAATCCTTTTTGAGCCTGTTCACGGGCGAGCCATTTTTTTACTTTCACCTGCTTTTTCACTTCCTCTACCACTTCAATTGCTACCTCTGTGACAAGCCGGTTAAGATTGTCGTCTTCATCTTTATATTCAAGAACCTCCAAAGCCACTTCGGAAATATCATGCACCAATACCTTATTTTTCTGTGAACCAAGGTCTGCTATTATAGTATCTATCATATTATTGATCACATTGCTGATGGTCTTTTCGATGGATTCCGCAATGATTTTACCCATAACCGGCACTTGAGAGAGCGCCCGGATATCCTGATTATTTTGTAGCCCGGCATTTACAACCTCATTTACATAATCATGAATTTCCTGCCTTCGCGACATGACACCCTTTGTAAGGACATGTTCAATTCTTCTGGAGATCCAGGTGGTGATCACCTCCTGGCGTGGCTTCACTACACGCTCGATGATCCGATCCATCACTTCGCCTCCATCAGTCAGTTCATCCTGGACACTCGTCAGTATATTTATAATCACCCTGTCGGAGATTTCTTCCATAATGATTTCGTAGTATTTTTTAAATTGTGAATAAACGGCTGTTTTCCTCAAGTCGATTACACCAATATTCTGTAGTCGGTTTAAAATAGAAAAAGCACGAAGTACTCGGAGGAAACGCAATGAGCCGATCGGGATACAACCTATGAGGTCATACCAATAAAAAAATGGATAAAAAAACCATTTGGAATAAGTCCCTTTTATAATGCTAAACGCCCAGCTTAAGACAAATTCTGACAAAAAAATGATGACAAAAACCAGGTCGATCGTCTGAAAATGTTCATGGATGTTTACCTGATAGAAGTTGTAGAAACCGGGTAAGTAATCCTGCAGTAGCTCATTTACTAGTCGAACAGTAAAAATCCAGTCAAACAATATAAGGCTTAGGTTTACGATGAGAATGCCCATCATCAACAAATCAACAATTACCTGTAACAAATATTTACTACCTAATGCTGTTCTTATCTTTATCATCTACTTCCTGCAGATTTTGTGGCCTTAAACAAAATTAGCCCTAAGGTTCCGAATTGCAATCATATTGGGATAATATCACAATTCACTATCAAAAATCTCACAATTACTACAGCGGCCGTAAGGAAATCATTGAAATACCATAATTGTTCACAATCGTTGAAATATGAATACTGCTGATTTACAGGCATTTGAGTAGATTATCATTTTTATATATAATTTTACTAATATTTATTTGCACTTAAAGGTTACACAAGGCATGTAAGCTGAATATATGAGTACAAACAATTTCGCGGACAGATAAAGACTAAAATCATGACACTCACACAGAAAAAGACAAACTACTACGCGGGGCTAGTTTCACTGTATCACCTTCTCATCAACGCTGACGGTCATGTGGATGACAAAGAGTTGAAAATGGGTCAACTGATGAAAAAGCATGAAAATATGGACGATTGGGAATTCAATTACCGTCTCAGAAAAGTAGCGGAAAAAAAGAAAGAGGACCTTATTACTGAATGCGTTGAGTCACTGAAGAAATGTGATAACGAACTCAAAATCAGGTGCATAGCATGGATGTCGCTCATAGCCAATTCAGATGGATTTATGGCTCCTGAAGAATGGAAACTCATTTATAAAATTTATAATACAGAACTCAATTTAAACCTCGCTGACATACTCGCAATGCAGAAAAAACTTCCGCGGTCGAACTAAGCAAAATCCACAATCTATGCTTCTGTTGAAATTGTAGGTAAGTTTGTGAAGCCATCTCAGGATGGCTTCTTTCATTTAATGAATACCCACCTGATACCTTATGGTAATTTTATAAAAGAGTTTTAACTTGGTCGCGCCTAATAGATTATAGGACTACTGACCAATGAAGGACACGATCAAAATATTTGCAGTGGAGGACGACCCAACGTACAGCAAATTTTTGCATTATGTATTTGGGCTGAATCCAGATTTTGATGTCTATTTTTTCACCACCGGCACTGAATGTATTAAAAACCTGCATCTTCAGCCAGCCATTGTTGCACTAGATTTTACCTTGCCGGACTTATCAGGTGAAGAAGTTCTTAAAAAGGTAAAAAGCTTCAATCCGTCCATACAGGTCATTATCGTTTCCGGGCAGGAAAAAATCGGTACCGCAGTAAAACTCCTGAAACTCGGAGCCTACGATTACATCATCAAGAATGAGGACACCAAGGATCTGTTGCTCAACGCGATAAATAATGCCCGAAAAAATATGACCCTTGCAGAGGAAGTCATCAATCTGCGCACTGAACTTTCAGAAAAGTACGAATTTGAAAAAAGTATAATCGGCAAAAGCAAAGCAATAAAAAAAGTGTTCGCCTTACTGGAAAAAGCTGTTAATACCAGTATCATCGTTTCCGTTACGGGCGAAACAGGCACTGGTAAGGAGCTGATCGCCAAATCCATTCATTACAATTCGTTAAGAAAAAAGGGGCCATTCGTTCCGGTAAATATTGCCGCAATCCCAGAGAATTGATTGAAAGCGAATTATTTGGTCATGAAAAAGGTTCCTTTACAGGGGCAATTACCCGACGAATCGGCAAATTTGAAGAAGCGATTAACGGCACCATTTTCCTCGATGAAATAGGCGAAATGGACCTTAACCTCCAAGCCAAAATATTGCGGGTAATCCAGGAAAAAGAAGTAACAAGAATTGGAGGAAACAATACCATAAAACTCGATGTGAGGATCGTTGTTGCCACCCATCGCAACCTCGCTGAGGAAGTAAAAAAAGGAAATTTCAGGGAGGACCTGTATTACCGTCTTCTCGGACTGCCGGTACATTTGCCACCATTACGCGAACGCGACAATGACATTATAATTTTGGCGAAACACTTCCTCAAAGAATTTTGCCATGAAAATAGTATGGAACAATTGAAGTTTTCACATCAGGCCCAGGAGAAGCTCCTCCGGTACAGATATCCCGGTAATGTGCGCGAATTGAAATCGATCGTGGAACTTTCGGCTGTAATGGCCAATTCAACCCAAATCGAGGAAGATGATGTGAAATTCAGCAGCCTGATTGATGAGAATAAACTTGTAATGGAAGACCTGACTTTGAAGGAATACACGTTACGAATTATCAGGTACACGCTCGATAAATACGACGGAAACGTTTTGAAAGTCGCCAAATTGCTCGACATTGGTAAGTCATCAATTTATCGATACTTAAAAGAAATGGAGATCAATTAGGTTTTTTTGACGATGCTAACCAATTGGAAATCCAACCAGCTCAGGCTAATCAACGATTTCTCGCGATTACTGTTCCTGATAAACACTCCGGCAGATTTTGCCAAAGGCATACGCGAAATATTCAAGAGCGTATTTACGGAAATTGAGTTATTTGCACTTTTCAGGTACAACTGGGAAGATGGCAGCTTTGCCGTAACTTCCAGCAATTACCTCAATCACATCAGTAACATAAACCTGGATAAAACCCGCCTTGAAAAACTCTTTCATGGATTTATCAAAACCGGCAAAATCGAATGTAATAATGATAGCGAGATAAAGAGGAAGAGCAACATCATGCCATTGCTAAATCCGTCATTCATGGGTGCTGAATTGCTCGTACCATTATACCCGGTCAATGAACCCACAGGTATTTTATATATCTATTCTAAGAAAAAGGACTTTTTCGATGAAGAAAAGATTGAATTCTACAGCTTCGCCGGGAACATGTTTGCCCGTACCTGGAACCAGGTAAATTACCAGGCGTTCCAGATAAAAAGCCACAAAAAGGCCGAACTGGAAATTATAAATCAGAAAAACTTCATGAACCAGATATTCGATTATCTGCCGGTAAATATCTTCATGAAGGATGACCAGGGACGTTACGTTTATGTAAATAAAAACCTTGAAGATTCTACTGGAATTAAGGCCAAGGAAGCGCTGGGCAAAACCGTCTTTGATTTATTCCCTGAACAAACTGCGAAAACACTGAATGACGAAGAAGTAGAAATTCGTCATACCGGTAAGGAAAAGCTCTCTCAGCATGAGTTTTTACTTGATGGGAGAAAGCGTCATTTTTTTACTGGTATAAAGTCAATCGGGACCCAGGGAGAAAAAGAGCTTCTGGTTGGGTTTTCGGTGGATATTACGCAAAATGTCCAGGCAAGCAGAATAATTGATGACCAGAAAAAATTTTACGAACAGATATTCAATGCTGTCCCCAACTATATCTATGTGAAAGATCGGGAAGGAAAGTTCCTGCTTGTAAATGAAGCCGTTGCCCGGATGTTTGACACATCCCTCAGTCAAATCCTGCTTACCGGAATAGCCAAACCGGAGAATTATCTATTTGAAGAAAAACTCAATAGCGATATAGACGAACGGGTACTGACTTTTGGCGAAACTATTGAATATGAAGAATCCGTAGTTCTAAATTCGGGGGAAGAAAGATGGTATCACACCACTAAAAAGCCACTACCCGATAAGGAAGGCAATGTGAATATCCTTGGCATTTCTGTGGATATCACCGACCGAAAAAAACATTCTGATGAGATCGTCAAGGCCAAGCAGGCAAAAGAACTGTTTTTGGCCAACATGAGTCATGAGATCCGCACACCAATCAACGGTATCGTCGGTATGGTAAATTTGCTGGAAGAAATCCCAGCAACTGAAGAGCAGAAAAAGTATCTCACCGCTATTAAGATTTCATCCCAAAACCTTCAGGTGATCATCAACGACATCCTGGATTTATCGGCAGTTGAGACTGGCAACATGAAGTTTGAGCGCATTGGATTTAATCTGAAATCCATGCTGAATACCCTTATTAGTTCATTCAGTTATGCATCAAAGCAGAAGGGCATATCCATTACACTTCACTTTGATCCTTATATTGACCAGGTACTCATTGGCGACCCAGTGCGATTGAACCAGATACTCTCCAACCTCATTGGGAATTCGGTGAAATTTACCAAGCAGGGATACGTAAAGGTATATGCACTAAAAATTCATGAAACTGATGGTAAAGGTCGTTTTCAGTTTATCATTGATGATTCGGGAATAGGCATACCGGAAGATAAAATCCAAAAAGTCTTTGAAAACTTTGAGCAAGGTGATATTTCCATCAATCGAAAGTTTGGAGGAACAGGATTAGGCCTTGCCATTGTGAAGCAACTCGTCGATGCACAAAAGGGAAGCATCAAGGTGGAAAGCAAGCCATCCAAAGGGGCAAAATTTACAGTAGAATTGTCTTTCGACATTGGCTCAGAAGCTGATCTAAGTGAAAGCAACGCGGCCACACCATCTGAAGACAAGTCAACAAAACTGGATTTATCGAAATACAAACTCCTTCTCGTCGAGGACAACGAAGTAAATATACTTTATACCAAGAAAATCCTACATAACTGGGGTTGCGTACCGGATGAAGCCAAAAACGGCTTAGTTGCATTGGAGAAACTCAAAGATCATGACTACGACCTCATACTCATGGACGTGCGCATGCCGGTGATGGATGGTTTTGAAGCCAGTAAATTTATCAGAACTAATTTTAAGCCCCCCAAATCAAATGTACCCATCATAGCACTTACTGCCAATGCCATCAAAGGAGATGATGAGAAGTGCCTGCAAGCCGGAATGAACGATTACATTTCCAAACCCTTCCTTCCTGATACGCTCAGAACCAAGATTATCTCCAATATGAATATGGAGGGATTCACTAAGAAAGTAGCACCCCTTGTAAAACAACAAGCTAATTGGAAAGCAAATCAATCGACCTCACATTTTTGAAAGAAATGAGCGAAAATGATTCAAACTTCATTGCCGATCTCATCCAGTCTTTCATCACACAGATTCCGAAAGACATGGAAAATATGTGGTTTCATTTTAAAAATGAAGAATACGATGATGTCGCCAATCTAATTCATAAAATAAAGCCATCGATAACATTCATGGGAATTCATGAGCTGAAAGATATGGTTGTTGAGATCGAGGACAATGCCAAAAAACGGCAAATCGATCCTATAGAAGATCAACTAAAGTTATTTGATAAAATATGCAGAAAAGCCATAGCGGAACTGCTGGATGAACTGCCCTTATATAAAAAATAACCCTCTTATTTCTCCATTTTAGAAAGGCAAACCCGCAGGCTCTCGCGCCAGTGGGGGATGTCAAATCCGAAGACGGTTTTAATTTTTGATTTATCCATTACTGAAAAAGGCGGGCGCTTTGCCGGCAAAGGGTATCCTGAAGTGAGAATTGGATTGACTATTATCGACACATTCTTTTCCTCAAAAATTGCTTTAGCAAAGTCATACCACGAAGCCATTCCTTCATTGCTATAATGGTATATACCGAATTTATCTTCAAGTCCTGAAGCAGCTCCAATTTCAATTATTCCGACAATCACCTTAGCCAGATCTGCGGCATATGTCGGTGTACCCACCTGATCAAATACGACATTTAGTTCAGGACGTGTTTCTGCAAGCCGCAGCATGGTCTTGACGAAATTATTTCCAAATGTGCTGTAAAGCCAGGAAGTTCTAAGGATCAATGTGCGGGTGCAAGTGGCAAGCGCCAACTTCTCTCCATCCAATTTCGTCTGACCATAAATACTAATTGGCTTAGGATCATCATCTTCATTCAATGGGCTGAATGCTCGTCCATCAAATACAAAATCTGTGGAAATATGAATCAGGGTTGTTTGATTTGCCTCGCAAGCCAGAGCCAGGTTTTCAACCGCCAGAGCATTTATCTTATAGGCCAAATCACGATCGCTTTCCGCCTTATCAACCGCAGTATAAGCAGCGCAATTGATACAAAAGTCAAAGTTTTGACCGCTAAAAAACTCAAAAACATCATCCTTTCGCGTGAGATCGAGCTCTCCAATATCTGTAAACACAAACTGATATGGCGATTCAACAGATAACACCCTCAATTCAGACCCGAGCTGGCCGTTGGCTCCGGTAACCAAAATAGCAGGTCGATCAATATTCTTACTCATTGTTTTATTAGGAAGTTTGCTGCGAATATGAACCCTTTCAATTGAAAAATGGTAACAACGGACTGTCTTTTTCCGAACAAAAAAAACGGCCACCATTTAGTGGCCGTTTAAAATTTAGGTATAATTCAATTAACCTATTGCAATAGATCGCGCTGGTTTCGGTCTGGCTTCCTCTTTCTTTGGAAGGGTAATCGACAGAACTCCATCGACATACTGTGCCGCAACTTTTTCGGAATCGATTAAATTTTCAGGTAAAGAAAAGGTCCTTTTGAAAGCGCTATGACTGAAATTCTCTGCGCAAGTAGCTTTCTTCTACTCCATTGGATTTGTTTTCGACCTCAGACGAGATTGAAAGCACATTGTTTTCCAATTCTATCTTGAAATCCTCCTTCTTGAAACCGGGTACCGATAATTCAAAATGAAAACCCAATTCGTTTTCCCTGATATTTACAGGGGGCAGATAAGAGCTATAGCCTTTGTTGGTAGCTGTCAATCCAAGCAGGTCCTTCATCAGAAAATCATCGAAAAATGTTGGTACCGCCGGGAACAGGTTTGTGCTTCTTTTAATAAGTGTCATAGTTTTAATTATTTAAGTTATACATATTTTCTTTCTATGATTTTCGCATTTGCAAACTATATACCATTACAATATTTCGCTTTCGGATTGACATAATATCTGGATAAATGCGCCCATTTGTCATGTTTATCGGAATACCAGAATTATTTGCGCCACAATGGCGCATATTCTACTGTTTTTGGATCATGAAGTTCTTGAGGCAAAACTGTAGTTTACCCTTTCGATCTAATATAAAAAATGCAGGATACTCATTGGCAAGCTGGAATATTGGACTCCAATCTGGTGACTGGATATCTTCATAACTCGCAAATCTTCCTTATACAATTTGCATTATGGGTTTTTGTGAATTAATCGCACTACTTTTATACGTATACAATTCATCTTAAAAACTACAAAACCATGGAAATAGAGCGATTGAAATACCCGATAGGCAAATTTGTTCCGCCCGATGTGATCACTCCACAAATTATCCGTACATGGATAACTGAAATCGAACAATTACCCGCAACCCTGAATGGAACACTTGAGGGAATTTCAGAAAGAGCCCTTGACACACCATACAGGCCGGAAGGTTGGACGGTTCGGCAGGTTGTCCATCACCTCGCTGATAGCCACATCAATAGCTATATCCGTTTTCGCTGGACGCTCACAGAAGACACTCCGGTTATAAAAGCATATAATCAGGCCGAATGGGCAAAATTGCCAGACGCGATTTTTGGCGATGTCAATCTTTCGGTTAGGCTGTTGGAGGCTGTTCATGCCCGATGGTTAGTGTTATTGAAGGTAATGACGATGGACGATATGGAAAGAAGCTACATTCATCCTGAATCCAATGCTGAATTCAAATTATCACGTGTGGTTGGTTTATATGCATGGCATGGAAAACATCACCTTGCGCATATTCAAAACCTTCTAAAATCCCTCTAACTACAGGCCAACTTTACTGAGAGCTGATGATTAATTTGGAACGAAAAATTTGTTCGCCCAGGTTTAGGGTAACTATATAAACTCCCGGCTGATGATTGCCCAGGTTGAGTGTAAATTCATTCTGACCGGAATGTAGCAGAAGGTTATCGGCAACAACGGTTTGTCTGCCGGCCATATCATTCATGTACGCTATGAGACGATCGCCTTCTTTCGCAGTCACCTGTATCTGAACCATATCCTTTGCCGGGTTGGGGAATAAATGTATTTCTGCGAGTGGTTTCTCTTCTATTCCGGTAATCATATGGTTTCGCGCTCCCGGGGTACCATTCGCCTGGGATGCCAGCCAATTTTCTGCCACATCATTTTTATTGTACGCGTCGATTAATGACAACGTAGGTCCATTGCCGTTAGGTTCCATTGGCCAGGGGGTGTAATTGGTATAGCATACCTTATCAATTTGTTTGTTATCTGAGGACAAAAGAGTAATGCAATCTCCACCCGAACTCATTCCAAAATCCAGTTCTTTTTCCACAACCAGAACATCAGGAAAGTGAGCGGCGAAGTCTTTTCTATCTTTGCAAATCACTAGAAAGTTGCCTCTTTCGATTATGGTTCCGACAGGGAAAATATATTCATTGTCATTGCCATCCAACAACCGCCAGCCAGAAACATTGATATCGCGATCGCTGATATTGAGCAATTCGATCCAATCACCAACATTGAATGACTCGCTGGAATTATAATTTATTTCGTTGATAACCACGTCATCGGCATTAACTATCGCCGGTTCAAAAACTGCAGTAATTTCCTGATTAAGGCTTTCTGTCAGGGTAAGCAATTCGTCGTGTTGCTGCTGCGTACCTTCCCATCGTACAAATCGAAATCCCGGTGCAGGAATAGCCCTGAGGTTTATTGGGATTCCATTAAAATATACCCCTGACCATGGGAATGAAGTCTGGTTGAATGGTATTCACCCGGACGGAACCCTGTCCTGAGACAACAATATTCAAATTGTAAAATCCCGACAAATAAAACTGCGTCCTTATGTGCTGCCGGATTATGGATTGCCTGGATCGTGCAAATTCTCTCATAGCCTCGAGCCGTTCATTGCGGTAATTCATATTTCCATACCAGCGGGCCATATGACGGGGCATTTCCGCGTCGATGGCTGCTTTGAGTTTATCGATAGTCTGTAGTACTACTTGTGGTTGAAAAATAGTATTCAGGTTGTCAGCAAAGCAATTAATGAAATCATTTTTAAAGGATTGGTTTTCCATCAATTTTCTAAAGAGAAAAGTGGACCATGGGGGATTAGGCCAGCCGGGTCCATTTGGTTCCAACGCAAAGGCCAGTGTATTAAAATTCTGGTTATCAGTGTCCCAGGTATTGAATCCAAAATCCAAATCAAATAATATCCACCTCCACTTTCCTGCGTCTGTTCGCTCTCGCCAGAATTTAATATTATTGCCAGGCCAGTCGCGATTATCGATGAATATCTGCGCCACCTGGTATTTTATATAGTTGTCGATATCCATCTGTTTTTTCACAAAAAAGTAGTTTTCCTTGACAGCCAGGTTATTACCCGCGACAAAATTCATCATAGAAGCATAATGATCGCCGGTGCCGGCAATCGCTGATCCATTACCTTCAAGAATATCCAGATTTTCCCGATCCACGCCATGATGAGACGCCAGGAATGATTCATTGATTTTTTCGCGAATATTCAGTATGCCCCAGTATTCACCATTCAAATAGGCAGCCGCCGGTCGATATGCCATCTGATCCAATTCCAGATCACGCACGATCGTATTACACAAGGCATCACGCATCATGGTATTATTGAAATCATTCCCTGAACTGCGCAGAACCAGGCTTTCAAATTCATCAATAGCCAATTCGCTGAAAATCTTATACTTAACTTTGTCATCCCCGTAGGCTTTGCGCAAATGAAAAGCAAATGATTTTTGAGCGTTACCACGACTATACGCACCATAAATCTTTAAACCACCATCGACCTGAAATGCCATAGTCCCATCCGGTTCGTACAGAGCTAGACTGGCAGGTCGTTCCCAGTCCTGCCAAAAATTGGCACCGAAATATGGAAAATCGGCAGATGCATTTTTTCCTGTTGCATAAATGCCATAATCCACATTCCATAGGTTGTCGGGAGAAGTGATTATCGAGATAATTGGGAGGTCGTGCTTTACGCCAAACGTATATGTTTGATTGGCGATGGATCCTGGTAAATAACCCGTCTTTAAAACCCTCGCCCTTACCACTGTATTTTTGTTTATCACAATGGGCGCAGTATAAAATTGCGACGCGGCACCGGGCTCTGATCCATCCAGTGTATAAAATATGCTGTCACCCGGATTATCGGCGGTGAGGGTTAATAATACATAATTCATTTGGTACCCGCCGGGAATAGAAAATTTCACTTCACCAACTGTGGTTTTTTCGAACGCCGTGGATGTGTTGGCTTTGGATGGCGTGGGCTCTGTGAAAAATGCCCAGACAAAGTTGTTATCCAACCGTCGGCCATAGGAGTAATTCAAGGGAATCACGACTTGCACAGAGTCGATAATAACCCCGCTGGCATTCGCAAGATACAAACTGTCGTTATCGCTATCGATTTTAAAATTGGTATGAAGACCAAGCTGCGGAATGTCGAAATAGGGTGACTGATGCAATGGCATACCGGGATCCTCCTGGTAGCCAAGACTGAAAAATGGAATGGCCGTCAAATCTGAAGATCCGGCGGACTGGTTAAAAACCCGGATACACAGTACATTTTCGCCACTCTGAAGATATTGGTAAGCCGAATCGAGAAGAAATGCTTCAGGAGGCAAACCCTGGTACATCAATGCTTCATGGTTTCCAATGGCAAGCTGGTTGACAGGCGGCATTGTGGATGTGTTTTCTACGTTAGCCCTGGCAATTTCAACACCGTTCAGATATGCGATAAATCCATCATCATAATCCATATGCAGCCATGCCTGCTGCACATTTTCAGGATTTGTAATGGAGAATTTCTTCCTGAGAAAAACCGATATCGTGGGATTGATGGAGGTGGAATCATCCTCATCGCCATATCCAAAACCGCTTCTCCCCTCCTGCCATCCGGAATCATCAAAAGCAGTAGTGGTCCAGGTACCGGATATCTGAGCAGCCGGCACTAAATACTTCCAGTATGCTCCTTTATCGATAACAGTTTCCCAATGAAGAGGCGGTCTCTTCAGATCAAGGCCTGAAGCAAATACAAGAAGATATTCCCCCGGCTTTAAACTTACTGAAGGAAATGTCCATTTTTGAGGCAAGGCGCGTTTATCGGACAAGCCATAGTTATTCAGATTGATCTCAGTCGTCCCACGGTTATAAATCTCCAGCCAGTCAGGAGAATTCCCGGTATGATCAAAAACAGTGGAGACATTGCTTGACTGGACCTCGTTAATAACAATTTGCTGACTGATTGCGCCAAAACTTATGCTCGAAGCAATGAAAAAAAATATTAGCGTTTTGACCATGCTTACAATCCAGTTTACCATCATTAATATGTGCTAATATTCCATGGTAAGTGCTGAATATTAAAAAATTGATTCTTAAAAGTTATTGTAAAGTTAAGAATATAAATGCGTCAGACAACCAAGGCCCATCGGGCTATAGTTTAAAGTACTACTTTGTATTTGACAGATTTGCCCGACTTCCAAAGTAATTATGGTGATGGCTAACATTTAAAACTGCATTAAAAGCGTCTCTGTTATTTTTCACTTGATATTATTACCTTAACTCGGTCAAAAAAAAACGAATAAACTCCAATCGCCTGCGCTGATTGGGAAAAATAAACACTTGAAGATATGATAGCCAAATATCTGGTCTGCATTACATTAGCCTATCTCACTATCGCCACAGGCTATTCTCAAAAAATAACCATTGATCGCAATAAACCCGATCGTGCAGAGTGGTTTTCGAATCTCGGTTTCGGCATTCATCTCGATTTAACAATCGATAGCCAGTTTGGAAATCAGGCTATGGAAAGACTAAACGCATCATCCAAGGATTACCATGACTGGTATTTTAATGAATTACCCAAGGCGTACAATCCCAAAGACTTTGATCCGGCTCAATTGGCGGCTCTGGCAAATCTTGCCGGTATTGACTATGTGATGATAACGGCACGGCGATTCGACGGCTTTTGTTTGTGGGATACGAAGACAACCGATTTCAACATCATGAACTCAGGGTATGGCAAGGATATCCTGAAAGAAACTATCGACGCTTTCAGAAACGAGGGAATAGCGATCGGCTTGTATTTTGCGCCTGACAACTTTCATTTTATGCATAATCAGGGATATCCGCTCAGTCGCGAGTCAGCAGAGTCTTCATCCACCACAAATACAGCCCTATGGGAATTGAACAAACTGCAACTCGCTGAATTGCTGTCCAACTACGGACCAATTGACCTGATTTATATCGATGAAAAAAGTGATTGGGGGAATATTCTGGTGGCAAACCATGTGTGGACCATGAAGCCTGAGATCGTAATCACCGGTGGAGGTATGATGATTTCGGAAAACTATGTCCCCCAAAAAGACCTGCCGGAAGAGTGGATAGGATACTTTTCACTCACTTCCACCAATCGTTGGGATCCCGAGATAAAGCTGCGCGATGAACGTGAAATTATCAGGTTACTCATTGAGACGCGCTCCAAAGGCGGCAATTTTATTTTATCAGTTTCGCCGGATCCATCAGGTAAAATCCCTGATCAACAGGAGAACCATCATCCGCAAAGTGGCATTATGGCACAGAATAAACAGATCAGCCACTAGTGCTGTGAAGCCATGGAATATCCAATATCAAAATGGATGTCGTTTTGCCGCATCGGTTGACGGAACGACTGTTTATGTTTTTATTGATGAACCAGGCTGGAATGCCATGGAAGAAAAGGCATTTTTCTTCGGTTCAATGACCTTAAACAAAGATAGCCAGGTATCAGTCCTCGGAATAGACGAAAATGCCATTGAATATCCAGCGAATAAATCATTAACTCCGATTGTTTCAGGAACCACGGAAGGCTTATTTTTTAGTGTTTTAAAGCCACAGAGTTATAAGCTTGATGCAAATTTGCCAGTCGTTATACGGATCGGGAATGTCAGCTTCCGTGATTCAAAAGTGTACAAGAAATGAAAATCTCGATTATCCAATTGGACCTCAGCCTCGGCTGTTATTTGCATAAAGCCGGGCACCCTGGTTAAAATAGCCAACTTTATTTATTCCTGATAGGTTGATTGTCGGAGAAACTCGATATTTTCGTTTCCAATAAGATGCAAACAGATGACTGCAAAGACCTATATAATTCCACTTTTCGCCCTTTTAATAATTTCGTTTTATCCGGTTATTTCGCAGCAAACCAAAACCAAAGTAATCATTGATGCCGACACCGGAAACGAGGTTGATGATCTCTTTGCCATCTCCCGGGCTCTCATAGCTCCAGAATTCGAAATACTGGGACTGAACAGTGCGCAATGGCAAAACAGCCACTGGGCAGAGGGAAATACGCTCGAAAACAGCCAACGCATCAATGAACGCATCCTTTCCTACCTACATAAAGATAATATTCCACATCCAAGAGGCAGCCAGGCCCGGCTCTATGACTGGGGACAGGATGTGGCTCAACATTCTGCCGCGGCATATCATATTATTAACACCGCAAAAAGCATCCCCGACAACGAGAAGCTGACCGTGATTGCCTTGGGCGCCCTTACCAATGTTGCTTCTGCGCTGCTCATCGCGCCAGAAATAGCGCCGCGTATGAAGCTGTACTGCCTGGGCACGTCCTACAATTTTGATGATAAATACTGGAAAAAGACTGATTTCAACTGCCTTATGGATCCTCATGCCATCAATGTTGTTCTCGACAATAAAGAACTGGAAGTGCATATAGTTCCGGTCAATATTGCCGTGGATATGAAAATGGATCGTGAAACCCTGGTTAAGAATTTTAAGGGGAAGGATGATTTAAGAGGATTTTTATACGACCGCTGGATGAATCATATGGATGGCGGATACCATGAACGCATCATCTGGGATCTCTCGGTCGTTTATATGGTATTGAATCCAAAATGGGTTCGTGTCGATGAAATCCAGACGCCACCGGAAAACACGCGAAGAAAAATCTACGTTGCGAAATCGATTGAAGGACAGAAAATGACGAAAGATTTTTTTGAAAGCATGACTAATCGTTTTAAATAATAGCGAACTCAAAGTACCAAATATCCAGCCATGAAAGAAATAAAAAGCATCCTTGAAAACCTGAAAAAAGCAACTGACCAAAAACTTAAAACCACGCTTGCTACTGTGGTAAATGTCCATGGTTCATCCTATAGACGCACCGGGGCCAGAATGCTCATTCTGGAAGATGGCCACTGGTTTGGATCCGTGAGTGGCGGCTGCCTGGAAGGCGATGTGATAGAACGTGCAAGGCTGGTGATGAATACCGGCGAAAAACAACTTTTCAAATACGACACACGGCAAAATGCAAAAGATGCATTCGGCATGGGCTATGGATGCAATGGTTTGCTGGAAATCCTCATTGAACCCATCTCCGGAAATAAAAGCGATCTTGTTTATCAGCAATTACTAAAGGCTGGCTATTACTCCGGCGCACAAGGCATGGCCACAGTGTATTTCACGGAAGATGAATCGGTAGCTCAACTGGGCGAACGGCTTCATACTTCCGGATTATCATCCATTTCCCATGGCGAATTGCATGCAGCACTGGAAGCTGATTTGTCGGAGGTGCTACAGACTGGTGAATCAAAGAATAAGACCTTCAAAATCAATGGTAGAAAGGTAAAGGTATTCTTCGAGGTGTTCGCTCCCAACATTAATATCCTCATTTTTGGAGCGGTATTTCACGTTATTCCGCTGATGCGCATAGCCAACGAACTTGGCTTCAATGTCCATGTCACTGACTCGTTTGAACCCATTCAGCCAATCTGGAATTTCCCCTACGCTGATGAGATATCGATCATCGAAGATGCCGCTGCCAGGGAGATCATCGATCATACACCAAACCTTGCTATTGTATTCCTCACACATAACTTTTTTTATATAAAGGACCAGTTACCCCTGGCACTAAAAAGTTACGCCCCTTATGTAGGCATACTCGGCAGCCGGAAAAAGACTCAAAAAATACTCCGGGAAGCTGAAATCAATGAATTAAATTATACTCCTGAACAACTCAGTAAAATACACTACCCCATAGGTCTTGATATCGGCGCAAATAGTCCGGAAGAAATTGCACTTTCTATTGTTGCAGAAATCAGGTCATTTTTCTCTGGTCGTTCCGGTGAACCATTGCGAAAATTTGAAGGCGCCATCCATAGCCGGATTATCGAATCGTAATTGTTACGGCCATCCAGTCAGCACAAAAGTTGTATTTTACTATTTAACAGTAAACCTCCTGTCGTGTGAGTTTTTGACAAAATTTAATGTAATACGAGAAGATTAAGTCTTAATTTACAGCTTCGTTTGGCTCATTTTTAAATAAGAATGTTTCGATATCTATTCATATTAATAACCTCCTTTGGTGTTGGCATCACCTCGCAAGCGGCAGAAAAGGTTGACAGCCTTAGAAACCTGCTTGCCAATGCGAGTATTGAGGATAGTATTCGTTTGTTCAAAGACATTGGGGAAGAGTATTTTAATGAAGAGGATTATAAGAACTCAATAGATTATTTCTTTTCCAGCCTGAACCTCGCAGAAACTTATAACAATATTGGCGGTGCAGCGGATGCCTCCAACAGTATTGGGAGTGTTTATTACAATACCGAAAACTATCCAAAAGCGCTTACCTACTACGATAAAGCCCTGGACTATTACCGAAAAACTGCCAATGAAGAGCGGCAGGGGACTGTGTACAACAATCTGGCCTTGGTCTATTACGAAACAGATTCACTCGATAAGGCGATTGGTTATTACAACAATGCGCTCAGGATTAAAAAGAAATTCGATCTGAAGCTTGATGTGGGCGCTATCCTGCACAACCTTGGACTTGTGTATATGCACACCAAAAATTTTTCTGCATCCATTAAAAATCTTATGGAGGCCAGGGAGATTTTTAGCGAATTGAATAATACGCGTTTTGTTGCCAATGCCACTAATAATATTGGTCGCTCCTATTTCAAATTTGGGAAGTACGAGGAAGCGTTGACATATTTCGAGAAAGGTATCGAAGAGGCCAGGGCTATCAATTCATCATTCCTGCTGATGGATAACTACAAATATCAAGCTGACTGCTATGCAAAAATGGAAGAATTCCAGAAGGCTTATTGGTTCTCCAACGAGTACTATAATTTAAAAGACAGCCTGCTCAACATCGATAAAGAAAAAGAACTGGCGGAAATCCAGGCGAAGTACGAAAACGAAAAGCGCCAGCGGGAGAATGAACTGCTTAAAAAAGAGAATGAAAACAAAGCCGCAACAATCAAGATGCAATACCTTGGCGGAATCGGCATTTTCATTATAACCATACTTTCAGTAATTCTTGCGCTAATCTATTACCGGGGAAATAAGAATAAACAAAAAGCCAACGAACTTCTTACTGCTCAGAAACTGGAGATTGAACAAAAAAACCGGATACTTTCACAACTTAATGACGAGATCAACCACCAAAACAGGGAAATAAGCCAGCAGAAAATAGAGCTCGAGGATTTGAATAATATAAAGGACAAGCTGTTTTCCATCATTTCACATGAATTTCGCAGTCCACTCAATTCTCTCAAGGGAACACTGGCATTGCTTAAGGTTGGAGCGCTCAACGAGCAGGAACTCAACATTATCTCCAATGAACTCACCGACAAAATAAACAGCACATCGATTTTCCTGGACAATCTTTTGAATTGGGCAAAAAGCCAGATGCAGGGCATAAACCCCAAACCAATAACACTTGATTTGAAAGAAGTTGCAGAAGAAAACGTGGACTTTCTGCATTCGCTTGCCGAAAAGAAAAAAGTACGGCTGGAGAGTATGATAAAACAGCCACTAATAGCCCATGCTGACCCAAACATGCTGCACCTGGTGGTAAGAAATCTGGTATCCAATGCCATAAAATTCTCCATGCGCGGCGGCCAAATCCAGGTGATGGGCGAACAAAAAGATGGCGCTATTATATTTTCAGTGAAGGACAATGGCATCGGCATGACTAAGGAAAACCAAAAGCTGCTTTTCCAAATCCACTCATTCACCACGCGCGGCACAGCCAACGAACGCGGCACGGGTCTGGGACTGTTTATTTCCAAAAATTTTATTGAATCAAATGGTGGAAAGATTTGGGTGGAAAGCGAGGAAGGGGTTGGCAGCACGTTCTTTTTTTCTATACCGGTCGCCAGGAGATCTAAATGATTCCTGTCGGCGAATTATAATTGCACACCTTTTCCACTTCCCTTTATTATCTGCTTTACTGTTAATTCCAATTAGCTATCTTTATTATCATTATTTACCAGCATGATTAAATTACTCATTTTTATAGGAAGTGGCAGTTTCCTTGGCGGTATAGCGCGTTATCTGGCATCAAGAGCTATTCAGAACGCTGCTATCTCTTCGTTCCCCTGGGGTACATTTATTGTCAACATCACAGGATGCTTTTTGATCGGCTTGCTTTACGGAATATTTGAACGGACCAACAATCCCGGCACCGAATGGCGGATGTTTCTCACGGTAGGTTTCTGTGGCGGATTCACCACTTTCTCCACTTTTTCTTTTGAAAATATGGCACTTATCAAGGACGGCAACTTTGTATTGGTGGCTGTGTATGCAGCCGGCAGTGTTTTTCTGGGTTTGCTTGCCACCTATTTTGGAAATATGATCATCAAACTGATTTAGTCATGGAAATACACGGAGAAGCCAGAAGGTTGCGGATTTACATAAGCAATACCGATAAATTTAAAAATAACCCGCTCTATGAAATGATCGTGTTTGCTGCCCGGCGATATGGACTGTCGGGAGCCACCGTGCTAAAAGGAATGATGGGCTATGGTTCAAGCAGTGTGGTGCATTCAATGAAATTCTGGGAAATAACAGAAAAATTGCCAGTCGTGATTGAAATCATCGATGAAGCCGAAAAAATCGAAACATTCAAAACAAAGATTCTGCCATGGCTGGACAAAATACGATATGGCTGCCTTATCACTTCAGAAAGGGTTGATATCATGTTGAGTAAACCCGGCAGAAAAAAGAGTGGATTTTTTTCATTTCTGAGATAATAGTTAATTGGTCATTGAAATTCATGTTGCTGTGGAGCATGTTTCTGTACCTTTGCTGCCTATATACTTTCATTTTGAAATAGTCTGAACAATCTCCATGATTGCTGAATCCGGCAAACTGTACACTTCCAAATTCTGGTTGCTTTGCGCAAGCTCATTTTTCTTTTTCTCGAGCTTCAACCTCATCATTCCGGAACTTCCTGATTTCCTCACGGAAATTGGCGGGGGAGATCACAAAGGGCTGATCATACCCTTGTTCACCCTGATGGCCGGCATCTCCAGGCCCTTTAGTGGGAGGCTCACCGACACCATTGGCCGAATACCCATCATCTTGTACGGCGCTATTGTTTGTATCGTGGTTGGTTTTGTATACCCCTTAGTCACCACTGTGATCGGATTCTTTGCATTGCGTGTCGTCCATGGAATGTCCACGGGATTCAAGCCTACGGCTACTTCCGCTTATGTCGGAGATATTGCGCCAGTGCACCGGCGGGGTGAAGCCATGGGTATTCTGGGACTTTTCGGCAGTCTGGGTATGGCTGCAGGACCAATTCTGGGGAGCTGGATAGCGCTGAACTATGGCTACAATCCGATGTTTTATGCCTCTTCGGTATTGGCTATTCTTTCGACAATTGTTGTTTTGAATATGCCTGAAACCCTGCTGATCAGGCAGCAGTTCAGAATGTCACTGATGAAACTCCGGCGAAAAGACATTCTGGAACCCAAGGCCTTCCCTGCCGCTATTACGATGGCCTTTACATCATTTGCTTATGGAGAAATCCTTACGATCGTTCCTGATCTGAGCAAACACCTCGGCGTCATGAACAAAGGTGTGTTTTTTGCCATTTTTACCATTTCATCCATAGCTATTAGAGTAGTTGCAGGAAAACTCAGCGACAGAATCGGACGCGTGCCTGTCCTGATGGTCGGATGTGTATTTCAGGCCGTGGCTCTCATATTCCTTGGCGTGAGTACTGAAGTGTGGTTGTTTTACACCGGAGCATTCATATTTGGTGTATCTACCGGATTGACCAGTCCCGCCATATATGCATGGACCATCGACCTGGCCGATGATCAATACCGGGGTCGCGCACTTTGCCACCATGTTTATAGCGCTTGAAATCGGCATCGGCGCGGGGGGATTGATTTCTGGCTATACATATAATAACAACCCGGATAACTTCTTAGTTGCTTTTAGCATCGCCGCGATCATGGCGCTTTTGGCCCTCTCCTACCTAATTTATTTCAGCCTGACAAAGAAAACCGTTTCCACAGGAATCAGATCAGATCACTAGCCTGCCTGGTTTTTTGACTATTTTGAGTCATTACAAAAACCACGATGGAATAGATGCCGATGAAGGTCCATATCGGGAATCCAAGTAAGCCGATGATACCTATAATGAACGCTAGCGTTACTGCCCATTCCTTTTTGTAGAGTAACCCGAATCCGGCAATCAGCGCCGGGGCAGACAGTACAGAGGTGAATGTAATCACGGCTACTTTCACAATGCCGATGATCATAAGAACCTCTTCTTCATGCACATAGATTGGAATGATGGAGGATGCAACGAAGACAATCATCAGAACTACCACCAGGTTGAGCAGGCCAAAAACTACGTAAAGTGTACCGAGAATCCGTTTGTGTTGATCGATATTTGCTTGTGGTGTCATAGAGTTAAAGGGTTAAGTATAGTACCTTGCATTAAAAGGTACGATAATTCAGGAGGAAATATCTCCCTTTTCTATGAAAGGCAGTATATTGGGACTAAAGGTCACAGTTTGGTATTTAATTAAAAAATGAATAAAAACCCATGAAACGAATTCTACTTCTAATTGGTGTTTATCTGGTCGCTAGTCCGCTTTTTGCCCAGGTTAATCTTAACAGGTTTGACGCCGAGATCAGGAAATTTGAGATTGAAGACAGCATATCAGGAATCAAAAAGGGCGCGATTCTGTTTACCGGAAGTTCCAGCATCAGGATGTGGAAAACACTTGAAGCTGATATGGCACCGTTGAAGGTATTGAACCGCGGTTTTGGTGGTTCCACAATTCCGGAAGTCACGCATTACGCCGACAGGATTATTCTGCCATACAGACCCGACATCATTGTGCTCTATTGTGGAGAGAACGACATTTCCAATGACCAGACCACTTCAGAGGAAGTTTTCATGAGTTTTAAAGAGTTCCATAAGTACCTCAGGAAAAATCTGCCAAAAACCCAGTTATATTATATTTCAATGAAACCCTCCGTTCTCCGTTGGAAATACTGGCCAAAAGTCAATGAGGCAAACCTGAAAATTGAAGCATTTATTAAAAGGCGAAAAAACTATCACTATATCGATACGGCCACTAAAATGCTGGACAGTGATGGTATGGTATTTCAGGATATTTTTATCCAGGACAATCTGCACATGAATGAAAAGGGATACGCCATTTGGACGGAAGTGATAAAGCCGGAATTAGAAAGAGCAGTGGCGCCTTAGTTTTTCCTCCTGCTTATGATTAGCAGCCCCATAAACGTTAAAAACCCATTAAGCAGCAATATTTCAAAACCAAACCGATACCCCCAAAAAAGATCAGCCGAATAGATATTGATGATGTACGAAAGCAGTGGAGATGCCAGACAAATCCATGGCACCCATCGGTCTTTCACTGGGTATTTAGTAAACATACCAAAAGCAAAAAGGCCCAGTAAAGGACCATAGGTATAACCGGCCGCGGTGAACAGGGAATTAATCACACTCTCATCATTGATCAGGGCAAACAGCAGAATGACCAGGAAAGTCAACACCGAAAAACCGATATGAACCCTGGTCCGGACACGCTTTTTGTAGGATTCCTCCTGATCGCGGAAGTTTAGTATATCCACGCAAAAAGACGTTGTGAGCGCAGTCAGGGCTGAATCGGCGCTGGAGTATGCTGCCGCTATGATGCCAATTATAAAAAGCAGTCCTACAAAAGGCGAAAAGTGATTGAGCGCCAGTGTAGGAAAAAGCATATCTGTTTTTCCCGGCAACGCCACCGCAAATGTATCGGCGTACATATAAAGTAAGGCTCCGAGCGACAAGAACATCAGGTTAGCGAAGACGAGCACTATGCTGAACCAAAACATATTTTTCTGGGCTTCTTTAATATTCCTGCACGTCAGGTTTTTTTGCATCATATCCTGATCAAGGCCGGTCATGGCAATACTGATAAATGCTCCCGCCAGAAATTGCTTGAAAAAATTGTGCTCATGCCGCCAGTCCCAGACAAACATACTGGAATAGTCGCTTTCCGAAATAACGGCTACAAAGTTCGATGGCTTTATCCCCAAAGAATCTGCTACGATAAATATAGTGACACCGACCGTAGCCAACATGAAAAACGCCTGGATGGTATCAGTCCAGATGATGGTCTTAACGCCGCCTTTATTGGTATAAAGCCATATAAGCGCCAGCGTAATAAGTACAGTGACCCAAAGCGGTATACCCCAAGCGTCAAACACCGCAATCTGTAGCACCATGGCAACTAAGTACAGTCTGAAGGAAGAGCCAATGGTGCGGGAGAGCAAAAGAAAAAAGGAGCCCGTCTTATAGGACCAAAATCCAAAACGTGTTTCCAGGTAAGTGTAAATCGTAATCAGGTTCAGCCGGTAATAGAGCGGCATCAGCACGCCGCCGACTACCAGGTAGCCGAGCAAATAGCCAAGTACGATCTGGAAATATTCGAAATGGCTGTTGCCCACTTCTCCGGGAACCGATATAAACGTGACTCCTGACAGCGACGCGCCAATCATTCCAAAGGCGACAATATACCAGGGAGATTGCCGGTTGGCTGTAAAGAAAACGTTCGTATCCGCGCCTCTGGAGGTAATTCGGGCAATAATAATGAGGATGATAAAATAGATGACAATAACTGTAAAAACTATTCCGGGCGTCATATCATTGAATGGTAAAGCCAAAAATGCGGATTTTTTTTTACTTTTGTGATTAAACTGAAAAGAGATGACTCTTAGCTATCAGGAAAAGAAACAAACAGACATTCGGGAAGTTGCTCTGGATGAAGAACTCCGGGATCTGGTTGTTTACAACGACGATTTCAATACGTTTGATCACGTCATCAATACGCTGATAAAGGTTTGCAAACACACCACAGAGCAGGCTGAGCAGTGCACGCTGATCATACATAATACCGGGAAGTGTGCTGTAAAAAATGGAAGCTATGACGAGTTGCGGCCCATGCGCGAGTCTATTTGCTCAGCTGGAATCGACGCGAAAATTCAGTAATCGAAACCCTGAGACCACCTCCAGATAGTAAAAAGCACATAAATCCCATAAACCGGATTATTCAGCCATTATCAGTTCAGTAGTTCTGTCATAACAAATTGTTTTTTTTCAATCCCGCCCTTGTTTTGGTTGGTCATATTCAATTCTTATTAATTTTGCACACATACCATATAACTAATCCTTCTAAAAATGAATAACCTTCTATCAAATCGAGTGAATGCCCTTGCCGAATCTGCAACGATGGCTATGGCCCAAAAGGCCCGTGATTTCAAGGCAAAAGGAATCAATGTGATAAGTCTAAGCCTCGGAGAACCCGATTTTAAAACACCGGATCATATCCGTGATGCTGCCAAGAAGGCCATCGACGAGGGGGCATGGTTTGCCTATCCTCCCGTCCCCGGCTATCCTGATCTGCGTAAAGGGATCGCCGATAAGCTGAACCGCGAGAACAATATCAACTGTACCGAAAACAACATCCTGGTTTCTGCCGGAGCAAAGCATTCCATCTCCAATGTGTTTCTCGCCACACTCAACCCCGGCGACGAGGTTATCATCTTTTCACCGTATTGGGTGAGCTATGCCGACATGGTTATTCTTGCCGAAGGAACGCCGGTATTTATCCATGCCGGTATCGAAAAAGATTTCAAAGCAACGGCCGCCCAATTGGAGAAAGCCATCACAAAAAAAACCAAAGCGATCATCTACTCTTCCCCGTGCAACCCCAGTGGTGCAGTATTCAGCAAGGAAGAACTCAAGGCGATCGCTGACGTGATTCTTGCCCACGAAAATATCCTTGTCATTGCCGACGAAATATATGAATACATTAACTTCAGTGGAGAGCACGTAAGTATGGCTGCCTTTCCGGGCATGTTCGATAGAACCGTAACGGTTAATGGATTCTCGAAGGGTCATGCCATGACCGGCTGGAGGGTTGGATATATTTGTGCGCCTGAATGGCTGGTGAAAGCCATCAATAAACTCCAGGGACAGACCACAAGTGGCATCAACACCATCGCCCAGCGTGCTGCGGTAGCGGCCATCCACGGCGATCAGAGTGCTACAAGGGAAATGGCTGCCGCCTACAAAAGAAGAAGAAAGCTTGTCCTTGAAATGATCGCTGAAATTCCAGGAGTGAAATGCAATACACCAGGTGGTGCATTCTATGTTTTTCCTGATATCAGTTCTTTCTTTGGAAAAAGTGATGGAGAAATGACCATTAAAGACTCCGATGATATGGCCTTGTATATACTCAGTGCAGCGGCAGTTTCAACCGTCGGCGGCACTTCCTTTGGCGAACCAAAATGCATCAGGATATCATACGCAGCCTCTGATGAAGATTTGAAAAAAGCACTGACGGAAATCAAAGCAGCGTTGGCAAAGCTGAAATAATCGGTTTGAATTCGGTAAGGAAAATATTTCAAAAATATTCAGGCTTTAAAGCGCCGATCCTTTCAATTTCTAATAAAAAAATCAGACTCGGGGGAGCAACCAATGTCGCAAAAAAGTGGCATCGTTGGGAGCTTCCCCGATTCTTTGTTCGGCTATCGGGAATGATCAGAACGATGATGTATAGAACGGCTGACAGGTTTCCGTGCATTTGGACCTCGTGAACATCGATCACGTAGCTGAAGAGGACATTAAACAACGCTTTGAAATGTCACCTCAAAAAACAGCTTTACGAATATTATTGGTCTATTTGTTCCTGGTAATACTCAGCGTTGCTGGAAATATCCTCTTTCTCCATAACTCCGGTAGTGCCCTATCGTCTGCTACGGTTTTTGTCTCATCCATCGCCACCTCCTCACTGACTCATGGGGTTTTAGCGAGTATTACGATGCCATCGATAGCGAATATCCTTTTCGCACTATTGATTCTCCAGGCGACAGGGTTATTGTTCAACGCGACGCTTTTCTGGCAATGCAGACAAATATTTGGAGACGCATCAGACAGGCAGCCTGGCTTCCGGGATGCTTTTATCACAACATTTTGGATTACGCTGATTTGCCAAAGCCTGCTCATCGTGTTTTTCCTCTACTCTATTCCAGTGTCGGAAGTTCCTGAAGGCAGAAAAATTTGGGCAGTTATCGCCATGTCGGCAGGGTCATTTCATTTGGCAGGAATACCATTTTATCATTCGTTTTTCTCCAGTACATTTCTCGGGCAAAATTTCATTGTTCAGTTAGGAATTACCGGAGGCGCCACACTCGGCAGCCTGGGAATTTTTGTAATCCACGAACTCTTTTCGGTACACAGACTGCGCCAGCGACTTGCCGACACCTCGATCGACTGGAGTTTTATAACAAAAGTGAGCGTGTTTATCGGCGGAGTGACAATAATCCTTAGCTCATTACTTTATTGGTCCATGGAAAAAGAACGGCTTTTGGCGGGCAAGAACATTACTGAATCAGCCATAGCCACAGTTTATGAGGTTTCGGCATTGAGAGGATTTGGAGTCAGTTTATTTGATGAGGCAAAGACAGAACCACTGGCATCTTTCGTTTCGGTAGCGTTTGCCGGGCCATTCAGCAATGGCGGCGGACTGACATTATTGGTTTTTGTTGCTTTAGCCTCCATTTTCAAGTCACTGACAAAATCGGCTGAAGTCAAGGTTAGTCGGCGGTTAATATGGATGCTAATCATTATTTCCGGAATAAGTTTACTACCGGCCACCTTCGGTCTTTTGATAGGAGCAATTTCGTTAAATCAAGTCATCTCTTGCTTCACCGGTAATTCGGTGTCGATATCACCTGACATGGCATGGGGTTCCGCCGTATGGCTTTCATGGCTCATGTTGGCTGGAAAATTATCGCTGGTTATCGCCTCTTTTTGGTATATTATTTCTGCGGAAAAATCGAAACCATGAAAAAGCGAAATCCATTGGTAAAGGTTTTATTTACCATGATCATCATCGGAATGTCCACGCTCCAACCTAACTAAAACTGATTCGTATGCATCCGGTACTCTTCGAATTCGATACACCCAATTTTCTTCGCGGATTCTTTCCCGACACCATTGGTATTTACACCTATGGCTTTCTTATTGCCTGCGGTGCATCGCTTGGGTACCTTTTTACGCGCTATCAGGCGAAAAAGCAATTCAACGCTTCAACGGAAGTTGTCCAAACGATGGTAATCATCATCATCGCAGCCGCAGTTGTTGGTGGGAAACTATTTATTTTCTTTGAAGACCCGGAGCGTTATTGGAATGATCCGCTGGCTATTTTTCGGAATTTCAGCACTGGCTTTGTTTTCTATGGTTCGCTGCTTTTGGCGATTCCTTCTTTGCTGCTTTATGTCAAAGCCTCGAAAATCCCGGCGCTTCCAATGCTCGATATCATCGCCATAACGGCTTGCATCGTGCATGGCTTTGGCCGACTTGGTTGTTTTATGGCCGGGTGCTGTTATGGCCTGCCGCACGAAGGGTGGACATCGGTTACGTTTACCCATCCAAGAAGCAGCGCTGAACCTCTGTTTACACCATTGCACCCTACACAACTTTATGACGCGTTTTCCATATTCACCATCATGGCCATTCTACTTTTTTTATCCAAACGAAAGCAATTTCACGGGCAGATCTTTTTGGTCTATCTTATGCTTTACGCGATAGGACGATCGGTGATAGAAATATTCAGAGGCGATGTGGAGCGGGGATTTATTATTGAGAATGTACTTTCGAATTCTCAGTTAATTTCGGGACTTCTATTCCTTACCGCGCTATTTTTTTACGTTCGATTGCGCAAGTCTGCTACTGCGGCACCCTGAGTTTTAACCCATTTTTTAGTATGGAAAAAGTAAATGGAGGGTGGCCGATAAATTCACCGTCCAGATGTGCCACGAGTTGCGATGATGGCGCTACGGTAATGGAAGAAGCGGTGAAAAACTCAGTTTCCTTCAGCCGGTCATGATACCCGTTTTTCAATTTGGGCAAATGCCAAAACCGTTTCCATGGTGCAATGGTATTGATCAGGCAAACATCAAGCTGGCCGTCGTTAGTTTTGGCAAATGGGTTAATAACAAAACCGCCGCCGAAGGTGGTGCCGTTTGAAACGGTGAACAGCAGGATTTCGCGATTATGCTGAGCGCCATCAGCGGTGAAAGAGATGGGTTTTTCTTTATATCCTCCAACGATTTTCAACACCGTGAAAAGGTAATCCAGATGATTGCCCTGCTTGTTGCCTTTCAGGTACATTTGCCGCACAACTTCACCGTCGAAGCCCACTCCTACGCCGTTTACAAAATAGCGAGTATTGCAAATACCCAGATCAAAATGTGCAATTTTCCCATGGAGGGCAATTTCAACCTGTTTCTGAAAATCGAGGATTCCATGCAGCGACTTTACGGAATCATTGCCCGTTCCATTGCTCACGATAGCGAGGGTGTATTCTCCCGGATTCGATTCATTCACCACATGATTCAACGTGCCGTCGCCACCCATGATGAATATTTCATTGATTTCCGGATGAGCATGGAGAAAACTCCTCAGGCTGCCATTATTGTTGAATTCTGTAAAATAAAGCTTCGAATGCAGCCCTTCCTCTTCAATGCGCTGACGCAAATACCTAAGCTTATCCTCGTACGCCGATTTACCGGAAGCTGGATTCACGATAATTAGTATCTGGCGCGATTCCATTGCCTCAACTATGGATTAGGATTTTTTAGTTTCGGTTTGATAACCTGTGGACGATCGTTATTTTTTACCACCACGATCATATATTCGTCATCATGGTTTATGGCTGCCATATGCCGCACATCGCCCGACAGGAACAAACCCGCACCCCGATTGGGAACAAAAGTGAAATCTCCCTTGCCATTTCCTTTTAAGAAGGCGCCGATACCTGCATCATTGCGGATGGATCGAACTTCCATCGGGTAGAAATTGCCGGCGAGAAGCAAATCGTCATTGCCGTCCATATCTATGTCCTTAATGAGAATGGAATTGATCGCCGATATCTGTACCTCGTTTGGCATGGGCAAAAGGTCAAATTTTCCATTACCAGAATTTTTCAGGATTGAAGTGGCCAGTGTAAAAGCCTGGAGTTTTGATGCTTTTTCGATGAACTCCGGACCATATATCTCCTGAAGGGTCGATATGGAGTATTGATTATTGCTTTTGATTAAATCCCTGATATCCGATGTTTGTTGCGCAGCCTGGCTCCATTCATACACCGGGTAAAGCTTCCCATTTTCATAATAACCCATGGCAATATCAAGGGTATTATTGCCATCGAAATTACCGTAATACAATTCTAATGGCGCTGTGGCGGTTGCTTTAAATTTGTAATTGAAACCCATATTGCCAAGAATGAAATCCATGTCACCGTCCTTATCCAGATCACTGATTTCGATGCTTTGCCACCAGCCATCGGAATATTGCAGCCCGTTGTCTGTGTTTTCCACTTTCGTGAGAATGCCACCGTCATTTATAAAAATGGTAACCGGCATCCATTCACCAACGACAACGAGGTCCGCATCCTTGTCGCCATCGATATCGGCCCAGACCGCATCAGTCACCATACCTAACTTCCTTAGTGATGGGTGCCTGGGCATCTGTTACATCCTCAAGCACTCCGCCGTTGTTGCGCAGGAGGTAGCTGTCGGCGGGTTGCGGATAATTGCCAGGTACTTGTCTGCCACCAATAAAAAGGTCGATATCTCCATCCTTGTCAAAATCACATGGAACAGCCACCGAACCGCTCATATTGATCAAGGGCATCTTGCCTTCCGCTTTTGTGAAATTCCCAAAACCGTCGTTCAGGTACAGCCTATGGATAAGTAGTGTGTTTTCCTGCGTATTTTCATTTCCCCCGCTCACCACATACAAATCGAGGTCATTATCATTATCCAGATCAAAAAACGCAGCGCCGATATCTTCGAACATTCGCTCCTCCTGCCACAATGTTGTTGTACTTTCCTCATAACCTCCTTTTTCGTTGCTCACAAGCATCGTCGCTGCCCGGCGAAAAGCTCCGCCAACAAAAATGTCATCATTGCCGTCGCCGTTTACATCCCCGGTGGCCATTGCGGGGCCGAGTGTGGAGAGTTTCCACGGTATCATGGGTTCGCGGTGGAAATCTTCCATTTCATTTTCTTCATGCTTTGCAAAGGGCATTGCTACACTATCGGTTATGTCCTGGAAAAGCAATGGCTTTTTCTCCACAGTTTCAACTTCAGAGAATAGGTCTGTATTTGCATCAGAATATTTGCACCGGAATACCTGGTTTGCTGAAACATTCGAGTATTTCGCTATTTTTCCATCCGGCCAAATGACCACAACTTCATTGACCAGCGTATCCTGCCCGATTCCAAAATGCATCACAGGCTCCATACTTGATCTGTAGCCGCGCGACTGGAAGTGCTGTTGAAATTGTTGACCGCCATTATAGGTTATTGAGACTTTTGCACCAATTCCAAACCTGTTGGTCTGTGGACCTTCAAAGCTGAAACGTATGGTGTTTTTGTCCTTTTGTGTGTTTTCATAGACAAATGCTTCCCGGTCAATATTATTCACCACAAGGTCCAGATCGCCGTCATTGTCCAGATCGCCGTAGGCCACACCGTTTGACCATGACTTTTCGTCCATTCCCCATTCGTCTATGACTTTGCTAAAGGTGAGGTCACCGTTGTTCCTGAACATGTAATTGGTTATCGGCTCAGAGGGCATGGTCTTGAGAAGCATATCCCATTGCCCGGCAGTAAATGAATTTTCCCCTCCGGTCAGGCTCATGGTATTGTGATATAATTGCCCCCAATCGATATTTCTGACATCCTTTCTGATGCCATTGGTTATATAAAGGTCTTTCCATCCGTCGTTGTCAAAGTCAGCGAAGATCGGCGCCCAGCTCCAATCGGTCCTGGCGATACCGGCCATTGTTCCTACTTCACTGAATGTGCCATTGCCGTTATTCTGATGCAATACATTAAACATGAATTGATAATGCAGATCATTTTCCAGTTGGGTTCTGAAGCGAATCATATTAAGACCCTGAAGGTTGGAATAAAGCCGGCGGTTGTCCTCTGCTATCATGTCAAGCACCACAATATCCTGAAGTCCGTCATTGTTATAATCAGCCATATCATTGCCCATGGAGTAAAATGAAATGTGTTTTGTGGCTTCTTTGATGGTTTCTGTGAACGTCTTATCGCGATTGTTGATATACAGATAGTCGTACTCGAAAAAGTCATTGCTGACGAATAAATCATCCCAACCGTCATTATTTATATCACCCACTGCGGCACCATGAGCAAATCCTATCACCGAGCTGTTGAGACCGCTTTGGGCTGTGACATCGACAAATTTGTCACCCTGATTTTCGTAGAGTACATCCCCGGCCTCAGGATGTCGCTCGGCGCGAAGTTCAACTGCATTTCCGCTGTTCAGCTTGATTGGCCCCTGGTTTACGAGGTACATATCGAGATCGCCATCGCGATCATAATCGATGAACGCTACATTCACGGCAAACCCCTGATGGGCAACTCCGTATTGTTTAGCCTTATCGGTAAATGAACCATCACCATTATTTATGAATAATATATTGGCGCGATCTTCAGGCACTTCCATACCAGATTTACTCACGTAAAAGTCCAGAAACCCATCGATATTGATATCAGCCATGCAGATTCCGGTGAACCACCCTCTGCCAAGCCCTGACAATCCCGCACTTTTGGTAATGTCTTCAAACTTCATCCCGCCAAGGTTTTTATAAGCTGCTATACCAACCTGATTTCCGGTGAAAATAATGTCAGAAAGTCCATCATTGTCGATGTCACCAATTGCTACCCCGCCGCCACTGTAAAAGTCCTGGTATTCTATCACATTCATCTGGTGTGTTTCTTCCAGCGTGTTGCTGAATGTGACGCCGGTAGCTTTGGAATCAAGCAGTCTGAAAAGCTTTCTTTTTCCATTGAAATCACAGGAAGCAGAGAGAACAAAAATAATACAGATGATAAAAAATCGATCCATTTCCAGTTGGTTACGTTTTTACAAAGCTCAAAGGTAGAAGAAAAAACACAATGAATCAGGATGGGCAAAATGGTTTGATTTGCATAGGAGAATTCGTGTTTTCATTAATATCCAAAGAAAATAATGGCAATGCGAATCATTTCACATGGATGGCTGAATCCAGAATAATCATGCAGAAAACCAATCTGGTCTTTACTCAGTTGCTGACCAATGTGGCTGATGAGGTAAAGGCAAAGTATGATGAATAACCCAACCGGCACTGACCATAGCGCCCATGGACTCATTTTGAGCATCATTTGCGAGAGGCCAAACATGGCGCCCAGCATCGTGAGAAACCCAAATCCGGAATAGAAAAAAACGAACATTGTCCAGATGCCGGGCTTAGGGCCAATAAGGCCACGGATTAGCGTACCTGTCGGTGTCGGCTCCAACTCCAGTTGCATTTGCGGCGACCAGTATCGCTGCTGTGCTGCCGGAATTTTCAAGGTGATGTGATTCGAAACGAAATCAAGGATACAGGCTGATGGATTTTTGTGATAAACTTCTCGTAGGTTTCGTATGACCTGCTCTTGCGACAACGGAATTACCATTTTAAAACGTGGTCGTACCCTTAAATTATTGGAGTGATTCGTCATGGCTGTTATTAAAGCGACGTTCCAAATTATGAAAGACTTTTGATTTATTAAAGCGATACACACGGTCACATAAAATTTGTTTTCTCTATTAAAAACCATGGGTTTTATGCATTTTTGCATCGTTATCCAAATAAACCAACCACAATACGACCTGTAAATACCACCACAACTATTCAACCCAATGATCTTTTTGCCTGTTCTTTACATTCTTTTTCAATGGCTGCTCATAAACCATTCCGCTGAAATCCACCCTTATCCCTTAAGTTCCAGATTTGAAACGGCTGTTGTCACCGGAGTTATTGCTGATTCTATGCTTGCCGAAGCCAGCGGTATGGTCGCCAGCGTCGCAAACCCTGGTTATTACTGGGTAATCAATGATAGCGGCAACTCGCCTGCGGTGTACCTCATTGACTCGCTCGGCATGGTGGCCCGGACGTTCTACCTTAAAAATGTAGCCAACATCGACTGGGAAGATATCGCTGTGGTGAAAAGCGATAACAGTAGCTATAAACTGATCATTGCAGATATCGGCGATAACTTCGGCGTCAGGCAATACACTCAGCTTTTTGTCATGGATGAACCGACATTAGCCCTGAAAAATGACAGCTTTATTGACAATTATCAGACCTACAAATATGTCTTTGAAGATGGCGCGCGTGATGCGGAGACAATACTTACCGATCCTTTGAACAATGAGATTTACATCGTTTCCAAAAGGGAAAGTCAGGTTGGAGTGTATGCTGTTCCGGCACTGCATCGCCAATCCGCGACTGATACACTCAGGCTTCTTGGCAGATTGCCGTTTAATAATATTACTGCCGGAAGTATTTCAGTGAATGGTCGTGATATTGTACTCAAAAATTATAACGCTATTTTCTACTGGTCGCGCGAGGGCAACAACACATTGCTGCAAACACTGAAAATGCCACATGAAACGGTCGATTATATCGTAGAGCCGCAGGGTGAATCGATGACCTGGAATCGGGAAGGAACCGGTTTCTATACACTGAGTGAACTAAGTTATTCTGACAAACAACAGCTATACTTTTACAAGAAGAAATAATAAGGCATGGGTTTTTAATGCTTTTAAAAGGGGTCGAACAGGTTATACTTCCCTTCCCGTCTGAATAGATCAGTCCGCAGCGGCGGATGTTCAGTTTCCGTAAAATGTTTTTTTCTGGATGCCTCAAACATTATTTTGAAAAGCGCAGCATACTGGCCTTCTCCATGCATTCTCTCTTCCAAACCTGGAGTCATTCACATTTCCCCCATGGAAACTTTTCACTTTTTCCCAGACTTTCGTTGCCCGATCGGGAAAATTCTTTGTCAGCCAGTCGGCAAATATTTCTGCGACATCGCCATTAAACCTCGCCAGCGTATAGCCGGCTGAAGTTGCCCCATTTTCCGCCGCCACTCTTAATATTTCCCCGATCTCCTGATCATTGATGGATGGTAGAATCGGCGCCGTCATCACTCCCACCCTCACACCTGCGCCACTGAGTTTCTGCATTGCATCCAGCATCTTGGTTGCGTTAGCTGATCGCGGCTCAAGGATACGACGCAGCGATTCCTGAAGGGTGGTTATGGAAAACGTGACCCGCACCAGGTTATTCTTTGCCAACACCGATAATAGGTCGATATCCCTGGCGATAAGGCTGCTTTTTGTGATGATACTGACCGGATGGCGGTATCGTACAAATACTTCCAGCAGGCTCCTTGTGATCTTTAGCTGACGCTCGATGGGTTGATACGGATCGGTATTGCCGGATAGAATGATGGTTTCCGGCAAATAGCTTTTTTTGAGAAATTCCTTTTCGAGGAGTTTGGCAGCATTGGGTTTGGCGATAATTTTTGTCTCCCAATCCATTCCAGCGCTATAGCCCCAATACGTATGGACATTGCGCGCATAACAATACACGCAGCCGTGCTCGCAACCCTGGTATGGATTTATGGAATAATTGAACGGTATATCCGGGCTGGTATTTTTAGAAATAATCTTTTGCGGATGCTCTATAATGATTTGGCGCTTCGAATTTGGTGACGAGGACTCATCGATCCCTTCTACATGCTCCCGGACAAACTCCTGACCCAAGAACTTGTTTTTGGTATTGATCTGGGCTCCGCGCCCTTTTTCATATTCGCCAATCATATTAGCAAGATACTAATTATGTTGGCCTGAAACATTAGTAAAGAATGTGAATATTTAAATAATTCCATGATTGATCGTTAACGCTTACTTTTATAAAAAATCCAATGACTGGGATGAAAATTGCCACAAAAGAAAAAGCCAGGCATATCGCCGCCATACTCGATGAATTATTTCCTCTAACACCCATACCACTCGATCACCAGGATCCATTTACACTGCTTGTCGCTGTGGTGCTATCAGCCCAATGCACCGATGAACGCGTCAATAAGGTGACGCCTCTCCTATTCGCTAAAGCGCCGGATGTATATAAAATGGCGCTTTTACCAGTCAACGACATCGAAGCCATCATAAAGCCATGCGGCTTATCGCCCGCTAAAAGTAAAGCCATATCGGGTCTGTCAAAGTTAATTATTGAAAAGCATGGTGGTCGTGTACCGGAGTCATTTGAAGCGCTGGAAGAATTGCCTGGTGTTGGGCACAAGACCGCGTCGGTGGTGATGTCACAAGCTTTTGGGCATCCGGCATTTCCGGTCGATACGCACATTCACCGGCTTGCTTATCGCTGGGGATTGTCGAGTGGAAAGAATGTCACACAAACTGAAAAGGACTTAAAGCATCATTTTCCCATGGAAACCTGGAACAAACTGCATCTTCAGATTATTTATTTCGGAAGAAAATATTGCCCGGCACGCAGCCACAATCCCGGCTCCTGCCCCATTTGCAGCAAGTATGGGATTAAAGCGCTTTTTGAATAATGCGCTTTCCATAAATCTGTCATTCTCCTGAAAACTTTACATGACCGCCTTCTCCACCGAATTGTTTTGATTTTTATGAAGAAATAGGACATCTTTCGGGCTGAACCAAACAAAGATGACTGACCGCAAATGTTCTCTCCTCCTTATTTTAATTGCGACTTTACTCTTTCCATTCACTGTTTCGGGCCAATCCAACGCGCCGGGCCGCAAACAACCCAGCGCAAAATCCACCGCCCCAAGTGGCAATCAATGGTGGATCGGATTACGTGCCGGAGTAAATCTCAATTCTGCCTCTGTATCAAAATCCTATTCGGTGTTTTCCTATCCGGTGGACGTTCCTAACGGTGATAATGAAAAGAAATATGACGCTTTCAACACCCCGGCTCTGGAATTTGGCTTTAGTGTTTCTTATGAATTTGCACGTGGGCTTTCAGTGAATTTACTACCCGTGTATTCGTCGAACCGGCTTTCATACACCAATACGTTTAGTTGGAGTGAAGAGACGGAGCCTGATAAACTGGTCCAGGTATCTTACGACATAGAAACCCGATTACAATATGTGCAATTCCCATTGACGGTGAAATACGAACTGACGCAGTCCAAATTCAAGCCGTACATACAGGCCGGCGGCTACTATGGATTGCTGACCGATGCCATTAAAAAGGTGCAAACCACGAGCCTGGATCGCGCTTCAGGAGCGGATGAAGAAATAAACATTACGGACCTATCTGTAGGAATTGATGACAGGATCAGGAAAAGCAATTACGGTTTGCTGGGCGGTGTCGGGTTTACCTGGAACCTGGGAAATGCACGATTTGGGCTCGAAGCCAATTATTTATACGGCCTTCAAAACCTGGACAACAGCGCCAATAAATATTACGACAATCAGTTGCTCTCGGGCGTGTATGATGTCCCAGACGATTATAAGCTCAACACCATAGAAGTGTTGTTGCAAGCCATAATCCCCCTCAAATTCATCACATCCAAAGAGTATGTACCGCTTTAGCGATATCCCCATGAAAAAGAACATTTTCACCATATCATCCTATATCTTTATCTTAGCAGTTCTTACGGCATCCTTGTCGTGCACTGAAGTGGAAGACTATGCTCCTGCGGAGAGCTTTATTAAAATTTATAATAATCCGTCATTCGAAACCTCCTATATACCGATTGATATGGTGCAGGCCGGTAGCAATGGGTATTTCATCCTGAGCGCTTATGACAAATGGAATACCTATATCCTGAGGGTAGATTCTGCCGGGGAATTTTTGTGGGATTATAACTTAGAAGAGAATTATGTGAATCCCATTGAAGGTGTTTTTTATGAAAACGGCGCATTTTACTTTTTCTGTATGGATGAATTATCGCTCACAACTCACCTCATGAAAGCGAATGATGTATCCAAATCGGCTTCGGTAGAGCAGGTCTATGGCGATATCATCTATCCGCTCCATGCTTCGGCGGTGGAAGGTGGTTATTTGCTTGAAAGTTACAACCGTGAATCCTACAGCACACGACTTACCAAATTGACGGCTTCCTTTGGTGAATCCTGGCATGAAGAATATGAAGTGGAGCAGGATGTGGAAGAATCCATAATAGGCCATCTGACAAGAATTGGCGATCGTCTGCCGTTTTTCACCGGCCAGGCGGGTAACAGGTATTTTCTGAATGGCTACTACAATTACAGTATGTCACTTCTGTGGGTTAATGCAACGGGTGGCGAACTTACCGGGGTCATCAATGGATTCAGGGATGAAAGTGTGATGAGCTCCGCGCTTTATCTTGAAGGGAATAATTTTGCCTTATCGCGCTACAGCTATGGTGAAAACGTAATAATTCCACGCATGGAAATCAATACTTCGTCGATAGGTATAAGTACTGAGATCGAGGGAAATATTCATCCTGAGCTTGCGCCTGATGCTTTCGTGCATTCTCAACTTCTCAATGTCTATGGGCAAAAAGTAATTATTTATGCCACCAGTACCAAGGCTGGAGAAATCCTGCTTTACGCCTATGACGCAACAACCGGAACCCTCGTCGGCACATATCACATCGGGCACATCAACCCCTATTCCGTCATCGACTTCACCACAACTACCGACGGAGGACTGGCTATTCTTGGCAATACCTTTGTAAATGGCAGGTTTTCGCGAATAGCGCTCATCAAGCTTTCCGCGCTTCAATTGGATGAAATAATAAAATCCCTGTCTTGATCCGGAAAATAAAAACCAAAAGAATTATATTTGCCGAAAAAGGTTTGTGGCGGATTTTCTTCTCTGCGCCCTCTGCGATTCCTTATGTTGCTTTGCGTGAATATTATTTACCGGTTTAAATTCACCGAAACGTTTTTTGAAACTCCCCTTAATAAGCCAATGTGTTATATTACCTGTTCAATCAACTGATATGAAAAATAGCAAAACGGCCATTGTCACCGGTGCAGGACGGGGAATCGGTAAAGCTATCGCAGAATGTTTCGCAGCTAATCATTACCACGTCATCATCGCCGAAAAAGATGAAAGTCTTGGTTTGGATACTCAGAATTTAATCCGTGAAAAAGGCGGAAATGCTACATTTATCAAAACAGATGTGAGCTTTGTAAAGGATATCGAAAGAATGATATTGCAGACCTTCCAGGAAACAGGTCGCATCGATGTCCTGATCAATAATGCCGGAATATCCAGGTTTACTCCAGTCGGGACCATTACTGAGGATAATTGGGACCATATCCTTAATACCAATCTTCGGAGCGCTTTTTTTTGTGCGAAGGAAGCCGCCAGCTGCATGAAAGCGAGCGGTGGTGCTATTATAAATATCGCCTCTACCCGGGCCATGATGTCAGAGCCAAATTCTGAAGCCTATGCGGCATCTAAAGGCGGACTTATCGCGCTTACTCACGCTCTTGCCGCTTCCCTTTCACCCTTCAAAATCAAAGTGAATTGCATAAGTCCGGGCTGGATTGAAACCGGTGATTACGAAAAACTAAAATTTGAGGATCATGCCCAGCATTTTGCCGGTCGGGTAGGCAAACCCCAGGACATTGCTGAGGCTTGTCTTTTCTTAGCCTCTGAAAAAAGCGACTTTATCTCAGGCGCCAACCTGATCATCGACGGCGGCATGACGAAGAAAATGATTTATGAACCGTGATTGGCATTCACTAGAAGGACATGCCGCTATTTACGCATTCGGTCAGTGCGGATTGCCGCGCCAATAGCAGTGGCAAATTCCGCGTATTTTGGCACGATAAAATTTCGCTCATACAATTTGCCCACACCTTCCATTACCTGCATAATCAGCGGGAGAATGGAAAGTTTTCCCGTCAGGACGATATTCTCCAGCTTTTCTGCTCTTGCCGCTGATATACCGAGAATGGCAATCGTCTGACCAACCAGGTTAATAATCGCCATAGCCCTGTCCATATCGGTAGCCTCGTCGGAGACTTTACCAAAGTTGGATGCGGTGGCTGATTCGGGAAGATCGATCAGAGCTCCGCCGGCAATATCGCCGACTGTTAAATCAATCATCTTCAGCTTGCCGTGTGACGCTTTTTCCATCGAGACTGATGGTATTGATATTCAGAAGCTGCCTCGCCAAACCCACCATCGTTCCGCCCCCGACGCCGCTACCTCCCCAGTGCACTATTTTTTCATGTTTTACGTGGACAATGGCCGTACCAGTACCCATACTGATGACCATAGCCTCCTGAAATCCGGTGAGATATGCTCCGGCTGTACCTATAGCATCAAATTCAGCAACCTTTTTTACCGGAATCCCCATAAGCCGGTCACGGATTTGCATGGAGCCCACGCCTGTGGCCGCTATAAATTCAATCTCTGAAAGAGGCAGGTCGATGGTCTCGACAAATTTTCCGAGGGCTCCGGCAGCTGCAAAGTCACTGGATCATCGGCCTTGACCGAGATACTGGGGGCTGAATATTTCCTTTCCGGCCAGTCCGACTATGTCCGTAGTGGTACCTCCTATATCTAAACCGATGATCATGTAGTCAGTCTTTTAGTAAACACCGAAGTTAGATATTGATAATCTGAAAAAATTATGTTTTCCTCCGAAAGATTAATATATTTTTGCCTTTCTGACTTTCAGGAACAAATTTATAAACTACTAAATAATGGATTTTAAGATACTTTCTGCCCTGATCACCGAGGCAGCATCGAGCAGAAACACGGACGTCGAGGTAATCATCGCCGACCTTGCGGAAATTGTAAAACTTAAGTATGGGGTTGCAATACTAGAAAAGGAAAGGGAATTGATAGACGAGGTGAAAAATAAGGTCATCACTAAATTGTATAATGCAGAAAACCACGTGGCATCAGTAAAAGGCGATACCGGAAAGACATTCAAACTGGATATCCTGGAAAACGATTTTCTGAAGGCCGCATTGCAGGAATTACAATCAGAGGGACTGATTTCGCTCAGCGGAAATGACCCACAGCTCACGAAAGAAGGTGTATTAAAGTTCAAGAAGTTTTACGGAGAAATCTGATTCCCCCGCAAAACTTCTCTTTTGTTGATTTAGTTTTCTGCCAACTCCATTTGGGCAAGCGCCTTTTCTTTAGTAATCTTTTGCTGATCGTATTGCTTCAGCATTGACATTGGCACAGTCACTTCCGTTGTTTTTGGCACCTGGCATTGACCGCACTGTGGTAATCTGACATTCACCTGGACTTTTTCGGCATCGCCCACCGACCTGATCGTGCGTCCATAGTCGAGGACAAACTCTTTGATGTCCTGTTTAAATTCAGTGTACAATTTGTCCAGCCCGGCAGTATCAGCTTTTTCTTGATCGGCGCTCCGGCGATCAGGGCTGTAATATCGCCTGCTGCTCATTCTGGCCGGGTCTTCGGTACTTACATAATAAATCACTCCAAATCCATCCAGTTTTTCATACTTTGCCTTTCCCAGTACTACCAGGGATTCGGTAAGATCCTGACTAAAGAATCGCGTAAGTACCGATGAAAACATTTCGAGGTCAGCGATTTTTTTTTGTGGTTCGGACTTCTTAATGATGACCCGCTTCACGAATTCCTCACGGGATAGTTTACCGGTTTTGTAGGCTGTAATGTCCTGCCGCTTCACTTCAGCTGACACATTTTCTGATCGTGCATTTTCCTCATCTCCTTCCCATACAAAACCAAATTCTGATCCGGGAGCCTGCTGCTTCACAACAATTCTTTCTTCGGGTTTCAACTGAGCAATCAGGTCCGCATAATCTGCCAGAAATGTGATCATAAGCTCTTCCCAATCAATGTCTGCAGGAGGCTTTTTTTGGCGCATACATCGCAACCCCAGTGTTACTACCGGCACTGATCACCGCTAATGCTTCTTCCCGCTCGTTCTGCGCTTCCACATGTGCCTGGACTGCTTCTTCATGTGCTTCCCTCTGAATTTGCATGGCTTCTTCACGGGCCTCATTCATTTGCTCCTGGACTTTCTGCATTTCTTCCTGCGCAGCCTCCATATCACGCTGGGCAGCTTTCATATCCTTTTCAATCTCTCGCCTTGTCCTTATCAGACATTCCTTCAAAATTAAAATCGAAATTAAATTCGGGCATCGGGGCTATCTGAATATCAGGAATAACAATATTCGGCGCTGCGACCGGATATGGCGCTCCCATGTGAAAATACACCAGGTGCTCCGGTATTGTGAACACGACGCCGTAATCCTTGATATAGTCGGCTTTGATGGCTTCTCCGCCAAAAAACGACCCTGATTCAGTTTTGATGAGTGTGCCAAGGATATTCTTGGCGATTTCGAGGTCTTTATTCATGCGCTTATCATCTATTTGCTGCACGGTTCCTTTGAAACCTGTAGCCAAAAAGATGGTGATGATGAGAAATATGGTCTTTTTCATTGTTTTGCTTTTTTTGTTCCGTTTAAAAATTACTAATCATAGCCTACTTGGAACTCACTGTCGATAGCAGGCTCGCGAGCACCTGATCGGTTTGGAGTTTTTGTTGTGACTGGCTCTGTTTCATTTCGATAAATCCCGACCGTATGAGGGTGAGGTCATCCTGCCGTTGTTGCTGCAGGTAATCATTATATTCGGTAAAGAGCGCCTTCAAATACTGCTGTTGTTGCACTGTGGCTGACGCCATATACTCCTTCATAGCATCGGTATTTCGTGTTTCTGCCATGGTGAAAAATTGCTCCAACTCCTCTTTCGACACGATGCTTTTCGCAGTATTTGCTTTGATGGATTTTACTGACTTTTCAAGCGCTCCGACACGTGTATCAATTTCGACACTACTTTTTTGCGTTGTCGCCAGGAGTTCATGGTTGCTTTTAGACAATTCTTCCTGCATCAAAGCCCTGATCTCCCCTTCGGACAGGACTTGTTGCACGGTTTCTGCAGGCTTGTTGTTAAAGCCCATACTAATATTGCCGTCCACTATTGAAAGTTGAAAATCCGTGAGATATCCAGCCACCAAAAGCAGCGTAAGTGAAGCAGCTACTTCAAATATGGGTTTCATGATATAGCGCGACCAGGTGTTTCTGACCGGAGTAATCTTCGTTTTTTCCTGACTCACGGAAAACACAGGGGCCACGATGTCCATTTCATCCATGCCCGCAAGCTCCTTTCTGACTTCCGCCAGCGCTTCGTATTCCCTCTTCAACTCAGGGCTTTCCACCATTTTTTGTTCAAACGCCACGCGCTCGTCTGCTGACATTTCGCCATATAAGTACGATATCAATTCGTCGTTGAATTCCTGATTCTTCATCGTATGATCTATTAATATTTCATTTCACTGTTTTTCATCAATTTTCTCAGGGCATTCAGCCCATAGTATAACCGTGATTTCACGGTATTTTCTGAAGTATCGAGCGCTTCTGCCATCTCTCGAAATTTCATTCCTTCAAACTCCTTCATGAGGATTACTTCCTTTTGCTCCGCCGGCAACATCGTGATGTAGCCTGCAATCAACTCCGACTTTTCCTTTTTCTGAATTTCGATTTCCGGATTGCCGATGATGGAAGAAAAATTCTTCGTCTCCTCCAGTCCGTGAATCGAAAACCACTTTCTCCGTTTATTCCGTCGGTCTTCATCGCGGCAGTGGTTCAGCGCGATTTTATACAGCCAAAACCTGAAACTCTCCACGTCGCGCAGCTTCTGTATTCCCTTGTAGGCTACAATAAATGTCTGCTGTGTAGCTTCCATCGCCAGGTCATGATTCGCGAAATACTTCAATGAGAAGTTGTATATTTTTTTGTACCACAACCCCACCAGCTTGTCGTAGGCCCTTTGATCACCATGGATAGCTTTTTCTATCAGGTTATTACTGTGCATGAAAGCTATTTTTTCCAGAACTTCAGACATACTGTTAAGTTACAGACAAAGGATGTCTGTCGGGTAGAAAAAGTTTTAAAAGAGGGTAAATAAATTCGACACCACGATGCTTTGGCACCGGGCCCCCAGGATTCTGGAGTTGCGATGAAAGCCTGAAATCGCGACGTAAAGCCATCAGCTAACAGCTTCAATATGAAATATTTCACAAAAAGGAAAAAGTCTGGAGACAGGCGCTAAATGACCCCAGGCTACATGGGCATGCCTATCGGACTCATAGTAACCGCTTTTCATGATTTACTTAATTGGCTATGCTTTCTGCCAACTTTTTAAAATTATTGAGGATGGCCTGCCAGCCCTGTCGCTGTAGCTCGATCGAATTTTCAGTTTCTGCATCGAAGGTTTCTTCCACGAATGTCTCTTTGCCTTTGTCGGTGAACTGGATCACTGCTATTCGTCCGTCGGCCATGGCATAAGCTATTTTCTTCAGCGGCTCGACCTCGGTGTAGATACCCTCAAAATCAAAGCCCACGCTTCCGTCCTTTGATTCCATGCGATAGGAGAACTTCCCTCCTTTTTTCAAATCATTGGTGGCCATTGGAGTATGCCAGTCGTCCGATGCATTATTCCATTTGACGATATGCCGCGGCTGTGTCCAGCACTCCCACACATGGTGTACCGGCGCTTTTATCTGAACGCTTACGGTTATTGATTGCTTTTCCATGGTTCACTGAGCAGTGGGAAGTTGAACATCCATTGGATACCAAATTTATCGACACAACTACCAAAATACGAGCCCCAGAACATTTCCTGAAGGTCCATTGTGACTTTGCCGTCAGCCGATAACGCATTGAACAGACGAGCTGTTTCTTCCTTGGTATCAGGCTCAAGGTTTATATGAACGTTGTTCCCCTGAATGACTTTGAAGCCCATAGACTCCGGAGCATCGGTACCCATGAGCAGGTGGCCATTTAATATCGGCAGTTCCACATGCATCACCAAATTCTGGTCTTCTTCAGCCATGGAAAGGCATGCCATCTGCCTTGGGGATATCGCGAAAACGGTTGATTCCGCCACGGCTGAACTCGCCGCCGAATATCGATTTGTAATAGTTGAAAGCTTCCTCCGTGTGACGGGGAAAATTAAGGTAGGTGCCAACAAGTGCCATGATTGTCAGGGTTGTGTTAATAAATAATTGGGATTATAATTTATGGGATTTTTTGCACATCACCATGCTGTAGTTTGAAATAATTGTACTGCCGACATGCTGAACTGAGTGATGAGTATCAGGGCGATAGATAAATCTGGGTAGCACAATTCTACGATTAGTAATCCTTAATTAATTTGCCCCGAAACGGTTGGCAGCTACCCGAAAGGCGGGATTTTTACCCCTGAACTTCCTACGAAAAACTGAACTTCAATTTTAGCACTCTCCTGTCCTGACGAAGCACCAAAGCCCTGCTTGTGTATTGGCGCTGTTACCGCCTGTATTTTATTGTCAGTTTTTCGGTTGTTTTTTCTGGCGAAGCATCCATTCAAAAACTTCTGGATTGGAAAACGTGCGTGTCCAGGCATCGTGCCCTGTTTTTTTATAGAGGGTCATTTTGGGATTATAACCACATTTTTTTAGCGATTTAACCATCTGTTTTGTTTCCGATACTGGAATAACCGGGTCGTCTATTCCATGAAATGCCCAAATAGGTAATTGCCCAATCCATTTTGCATAGGGCGAAGGTGCACTTCCACTAATGGCAATTAAGGCCGCAAATTTATCTGAGTATTGTATTACCAAACGCCAAGCACCATAAGCACCCCTGCTTATCCCGGCAATGTATATTCGAGCTGTATCAATCGGGTAGGTATTAATAATTGAGTCCAATAGGCAGATAACGATGCTTTCGTCCCAGAATCTGGTTGTTTCCTGATTTTGTGGGGATAGTATATAAAAAGGGAATTGCATCCCATGGTCGACAAGCTGTGGCGGTCCATGCCTTTTTACTAATTCTATATTGTTGCCACTTTCGCCCCCTCCATGCAGAAAAAGAAGTAACGGGAGCTTTTCAGCATTGTTGACTTCCCCACCTAAGGGTTCATAAAGCAAGTAGACTATTTCTTTTGATTGACTGATGACGGCCTTTTTTGCAACCTGCTGCCCAATTAGCGGTGATATCGAAATAATCGATACCAATACGCATAGTATTATTTGCTTCATACTGGTTATACGGTGTAAAATATTTATCGAAAAAAGTAGCATAAACTTTGGAGTAATGGACATTTTTATTGTTTTTTTTATTCGTTTTTATCGACGATATTTAGCCTTATTTAATAAATAGACAGTCTTTAAATACTTCTTGTTTTAATAAAAACAATTCTATAAATCATCAAACGAAGCAACGCCAATATTTGAATCGGCCATTCCGTAATATAGAAACCATTTATCTTTATACTTTACCAATCCTTCTAAAAAGGTAACATTTGGCATCTGTCCTTGTTGCTCGGTAGATTTTTCAGCATAGAAAAAAGGTTCTGTACACCTCTTTATCAAACAAGTAGGATCATCTTTATCAAATAATGCATAGCCTCCGCTATAAGCGTTCTCGGGATATTTCGGATCTCCAATGGATGTGCTATTCGCTCCGTTGTATATCAGCAAAATACCCTCGCTTGTTAAAATGGCAGGAGGACCTGGTTCAACCAGTTTGCTATCAAACTTATTATTTCTTGGTGTTAATGCGGTAGTCAAAACTATCTGTGATTTGGGAATACTTACGTCATATCTTCCTTTTGAAATATGGTTAAGTCTTTTTTCAATAATTTGAGTATTAGTTATTGGTTTCCAATCTATAAGGTTTTCGGAAGTTGCAATATATATGTCTGATTCGCCCCAATACATCCAATATTTTCCATTTATTTTAGCTGCCACAAGCTCACCATCAACTTCTTTTGTAATAATGGCTCCAGCCTTCGACCATAAATCGTGGTATTTTCCATTTTCTGCTTCCCTAAATGCCGGGCCATGCTTTTGCCATGTAATCAAATCGTTTGACGTTGCAATACATAAACGGGCAATATGTCCATCAAACGCTGTATAACACATTATAAATATGTTTTCATCAGACTTTACAATACGTGGGTCTTCGCAACCTCCTTCCCATTCATACTTCTTAAACTCATCATTATCCGGATAAAATACAGGCTCATCCATTCTTTCAAAATTTACACCATCATTGCTCCATGCTAATCCTAAGCGAGAAGTTCCTGCATGTATGCCTAAGGTATCCTCGGCTCTGTATAATAAATACACTTTATTATCTTTTACAATTGCACCAGGGTTAAAAACATCTTTTCGTTCCCATGATATTTTTTGTTTTTGTATTGGACAGAAGAATTTTGTGTTTTCCCGTGGCCATAAAATTGGATTTGAATTATTTAATTTAGTAATTCCTTCAAAATACATGTCTTGCTGGGCAATTACCTTATTAAAACCTATAAAAAGAAAAGCAGCTAATATTGCAAATCGTAGTTTTTTCATGTTACTATTTTTTTATATTTTACAATTGACTGGTAATCAAGTACTATTTTTCTATTTGTTTATTGTATCTTACTTGCAAGTACTATCTTGCCTATATTGGCGGTAACGAATGGCTATACGCATGTCGTTGCGTATATTTCCAATATGTCTGACTGCAGGCATTCCTGGGTTTTGGTGCATTCTATTGGAAATTTTGTGCTTTCGTTGCATTGATGACTAAGCTATCGCAGAATCGGCAAATCTCCAAATGCCATTCCACTTAATGTAAAGACCCACTAAGTTGTCCACCTTGCATACAGAGTCAAATAACTCTTGTGTTACGTGAGAAGTGAACCAAAGAAACTCCACATTGTCACAAGTGGGAAGAAATGACGTCCAACTTTTGATAAGCCTTTTTTGCTCTGTCGGTTTTAAGTCCATTTGCTGAGTGCATGCGATATTAACTCGCAGACCTCCTTTGAACTCGTTTGTCAATTTTATGCTGTCGGGTGGGAAGTCGTTTGCTCTGTCCCAATTCCAAAAGCCTTGTTCTATTTGTCTGTCGGTTATGACCATCTCAAAAAAAAAATGACGCCCAACGTTTAGCTATAAAACGTATGCGTTTAAGTACGCACGTCCTTGTCCCACGTTGCGAACGAAATTTAACAGCACACACTTTAAGAACCTACAATACAGCATATGTTTTATAGCTTTTGTGTGTGCCCAGCATGGGCATCTGGTATCGAAGATACCAAATTATTCCGGAGGGTGAAAGTCCCTTATGCGCGGGAATTAATGTCCCGAAGCATTAGCAAGTCGCACTTTTTGCGAATGCACAAAGTCGTGGTTCGCCGTGAGGCGAGCACTGAAGGAAGCGAGACTGCAAGCCCCGGTTCCAACGAACAGGAACTGGATACGGAGGCTGGTAAGGTCGGATGAGGTAGCACATCATACTGACGTCCAAAGGCTGGGAAACCAGCAAGCACCTTACTGGTAGATCCAGTGGATATTGGGGGAAGGAATATGCCCTTACCTGGGGAGATCTTGGAATAGATTCGGTTTCTATGTGCCAAGAAGTCAGCAGAGGCCAAAGTAGTCGCAGAGACGAGCGGGAAATGCTAAAACCATACCCCCGAGGACTCACGGAAACGACGAAGGGCCGAACATCTTGTGAAGCGAAAATTCGATAAGGAGCCATCGTGTAGCTTTATCTTAAAAGTAGCGGAAAGGAGTAGCCGGTGAAAAGAGCGGTTATTCTATGCTTGATGAACCGCCGGATACGAGACCCGTACGCTTGGCCTGCCCCGCACTTGATGCGGGGGTGGTGTGAGAGCCTCAGCCTGAGCCGTTTGGCTCAGGTCGGGCTACTCGATGTGTGCTGTGTAAGCTATGATAAAGATGGAGGGAGGTCCTCCGGTGAGGGTTTTTAGGAAAACTCACCAAACCACTTCTATGATGCATTTTCGATAACGAAGATGTGTGAAGCGATAGAAGAAAAGGCTGATTTAAATGGTCAGGTAAGGATAGAAGAGATGAGCGAAAGCGAACCTTGCGAAGAAGTGACGAAAAGACCAGTCGTTGTCAAAACCTGATCTATATCGAGGGGTCAGGGACAAGTATAGAGGAGACCTAATTACTGTCTATACGGCAACCGTCATAAAGGGGGCATGACTTCTATCCAGGCTTTATCATGGAACCACAGGAAGCCTATATGCTATGCGAAAAGGAAAACACAAGCAGGGAGTACCTGTAAGTCAATTACTAATGAGCATATAGGTGACGGATGAAGCCGTAGTAGTGCTGAAACTTCTGTAATGGGAGTGGAGCGAAGGGCTTCAATTATGCAGTTTCAATTTAAGAACAACTTAAATGTTTAAGGATGATTTTTAAAGAACAAACAAAGTCGGTACCGATTACCAAGGAGATGGTGTGGGAATCTTACAAGAAGGTGAAAAGTAACGGAGGGAGTGCGGGAATTGACCAGCAGAGCCTGTCGGAATTCGACAGGGAACGTTCAAAAGAACTATACAAACTCTGGAACAGACTGGCCTCAGGAAGCTACTTTGCCCCAGTGATAAAGCGGGTAACCATACCCAAGGCAGGGGGTAAAACCCGTCCATTGGGTATTCCCACTGTAAGCGACAGGATTGCCCAACAAGTAGTAAAGACGTACCTTGAACCAAGGCTGGAATCAGTATTTGTGGAGAATTCATACGGATACCGCCCGAACAAAAATGCGCACACAGCGATCCGGAAAGTGCAACAGAATGTACGCCGGTATAGTTGGGTGATAGATTTAGATATCCAGGAATTTTTTGAAAATGTCAATCATGGTCTACTAATGAAAGCCTTGGAGAGGCATGTTTCGGAAAAATGGGTACTGATGTACATCAAAAGGTGGCTGGAAGCCCCAGTACAACTTGAGGATGGGACAATCAAAGTATCCACGGGAAAGGGAACTCCTCAGGGAGGAGTGATCAGCCCATTGCTGGCCAATCTCTACATGCATTATTGTGTTGATAAGTGGCTGGAGAAATTCCATCCATCTGTCAACATGGTTCGGTATGCTGATGACCTGATTATTCATTGCAGAAGCTATCAGGAAGCAGTCGGAACACTTACAAAGCTGAAAGATCGTCTGGAAAAGTGCGGCTTAAAAGCCCATCCCGAAAAGACGAAAATTGTCTACTGTAAGAAAGAAGGCAGGAACTTGAATGATTACCCTGTACAGTTTGACTTTCTGGGTTTTAGTTTTCAGCCTTTGAGAAACAAACTGAGAAATGGGGGAAGTTATCTACAGTTTGATTGTAAGATGAGCCGCAAGTCCAAGGTACGTATCATCGGGGAGCTTCGAAAGCTTAATTTCCACAACAAAACCCACCGAGGTATTCAGGATCTGGCAACACTGCTGAATCCAAAGATCCGGGGATGGGTGCAATACTATGGAGGAATAAGCCGGAGAAGCCTGAAACCAGTGTTTTATTATTTGCACCATCGGCTGATCAGGTGGATACTGAACAAGTACAAGAGCTTCAAAGGGAGCAAAGTCAAGGCCGTCAACTGGCTCAGATGTATTACTCGTTCATACCCAAACCTGTTCTATCACTGGGAATTGGGATACAAATTGGTGTGAGAAACTTCATGCCAACAACGACTGCATAATAAGAGCCGTATGAATCGAGAGGTTCACGTACGGTTCTGTGAGAAGTTAGGGGTGAAACTCCCCTGGCTTACTCGACTGTAGGTAGGGCGGTTTGGTCAGACCGTTATATATAATAGAGCCTGTGTTCGTTTAGCCAAAAGTTGGGGTATGTCAAAGAGTCCAAGTCAGCCATTGAATTTTAGGTCATGACGGAAACAGTCCAACGAAACACCGTTAAAACCTTATTGTCTGCGGATAGAAAATGTCTTACGTTATTCAAATTGTCTGCGTACAGTAAAATCTTGTCCACGTTGGTTATACAGTGTTAGGAATATGTTTTCTTTTATACTTTCTAACCAAATAGGTTATCAGATATACAATTAAAATGTAGGGTGAATAGAAAGCGTAGGTCATAAACGCTTTAAGAGGCCACCCAATTCCATCATACTCATCTCAAGACTTTTTACTTGCTCCATATTTTCCGGACAGATAGCGTTTGCAAACCTTTCAGTGTCGTTCGATCGCATCAAAGTCATAGTCGTAGTTCGATAAGAGAATCTGATTTGCGAAGTGTCTGCCCACCACGCAAATGTCAAGGTTATAATTGAAGTTAGGATTACTCCAAGGGTAAGGTATGTAAGCAAACTTGTATTTGATATTCAGTTTGTCCAACCGAATGAAAATTAGAAATGGAGATATGATTAGTCCAATCAGTAAACCAAATGATATAATTGTTGCTAAAATTTCCATTTAATGATTTTTCTTGTTTGTCCGTCCGACCGCCTTACCTACAACAAATGGCTATACGCATGTCGTTGCGTATATTTCCAATATGTCTGACTGCAGGCATTCCTGGGTTTTGGTGCATTCTATTGGAAATTTTGTGCTTTCGTTGCATTGATGACTAAGCTATCGCAGAATCGCCAAATCTCCAAATGCTGGATGCCGAGAATATCAAAATGATAGCGTATTAGTTGAGCAGATCCCGGCACAAGGCCGGGAATAGTGGGACAATTAATTGGGAGCGGCGTAGTTGAATGTCGAAGCAGTTGAACAGATCCCGGAACGGTGTCCGGGAATAGGGCGGATAGGAATTAAGAATACTGAAATTTATACCTACATCGCAGCTGATAAAGACTTTTGTTGTGGGCTGGTGCTTATAAAGTTAAATCTCTTGCGCTATGATAAACAGTCAGAATGTTTATTTGGTCTGTCGAGACTATTTCATAGATGATTCTGTAATTTCCCTCAATAAGTTCTCTTACGTTTGGGTCATTCTTCTCCGGAACAATTCGTCCAGTTTGTGGATAGGTCTTTAATACGACAGGTTTCTCGAATAATTTTTTGACAGTCAGCTTTGCGTATTTTTCTGAATTCTCGGCAATATAGTCTCCAATGTCGCCAAGGTCATTTATTGCCTGGTCTGTCCAAATTAGTTTAACCATTTACTCAACTTTGCTTTGGCCTGTTCCTCAGTATTTACTTTCCCATCCTTAATTTCCTGATGTCCCTTTTCAATTTTTTCAATTATTATCAGTCTCTCAATAATCTCGTCTATTGAAAATTCGTCAGGGAGTTTATTTATTGATTCAATTACTGTCGCCTTTTTCATATCGTGTAGTATTTTATCCTCAACTTAGTTAAAATTATTGTCGCTTGAAACTCGGTCTGGCACTTGCAGGTAACGTTTAGCTATGAAACGTATGAATGTAAATGCCTAAATCCTGCATGTCGTTGTATATATTTCCAATATGTCTGACCGCAGCCAAGGCTGGGTTTTGGTGTATTCTATTGGATATTTTGCGTTTTCGTTGCATTGATGACTAAGCTATCGCAGAATCGCCAAATCTCCAAATGCTGGATGGTAAGAATATCAATATGATTGGGATTAGTTGAACAGATCCCGGCACAAGGCCGGGAATAGTGGGGCAATTAATTGGGAGGGGCGTAGTTGGATTTAGAACCAGTTGAGCAGATCCCGGCACAAGGCCGGGAATAGTGGAAAAATGAAATATGAATAATTGAACATTTGAACAATTGAATTTAGAAATTTTAAAGGACTGGCTCCGCCAGATTGTCCTTTCCACATTAACCACTTTTCCGCTTCTCCACTTTTCCACTTCTCCACTTTCACACTTTTCCACTTTTCCATTGAACCACTGAACTATTTACTGCATCACCTCGAATGTCCGACTTCCCCTGCCCCTGGCATTAAAGGCCCTCACTTTTACTTCCCCTTGCACCATTACCGGTTCGGTGTATTCTGCTGATTCTATGGTGGGTTCTGAACCATCTGTAGTATAGCGTATGACAAGGCCAGGATAAGCTGTGTTGGCTTTGAGAAGGCCGCCTTCAATAACGGCCCCTGGTGGCGCTATGCGGTAATTAAAATCACCAAAAACCCAGTCGAGCCGGGGTAATTCATGTCTGCCTATACGGTTTGAAAATTCGCTCCATCCTGTCAATATGGCTTCAACTCTATGCGAAGCATCTGCTTCATCTTCCCAGGAAACTTCCTTCGCCCATGCTTTTTCTGCAAAGGCAAATATCTTTGGAACCATATAGTATTCCATCATGCCCGTTTCCCGCAAGGTCTCTGACCACAACTGTCCCTGTATGCCCACAATGTTTTTTCTATTCTCCGGAAGTAGTCTTTCCTTTTCCGGATAATCCAGGTTTTCTTTAGTCAGCCGGCCAAAGAAATCATAATTGGCAGAATTGAAAACGTTGAAAGGTGTGAGGATATAGGGGTCGATGTCGTCCTGGAAGCCGCCCCAGTAAAGCCCGGGCTCAACAGGGGTCGGTGTTATATGCCAAATCCAGATACAGGTTGGTCACATTGCACAATACTACCGGATAGCCGGTATTGGCTATGCGATATCCAAGATCGATATTGCTGCCGGTATTGTCCCATACCAGGGGCATGATGTTCTTCCCGACATATTTTGTATTGATTTCCACCTCTTCTGTGCTGTCTTTGTTAAGCACCATTTCTTTCCCAGCCGTGAACTGCAGGTTGTACTTCGCAAGCAGATCGATGGTGCGACCAACAAAATAACCATGAAGCTGCCGGGGATTGTGAACATCGGGCAGGGTCTTTATCAGATCGATACATAGTGGTGATTTGGCCCATGCGCCATCTGCTACTTCATCGCCTCCGGTATTGAAAACCGTCATTTTCAATCCGGCTTCATCGTACATGGCAATAAAATCTTTAACCACTGTTTCGTAGAAATGATATACTGAAGGCTGCGCCACATTGGCAATATTATCCCTAAAACTCTGGGCAGATATATACTCTGATTTATCATCAGGATCGATGAGGCGGAACTCCTCGGCTTTGGCTTTGTCGCCCAGTTTCATGTAATCGTCATAACGTTTCTCCATGGCGATAATAGCCGCACGTGCATGACTCGGGAAACACACTTCCGGGATCACCTGCACATGGCGTTCGGCGGCATACCTGAGGATTTCCTTAAATTCTTCTCTGGTATAAAAGCCATTTCCACGGTTATTGGGGGAATCAGGAAACGGCCCTGAACCAAATGCAGGCTGAAGGTGATCTCTGTTGGTTGTGGTGTAGCCGCGTTTGCCTGAGACCTGAGTGAGCTCCGGCAAGCCGTTGATCTCGATTCGCCAGCCTTCGTCTTCCGTAATTCTAAGGTCAAGTTTATTCACTTTGTACATGGACAAGAGATCGATGAGCTTCATCACCTCCTGCACTGTATGGAAATTACGTGCTACATCCAGCAGAAAACCCCGGTAGGCAAATCTCGGGGCATCCAGTATGTCAATTGCATCAAGACTTACCGGGACTTGTTTTGCATAAGCCTCCTGTGGTATCAGTGCTAAAAGACTTTGTATGCCGTAAACACGCCTGCCGCATCGCTCCCCCGGATTTTTACTCCTTTTCCTTCAGCTACCGTAAGGTGATAGGCTTCGGAAGAAACTCCATTGACAGAAAGCGGAGCAATAGCCAGATTTATGGAATTAGTAGCCGGGCTATTTCCTTCGACCGCCTGTAGCCTTACACCAAATAATTTTTCCACTGTTGACACGAGGTAGTTTGCTTCATTCTCCAGTCCGGCGCTGAAATTAATAACCGTGGATTCACCAAGAACAACCGTGCCCTTCCCTTTTGTTGGTCTGAAAGGAGTAGGAATAATCTTACCTATTTTTTCGGTTGACAGCGGAATGACAGACAGATTTTTTTCATAGGTATTAGCCGCATTGGGCACCGTGGCCCGGATGTCGGGGATCGGGAATACCCGTTCCAGATCATCAAATCCCAGAAGGGATATCGGAGAAGGCTGAACAATCAATGGTGATGCCGTGCCATTGTCGATCACGAAATAGCCGCCGACCGGCCCAGCCCATGTTTTAAGAAACGGACCAGTGCAGGAATATTTGTACACGAGCGAATCGCCTGGGTTTATTACAAAATCTTTGCCCGGAGTAAAGCGGAAAAGGTAGCCATTCACATGTTCTACAATTCCTTTGGTTGAATCGGCCATGGCTTTCGGCAACACGTTGTCAGAATTATACTCCATAAACCAGTTGCCGGCATGAACCGCATTGGCTCCGTTGTTAACGAAAATAAACTGAACTTCGGAGCCCTCTCCCTCACCAAAAGTATTGGCAAGCAGTTCCCATTTAACCTGCACTTGTTGCAGTCCACCGGCTACCTTTTCGGGACTTTCCGAGCAACCACTTAGTATGGTTGTGACGAATACTACCGTAAAAACCAAACGAAAAAAGATGCCTTTACGCAGGCTATTTACCAGGGTCTTGATCATAATATACGTTGAATAAAGTTAGTGGATTCCAGCGTCTCGGAGCCATTAGTAAAACCGGAGAAGGACAAGTTTGGGCTATTCAGTTTGATAATAGTTTACATAAATCATTCAAGAGAACAATTGAATTAAGAACATTTGAACAATTGAATGAAGAATTTTGAAGTAATTAAGTACCAAGTATCAAGTATAAAGTGCCAGTTACCTAGAAACTAGAACCCAGTACCAAGTCAGCCACTCAACCACTGAACTATTGAACCACTAAACTTCTAAACATCACAAATCTCCACCCCTTTGGCCAGGGCTTTCATCGGATCTTTCCAGGACGGTACAAACTCCTGGGCGACAAATCCCTTATACCCTGTTTCAAGGATTGCTTTCATGATGGCAGGATAGTATAATTCCTGGGTTTCATCAATTTCATGACGGCCTGGCACACCACCGGTATGGTAATGACCAATGTACTTGTTGTACTTGCGGATAGTGGCGATTACGTCGCCTTCCATGATTTGCATATGGTAAATGTCGTACAGCAACTTGAAGTTTTCAGAACCTACCATTTCGCACAATGCTGCTCCCCAGGCCGTATGGTCGCACTGGTAATCGGCGTGATCTACTTTGCTGTTGAGCAGCTCCATGACGATGGTGACGTTGTAATTTTTCGCCATTTTCACTACCGGCTCCAGACCTCTCGCACAATGTCTCAATGCCTTTTTCATCACTCAACCCATCCCTGTTGCCGGAAAAGCAAATGATATTCTTTAGTCCCAGGTTGGCGGCTTTGGGTATCAGGCTGGAATAATTCTCGTAGAGCGCGCTGTGCAGGGTTGGATCGTTGAACCCTTTGGTAATTCCGAACTTATCGCCGGTGGACATCGAGCATGTCATCCCTTTATCGATAGCCAGTTTCCATTCATCGGGTCCCAAAAGGTCGATTCCTTTCAACCCGATGGCTTTGGCCTGGTCGAGGAACTCTTCCATGGGTATTTTGCCATAACACCAGCGGCATGCCGAGTGATTGATGTTGCCTTTGAGGGGCACTTTTTTGGAAGGTTTGGCATTCGATACCGAAGTGGCGCCAAGCGCCGTGGCTGTGACGCCTGCGGTCATCATGTGGAGAGCCTGTTTTCTGTTCATTTTTTCCTGGGATTAAATTGAATTCCAATTTAGATAAAATGACTTGAATATAACTGTCAGCTACCACCAAATTTGAATCCTATCAAGGCTTGCATTTTAACTATCGGATCAGCTTTTTTCCAAACGGCGGCTATGTGTAGCTTTTCATTTTAGTGCAATTTGATTTTCGTTCTTATAAAAATACTCGCAATTGCAGTGGTCACAATTCCCATAATCAAGGCTCCAATAGCTCCTTGAATGGCGTAATTTGCATAGTTAAAATTTGCCTGTGCTTCTTCTGTTGTCTTGTAGTAACCGATTTCTACGGAGCGTTTTATCACATTTGGAAAGTATTCTGGCGTAATGACGTAAGAGGTAATCCACTGTGTTAATGGACTAATCAATGCAATGATTAGCGACTAAATGATACCTGAAATCAAACCTTGTTTATAGGACATTTGTCCGGCGTAAAATTTTCTCTTTTCGTCTTTAAGAGCAAGCACAATAACCAAGATTGCCGGAATTGCAAACAGGTTGGTCAGGTAAAGATGATAGTCGATATAGGTGCTGTGTAGTCCGCTCAACTTTTCCAACAACATCCCAAGCAATCCCATTACTGAAAAGATGATTGCCCATTTGATCTCGATTTTAATGGTTCCCATATTTCAATTTTAAGAAGTTAATAGTTTCGTTCATCAGATTTTAAGTTCCGTTTGGTCTATATCGGAAAGTTTTTTAATGTAAATGCATGCTTTGCCCATTTTAAACTCCCCAAGATTTTTTAATAAATACTCGTGTTCTTTACTACTTGTATAGACGTACAGTGAAATGGCTGCTTTTCGTGGAGAAAAGCCCACGAGTGGCCAATCTCCTTCTTGTTGGCTTCTGTCAGATTTGTAATGATAGCTTCCAAACCCAATAATAGACGGTCCCCACATTTTGGGCTCATGGCCGGTAACATCCTGCATCAGCCTTATTAGTTCAAAACCGTCCTTACGTTTTTGCTCCGTGTCGGCAAACGTGTTGATAAATTCGTGAACGTCTGCGCTGGTTTGTTTTTATTTTTATCTCAGCCATAATTGGTCAATTAGTGGAATGCTGTTTTTTAAAGTTAAACATAAATAGGGCCTGCTGAAAAACTCAACAGGCATAGGGGTGCCTCCCCGGCCAATTTGACCAGGTTCAACACCATGATGATTGAGGCTATCCATGATTGAGAAGTATCTCTAAGCCTGGCCCTGATCCGGTTCATCCCGTATGCGTTTTTGGCTTGGCCGAATTTCCCTTCAATCGGATTTCGCTGCCCCGGACTTACGTGGTCTGCCACTGCCTTCGGTCTTCCAAGCGGCTTGGCTATAAGCCTTATGTCCAGTTCCTTTAGTTTTCTTCGGTTTTCTCTGGTACAATAAATCTGATCGGCCAGAACCTTTTCCGGATAGTAGCCAAACCGCTGCCTGTAGTGCTCCATGTAGTCCATCATTGCACTGGATTCATTAAAGGCATCCCATGGTATCCAGATAGGCAAATCCATTGGTCAGTGAAACGTGTATCTTCGAGCCAAATTCTACCTTCGCTTTCAGTTTGCCTCTTACTATTGGCCTCACATGAGGTTGATGAAGGCTTACTATTCGATCAGCTACGCTGTGCGTCTCATCTTCATACATCTCCAACTGTTGCTGATAAAGTGTGTGGATGACCATCAGATACCTCTGCTCTTTAAATTCAAGCGGAAAGATTTGTCGTCGATCCAACATCCGGTCGATAGATTTTAAGTTTCTTCTCAGGTATCTCAGCTGTTTGCCGACTGCATTTCGGATAGTCTTGCGCTGTGGGGATTTCTTCTGGGCTGTTTGTAGATACTCCTTCCTTGCCTTCTTTCGGTATGTCCTTGGCTTTTTGGCATCCTTCGCCGGATTGTAAATCGTGTCGATCAACCGTTCACTTATCTGCCTGGCTTCTGATAACAAATTAAGGTCAGTCGGATAAGCGATATCTTGTGGACAAGCAGTAGCATCTAAAATCACGCTTCCCTTATTATCATTATCATCAGAGGAATCATCATCCACCTTTCTATCTTTTTGCTCAGATAATGAAATGATCCGCTCATTCATCTTTGCAATCACCTCATCCCTCAGGCGCTTCCTGAACTCAACAAATAAAGAAGGGTCAAAAGGAGGCTCCGAACAGAAACTGCTGTAGCCAAGAAAATATTGCATATACATATTCTCGCTGATCTGGGCAACTGTCTCCTGGTCATCCAGATTACACATGTGTTTTATGATGATTGGAACCAAGGACAATACGCGGATTCAACGGGGGGCGCCCTGTGGACTTTATACTGAATCGCCTCATATAAATACCAGCCAACTCATCCCAGGGAATCTGGTCCGCTAACCTCACCCATCGGTTATTTTTATCAAGATTTCGTGAGAAAGGTGTTTCAAATCCGGCAATCGTTAGTTGATTTTGGCTAACGTATGGAACACGAGGTGCATGCTTTTTTCGGGTGGAGGGCATATTTCCTTGCATTTGGTTTACTCAAAATCGATATAAAAACCACCCCCACAAAACAGAATCCACTATTTTTTGCTTTATCAGCAGGCCCTAGATAGCCATGAACAAAGTCGTTATACTTCTAAAAATCATTTTCACGGCTTCCATAGCCTTCCTGCTGCAAAATATTTTCCCCTGGTGGTCGGCTTCAATTGCCGCATTTCTTATCGCATTTATACTTTATACAAACGCCGGGGGGATCATCGTTCCTGGCGGGCTTTTTAGGCATTGCCCTGCTCTGGATTATTCGGGCTTTTTTGGCATTGCCCTGCTCTGGATTATTTGGGCTTTTTTGGCATATAATTCAAACGACGGAGTGCTCGCATCCCGTGTCGCTGCCATTTTTCGCTTCCAAATAATGCCCTGCTTTTACTGATTACATCGCTTATCGGCGGCCTTGCCGGAGGATTTTCGGCCATGACGGGCAGCTACATCAGGAATTGGTTGCTGCCCCGAGAACGGCAATGATTCTTTCAAATTATTATCCAATGTCGTTTAGTTAAGAAATGTGTATGACTCCGCAAGAGTCAAATGTTTATAGGAAGCCACGTTTTCTACAAATATCCGACCCCACGCGGGGTCGAATGCTGTTAATTAAACGGCATTTAATTATTATACTTGCCTTAAAGTTATCTACAGCAAACCCTGATGGTGGTAGCTGCCTTGATCATATTTGTCACTCGGTACAACCGAGCGACTGGCAGGAACGGTGTCCGTAAATAGAGGTGTATTGAATTAAGAACAATTGAACATTTTAACAATTGATTTAAGAATTTAAAATGATAGGGATTAGTTGATCCAGATCCCGGAACGAGTCCGGGAATGGCGTCCGGGAATAGTTGGGAAATGAATTAAGAATACTGAACTTTATTCCTACAACTCACCTGCAACTGGCATAAACTTTTTGTTGACTGCAGGTTTAGCTTCCTGGTAATTTTTTATTTTGTTTAGCCAATAGCGTAATTTCTGTTATTCTCTTTGCTCTTGTGTCCGCTGTTTTTGCTATTTTAATGTGTCGCAGCATAAAACGTTTGCTGGAAGCTCCAAACGCATCAAAACAATTCATAGCTGGTGGATTTTCATTCAAACACTTTATAAAGTCTGGTGGCTTAATTAGTGCATCCACATCGTCCATAAAGTTCCATAGTCCATTTCGCTTTGAAACTAAAACAGCTTCCCTACCTGCATCTGTCACTCGTCCTTCTTTTTCTAACTTTGCAAATCTATCCTTATAAGTTTTTGTCCAATGTTGTACTTTCCGTGGCGAGATAAGTTGCATTGTTCTTTTTTCGTCTAATTTTCTCCTTACTCCATCTATCCAACCAAAGCAAAGTATTTCGTCCAAAATTTCTTGTGTAGAAACATACTTCTCTTTTATCTCGTTTTTGAAGGTTACTAACCAAATGCTATCTTTTTGATTATGATTTTGTTTCAACCATTCTCTTAACTGAATGGCGGAGCTTATTTCAACTTGAATGAAATTTTCCGACTTTACCATTTTAGCTCTCTTAATTTTTTGTTGTCTTTACAATTCAACGGGTGATTTATGTTCAGTTACACATGAGTTGAAGCGGGTCACAACCTAGAAATAGCCTACTGAACCGGCAATTTTTATACCCTGTGTAGAGCGTTTTAATCATCATAATACTATTCGTTTAATTTGCATTTAGAACCTACAAATAGCTCACATTAGTCATTTCTTCAGATACCTTCCACAGTCTTTCGGCAATTTCAGTATTTTTCGAATAATCATCAGAGTCCACAATCATTGGGTTACCTCTCATTTCTTGAAAACCATCCGGCCCTATATATTCTCCACCTTTAAGACTATTTTCCAGAGCTGCGTATAAAACGGGAAGCGCTCCTTTGCTTTGCTTCTGGAGAAACAATACCCCTAAGGGTCTTATCAATTTTGGGTAGTATCTATCCAAATTCGTTTTCGATAAACCAGGATGCGCAGCTATAGAAATTGTATCTGTTTCTGTTTTTAACAATCTGCGCTGTAACTCATATGCAATAACCAGACATGCACGTTTACTTTGACCATATGCTTTTTTCTTGTTATAACCCATTTTAAAATGCATATGTGCTTAACTAAACGACATTGCATTCAGCCTTGTCAAACTTAAACCACCAAAAACTGGCTTAAAAAATTCCTACTGGTGAGAATGGCCGTCTTAACATCGGAATCTGATTTTTCAAAAGCCTTGTCCTCGACTTCGATACACGTTGGTCCGCGATAGCCCACCTCGGTCAGCGCTGAGAAGAACTGTCCCCACCGCACATCGCCATATCCCGGTATTTTTGGAGTATGGTATTCCAACGGATTTGCCATGATCCCCACCCTGTCCAGTTTGTCCTTATACACTTTCACATCCTTCAGGTGAATATGATGAAGCCGCTCACGGTAGTTGTAAATAGGCTTAATCTCATCCATATGCTGCCAGATCATGTGCGATGGATCGTAATTCAGTCCAAAATTGGCGCTTGGAATTATTTCAAACATTTTATCCCAGATAGCAGGTGTGGTTGCCAGATTTTTACCACCAGGCCACTCGTCATTGGTAAAGTACATCGGGCAGTTTTCAATGCCGATGTTCACTCCTTTCGCTTCAGCATGCTTTACTATTTCCGGCCATTTTTCTGCGAATACTCCAAGGTTGTAGGCTACGTTTTTCACCGGGTCCCGGCCGATAAATGTATTTACGACCGAAATTCCCAGGCGGTGAGCCGCATCAACCACTTTAATGATATGGTCAAAATACACCTTTGATTGCTCTTTATCAGAGACAAGTGGATTAGGATAATACCCTAATCCTGAGATATATATGTTTTTTGATTTAAGATAATTATTGATATGCAAAATCCTGTCGTCATCCAGCGTATCCACATCGATATGGGTGACACCGGCATAGCGCCGTTCTGCTTTGCCAACCGGCCAGCACATAATCTCAACGCATTTGAATTTATGCGCCGAAGCAAAGTCAATAACTTCTTCAAAAGTCTTTTCTGCCAGAATAGCGCTTACAAATCCCAGGTCTAACATGAGTTATGGGGTATGGGTTATGGGTAAGGTAAAGGGTAAAAGGTGATGGGTGAAGGCTTTTTGCTTTTAGCCTTTAGCTTTAAGCCTTTACCCTAATTCAATACTTTATCCATACGCTCAGAGATCTCCAGCAAACGCTTACGGTCGCCACCGTTTACTTCGGCTGATGCCCAGCCTCCGGAGTAGTTCACAGCACGCAATGCAGCCATCACGGCAGGCCAGTTATTGTCTCCATCACCGATCTCGACATCAAAACCTTTCCAAAGTCCCTCATCATTCTGCTTCTTTCGGCTGAATTCTTTAACATCCAGTTTTAGATCCGCTTATCCAGAATCTTTATCCATTGCTCGGGCCAACCGTAGCGAAGGATATTTCCAATATCAAAGTACCAGCCAACCATCTCGCTGTTGAGTTCATCGACATAGCGCGCCGCTTCCATAGGACTGATCAGGAAATTGTTCCAGACGTTTTCAATGGCGATTTTCACGCCGGTTTCTTCCGCTACCGGAATGATTTTACGAATTTCTTCCTGGGATCTTGAATAGGCTTCATCATAACTCACCTTGTCATTCACCACCCCATTCACGAGCAACACTGTATTTCCTCCATAGGCTTTGGTATCACGAAGCGCATTTTTCATGGATTCAGTACAGATGGCGCGCACCTTCGGATCGGGATCAGAAATGGGTGACTTCCAGTGAAGGGAGTTGACTGTGCCGGGAATAAGGAGTCCTGTCTTGTCGCGGGCATCCAGAATTTCCTTCATATTCAAGTCATTCGGGCTGTCCAATTCCACGCCGTGAAACCCGACATCTTTGAGGAGTTTGAATTTATCCAGCACGGAAAGCTTTTCTTCCACCATTCCAAACTTCAAACTCTTTTTAATGGTGAGTTTCGTTTCTGCAGAATAGGCGCTACCGGCAAAGGGTGTAACAAGCGTCCCGGCAGCTACACCGGCGCTAAGTTTGAGAAATTGATTGCGGTTCATAGATTAGTTAAGTTAAATGAATTTTGTAATACCTGGCTGGGCTACTGGAGGATCCTGAAGCACTGTACTGTCATTGATATCATCCGGCGCCAGAATTTCTTGTGAATTCAGTGCTTCATCATAGGTAATTGTCTGCCCGGTATAGGCTACCATACGGGCCATAATGCCAAGCATGGTACTTTGAGCCATACGATCGCCGTCATTTACGGGTTTTCCACTTCGTATCGCGGCAAATAGTTCGTCGTGCTCCTGCTGGTACATATCGTTGTCTTCCCCCTGGTATCGCCAGTTCTCAGCGCCGGTAATCGTATGCCTGTCGCGGATGCAATCTACCAGGCAGCGCCCTTTGCTACCCATTATGTCAACGGCATAGCTATTGGAACAATCCTTTTGCTGACGGCTGAAATGGAATCCTTTTACACCTTTTTCATATTCATAAACGATGGCGAAATGGTCGAAGATATTTCCATATTCAGGCTGAATACGGCTCTGTCTGCCGCCTGTACCTGTAGCGCTCACTGGTTTTGCATCGCCAAACGCCCAAGACATCATATCGATGCTATGGATGGCCTGTTCGACAATATGGTCACCGGATAGGTAGTTGTAGTACAACCAGTTACGGAGTTTTTTCTTCATATCCGACCACTCGGGCTGTACATCGCGCAACCAGAGCGCCCCGGTATTATAAGTATTGTAAACTGTTTGAACATCGCCTATGGCGCCATCGAGTACCTTCTGGAAAGTTGCACGTTTAGGAGTGTGATATCTCCAGCAGAAACCGGACATGAGGGAAAGGTTTTTTTCTTTAGCCTTCTTTGCCGCTTCGATAATCCGCCTCACTCCGGGTGCATCTACAGCCATGGGTTTTTCACAGAAAACGTGCTTCCCAGCGTTGATTGCCATTTCAAGGTGCTTTGGTCTGTAACAAGGCGGTGTAGTGAGAATAACGACATCGACATCAGATTCCATAATCTTTTGCGCTCCGTCAAAACCAGTGAAAGAAGTTGACTTATCAACCTTAACCCTGTCCCCAAACTCCTTTTTGAGGTTGCTGATCGACTGTTCCACGCGATCCTCAAAAATATCGGTGAGATGAGTAAGTACTACATTCTTGTCGGCATGAAGGGCCTGATTTGCAGCACCAGTTCCGCGTCCTCCAGCACCAATAAGTCCAACTTTGAGGGTGTCGCTATTCATGGCATAAGAAGTTCCTGGTATCACGATATTCATAGCCAGGGAAGTCCCCAATGCGGCTGCTCCACTGGTTTTAATGAAATGTCGTCTAGTTGTATTTTTCATAAATTCTAAGATTTTGAGTAAATGGATATTCCGCAATTAAAATGACAATGTACAAACAAATATTGCAAAAAGGTCGGGCTTTCAATATCAAAAGCAGCAAAATGTTGCATGCTTTCGGTGCTGTTAAAAAACAGGTTTATGTTCTGCAATCTTATGAAATAGTGATACAATTCAGCGATACAGGCGTGAGATGAATTGGCTTATCCAAAGAAATCCGGGTATTCGGCGTTTTATTCAACCACTCACTGTCAATGACTGCCTGCCTGAAATTTGTAGCATTCAATATTTTGATGGTCCCATGACCAGCCAAGTTTTTCAGTTGGACCTTTATATCATTTTTAGAGAAATTGGCGATGATAACTTCCTGCTTTGCGCCCTTCTTTAAAACCAACGATTCGATAATGGTATTATCGGACACCGTACTCCGAATGACTTTGAAATCCTGCCTGCCGAGTAAATACCTGAAAAGGAAAAACACCGGAAAAACCATTCCCGGGAAGGATTTGAATCGATGGGGCCAGGCGGTCGGTGATTCACCCTGCACGATACCGCGTTCTCCAACTGTTTCATAATAGGTGATGCTTTTCGTATCTGATTCGGACAGGTTTTTTATGCTGCCCAAAGTCCATAATGCTCCAAAAGAGACGTCATACGATTGTTCACCTGCCCATGGATATTCGGCGCTTTCTGATGGAGTCTCGTAGTTCTCCATGTTGGCATTGAACCGGCGCTGTATCGTCACCGGCGACACCCTGATATCGCGGTTTTTGGCAAGCGCTTTTCCACTTTCTGCGGTGTAGCGTTGTGCCTCAGCATTTTCGATGATGGTCGTGTTGTCAAATGCGTGCTCTTGCGGATGAACAGCAAAGGTGAGGAAATCGAGGTCAGTGGACGTTGGTGGATTTCTGTTCAACTGGACAAAATTGGCATTTGTACCGGCCCCGATTGCAACTCCGTTCAACGTTTGTTTCAATTGGGGCAACACTCTATTCAGAAGTTCATCAGGTGTCACTTTCGCAGTTTTATGAAATATTGCGACATGGCTTATTTGCTGCGTCCGCTCTTCTGCCCAACGGCTAAAAGCATCTACCTGGTGCCTCAAAACCATCGTCAAAAAAGAGTCCAATCTCCAGCTTATAATTCATCATATCCGCCTCCACAAATGCCTCATTCGCAATCCTTAGCCAGTTTTTATGAAAAAGGTACAGATCGACCCGGTAATGGGAAAAGCGCAATTTCCCCATGAAGGCCATCTCATCATCACCGATTGGATCCTTCCGTGTGGACCGGCCAATGCCTAGTTTCGGAAAGCTGAATTCCTGATCGGGATGTACAATTATGGAGAGGTAGTCAGACACCTTCATGGATGACTTGATCTGTTCAATCTTAAGAACAACCTTCTGGTTAATCTGGCTGCCTTCCTCTACCTGGACAGGTTTTGGATTTGAAAGTGGCGTACAAAAAGTCTTGTAGGATGTATCTGTCCAGTTTCGCTGATCTTCGGTTTCGAAAATATCTCCCGAAAAGACCAATTCTGCGTCATAGGAGCCAGCGCCCTGCCATTTCATCGCCGAGATGTCCTTAAACGGCGCGTGGGGACTAATCAGTTTGGGATATGGAAGTACTTCATTGCTCCCGTCGCTGTGGGTTATTTGACATGGCGTTCCGGAAATTCCGGAAATCGGGTGCAGTACACAAAATCCCACTCTGTTTTTCATAAATGAAGTAAGAGCTTTCCCCTCCATTTCAAAACTGATGGTGCTGTCACTGTTGCCCCGGATCCTGTATTTTGCCTCAAAATCAATCTCGTTGAGCCTGTACCTGCAGGTATAGCTTATGTGAAATGAATCCAGACCCACCTCGATTTTTTCATCGCTGATTTTCCCTGGCGCGGTGAGCCAACCTTCTCCACGAACGGCAGAGTAGATCATTCGCAGGACTTCCTCTGGGCCGATACAAATGCGCCGTAAGTTTCCCTGTTCGTAGGTCAAATCAAGGTCTCCGGCTTTTAGTTTTACCTGTGGAATATCATTATTAATATCACCAAACTGAATAGTCCGCTCGTCAAGCGATTGAAGAAACTCGTCTGTGCTCATAGATCTATATGGTCAAATTTTGAAAAAAAGTCATTAAAAATCCATACCTGCCGCATCTGGTTATCATGATAATCCATTTGCAAAAAACAATCGCATCACCTGTTCCGCTTTCTTTTCTAACAACGATGGTGCATTGGTCATCGATTCTTCCATGGATATCGGGCCGTTGGCAATTGAAAAAATCGCCGTTATTCCAAGCTCGTGCAGTTCATCAGTTCCCGAACCAACTGAACCAGCCAGCGCGATCAAAGGTTTATTGTATTTCCTGGCGAGCTTAGCCACCCCGATGGGCGTTTTGCCAAATTGTGTCTGATGGTCTATCCTGCCTTCTGCGGTAAACACGAGGTCACAATTCGCTATCGAATCCTCGAGATTCGTCAGGTCACTGATAATCTGGAATCCGGGAGCAAGCGTGGCATTAGTGAATGCCATTAATCCGGCGCCAAGCCCTCCTGCAGCACCGGCTCCCGGGAAATCTGCAACCTCTCTTTGAAGGTCCCTGCTTATGATTTCTGCGAAATGTCCAAGAGCTGTGTCCAACTGCGTCACCATCTGGGTATTGGCTCCTTTCTGAGGACCAAAAATAGCGGAAGCTCCATAAGGACCGCACAGGGGATTCGTCACATCGCAGGCCACGGTAATTTGAAGATTTGCCAGCATTGGATTTTTGTTTGAACCGTCAATTTTGGCGATCTGATGCAGATTTCCACCGCCTGGCGCTATTTCATTTCCTTTGGAATCCAGTAATTGAAAGCCGAGTGCCTGAGCCATACCGGCGCCGCCATCATTGGTCGCGCTGCCGCCAATGCCAAGAATTATTCTTTTAAAGCCCTGTTCCAGCGCATGCTTAATCATGAGGCCGGTGCCATATGTCGATGTTTTTAACGGATTCCGGTTTTCTGGTTCAACCAATGCCAGGCCGGATGCCGCAGCCATTTCGATGACCGCGACTTCTACATTGCCTAATACGCCATATTTTGCAATAATCGGACGCATCAACGGATCCAGCGTATTCATTTGGTGAATCTGCCCACCGGTTGCAGCGACAAGTGCTTCCACGGTGCCTTCCCCGCCGTCTGCCATGGGGATTTTACGGATTTCAGCATCCGGTGCAATACGCAAGATTCCCCGCATAATACTTTCCGCTACCTCAGTGGCAGAGAGGCATTCTTTGAACGAATCCGGGGCTATGACAATGAGCATACGAGGTCCTCATTTATCATGAGAAGATATTAGAGCAGGAATTTCTTCCAAAAAAAAACATCATTTTCAGTGTTTGGTTAAATGATAATCATCTCAAGCTTTAGGCAAACATCGGGATTTAATGGTAATCACAGGTTTTATTATTTTACCTCCTTTATAAATTCAACCCAGGTGACAATGCGGGTGTTTTTAACGTTTTTAAGGATTAACAGGTCCTTATCTCCTGTAACCAAATAATCCGCATTACTCTCTGCGGCTATATTTAATAGAAAATTATCCTTTATGTCCCGGCACGCATCCAGGGAAATTGATACGTCGATCAATTTTCCATATTTATCAAACAATCCTAACAATTCTCTGATATCGCTTTCCGAAAAGTATTTTTCAAACTTTGGCCTTTTAGATACCGTAAGGAACTCCTCGATCAACTCTTTGGAAAAGATAAGCCTGACTTTTCGCCTTATCAGCAGATCATCCAAATCAGTTAGTCTATCAGTAATAAGGAAACTAATCCATAGATTGGTGTCAAGCACCACTTTTTTAGTTTTCATAACGTGCCTGCCTCACCGATTCCACTTCAGCAGTGATTTCTTCCGGTGTCGGCGTGTTGGCAGAGTTGGCCCTTAGTTTGTCCAATAAAACGCTGAATTCTGGCTTAAACTTTTCTTTATTGATTCTAATCAAATCCAAATCAGCCAATCCTTTCAGGAGAATTTTTGCTTTCGGGTTTATTATGTCTATTGTTATTGTTTCCATATAAATATGCTTATAGATTGTAATACAACGAAGCCAGGGGATCTGTTTTTTCTGTCAGACACATTATGCAATATAGCTCATTTTATAGTCATTTCTACATCCCATTCCGGATCGCCTCATAAATCACCTCCTGGATATTCGTCCGGATATTAAGGTCGTAAAGTTTGGTGTTGTTACGCGTAGGATACACGCGGTTCGATAGAAAAATATATACCAGGTTGATTTCCGGATCTACCCACACAAAATTACCGGTGAATCCTGTGTGACCAAAACTGGACTGGCTTACCGAAAACGCCGTATTCCCATCCCGCTTGGGAACCGGCATGGGCCGGTCAAATCCCAGGGCTCGCCTGTTGTCATTTTCGGGAAACTGGCACCTGGTGAATTCATGCATTGCAGCATCGCTCAGGAACCTTCGGCCTCCATACTCGCCATAATTGCAATACATCTGCCACAGTTTGGCCAGGTCATTGGCGTCAGCGAATAATCCCGCATGTCCAGAAACACCATGCATCAGCGCTGCCCCTTCATCGTGCACATTACCATGCACCTGCCCTTTTCTGAAAAGCGAGTCATATTCCGTAGGAACAATCCGATCAATCGGATAATTAGCCAGCGGATTGTAGGTTATGGTTTCCACACCAAGGGGTTTGTAAAAATTATCCAGAAGAAAATCTACGTACTTCTGACCGCTCAATTTTTCAACGATTTCAGGATACAGGTAGAATGATAAATCCGAATAAAGGTATTTTTTGTCCCCGACAGGCGATGATTTGATTTCTCTGTAAATATGTTTTTGAAAGTTGTTTTTCAGGTAAAGTCCATTGGCAATTGCATAGTCATATTTCTTTGATTCTCTGCTGCTTATAGCTCTTTTTCTAAACTTGCCATTCTTCTTCATTTCGTTCTGCCAAAATGGTATCCAGGGGGTCAGTCCGGCCTGGTGCGTGAGTAGTTCGCGAAAAGTCAGATCAGCTTTATTGCTGTTTTTAAAATACGGCAGATAGGTGCTGAGCGTGGCATCCAGACTGAATTTGCCCTGGTCATACAAAAGCATCAATGCAGGTAGGGCGGCAGAAACTTTTGTCAGCGAAGCCAGGTCATAAAGGTCAGTATCTTTTACCAACCTGAGACTGTCGTAGGTGTGAAATCCGAATGACTTCTGGTAGATAACCTGATCGTCTTTCGCCACTAATATCTGGCAACCCGGTATCGCATGCTGACTGATCGCATACGTAGCCAATGAATCAATTTGAAGTAATGTCCTCTTATCGAGATTGAGTGATTCAGGCAAATTATATCCAAGTCTGTCATTTCCTTCCTGAGAAATACCGTGTCCTTTTAAGTATGAATCACTTAAACTATACGGTAAGACTCCCTCCACTCCCATGCCGCCAAAAATTGCCTGTGGAGTCAGCTGGCCAGAATACGCTTTTTCCCATGAAGCCAAAAGACAAGGTGCTTCAAGAACGGATTCGTGCATTTTCAGTTTTTCCGATTCGCCAATCCACGCAGTGATGCATCTACCCGATGAATTGAGCCAACGCTGAAACATCGCAAAATTTCTAATCGATCCTGAGGAAGTTGTTTCCAAATCATCATCATAAACTGCCTCAATGATCAGATCGTAATTTGCCAGGCCGGACCACAATTTAGAAAAGTCGCTGATGGAAGAATTGACATTAATAGTGAAATGATCGGCTGGAGTGTATCTCGCAACAAATTCTGCCATAACTCCATTAGAAATAGAGCCTACAGTAACAAGCGCAATCTTTCTGTTATCCAGGTGTGATACAGGGATCATTTTTGATTCATTGGCCAGCAAGGTGATTGCTGCACGTGCAATCTCATTGGACAAGAATTCAGGGTCAATAGGGTTATCGTGAAGCCTTGAATGAGCAGAGTGATATTTAGACTTTACAGACAAGACCTCACGGCAAAGCGCAGATAGAATCGTGTCGGCTGAAGGATTCTTACGAAGGAATGTCAACCAGTGATCGATAAATGGCTGGACCTCGCGTTGATTTATTCTAATCATGATCGGTTTGCCGGATACACCTGCCCTTTCCAGGTCAAAGTCACTGGCAGGTATAAATTCAATAGCGCCTATCGGAATCATGCCAGAGTCTTCCAGGCCTTTAGAAAATTCACTATTTCTCCATGCGTCACCCGGGAATAATTCGGTGTCCAGGACAAAACCGTTCAACCCCCAAGACCCAGCTTTCTGCCCGATATATCTACCTGATTCGTAGAGAAGATGAGGCTCAGCCACCGCTGAGAGCAATTTGACATTGACGAGGCCATTTGTATTTTCATCAGCGACCAATTCAATGAGTTTGTCATTGAGCATGGTAAATACTAAGGGCGCTAATCCATGGGATTTTAGTGAATTCTCCCAATGCTTTACACTATTGAATGCCGGATCTGCGGCTACAATGCCGCCGATAGAATCTGTCAATTCTCCAGCGTCTTCCAAAACCAATAACTGTCTGATCATATCAGCGTGAGTCAGGTTGCGGGCAATGGAATCAATGGTCAGCGCGTTTTGCGCTTGCGCTGAAAAGTACGACATCAGGATGAAATAGATCAAAAAGATTTTTCTACTCATACGGCTAAGAGTCAATATATAAACATACTGACAGTTTGTGAATTTGCATACTACTGACGGTGAATATTGCTTTTTGGGCTTGATGCAATTCATTACTCCTATTAAAAGTCCGAAAAAGATTGTCACGCCCGGTCACATTAGCATTTTAAAAAGTCCAGAATACTTTTATCTTTGCTTCAGCCAAAATTATATGGAGCAGAACTACGAGATATACCAGGACATTAAGCGTCTCATTTCAGTCGATTGTATCATTTTTGGTTTTGAAAAAGAACAACTCAAGCTATTACTCTTCAAACGTATTATAGAGCCGGCGAGAGGCCAATGGTCGCTTATTGGTGGCTGGATTAAGGAGAATGAATCTGCAGAAGATGCTGCGCGACGGGTCTTAACCTACATCACCGGATTAAAGGATATCTATCTTGAGCAGGTCAATGTTTTCTCCAAGCCCGACAGGGATCCGGGAGGAAAGGTGCTCACAGTCACTTTCAACGCGCTCATAAAAATTGAGGCTCATACCAACGAGTTGCTGCATGAGTACGGCGCCCAATGGTTCCCTTTCACAGAGGTCCCTCCGTTGATTTTTGACCATGATGAAATGATAAAAATGGCGCTGGAAAAGCTGCGGCTTACGGCAAGTTATAATCTTATCGGGAGGCAACTGCTGCCGGAAAAATTTACACTTTATCATCTCAGGCAACTGTATAACGAGATATTTCAGAAAGAATTCGATCCGGGAAACTTCAGAAAAAAAGTACTATCCCTTAAACTGCTCGAAAGACTTGATGAAAAAGATATGGCCGATTCGAAGAAGGGCGCTTATTTATACAAATTCAGGGAAAACGAAGAAGACAACCAGATGGAGCTGATCTTTAAGAACGCCATCAAATATTGAGAAAGTCATGATTAAAATATAGCGTGCTTTTATGGAAAAATTTGAATTTACAGAGCATTCGCATCGACGATACAACCCGCTCACCGGCGATTGGGTACTGGTTTCTCCCCATCGAACAAAGCGGCCCTGGCAGGGAAAAGTCGAAAAGCATCCGGAAGTATCCCGCCCTACGTACGATCCCACTTGCTACTTGTGTCCGGGCAATGAACGAGCCGGAGGCATCAACAACCCATCTTATCAGGATGTTTTTGTATTTCAAAATGATTTCAGCGCTCTTGTTCCGGATGTCCCTTATGGGAAATTTGAAAAAAAAGAGCTCTTTCGGGCAGAAAGCGAGCGTGGGTTTTGCAAGGTAATTTGTTTCTCTCCCCGGCACGACCTCACCATCCCTGAGATGGATGTGGCCGACATTAAAAAAGTCGTGGTTGTCTGGTGCGAAGAGTACGAATCAATAGGCTCACTGGATTACATTAACTATGTGCAGATCTTTGAAAACAAAGGCGATATCATGGGTTGCAGCAATCCGCACCCGCACGGTCAGATTTGGGCGCAATATTCCGTTCCGGTAGAACCGGCAAAGGAATCGCTGAAGCAAAAGGAGTATTATGCCAAAAACGGCAATACACTGCTGAGTGAATACCTTGAAGAAGAGCTAAAAACCCCGGAGCGCGTATTGGTGGAAAATAATCATTTTGTGGCTTTGGTACCCTTCTGGGCTACCTGGCCTTTCGAGGCTATGATCGTCAGTAAGCGCCCCGTTTCCAGTTTGCTGCAACTGTCGGAGGAAGAAAAGTTGTCGATGTCAGATGCTTATAAGCAGCTTACAGTGATGTATGATAACCTTTTCGAAGTTTCATTTCCATATTCTGCAGGCATACACCAAGCACCTACCGATGGTCGCGAATATCCTGAATGGCACATGCATATGCATTTCTACCCTCCGTTACTCAGGTCAGCCACGGTGAAGAAATTTATGGTTGGCTATGAAATGATGGCAAATCCCCAGCGGGATATTACGCCTGAGCAGGCAGCCGCACGTCTTAAAGCATTACCGAAAATTCATTTTAAACAACAATAGCTTAAACACAGAATCACTATGCCAAAGATTGATAGTCTAATCGCAAAAATAAATGATGGTAAAAATCCATTATTCGAAGAATTGTATGGAAAAGATGCGTCCATTCTAAAAGAGCAGGCGAAGCGATATGCCGCCCTGATGAATGAATTTAAAACAGTATTTGGTAAGGATGATGTGAGCTTATCTTTTTCTCCAGGCCGCACTGAAATAGGTGGAAATCACACAGATCATAACTATGGTCGTGTATTGGCCGGGGCTGTGAATCTCGATAATATCGCCGTGGCTGCGCCGAATGGCACCGATGTGATCCGCATCAAATCTTCCGGTTATCCGCAGTTTGAAGTGAAGCTGTCGGAACTGAACATCGACAAATCGCAATTTTATACTTCAGGATCCATTGTAAAAGGAATTTGTGCACGACTGAAAGAAAAAGGCTTCCAGATCGGCGGATTTGACGCCTGTATAGAAGGCCGTGTCCCGAAAGGCTCCGGGTTGAGTTCCTCTGCCTCTTTTGAAGTATTGATCGGCGCTATCCTCAGCCATTTATTCAACAATGGGAAGCTGGATCCGGTAGAAAATGCCATTATAGGCCAATGGGCAGAAAACAATTATTTCGGTAAACCTTGTGGGCTCATGGATCAAACGGCCTGCTCTGTGGGCGGCTTGATTACCATTGATTTTGAAGATCCTTCAAAACCCATCGTTAAAGCCCTGGATTTTGACTTTGTAGCAACCAATTATGCGCTGGTCATCACTGACGTTGGAGGCGGCCATGATGATGCGGCTTCACAGGCAGAATATGCTCCTTACCCACGGAGATGAAATCGGTTGCCAATGTGTTGGGTGTTGATGTATTGCGGAAAGTGACCTTAGAGCAAATTGTGGAAAAAATCCCTGAAATTCGAAAGAAAACAGGTGACCGCGCCATTCTCAGGGCCTATCACTTCCAGGGCGATAATCAGCGCGTAGTAGATCAGGTAGCGGCACTGGAACGAAACGATTTCCAGGCATTCCTTAAAATGGTGGTGGAATCAGGGTATAGTTCATTCATGTACAACCAGAATATTTTTGACGTGGTGCACAAGGATGACCAGGTAGTATCTCTTGCCTTGGCATTGAGTGAAATGATCCTGAAAGGCAAAGGCGCATGGCGCGTGCATGGCGGTGGATTTGGCGGAACAATACAAGCCTTCGTGCCTCAGGATTTAGTGGCTGTCTATGAGAAAACACTAGAACACGTTTTTGGCAAAGGAAGCTGCCATAAGCTCTTCATCAGGGCCAAGGGAGCGATTAAAGTAGAATTATGAGTTATGAATTTAGCGGTTATCCATGACTTATGACTTATGACCTAAAAAAACCATTTATTGAGAAACCTAATTTAAAAATATGATAGATCAGAAAAATTTTACCGGCATTTTCAAAGGCAGGAAAGTTGCATTGTTTACGCTCAAAAACCCTAACGGCAACTGGTGGTTCAGCTCACCAATTTCGGAGCCAAAATAGTAAGCGTTTTTGTTCCTGACAGGGCGGGGAATTTCGTGGATGTCGTTCAGGGTTATGAATCTCTCGAGGAATGGCTGAATGGCATGCCCTATTTTGGAGCTATATGCGGCAGGTATGCAAACCGTATTGCCAATGGGAAATTTACAATAGATGGTATCACATACCAATTGCCCGTCAACAACGGACCAAACAGTTTGCATGGCGGTCCGGAAGGATTCAACAACCAGGTGTTTAATGCTGAACAGGTGGTAGTAAAAAATGGCAATTCTTCCATTAAAATGAGCTATTTGAGTAAGGATGGCGAGGAAGGTTATCCAGGAAATCTGGACTTTTCAGTCACATATTCACTTACGGATGATAATGAATTGATCCTGGATTATTACAGTAAAACGGATAAATCAACCCACGTGAATATCTGTTCGCATGGTTTCTTTAATCTGGCCGGATGCAATAGCACAGACGTCACAGGACATACCATGATGATCAACGCCTCCAAATACACGCCTGTCAATGAGAATCTGATTCCAACCGGCGAATTGAAATCAGTGGAAGGCACGCCTATGGATTTTCGCAAACCGCACGTTATCGGCGAGCGAATCGATGCTGATTTCGATCAATTGAAATATGGCGTGGGTTATGATCATAACTGGGTATTGGATAAACCTCTGAATCAACTTGGACTGGCAGCAATTTATTCAGAACCAAAATCAGGTAGGGTCATGGAGGTTTTTACCACACAACCGGGAGTGCAGTTTTATTCGGCGAATTGGCACGATGGAAGTGTTGTCGGCAAGCAAGGCACTGCTTATACGAAGCGTTCGGCAGTATGTCTTGAAGCACAAAATTATCCTGATTCACCCAATAAGCCGGACTTCCCTTCTACCCTACTGAAGCCCGGTGAGACCTACAAGCATTCATGCATTTATAAATTTTCTACAAAATAACTCTTACCCTCTTAACCCAAATTTTATGAGCAAGAACAAATATTTGTTTCCTCTGATTGTGATGGCCTCGTTATTCTTCCTTTTCGGATTTATAACGACCATGAACAATTCCATGATCGACTTTTTGAAAGATGCCTTTGATCTTCAAAGCAATCGTTTAAAACAGCTCCCGAATAGTTTTTTCTATGGGGCATATGCACTTTCTGTCCCGGTTGGTTTCATCATAAACCGGATAGGATATAAAAGTGGCGTATTGTCAGGCCTGGCTTTTATCGCTTTGGGATTCCTGCTTTGCATTCCATTGGTTGCGCTGGGATATATTCCATTTTTGTTTGGTGTTGCTGTTTTTGCTATCGGAGTTGTCATTCTTCAGGTGGCTGCCAATCCTTATGTAAATGCATTAGGTGCGCCGGAAACTGCCGCCAGCCGCTTGACATTAACCAATGCGCTTAACTCCGTGGCAACAGTTATCGCACCCATTTTTGTGTCGCTGCTTATCGTCAATGATGCAAGTGATCCAAAAGCTGTTCAATTTCCATTCGGTGTGATCGCCGTCATTACCCTGGTGATTTTGGCAATTATGTTCTTCCTGAAATTACCGGAGATAAAAAGCGATGATGAATTGGATGCCTCAGGTGCAAAAAAGATTTACAAGGCAAGTGCGTTCAAATACACCCACGTCTGGCTGGGCTCATTGGCTATATTCGTTTACATGGGCATCGAGATTGGTATTCCAAGCTTCTTTGCGGACTATTCCGTAAAGTTAGGCTTTGACTTTTCATCAGTGGAAAGAACTGATATGTTAAAATATTATTGGGGTGGTTTAATGGTTGGCCGCTTATTGGGCATATTCATTCTGCAAAAATCCCAGCCAAGGACAATCCTTACCCTCTGCGCATTGGGTGGAGCGGTATTCGTGCTGGCTTCATTAGGCTTAGGCGCAAGTGCCGGGACTATCGCGCTTTGGTTATTCCTCGGGACCGGGCTTTTTCATTCGATTATGTGGCCGGTTATTTATAACCTGGCGCTCGAAGATTTGGGTCCTCACTCCAAAGTTGCGTCTGGGGTTATCGCTACATCCGTTATCGGGCGCGGCTATACTTATGCCAATTATGGGCGCTATTCAGGACATGATTGGCAGCGTAGTTATTGCAATAAGCTGTTTGTTTGTGTACTATTTATACCTGGTATTTTTTGCACTTAAAGGCTCTAAGATCAGGTAGTTTATATAATTCATTAAAAATCCAGCTAAAGGGTTGCTCTTCGGCAACCCTTTTTTTTCGTCCATTTCTACCCAAAGTTTCCCACCACCTAGTCAGTTTTGCTTGGCCAATTGGACTCTCAATAAAATTGACTCAATATTAATTGTACTTTTTAAAATTAATATTAGATTTGGTTTACGATATGAGTGCTACCCAAAATATATACTCCGTCCATCCCAAATTTCCATTAGCTGTGGATTGCGTGGTTTTTGGATATGAAAAGGATGAATTGAAATTGCTCCTCTACCCACGACTCTTTGAACCCGCCAAAGGAATGTGGTCGCTCATGGGGGGTTTTGTGGGTGAAAATGAATCGTTGGATGCTGCGGTAAACCATGTCCTCAAAATGACCGTTGGCCTGGAAAATATCTACATGGAGCAGGTTGGCGCTTTTTCTGAACCAACTCGCGATCCCGGCGGCCGGGTAATATCCATCGCTTACTATGCATTGATTCGTATTGATGAACATGATACTGACTTGGTTGGAGAAAAAGGCGGTAAATGGTGGCCAATCACCTCGATCCCCGAGTTAATATTTGATCATAACCAAATGGTGGATAATGCACTACGCAAATTACAGAATAATGCCACATTCAATTTAATCGGCAAAGACCTGCTGCCACACCATTTCACCCTTACTCAACTTAATAACCTTTACAACGCCATTTTCCAGAGAAATTTCAACGCAGGTAACTTCAGGAAAAAATTAACCTCCCTCAATGCACTGGAAAAATTGTCAGAAAAGGAAACCGTAAGCTCCAAGAGAGGCGCTTTCTATTATAAATTCAAGACGAATACGGAGGATATCCAATATGACCGGATAGTAAAACTTTAGCATATAAAAACTCAGATCAGTAAACGCACGAAATGAAACTTTAAACACTTAAACATAACAAAATGACTACGCTAGACTGGATTGTATTGGGACTGTTTTTTATTGGTCTCGTGGGTATCATACTATGGGTACTCAAACAAAAAGAAGAAAATACTTCTGACTATTTCCTCGCCGGCCGCGATGCTACATGGATCGCCATTGGCGCTTCTATTTTTGCATCAAACATCGGCTCAGAACACTTAGTCGGCCTGGCTGGCGCTGGCGCATCCAGCGGTATGGCTATGGCGCACTGGGAAATGCATGGATGGTTTATACTGTTGCTCGGTTGGCTGTTTGTTCCCTTTTATACCCGCAGTAAAGTATTTACCATGCCCGAGTTTTCTGGAGCGGAGATTTGAATCCGGAGGCTCGCTCTTTTTTATCTATAATTTCTCTGGTGAGTTATGTACTTACTAAAGTGGCTGTCTACTGTTTACGCAGGAGGAGTTGTATTTAAAGATGTTTTTGACATTGACGCTGTACAGATTGGCTCCATACAAATTGACTTTTTCTGGATAAGTGCATTGGGGCTTGTAGTACTTACTGGTATCTACACGACTTTTGGCGGCATGAAAGCAGTGCTTTATACCTCTGTTCTGCAAACGCCAATTCTGCTCCTGGGATCGTTGGATAATCGTCATCCTTGGGCTTTCCAAATTAGGTGGCTGGGGTGAACTTATGCAAATTGTGCGTGCGGCACCTGTGAATGATTATGGCGATAGTATGGCTAGTTTGATAAGATCACATCATGATCCAACCTTTCCATGGTCTGGAATTTTGCTAGGCTCAGCCATCATCGGCTTTTGGTACTGGTGTACCGATCAATTTATTGTTCAAAAAGTTCTTTCAGGCGGGTATGAAACAAGCTCGCCGCGGAACTATTTTTGGAGCATATTTGAAAATGACACCTGTTTTTATTTTTCTGATTCCCGGCATGATTGCCTTTGCGTTGAATCAGAAGGGCATTATCGTATTATCAGACAATGACGCTGCCTTTTCCACTTTAGTAAAAGAGCTTTTACCCATGGGCTTTAAAGGCGTAGTAGTTGCAGGAATCCTTGCTGCGTTGATGAGTTCGCTGGCAAGTTTGTTCAATTCATCAGCCATGCTGTTTACCATCGATTTTTACAAAAAGTATAAACCAGAAGCTACCGAAAAACACTATGTCATGGTTGGCCGTTTAGCGACAGTAGTTATCGTTTTGCTGGAATTTTGTGGATTCCGGTGATGAAAGGAATGGGTAAGGTGCTCTACGCATACATTCAGGACGTGCAGTCTCTGCTTGCCCCGGGGATTGCAGCAGTATTTTTGCTGGGCATTTTGTCCAGAATTACCCTAAGGCAGGATTTTAGTGGGCTGGTTATCTGATTCATACTTGGCATGACCAGGCTGATGCTAAATGTATTCAAAGACGATATGAATCCCGATGGCTTGTTGTATAGAATGATTCTTGCGCCAAACTGGCTGCACTACGAAGTGATTATTTTCCTTATCATCATAGCCGCAATTATCCTGATTAGCTTCGTGACGCCGAAGGCAGATTACGCAGCAATCAAGGGTCTGACGATAGGCTCGGCTTTAAAAGAACAAATCGCTGAAGTAAGGGCGAGCTACAATTATTGGGATGTGATCAACTCGGCAATAATCATTGCACTACGCTCCTGTTTTACTATTATTTCTGGTAACACCATGAATCTTCAAATTCCATTGCGATGCTTGAAAAACTAAAAACCAGCGTCTTCCGGGCCAACCTGGACCTGGTGAAGCATAACCTGGTAATCTTTACCTGGGGAAATGTTAGCGCCATAGACAGAGAGCAGGGGCTTATAGTGATAAAGCCCAGTGGCGTGAGCTATGATGTCATGAAAGAAGAAGACATGGTCGTTGTAGATCTTGATGGAAACGTTGTGGAAGGAAAATTTAAACCCTCTTCAGATACAGCCACTCACTTGGTTCTTTACAAGCATTTCAAATCCATTGGTGGAATTGTACATACTCATTCGCCCTGGGCGACTATTTGGGCGCAGGCAGGCACAGCAGTTCCGGCATTGGGCACCACACACGCGGATTATTTTTATGGTGAAATACCATGTACAAGGAAACTGACCAAAAAAGAAATTGATTCATCCTACGAACTGGAGACAGGTAATGTCATCGTTGAAACGTTTCGAAAACTGGATCCAATCGCGATTCCGGGAGTGCTGGTAAATAACCACGGTCCATTTGCATGGGGCAAAGACGCACACGACGCAGTACATAACGCTGTCGTTTTGGAAGAAGTTGCTAAAATGGCCTATTACACGCTGAGCATCAACAAAGTTCCGGCAATCGACCAGGACTTGCTCGATAAGCATTACCTGCGAAAGCATGGAAAAAATGCGTATTACGGACAATGAGCATGGTGAAGGGGTGATGGGGACATGAGGAAAAGAGGTAAAGAGGACTTGTGTAGGGTACCGGGTTCTTTGTACTTAATACTTTGTACTTGATACTAAATACAAAACAAATAAAATTCATGAAAGACACTAAATATGTAATAGGCCTGGACTACGGAACGGATTCCGTCAGAGCAATTGTTGTGGACACTGTTGATGGCAAAGAGATGGCAAGCTCTGTCTTTTACTATCCCCGATGGAAGGCCGGAAAATACTGTCAGCCAGCCAAAAACCAATTTCGCCAACACCCGCTCGATTATCTGGACGGTCTGGAAAACACTATAAAAAATTCATTGAATCAGTGCGGGCCTGAAGTAGCAATGAACGTCGTCGGTATCTGTGTGGACACAACGGGCTCCACTCCTATCGCCGTCAATAAAGCCGGCACACCACTTTCGCTCACCGCCGAATATGCCGAAAATCCCAATGCGATGTTTGTGCTTTGGAAAGACCACACCGCCGTTGGTGAAGCAGAAGAAATAAACCGCCTTGCTCGTTCATGGGGTGGCATCGATTTTACTAAATATGAAGGTGGGATATATTCATCGGAATGGTTCTGGGCAAAAATACTCCATGTTCTGAGAGCTGATGAAAAAGTAAGAGAGGCCGCTTACTCATGGGTAGAGCATTGCGACTGGATTCCTGCGTTGCTCACCGGTGAGACGGATCCTATAAAACTCAAGCGCAGCCGTTGTGCCGCTGGTCATAAAGCCATGTGGCACCCCGATTTTGGAGGCTTGCCGGATGAAGCATTCCTGGCAAAACTCGATCCATTACTGTCGGGCCTTCGCACGAGATTATTCTCAGAAACCTATACTGCCGATACCCCAGTCGGCACACTTACTAAAGAATGGGCCGATAAATTGGGGCTTTCAACCTCGGTGGTTATTGCTGCGGGCACGTTCGATGCCCACGCAGGTGCGCTCGGTGGGGAAATCGAAGCTTATACCCTCAGCAAGGTCATGGGCACATCTACGTGTGATATGCTGGTAGCGCCAATGGAAGAAGCTGGCAAAAAACTGGTTAAAGGGATTTGCGGCCAGGTTGATGGCTCTATTGTACCTGGCATGCTCGGTCTGGAAGCAGGACAGTCAGCATTCGGCGACATTTACGCATGGTTTAAAAATGTATTGATGTGGCCGGTGGAGGACCTATTGAAAAACTCTGACCTGCTCGATGAAAAAACCAAAATCGAGCTATTCGATAAATTAAATGACACTGTCATCGCCAGGCTTTCAGAAGAAGCCGCGAAAATCCCAATCGGTGAGACCGGTATCATATCGATGGACTGGATGCATGGCAGACGCACCCCGGATGCAAACCAGAGTTTGAAAGGGGCGATAACGGGCCTGAACCTCGGTTCCGGAGCGCCGGCTATTTTCAAATCCCTGGTGGAAGCCACCTGTTTCGGCTCCAGGAAGATTGTTGATCGATTTTTAAGTGAGGGCATTCCGATAAAAAATGTAGTCGCTCTTGGTGGCGTTGCCAAAAAATCGCCATATGTAATGCGGGTCATGGCCGATGTACTCAATATGCCAATTCAGGTTGCAAAATCCGAACAAACCCCGGCGCTGGGTGCAGCCATGCTCGCCGCAACTGCTGCCGGTATTTATCCGAATACTGAAAAAGCTAAAAAGGCCATGGGTGCCGGGTTTGACGCTGAATACTTCCCAATACCAGAGAATGTTGCTAAATACAAAGTACTGTATGCTAAGTATTCTAAGCTCGGAGAGTTTATCGAGCAACACTCATAATTCAAAAAAACAGAAATAGTCCATAGATAAATTAAATAGTATGAAAACCGATTTAAAACAATTTGAAGTATGGTTCGTCACTGGCAGCCAGCACTTATACGGGGAAGAAACGCTGAAGCAGGTAGCTGACCACTCCAAATGATCCGCTAGCACTAAATAATTCGCCACAAATACCTGTAAAGGTGGTGTTCAAGCCCGTGCTCACAACACCCGATGCAATCTATAACCTGTGCATTGATGCCAACAGTAATGTTTCCTGTGTAGGAATAGTCGCCTGGATGCATACCTTTTCTCCGGCAAAAATGTGGATCAGAGGCTTGAAAATCCTCAGCAAACCACTGCTGCATTTTCACACGCAATACAACAGGGATATCCCGTGGTCAACCATCGACATGGATTTTATGAACCTGAACCAATCCGCACATGGTGGACGAGAATTTGGATTCATCAATACACGCATGCGTCTGAACAGAAAAGTAGTAGTTGGCCATTGGCAGGATGGTGAGGTCGTCCAAAAAATTAATATCTGGTCGCGCGTCGCGTGTGCCCGGCAGATGATGCAGGGAATGAAAGTTGCCCGATTTGGCGACAATATGCGGCAGGTAGCGGTAACTGAAGGTGATAAAGTTTCGGCTGAAATAAAATTTGGCTACTCTGTCAATGGCTATGGCCTTGGCGATCTGGTGGCTTACGTAAACGCAGTATCGGATGCAGAAATACAGAAGCTCACTAAAACCTATGACGAACAATATGCCGTAGCAGAAAGCCTGAAAGCCGGAGGAAAAAATCGAAAATCTTTAGAAGAAGCCGCCAGGATCGAGGCTATCGAGATCCAAGGGCTCGGAGAATGGAGGATTCCAGGCATTTACCGATACCTTTGAAAATCTGCACGGACTTGTTCAGCTTCCGGGCATTGCAGTCCAGAGGTTGATGGCCGATGGCTATGGTTTTGGCGCAGAAGGCGATTGGAAAACTTCGGCATTGGTACGTGTCATGAAAATCATGGCAGCAGGAATGACTAAGGGAACTTCATTCATGGAAGATTACACCTACCATTTCAAACCCGGCAACAACAGTGTGCTGGGATCCCATATGCTTGAAATATGTCCGTCTATTGCTGACGGAAAGCCTACTTGTGAAATTCATCCTCTGGGTATATTGGTGGAAAGCCTGAGCCCAGTCAGGTTAGTGTTCAATTCACCAGCAGGTGAAGCTATCAACGCTTCCATTATCGATCTTGGGCGACAGGTTTCGTCTATTGGTCAATGAGGTTAAAGCCATTCCCACAGAAGAAGCACTTGCCAAGACTTCCTGTTGCGAGGGTGCTATGGACTCCTATGCCTGACTTGAAAACGGCGGCTGCTTCATGGATTCTTGCTGGCGGAGCACATCATACCGGTTACAGCCAGGCAGTAACAACTTCCTTTATGGAGGATTTCGCTGAAATGCTTGACCTGGAATTGGTGGTTATCGATGAAAATACAAAAATTCGTGGATTCAAAAATGAACTCCGGTGGAATGACCTCTATTACCACCTGAAAAAAGAGTATTGATCTATAAGATTGTGCTGTGGCGATTCTTCCGCCACAGCTTTTTTTACGATTATTTCACTAAGGCTAGTATTTCAGATGCTTCACGCTGATACTGAAACATCCAATTATAGATTTCCTTGTCGAAAGGATCGTATTCATTACTCTCCTTGCCTATTCCTGTACCATCATACGTCATCGACCAGGAGTTATGACCCACGCCAGGAAATATGGTGAGTCTGGCTTTTTTGGTGGATTGAGAGCATTAATTGCCTTTACCATATTTATTGAATAGCTCATGAAACCGTGTCTATCGGCCTCGCCGTGAAAAGCCCATGTCAGGGATTTCCTGGAAACTCAGACTGCTTTAGATGCACTTGCTGCATACCGCAAATCGGAACGCATGCTGCAGCATAGCTTGAATTGCCATACGTCCCTATATAGTTAAATGTTCCGGAAGCGCCCATACTGAGTCCTGTGATATAAATCCTGCTTGGATTCACTTTATATGTTTTAATACAATACCCGATAAACTCATGGATTTTTTGGGCATTCCATCCTCCGTCATGACATTGCGGTGATACCACGATCATTGGTTTGGATGGTTTCCACGAATTTTTATTGATCATCATCGGTGGACCGTTGCGTAAAACCAACAATAATTTGTTTGGGTCGGTGCTGCTATTGCCTTTTTCACCAGAGCCATGGAGGAATATCATTAACGGATATTCGGGATTTTCCGTACCATAAGAAGATGGCGTATATACATAATATCCGTAAGGGGCGTCTGTACTGCCCAACATATTTGCTTTGTGTGTGCCACCAGTATCCTCGGGCAAATTGGACAAATCGTTGTAATCTGTTGGATTTTGATCTTCAATACTGCATCCATTCAATAACAAAAAACTGCCGATCAGCATTAAAAATAGACTGCGATTTTTGGTCGATTTCATTTCTGTGTCCCTCCTTTTAGTCAACTTCAAAAAAAGTATTGCACAAATTTTCTACTATATGTCGGAGCTTACAAACTATTTTTCCTTTTGATAGTACATCAGTAAATAGGCAGTCAGAATTTGTCAAATAAATTTTAATGACTGGCGATTTTATATTGGCTAGTACCTGTTAGTAAGTAACTTGAAGCTTTAATCTTAAAGCTATCAATCAAGTAATTAATTTTTACGACGGCCATAATTTCTGAAAATAATCGTTCTTTCTGCTGTTTTTTACTTTAAAAGCTGATATATCATCGCATGACTTTATACAATTTTTTACAATTTTCAACATTTTTATTTAAATGTTTAGAATATTTGAATGAAAGTCGTACTTTCATGCCCGATTTTCAAAAAATCATGCTGATATCATAAAAATTGGCAAGAATTGTTTGATCTCATTAAAATCATTAGTAAAAATCCAGTTTTACTTATCATTTAAACTAACCATTAGATAATATAGTCATGTGCGGAATCGTCGGAGTATTTGAATTGAAAGTTGAATCCCAAAGCCTCAGGGCTCAGGTGCTCAAAATGTCCAAGAAATTGCGGCACCGTGGGCCAGACTGGTCGGGAATTTATTGCGGCGAAAAGGCAATCCTGGCTCATGAACAACTTTCTATTGTTGACGTTCAATCTGGCAAACAGCCTTTATTGAGCAAGGACAGTGAACACATCTTAGCGCGTAAACGGCGGGGATCTATAACCATCAGGAACTCAGAAAAACATTAAACGGCTCCTATGAATTCCTCACCCACAGCGACTGCGAAGTGATTCTAGCTTTATACAGAAAAAAAGGCATCAATTTCATTGAGGATCTGAATGGCATTTTTGCATTCGCCTTATACGATGAAGAAAAAGACTACTATTTTATCGCACGTGACCATATGGGGATCATTCCGTTGTATATGGGCTGGGATCAATACGGCAACTTTTATGTGGCCTCGGAATTGAAAGCGCTCGAAGGTTTCTGCAATAAAATTCAGGAATTTCTACCTGGTTGTTATATGACAAGTGATTCGCCTGGCGAACTAATAAAATGGTACCAACGCGAATGGCAGAACTATGAAACTGTAAAGGACAATCCTACCAGCATTGACGATTTAAAAAACGCACTTGAGCAGGCAGTGCACCGGCAACTGATGTCAGACGTTCCGTACGGCGTGCTGCTATCCGGAGGTCTGGATTCTTCAGTAGTATCTGCCATTGCAAAGAAATATTCAGCCATGCGGGTGGAAAATAATGACCAGACGACAGCCTGGTGGCCTCAACTTCATTCTTTCGCTGTTGGGCTGGATGGCTCCCCGGATCTTGCCGCTGCCAGGAAAGTAGCTGCACATATAGGTACCGTACATCACGAGATCCATTTTACAGTGCAGGAAGGATTGGATGCCTTGCGGGATGTCATTTTTCATCTTGAAACCTACGATGTCACCACAGTATCGTGCCTCTACCCCGATGTATCTGTATCGGCGAGAGTCATAAAATCGATGGGTGTTAAATGGTACTATCTGGCGAAGGGGCGGATGAATTGTTTGGTGGATATCTTTATTTCCACAAAGCACCTAATGGTCAGGCATTTCATGAAGAAACGGTAAGAAAACTGTTCAAACTCCATATGTACGATTGCCTCCGCGCCAACAAATCCCTCGCGGCCTGGGGTGTTGAAGGCCGGGTGCCGTTCCTCGACAAAGAATTTATGGATGTAGCAATGCGAATAAATCCGGATGATAAACTGATCAGAAATGGCCGGATTGAAAAATGGGTAATACGCAAAGCTTTTGAAGACTACCTGCCCAAGGAGGTAGCCTGGAGACAAAAGGAACAGTTTTCTGACGGCGTGGGATATAGCTGGATAGACTCATTGAAAGCACTCACACGAAGGAGAAAATTTCTGATGATGAACTAAAAAATGCCAAATACAGGTTCCCGATTAATCCACCTATGTCAAAGGAGGAGTATTACTACAGGACAATTTTTGAAGAGCATTTTCCGTCCGATTCCGCAGCGGCTTGTGTGCCATCTGTGCCCGTCAGTAGCTTGTAGCACACCGGAAGCGCTCGCTTGGGATGAAAGCCTGAGAAACGCAAATGACCCATCAGGTCGGGCGGTGAAGAACGTCCATAACCAGAGCTATTGAGTGCATTAGCACTGACTGAATACGTTGAAAAGTCAAAATAACTATTGACTCCCATTTACGATCTCGCAGTTATTGGCGGAGGTGCCGCCGGCTTTTTTTGTGCCATTCAATGTGCTGAGCCCAATCCAAGGATGCGCATCCTGATTCTGGAAAAGGGCAGGGATGTTCTCAATAAGGTGCGCGTATCCGGCGGAGGCAGATGCAATGTGACACATGCCTGCTTCGACCCACAGGAAATGGTAGCGCATTATCCACGAGGTAAAAAAGAATTACTTGGTCCATTTCATCGCTTTCTGGGAGGTGATATGATGCAGTGGCTGTCTGATCACGGCGTAGAAACAAAAATAGAAGAAGATGGTCGCGTGTTCCCTGTTTCTGATAACTCGGAAACCATTATCCGCTGCTTTCTCGGCCTTTGTAAAAAGCATGAAATATCCATACAAACAAGCCGTGCAGTTGAGTCCATATCGAAAGTAGGTGATTCCTGGATCATCACTCAAATAACGGGGGATATGCATGCAAATAATGTTTTAATCTCATCGGGAAGCAGTCCTGCCACATGGAAAATGATAGAAAACCTGGGGCATAAAATCATTGAACCGGTTCCTTCACTTTTTACATTCAATATCGTACACCCTCTGCTAAAAGACCTTGCCGGTGTTTCCATGGAAAATGCCTCAGTAACTATCAAAGGTGCTCAAGTATCTCAGCAAGGTCCGATACTTATCACACATTGGGGATTGAGCGGACCTTCCATACTGAAATTATCTGCCTAAGATACCAGGTATTTTCATTGAGCACTCATGGGGCAGCAGTTACTTACTTGTCAACTGGATAAATGTCGAACCATCGGTTGCACTGGCACATATAGAAATGATGCGAAAAACAAATGGCAGCAGGAGACTCATCAGCGCGCCATTGTTCAACCTGCCAAAGCGATTGTGGCAGTGCATGGTTGAACTTCTTGCGTATCCACACACTCAATGTAGCCGATCTCCAGACATCGCAGATTAATCAGCTTGTGGAAATTCTCACTGCATGTCCTTTGACCGTAAAAGGTAAAAGTACTAATAAGGATGAATTCGTAACCTGCGGGGGTGTTGATACCACTGAAATCAATTTTAAAACGATGGAAAGCAGGCTATTTCCAGGATTGTATTTTGCCGGTGAGGCACTTAATATTGACGCAGTTACCGGTGGATTCAACTTCCAGGCTGCCTGGACAGAAGCCTATATTGCCGCAGAATCGATTGTATCGACACGCTGAAAAGCCAGCCTGTGTTACCGCTATTTGCTATTCTGAATAGGAATTTATAAATATGGACTATCAACAAACTTATTCCCTACCCTAAACCCCGGAAGCATTATGACAAGCAACAAACCAACTATTTCATTCTGGATTATCAGCGCTTTGGCACTCATCTGGAACCTGATCGGCGTAATGGCTTTTTCCATGGACATAATGATGTCGGAAGAAGCGCTTTCCGCAATGCCCGAAGCTGAGCGATTATTGTATGAATCAGCTCCGGCCTGGTCTAAATTCGTATATGGTGTGGCTGTTTTTGGAGGAACCCTGGGAAGTATTCTTTTACTCATGAAAAATGGATCAGCAAAACGTGTATTCATAGTTTCATTCATCGCCATTATCATTCAGATGGGATATAGCCTGCTACTTACAAATGCAATAGATGTCTATGGAGTTGCCGGAACCATAATGCCCGCTACGGTTGCGCTCATTGGTGGTTTTTTGGTCTGGTATTCCAACCAGTCTAAATCATCAGGAATATTGGTATGATTTACATATGAAAAATAAAACCGGCCCCCGTGATAGTTTTCCTCGGAAGCCGGTTTTAAGGTAAATCTTTTGCTCAGAAATTATCGACTTCCCTGTACGCCTGAATCAACAGCTCCTCGCCTTCTTTGCCCGGCTTGGAAATGCCGTGTTCCATTCCGATAACAAAATCGGTGCTGCGGGAATAGATGTGCTTAAACACATTCAAATAATTTATTTCTCCGGTAGTAGGTTCTTTTCTCCCTGGATTATCACCGGCTTGGAAATAGGCGATTTCATCCCATGTCAGATCGATGTTGTGGATAAAATGCCCTTCGGTTTTCTGCATATGATAAATATCAAACAAGATTTTACAAGCGGGGCTATTAACGGCTTTGCATATCATAAATGTCTGATCTGAATTCTGTAGGTATAGATCCGGAGAATCGGAAAGTGGCTCCAATACCATCACCAAGTCCGTGAGGTTCGAGTATTTCGGCCCCGCGTCGTAGTGCTTCAATGACATTGGCATCCTGGATTCCTATCGGTAGGTTCCGCTCAAATCCACCAGGTACTACGGTCATCCACTTGGCATTCACCCTTTTTGCGACATCAACAGCCCTTCTGCATCCGTCTAAAAATATCTCAATATATTCCTTTTTGCCTGCCGCGAGCGTATTGGCCATATTTCCCCCTTTATCTAGAACAAATAGACCCATCGTCATATTACGCTTGGCGAGGGCTTCGCCCATTTTGGTTTGCAACGCTATGTCGCGCCCCATCATTCCGTTATCTTCAAAAGCGGTAAATCCCTGGTCCGCCATATAATTTATCTGATCGATCGGATCTTCGCCCACGGTATTAGTGAACATGCCGAGATGAGGAGCGTATTTCAGTTTGAATTTTGCATTTTCTGATAGATTCAACGTTTTTTCAGCCACACGGCCAAAACCAGTTGTTGATATCAAAGTGGCCGCACCGGCAGCCATGGCGCTTTTTGTAAAGAATTGTCGTCTTTTCATGATGGATGGATTAGTAAAAAGTATTTAAAAAAAATCCCGAAATCGTATAAGGAGTTTCGGGGTTTCAAACTAATCAATTGAGTTATTAAAATACTATGGAAACACCTGGCATAGCCACCGGATAAAAACCGTTTTCATCTGGCTGTACCGGTGGGTATCATTCCATGAATTTGAAGGTTTCATTATTTGAACTGTTGACGCAAGCGCATCATCCATTTTCACTTCCACTCCTGAATACGTTGCATAGCCTTCCCAGGATAGCCGTCATTGTTGACATGGCGCCGAAGTGAATATCATTGATATGTCCTCCATTACGGATTGCGGCGAATAGTTCGTCGTGCTCTACCTGGTATGGGTTTGGATCGTTTTTTCCACGATGACGATAGATCTCACCGCCTTTTAGATCAGTGATCATTCCTCCTGTATCGAAATCAGCCTTGCCTTTGGTGCCGATAATGGTTTCAGAAACTTTGCTCCAGCATCCCTTTATATGCCTGCATTGGCTGTTTAAGTACAGTACCATCCGCATACATATATTCTACATAGTGGTGGTCATAAATTTCACCAAACTCTTTTCCGGTTCTCACCTGTCGGCCTCCCATACCCTGTGCGGATATCGGATAAGCTCCCTTGAACCAGTTGAATACATCGAGGTTATGAACATGCTGTTCTACAATATGGTCGCCGCAGAGCCAGTTAAAATAGTACCAGTTGCGCATCTGATATTGCATTTCTGTATAATCTGGTTTGCGCTCACGCACCCACACGCCACCACCATTCCAATAGACCTGACCGGATTGAATATCGCCAATTGCGCCATCCTTCACTCTTTTCAGTACTTCGCGATAGCTTGTCTGATAGTGACGTTGCAAACCGACAACAACATTGAGTTTCTTGTCGTCAGCCACTTTCACCAATTCAAGGCATTTTCTCACGCCGGCTGCATCCGTGCCCAGAGGCTTTTCGCAGAATACGTGTTTGCCCTGAGTCAGACATTCTTCTAAATGATATGGCCTGAAGCCTGGAGGTGCTGCAAGAATAACAACGTCGGCAAGTTTGATAGCTTCCTTATATCCGTCAAAGCCTACGAATTTGCTTTCTTCAGTAACTTTTACATTTTTCTTTCGATCATCAGCCAACTCGTTTGAAGTCATAATGCTGTTCAGACTGGAATCCAGGTTATCTTTGAAAGCATCAGCCAATGCGACAAGTTCCACATCAGCGTCGGCAGTTAAAGCCTGTACTGCAGCTCCTGTGCCGCGGCCGCCACAGCCTACAACAGCGAGTCTTAATTTCTTTGCCTGGGGATTTACAAATGCGCTGGCTCCTACAGGAAGCCCGCCCATAAGCATACCACCTGTAACGAGGGCCGTGCCTTTCACGAAATCTCGTCTGTCAATTTTGGTATTTTTCATTTTGGGTAATCTTTATGGTTTTTAAAAATTTAAGTGATTTAGAAGTTACAAGTTACTCATCCAATACCATTGAAAAAAATTCTTCGATTTCTTCTTTGGACATTTCTTTTGCCGGCCTCACAATTCGGAAGCCCAAAAATGGTGCGTCGGTATTCCACCAAAAGCTTTTAGGGATTTGCGGGTCTCGTTTTTGCCATTCCCTGATAGACATCAATCTTTCTGATGACCTCAAAAATTCAGGATCATCTTCCCATGAACCGCCTTTTACTGTGCGTGGATATAAATTATCGGGAATTCTCCAAGGGTTGACAACACCATCAGCGAGTGTCGTATAAAAATCTTCCTGATACTGGTCCATAGTCCATTCGGCGACATTGCCGTGCATCATCATATAATCCCCATGGGATTGGGGCCTTTTTAGCCACCTCATGATACTTATCATCACAATCGTCCCAATACCAGGCGTGGTCCTTAAGTTTGCTTACATCGTCGCCAAACGAATAAGCGGTAGTAGTGCCGGCTTTGCAGGCATATTCCCACTCAGCTTCTGTCGGCAGGCGGTAGAACTTACCGGTAATTTGTGACAGCCACTTACAAAATACAAGGGCGGAATACTGGGTCATTGAAATAGCCGGATAATTTTTTTTCCCCATACCAAAGCTCGGATCGAGGTAAGGCGTGCTTGGGCGTGTTACTCCATCGGCTTTGACTTTAATCTCTTCGGATGGATACCCTACCTTGGCGCTTTTGTCTTTATCAATAAACAATTCATAAAGATCCCAGGTGAGTTCAGTTTCCATCATGTAAAATGCATCCAGTTTCACTTTCTTTTGGGGACCTTCATCGGCAGTTCTTCCGGGCTCGCCTTCAACACTGCCAATCAGGAATTCACCTCCCTGGATTGGGATCATGTTGAATAGTATATCGGTATTGGGAATAGTTTCAGTATATTTTTCAAAACCAATCATGGGCCTTCAGCACACTTTCCTTCTTCGACAGGCTCTTGCCTACAAAACCGACAGTACTGATAATCGCCAGACCTGCTATACCAACTAATATTGTTTTTAATCTCATACAATTACTTATTAAATATCAATTCAAATTTAATCTCTACTTCTTCACCGGTTACGATCTGGCCAAACATAGCTGAAGGCGGCTCCATATCATAATTTTTCATATTCAATTTATGCGAACCCGAAAACACCATTTGAGTGGCGGAATTCACTTTACCAACTACCGGTATTTCGACCATATTGGTCTTGCCTGCAATCATAAGGCTCCCTTTGGCGAGAACGTTCATTTTTCCATCCACAACTTCGGCTACCTTGATATTCTTGAATTCAAAAATAATATCAGGGAATTGCTCCGCTTTTAAAGCATCATAGGTTTTTTTGTCCATAGTAGCGCCTCGGGCACTAATAATACTTTTTGCCGGTACCATGATTTTAACACCAAGAATTTCATCTCCCTTTTTCAGCGTGCCCGTGGCGGCAATTTTCTGATCAAGCTCCATGTAGCCCGTCACTTTGGTGACAGTACTTGTCCAGTCGTGCAACGTCGAGGTGCCGATAACGGACATGGTGGATTCAGGCGCCACATTGTACTTAACTGTTTGTGCCTGTAACCCGAATGAGACTACAACAAAAAGGATGGGTGCAATAAAAAATCGTTTCATAATTCAATTGTTTTCGTTGGTTTTTCAAAAATCGTGCCTACTTAAGCAACTTGCTTCTTACTTCTTTGACTTTCTCCATTGAAACCGGTGCATAAGTATTACCAAAGTTAGAACGAACATAGGACAAAACCTCGGCAACCTGCTGATCAGTTAAAAAATCGAGCTTGGTCATAACATTATTATAATATTCTCCTTTTACGGTAAACGGTCCTTCCAGACCTTTAAGAACAATTTCAATTATACGCTCCTCATCGCCAGCAATAATTTCCGTCTGGTTCAAAGGCGGATACAATCCAGGAACGCCCTCTCCTTTTGCCATATGACATGGAAGGCAAAATTGCATATACACCAGCTTGCCCGGGTGATCTGGTTCTTTGCTGATTGCTTGTTTATTAATTAAATCAGTTTTATTCCCATCTCGCTTCCGATCGCCACAAGACAAAAACACAATGCCAACCACAAAAATTAATAACGAACCGAATGCCTTCATCAAATCTTCTTCAACCTTCAAATTAATCGCAACTCTTCTGAAATTTTTATGATATACATCAGTCCAGTTCAAATTGTTTCCAATTTATGGACCATTATTCCATAGATCAACCTGAATCATCAGCAGAAATACATGGATTTTCCATGAATTATTTCCTGTTCGTTGTCTGTTATAGGCCGATTATCATAAATTGCAGCCATAGCTTAATGACAGTGAACGAGAAAAATATTCTGAACGAATTGTTTAAATCCTGGTGTGGAACTGACGCAACCGCGATTACTACCATACCGCAATCAGGCTCTTATCGGCAGTATTTCCGGCTTACAGCAAACGGTATTACGGCCATTGGCGTGTCTAACGAGGATGTGAAAGAGAACAACGCTTTTCTGACCTTTACGAGGCATTTCAATAGCTTAAAACTCCAGTTCCTGAGATATATATCGAACATCCGGACAAAAAACAATATCTCCTTTCCGACCTTGGTGATTTGTCGCTTTTTGATTTTCTCATCGCACGAAGAAAACAGGTCAGCGTATTTCCCGGATCGGCTATACAGGTATATAAAACAAACGCTGTCGAAGGAATTGCCCGAATTTCAGATTCAGGCATCTCGTGGATTGGATTACAGCGTATGCTATCCACCGTGCTGCTTTTGTCAGGCAATCCATGATGCAGGGATGCTAAGCTATTTTAAATATCTACTTCTGAAATCCGCGGAAATTCCATTCGATGAACAATTGCGCTGGAAGATGAGTTTTCTCGGATTTCACAGAATTCCTACTGCGAGCGATTGATGCCAACTGATTCCTTGACCGTGACTTCCAGCCCAAAAACATTATGCTGTAACAGCGGCAGACCGAAATCTTCATACGACTATCAGGGTGGCCGCGGAAGGTTCTTTAACAATAAGATGTAGTGTTCCTTGCTCTGATGATTCAAAAGCGAATATTCCTTTTGAAATAAAAGACCTGCTCCTTGATCACTATCTCAATCATTTATCGAGATATATGACAGTAAAGACTATTTCAAAATAAATGGCTTACCCATGATACAAAGGATTTATGCTTGGTGCGCCTGATGCAGGCTATGGGAGCATATGGATTCAGGGGTTTTTATGAGCGCCGGACTCTATTCCTCAAGAATATTCCCTATGCACTTATACAACTTGAAGGAATATTCAGGACAAACTCATTTCCGGAGGGCTTCCCGTACCTTGAGAAAGTTTTAGGTAGTCTCACTACCTCCAAAGAACTGGTAAAATACCGGCATGATTTAGAGAATCTGGTTCCGGCTAAAATATTGAAATCACCAGCTTTTCCTATCACAAGGGTCTCCCTGAAAATAAATATGGTCATGGAGGTGGATTTATTTTTGATGCCGCGAGTACACAATCTAGGTGGTTTATGCTCGGTTTAGTGACAAGTCCGGCCTTGATGCAGAGTGTCATCGAATTTCTGAAATCTGGCGGTGAGGCAGATACCTTTTTAAATCACTCCGTCATGGTCGTGGAGCAAACAATCGAAAAATACCTTAACCGGGCATTTTCCAATCTGCAAATTTCATTTGGCTGTACAGGTGGCCAACACCGCTCGGTGTTTTGTGCCGAACGATTGGCAGAAATGCTATCAGAGAAATATGAAGACAAAATTAATATCGTTCTCCACCACAGGGATTTACCGGATTCAAAATCGTAAAAACCCCATGGAAATAAAAAGCCTCACCAAGAAAAACTGAATCGGATGAAAGCAATGATTTTCGCGGCGGGCCTAGGCACCAGGCTACGGCCAATAACAGATACCAAACCAAAAGCATTAGCGGAAATTAATGGGACTCCCCTTCTCGAAATAGTAATAAGGAGATTGATCCTTTTTGGTTTTAGGGAAATCATTGTGAACGTGCATCACCATGCAGATCAGGTGATCGAATTTTTAGATTCTAAAAAGAATTTTGGCGTTGATATTCATATTTCCGATGAACGGGATCTTTTGCTCGATATATGGTGGTGGTCTCAAAAAAGCAGCGAATTTTTTCAATGACAATAAACCCTTTCTGGTGCACAATGTCGATACCATAACTGATACAAACCTCCATGATTACCATAACTACCATCGGAAAAAAGGAGCGTTGGCGACTGTCCTTATCAGGCACCGACCCGGCAGCAGGTTTTTTTTATTCGATAAAACGAGACGGCTTTGTGGTTGGGAGAATGTAGTCAACGGTAAAAAGATCATCGCTATTCCAAAGGCTGATCTTGAACAGATCGCTTTTTCCTGCCTTCACATCATTGACCCGGCAATTTTTCCGCTGCTTACAGAAACCGGGCCCTTTTCCATCATTGATTCATACCTTAATCTGGCCGCAGACCATAAGATTTATGGCTATCTGGATGATAAATCGTATTGGATTGACGTTGGTACGGTAGAAAAACTTGAACGCGGTTCTCGGGAAATTGATCTCTCCGCCTTTGTGATCAAAATATAATAACTATGAAAAGTCTTATCCATATAGCCTGCTTTTTCCTTCAGCAACCAGACATCCCTGAACTCAATAGGAAAGTCATCGGTTTTATAGAAATGTCTATGGGCAATACTGTTGGAGATGGAGAATGTCTGGATTCTTGCGGCTCAGGCTCTGGAATACGCAGGTGCCTTTCATAATCGAAGTTCAGTAAAGACAGTATACGTTTATGGGGAAGTTGTTGAGCCGGAAAAGAAAATAATCTATCCTGGAGATATCATCCAAATGAAAAACGTGAAGCTTCAGTATACAAAAGGTAATGGCATTTATACAGAAACCATGGATCACCATACCGCCATTGTTTTCAAGGTAATCGGAAAAGGAGATTTTGAAATTGCTCATCAAAATACCAGTTTCAGTGGCAGAAAGGTTGGGAAGAGCACGCTCAGATTAGAAGATATAAAAGGTGGAAAACTGATTTTTTACAGGCCGATTCTAAAGTAAACTCCTTAAACGACATTCATTTACACAATAAGCAACTGATTACGATCAAAAAAATGAATAAAAAAACATGAATTGGTCTTTGAATTTAGAATTTAATAACTCACTTTTGCTTTCTCTTAAAAAGACAGAAGAAAATTTTAAATTCAGTATAAATAAGAAATGAAATTATTGTCGTCTATAGTTCTAGTGGTTCTTTCTATTGTCGTGCTAGTCAGCGGTGCATGAGGAGAAAGGTATGCTATAGGCTAAAGTAACAAGAACCTTTCTCCAAAACAGAAAGGTTTTTTTTTGTAGTTATATGGAAAAACAAATAAACAATTACAGCCGGTTAATCACCCAAGACGAAAGTCTTCCGGCAGCTCAAGCCATGCTTTATGCCATCGGCATGAAGGATGAAGATATGAAAAAAGCCCAGATAGGCATTGTCAGCACCGGTTATCAGGGCAATCCCTGCAACATGCATCTTAACGGCCTGGCGGATCAAATTAAAGCCGGAGTGGATTCAGTGGGGCTAATGGGACTGATTTTTCATACCATCGGGGTTAGTGACGGCATAACGAATGGCACAGAAGGAATGAAATATTCCCTGCCATCGCGAGAAGTTATCGCTGATTCTATTGAAACGGTGGTGAGCGCACAGTTTTATGATGCAGTAGTTCCTGTCGTAGGATGTGACAAGAATATGCCAGGAGCCATGATTGCGCTTGGCCGACTCAACCGTCCCGGTATTCTGGTTTATGGCGGCACTGTTAAGAAAGGAACCTGGAAAGGAAAAGACTTGAATATCGTATCCGCTTTTGAAGCTTATGGCGAAAAACTTGCCGGAAAGATCAGTGCAGAAGATTATACCGGAATTATTAAAAACTCAATCCCCGGAGCAGGCGCATGCGGAGGTATGTACACCGCTAATACAATGGCGGCAGCCATTGAATGTATGGGTATGAGTCTTCCGTATTCTTCATCGAACCCCGCTATCTCCAAAGAAAAAGGCATCGAATGTTCAGATATTGGAAAGGCGATCAAACACCTTTTAATTCAGGATATCAGACCAAGGGATATCATGACCAAAGCAGCATTTGAAAATGCCATCACCCTGATCATGGCGCTTGGCGGTTCAACAAACGCAGTGCTGCACCTGCTTGCCATGGCCCGCGCAGTTGATGTTAACCTGACAATCGATGATTTTCAGAGAATAAGTGATAAAACGCCATTTATAGCAAATCTTAAACCAAGCGGTGAATATCTTATTGAAGACCTGCACAACATCGGAGGTATACCCGGAGTAATGAAATTGCTCCTGAAGGAGGGTTTCTTCGCAGGAGATTGTATGACCGTGACCGGAAAGACACTTGGCGAAAACCTTGAACAAGTCAGGGATCTGGATAAAGGTCAAAAAATCATCATGCCCTTTGACAATCCAATAAAGCCGGTTGGGCACATTCAAATACTTTATGGAAACCTCGCCGAAGAAGGCGCTGTTGCGAAAATCACAGGAAAAGAAGGCGAAGTATTCAAGGGCCCGGCGGTAGTATTTAATGACGAATTCGAGGCGATTAAAGGGATTGGGTCGATAGTAAAGAAAGGTGATGTCATTGTGATTCGCTATTCAGGGCCGAAAGGCGCTCCCGGCATGCCCGAGATGCTAAAACCAACCGGAGCCGTCATGGGTGCAGGACTCGGTAAAGATGTTGCCCTGATCACGGATGGCCGCTTTAGTGGTGGCTCACATGGGTTCGTGGTTGGCCACATTACTCCTGAAGCTTCAGAAGGCGGCCTTCTGGGACTTATCAAAGATGGCGACATTATTACGATTGACGCTATTAAGAACAAGATCGATGTGGATCTCTCAGCTGAAGAAATCAGCAAACGCAAGGCCGCCTGGGTGAAACCTCCCTACAAAGCTACCACAGGAGTATTAAAGAAATTTATTGACACCGTATCAACCGCCTCTACAGGGTGCGTGACAGTATAAATTAAAAAAAACAATAAGGACAGATGGAAACAGCAGAAAAATCATCCGCCAAAAGCAAAAGTAAAAAAATAAAGGTAACTGGATCTCAAGCCGTTATCCTCTCATTACTAGAGGAAGGCGTTGATACCATCTTTGGCTACCCGGGCGGAGCAATAATGCCAATATACGACGCTCTATATGGGTTTCGGGATAAAGTAAATCACATTTTAGTTCGGCACGAACAAGGCGCTGCACATGCTGCACAGGGTTACGCTCGTGTTACAGGCAAAGCCGGAGTTTGTTTCGCGACCAGCGGACCGGGCGCCACTAACCTTATAACAGGTATTGCAGACGCGCAGATCGATTCTACGCCCATTGTGTGCATTACCGGCCAGGTTCCGGCACACCTGCTGGGAACGGACGCCTTTCAGGAATCCGACGTACTTGGCATTTCGATGCCTGTAACCAAGTGGAATTTCCAGGTAACGAAGCCGGAAGAAATACCTGCCGCCATCGCCCGGGCATTCTATATTGCCACTTCAGGCAGGCCAGGGCCTGTTCTCCTTGACATTACCAAAAATGCACAGTTTGGCGAATTTGAATTCGAGTACACGCCATGCAAAAAAATCCGGAGCTACCATCCATATCCATTACCCAACGAGCAGGATATTGATGAAGCTGCTCAAATTATCAATAATGCCAAGCAGCCATTTATGCTTGTCGGACATGGTGTGCTACTTTCTGGTGCCGAAAAGCAAGTATTAAAGCTTTCAGAAAAAGCCGGAATACCAGTTGCTTCTACCTTACTTGGTCTTTCAGCATTTCATCCGGATCATCCAAATTATGTTGGCTATCTGGGGATGCATGGAAATTATGCACCAAACGTGCTTACCAACGAATGTGACGTGTTGATCGCTGTAGGAATGCGTTTTGATGACCGCGTAACTGGCGATGTTAAACAATATGCCCGAAAAGCCAAGGTCATCCATATTGAAATTGATCCATCAGAAATTAATAAGATAATAAAAGCCAACGTTGGAATAAATGCAGATGCAGCTCAGGCTCTTGAATTACTGATCCCAAAGGTGAACAAAGCTGAACATAAGGAATGGCTGAACAGGTTCAGGGAGTTGGATAAAAAAGAATACGAGAAAGTTATACAGCACGACCTCTACCCAACAAAAGGTAAAATAAAAATGGGGGAAGTAGTTAGGATGGTTTCGGAAATCACGAAAGGCGAAGCAATCGTCGTTACCGATGTCGGACAACACCAGATGGTGACTTCACGCTATTACCAATTCAAAAAACCAAACTCCTGCATCACGTCAGGCGGACTCGGCACCATGGGGTTTGCCTTACCCGCAGCCATGGGCGCTCAGGTTGGAAAAAAGGACGAGCTGGTCATTGCAATTGCCGGGGACGGTGGATTTCAGATGACGATTCAGGAACTCGGAACCATTTCACAATACAAAATCCCAGTAAAAATCATCGTATTGAACAATGACTTTCTCGGTATGGTACGCCAGTGGCAACAGCTTTTTTTCGACAAAAGGTATTCATTCACAGAGATGACTAACCCGGATTTTGTTAAAATTGTGGAAGGTTACAGAATTCCTGGACAACAAGTAACTAAAAGGGAAGACCTAGAAAAGTGCATCAACACCATGATTCAGCATGACGGCCCATATTTTCTTGAAGTCAAGGTTGAACAGGAAGAGAATGTGTTTCCGATGGTGCCTTCCGGTGAATCAGTATCAAATATTCGGTTAGAATAATATTAAGGTAAAGAAATCATGACAGATATATATCAAGATTCCAGTGAGCAATTGGCAGAAAAGCAGTTCACGCTTTCCATCCTCACTGAAGACAAACCAGGCCTGCTCAATACTGTAACTATCGTATTCACCCGCAGGAAACTCAATATTGACATGATCAACGTGTCAGCCTCTGAAATTGAGGGAGTTAGCCGATACACGATTGTGCTGACGACCACGAAAAGTCAGGTGGAAAAAGTGGTAAAGCATATCAGAAAACATGTGGATGTCCTCGGAGCATTCGTTTACGAAGAAGATGAAATTCACTACCAGGAAATTGCCCTCTTTAAGGTTCCTACTGAAATATTTCTCAACGGTGTTGAAGTAGAGTCCATCATTCGAAGCAATAACGCCCGAATATTGGTCATAGAACGTGATTATACGGTTATTGAAAAAACCGGACATAAGCACGAAATTGCGGCCCTTTTCAAAGTTCTCCGCAAATATGGGGTCATGGAATTTGTTCAATCTGGAAGAATTTCCATTTCAAAATCAAAAAAGAAAACTGAGGTATTCCTCCAGGAACTGGAAAACTCAACAACACATAGTTTAAGTAATAATAACGGAAGAAAAATTTAACAATGGCAAAGATCAATTTTGGTGGCGTCGAAGAAAACGTAGTGACGCGCGAAGAATTTCCATTGGCACAAGCCAGGGAAGCAATGAAAAACGAAACAGTTGCAATCATTGGTTACGGCGTGCAAGGGCCGGGACAAGCCCTTAACCTCAGGGACAATGGCTTCAACGTAATTGTCGGACAACGAAAACCGTCGAAATCATACGAAAAAGCTAAGAAAGATGGCTTTGTAGAAGGCAAAACACTATTCAGCATAGAAGAAGCCCTTGAGAAAGGAACCATTATTTTCTACCTGCTTTCCGATGCGGCGCAAATTGCCCAATGGCCTACCGTGAAAAGACATCTGAAAAAAGGAAAGACACTCTATTTCTCACATGGATTTGGAATAACTTTTAAAGAGCGTACAGGAATTGTGCCTCCGGATAATGTTGACGTCGTACTTGTGGCGCCAAAAGGCTCAGGCACCAGCCTTCGCCGCCTGTTTGTTGAAGGAAAAGGTCTGAATTCCAGCTTCGCCATTCATCAGGATTATACAGGAAAAGCACGCGAAAAAGCCATTGCTCTTGGCATCGGTGTCGGGTCAGGTTATTTGTTTGAAACAACATTCAAAAAGGAAGTTTACAGTGACCTGACGGGTGAACGCGGCACACTTATGGGCGCCATCCAGGGATTATTCGCCGCACAATACGATTTGCTTCGCAGTAAAGGCCACACCCCTTCAGAAGCATTTAATGAAACCGTGGAAGAAGCCACTCAATCACTTTATCCACTGATTGCAGAAAATGGTATGGATTGGATGTATGCCAACTGCTCTACAACGGCTCAACGTGGTGCGCTGGACTGGTGGAAAAAGTTCCGTGATGCCACAGCTCCTGTTTTTAAAGAACTTTATGAAAACGTCGCTGCCGGTATAGAAGCACAAAAGTCGATCGATTCCAACAGCCAGCCTGATTACAGGGAAAAGCTCGAGGTTGAATTGAAAGAACTGCGCGAATCCGAACTTTGGCGTGCAGGCGCCGCTGTGCGTAAGTTACGACCTGAAAATAATTAGTATTATCCCAGGACAGGGACTACCCCCTGCCCTCTCCTTTAAAATTATGTAAAAACACCATGGCTGATCGATTATATATTTTTGACACCACACTTCGCGACGGCGAGCAGGTACCTGGTTGCCAACTCAATACAGTAGAAAAAATTGAAGTTGCCAAGCGCCTCGAAGAATTGGGCGTGGACGTTATCGAAGCAGGATTCCCTATATCCAGCCCGGGGGATTTTAATTCCGTGGTGGAAATCTCAAAAGCGGTGACATGGCCAACGATCTGCGCTCTGTCAAGAGCCGTTGAAAAGGATATTGATGTGGCTGCAGAGGCATTAAAGCATGCTAAAAAAGGTCGGATACACACCGGCATTGGCACCTCATTTTACCATATCAAATACAAACTTAAGAGTAATCAGGACGAAATTATTGAAAGAGCAAAACGTGCTGTTGCTTATGCAAAAAAATATGTGGAGGATGTCGAATTCTACGCTGAAGATGCCGGACGTACAGAGAATGAATATTTAGCCAAAGTCATTGAAGCCGTTATCGCTGCTGGCGCCACGGTTGTTAATATTCCGGATACCACCGGCTATTGTCTTCCAACTGATTATGGAGCTAAAATTAAATTCCTGAAGGAAAATGTAAAAAACATTGATAAAGCCATCATCTCTACCCATTGCCACAATGATCTCGGAATGGCCACAGCCAACACGATGGCCGGTATCATGAACGGCGCGCGGCAGGCAGAGGTGACCATTAACGGTATCGGTGAACGCGCAGGGAATACATCGCTCGAAGAGGTAACCATGATTTTACGAAGTCATAAGGAACTCAACATCGATACAAATATTAATTCCAAGAGCATCTATCTGATGAGCCGCACGGTATCCAATCTGATGAATATGCCTGTGCAGCCCAACAAAGCGATTGTCGGACGCAATGCGTTTGCCCATTCGTCGGGCATCCACCAGGATGGTGTACTGAAGCATCGCGAAAACTATGAGATAATCGACCCTAAAGATGTTGGCATCAATGAATCCAGTATTGTACTGACAGCCAGAAGTGGTCGCGCCGCATTGAAGCACAGACTGTCCATACTTGGTTTTGATATCGATAAGGCCAGGCTGGATATGGTCTATGAAGAATTTTTAAAACTGGCCGATAAGAAGAAGGACATAAAGGATGAAGATATCGCACTTTTGGTTGGCGATGTGAAAAAAGAAGACAGAAAGATACAGTTGGAATATTTGCAGGTCATCACCGGCAAAGGACTGCAGCCGATGGCTTCTTTGCGATTATCCATTGCCGGAGAGCTATTCGATGCCACCGCAAGCGGCAACGGCCCGGTGGATGCCGCGATTAAGTCCATAAAGCAGATCATAAAGAAAACTGTAATATTGGAAGAATTCCTTATTCAGGCCATTACACGTGGAAGCGACGACGTTGGAAAAGTCCACATGCAGGTAATGCATGAAAACCAGATTTACTATGGATTTGGCGCAAATACGGATATAGTAACCGCCTCCGCTGAAGCATTTATTGACGCGCTCAATAAAATACCGGCTAAGTCCCCTTCAAAGTAATCCCTGTCGCTGGTTGTTTCAAAGTCTGATCGTTTAGGCGATGATTCATCATATTAATGCCTGCTATTAATTCAATTACCGTATCCTGCTCATGGAATCGTTTTTCGCCGAACATTTAGGAATCAGCCCTACCATTTTTGCCTATGTTGTGCTGCCACTGTTGATCTTTCTAGCCAGGGTAGCAGATGTCTCCATCAACACGGTGAGAATCATCTTCGTCATGGCCGGCCATAAATTTGTCTCGACACTCCTGGGCTTTTTCGAATCTTTGATATGGCTCATGGCTATAGGGCAAATTTTTCAGCATTTGAATAGCTGGGTTTCGTACCTAGCCTATCCGGGAGGCTTTGCCACCGGCATTCTCGTTGGGATGCTGATCGAGGAGCGCCTTGCCTTCGGGAAGGTCATTGTAAGAGCCATCACACCGGAGGACCTGACAGACATTCTCGAATACATGAAAGACAAGGGCATTCGTTATACGCTGCTCAAAGGTGAATCCATTACAGGAAAGGAGAATGTCCTTTTTTCGGTGCTGAAAAGGGAACAATTGGATGGTCTGATCCATCACTTTACTATTCATATTCCTCAAGCCTTATATACAGTAGAATCGGTAAAGAAAGCCAGTGATACAGGCCTGCTTTCTGAGCCACCGAGTCGACGCGGAATTGGTTCGTGGCTCGGATCAATAAAACGGCGGTAGCGCTTCCTTTTTTTATTTAGTGAATAGGCCTGACAAAATAGTATTCGATGACTTCTCAATTAGGTAACAGACTTACTCATTGAGCCAGTATTTGTCCATCATTTATATAATTCTTCCAACAATCCGGATGCTTCTGCATGCACTTTCGGAGCGGTTTCCGGGCCGAGTGAATTTACTTCCCCATAAGGAGCGTGGTCACTGCCATAGGTATAGGGCGATTCTTCATCCCATTGGCTTTTCGGGATAATATAGCCGACCATGTCATTGGCCATGCCAAATAAAAAGTTGTATTCCCCCTTCATCTGTGAACGGATAAACGGCACTTCCTGGGGTTGCATGATAAAATCCTGACCTTCCGGCGCTTCTACTCCACCATTAACTATTTCAGGGTAAACTCTCCCGGCACGGTGACAAAATGGGCGGGTCCTATGGAAAATGCAGCCATTTCAGATCGCACCTTCATCCAGCCAGTCATACCGCGGTTCAGAACGCCAAGCAAAGCGCCAAGCCGAAAATATGGATTCTGGAATGCCAAAGTAATACTTTTTGCGCGAAGTGATATTCCAGCTTTGTCGACTATCCGATTTGAACTGTCGAGGGCTGAGAGAGCGAGATAGGCCAGGTAATCACCCTGGGCTTTTGCCTTATCAAAACCGGGTTCTTTAAAGGACTCATTGGTGAAAATATCTTTAACCTCCAGGCTTGGATGGGTGGTCATCAACCCGCCAATGGCGCCATTAAAATATACTGAAATTCCACCTTTACCCGCAATAATGAGACTATCGCCCATGTAAACGCCTTTTTCCATTCCTTCACGGACAAAATGTGGGAAATCAGAAGTGATATCGAGATTATCGCTCCACAGCGTTTCCGGATGATCAGCCCAGGCCACCAAAGTTCCAAGAGTCTCTCCATTTTCCACAGATACCGCCTGGATCATCCGCATTCCGGGATCATATACATATGGTTTGCGGGTATCCTTAACCACCGAAAGCGCGTCATTTTCATTTATGGCAAATTTGAGTGATGCCTTCTGAAGCCGGGAAGCAGCCTCGTCGATGGACAGTGCAGTCTGTCTTTTGAGATAATCCATATATTCTGGATTTACACCGCTTTTCAGGTATGAATTGCCCCAAAGGCCCAGCAAATCCGGGGCCTCGTGCGTATGCGTAGAGCTAATCACCGCGTAGGTAATGCCCGAGGCCGGATTGATAAAACCACGCACATCTACAACGTCGTCGTGCATGAAACCGATCGCGTCGATGGAGGTGAGTGAAATCCTCGTTTTACCATCATCAAACACTACTGTCCTGGCCCACAAATCATCGTGTACACCGTTTGCTGCACGCTTATTACTAAAACCGGCAATCCAGATAGGATCGAATTTTCCATTTCCATTCAAATCTTCGTAGGTATCGCCATCGTTCGGATCGTATTGCGCATCACTGTTAGCATCCGCCCAGCGGTCATGGATTTCGGGTGTAATTTTCACCGCAGCAAATCCAACCATGATATCGCCGGATGTCTCGTTTTTTATATTAAGATCAACAGAATACCCTTTATGACGGTCGCGTGTATTGATATAGAAAAAAACCATCAGCGCCAGAAAAAGGGCCGCTATCGAAACAACAAAAAATTTAAACACCTTCTTCATATTCGTTCTGTTTTGCGATAGCGCATTAATCGATTCAATTTCCGTTCGTAGAGAAAAAATGATTTTCTTTCCGAATTTCAAGATAATAAAAAAGCCCGGAATAAATGTAAATCCCGGGCTGCCTGGCTTTTTAAAACGATTCTATTGCATGGCAAATTTTAATACCCTCGGATGAACGAGCCGTTCATAATCGCGGTACGTCATCTGGATTATCTCAGAATGCGTTCCGGCATTGAATGCAATCTCATCATCTTCGGTGAGTACTTTGGCGGCATACACAACCATGTTGTATAAATTTCCAAAAGGTGGCATAGCGCCCGTTTCGCAATCAGGAAACATGTGCTTGAACTCCAGTTCTGATGCTAACCTGACTTCCTTTTCACCGGTGATTTCACGCAATACATTGAAATCAACTTTGTAGGTAGCCGGAAGCACGGCCATAGCCATTTTTTCATGGATCATGATCATCACCGTTTTCACCATATTTTTTCCCGGAATATGGGCAGACGCTGCTACCTGCTGTGCAGTATAGGCATGAGGGTGCTTAATGGAAATATAAGGCACATCATACCTGTCGAGAAATTCTTTAAGCTTTTTGGCTGGCATAATTGTGGGGTTTATGTGATGAAATAATGATGAAACTTACCATTGCTGGAATATCCCAATGGGAACCTTAGGCGAAACGCCTTCATAGGTATTACGTTTTTCAGGGCGGTTAAGTGCAGATAATCCGCAGATTTTTGCAGCTACTCCTTTTTATAAACCTTTCCATCTTTCATGACGAACAAAACATGCTGCAAAACGGTAATGTCAGTAACCGGGTCTGATTTTACCGCGACGATATCTGCGAAAAACCCAGGGCGGACTTGCCCGAGTTTTGTTTCCTGTCGGAGCAATTTGGATGCCTCGGTGGTTGCTGTTTGCAACGCATCTTCGGGTGTCATTCCGGCTTTTACCATGTAAGCGAACTCTTTTGCATTTTCTCCATGGGCTGATACACCGCAATCAGTCCCGAATGCTATTTTCACTCCTTTCTTATAGGCCTTTGCAAAAGTTTGTGTCATCTGCGCGCCGACGAATTTGGCTTTGGGAACGATTATCTCCGGGAAATACCCTTCAATTTCTGCCTTCTCCATAGTAAAATATCCGGCCGAAAGAGTCGGCACGTAGTATGTACCCCGCTCAATCATCAGATCCATCGTTTCTTCAGACATCATGGAGCCGTGTTCTATACTGGTAATTCCGGCCATGACCGCCCTTTTCATCCCTTCATCGCCGTGAGCATGTGCGGCGGTTATCATTCCAAGGTCATTGGCAGCTTCCACAATTCCGGCAAGTTCTTCCATGGTAAATTGCGGTGCAATGCCATTTGCCGCCATACTCAAGACACCGCCGGTCGCTGTGATCTTTATGACTTGCGCGCCGTTTTTATACTGCTGACGTACTGCTTTGCGCGCTTCTTCCCTACTGTTGACCACACCGCTGGCAGGTCCCGGATCACCCATAAGATCAGCCCGGTAACCGTTGGTTGGATCTGCATGACCCCCGGTCGTTGCAATGGCTTTTCCCGCAGAAAATATTCTGGGTCCATCGACTTTTCCGGTAGCAATTGCATTCGCTAAGGAGGTATTTACACCGGATCCACCCAAATCACGAACTGTAGTGAATCCTGCTTTTAGTGTTCTGAGTGCGTGCATCTGGGCATCATAGGCGATATCTGCTGTACTTTTTGTGAATTCTTCAAGATAGGCGGAAGGCGACGATTCAAACTCCAAATGGACGTGTAAATCAATAAATCCCGGCATTACCCAATAGTCTGATAAATCAATGAAATCATCACCTGATAGCTTCGCAGATGATACCTCCTTCACCGTTTTACCTTCTACAAGCACATACTGGTTTTTGAAAAATTTTCCGGATTCAGAATCAAATAAATAGCCCGCCTTTATCACAGTGGTCTGGGCATTGAGCATAGTTGAAATATGAAAAAGCAGACACAATAGTAAAGCGGCAGATAAACGACGAATGTTCATGGATGTGATTTTGTTTTAGGCGGACAATATAATTAAAAAGTTGAATTCGGCATCCTATAGAGCTTCAGGATGTATTTTGCTTCAATAGATGTATATTTGAAAAAACACTTTTTGGATGCGTCCTTATCAGCTCAGGTTATTTATCATTGGTTTTTTGTGCTTGTGCTGTGGGCTGAGTTCAAATAACCTGAAAGCCCAGGGCATTTCTACGGAAGGCAAAGAATTTTGGGTCGGATTTATGACCAATTGGTTGCAAGACTCCGGCAACCCTGTGATTCTGGAATTGTATATCAGCGCTGATGATACTACCAGTGGAGTTGTTACCATGCCGCTCCAGCCGCTTTTTGCGCCAATCCCATTTACTGTATATCCTAATGTAACGAGGCAACTGAATATACCTGCTTCACTGGCGATGGCCTCCGGCACAAATATCATTGAGAATAAAGGCCTTTTTATAAAGTCTGATAATACCATTAGTTTGTACGCGATGAATAAGCGGCAGTACAGCGCCGATATGACGGTTGTATTGCCTACATTTTCGCTGGGGAATAATTATTATATTCTTTCCCATTGGGAAGACGGCAATCGAAACAACAACGCAAACTCCGACGCCGAGTTTTTAATCGTTGCGATTACCGATAGCACAGAGGTAGAAATCCTGCCGTCTGTAACCACTCTCGGGGGTAATCCTGCCAATGCACCCTTTCGTGTGACGCTGCAGAAAGGACAGAGCTACCAGGTGAGGGCTAAAGCAGACCTCACTGGAAGTCACATCTATGCAGGAAAGAACAGCAGTTGCAATAGCTTCGCTGTGTTTTCAGGTAATATGTACACCCAGATTGGTAAATGCGGAACCCAAAACGGCCACGACCACCTTTATGCCCAGATGTACCCAACCAATACGCTTGGTAAAAACTTCATCGTAGTTCCACTCGAAAACCGCTATGGCGGAGACGTCATAAAGCTTTTGGCTACGCAGGACAACACAACCATTGCGGCCAACGGACAAACCTACGTACTGAACGCTGGGAAATTTGTACAATTACTTTCTGCTCAGGTAATGCAGGTATCCTCCGATAAGCCAATTGCTGTGGGGCAATACAGCCGCACCATGGACTGTGACGGCACGCTCGGCGATCCGTTTTTGATTCCCATAAGTCCAAATGAGCAGATGCTCAAAAAAATCACTTTCAACGCTCCGAGCATTGCTACGCTATCGAGGTACTCGCTTAATATCGTCATCAAAAAAGCTGACATCCCGGCCATCACCCTCGACAATATCAAAATCGGAGGCAGTTTCAAAGACATCGATGGGACTGACTACGCCTACGCCCGAGTCGGTACTGTTGGTGGAAATCATACGATCAGGTCAAATGGCGGTTTTATAGCCTATGTTTATGGATTTGGCCAGAACGAATCGTTCGGATATGCCACGGGCGCCAGCCTCGGAAACCTCAACGTGGATTTCATTGTCAAAGATCAAAATCCCTCAACACCGATCGACAGCCTGTGTCTTGGGTCGCCGATTACCTTCCTGCCCGTTGCCGATTCCATTTATAAAACATTTGAATATCGCTTTGGCGACGGAGGTTTTCTGCTTACTGACAAGGATACGGCCATTACGCATCATTACTCAAAGCCGGGTGAATATTTGGTTGAAATGAAAACATCTACCGGACTGGACGATTGTTCGGGTGGAAATGAAGAAATTTCCATTAAAAAAATTCGTGTCATCGAACCTTCCGCAAAAATTCTTGGGCCGCGATCGGTATGCCCAAATACCGGTGATGTGGAATACGTTCTCGTGAGCAAGGACATTCAGGATTATCAATGGCTCGCTTCAGGCGGAAACATCACCTCATCGGTTTTTAATGATTCCATCCGAATCGACTGGGGTGCGACAAACAGTAGCGCAGGAGTACAGTTCATCACGACAAACCGCTATGGCTGTATCGCCGACACGGTAAACTATCCGGTAAAAATTAATATCCAACTTGACCCTGAAGCGCCATTCGGTCTGGATACGCTTTGCTCCGATGCCATCACCGACATCCCCTACTCCGCCTATTTTACCAGCGCATCGGTGTATCAATGGGCGACTGACTTTGGTAGCATCACCAGCGGCAACGGCACTAACAAAGTAAATGTATCATGGGATTCCTGGGGTATTGGTAAATTATGGTTTAACCAGATAAGCGTGACCGATACAGTCTGCGATGGCTTGTCCGACACGCTGAGTGTATATATACAGAGAAATCCATCGCAAATTGGCGAAATTATAACCGAACGAGATACATTTTATCTGGGTGAAAACATCCATATCTCGCTGGATGCCGATACACTTTACCGATTTGCCAACTGGGAATTTGACGACGGCACTATCTACGATACCATTAGCGCTAACATGGAATTATCGCATTTATTCAATTGCGATGGATTGCATAAGTTAAAAGCAACTGTCTACGATACGGGCACAGTTTGCAGCGACACCCGAGCGGTTATAGAAAAGGAAATTTTTATCATTCCGCCAACAGTTGAAATTAAAAGTGTCTCTGTTTCAGACTCCCGACCTGATGCTCTGGTGATTTCCCTGCTATGGAAAAATAATGCTTTTTATAAGAAGGACATGACGCTATTTCGTCGGAAGGCTGGCGAATCCGGCTGGTCTATTGTCGCAAAACTGAGTGCCGGCCAAACTTTATACACCGATAACAATCTGGAGCCTGGCAAATATGCATATGAATACAAAATAGAAACCAATGAAGACTGTCCGGAAAAGATAGCTCCGGAGGTTCATCAAAGCATCCTTTCCGAGATCAGTCAGGATGCGCAGGTGTCAGCGACAATAAACTGGAGCGAATACATAGGATGGCTAGATGGCGTGGAAGAATACGAGGTTTGGCACAGTATTGACAGCGGCGAATACAAACTGTTGGAAAAATCGTCTGATATGAGTTTGACGATAATGAATAAGGGCCAGGGCTTCGATCATTGTTTTTATATTATTGCGCGTGAGCGGAACGGAAATGAGGCAGATTCACGTTCGGCCACAAAATGTGCCGCCTTTATTCCTGAGGTAAATACCTATAACATCATTACACCCAATGGCGACAAGTTCAATGAGTACTTCATGATCGACAATATTGAGCATTATCCTAAAAGCCAACTTACCATCCTGAACCGATGGGGGGATGTTCTTTACAGAGCAACTGGCTATACCAATAACTGGAATGGCAAAGTCGGCGGAAAATTAGTGGCAGCCGGTACCTACTACTACGAACTGGAGCTCAATGAACCCAGGAATGAGACTAAATACATGAAAGGTTTTTTCTCCGTAATGTATTAATCGCCCGCACATTATTCCTGGATATTTTCCAATTATAAAATTGTATTTGAATTAAATTAGATAAAAAAATCTACTATGGTCCACAATAGCCACCATCCACCCTGCCTTCCTCTACTCGAGCACACTTTCATTGACAGGACAGGAAAAAGCGTGGAAAAGCTAAAGGATTTTTATACCTCACTTTCTTCGCTGAATAACCAGGTAATTAAAGATGTTCATCGCACCAGCCTTTCTAAACCTGATGCCCTCCGTGCAATTGTATATAAGTATCAGCAAAAGAGAATGGATTTGTTCCTTGATTTCTACGCGGAGAAGAATCTGCCATTTCCGCTTATACATACCGAGGAGATCATCAGGAAAACTGAGGAATATATTGCTTCTTTTCCCGCGAAAGTTATTAAGCAACAGGATGCTGCCCGATTTCGGTCACTTGAGGGTGATTCCGCATATATTAGTTTTATAAAATTCCACAAGCGGATATTTTTAGGAATAACAAGGGTTCCCCATGCAATCGCCAATGGAGTGCGCCGGATTTTTCGCAAAAAACCCAGCGTCAAATACTACTGGAAGTATTCTATACCGATGAATGATATTGCCAGCTATGTGGCTTATCAACATTTGTTGGCAGGATTGAAGGAGATCGTTTGGCGGTTTAATGAAAATTGCCTTCGTATTACAAAATCGGTGATTGAATCTGATCAGGCATTAACTAATGCATTGCTCCAACTTTTTGGTCAAGACAAACCTTCGTTTGACTATTCCGAAACCGCACGCTCAGCTACCAGTGAAATCGACGCGATATTCTTAACCCTAAAAAACGAATGCAGCGAACTTACACTTGCATGCGACGATAAAATTGTTACCCTTTCATCGGTGGCTGGCACGTTGGAATTGCCGGCGTTGCGTCTTCGCTGGAAAAACAGCATAAAAAAGAAGGTAAAAGTGAGGCAGGGCCTTGAGCATCAGTTGATAAACTGGGGCAATACTATGTTCGCCTTAGTAGAAGACTGGAAGATAGACCAGGAGATATACTGGAATAAAGTCAAAACTGAAAAAGCTGTAGCTGAGCTCAATCAATCTATCATCGAAAAGCACCAGGTCATTGTAGAACAACTCAACATCGTTCGCCAGCAGATAAATCAGCGGAAAAAGGAGATATACGACAAGCTGCAAAAACAAGAAAAGGATCATGTGACCTTACTGAATAAAACATTGGAAGAGTTAAACACCAACGTGGCAAAGCTAAAGCTTTTTCAAACCGTTGAGCAGTTGGTTAGTTATAACCTGCCCTCCAAAATCAATGATCTCGAACTTACCATTATTGGGGAAATCAATACCCTTTCGGAAAAACGCTGGTTGACACGTGATACAAGCTACCTACAGCCCGTAAAATCCACTGACCTGAGTTCATTTTCATTACAGGAACTTCTGCGCGTTGGTTGCTTCCCAAATCTCAATGAACAAGCCGCTAAGTTGAAATTGCAATCAGTATCTGAAATTGAAAAACTGCACAATGAGATTCATAACATAAAAAATGTACTGGAATTTAATCTTTCTGCCCTCATACAACCGGATGAAATAGGGCTTATAAAAGCTGAAAGTATCCCCGAACTCTTCAATGAAGGCATGGATCGCTCGATAAGCCGTATTAGCGATATCGCTGCTGATGTCACCAAATTTAGTAATAACACTGTTGAAAGTTTGAACAAGATTATTGCTGATTTCAATACCAAAACCCTCGAACTCACGAAAAGCGAAAGCGCCTTCGAACTCCGTCTTATTGTAATGAAGGCTAAAGCGCTGAAAAAAACAGAGGAATTTAGCTTGCGTATCTGGGTTTTAACAAAAGTGAAATTTTTACAGTTCGTAAAGAAATCCAGGGAAGTGATCGTTCAATTCAACTCGTTCATTACTCCGTGGCGACGAAGGGTAGGTCTTGGAGGTGCTGCAAAAGGCAATATTTCTTCCGAGCTCTCCGATTTCCTGTCTGAGGCATATCAGCGTATCAATAAACTCCCGGTTATCTACCAGCGTCTATATCGCATCCAGCCGCTAACGGAGCTAAGTTTTTTCATTGGCCGGGAAGAAGAAATCAAGCAGCTGAATATCGCTTACGAAAGCCATAAAGAATCCAAATTTGCCCCATCGGTAATCGTAGGCGAAAAATGGTGCGGCCATACAACGTTAATCAACTATTTTAAAATTCAACATTCATTCGATAAGTCGAATACCATCACTGGCATTCTGACAAGAAATACAGTTTCCGAAAATGAGTTTTACGCCTTTTGGCAAGAATTGCTACAAAACACGAAGATCGCATCGCTGGAGCAACTCACAGAACTTATCGTCGCCGAGCACAGTGGTAAAGTTATCATCGTGGAAAATCTCCACAATTTCTATCTGCGCACTATCCACGGCTTTGAAAACCTGTATCTCCTGGCCAAGTTGATTGCCGCAACCTATAAGCAGGTTTTCTGGCTTTTCACCGCAAATAACTTCGCGTGGGAATACCTTTCAAAAACCATCGAAATAGAAGGGTATTTTGCCTACGTAATCAATATGTCTCCCTATAATGACAAACAGCTTCGTGAATTGATTATGAAGAAAAACAGCGTTAGTGGTTATCGGATAAACTTTTTACAATCAGAATCACATAGTTCAAATAAAAAATTCTTGGCCCTGGAAGAGAGTCAAAAACAGGATTTGCTGCGCAATGAATTCTTTAAAGACCTTAATACGTACGCCAAGGGAAATATTTCGCTATGCTTGTCGTATTGGCTGTTGTCTACCGGAAAAATCAACGAAAATACCATCGAAATTGTAAAATTTACGCCGCCGGACTTGTCTTTCATAAAGCAACTCAGTGCTGATAAAGTGTTTATCTTGTTTCTACTCATCATGCACGACGGGTTAACACTTGAACAATTAGGGGTGGTTTATAAAAAAACCATAGATAAAATACAATTAATGGTACTGATGCTACTGGATGATGGTGTCCTTATAGATCGAAATAGCTGGTTTGAAGTAAACCCCTTGATCTACCGCCAATCGATTGATATGTTGAAGTCGAAAAATCTTATTGACTAATTGTTCCCGCTCATAGTTGGCAAATTGCCCGGAGTCCATAAAAAAAACTGAATATGATATCAAATACCAACATAATGAGAATAGCGCGACAGGTAGTTGTGCTTTTACTGCTTATCCCTGGCTACAGCACCCCGGCGCAGGAAGGCGAAAAGCAGAGTACCGACATAACCGGAGTATCTATAGAAACTCTTATTTCTGAAGAAAATGATTCCACATCAGTAATAAGCAAGTTGACCAAACCGATCGACCCAGTTTACAATATGTTCTCCACTAGTAAAATACTCGGATCCATGTTCATTTTATTACTGGCCTACTTTGGTATAAAACTCGGGATAAGGATACTGCGGTTCTGGGCGAAAAAGAATACAAAACACCGACTTACCATCACCGGTTTGATACCGCTCTTGCGGATATTGGCATGGTCAACAGCCCTGTTTACTATTATTGCGGGGATAATGTCTCCTGACCATGGCAACGATCATCACCTTCTCAGCATCTGTGGCGGTGGCGGTAGGATTTGCATCACAGGACATACTGAAAAATATCTTTGGTGGCATTATGATCATCTTCGACCAACCATTCAAAGTAGGCGACAAGATAGAAATTGGTAGTTTTTATGGCGAAGTTATTGAAATTGGCCTGCGGTCAACCAGGATAGTGACTCCGGATGACAGCGTGGTGAGTGTACCGAACGCGGAAGTGATGAACCAGTCGGTATCCAATGCCAATACCGGTGAGCCCAACTGCCAGGTAGTTGCAGAGTTTTACTTGCCAATTGATATCGATATAGCCAGAGTAAGGAAAATTGCTATTGAAGGTGCACAAGTTTCCCGATTCATCTACCTTGATAAGCCCATCGTCGCCTTGTTTTTCCAGGAAATATTTGAAGAACGCAGCTATCTAAAAATGCGCCTCAAAGCATATGTGATGGACATACGCTATGAATTCGCTTTCAAAAGTGATATGACTGAATTGGTGATAGGCGCCCTGTTAGCTGAAGGTATCATCAATCGGGAAGATTATAGGTAGCTCAATAATACCTCCCGATCATAGGATGATCCACAATGGTTTTCTTTAACTCTGCCGGGTCGATGGTGCCCATTTTTTTGTAAACCAACTTTCCTCCGGGTTCTATAAGAGCCGTGTATGGAAGTGCTCCGTCCCATTCCGGATCCACTGCTGCAATCAGTTGGTAAATGTCCGGATCCGTAAATACGTAGTTTTTCACTGCGGCATGTTTTCCCGTCAAAAACTTCAACACCTTTTCCTTTTGTTCGATTCGATCGGCGCTGAGAGAAACAAATTCAAAATCCCTTCCCATGTACATGCGATGGATATTCACAAACTCCGGAAATTCAATAACGCAGGGGCCGCACCATGTCGCCCAGATATTCACTAATACCAGCTTGTCCGACTCATTCTTCATCAGATTTTTTACACCTGCAACATTTAATTCATCAACGCTGACCGGTTTGGCATCCCAGTCCTTATCTGATTTTATCTGTCCATTCCATTTTCCAACCCCACTTTACAGAACAACCAAACGTCTTTGTCTCAGGATAAATAATTTCAGAACCGAGCAATACTGCATCGATAGCATTGCGCAAATCTTCCGCATTAGCTGTACCTGGCTTTTCGGTAGCATCAAGTCTTCCTGTATATTTCAATTTTCTGTTTTTATCAAAAACATAAGCATGTGGAGTGGCAACGGGGCCGTATTTGATGGAGGTCTGCTGCGTGTCTCCATCGTACAGATAAACAAAGTTATACGACTTGTCCTTTGCCCTTTGCTTCATCTCATCGAATGAGTCTCCCATATCAGAATAACCCATTTCTTCCAGAAGCACCGATTTCACAGCGTTTGGGGAAATGGCTACGACTCGAACCTTCTGGTCGCGATAATCGTTGACGATGGAAATAATCCGATCTTCATAGGCCTGGGCTGTGGGGCAATGATTGCAAATGAAAATGATAACCAAGGCTTCGGCATCCTTAAAATCTTTCAGAGAATAGGTTTTTCCGTCTATTCCCGGCAAACTGAAATCCGGAGCGTTCGCAAGTATTTTCAGCGTTTTTATTTCTTCTTTGGGTGGCACACTAAGCAATTCGCCTGGTTTCGATGAATTGCTCAAGAGCAACATTTGAGCTGGATTCTGAGCTATTATCCTTTTTGTCGCAACCATAAAAGGTAATGAGTAAAATGGCGAGCAGGAAATTGCAAAATGTGTGTCGTATCATTACTAAAGCGGTGAAATTCAATTTAAAGTTAGAAGAAAGTATGGAAAGTTGCCCCATTACTATGATTTTGGACGCTCAAAAAACTAAAATTAGAAACGTCGACTATGATCCCAATAGGTGCGACAAAGCCATATTCAATGCTATGAGCAGCATGAGCCATGATTTAGCAACCACATTAAATTCACTGATGAATTAATAATAGATTATCGCTCCCGATTTCAATGCAATAAGCAGGTAGTCTCAGATCGAATTCGCTACCCTCTTACGCTGGCAGACGGTATTCGCTTTACGAGATCCTGGGTTTGATCAAATCCCTCCTGTCCAATCGTAAAACAATCGATATACTCTCTAGTGAGCGCATATTGCAGGCATTCGTCCAACTTATCGGTGAGATCACCAGCACCAAAAATTTTCATTCCTATGATTGCTTTCCCTTGCTGCTTCATTTTTTTCAAAACCGGCACTACTTCATCAACTGTACCGTCCATGCGAGAGGCGTAGGGATTGATCCGTGCCAAATCCACCTGTACCCAATCAGAGTCAGCGGCTGCATTCAAGGCCCCCATTGTGTGACAACTGACACCGTGTGCTTTTATTATTCCATCCTCGCGGGCCTGCGCCAATACTTCCATTGCGCCTTGCTTCAAGGTTGGCCAGTTTGGATCTGTCATAAAGTGCAACAAAACTATATCCAGGTAGTCGGTCCCAAGTTCCTGACGGAATCTGTCCAAATCCTTTTTCATCTCTACGGCAGTGGTGGCGTGGGTTTTGGTCATTATCACCACCTTTTCTCTGGGGACGAACTTTAGCCCTTCATTTAAGTGCGGGTGCGTGCCGTATTGATCAGCAGAATCCCAGAAGTTTATACCCTGATCATAGGCGGCGTGCAGCAACTCGCCTACACCCTTAACGCCAAGTTTTCGGGTCTGGTTCGATTGTCGGTTGACGCCGTGGGTTCCGGTGCCCATTGCTAAACGTGAAAGTTTTACTCCGGTATTGCCCAGCATCACCTGGTCGGAAGCATATTTCTTGGTTTCAGATGCAAAAACATGATGTGGAAATGGATTCAGGGCTAATAATCCGGCTGAAAGAGCTGATGCTTTCAGGAAGTCGCGTCTTCGTATCGTACCGCTTTTCGGACAAACGTGGAATTGTCGATGGTCATTCATGGTTTATGTTTTTTGATGAGGGAATGTTTAAAGATGGAAAAAATAAGCAACTTTTCCAAAATCATTCAATCACATTGAACGATAACTGTGCTCTATCAACTGCTCTTTACGCAAGCTCAGACTACTTCTTCGGGTACATTTTCAAACACACAGGCTTCGGGGATTGTACCTCCACACCATTGCTGATAAGCTTCCCTGTTTCTGCGTCGATTTTAAAAACCACAATATTGTTTGAACCCTGATTTGCCACAAGCAAAAATTTGCCGGTAGGATCGATCATGAAATTCCTTGGCGTTTTGCCCTTAACCGAATGATGCGAAACATACGTGAGCTTCCCGGAAGTTGGATCTGCCTTGAAAACCACAATACTGTCATGCCCTCTGTTGGACCCGTAAACATACCGTCCATCTCTGGAGATATGTATGTCAGCGCAAGAATTCTGCCCGGTGAAATCTGCCGGCAACGTAGAAACCGACTCAATTTCCGTCAGTTTCCCGGATTTTGCGTCGTATGAACAGGCAGTCACTGTTGAATTGAGTTCGTTGATGATATAGGCGAATTTTTGATTAGGGTGAAAATCCAGATGCCTGGGGCCTGCACCTGGTGCTAATGAGAATTCACTTTGTTTAACCAATTTTGAAGGATTGCTGCCTAAGGAATACGTTATGACTTTATCAATACCCAAATCCGCTGATAATGCGTAGCCATATTTTTTATCGAACATGATGGTATGCGCATGAGGAGCGCCTTGCCGTGCAGTATTCGGCCCGGAACCGGAATGCTGCACCATGCTGCCTGGCAATAATTTACCCGTAGATTCGATCGGCAATAAAGCCACAGTTCCTCCACCATAATTAGCAACTACGGCAAAATCACCCCCATGGTCAATGCTCACATAGCATGGCCCTGCACCGAGGCTCGATTCGAAGTTTATAAGGCGCAGTGAGCCATCAAGCGGATTGATAGAAAAGGAACTGACGACACCGGATTTATTTTCACCATCGCTTACCTCGTTAACAGCCAGCAGAAGTTTCCTCTTGGGATGAATGGCGAGGTACGATGGGTTTTTTATGCCTTTTACGGTACTTATATATTCCAAATCACCACTCAACACATCAAAGAGAAAAATAGCAATACCCTCCTCTTCAGTTTCTGTGTATGCACCAACATACAGGTAGTATTTATCTGATTCTGCACTAACGGCATTCTCCTTTGACGTCGTTAAGGGCAGTAAAGTGATTAATAGGAACATTATCAAGGTCATCATGTCTGTGAGATTATTTTACCGGGCGGAGTTAAGTGTCTTATTAGCAGCTAATACCAGGAACATAAAATTCGTGGCGCCACCACCCATCACGTATTCTGTCTGTTGCCACAAGTACGGCCACTCGAGTAGTTCGGGATAATCGGGCCTGATGAGCGCAGTACCTGAAACCACGCCGCCTGGTATATATGACCAATCGGCACGATTTACTCCATAAGCCACAATCACTGATTTAGAGCCAACCCCGGACGCAAAAGAGGCATTGTTGGGGCCTGGATGGCAACCCAGGACAAAGTCCATGGCGTGAAGCATGTAATCTGATTTAAAAATTTCAGGGAAACGGCTGTGTAGGTAATACTGTTGCACGCCAAATTCCTGAATCCCCCAGCCAGCGCCCCAGATATTGGGTTTATAAGGTACTCCGTATGGGTTTTCAGTTTGAGCCAATTCCACTTTTGCCTGGTAAGCAATGACAGAATCCTGTACTACCTGTTTCGCATTGGCATCATCGAATAAACCCCATACACGCGCCAGAAGCCATGACGAACGTTCTGCATTCTTAACAAGCGTACCATGATTTTCCTGGATAAAATTCAAATATTGTTTGTCACCAGTAGTAAGAAGCAACTCAACGGCGGCGTTTAGTTTCCTGCCTGGCTCTGCCCCTGCGTTAGCTTTCCAGAGGAGCTCGGCGATTTCTATACATCGTTTCGATAACTGGGGATTGTAATCCGCAAGGGCTCGTGCTGATGCGGCAAGTCCGGCGGCAGTGCCCAGTTCACGACCTGGATTTATTTCGGTAAATACCCATCGGTCATCGGCTATACCTGATGAATTTTGATTTACCTGGCCTGAATCAAGATTTGCATTAAAAATCAGGTTATCGGTCATGGCCGAACCATCGCCAAGCAACACGTATTGCCGTAATGTGGGTGCGATGATTCCCCTGTACAATCTGCCAAGTGCATCATAACCACCGATAACGGATAATACACCATGCTCAATTTGTTGCAGAATGTCGTTTTTGCCATCAGGTCTGTGCATTTCCACCAAATGGTTAAGCTGATCAACCGTGGTCTGATCATAGTCAACGTCAAACTCTTCATAAGCCAGCGAGAGTATTTTAGCTTCTCCTATTTGTGATTCTACCCTTAAATCATAGTCGCCGGCATCGTGCCATCCACCTACATTCAATCCCGGCACATGATCCCCCGATTTATATTTAGTAAGCGTTGACGGGCCCTGAAGATACCCATCAAAGTGGTTTAGGTCAGTGGGCGCCATGCGGGCGTCGTCCATATGACAGTAGTCGTGCCACACCTGGTACCGGTCATTGATGCGCATATGGCACATCTGTACGGGTAAAAAATACTCCAGCGTCGGTTGCCATACGTTGCGGTCAAATATTTCTGCGCTGATCTGAAATGGCTCAGATTTCACTCCCTTGTATTCCAATTGGTACATGCCTTCTTCCTTCACTTCCGTGAAATCGAATGTCAGATAATCAAATCTCAGGAAGGCTCCCCAATGCAGAGGTGCGGCTGTTTTAATAAAACTATGGGTGCCATCGTCCTTGAATTTTATAAGTGAAATTTCTGTAATGGCTTTCGCAGTCTTGTCCGTTTCGATGATGGCAATTTTTTCCTGGGCTGGATGGTACCCCACTTGTGAGATTTGAATAACGGGTTCATGAATCCAACCTTCAATTACGGCTGGGGTTATAAGCCAGTTCACCGCATCTTTTGTAGCGCCGGATTTTACGAGCGACCGCACCACAAACCAACCGTTATTGTGTTCCCCACGACCATCAATAAGCGACAATTCCCCATCCGGATTTTCAATGGTCATGCGCTGCCTGTCTGATTCCGGCGCCACGACAAGTCTTTGTCCGGTTGCCATTGGAGTCATTTGCAAAATTCCGTCGCTATCAGGAGCCAAAGGTCCATTTGCCTGCCTTGGAAAAACTCCCTTGCCATCGCCTAGAATATAGGATTTCCCATAAAGGATACCCGGGAACAGTTCAAAATTAAATCCGACTTTTCCAATCCATTCTTCCGGTAGCGGCTTCTCCAGATCTACGATGATCCTGAATGATCGCCCTTCCGGTTTCACCTTAAGCGTATATGCAAATTGCAGGTCAGGATATACGATCGGGTTAAAGCCTTTCAGATGGCGGCTGGAATCCGGATAACTCATCTCCACCCAGACTTCTCCGGTGCTTTTATCAATCTGACGCTCCCCTACTTTAGGTATGGGCTGCCACTGGCCCGGAGTTGGTTCCAAACGCAGGTCGCCATTCGTAGCTACGCGAAGACCGTTTTGAATAATGCTTACGCCGCCCTGATGTCCTTCCGGATAGAAGTCATGAGCAAGCATCACATTCAGGCCTGGCATTTCAAGGTATTCGAGTTCATTAAGTGAGAGTGTTTCATGGTCAGTTTTAGTATTCTGACAGGAGAAAATCCCAAGCATTAAAAATGCATTCGCTAGGAAAAAAAATTTAATCGTTTTCATTATACAGGGTTTATGTGCCATAAAACTACTCATAGAATTTGAGATTGAAAAAAGAGATTGATGAAAGATTGAATGAAAAGGATTGATGGAGATTGAAGGATGAGATCGTTGGAGATTGACTGCACGTAACCCATAACCCATAATTCATAACCAGTTTTTGTTCTCTCATGGAATAGGTTGACGCCAAGATTGTGGATAACTTTTCATAAAGTTAATGAAAATGACGGTAGAAGAGAGAAGGAGGCGGAGATTTAGTGAGGGATTTCGCCAAGAGCAAGTGAGGCTTATTGAGAGTGGTAAAATCAGTTCGCGAGAGGTGTGCAAGTTGTACCAGGTAAAGTGGGACAGTGTGAAGAAGTGGCTGATTAAGTATGGCAAAAAGGAGTTACCGGGGAAGATTTTAATCAGCAATGGCAAAGAGATTGACCGTATCCGGGAGTTGGAGAAGGAGAACCGGGACTTGATGGGGGTAATTGGCAAGCAGCAGGTAGAGCTGGTATATAAGACAGAGCTGATCCGGCTTGCCAAGGAAAAGCTTGGGGGAGATTTCGAAAAAAAATGATGGCCCCGCTACTACAAGCCCTAAAGAGGAGCCAGGGCGTGGAGCATTCCATTCCCATGGAGAGGTTTTACCGCCATGTAGGGATAAGCCGCCAGGGATTCTCCAAGAAGGCTCAACGGAGCCGACACGAGCAGTGTATGATTCAGGAGCTTACAGGCCTTGTCCATGGCTACCGGAAGAAGAAAGACCGTCGGGCTGGTTCCAGGTCGTTGTATGCGAATCTGGGCGTTAAGGTCAAGTTTGACATGGGGGTCACCAAGTTTGAGCGGTTGATGTCGGCCAATGGGTTGAGCCTGGCCCCGCTCCGTACAAGGGTGGTGACGACTCGGTCGTCGATGCAAAGCTGGAACTACAAGAACCTGATCAATGGATTGACACTCACCGGCATCAACCAGGTAGTAGCGGGCGATATAACGTATATTTACCATGAAGGCAGGCGGTATTATCTGTTCTGCCTGATCGACTTGTACAGCGCCAGAATTGTCGGCCACCACATAGGCCCGAACATGCGTGCAGAGGATGCAAAGCAGGCCTTGGACCAATGGGTGCGGTTGAGGAAAAAGGAAACCCTGAAGAATTGCATCCATCACACCGATGGAGGTGGGCAATATTTCTCAGGGCTGTACTTGTCTGAACTCGGTCAGTTAAAGGTGCGGATAAGCCGTGCCGAAAACTGCTTGAAGAACGGCTATGCCGAGCAAAGAAACGGCTTGATCAAGTACCATCTCCTGCCAACGATCCAGGCGGACAGTGAAAGCAAATTTAGCCAGGAGATAAGCCGGATCATACGCCTGTACAATCAGGAGCGAAAGCAGGAGGGACTTGGCTGGCTCAGCCCGGTGGGGTTCGAAAAGAAAATCGCTGGCCTTTGTATAAAACCAGAACGTAATCTTTATAACTTTAACCTTGACGACGATGGGTTTGATGAGGCATAAAACAACAAAAATAAGTATTAAAAAGATGGGCTCCCCAAAACGAATTGGGAAGCCCATATCCAACGACCATTTCCGTCGATCAGTGTATTCCTTGGCGGGTTGCTCCCCAGCAGAGCCCGCCTCCGCTTGCACTGATGCAGTGAAGATAATTCCTACTATTGAATTTGAACCGAAAAGTTTTCCACAGGTTTTGGGGTTTAGGTAGGAAACCCGTCAACCTATTTCATGAGGGCGCACATCACCTATAACCCATCACCCATAACCATTTTCACCCTTCACCCTTAACCGCCTTTACAGAATAAACCATTGGCAGCTTGCCTTCAAAGCCTTTGATATAATACCCTGACTTTCCATCCGAAACCATGTTCAGAAAGCAGTTATATGGAGAATAATCGAATTCTTCTATTGCCAGAATCTCCAGGCCATGGGAATGCAGCGAACCGAAAACTTCTGCAATGCTGTGGTTCCAGCCATATTCGGTACTTGAAATGACTGCGTCCCTGTCGGTGTAGGTTCCATTTTGTTCCGTGGTGATGACGTCCTTGTTAAAATAGGAATAGTCAATCCGGGTAAACTCATCATCGAACATCCATACGACCTGGTGAAATTCGGCCATATAAAAAGTTCCACCCGGCTTCAGATATCGCGATACAATAGACGCCCATCGATCCAGATCGGGCAGCCAGCCGATAACGCCATAGGATGTAAAGACGATATCGAATGTCTCGCTGAGGTGATCACGGAGATCGTAGATATTCGCGCATATAAAGCGGGCATCCAGGCTGGCCCGGACATTGACGTCGCGCGCTATCGTGATGGCTTTTTCGGAGAAATCTACACCGGTCACTTTTGCGCCAAGCCTGGACCAGCACAAGCTATCCAGCCCAAAATGGCACTGCAGATGCAACAAAGACTTGCCCTGTACATCGCCTAAGGCCTCGAGTTTGATGGAATTAAGCAGGTTTTTTCCACCGAGAAATCCTTCCAGATCGTAGAATTTTGATTTTTCGTGAATGGCAGTTCTGGCATCCCAGCTTTTCCTGTTGGCATCAAAGTAGTTTTCTTCTGATATTTGTCCGGAGATCATGGATTTTTATGAATAAATGATTCGAGCTAACGTAGCAAATCTAATCCTGTCATCAAAAACAAAAGCTACTATGTAGTTCGACTATGTTCCAAAAAGTTAATCTTAGCGCGAGTCTTGAACGACGCGTTTTTCTGAATGTACTGCCTGATTCTCGATTGTTCTTGGTTCTGGCGTTTCTGGCTAATGCGATTTTCATACTCCATGATACAAGCCTGATCATCGCTAATCGCGTCGCACTCGCATTCGCCGTCGTCATGTACCTGCTTTCCAGATTCATGGATTTGTATATGCATATGGTGCTGCCTTATGCGGTAATTGTGCTGGCCGCGATAAACAGCGCCTGGTTTATTTCCGGTGGCCACGCACGAGTTCAACAAGCTATATCATGTTTGCCGTACTCATTATTGGCATTATTGTGTCACGCAATAAATACACTATATTGATCATCGGCATCATTTCAATAAATATCATCGTGTTGTTCGGCCTTGAATACCTGTATCCTGAACTCGCGGTGACTTTTGACAAAAAAAGGGATATCGTGAGTCATGGTGTTGTGTTTCTGGCTGTCATGGTCATTATCAATTACCTGATCTTACAATTGAAGATCAGCTATGAGTATGAGCAAAAAAAAGTCATTGAAATTAACAACGATCTGCAAAGTAAAAACGAAGAGATAAACTATCAGAAGCTCCATTATTCAATCGCAAAACCTGGAATTGAAATCCTATTCAGAAGAGCTGGAAGAAAAAGTACACGACCGCACGGAACTTCTTTCCAACATGAACAAAGACCTGACGGCGCATAACCTCACCCTGGAACAATTCACCTTTATAACTGCCCATAATCTGCGTTCACCCGTGGCACAGATACAGGGACTCGTACACCTTATTGGCCATGATATTCGATCAGGAATCCATGCTGAAGAAACGCTGGAACAACTGAACAAAAGCGCCGCTAACCTGGAAGAAGTAGTACACGATATCACCAGCATCCTGAATATAAAAAAGGGTGGAGAAAAGTTGGAAAGAATCAGATTGAAGGAACAATTGGACCTGACTATCGCAATTTTAGAAGGTGATTTAGCTGCGAAAAAAGTGGTGATATCGTTTTGCTCGCCCAGATGATTTATACATCGAGGGCATTCGCGCCTACCTTCAAAGCATTTTTTACAATCTGATTCATAACGCAATAAAGTATGCTTCGAAAGACCGGACACCCCTCATCACAATTAGTTTTTCGCAGAAAAATGGATTTGTGATCATGATATTTGAGGACAATGGTATTGGAATAGATATGAAATACGCCAGTGAGAAGATCTTCCAACTTTACCAGCGCTTTAAAGAATCTGACTATCAGGGGCAAAGGTTATGGATTATTTTTAACAAAAACCCAGGTGGAAGCCATGCGAGGCGATATCACTGTGTCGAAGCAAACTTGACAAAGGAACCAACGTCTCACCAGAATGGTTTCCGCAGTCGCTCTGAGTGCGTCTTATTGATATATTGGCGAACCTTTTACCAACCCGGGTTTAGGAAATCATTCGAATTTACATCATTCCTCTGTCCGCGTCCTGGATTCAAATAATTTGAATAGCAATGGTATCAGGGCCGCTGCAGTAACCAATGAATACGCATTCAGCGGTGCTGAAATTCTTGATCAGAAAAGAGTAAAATAGGACGCAAAGAGCCAGAATCACGGCAAAAATGATGAGCCGCCAGTTGTGCCAGTTGCCTGAGAGTCGAAGTGATTGTTTCAGTTGCTTAAATTCACTTAGCTGATCATTTCCCTTCAAAAAGGCCGTCCAGCCGATATCAGATAGCTGCAGTTTTTCATCTGTGTCTTTCAGGAGACCTTTTCTTAACATTCCTTCTACTACGGTCTGATTGCTCGTGTTGATTATTGAGTTTTTTTCAAGGTCGAACATTACCAGCTTTTCAGCGCTGTTCAGGCACTTCCAAACATGTGTGTAATATCCCGAATTGTTTCGCGCCAGTAACTCAGAGCAATCATCCACTTCCTGTGGGTTCGTGTAATCTGTTTTTGACCCGCCATCAACTGCTTCAAAATCGCCTGGGTAAACCACATTAACAAAATCAGTAAATAACCATCTTAGTGATTCAGCTTCTGATTTTTCCAATGTGACATCGGCTTTTTTGCTTTTTGTCTCGCTAACCTGGTACTGGCTCAAAGAATGCAGCGAGTCCATTTTCTATATGAACAATCGTTGTATTCTCGGCACGATATAGTTTTTTCATGAGCAACAGTCGGTAATCATCAAATTTTTTGACACCAACACCATAATTGAAATCGGTAACCAGCACTGCGTTAGCGGCTTTAATTATTTTGCTAAGCTTTGTATCAGTAAAGATTTCTGCCACAGGAGATTTGCTTCAGGTTATCATCAGGGTACGCCTTCTCAATATTATGTATGATCTCTGCTTTTTGAAAGCCTTCAATAACCAGTTTTTTATTCTTAGCAAACAGTTCTTTCAATTTGAATAGGAACACGTCTCTTTTTTACCCCCAAACAAAAATTTCAGATGAAAGAGTTGGTCGAGCGTATTTTGAACTATGAAATACCCAACACATAACGTCATTACAAAGAGACACCAGAACACAAGGCCCGTCCGTTTGAAAATAGAGGGCAATGAAAATGGTGGTGACGCAGAAGATAATACTAAAATGAGTATACTACGGTGTTTTTGTTAGTTTTCTTTACCGTTAAAATACACAAACTCCTGGTCTATATGGCGGTATTCCTGCGTGTCTATTTTTCTTCCACGACCATTCATCATCGGCGACCACACCAGAGAGTAAGCTCCCTAGTTCTTCGTGATATCCGGAGATAACCGGTCTTGTGAGTTCATAAATTTTTGCATCCACGTGAATCGATGACCGGAACCATCCTAACCGGATACATATTGGTGGTTGTATTAATTTCAGGACTTGGAATTATCAGCAAATGAATTATAAATACCATCACGTCTGCCAGTATTGCGGCGCTTTTTTGTCATCGTTTTATTTCGCTCTCGAAGGTGTCACTTAGGTTGTCTGCCCTTTGCACATAGTCCTTATATAAGGGATAGTTGCATACTCCTAAGCCACAGCCCCGCTTCATCCTGTTGTATCACTTTGAACAATGTAATCGTCGGAATTATGGAAAGACTGCCTATCCAGATAAATACAAAAATCCGGTAGCAGAATAGTCCTTTAATCCAATAAGGCAAGCTGAAACTACCATATTTATGTAGCACGTACAGCGATAAAAGACCGGAAACCGGGAAGAGCAATAACCAGTAAATCTGAAACCACAGTACTGACCAATCCCATAATCGCATATACATGTGCAGGTACTGTATGTAGAAATCTTCAGCCATCGGCGGGAATCGACTTCCTCACGAATAATTCAGAAACCTCAGCAAAATATAATGTTGAAGGGATATGAAGGAAATGGCCAAAAAATTAAAAATGAGAACCTTATGCAGACTATCACTATCACCTGATAAATAAAAGACAACCTGGATTACCAAAAATAACAGGGTTATGCAAAAAAGCCCACAATACAGCCCTCTGTTGGCGCTGTGAAACCTAAGCCAGTCGATGATACTTTTACCATACGCATATTTTCCTTTTATGGAAGCATAAAGCCATATCATGAAAAACAGCAACCCCAGAATTATAATGGTGAGGAATATTAACGAAAAGCAAGTCATGATAACCCTGGCGCTGTTCTCCCTGCTAAATTGCATATCATGAAAAACGATGATGAAAAAAGGCAAGTCCTGCACATGGCTTTATTTGTGCGCGGTATTGGTTATCGTTGTATTGTATCCTCAAGGGCAACTCCTGATGATTCGTTATGGCCGCCTTTAGTTTAGCATTATTGCCTGTTTCATCGAGGAAGTTTTCCATCAGGTTTTTTCTGGAGTTGGAATGAAACTGTACCTTGCCGGCTTCATCAATGATAACAAAGCCATATCCGTCGGGGACCACTGTATTCATCACCGACGATAATGGCGATGTGAGCGCGGCCACGCTGATTACCTTCGTACTGTTATCATAATCTCGGTTATTGCCGAAGATTTTACGGATAGGGCTGCTTCGCCGGTTGCTTTGGTCCAGCTATAGATCGATTGCAGGTACATGTCACTATTCTGCAGCATTAGGATACAACCATGCCCTTCCTTCATGAACTTTAGAGAAATAATCTCTGTATTTTATCTTAAACAATTTTGGCTTGTGTTGCATCTTTTATCAAGTATTTCATAGGAGATAAACTGATTTACATAGCCTCCGCATCCATAAAGAGTATTTCATTAAAATTGTAGTAGGTAAGCATGTCTAGCAAATGAATCTGCATGAAATGCCCAGGTAGCTGTATCAAGTTTTTTCGGATCGGTAATTATCTTTTCCACCGGAAAATGCTGAAGCTGATAAGCACATTATTTATTTCTGCCTTAAACTGATCATGAACGCTACCTTCCGAAGCGCTTGAGGTTAACATTAATCTGTTTTTTATCCACTATGAGGTAATAATGAATACTCATGGCAAGCAGGGTAAGTAATGCCCCTCCGAAAATCAGCGATAGAGAAGAGCGTACGGCATCTGATGCTTTGATTTGTTCATATTTGTTGATAAGCCATAGTTTGAGCAAAGGCAGGCATACTATAAGATACATCAGGAGAATGCTTCCGGCAAAAAGTAGATATGGGTTGAACTTCCTCGATTTACCCAAAAATGTATTTTTATCCATGAACCCTGCCAGATAAACCGGATTTTCGTCAAAACTCAATCGTCTGACAAAGACAAGATACTTTTCAGATCCGTACGAAGATTCAAAGTGAAATGGCCCAATGTTATCCTCCAGCAAATCAAAAAGAGTATCTGCTTTGTGAAGGGTCAGCCCGGAAAGCAATGAATTGTAAAACGTAGCAGCTACTGTCAAAAACCGATAAATTGGAGAAGAAATCATCATACCTGACGCCCTTGAAAAAGTTATCAACCGAAATAATTCCACCGGTTGTCCCTTGTTCAGCATACTTATTAAAATAGCCATATAGTTTTAGAGAATCACTAAAGCCGAAGTCACCAGCGCGTGTAAATAAGCTGGAGTCACTGCTAACGTATATAGGTACAATTTCCGGATTCGAAAAAGTACTATCAATGGTATTATAGAAGCGAAGATGACTATTATCATAAATAGACTTTTTATCCAGGATATTTTTACTGACGTTTTCGAGCACTCTATACCCACGTGAAATAATTTTATCCTCCCGTTCCTTTACGATGAAGAAAAAATAATAGAAAAATACGCCTATAATAGCCGCTGCAGCAAAAAGCAGCAAAAAGCCTCCGGAAAAGCGTGTGGTGGTGCGCATCATGGGTTCAGGTTAATAATTATCCTAAAAGCTACCCTTTTTTTCCAGAAATTCCAACCTGGCTCTTTTCAGTTACAGCACGCTTTGGTCGGAAACATATTAAACCCAACCAGATTTCGTTAGTAATTCTAAACGGCCATTCCAAACAAAGTGTATGAATTGGCAGTTCGAATGTAAACCAAACACACATGACACATTTAGATGAATCGCAAAAGCAAAGACTCAGGAACGAATACTTCGACCTCGTGCAAAAAAGTCTGCAAATCCAGAAGACAGGCAACATACGGGCATTTACCGCTGTGGCAAAAGAAGCCGAACATATAGCCCAACAAATACAGAATTTGTCAAGAGCCCGAAAAGAGTAAGGGATTTAGATCCCCTTGAAAAGTTCAACAGCTTCTTTGTACTGCGGCACCTGCACATTCCATCCGAGCTTTTCATGCAGAGTTTCGGCAAAAGCTGTCGATGACTTTAGCTCACCATGAACCACAAACGTAAGCTTTGGTTTATCCTTGAAATTCTCTGCCCACTGCAACAATTCACTTTTATCAGCATGAGCTGACAAGCCTTCTATCTTTTCGACATGACAAACCACCGGAATGTCATAGCCAAACATTTTTATGGATTCTTCACCATCAAGAATTCGCCTACCCCTTGTACCTTCAGCCTGATATCCGACGAAAAGCACAGTGTCGTTTTTGTTTTGAAGGCGGTTGTATAAGTGGTGCAAAATCCGGCCACCGGTGCACATACCACTGGCGGAAATGATGATAGCATCGCGCTTTATGAAGTTCAACTGTATGGAATCTTCCTGCCCACGCCGATACTGGAAATTTGGGAAGTCAAATACATCATGCTGGTCTGTTCCGTTTAACGCATGGAGTTTATGATATTTTGAAAACTGCTTGTGCAGGGCTGTGGCACTTATCGCCATGGGACTGTCGATATACACCGGGACATCGGGAATGGCTTTGTTTTCAATAAGGGTTTTTAAATAATACATCAGCAACTGTGTGCGTCCTACTGAAAAAGCCGGTATCAACAGGCATCCCGGCTGCCGTAATGCGCGGTTAACGACTTCGGCGAACTCCTCCATCGGATTGTTAATAGGATTATCGCGATCGCCATAGGTGGACTCTATGAAAAGAATATCTGCATCGGTTACCGGCTCTGGAGGATAAAGCATCGGATCCTGATACCTGCCCAGGTCGCCGCTGAACACAATTTTCTTCATTTGTTGATTGCCGTGAATAGTCATTTCCACGGTTGCCGCACCCAGAATGTGTCCCGCATTGCGAAACTGTATAGCCACTTTTGGGTGAATGCTCAGTTCATGTTCATACGCGGTAGGTTTCAGCATAGGGAACACACTCATGGCATCTTCCTCATCGTAGAGCGGCTTTGGGTCTTCATGTTTGGAATAGCCCTTTTTCTTTGCCCAACGGGCCTCTTCCTCCTGGAGTTTCGCGGCATCCATCAGCAGGATTTTCATCAATTCCAGGGTCGCTTCCGTGCAGTAAATCGGGCCTTCATAGCCTTCCTTTACCAGCCTGGGTAGATAACCGGTATGATCGATGTGCGCATGGGCTGATCACGATAGCATCAATGGTTGTCGGATCGATTGGAAATGGTTCCCAGTTCAGCAAGCGGAGTTCCTTCAATCCCTGGAACATCCCGCAGTCAATAAGTACCCTGAAATCATCGATTTCCAATAAGTGTCTGCTTCCGGTCACGGTGCCGTCAGCTCCTAAAAATTTTGCTCTTACGTTCATAATTAAATGTTACGGCATGATAATACCGCTTATTGTATTTAATTCAAAATTAGAGCGCTGAAATGAATGAAGATTGATGCGAGATTGAAGAAATAGATTGATACGAGATCGAGGAAAATAGATTGATACAAGATTGGGGGGAGATTGAGGGCACTCATCACTCATAACCCATCACTCATAATTTTTATCCTTCTCCTAAATAATACCTCGATAAGGAAACACTTTAAACATCTCTCCTTTCTTAAAGAGTGATTCGCCGGCAGGCAATTCGAGAAAGGCGTTTGCCGATGAAAGATTTGCATGATCACCGGAGCCTTTTCCGTCAACCGGCTTAGCCATCAATCGACCGCTGTTGTCGTGGTATAGATTGACCTGCAAAAAATAAGTTAATGGGGTGTTGACATTGAAATCATCCGTAAGCGCAGCGTAGTGTTGCAGAAAGTGATTATTTCCCAGCGATATCTGGAGCCATGGTATAAAATATCGGTGGAAACACAAAAAGGTGGAAACGGGATTCCCGGGAAATGCAAATACTACTTTACTTTCGGCCACGGTGCCAAACCATAATGGTTTGCCCGGTTTCTGCCGGATACGATGAAAATGCCGCGTTACACCAAGCGACTCCAACACCTCCGGCACAAAGTCAAATTTACCCATAGAAACACCACCACTCAAGAGCAGCACATCATGTGCTTCCACTATCGGCGTGAGTTGGGCTTTTAAACTATCACGGTCATCATTGCAATGGTGCATGGAGGATGATATCCCCAGTCTTCGCAACTCTGCTGCAAGTGCATAGACATTCGACTTTCGTATTTGATGCGGCAAGGGCTGCTGGTCGATTTCCACTAATTCATTGCCCGTGGAAATAATAGCTATACGCGGAAACCGCGTTACCTTCACTTCCGTAACTCCATTTGAGGCCATCAGGGCAATTTCAGGTGTGCCGATCATGCGTCGGGGTTCTAACAGCACATCTCCCGCCTTTCGATCTGTTCCGCGCAAGTGAACATTTTTACCTTTCTTTATTTCGCCAACGTTAATTGTCGCTTTTCCATCAACGATCGTGATATCCTCGTACGGCACCACAGTATCCACACCGGCAGATAAAACGGCCCCAGTCATTACTTCGATGCAAGCATGCTGGGTTTTGAGTGCTTTTTGGGGCATCCCTGCAGCCTGAAGGTCTTCGATTAAATATGACTTTGTTCCACTCACCCAATCATCATATCGAATGGCTATTCCGTCCATCATCACTCGGTTGAAAGACGGCATATCATCTTCGGCGCAGATTTGCTGGCGCAATACCCTGCCGAATGCTCTTTGCAGAGGTACTTTTATCGCGGGTAAGTTTAATCGGATAGTTGTTTATCAGGTTCTGAGCTTCGGATACTTCGATCATTAGTGGTTTGGATTATTAATTAAAATAAGCTAATTATCGCTGCATTAAAAAATGAAAATGATGGGCGATTTCAGCCATTTGGATAGTGAGGGCAGACCGGCAATGGTCAATGTTGGTCAAAAAAACGTGACACATCGCACAGCGCGAGCGCAGGCTTTGATACATTTGCCCGACGAAATCATGGCGCATTTCAACGGAAACGAATTGATGACAAAAAAAGGCGGTGTATTCCAAACAGCCATTCTCGCGGGCATTATGGCGTCGAAAAGGACCGGCGACCTCATACCGCTTTGTCATCCGCTGGGTTTGGAAAACTGCCATATCGATATACAGATTTCCGGCAAAAACACAATGATCATCATTGCCGAGACCAGTATCACTGCCAAAACCGGCGTAGAAATGGAGGCCCTGACCGCCGCTTCAGTGGCAGCCCTGACCGTATATGATATGTGCAAGTCGATGTCGCATGATATTGTAATAAGTGAAGTAAAACTACTCTCAAAAACCGGTGGAAAGCATGACTACCAACGAGGATAAACGGCACGGAAAAACTGAAAAGGCTGCATTTGGCCGATTCGGGCGAACGGAAATAGCGCTAATGGGAGCGCCGTGCAGCGACATAAAAAAAATAGCTGAGCAACTGATAGAAAAGTTAAAAAGTTTCAGAATTGCCTATGTCGATGCGGACCATAAAACGGAGGAAGAAGATGTTCCAAATTCCATGAAGTCCGGCGGGTTGCTACTTTACACCGACAAGATAAAATTTCAGCGGATCGACTTTACAACTCAGCTCACGACTTACGAACTCAACATACTTTTCAATGATTATGACCTTGTATTCGTCAACGGCAACCACTTCGAAGCCGAACACCAGTTGCTCATCGTTGATGAAAGGAAACCGCTGGAAAAAAAATTAAACAAAATCCATAAACCACTTGCCATACTGCGACCTGACGAAAATGTGCGATTGCCGGAATACCTTGAAACACATTTTGGAAAAGAGCTGGAAGTCTTGCCGATGTACACAGCGCGGCAGATCGATCAGTTGGCGCAACTTATTCATGACCTGCTGATTCTTCAGGTTCCGCCGATCATAGGTGTGGTACTCGCCGGGGGCCGAAGCGAGCGCATGGGGCACGACAAAGGGCTGATCGATTACCACGGATTGCCGCAACGCGAGTATCTGTATCATCTTTTGGATGGATTCACTGAAATGACCTTCATGTCCTGCCGGCCTGATCAGAAAGGTGAATTTGCAGGAAAATTCATGGTCATCCCCGACAGCACATCAGGGCTCGGGCCATTCGGAGCGCTGCTCAGCGCGTTTCGAGAATATCCCAACCATGCACTTATGGTAGTCGCGTGCGACATCCCGCTGATTGATCGGGAAGCCATCAATGCGCTTTTATATGCGCGAAATCCGTCTAAAATTGCTACCGCATTTTACAATAAGGAAACCAACTTTCCCGATCCCCTGCTCACGATTTGGGAACCGAAGGCATACCTTCACTTGTTGCAATTCCTCGGACTTGGATATTCCTGTCCGCGAAAGGTTCTGATAAATTGTAATTCGGAAATTATAAATCCAGCCAATGAACACTGGCTATTGAATGCCAATGATCCTGAGGAATATGCCAGGGTTAAAGAAATTTTGAAGAAGTGAATTTTAAATTAGCCGACTATCTCGTTTAGTTTTGCTAAAATCTTCAGGGGGGGGGGGGGGAGGGGGGGGGGAGGGGGAAAGAGAAAACGAAGAGAAAAGAGAAAAAAGGGGGAGGAAAGAGCGGGGGGGGGAGGGAGGACAAACCAAAAGAAATCTAGTGAAAATGCCCTTCGACTTCGCTCAGGGTGACTGTCAGTCTGAGCGGAGTCGAAGACTTACTTCTTAACTAAACAAGCCGGAATCATTTTAATAACGGCCTCATAAAAGCATGAAAAATCCATCAATACCTCTTACCATGCGGGCGCTTGTCCTGGATGAATTTGGCAAAACTCCGCTGGTAAAAACTGTTGAAGTGCCAAGACCCAGTAAAGGTCAGATCCTGGTGAAAATCGACAGTTCACCGATCAATCCATCCGATTACAGCTTCATGAGGGGTTTGTATTCGACAGCCAAAAAAACTCCGGTCATTCCCGGTTTCGAAGCCTCAGGAACTGTAGTGGCAGCGGGTGGTGGATTCATGGCAAAGTTGCTCCTTGGGAAAAGAGTCGCTTGCTTCGCCCCTTCCGATGGCAATGGCACCTGGGCTGAATACATGGTAACCAAAAGCGGCCTGGCGGTTCCATTAATGAAGGGTATGGAACTGGAACAGGGCGCCATGCTCATGGTAAATCCAATATCCGTTATGGCCATGATCGACCTTGCAAGAAAAGGTCATCATAAAGCGATCGCCAATACTGCCGGTGCAAGTGCCCTTGGCCGTTTCCTCAATATAGTATGCAACGACGTGAATTTGCCCATTGTCAATATTGTGCGGCGTGAGGATCAGGCTGTAATTTTAAAAGAGTTGGGCGCAAAACACATCCTGGTAAGTGAGAGCCCGAATTTTGTCGAAGAATTAACAAAAACATTTTCCAAACTACAAGTAACACTTGCCTTTGATGCCGTAGGTGGTCAATCAACCTTTGATCTTATCAGCGCTTTGCCACCCCATGGCGAGGTAAAGATTTATGGCGCTCTCTCGGAAGAACCGATGACAGCACATCCGGGAAAACTCATTTTTGAGCATAAAAAAATCAGCGGGTTCTGGGTGAGTGCATGGGTGGGCAAACAACCCTTGACTTAAAATACTATGGATATTTCGCAATATCCAGAAGTATATGAAGGACATGCACCAGACGGCCGTGCAGCGGCGGATATCACTTGAAGAAGTTGGCGCTTGCATGGAAACCTACAAACAAAATATGACTGCCGGTAAAATACTTGTGAAACCATAAAGCCCATTTTTGCGCAGGGATAATACCTGCGCAAAAAAGGACTTAATCAGGATCATATCGCTATTAAAGGAAAAACGACGCTGATAATTTAAAAAAGAAAGGCACCCCGGGTGTGAAGGTCAGATCATCCACCGGAGAAGCCTCGTTTTTCAGCCTGGTCTCTGCGGCAAATTGCGCTTCATTCCAATCTGTATTGAAAATGTTTTCGAGCGTTGCCCCCAATTCCATAAAGCTGGTGGTATAATTCAGCTTTCCTTCCATCACAAAATACCCTAAGGCAACAATGCTGTTGTCTTCATTCGCCGGCCTATCCTTGATGTACCTGTAGCGCAATGTGCCGCTCCAGGCACTTTTCCCCTGCACGGACAATCCGCCCATGCTGGTGAGTGTCGGTGCAAGTGGAATGTAATTCTGACCTTCCGGCTCTCCGATTGCCACAGGATGTGCGTAGTTGATGTCAAAATCAGCAAATAGCCATGACAAAGGCTGCCACCTCATCGACAAATCAAGTCCTTGTCGGCGGGATTCACCGCTTGGTTCTACTACTGCTTCATCGCCCACATAGACAAATTCCTGCTGCATATACAAATACCAAAGCGCCACATTCACATAGAGATTCGGTGATGGTTTCCAGCTTGTTCCAAGGTCGAAACCAGCCGCAGAAGGAAGTATCTGATAGCCACTTTGCGACACTACAACACGGGTGTCATTGGAATGAAAACCGATGCCCGACTTCAGGTAAATCCGTGCATCGTCATTGATCCGGTAGATGATATTGGCCTTGGGAGAAATGTGCATTTTTCCATCGGACAATGTCGAATAGACACTGTCCAGCTTATCGATATAATCGAACTTGAAGGCATCAGCCCGCAAACCACCGTTGAATAACCAGCGGCCCGATTCCAGCGTGGCATCTGCATAGACCCAGCCGTTTGTTTCGTCAATATCTCCCAGTGATTTTCGTTCAAGATTCGTAGCCCGATTTACCGTATTGGTTAATTCAATGTTATTGATATCGTCGTATCTTGAAGCCGTAACCAATCTTCGTTGTCAGCGAATTATTGCCTAAACCACTGGTTTTTGACAATACGCCATTGAGTCCGGTGATATTGCGCTTTTCCTTCTGCCTGATCTGATCGCCGTATTCGGGATTGTTCAGGAAAAAGGTGAAATTGGAATAGAGCTCGAAGTCGTAACTGGTCATAAATAACTGATTTTCAAAAATCCATCCCGAAGGTAGCCGGCTTATCAGCTTCAGACTGGCATCTGTCCGGCTGGTGAGCCCACCTTCCGTTGGATCGATCGATCCAAATCGGGTAATTTCTCCACTGTCGACCGCACGCTGTGGTATTTGACCGGAGGCATCCCATTTGCTTGTCATGCGCATGAGTTGGATCGTCAGCGAATTATTGGCATTGAACTGACCTGTATATTTGGCAAAAAGGTTTAACCTGTTGAAATTTTGTGGAATTTCAAAAGGTCCATTGGTCATGTTGTACTCTACGGCCGCTATGGCATTATGCCCTTTAAGCGCCAAATCCTCGCCCAATAAATTAAACATTCCCACAGTTCGCAGGGTATTGTACCGACCGGCTTCGATTTTCAGAATTTGTTTATTGAGTGTACTTTTTGTAGTAAACCCAACATAGCCGGCTGTATTCAGATTTCCCCTTTCCGTGTAGTAGGGACCTTTGCCAAAGTCAACAACATTGATAAGCTCCGGTATAAGAAAGTGCAGGTCTGCATATCCCTGACCGTGTGCATGGGAAACCATATTTACCGGCAATCCATCCACAGTAATATTGATATCGGTACCATGATCCAGATCGAATCCACGCAGAAAAATCTGCTCCGCCTTGCCGCCACCGGCATGCTGGGCGATGAATAAACCTGGAACGATCCGCAAAACTTCCTGGGAAGAATTGAATGGTCTTAGTTTCAGGTCCAGCTTACTGATCGTATTTACGCTATTCATTTCGCTGGCAGATATACGAAGTTGAGCCAGTTCTATTGCTGCTGTTTCAAGTAGTATGACGATGGAGCCGCTGTGTTCATCTACTTCGATGGTTTTCTCACTAAAACCCAGGAAAGAAATCGTCAGTGTTACGGCGGGGTCTTCAATGACCAATTCAAACTGACCGAACTCATTCGTGATCGTTCCTTTCGAGGTACCGACTATCCCTACGAATGCTCCGGTCAGGGGTGTTCGATCTTCCGCACTCAGTACGGTGCCTTTTATTGTATGATGTGCCCAAGCAATTTGCACAATAAAGCAAAATGCCAGAAAGCTTGATATAACCTTCATGTTAATATTTTAATAGGTAAAACATCATCCAATCAACCTATGGAATAACACATCCGCCTGACGGGTAAAGCCCGGCATGACTGCTGATTGGTGCTATCCAAATATGATTGGATTTTTTACAAATGGAGGCAAATGATGACTAGCAATTACCAAATGAAAAGGAAGGATTGAATTCAGGTGGTGGTGTAACTATTTCCCCGAAATCTTCAGGATGTGCCAATACCTTGTACAGGCAGATTTTAAAATCCACATACCTCATTTTTGTCAGATTCGCGTGTTCCGCAATCACATGGACTTTTGACCATTCTTTACCTTCATTATTTGAAACAGGGCCGGAATGCTTTGACTCTTCTGTATCATGTGTCGCCGATATCAGGACTTCAAGCAAATTATGATGGTGCATGTGCATATGGCCACCGTCATGAGAATGGAAGATAAACCGACTGGCCAATACCTCAGGAATATGTGAAATGATATGCAATCCGGAAAAAACACCCTCATGAAAAACGACGACACTATACACGAATAGCAGCACTACTGAAAAAAAACGATTTATTCGTGTTTGTGTCATATCCGGGATAATGATCAATTTATGGAAAAAGTCCGGGTTTGGATGGATTTGATATGCATTTGGCAAAAATTATCGCACCCGTCCGGTGGTTTTACCGATATCAAAAATCTCATATACCGGAATGCCTGTACTGGTGATTCCCTGCACGCAAACCTGGAGTGTTTTGGCATCATCTGAATTGTAGAAACTAATCTTCACCCGGCCCTTCTTATTCACTTTTACATCCGGGTTCCAGTAAACCGTTGTGCGCAAATCCGGCGCAGTAGAAGTGGTCCTGGAATAATCAGGCAATTTAATTGTCGTCGGTTGTGTGTATCCCTGCAGCCACACCAGAGCTGGGCCTTCCGACTCGTTGATCGCGATGTTGGCATTTCCTGCTTTGCTATAAACTGCGATAACTCCATGATCCCATTTCACATCATAAAAACTGATGCCTGGCGCTTTTCTGACTATTTCTACGCGATCAAATTGCTGAAGCGGCGCAGTGTCCAATATATCTTTGTTATGGCTTTCCGGCACTTTCAAAACATTTGATTCATTGCGCCCAACATTCAGCGCTTCAGGATTTACCAAAAACCCATCGACGAGTAATAATGGCTCGACGGCATCGCCTTTAAGCATAACACGTCCTGCGGATGTGACCTCAGTTCCCGGCTCGCGGGTCTGGAAAAACTCCAGCAAATTGCCAGTCTGACTTGCACGGTTTGAAATAGTGATCCGTTGATCTATTTTGCCGAAAACCGCTTGCTTAGTAATCTGAGCCTGCGTGACAGTTTTTGCTTTCGCTGATTCATCAGAGCCCTGTTGCAGGGCGGCATGATAGCTATCCAGGTTTTTGCGGATTTCATCGCTTATGGGTTTATCCACTATTTCTACAACATGCTTTCCCGAATTACCTGCGAAATCCAGCTGCACCTTAACAGCCTTTCCTTCGGCGTTCAGCGCATTCACAAAAACGGCGAGACTGTCACTGAAATCTATATGCTGAAGCGAGAATTTTCCGTGGTCATCCGTTCGGACAAACCAACTTCCCAGCGATGCGTCGGGATACGTGACCAGGTTCAGGAAACCATGCTCCAGGGGCGCATTGGTTGCGGTGTTTAGGGCCGTACCTGTCAGTTGCATAGAGACTTTTTCTGTTTTAACCATGCTGATCGTAGAGTCCGGTGATGAGAATGACCTGATGTCGGGCAACGCGGTCTGTTGACTCAGCATTAGAAATTCAAAGTTCCTAAGGCCCTCCCTGTCATCAGCCGACATTAGCTCTGCCGCTACAGGTATTTCGTAATCGAACAAAAAACCATAGTCGAAAAATGACCTGATGTTTTGTGCCGAATTGGATGCATTTGCCTTGTCTTTGTTGAGCACCGAAATGGATAAATCAGCATCGCCGATTGGTTTGCCATTTTCATCATTAACCTCCAAAACCATATCAATTTTTTCTCGCGGTGAAAATTCCTTTTTCGCCAGGTAAAAATTGACATTGGCTTCATGGGGTTGCTCCATATAAACCATTCTTCTGATATGAATCATGCCGACATCATCGACCAGGAGCACCTGTGTTATGCCGTTCGGGAAGTTCGACTTCGGGATTTCTGTGCGGTAAACGCCTTTTAACAATACGCCAATTCGCCGGTCAAATAAGCTGCCGTTGGTTATGAATAAAAGATATAATTTTCGCCCTTCAAATTTCATGGTACCTCGTACCATCACATCGAGTGCATTTGGTTTCATGTTGTTGATCATGACTGAATACCCTGTTGCAGAAATTTCTGGCAGGCCAACACGCTTGTAATCAGGCGGAATATCCAATCTGTATTTCAGATCTTTATTGGGGAGCAGAAAAGTGCTTCCAAATCCATTAAAATCCGATTTAAGCTGGGAAATGAGCTTGCCCTCTTCGTCCGATAATCTGCCTTTAAATTCGATTGGCTGACCAAATTCATCGAGCGCCACAAAAGCAACCTGGGCAGGAATGTCAGTCACCATCTTTCCACCTTCCGGCTGAATAACAAGTGTCTTTAGGCTGTCTGTTTTAGCAACCGCAAATTTGCCAGTATCTTCCGTTGGGTGAATGATGGTTAATTTCTCTTCAAAAGCGAACTGATCGTTGATATCAGTCATGTAACCGGTATTTGCATTCAGGTTATAAACCCCTGATTTTAAATCGGGCGGTAAATCGAGTACACCTTCTGCGATACCGTCATGGATTTTAAACGATTTTTTAACAATGCTTTTGCCCGAAGGGTCGCTCAGCGTAATCTGAAGCAATCCCGGCCCTGGCACGCGAGCATTGGTGGCCATGTTCACAATGTAGCCTTTCCACCAGATGGATTGTCCGGAAATGTATGATGGTTTGTCATGATGGATAAACACCTTTTCGCCTTCTGCCGGCAACTGATACCGCTTCAACGCCTGGCGTGCTGTGACGATAAACGGGTCGTTGTCGATCACATAATCTTCCAGTTCTACCTGGTTCTTATTATTCAAGTAGATCGAGCCAAAGGCCCTCTCTTTTTCGAAAGACGCAATGACTTCCGATTCGATCGGTGTGCGCTTCACAATGATATTTTCATCCCAAAACAGTTGATTGTAGCCAATCGCATCGAGTATGTCAGAATCCCGCTGACCAAAGCGCATCAACCTGCCGCCCAATCGCTTTTTCTTTGGCGGTTCGTAGTATTCATAGTAGGTAAAAAATGCGCGGGTCTCCACGTGGTTCATGAAGACATTGTCCTGGTAATATTCGAAATTCTGGCCGAGTGTCATGTAGTCCAGGGCCAAATGATCATCAACCGGCTTGAAGGCGATTTCACAATTAACTACATAATTCTTCCATGAGCCGCGTTCCCCTTTCAGGGTAATAAATTTCAAATCATCATCAGCAACCGTTCCGGTGATTTTCAGGATATCAAAACTTTCTGTATCAATAAGCAATTCACCTTCCAGCGCCGGGGTTTCCACCGTCTCCATTTTTTCAAAACTGATTCTGGCAAGTCTCCGGTTGTTGACACTCGTGACATCTTCCGTTTTCAAAAAGTATTGTTCATCCACCAATTCACTTACAGGCATTACCAGGTCATCCGTTTTTGGCTGAATTACCGTGAGCAGTCGCACCAGCATCGTGAAGTTTTTATTATAAATGAATGAATCGATGGTCGAAAGTTTCAGAGCGTAGCGGCCTTCCTGAATTGCCCAGTCTTCCACGCCATTGTTGCTGTATTTGGTATCATAGAATACTTCATATAACTCCGAATACATATCTCCGTTTTTGGATATTTGTCGGTAGAATGCCTTCCCGTACCTCAGGGCACTACCTTTGCCAAGCACTTTATAGTATGCCCGCTTCACCAGATCGTAGGCATATTGGTCATTTCCTTTGGCTTTTACCACCAGTTCGTCCATGAGCAGCTTGCCGGGAGTTAGCTCAACAACCAGCCGGTTGTATTCTGTTTTAACCTCAATAAGTTTCGTCTCGAAGCTCACGTGCGTTACCACCAGGGCGATTGGCAAACTATCGGTTTTGAATGCGAATTCTCCGAGTGCATTGCTGGCAGTTCCTTTGTAAGCATCCTTTATGGCGATATTGGCAAAAGGCACAGGTTCGTTGGTGTCCTTATTAATAATAATGCCGCCGATATAATACTGGCCTGCTGCGTGTTGATTCAACCCCAGTAAAAAGATGAATTGAATAAAAAAAATAAGAAGTAGCTGCCTTTCCCTCATTGCGAATTGTGGACAAAAATTAGGAAGAAAAAAGCGCAGAATAAAGAGAAAAGAAATAAAAGCCCATTAAATGTCTAACTTCAAATATTCTTCAGAAAAGCCAGATAATTTTGCTATTTCCAGGGTTTCTGGCTTTTGTTTAAAGTCGTGTGAAAGAATTTACCTGGCATTTCTACGCTTTATTTTGCCAGATCAAAAAGTATAAATTGGAAAAGGATGAAGCTGCTTATTGTCGAAGATAATATCGAATTATCAAAAAATATGGAAAGTTACCTTGCCAAGGAGGGCAACACCTGCGAAACAGCGTTCACTTATCATCAGGCAATCGACAAGGTAATTTCATTTGCATATGACGTGGTGGTTCTTGACCTGACGCTGCCGGATGGTGACGGGCTGGATGTTTTGAAAACACTGAACAAACAATCGGCTGATGTAGGCGTGCTCATAGTTTCGGCAAGGAACTCACTGGATGACAAGCTTAACGGATTAAATTTCGGTGCGGATGACTACATTACCAAGCCATTTCATTTATCGGAATTGAATGCCCGCATCAAAGCCATATTTCGAAGGAGAAATTTCGGGAATAAAAAGGTTATCGAATGCAAGGAAATACTCATAGACCTCGACGCTCACGAAGTATTTGTGGCTCATAACGTAATAGAACTGACAAAAAAAGAATACGAGCTCCTGATTTTTTTCATATCCAACCAAAATCGAGTTATTACCAAGCAATCCATTGCCGAGCACCTCTGGGGCGATCAGGCTGACTACTATGATTCGTTTGATTTCGTTTATCAGCATATTAAAAACCTCAGAAAGAAGATTATGACGGCGGGAGGAGGTGATTATATCACAACCATCTATGGTATGGGATACAAGTTCAATACACTCAACTGACGCATGAGATTACTTGTAAAGGCGACACTTTTCTATTTATTGCTTACCCTCATTGTTTTTGGCATGGGTGGCATTATGACCTACGATATTTTTCAGCAACAGATCCAAATTGAAACCGACAGGTACCTGATTCAACGCCTGTGGAGCCTTCAAAATTCCATAGAAAACGGGGAAAAGGCCACATCGTTTAACAATGACAAACAAACGATTGTTGAAGTCGATAATAAAATTGCGGAGTCGCGCTTTGCATTCAGTGACACGCTGGCAGACCACCCCAACCCGGCTATCGACAGGCTCGAGCCTCACCGTAAACTGAGGGTAATAAGGAAGATTCATGAAACGACATACAAAATCGAACTTTTTGATGTCATCGTGGAATCGGATGATATATTTACCGGTGTATTCAAAGCGCTCACGCGCCTTTTTATTATTCTCGGTATAGTACTTGTACTTGCAAGTCTTTTCATATCCAGGTGGCTATTTCGCCCGTTCAATATCACTCTGCAGGCTATTAAAAATTTGAGCTTTCCGTGAGCCGGAACAACCAGTATTTGGAAAAACCCGCACGCAGGAATTTCGTGAATTGAACGCCATTCTGGATCAAATGGTCTTGAAGAATAAGGCCGACTATAAAAACCTGAAAGAATTTTCAGAAAATGCGTCGCACGAATTGCAGACACCCATTGCAGTGGCAAAGGGCAAGTTGGAGCTGTTGCTGCAATCCAAAAACCTGGATGAAGACCAACTGATGCTTATAAATTCCGTGAGTGAATCGATCGATCATATGTCCAAAATGAGCCGCGCACTCAGTTTTCTTACTAAAATCGAAAACAAGGAGTTTTCTGAAATGGCGCCCATTAACCTGACCGAAAAAATCAGCAACCTTGCCTATAATTTCCAGGAACTATTCGACCTAAAAGATATTGAAGCGACATTGGATATTGAGGAAGATGTAATCGTCCATGGAGATAATACGTTGTTCCAGATTCTTATCAATAATCTCCTTCAAAACGCTGTCCGCTACAATATCCCGGGAGGAAAAATCAATATCAGCCTCACCAAGACGACTCTCAGAATTTCAAACACCGGAAACCCGCTAAAAACCGCACCGGACGAACTGTTTAAGCGGTTTAAAAAAGACATTCAAAGTTCTGAAAACATTGGCCTTGGCCTTTCTATTGTAAAGAAAATCTGCGATGTATCCGGCTACCGGGTCAACTATGAGCATGCCGATGGACTGCATATCCTTTCCGTGGTGTTCAAATAAATCAGATTTCCTTCAGGATAGTTACCAATTATACTCAGAATCTTTCCTTTGATTTGGATAAGTTGAACATATAAGCCGTTATTAAACAGCATAAACCCAAAAAAGTGTTTCCATAGTTGGTGAAATTTCTTTTAAGGAATCAAGCTCACTACAAAAGCAAGTTGTTGTTTAATTTCAATCGAAACGCCACCGCAGACTAATAATCGTGGTGGTTTTTTTCGTACACCTTCCGTTGTATCGCACTTATCTTATCCTGTCCTTCCCTGCTGCGTTGTCATTATTTTGTGCTAAGTTTGCCCCGAAAAACCGATCATAAACTATGAAACATCCCTGGCACGACATTAGCCCTGGCGACAAAATCCCTGAATTTGTTAATGGAATCATTGAAATTCCAAAAGGAAGACGCGCTAAATACGAACTTGATAAAAAAAGCGGTTTACTCAGACTTGACAGAGTGCTTTACTCCTCGATGTATTACCCTGCAAACTACGGTTTTATCCCAAGGACCTTTTGCGATGATAAGGATCCGCTTGATATACTCATCCTGTCACAAATCGAATTGGTGACGCTATGTCTTGTGCCTTCCAAAGTGATTGGTGTTATGCACATGTTGGACCAGGGAGAGGCGGATGATAAAATCATTGCTGTAGCTGAAAACGACATGAGCGTCATACATTATGAAGACGTTTCGGAGTTGCCGGATCACTTTTTCAGGGAAATAAAAAACTTCTTTGAAGACTATAAGAAGTTGGAGCACAAGACTTCCGTAGTGGAAGAATTTGGTGGTAAGGCTGAGGCGCTGAAAATTGTCGAGCGTGCATTGGAAGATTATAAGATACGGTTTACCAATTAATCCCTCATTTCATTTACTACTTATGCCGCGCTCCAGCACGCGGCTCAGATATTCTTTTTCAAAAGCCGGAAAGTCCGCGGTTCTGGCTTTACTGTCTTTGTTTTGCTCAGCGAATTGCTCGTATGTGGCCGTTTCGGTGCGGCGCTTCCGGTTCTCTTGTTTTTTATGAGCACTTCCAGCAAGAAGAATGGTATGAACACAATGACAGGCTCGCGTTCTGGATTCACGAACCATCAATTTAATGGTAGTTTCTTATTGATTCTATGAAAAACGAGTATTTTTATCAGAAACAAACTGATTAAAAAATGAGTAGCTCAAAACTCTCCAGAAGAGACTTTTTCAAATCCGGCGCCATATCCGGAACAACAATAATGTTAGGCACGGGTTTTATACCGGTTTCAACCCCCCGACAAATCAAAACCCGACTATGCATCTGCCAGGATTCCCGATTCAGCGCTGCTGAGTCTGCCTTCAAAATATGCCCTCGACCTGTCGCCCGCCAAATGGATCTGGTACCCTTCACAGCGCACATTAGCCAATACATTCATCCTTTTCAGAAAGACCGTTACTATCAAAAAAGAAATAAAAACTGCAACCGGCTGGATTCTGGGAGATAGCCGTTATAAGCTCACTGTGAATAAACAACGGATTCAGTGGGGACCACCACCGTCAGACCCGCGTTTTTCTGAGGCTGATCCTGTGGATTTGAGCGCGGCTCTTAAAAACGGTGAAAACATCATTGGCGCTACTGTACTTTTTTACGGTCATGGCGATGGCACCTGGCCGATTGGAAAGGCTGGTTTCATATTTAAGCTTGCGATCGAGTATGCAGATGGCTCTAAGGAAGATATTATTTCCGATAAATCGTGGCAATGTCACCTGGCGCGCTTCCTGGAAACCGGGCCAATATAAACGCTGGTACCTTCGGGCGCTTCAGGAAGAATTCGATGCCAGAAAATACCCTTTCGGCTGGTCAAGTCCCGGATTCAATACCGATTCGTCCTGGCTAACCGCCATGGAATTGCAGGGTTCACCAGCCCTGCCGGCATTGAGTACCAATATGTCGGATTATGCCTACGATTCATCAAGCGGCTCCACAGTCACTGAGTTGCGAAAGCGAAGTATACCCATGCTTCAGGAGATAACCATTGAGGAATGCAGGCTGGAAGAAGCGCTATATCTGAAGTGGAAGCAACCGATTGGGGATTACTTTGACATGATCGTTCCCGATGCCTATGAAGTGGGCTCTTCGATAAGTGTCATTTCTCAAGCAAAACCCTGGACATTTCAACTCAATGACGACAACCAAACGGTCGTTTTAACATTTTCATTTACAGAACAAATCGTCGGCTGGCCCTATTTTACTGTTGAAGCTCCGGCCGGTACAACACATAGAAGTGCTAACACAGGAAGGGCATGAACTGACCAAAAATGGCGGCCCGGGTCTGATGAACAACCACCATCATTCGTGGTCCAGGTTTATATGCCGTTCCGGGGAAAACAATTTTCAGCCATTTGATTTTGAGAGTTTTCGCTGGGTACAACTGCACATTCATGGCGCATCAGGCAGTATTACAGTTAAAAATGTAGGTGCAAAAAGACGGATGTATCCCTGGCCAAATCCGGCATCGATTAGCACATCAGATAAAAACTTTCAGGTGCTGCTCAATGCTTCCATCAATACTTTGTACAATAACTCCCAGGAAACCATCGTGGATGGTATGGGGCGCGAGCGACAACAATATAGTGGTGATCTCGGGCATGTAGTGCATGCACTTCACCGTGTTTTCGGCAATACCCAACTTCCGGCCCGGTTTGTAAATACGTATAGCCAGGGCATGACACTCGATGGGTATTTTCTGGATACCTGGCCGGCATTCGACCGGTTAAACCGGCTGTCGCAACGACAACTCGGGCTCACGAAATGGGGCCCGATTCTGGATCATGGCATTGGCTTCAATTTCGATTGCTACTACCATTATATGTACAGCGGAACGCTCGATGATCTTGAAGAAGTGTGGCCAAGGCTGGAAAAATTCTTTCATTACCTGAAATGTCCCTCCCCCTCCCCCCCCCCCCCCCCCCCCCCCCCCCCCCCCCCCCCCCCAATTGTCCGGGAGGACGGTCTTCTCCCGGTTGAAAACGTAGGAATACCATCCGTCTGGATAGATCATATCGCTTATGCAAAGCAGCGGCACAAGCAATGCGCTTTTAACCTTTATGCGGCAGCTATGCTGAAGAATGCGTTTTATCCACTTGCCATTGCCATGAATAAATCGGATGTAGCAAACCAGGCGCTGGAGTTTGGAGACTTTTTACACAAAAATACAATCGACGTTTTTTGGGACAGCAACAAAATGCTGTTCATCAACAACAAACCATGGCTGGCCGAAGAAGAAACTGAAAGTATGTGCGACCGCTCATTAGCCACTGCTGTTCTGTTCGATCTGTGCCCGGGCAATCGCAATCAGGCCGTGATCGACACCCTGGTGGCGCGTCCGGCAAATCTTGGAATGTCGTATCCGCCCAACACGAACTGGTATCTCTGGGCACTGGGCAAAGCAGGAAAACCAGATGCTATTTTTCAGGATCTCAATACACGATGGAAGCAACTTCGCTCTGCATACGAAAACAACACCATGCAGGAAGACTGGCAGGTGTTTCCAGACACTGGCTCGCAGTGGAGCCATGCGTCGATAGCGCCGCTGCTGACAGCTTATATGGATCTGGCCGGTATAAAGCCCTTAACTCCGGGGTATAAAACATTCGTCGTTGAACCAATGCCGGGCATTCTTGAGCTACTTGAACTTCAAAATTATACTCCTTCCGGACCTATTGCTTTTAGTTGCTCAGGCAAAAAAGGAAACCGTGTTTTATCCATAACTGTACCAACCGGAATATCAGGCGTACTTGTACTGGATTCCAGGGAAAAAATAAAGCTCAAAGAAACAGCTGGCGACCCTTCAAAGAAACATTATGAACTAGGCGAAGGGACAACAGTGAACCTCAAACTGAAGTATTTGTAATTAGAACTCAATCATCTAAGAGTGACTTGATTCCACAATTCAAATACATCGCTAAACTTCAATATGCCTGTAGCACAATTTAATGGTTTCGAGCGATGAGACGGGCGTGCATTCGATGGGCGCTGCGCCGTGATGCAGGCATTGATGGAAATATTCTATTTCATTAAAAAATCCATCCGTTCCATCGCTGGCCGGTACTTCACGCAGATTTTCACCTTCGGCAATTTTGATAATATCCGGGAAAAGGGTGGTAAACTGAATGCTCGCATTTTCAAAATTGGCTATATACCCGGCCTGAAAAGGCAAGCCGGTTTGAAATACATTCCCGCCTTCCAGTTTCACTTTTAATCCGGCAGCATGATAAGTCCACCATGCGTCGATAAAATCATAATTGCTCAATAATCCGGGCATCATCCTGCTTTCGATGGTATCAGGACTGCCAAAAAGATAATTCACAAAGTCAATATCATGAATCAGCAGGTCGAAGAGCGCTCCACCCGACGAGCCAAAATCCCTGCGCTTTTCTTTCCATTGCCCCCATGCCGGCAATCCTGAGAATCTTGTCATGGAAAGGAACGTAAGTTTGCCAAATTCACCACTGTCGATCCATCTTTTCAGTAAGCGATAGGACGGCATGAAACGCAACACATGGCCGACCATGAATAATAGCCCTTTTTTATTGGCAAGTGTTATCAAGGCCTCGCCTTTTTGTACATCGAGGGTCATGGGTTTTTCAAGAAATACATGCTTACCGGCCTTCATGGCCTGGGAGGCTAGCTCCGCGTGCAGGTCGGTATGTACGCAAATATGAACCGCATCGATATCGGATTTTTCCAGGCACTCGCCCAGGCTGCTGAACTTTTGAATTCGCGCCAGCGCTTTCGGGTCGATACCTCCTGTGCTGAAATTCCCTGTCTTCGAAGCGAGTTTGGCATCGATTCCCTTCAAATCCTGATCAACAATGGCGTTGAGCTTTACACCCTTCAGATTTAACAGGTGCGATGCATGGGTCATGCCCATAAAACCAAAACCTACGATGGCGACTTTTTTCATTGGATTAGAACGATGGTGATTTGGTAATAGTACCGGGTAATGAAAATTTTAGACTATTTATGCCTTTTGGCCAGAACATCGATAACCTCTTCAAGCTGCACTCCTTTTGCTTCCAGAAGCACTAAGAGGTGGAAGAGCAAATCAGCCGCTTCATTTCGGAATAAATCCATGTCCGAATCCTTTGGCTTCTATCACCAATTCCACGGCCTCCTCTCCTACTTTCTGCGCGATTTTGTTAATGCCTTTTTCAAAAAGTGATTTCGTGTACGACTTTTCTGCCGTACTATCTTTCCGGCTTTTAATGATCCCCTGGAGGTAATGGAGAAACAGTGCATTGGCTTCATTGGACTCACTGAAACAGGTATCAGCTCCGGTATGACACGTGGGGCCTTTTGGTTCGGCCTTTATCAAAAGGGTGTCATTGTCGCAATCAGATATGATTTCTTTCACGATCAGAAAATTACCGGAAGTTTCGCCTTTTGTCCAAAGGCGGTCTTTTGTCCTGCTAAAAAAGGTAACCTTTTTATCTATCTCTGTTTTGCGAAGGGCATCTTCATTCATGAAACCCAGCATCAATACCTTACCGGTAATCCAATCCTGTATTATTGCCGGAACCAGACCACCGCCCTTTTTAAAGTCAATATTCATTGAAGTAGTATAATTATGTTTAAAATCCATGGATTATCAGCGTATTTGACAGAATCATTTCAATGTACAATACGAATCGGCAAACCGCGATCGCCAAGGTATTTTTTAAGCGAAGGTATGGGGATTTCCTTAAAGTGAAAAATACTGGCTGCCAGCGCTGCATCGGCAGCGCCATTGGTAAATACATCATAAAAGTGCTCCATTGTGCCCGCGCCGCCTGAAGCGATCACCGGAATATGCAACGCCCCTGAAATTTTAGCTGTCAATTCGATGGCAAAGCCGGCCTTGGTACCATCGTGATCCATGGAGGTAAGGAGTATTTCACCGGCTCCCCGCTCCTGCACCTCTCGTGCCCATGACTCAGTGATTATCTCCGTCGGCGTGCGGCCACCATGCGTATGAACGATGTTTCTTTCGCCATAATTCTTCGTGTCAATCGCCACGACGACGCACTGGCTCCCAAACTGTAGGGCAAGTTCATCTACCAGCTCCGGGCGGCGTACTGCCGAGGAGTTAACGGAAATCTTATCTGCGCCGGCATTGAGCAGCGCGCTGACATCCTGCACCGTAGATATGCCACCGCCCACGGTAAAAGGAATATTGATTTGCTTTGCGACGCGGCGAACCAGTTCCACAAGTGTCTTACGATTTTCTAAAGTCGCCGTAATATCAAGAAATACCAGTTCGTCAGCACCCTGATCCGCGTAAATGGCAGCCTGCTCCACAGCATCACCGGCATCGCGCAATTGCACAAAGTTGACACCTTTCACCGTACGACCATCTTTGATATCTAGACAGGGAATGATCCGTTTTGTAAGCATCTGGTTTGAATTGAGTGCGAAACTAAGTTTTTTTTGGTCATGGACGAACATGTTCTTTCATTCATGAAACCAATGTGAGTTGTTTATTGGTCCGGATTTCGAAATCAGAGTGATTAGCTTACCTGTCAATTTGGTGATCGAGACCTAAAGTGCCGCCATCTTAATGACTTTATATGCTAATACACCTTTTTCATCATAAAATTCCACATGCAATTCCGGAATGGAGGCGGGAATATTCCTGATCATCAAAAATCCACCTGAGGCTTCTTCCGGCGTCCCCTGAATATAGTACTGTTTTATCAGCGCATCGGGATCAGTGCTTTCCGGATCACCGGCCAGTCTGCCTGCCCGGGAGTTATTATCAACCAGCGCCCCGGTTGAGAATTCTTCAATCCCTTTCGGGTGCATAGCATGATACTGCCAGTGCCGGTCGCCGCACACAATGTAGAAGTTCCGCTTATCCAGACCCTGATCAATAAGCCAGTCAAAAAAGGCCTCGCCTTCATGGCGAAAGCCGTCGGGGTTTACGTGATTGTCGCTCTTCGAGGCGTCGTCCGGCCCGACCATGGGTGTTGGGGAAATTAACAATTTGAAAACCGCGTCGCTCGCTGATAAACTTTCTTTCAGCCATATCAGTTGTTCTTTTCCCCAAATGGTTTTATCAGGACCATCGGGCATATCATTGGGGCTCCTGAAATCGCGCCCTTCGACCATCCAAATCTGGAGTTCACTATTGATCCGGTGCGTACGATACGTTGGCTTGTCGCTTTCCGGGTCAACGACAGGGAGTTGCTCTCTGAAGTTTTGCATGCCGAGTTCATGGGATATGGGGAATTCAACGTAGGGATCAGCGTCATTTTTGCGATAGTCATGATCATCCTTTTCCCAGTAGGTAGCAGTGTTGAAAAACAAGTCCTGAAACCGCTGTTGAACAAACTGTTCGTGGTACTTTCTTCGCATTCCTTTTTCATCCGTTACTTCGTTGCCATCATAACCACCGGGATGCGGTTTTTTGCCCCGTTTCAAGGCATTGCTGAAGTCCTTCTTTGCGGGATGGTCAAAATACACATTATCTCCGGTGCCGATAAAGTAATCGGGTTTCAGCGCAAGAATTGCTGCCAGTGCAGGATAGCCGAGCGCTTTATCATCGCCGTTGTACGCTTTGGCGCTGTCGTACGGACCATAATGAAAGTGATAATAATTCATACCTGTGACGACAACAAGGCTATTGGTTGCTTCAACATACTTTCCGGCATTGGTGATAAAGGTTCCGACCTTACTGACGGTGGGGTGGTCGATATTTTTGCCATAGGATGCGCGATAAAAATACCGTTGGTTCGGTTTCAGCTTAGTGAAAGTATATTTTACGATGTAATCGGTCGTACTATCCGCGTATAGCAAATCAGAAAATAGGGACTTTTTGAAATTCTCATCCTCTGACATTTCGAAGCGTACCTGAGCTTCGGCTCCCTTCAGATCGCCACCGACCAGCGTGTCTGATGCCGTGATTCGGGTTTGAAGCATGACGGAACTGTCAGTTGCCTCTCCGGCCATGATCCCCTGCCCCAGGTATAGTGGCACGGGTGGTTTGCATCCCAACTGATACAACATCAGAATCAATATGGCAGGAATATATGATTTCATACGCGATTGTTTTATACCGACAAATTACTACAATCCGCTGGAATATGACCCGGGTTTAATGTACTTTGTAGGTTGTAAATATTCTTCATGCTCACCTGTTGCCCTGCTTCGTGGCCTTACGAAACAGGTAGTACGAATTTGGAGTTTTGACGATTCAGGGATAGCTTGGATAGAAATGAAGGTTATGCGCAATGCATTGTATAGCGATTCGTTACCTCCAAGTGCCGCGGACGACACAAGCAACCTAAAAATCATACTTTTGACTTATGGAAAATGACCATTTTAAACAAAAATTAATAGATGAAATTGCTATGACCGAGCAACTCATTTTAGAATATCAGGAAATGACAAAACCTGTTGCACCTGATGTTGCAATCGGACGAATTTTAAGAATGGACGCCATTAATAATAGAAGCGTCATGGAAGCCGCACTAAGACAAGCTGAAGCCAAACTGAATAATTTAAGACAAGTTCTTTCAAAAGTTGGCAGTCCTGAGTTTGGCATTTGTCTAAAATGTCAAAAACCAATTCCAATAGGACGAATCCTCATTCGGCCTGAAAGCTTGTATTGCGTGAACTGTGCGAAATAACATTGGGGTACGGATATAAATAATGTACGAATGTACATTAATGCTAAGGCTGAATTCACTCGATGATTGGCTGAGAAACCGTCTTCGTTACTTTATATGGTCCCGAAAGCTTTAAGGAGAAGAAGCCTGAGCGAAAGCGTAAAAACCTTATCAGATTGGGAGTTGAACAAGACCATGACTACGCATGGAAGGACCGAGCGTAAAGAAATGATCCCAGAGGATCATTTTAGCGAGGGGCCAGGATGCAGGGAGGGAAGAAAAGGAGGATGGGCAGTAGCCCAAAGCCCAATTCTAAACACTACTATCACTTTGTCACGCTTAAAAAAAGGGATGCTTTCCTGCTACCTCAAAACGCATCCTACAATCCAATCGGGTCAGGCGAAGGAATCCCACCTTCACCTTCCCACGGAACCGTGCGTGAGACTCTCACCTCACACGGCTCTTCATGTTGTTAAGTCTCTCAAATATCTCTATTTTATGGACATACCAGAAACCAATGTGCAAAAAGGTTGGGCCGCTCCTTGTACTTGGTTTTCAAGTATCGAATACTTGCTTTTCTTGTACAGGCCTTTTTCCCATTTTACCCATTTCAGTAGTCGATTAGTTAGCTGCCACCACACCTCACGCATATCGCTCCTTCTGAATTTATGGTAGTAATTCCGATAATACCCAGTATCATTGGATTGAGGTCTTTTGCCACTTCTTCCAGCGGTTTGCGGGATTTTAACTGGGGATGACGGCACATCAGCTAAAATCCCGGGAACTGATAACCGCTTCCGCCTCAGGAAAACGGGTATGCGATTTTTGTGCTGGGTAGACGGCATTTACGAACGCACCCTGTCGCCATACAGTTTTTACAGCATTTGATGAGAGATTTGTCGAGGTGTGCGTGAATATTTCACTGTGAAGGAAGAAAGGATAGCGACTCAAACAAATTTCGACAAGCACATTGGTCTCATTGCCGAAGTGTTTGAAGTTTGGTTCCATCCACCGGTCATCAACGCAATACGTTTTGGGACCAAAGCCTTTCGAATATCAGGCTGAATTAGCAGGATAGATGAAGGGAAGCATTAGGCAACCTTTTAGCGTTGCTCCTTTAATTTTCCTGAAGCCGATTTCTCGAGCGAATTTCCAATGCCAACAATAACTACCGAAAGTAGAATAAGCATAATTCCAATTAAAATGGTCCGTATTGTTTTTTGTTGAACGCCTATCCATTCTTTTCTGTAAAACCCCCAAAAATTAGCAGTAAGTATTATGGTAGCCATGTGCAGTATCCAGGAACTGGCGCCATTACCGAGCTTGCTTTTCTCCCATCCCGTAAAAGAAAAACTGCATAAACCAGATAGTACCAGCCAAAGCAGCAAATAAATAGTTGTTTCGTAATGGTTTTGAAGCATCAACATAATTCCCGAAAGTACTTATTTTTAATATTCAAAATAGTTGTCCAAATAAAATTAGACGTAAATCCACCCCACAAAATGACTACGAACGTCACATTATTTTGATAGAGCGGATCATGCCCTGCTGCAACAGCGGCGGTTGCCAAAGGTTTTCCCGCTTCAATACCATAGTTGCAAAATGCACTAATATTCCGGAGACAGTGGCAACGACCAATCCCTTTACTAGGCTGAAATCTTTCACACTTTTCACTTTCTCTTCCTTTGAAATCTCCCGTTCTTTCATCATGCCTGCTTTTCCCGAAAAGACAATGCCGATCTGACAAATTGCTACGCCAAACAGCGCCAACTGTCCTCAGGATTAGTTAACATATCAGTGAACGACATTTTCCCTTCAACCGGAGAAATGTTATAGTGGTGGGCGGACCGAGGCCCCAAAAGCGGCTGTAATGCCCAAAACAACAACTACCATCGACGTCCAGATACCTGATTCCCAATCGATAGGTCAAGCCACCAATTCCCCACATCAGCCCCATGAAATAGGTTAATAAAATTATGTGGATGGAAGAAGCAGATATAATTTCGGCGAAACCGGGAACCGTAATCCATGCCGCCAATGGTGGAATGATTAACCAGGAAAAAAGACCGCCAACAATCCAGTAGCTCTCCCACGCCCAATTTTTTACTTTATCGAAAGGCTTGTAAAAACTGCCGGCAGCAAAGCCACCAAGTGAATGAAATAAAACTCCTAAGATTGCTTGCATTTACGTTTATATTTGATTCTCAATAATCAATTCTAATCTTTTCTCTGTACTTCAGCAACTATTCCGATCAGCGAATTTGCTTTGCACCTTATTACTGAATTTCAATTCTAACCGGCCCCAGTAATCCTGATGTTTCCAATGGAATCTCATCGATTGGTCTGCCTCTGAAATCATGTTTTAAGTCGATGTTGGTTGATGTATATTGTTTCTTATCGGGAAAAGTCTGGTCGCCGGCCACACGGTTATACTACGAATTTACCACTTTAATTTCGAGTGTGTTTCACCTTTTTGTAATGGTCATCTCCACTCTGAATGGTGATGTCCAAGACAATGCCTTTGTCTTTCCCATTCATTTTACTTCAGCAATACCCACATCTTTTACATTTCCCAAGGTCAAAAAGTACTGCTTATCTTTTTCCGGTTCAAAATCAATATCAAAGGTTTTAGTGTAAATGGCAGTGCCTGAATAATATTTGATTCCTTCATCGGAATGCTGTGTCCAATCCAATAATTCATTAAATGTCACAGTGCCCGGTCCGCCCCATTTGGTATCAAAATTGACGGTCCATTCCCCGGTTATTTCTGCGATTGTTTCAAAATCGGGATGATTCCTGTTAACAGCAGCTTGTATGCTTGCTGAGATTTTTTTGTTGAATACAACCATCACTGCGCCGTAAGGCTCCAGTGTCAACGGCACAATGGTCAACCCATTTTGTTGTGAAAAAGCTTTGGCCTCGCGAATATTTCCAGTTAATGCATTCCACAATTCAGGTTGTTTTTCCTGATACCCGGAAACGGGCATTAATTTTTTGCCGTTCGGTAGATTGATTGGAAACAAAATAGACATCGTTTTCACCAATGGTGTAATGAATGTAATCGGTGTCGGTTTTGCTGTCGTTTTCCAAAATATCAAAATCGGCAGGAATATCTTTCGACATCAAGATATTCTCTTGCCGTCATTCCCCTGGCAACATGCCCACTTCCATATTCTTTTTCGCCCTCTTCTGAAGTTTGTTCTCCCCAAATTTTATTGGCCAGTTTTTGAAACTTTTGTTTTGTTTCTGTTCCTCCAACCAGGCTCGTCAGTTTTTCTGGTTTATAGCCAATAACAGTTGCTCCCTGCTGCAATAATTCTTCCGTTTTTTCCAGTACTGCCATCGATATTATTTTATGTTCGGGCAGAACCAGCACACGGTATTGTATTCCCTCCCGGAACAATAATTTTTCCATCTTCTACTTTCAATTGCAGGAAAATGGTTCCATCGGTTACATCGTAAACAAAACCGGGCATTACTCCGGCCAAATCAGCATGCTTATACGAAAATACATTGGGTACATGGTCGCCGTAATAATAGAGTATACATCGGCCATGAATTTTCCTTCCTGAACGACAGATTGTGTGCGGTGCATGTAATCGATAAACGGTCCTGACTGCTCCCACCAGGTAAGCTGTGGATTGACATGGGTTCCGGCGAAATACTCCTGACCGGGCAATTCCATTTCAGGCGGCGAGCTGGTGAAGGTATGAAAATACATCCGGTTCAATCCCGCACAAATTTCATGGTCGAAGAATGATTTCTGGTCAGTGCCACAACTCGTCGCTCCAATGGGGTCCAATGGTGGTAAACGATTCGGCGCCAACAATCTTTTTCCCGTAAATGTGTGCTTCTCCTGACTTCGACACTGGGACACCCAAACTAAACTTAACTGTTCTACGATTGAGTATTTGTGAAAAAAATTATACAAAATCGCGTTTATGCGATTCTACAGAGGTCAAAATGGTCTGGGACACCCAAGTGTCGAAGTCAGGAAAATACATCCGGTTCAATCCCGCACAAATTTCATGGTCGAAGAATGATTTCTGGTCGTGCCACAACTCGTCGTTCCAATGGGGTCCAATGGTGGTAAACGATTCGGCGCCAACAATCTTTTTCCCGTAAATGTGTGCTGCTGAAGAAGCCTGTTTCAGGTAGAATCTGTTTTGCGGTTTCGACCTGTGTGGCGACGGCGACCAGAACTCACTCATCACAATATCGCTGAATCCGTAGTTCTTTATCCCGTCTGAACCGCCAAGTTCGTGAAACCCCAGTTTTAAATTAAGGTAAGTAATAGTCTCATCGGTTTTTTGCTGCTCAACAATTGGAAATGCCAAAACCGCAATGTCTTCGTAAAAATCCCTCCGTGTATTTGGTATTTTTGATTTCAGAGAAAAAATATTGCTCTCTGAAACTTTTGCTTCAGAAAATGTTATCTGCTTTGCTGTGTATTGTGGTGTTACGCGAGGTCCACCTAAATTCCAGCCGCTCTGGATATTAAATCCTATTTCCGGTCCAAGTCGTTTGGCTTCGTCAAGCGCAAACACAAACAGTTCATTCCATTCATCCAAGCCAAACAGAGGACCTGCGGGTATATCATGGTTTCCTCTTTGATTATGCCCTCCGGCATCAAAAACCATCGCTCCCTGAAAATTACGTGATTTCATTGCTTCCAAATCTTTTGTGATAGCGGCTTTATTTACATTTCTATTAAGCCACCACCAGCAATTCACGCCGCTGGATGTTTCCGGATTTTGGAATTTTGATTTTACGTGAGTGTAAACATCATTTGTTCCGTTTGTGGATTTGTTTTTATTTGAGCAGCTAATAATTATAATAGCTGTTAAAATGAAGGTAAGAAAGTTGTTCATCGAATTTTTCATTTGGTTCAATTAAAAAATTGTCTGAAGCAGAAGCACATTTTACCGCTACCTTACACCCCGTGACCAGCCGCAGTTCATTAGCGCTGATGCGACAGGTAAAATCTTCATACAGATGCTCGATGAATATTCTTGGAATTCCCAATTCTTTTGCAAAACGCTTATATAAGGGTCTGCGTTAATCAAACTGGATAGGAATACGGTCATTTCCTTTTATTCTGCCAAAGGCTCGCAATACCCTTTCTCTTGAATTCCTACTTATGGTTTAACAGTTTTGCATTAACAAATTTGCACCACTTTCATATTGAGTATTTGCCCCAGCTTCTCAATCTTATCCGCGATATGCCCCAACCCGATAGCACAATGGTGTGCCGGCCCCTGCTTTGACCATTGATTGATAAATTCTTTTGCACCAATCGGAAATTGATAGCGACTGTTTGTGTTTCCGATTTGTAGTATCGGCCCTTCAATTGATTCGCCTTCCGCCACCAGCAAGAATATCCCCTCTTTTCCGTCAACCACTGAAAGTAAAGTTATCGGTCCGTTTTTTACATTCATTTGTATGGAAAGACCTTTTCCGGGCTTTCCATGATATATGGGCAGTGGAACCAGTTTAACTTTTTCTTCGGCAATGGCATAATGCGCTGGACCATCGTGTCCAAGATATACCACATCGTCTTTAAAATCCATTAGGTAGAATTCTGAAAATGAACCGCCTGCGCCAAATTCGGCCATGATTTTCATGGCCTGCGCATTTTTTACTTCGCACTCGCCGGCCACAGGAATATTTTTTCCGGTTAGTAAGGTATTTCCGGCAATTATGGAAGTCACGATATTTTCGTATTCGTTGTCCTCTTCTCCTTCATAATAGTACGCCATCGCCCCCAGATTGTGTGCCTTCACCAACTTATCAAGGGCAACCGAAGTACGTGCAGCCCGCTCAATTTCAGCCGGTTCACATTCGGATGAAACTTCAAAGGCAGCATGAAATTCTTTTATCTTTTCCCGGATTTCGGAATCAGCAACCGCATCACGAAATTTCTTCAACTCGCACATTTCCAGCATTTCGATGTGGGTACCAAATGTGGCACTTTGTTCGGTGAGGTCGGTGTAAACATCGAGCATGCCACCATAATAATGGCCCAACACACCCAGACGATTGTTGCGCATGGCCTCCGCTACACGGGCAGCTTCTGTCCAGGCTTTTATTTCACTCCATGCTTCTTCGTCCTGCAAATATCCGGTTACAAAATCGTACTGAATTCCGGATCGGTTAAACACGCTGGCAATTTCGGGCACTGAGCAGGCCTGGCAATGTTCCAGCCACACGCCTGTCATCTTTCCGCGGTCGCCGAGTTGGTTAAACGCCGCGTAATCCAATTGGGGGACAGGTTGAAGATTTAAAACAACAACCGGTACTTTTACCTTTTGAGCCACTGGCAAGACTGTGGAAGACAATGCATAAGTGGAAACATACAGAAAAACAATTTCTAAATCGTGTGATTTCAATAAGTCAGCTGCGACGCGCGCTTTTACGGGGTTGTCAACCATTCCGGCATCAATAACCTCCACCCCAAAATTTTCAATTTTAGTTTTAATTTGTTGCTGATACCCTTTCAGGTTATCGTGCAGTCCCTCAAATTGCGGCCAATAGGTATCGAGGCCAATTGCAAATAATCCCACTTTGGTCATTATAGTTCTACTTAATTAATCATTTATAACTTTTTGTATTGTAACCGGCCCCAACAAACCAGATGGAAGTGGCCCTTCATTTTCGCGAATATCATCAACCAAAAGCCAGGTATTACGTTGTTCGTCCGGTAAGTTTTTATCTCTTATCAATTGGTTCCGCCAAAGATTCACAATCTCGATTTCAATTTTATTGGTGCCCGCTAAAATATGTTGCGTGGCTTTTAAACGGTGAGGTGCCATCCAGGTTCCTCCAACATCTGCGCCGTTTAGTCTTACTTTCGCCATCACATTTACCTCGCCCAAATCAATATAGAGTTCATTGTTTTCAGGCAGTTCCTTTAGTTCAAAGGAGGATTCATATACGGCTGTTCCCGAATAATATTTTATTTCCTCGCTTTCAGAGTGCGCCCAGTCTGTTAAATACTCGAATTTTACAGGAAATTCAGGACCGATCTCTTTCTATGAAAATCTACCATCCATTCACTATTTATGGTATGAATGGGTTGGAGTTCCGGAAAATTCTTTTGAAAACCATTATCCACATTTTCCGAATTATTGGTGAACACCACAAACCAACTGCGGTGAGCTTCCATTTTCAGGGGAACGGAAATTCTCCCGTCCGTTTTGGTGTATTCATTTAAAACCCTGATTTCACCTGTTACCGCGTCCCACAATTGCGGTTTCATGCCGGAAACCCTGAAAGATGGTTCGAAGCTAATCAATTCTTCGCTTTGGTTGGTAAGGAAATAAATCTCCATTTCCGGCAAGCTGCGGTGTGTCCAAAGCACATTCAGGTTCTCATCGACATTCACATCTTTTTGTACACTCAATGCTTCAAGAGCTGTTTCCAAATCCAGTTCATCCACCACATAACCTTTATCAAACTTTTTCATTTTTGTCGAGATTTCTTTTTCTGCTCCCCAAAGTTTCTGCGCAATTTCCAGTACCTGCTTATCACATTCAGGAAAATTTTGCAGGCTTGGCGATTTCTCAGGCGCACGACCCAAAATTACGCCTCCCCGGCTCACTAATTCCTCTACTTTTGCGAGTAATTCGGGGCGCATAGTTTTTATAGGCGGTAATACCATAATTTTATATGAAGTACCATCGGGCAATACAAACTTTCCATCCTTAACCGAAAGCCTTTTAAGAATTACTTCGGCATTTATATAATCGTAAGAATATCCTGCCGGGAGTTCCGGAATTCTCCCGCCGGTCATCATTGGGGCATCTTCGCCAATAAAATAGCACACATCGGCCACATACTGTCCCTGTTGCAACATGTGCTGACAGCGACGCAAATATTCTATCCATGTTTCCGATTGTTCAAACCACGTGTTATGACGATTAAATTCAGTTCCAAACCAGGCATTTACGCCCGGAATCCGTATATCATCGGGTTGATGAATAAATAAATGAAGCACAAAATGATTGATTCCCTCGGTGAAGCTCCAGTCGCCACGCTTTTTCAGCAACGCCGGATGCCTCATATACCCTTTCCCGGAAGCAGTAAAAGCTTCGGCGGAAACTACAGGTTTTCCGTAAATATGCGCAGCAGATGATGCCGATTTACATTCAATGTCGCCTAAGGAACCCTCGTTCCAAAATTCTCCTCCAACCAAATTTGACTGCCCGCCATACATCAGAAATTCGGAAGGATAGCCCCAGTGCCCGTAATTTTCGAGCCAGAGTTGCAGGTTATTTTCATTACTGATTTTACGCAGACCACCAACATATTCGTAAGCAATTTCATCGGCAACCAATCTTCTTAAATCCCAAAGAAAACGATTCGATTCTTCTACGCTGTTTACTATCCGGCCGGCAAAAACCGGCAAATATTTCCGGGCGCTATAGCCATATTTGTCGTTAAATGTCTTTTCAAAATTATCCGTCCAGTTTTGCGACCCCTGCTCGTAGCTATCAGCAACCACATATTTGAGGGCGCATTTACTTTCTTCAGGAATGCGACTTAACAATGCTCCCACATAATTATCAAAATGAAAGCGGGCAATTTCTTCGCTGGCTTTGTCAATTTCGTAGCCTTTTCCCTGCGGGGCGGAAGGGGAGTTTTTTGTGCCTGTGGGAGTCATTCCAAAGCGCATAACCGTCCATTCACCCTCCGGGACTTCCCAAGTCAGTATTCCGCCGGCATCCATTTTATCTGAAATGTCGATAACATTGCCCGCTTTAATTTTTAAATCATCAAGCTCAACATTTTCCTGGTTTTCCCAGATATAGCTGTTCCATTCTGGCAGCGGCGAAGGGAACATTTTACCCAGTTTTTTCTCCACATAGTGTTCCAAAACCGGTGCTTCGGAAATGGCAATTTCAGAAAATCCTGATTTGGCATTCCACTGATTATTGACACTGCGGCAAACCAATCGGAACGCACTGGAAGCAATCCCGGGCAGCGCAATGGAAACCGGGCCGTAAACATCGGGGCCAACATTTACCGCCATATTGCTTCTGTCGAATTCAAAGGTTTTTTCCAGGTTATATTTGCCATCGACCAGGGCATACAATTCACAGTTGCATTTTATCCGCTGTTTCCCTGGAAAAAGTTGAATGCTGCGTGCAGTAATGGTTTTTTCAGATTTTATATCAATGGTATAATCACCGCCATCCCTCAGAAAATAAGCAACCGTTGTTGTGTCGCCATCCATCAGGTTGCTGATGTTGTCCATTTCCGGGTTACTGCTTATTTTCGAATTGGCATTTGAAAGAGTTGTTTTTTCTGCCTGAACAGCAGGGAAAGCCATCACATTTACATCCTGAAACTGCTTTCCGGGCTGCGGTAATTGTACCTGCACTTTTCCCGGGCCTTTTACCTTTATTTCAGCATAAACCATGTGGCGCATAGCCATTTCCGGTTTTACCCACGGGCCTCCCGACTGGCTCCATCCCGGCGAATTAAATGTACCGATGTCAACGCCAATTCGTTTTCCCTCGTTAACTGCATGAACCATGCACTCCCACCAGTAATCGCTGAGAATAGGAACGGGGCCGTCCACTTCCGGCGGATTTATGTTGCCTATAAAAGCCGCGCCAATCCCCACCTTTTTCATGGCTTCCAGGTCTTTGGTAATTCCCTCTTTCGAAATGTCATCATTTATCCAGTACCAGTAGCACCAAACTGTGTTGGTGTCGTGGGGTGTAATAAAACCGGTTTGAATTTTTTGATATTCAGCTGGCGCTAATTTATTGTGTGCCGTACAAAACGTTAGAAGAAATAACAGAGCTATAAGCATTAACGTATTCTCTAACCAATTTCGGTTTTTCATTTTTTAATTATTTACTTTCAAAATTATAATTTCCAGATTCCACTTTGTACACGTTGACGTCATCTTCAATTTTAATAAAAGTGATTCCTTCAGCATCTTCAACAGGTGAACCACCTTCCGAAATGTTGTTTCCTGGTATATACACAGTTGCTGTAGTGTTTACAGGAATTGTTACTTCCCATTTAAAACGATTCCCCTCTATTTGCCAGTTGCTGATAATGTTACCATAAATCGAGTTATAGTTGCATTTCACCCAGTTTACACTTTCAACCAGTGCAGGACGAAGTATGATGTTTTTAAAACCAGGGTTTTCTGAATCCCACTGTATGCCGGCCAAGACCACGGTAAAACCAGCCGCCAATATATGGAAAGCAAGAGTGTATCTGGGAATAATATCCATTCCATTGTTCCCAGGCGGTTGTTGCCCCTTTTTCTACCATATATCCCCAGCCTGGGTAAGTCTTTTGATTCACCATAATATCTATCAGGTCATTCCGGTTGTTTTCAAGCAGGTAATCAAATGTAATTTGCGTGCCAATCATTCCGGTGTTCAGGTGTCCCTTGTCCTTCACCAACATTGTATGAACATACTTCTCAAATACGGCGTCTGTTAGCTCATCCGGAGTTATTCCGGTTTTTAAAGGAAATATCAGGTAAGGCTGTTCACCATTGGCATACGTAGTATCTTCCGGATTAAACCATTTTTCGTGTACTGCATGTCTTGCGATTTCCAATTCCTGCCCGAATGCTTTAACGTCCTCCGTCTTATCGAGAATCGCTCCAACTTTCATCATAATCTGAAGCAGGTAAGCCCGGTAACAGTTGTTAAAAAAACGGCGCGAGTTTTCATCCACCCATTCACTTTTATCCATTCCTCTGCCCGGAGGTACCCAATCGCCCAGGTTGTGCCACTTTTCACCGGGGAATATATCCTGAAGAATACCATCTTTACTATGTGCGCCAAGGTATTCTATGTATTTTTTCATGTACGGATACCCGGTTTCAAGTAGCTTTTTGTCGTTATAGAAGAGGTAGGTTTTCCAGGGAACCACAATGCTCATTGCCCCCCAGGCCGGCCCGCCCCCGGTTTTGTGAGGCGTTGGGGCAACAAATGGGACAAAACCATCTTCTTTCTGCTCATCCCACCAGTTTTCTGACCATTTGGTGTACAAGGTTGATGCATCAAAATTATAGCATCCAAGATCCATAATCGTTTGACCATCTCCGTAGCCAACTCTTTCGCGTTGGGGACAATCCACAGTCTGGCCACCCAGGTTCAAAGCCCGGTAAGTCCATCGTACCATTTTGTGGATACGGTTGTATAAGGTCATTGGAACAACTGAATGAACCTACTTCAGGAACTTCTGTCTCTACAGGAATTGCTGTCAAATCTTCCTTTTGGGGCATATAATTTAATCCTTCGATCAGTGCATAACGATAGCCGTGATAATTGAACACATTGGTAAACTGTTCCTCTTTTTTCCTGCAGAGATAAACTCATCGCGCTGATTATAGGTAGCAAAACCCTTATATCCCATACCAACGCGCCAGGTTTCCTCCGGATCCCGGCCATCCAAATCGGCATAGTGGATAGTGATTTTCTGTCCGGCATCGAGGTCACGAAAATTCATCTTCAACATACCCGTGAGATTGGTGCCAAAATCAACAATTACAGTCGTATCGTCCAATTGTTCTACTGATACCGGAGCAATTTCTGCAAGCTCAATGTTATTCCGGCATTTCTGGAAGGTGCAGGGCACATCGGCTGTTTCCACATGTACAACAGGCTGCCAGCCCTTTGTTGACTGTTGGTCATTCCACCAATGCGCATCGATTAATCGTGCATCGACCAATTCCCCGCCAAATTTTCCCCAGCGCCATTGACCAATAAGTGATCTTTCGCTTGGTTTGGTTTCCCATGTTAAATCGGTGATTATACGTTGTGGTTTTTTACCGGAAATTTCCAGTTGAGCCCTTACAACAGGGCTATGATGTTTCACTCCCGGTAATCCGGGAGAATACCATCCCGTCCCCATCCAGATTCCGATACTGTTACTGCCTTTTTTCAGATAGCCGGCTATATCGTAGGTTTGGTAGTAGGTCCGTTCACTAAAATTTGATACCGCCGGGGCAAGCACTTCGTTGCCCACTTTTTCGCCATTTATGTATAGCTCGAAGTACCCGAGGGAAGCAAGGTAGATAAAAGCTTGTTCCGGAGTATTGTCCAATTGGAATGAATGTCTGTAATAAGGTGCAGTGACCGAGTCCGGCGAACCAATCCATTGGGCACTCCAATCATCCGGATTTAAAAGTCCCATCGACCATTTGGCCGGCTGGCTCCAGGGCGATGGATTGCCATCTTTGTCCCACACGCGAACCTTCCAGTAACAAGGCATTCCGGATTCAAGTGGTTTCCCATCGTATTCAACATGAATGGATTGATCTGAGTTTAACTTTCCGGTATCCCAAACATCACCTGTATTCTTGTCAAGTTTGTTTTGCGAACTGGCAACAAGCAAGTGATAGGCAGTCTGCTTATCACCACGCTGGTTTGATGTGAGTTGCCAACTTAAACGCGGATTTAAAGCATCAATACCGGCAGGATTTTCAAGATATTCACATGTCAGATTTTCAATACGCAACATCGAATTATTTGTTTGGTGCTGGCAGGAGAACAACAAATTGACCGTAATGAATAAGATAGATAGACTCAGTGATTTCATATAATTCATGTTTTTATATATTGACTTTTAATAAACTTGCTGAATAGTAACCGGCCCCATCAATCCCGAGGAAAGCGGCTCTGTAAACTTAAATGACCGCATCGCTACGTCAATTGTAAAAGTATATCTTCCGGTTGTAAATTCTTTTCCTCCCAGCAGCCCATTCTCAAATTTTACGGTTCTTACGTTGGCATCGGGTTCCAGCCTGTCGCCCAGCAAACGGTTAATCCAGCGGTTGGCAACCTCAATTTCAAGTTCGTTTGTTCCCTCCTGCAAAGCATTCGAAATATCAATTCGCCAGGGAGCGCACCAAACTACACCAATATCTTTTCCGTTCAGTTTTACCCTGGCAATATCATTCACAACACCAAGGTCGATGTAATATTTTGATTTTTACTTTCGATGTTTTTGATGTGGAATGACTTTTTGTAGGTAGCAATTCCGGAGTAATATTTGATTCCCCGCATTTCGTGTTCTGTCCAGTCCTGCAGTTTTTCAAATTTGATTTTTTCCGGCCCACCCCATTTTGGATTGAATGACACATTCCACGGGCCTTCAATCGTCATTAACTTCTGTGAATACGGGGAAGTTGCCTTTTCCTTTTTTGATGAGGATTTTCCGTTCGTTACCCGTATTGAAAATGAACAAAGAAACTTTCGTAAGGAAAGAATTCCAGGGGAATTGTTGTTATGCCATTTACTGACCGAATAATCAGTAATTTTCCGTGTTTCCCCGGTTGTGCCAATCCATATTTCAGGTTCTCCTTCAGCCCGAAAAGTACATTGCTGTTTCCTGAAATACATCAGTTCTGTTGGCCACAAAATAAATATCTTTGTCCGCAGTTTTGCGATGCCCAAATCGGATTGTGTTATTTGCCGAACTGAAATCCTGCTGAATACCCAATTTGGACAAAATTTCAATCGTATTTTTATAGTCAGGATAAAGTCGAATCAGCATGGATATTATGAGATTTGCCTCCCCAAAATATGCTGCCTTCTCCATATTTTATTTCAGCTTATTTTTTCGGGTGTTTGAAGTGAACCCCAAAGTTTTTCGGCCAAGTTTTCTACCTTTTCATCGCAATTTGGATAATCTGTCAGACTCGGCGATTTTACTGGAGGTATTCCAATTATTTTTGCACCCTTTTCAACCAATGAAGCAATTTTCTCCAGAAGTTCGGGAGTCATGGTTTTAAAATTGGGCAATACCATAATTTCGTAGGATGAAGCTCCCGGAAAAACAATTTTCCCGTTTTCAACTCCAGCCCGTTCCATCAGCATTTTTGGAGAACAACCATCAAATCCGTATCCTTTTTTATCGGGGATGCATGCCATTTTCTTCCAGCGCATCGGCAGGTGGCATAAAATATCATTGGCGCTCCTTCGGGAGTGAGGTAAAGAATATCGGAAACTGCTTGCCCCTGCTGCATACATGTGAACAGCGGCTAATGTATTGGTGATAGGCATCAACCATTGGCCACCAGGTTTGTCCGCGGTCCCAGTGAACGCCATAAGGCCCCATTGTCATTCCCGGACGGTGTTCTTCGCCCAAAGGTTTGTGTGCAAATGTGTGGTAAACAAAGCGGTTAATTCCATGTGCCAGCGCCCAGTCGCTTTGGTCTTTCATCGACCACGGATATTGTTGCCAGGCCTCGTTATTGTTGGATGTAAACACTTCGGCTCCCACAACCGGCCTTCCCTTTAATGTGAGAAATGGAAGTGGCCTGCAAATACTGCATACGAGGTGTGTCGAATCCAAATCCTTTACTCCAGAATTCAGCCATAATCACATCGGCAACCGCGCCCAAATCAAGGTCGCCTGCCGGGATTCATATCGTAAGGTTCTATGGTCAGTTCCAATCCGTTTTTGTGCGCATAATCTTTGGCAAACTCAGCATGGTTTTCAAGAAGCAGCTCCTTACAGGTTTGCCGTAAATCCCATAAAAACCGCTCGCTGATTTCTAGACTTTGAATTGCCCGTCCGGTGTAAGTCAGGAAATAAGGTTCAGGGTCATAACCCCGTCTTTTTTTGAATTCATCCACAATTCCTTCTGTCCAGTTTTGAGCGCCGCTCTCCCAGCTATCCATGTGAAAACCTGTCCAACCCATTCCTTCTTTTCGTGGAGAAGTTTTTTCCAATAAAATATCGGTGAAATTTTTCAGGTGGTTCTCAAAAGCCTTTGCATTGAGTTTGTCAGATTCAAGACCAATTGCAGGTTCCGGAGCAGGACGAGTGCTTGCGCCGGTTACACGGATTCCCATTCTAACGATAGTCCAGTTTCCTTCCGGAGCATTCCACACAAATTGTCCGTTTGATTTCAGAAATTCAGAAACGTTAATAATTTCTTTCTGGTCCAGACTTCTGATTTCCTCTGGTTCATCATAATTCTGCAGGCGCCGGCAAATGGGTTTTTACATTTGGATATGAAGAATACGGATATCTTTCATACAGCGCTTTTTCGTTGATATCTTTAATTACAGGTTTTGCAGAAGCGGGGACAGCATAAACCGCAACATCTTCATAATAATCATCTTTCATTTTATGCCAGGGCGTACTTCGCTGTTCGGGAACCGGAAGCGTGATATCAACTTTTTTATTGCCCGAAATTTCTGTTTCACTAAAAACCAGATGTTTCATCGACTCTTCGGGTTTTACCCACGGGCCGCCGCTGCCGCACCATCCGGGACCTGCGCCAAGCAGTATTTTGATACCCAGCCGTTCAGCTTCCCTAACCGCGTGAACATATAAATCCTGCCATTCTTCGCTCATAAAATCAACCGGGCCGCGGGGAACACCAATTCCAACTTCAAGAAAAATCAGGTTACTGATGCCCACTTCTTTCATGGATTCCAGATCTTTTGTCATCTCTTCGCGCGACAGATTTCCATCCATGAAATACCAGTAAACTCCGGGTTTAGCAGAATCGGGTGGATTTTTAAATTGCTTCTTTTAATTCTTCCGTTTTTTCGGAATGTGCGCATCCCGGAATCATTAAAAATCAAAAAGGAATTGGTGGTGCAAAAAGTTAATTTCATTTTGAATGAGTTCATAGTTGAATTTTGGTTTTGTAGAGAACGGAATTTTTTCTGTATTTCGTTCATTAAGTCTAATATTCAATGTGGCTAAAGCCAGTCTCATTTGATTTATTTCAAAGAGGGGAGAGGTATTCCGTCAGCTAAAGCAGACGGCAATATTTTTCTTATTTCCGTTGACTTTAGTCAACGGATTTTGCAATGACTTATCTTAGTGGGTTTTAACCCAAAATATGTGAGGCATTCTTTTCTTGTTCATTTTTATCCGTCGGCAATTTTTTTTCATGTTTTATAAATCTGAATATTAATAAAAATAATCATTGCTCCTGCGAAACATTTTTGATTTTGTGAATTCGCGGATTTATCGAAGCACATACTTTTTAAATCTCATCAATTTGGAATTTCAATTACATTTTCGTTTTCGAAACAATTGAAAAAAGGTCACACCCGAAAACAGACATCATTTAGTTAAAATAGGACAGGAAGTGAATAAAAAAGTGGAAGTTTTCTGAACGGATAATATATTGCTTTGTTGTAAACAGTAAATTATAAGTTTACAATATTAATCCGGTTAAATATTCATGCGAAAGAGTAGTCTGATTTTTATAGCCTTACTTCTGTTGGTTTTGGGAAGTTTAAAGGCACAGGTGTACGACAAAAAAAGAGGGAGGGGGCAAACCCGACCCGCAGCTTCGTCAGAAGACAACGATTATCTCGACAGGCAAGCCAAAGTATTTTTAGATACAGTGAATGTTCTGTTGAACCAGTTTCCACCGGCGCCATTTTCCGAAGCCCGCGAACGTGCCGATGGCCAAACTGCTGTTGGATGCTATTTTGCATGAGCATTATGCGGCTTACCGGAAACCGGTTCAGCAATATTTTAGGGGACAGGTGGATAAGGTGATTCGCGAACTGGAAACAGAAAAAGTGGAGAAAGGCGTTCGTGTATGGAAAATTTACGATATGGCTTTTATTGCCCGCACAAAATCAGTTACCATCGCTTTCGATTTGGTGAGCGGAATTACTTCCGGCCCTGCTGATTTTGCAATGACTCCTGAGCAAATTGAACGGCTTGCGCGGCAATGCGATGTTTTGCTCATCACCCATCGCCATCAGGATCATGCTGAAATGGCTGTGGCACAGCAATTTATTTTGCTTGGGTTGCCGGTGGTTTCCAACGAAAGTGTCTGGAAGAACTAAATCCATCTTTTCACAAATCATTCATTTGGAACGCAATCAGGAGAAAATTCACAAGTTGAAACTCAAATCGGGAGCCATTGATTTGATTGTATTTCCCGGCCATCAGATGAAATCAATTGATAACAATGTTTATTTGGTGAAAACTCCCGAGGATATTACGCTTGTGCATACCGGCGACCAGATTAACGAAGGGGATTTTATGGAGGATTGGAAGTGGATAGACAGAGTTGGGCAAAATCACAAGGTTGATGTTTTAATGCCCATCGCCTGGACTATGGACATATTTCGGATGGTGAAGGGTTTTAACCCGAAACTGGTGATGCCCGGCCACGAACTGGAATTGGGCCACACGGTTTGGGACCGACTTCCATATTGGGGAGAGCGATGAATATTTAAAATTAAATTACACTGAACTGAAAAAATCGGAATACCCCGTTGTGGTTGCTGCCTGGGGCGAATCTTACCATTATGTTCCGAAATAAAAAAACTGAAAAATGAACAGGAAAATATGGATATTACCACTGGTTCTGTCCGCTTTTGTGGCAATTGTTGCTTTTACCTTTCACCACCCGGTACATATTGAAAATGCTTTGACACTTCAGCCAGAGCCGGATTTTGAAATTCAGGTTTCATGGTTACGCATCTTCTTCGAACCGGTTTTGGGTGTTTTGCTATGTTTTAACCGGGCATTTTACGCGCTCAATGAAATCTTGGTTTTGTTGTACTGGATTTTAGGACTTTTTGCAGTTTATACCCTTGTACAAAGTATAAGACTGAAAGGAAAAACTCACATTAAACAATTTCTGTTAAGCCAGTTGCTGAATCTCCCGGTTTTGGTTGGGTTGTGGTTTGCTTTATTGGTCATCCTGATTTTTGTTCCTCAGCATAACGACAGGATTATCAACAAAACAGCGGATTGGGTTTTGGTAAACACTCATTCGCATACCGAATTTAGTCACGATGGTTTGATTTCTCAGGAAGGTTTGTGGAAATGGCACAAACGAAATGGTTTCGATGCATTTTTTATTACCGAACACAACAACCACAACCGCTCACTTGAATTTGTAAAACGCCAGCGGAACAATGAATTTCCGGCTGATCCGGCGGTTTTTTGCGGTGAGGAATTCTCGGGAAGCAACCATTTAAGTTTGCTTGGGCTGAAAACTGAGTTCACTTCAAAAGGACTTTCTGACTCGGTTGTTGTGGCAAAAGCACGTGCTGAAGGGGCTGCAATAATTGTTAACCACTGGTTTGATGGCGAGCGGAAAACGCTGGAATATTACCGTGATTTGGGCGCCGACGGTTTTGAAATTGAAAACACAGCCCAACTGACAAACGATACAACCGCGAAGTTTACCATCGAATCAAAACCTTTTGCGAAAACAACGGACTGATTATGAATGGCGGCCCTGATTTTCATGGTTACGGAAGCGTTTGCACACTTTGGAACGCCTTTGAAATTCAGGGTTGGGAAAACATGAATTTTCAGGCCAAAGAGGAAGCAATTCTGAACATCATTAAAACCCGCGACCAAAGCAAACTGAAAGTTTTATTACTCAACGACAGGCCTTATTACGAAAAGAAAAACCTGTTTTTCCGTCCGCTGCTTACTCTTTTCAACTACTTCAGAACATTGAACTTTTTGCAGGTGGTTTCCTGGGTTTTCTGGATTCTGCTGTTTTCATATCTCTCTTTCAAAATAAAATCGAACAGCAAACAGGCCCAAAAATATTCCTGTTCGCGAATGTTGCCCTTTTCAGGAGTTTTGGCCTCCCTGTTTTTATTGGGTCTCGGGTTGGTTTACCATTTCCGCATTCAGGATGTGGAGGGTTTTACCGAAATGTATGCTGAATACAGTAACCTGCTTTTATCAATTGGTTTGGTTTTTTTACTTTATGCGGGTGTTATGGTTTGGGTTAGATTTTTCAGGCAAAAAACGTAATCGGTTTTTAAAATGATTCGAATATTGAAGTATGTACTTTTTGTTTTTGTATTGCTGACAGCACTTGCAACCATTATTCTCATTTCTGTTTATTCGCGTTATCAATTAACAGTTCGAACCGAAACAGGGAAGCTGGAAATACTTGTAAAACCTGGTGAACTTGGAAAGTGGGTGAACCCGTTTATCGGTACGGGCGGTTTCCCGGCATATACGAGCGGAGATAATATTCCCGGCGCAACACTTCCATTTAGCATGGTAAGGTTAAGCCCTGATACACGGTTTTTCCTCGGCAAAAAATTCTTTGATAAAAGCACGGTCGGCAGCGCCGGATATTATTATGCCGATAACCACATCATGGGTTTTAGCCACACCCGGCTCATTGGCACCGGGGCGTGGGACGGAGGCCATTTCAGGGTGGTTCCTTCGGTGGGAGAAAAAAGTCTTGACAATTACAACCACGGGAAATACAACCGGTTCTCGCACAAAAACGAAATTGCATTTCCGGGGTATTACGCCGTTAGATTTCACAAACAAAATATATTAGCCGAACTTACATCCACCGAAAGAGTGGGGGTTCACCGTTACACTTTTTCAGGAAAGGAAACGCCGCACATTTTAATCGATGTTTCCAGTTCGCTGGGGAAGGGAAAAACCGCAGAGGGAGAGGTTCATATTGCTGAAAACGGCGAAATCACAGGTGCGATGCGCACTTTTGGGAATTTTGCATCGCGTTACGGCGGACTGAAAGTCTATTTTGCAGCACGGTTCAGCAGGCCTTTTACATCGCACACACTTTGGTCGCCAAACAGAAAATTCGAAAATATTTCCGATTTAAAGGCTGATACACTGAGAATTGATTGTGCTTTTGAAGATTTATCCAAAGAATCAACGATTGAACTGAAACTGGCCATTTCGTATGTAAGCATCGAAAATGCCCGCGAAAATCTGGAAGCTGAAGTTGGAAATATGGATTTCAATGATGTTGTTGAAAAAGCAAAACAAGCCTGGGAAGAAAAACTTTCAATCATTAAAATTGAAGGCGCAAGCGACGGGCAGCGCAAAATTTTTTACACAGCGCTTTATCAGTCGTTACAAATGCCCACCGTTTTTAACGATATAAACGGCGATTACACCGGGTTTGATAAAAAGGTGCATAAAGCTGATGGGTTTCGCTATTTTACTGATTTGTCGTTGTGGGATACTTTCCGCACCACGCATCCGCTTTTTACATTGATTTTACCCAAAGAACAGCGCGATATGATGGTTTCCCTGGTAAAAATGGCCGAACAGGGCGGGGTACTTCCGCGCTGGCCGTCGGGAACAGGCTACACTGGTTCCATGTTGGGCGCTTCGGCTGATATTGTGATTTCTGAAGCCTGGCAAAAAGGCATCCGCGATTTTGATATCGAAACTGCTTACACTGCCATGAAAAAAGCTGCGCTGGGAATTGATATCCCCGTAAAAGGGTTTAAACCACGCCCCGGAACTTTGCAGTACATCCGGCATGGTTACTGTCCGGCCGACAGCATGGGCGAGGCAGTAAGCAAAACCATTGAATATGCCTGGGCCGACGATGCCATTGCCAAACTGGCTGCTGGTTTGGGGAAGAAAGAGGATTCAATGTTATTCACTGAACGCGCACAATATTACCGGAATGTCTGGAACCCCGAAACACAATATTTTCATCCCCGCAATGCCGATGGCAGTTTTCAGGAAAAATTCGACCCGCTTTTACTCACTTATCTCGATGAGGATAAGGAATACACCGACGATTATGTTGAAGGAACTGCTTTGCAATGGCGCTGGGCGCCGTTTTTTGATGCCACCGGATTAATCGCGTCTTTTCGGGGATACGGCTTATTTTGTAGAGGAACTCAACCATTTTTTGAAAAATCGAACCCGAAAAGGGGACACTGGACTCCCGGCTCGTATTACTGGCATGGCAACGAACCCGATATTCATGCGGCTTATCTGTTCAATTCTGCCGGACGGCCCGACCTCACTCAAAAATGGGTGCGCTGGATTCTGGAAAACAAATACGGCAGCGGTTACGACGGAATGGATGGCGACAATGATGCCGGAACTTTGTCGGCGTGGTATGTATTTAGTTCGCTCGGATTTTACCCTGTGGCGGGTTCGGATGTTTATCAGGTTGGTGCGCCACTGTTTGAAAAGGCAACCTTGAAAATGGGTGAAAACATCCTCAAAATCGAAACAAAAAATTTCTCTCCCGAAAACAGATATGTGCAAAAAGTGTATTTAAACGATTTGCCGCTTGACCGCTGGTGGTTTAAACATAAAGAAATTCAGCAGGGTGGTAAAATTGTTTTTGAAATGACGGAGAAACCTACAATTCATTAAATTTTAAAATGATTTTGAGCAATTTAAATATGAAACAAACACTGATTTTACTGTCCTTTTTAATTCTGATTTCGGGTGTGGTTTTTGCCCAAACACCGGCGCCACCCGATTATTCCAACTTGTATTTCTGGGCCGCCTCGCCACATAAAACCGATGCCAGCGACCAGATTCCGGCATTTCTGAAAGATGAAAAAAGAGAAATTTTAGCTGACGTATTTTTTATTCATCCTACCATTTACGACAACGACGCCGATACAGCATCCGCAAATGCCTGGCTTAACGATGAAAAGGTAAATACCGAAACCGACAATACCACCATTCTTTTGCAGGCATCGGTTTTTAACGGAAGTTGCCGGGTTTTTGCTCCCCGCTACCGGCAGGCAAATATGGAAGTTTTATACAAAATCGGCACACCGCCAGCTACTGCCGCCCTCGATTTGGCCTATTCCGATTTAAAAAATGCTTTTCAGTATTACCTGAAAAACGAAAACAACAATCGTCCGATTGTAATTGCCGGCCACAGTCAGGGAGCTTTGCACGCTGTGAGGTTGTTGAAGGAATTTTTTGATGGAACTCCGCTTCAGAAACAACTGGTTTGTGCTTATATTCCCGGATTTCGGATTAAAAATGAAGATTTTAAAAACGATTGTCCCAGCGAAAAACCCACTCAGACAGGTTGTTTTGCAGGCTGGCGCAGTTATGTAAAAGGAGAAATGCCAAAAAAACTGGAAGCTGAAAAAGGAAATTCAATCTGTGTAAACCCGCTTACCTGGAATACTTCCACAGACTGGCCTTCTCCTGAAGTTCATAAAGGTATTATGCTGGGTTTCGAAAGTATCATCCCTAATACACTTTCTGCCGGGATTGAACCAAATACCAAAATTCTGTGGGTCGATATTCCCCCGCCAATACTCGAAATGCTTGAGAAGAAAAAGGATTTGCACATTTACGATTTTAATCTTTTCTGGATGAACATCCGCGAAAACGTAAAACTTAGAATTGAAGCGTGGTTTAAAGCAAACGGGAATAAAAAATAGGATTTGGGTTAGGTTAATTTAATTTTTTCAGAAATAAAAACGACATTTATACTGTGGTTAAACAGATTAAAATAACAGGACATTGGTCCCAAAAAATATAAATCAAAATGAAGAAATTTTTAAAAATTACAGGAGTTATAATTATCCTTTTTTTTGCCGTGGCAATTGCATGGATTTTTACAAACATGAAAGACCGGCACCCGGGATACAGCGCCAATCTGAACATAATCAATAAAACATCATTGGTTTTAAGTGCAGGATTTGCGGCGGTAACCATTACTCCTGAAGTGCCTGACCGCTGGGTGGACATAAATAACGATGCCAAATACAAACCAAAAGACGGTGACACATTTACCGATGGAAATGGAAATGGTAAATTTGATCCGGTCTGGATTGCGGGTTTTAGTAACAGCAAACCTGCCAATGGAATCCATGACGATACCTGGGCCAGAACAATGATTATCGATGACAGCAAAACCAGGCTGGCAATTGTTATTATAGATGCCATCGGATTTATGAACGACGATGTTGTGGATGTGCGTAAAATGATTCCTGCTGAAGCTGGGGTGACATACACAATCATCGCTTCAACACACACACACGAAGCCGTGGATCTTATCGGAATGTGGGGAAAAACACCTTTTAAAAGCGGTGTAAACAAAGAATACATGGCTTTTGTAAAAGAACAGATTGTGAAGTCGGTGGTTGAAGCTGCAAAAAATATCAGACCAGTAAAACTTGAAGTTTCGCAAGATCTTACAGGAGCCTTGTCGCAGGTAAAAGATACCCGTAAACCTGAAGTTTTCGATGCCGGAATGCGGATGATAAAAGCTGTTGACCGCGAAACCGGGGCAGTGTTGGGTTCGCTGGTGGCATGGGCTGATCATCCCGAAACATTGTGGAGTAAAAACCTGTTGATCTCTTCCGATTTTGTGCATTATGTTCGCGAGGGTGTTGAAAAAGGCGTTTTCAATGGCGACAGCCTGATGAAACCCGGGATTGGCGGCGTGTGTGTGTATGCCAATGGCGCTTTGGGCGGATTGATGACAACACACCCAAGTCTGACCATAAAAGACCCGTTTACCGGACAGGAATTCAGTGAGCCTACTTACGAAAAAACCGAAGCACAAGGCAAGAATTTATCACTTTTAGCTTTAAATGCCATGGAAAAACCATCTGAAATCATTGAATCTGGCGGTATTTCAATGGTGGTTCGTACAATCCCGATAAAAATTGACAATATACTTTTTAATCTTGGAGCGATGCTTGGAGTAATGAAGCGCGGAACTATGGGATGGATGAAAATGCGCACCGAACTGGCTGTGGTTTCTGTTGGCCCGATTTCGTTTGCAACCGTTCCCGGCGAAATTTATCCTGAATTAGTGAATGGACCTGTCGATGCTCCCGAAGGTAACGATTTTGGTATTCAACCTGTGGAAGTACCCGTAATTCGTGACATGATGCCCGGCAAATACAAAATTGTTTTCGGACTGGCCAACGACGAAATCGGATACATTATACCAAAAAGTCAGTGGGATGTAAAAGCGCCATATACTTACGGACGCGACAATTCGCCTTATGGCGAGGAAAATTCAATGGGACCGGAAACTGCAGGCGTAATACATAAAAACCTGCAGGAAATGTTGGGAGAGTTGTAAGATTAATGCGTGAATGGGAAAAAGGAAATGAATGATATTTTTAATAAATATAAATTATGTGCGATGCGCTTAGCGGTTTCAAACCGCTTAGCACTTGAAAAAGATTATAAAACAACAAAGCTTTCTTAAAGTCACCCTCCGGGGGACCCGATAGCTATCGGGTTAGAGGGCTTAAAAACAATGAATATGAAAACCAAAACATTACTGAAACGAATTTTGAAAGGCTTCCTGATTATCCTTTCTGTTTTTATTGTGCTTATGCTTGACACCGCGAACCATCGGGTTTTTGTTTCCTGAAAAGGCGCCCATTGCTTATCATTTCGAATTGCTCGATTATCTGGCAATCGGAGTGGGATTGGAAAAACTGGTAGATACAGAACCTGAAATCCCGGAAACCATTGAGGAAATAAAAGACATCGAATATAAAAATGTGGGAGGCAAATCGTTGCAACTTGATATTTACAAACCGCGAAACCTCACAGAAGCCGCTCCGCTTTTGGTTTTTGTTCATGGCGGGGGATGGAAGGGAGGTAAACGTTCTGATTACCTGGTTTATCTTGGTTGATTTTGCAAAAAAAGGATACATCACCGCCACGGTTTCGTACCGGTTGAAAAACGACAGTATTTACCCGGCCTGTGTTCAGGATGTTTCCGATGCGATGCACTTTCTTTTCAGTAATGCCGGAAAATATGGTTATGACCCCGACCGCGTGGCAATGATTGGCGGCTCGGCCGGCGGTCACCTGGTTTTGATGACCACTTACGATTTTAAGGAACCCACCATTCCCCTCGACAGTGTTTACCTTGCCACCCGCCCGCACAAAGTAAAATGTGTGGTCGATATTTACGGCCCGGTGGATATGACAACTCCTTATGCACAAACCCAAGGGCTGGTAACAGGTTTTATCGGCCATCCCTACTCCGAAAAACCGGAGTTATACTGGGAAGCCTCGCCTGCCAAATATTTACGCGAAGGTTTACCTCCCACACTCTATTTTCCAGGGTACTTCCGACAATCTTGCTTCCGCAAAGTCAGTCGGACACTTTAAAAGCCCGCCTTGACAGACTGGGAGTACCGGCTGAATATTACAAACTGCCACTTTGGCCCCATGCCATGGACATTGCCCTGCGCCCCAACCAGTATATGCAAAAGAAAATGGATGGGTTTTTTGAGAATATGTCTGGAGAATGACCGCATTAGTAATTCGAGCATATAATTATTATCTTCCTAACTTTCCTGCGGTTTTTGCCATTGTTTTGCAACTCTTAGTTTAAAAAACAAAGACCAGTAAATAAAACAAAGTATTAGTTTTGTTTCCATAATATTTTCAGGAACATTGGTTAATTGAGAGAGATTTCCGTATATTCCAGCAGACCAATGAAAGAAGTGTCTTATTTGATAGTTCTTTGTAAAGTGCCTGTATTTATTGATGGAATACCAACCAAACTACGGATAAATACAGTAATACTTTACCTTTTCTATTCTTTTCAAATAAATAAAAATAAATACTTTTTAGTATTGTATAATAAAAATCTATTTTGTCAACTCTAAAAAATAATTCTTAAAAAAACAGTAATACAATATTGAAAATTACAATACCGAGATATAATAAGCAATTTCTGAAATTAATTAATATGAATAATGTTAAAATATCCACAATTTTGGTGAAATACAATATTTGGCTGCAAGCTTAAAATTATAGAATATTAATTGAAAAAAGGAAAGCATTAATTAGCAACATAAATCAAATATTTATTCCAGAACAAAAGAAAAACAAATTTCTGGAGGATTAATTTGGATTTTTGAATATGCATGTTTTTATTAAATTTTATTTACGCTGAATAGGTACTTTTATTTTTTTCAACTTTTAAAACAAAATAGTTATGTCAGACATTGCTAAGATTCAGGGAATTAATTATTAATGTTTACAAAATAAGTATTGATAATGAATCAATACATCCAGATGGTGATATTATTACTCCTAGAACAAGCATAGGCTATACTGGCAGCGCGGGAGAATCGAACTCAGATATTTGAAGAAAGAAGGAAACTAACAAAAAGGCTAGAAAAATTTGTAACATTTTGAATCCGAATGCTAATTCTATTTCCCGGGTTCTTTAATTCAAGGGCAAAGTCTTGTTGATGGAGTTTTAAATCCCATAAGTACTTGCGAAATCCTTTTGACAATTACAATTACAAATATGACCTAATTGGCACAGACCCTAGCCAATCTCTTTCAAGAACAATTGAAAATTGTAACTTTAGTAAAATCACTGATGCTATAAAAGACATTTTGAGCCTTAACTTGTCAAGTCAACAACCAGCTAGAATTAGTTATTCTAGAACGTCTTTTTCATTCATTAAGACAGCGTTTTTCTAAAATTAACTTCTACAATTGGACAGGAGGAAATGTTAATGGAACTTTTTAGACAGATAGTATACAACATTAAACAAACTTAATGATTAAATTTGTTCAATCATACTATACTGTGTATCATGTGAAGCCCCGTTAAGTTGTTCTTCATATATCTCGAAGATGCCAGTTTCGAAGATTTTTCTTTCTATGCAGGATTAGGTAATCCCCCCACCTATGTTTCATATACAATATCATAGGGAACTTTGAATGCTAATTGAATCTGAAGATGAAGATAATATGATTAAGCAACATTAAACGTAGCATTAGTGCAGGCTTTAGTAGCGGTTAGGTAAATCTTAAACGCCAGAACGAACTCAAATCCTTAATGAAGTAAAATTCAAATTCTATTGTTGGGAGGTTCAGGAAAATATCCCATAGAATTCATCCAGACCATACGTCGATTAAGAAAATACTTATTAGATGGAGCAAATTATTCGAGAATAATACAGGTGTTTTAATTTCGTATACAGTTAGGTATTTAAAGGATAATGATGTAGCCAGAGTATCATCGTCAACTGACTACACGATTCAACGAAGAAAAAGCCATATTACCAAACCCATTAAGCAGCAATGAAGCAACATGGGTAACTACTAAAAATAATAAATTCGAATACAGAAGCTATATTAGATGTGTATGACAAGAGAGGAAGACATGTTGCACATATTGGCTGTTGTAGTTCTAATAGAAATAATGACGAGTGGAATAGTGGTAGACAGGAAACAAGAGAGTCTTCAAATTTTTAGCTGGTGAACTAACAAAAGATGATTTTAAAAATGGCAGTTTTCGTGCAAATTCAGGAATCCACGTGGCAATGATAATTGGAAATATGCGGGGCAATCCTTGAATATCATACATGGACGGTACTAAAGACTCCTATTCTGGCAGTGGAACAAATAACTTCTCCAGTTCCTTGGTAAGTAAAAATGAAAAATAGATTATGATACTTTTTAAAAATGCAATATGCTTTTTTGTATCGTTTTTTATTTGCTTTTGTTTGTAATTCGCAAACTGATATGGACGAAGACGGTTTAAGTGATAAATCGGAAGATAAGGCTTCGCAAATATTTTGCCCCAAGATAGTATTCATGCAGAATATGAAAAATATTTCCCAACGGATGTAGACCTTTTTTTATCTCAAACAAGTTTGTTCTTCTATGACGATGAATGCGACTTTTTTTCAATTGGCATGAGGATGATCATATAAAAATAAAAGAACAACCAACTCAGTCAAATTTAGTTCAGCAGATTATGGCAAGATCATTTTGTGGTTCAGGAGGAGATGTGTTTTCAAATGAAACTTAATTTTCATAAAACAAAGAACATTCTATTTAGCAGATGTGAAAGATCGTTCAAAACTGGCAGCGCCAATCGGAAAAATTGGACAACCTATTTTCCATGCCTATCCCAATAATTTAAATGGCATAACGATACAGTATTGGCAATTTTATGCCTTTAATGGTTTTCCACCTCTAGCATATGTTCCAGATAACTTTCGGCAGAGAATCTCAAACTTGGAAATATGTTGTCAGTGAAAGTAACTGGGAATATGTTCAAGTCGTATTAGACAGTTCATTATGTCCAATTAAAGTCGAAATGCTAGGTCATACTCTTATTGAAACAATAAGTTGGGATGAAATAAAGACTAGAATAATCTCATCACTCGTCTATTCTATCGTTGAAGGTCACACTTCAGTAGCGGCGTCAGGAAATGAAGTAGGTATCATACAGGAGGTATTCCTTGGAGGAATGTATTTCACTGATGGCTCAATTGAGAATGGCTGACTTAATAAATATTGGCGAAAAGTGCAATCCACTTAACAGACCAAGCTTTCATTCAATATTCAGGCCTATGGGTTCACCTGGAGAATGAAAGAAACCTCTGGTTATTGGGGACCTGCATACAATGAAACTAATTTAGATAGAACCACTCATTTCGTTACTGCCTGGGCATCTGATATATTTGATAAAGATATACGATGTGGAGAAATGAAAGAATGTTACCCAGAAAATCTCGAGATGACAAAGTGATTATTAATAAAAAGCCAGCAGCCAACACGCGGTTTGCCCAATTGAAGTCAGGCGGAACCTGTGTCTCAACTTTTTATTTTTCGATTTGACTTAATAACCAGTTTGACGTTTTTCATTTCACTCTGTGCATATCCTCAACTTTTATTTTATAAATTTAGCTTCAGTTCGCTCTCGGCAGGATTCTTATTGATTAATCTAAACTAAAGTATTTGAACGTTAAGCTATCCTATCAATAGTGAATCGCCTTTTTTAAACTCCAAGTGTAAAGACTGCAAATACATTTTCCTACCCTTTTTCTTAGCTTGATATGTTCAATTACGGAACATTAAAATACTAAAAACACTAAAAACAAATCGTCGATTCCAATAATCACAATGAAACGGACACTTTTCGATGTTGATTCAGTGAATTTTTTTTTAATTTACTAATTTCTTGTCAGGAAACCAAAATTTCAGGCACATATGTGAATCAAGTTAAATCATTGAGATTTAAATCTGTATTCACAGCGATCTCAATATTGCAATACCTGCCGAATTTATGTAATCAAAAATCCGTTTGCTAGGGTTGTGATTGTTACTGTTTTTTGCTTTGGTTTTTTAACGCTTTACCAGCCTTTAAATGCACATACCTCAAAATAATTGAATAATGCTGTCAGTATGTTGTAATTTGCATCAATAATCGCTTACTTAATTATTGTGTTTCATACGATTAACAAAAAATTACAACGATGGAAAATCAACCTGACCTGAAAAATACATCTGCCAACCCGTTTGAAGTACTGGAGCGGGGAGTTTATGCAGCGCTGGAAACCTATTCAAATGTTCATCGGGGCAGCGGGCACTTTTCAATGGTTACCACGCATTTATTGGAACGGGCCAGGGAATATTGTTCTCGAATATCTTGGGCTTGACAAGAGAAAATACGTCGTAATTTTTTGTTCGCTCCGTTGTGCTAAAAAACGTTGAAGCAAAAGGCTTGAATCCGAAAGATTTTCAGAGTATTTCGGGAATGATTTTGGACTCAGGCTTGGTGTCAGGGCTCTGGCTGTTTTGCGGAAAGCCTTGCCAAAAGGGTGTGCCTGTGCATCCTGGCGGAGGAACTGCCCGTCTGTTGGCTCCCGTGCTGGGTGATTTGGTCTGAAAGAACCCGACCGATTCGAAGCAGGAACACCGGCAATCATCAACATCATTGCTTTGGCAATTGCAGTGCGCGAAAAACACAAAAAAGGTGAATGGAATTTTAATCATTTTAAAGGGACACAAAGTTCGGTTCATGATATTGTTTACATCGATGAACTGACAAATTACAGTGGAAAGTATCACTCGAACCAACTCAGGGAAAACATTGATTGGCACGCGGAATGCAGGTTCCGGTTGCAACGGGTGACGCTCCATTTGTCAATCTCGATTATGCTGCCAGCACACCAACATTTTGAACCTGTGTGGAAAGCAGTTTTGCAAACCTGGCAGCAAAACTGAAACCGTTCAACACGAAATTGTTGCGGAAGTGAGATCGGTTTGTGCCAAAATGCTTGGCGCCCCGCTTTCGGAGTATGATGTGGTTTTTACTTCAAATACCGACTGAGGCAATCAACCTTGTTGCCGGAAGTTTTGCGCAAAGGATGCACAAAACGGAACTGAAATGGTTGTGCTGAGTTCAAATACTCGAACATTCGTCGAACGACCTGCCAGTGGCGGAACCATTCCAAATGGCACTGTTCTCCGGCTTTCGATTGATAAAGAAGGCTTTTTCGATTTAAATGAACTTGAAAGATTGCTGCAGGAATACAACATTGAGAAAAAACATGGAACGAAGCGAATCGGACTGGTTGCAGTAAATGGCGCTTCGAAATGTTTTAATGGCAGCATTTAACAATCTGGCTGAAATTGGCCGGATTTTGCACAAATATGGGCGCAATTGCTTGTTGATGCGGCTTAATTGGTAGCCCACAGCCCAGGTTAATATGGCCGAAAGCGGGATTGATTATCTGGCTTTTTCGGGGCATAAAGTTTATGCTCCGTTTGGCAGCGGGGCGCTGGTAGGAAAAAAGGACTTTTGAAAGTACAATGAAGTTGAATGGAATTCATCCGCAAGTCGGGTGAAGAAAATGCGGTGGAATTGCCGGGCTGGGGCAAAGTTCTTGTGTTTGCTGCAACGGTGTTGGATTGGAAGTGATTCAGAAAGAAGAACACGACCTGACTGCTTATGCTTTGTCAGGGCATGGCTCAAATCGAGGGAATGAAAATTACACGGGTTAAAAAGATCCGGGTTCTCCGCAATTTAGCCGTAAAGGTGGTGTTATATTGTTCGACCTGCGGCAGATGATGTCTCAGAAGGATTGCCGCCGAACTGGCTGAAAAAGGTGGAATCGGGGTGTCGTTATGGTTGCCACTGTTCGCATATTCTTGTTAAAACACATGGTTGGCATTGGCCCTTTACTTGAACGGTTTCAGTGGTTGATTCTTCAGGTGTTCAGGAAACTGCAGTTGCCGGGCGTTACACGGGTTAGTTTTGGTATTGGACAGCAGCAAAGCGGATGTCGACACGCTGATTCGTGTTCTTGATGAAATCAGGCGAAAAATCCGCAACATCAGCCGGTAACAAAAATGGTTCGCCCGTTCTGACTAAAACCGAAATAAAAAAACAGATAAAGGAATTTGTAAAATACCGCCGCAGAAAAGGTATATTGGAGATGCCCGTAATTTTTAAATTGTAACATGCCGGGAATGGACTATAAAGAGGTTTTGCTGACCAAATTATTGAAATGAGAAATACAGATTTTGGCATTCAGGGATAAATTTTATCAAAAGTGGCAAACTGTCAAACGGGTTCAAATGCCGGAATGAGGAGCAAATTCACAATGACAACTCTGCAAAAGTTAAACGAAATTATAAACATCATTGGCTACCCGCGACTACAGAAAAGTTGGAATTGAAGCAAATGATGCTGCGTGGCTGATAATTCAGCATTCCATCAGTCAACCCACTTTTTATGAAAAAATGTGCTGAATTATTAGCAGTTGAGGTAAGGCTTTTTGGAAAAACTTTGAACTAAAACGAACTGGCCTATTTAACCGACAGGATTGCAGTTTTCGGAAGGAAAAACCACAATTGTAGTGGAACTGGCTTCGACTGGATAAAAACGAAATTAAATCCAAATAAAGTGTGATGATTTGGACAAGGTCAAATCGAAAGGAAAAAATCAATCGGGTTAGAATTCACTTGAAGAACAAACAAAAATTATCCGACAACGTGCATCTTGCAGGAAAATCAGGGTCCGCCGGCTAATTTTGATTCAAGAAAAAGCAATGAAGAATGAGAAAAATTAGCTGATAATAAATTATAATTTGCGGTATTTTTGCCGTAAAACAATGTTCTAAAAACTCGAACTGATGAAACTAAAAATATTTACAATTCTCTTTATCTGTTGCTTTTCTGAATGTAAATGCGCACAAACCGACAATTTCCGGCAGGAGCTTGCAAAATCTGGCTGATATTTCGAGGCTTTTGTTGTACCGTGTGGGAGACATTGAACAATTATCGAGTTACGACAGAACCGGTGGAAATGATGATGGCTTTTCGGGCAAGTATTCTTCCATCAGAAAAGACCCGGAAGGACTGGTGATTGCCGACCTGAAAGGGCCGGGAGTTGTTAACCGAATATGGACGCCCACGCCCGATGCCGACACCATAAAGTTTTATTTCGATGGTGAAAAAACACCGCGAATCAGCATCCCGTTTATCGACCTGTTTACCGGAAAAACCATGGCCGTTTGTTGCGCCCCTGTGCGGAAACCAGATTGGTGGATATTTTGTTACCTGCCCATTCCTTACGAAAAATCGCTGAAAATTGTATATGCCGGCAATAACCTTCAGGTTTCATCAGACGCAGTACCGCAGCCTTACCGAAAATGAAAAAATGAAATCATTTTCCACCGGAAATGCTGCACAAATACAAAGACATGTTCGAAAAAATTGAGGCTGCCTGGAGTAAAAAAACCTCACCGCTGGAATTTTACAGAAGCAGGCTAAAAACAAAAAAGATAAACATCGCTTTAAAACCGGGTGTTGAAGAGAACATTTTCGAAATGACTTCGGGCGGGCGCATTGTTGGAATTGAATTTGGCGCCGGAAGCGACATTTTGCAAACATACCGGAAAGTGATGCTGACGGCCCGCTGGGACAATGAAACAAAAAATGCGCTTGACCTTCCGCTGCACGACTTTTTTGGTTTTGCATATGGCCAACCTGCCATGCAATCGGTTTTGCTGGGTTCCGGCAAAACAAAACTATATTCGTATTTACCCATGCCGTTTGACAAATCGGCTGTCATCAAACTGAAATACGACAAAGTCAACACAAGTGATCCTAACGAGCCTGATGATTTCGGGGACGATTTATTATACGGAGGAAAAAAGGAATGAGAAAACCGAAGGCAAATTTTACGTCCAGTCGCGAAGGGAGTACAAATATTCCGCAGGGTGTTCCGCATTTAATCTGCCGATGTAAAAGGGAAGGGGCATTATATTGGCGCAATTTTGATTGCACAGGGACTTGAAGAGGGGCACACCACTATTTTTTGAGGGGGATGATTGCACCACCATCGACGGAGTGATGAAAATGCACTGGCACCGGTTCTGAAGATTATTTCAATGGCGGGTGGTACGCAGTTCCCGATAAATGGGACAGGGGAATCAGTTTGCCGATACATGGTTCGCTGGAGTACAACCTGATGACTGCGCGCACCGGCGGTTACAGGTTTTACCTTTCGGATAAAATGAATTTTGAAAAATCAATCAAGCTCACCATCGAACATCAGCCCGAAGAAAAAACAAATGTAAAGGCAGATTATACTTCGCTTGCCCTGTTTTATGCGGAAAAGCCTCAGTTTGAAAATACAGAGATAAGAATCGACGATAAGGTTGCCACCATTCCGCAGTGCCAAAAACTGACTGCTCAGGGAATGTTATTTTCGCTTTACTGGCTTGCACAGCCGCTTACGAGGACCCGGCGATTGTTTTTCGGATTGAAAAAATCTGATTCGTGGACAGCAAAAATCGATATTGAGGGAGTTCCGATGGTTCAGATTTCGTTGCCCGGCCTGAACAACGGACGGTACAAACTTTACATTGAATATGGCAAAACCGAAAACGGGAATCCGTTTAGCATCTGGCAACGGTCGAAACAAATTTCCAGCTGGTTACCCACGGCAGTTGAAACCCCTAAAAATAAAGGCAAAACAGTGTATGCCGGCGAAATTGAAATAACTGATGAACTCAAAACCATCACCCTGCGAAAAAAACGAGCTGAGCAATCGTAACCTTTTGTGGATGTCCTTCGTTCAGTTACGTATTGCTCAGCCCGTTTTTTTCGCAGGGTGATGGTTTTGAGTTCATCAGTCATTTCAATTTCGCCGGCATACACGGTTTTGCCTTTATTTTCAGGGGTTTCAATTGCTGTGGGTAACCAGTCTGAAATTTGTTACGACCGCTGCCAGATGCTAAACGGATTTCCGTTTTCGGTTTTGCCATATTCAATGTAAAGTTTGTACCCGTCCGTTGTCCAGACCGGGCAACGAAATCTGAACCGTCGGAACTCCTTCAATATCAATTTTTGCTGTCCAAGAATCAGATTTTTTCAATCCAAAAACAATTGCAGGGTCCTCGTAAGCGGCTGTAGCAAGCCGGTAAAGTGAAAATAACATTCCCTGTGCAGTCAGTTTTTCACGATGCGGAATGGTGGCAACCTTATCGTCGATTCTTATCTCCGTATTTTCAAATTGTGGTTTTTCGGCATAAAACAGGGCAAGCGAAGTATAATCTGCCTTTACATTTGTTTTTTCTTCGGGCTGATGTTCGATGGTGAGGTTGAATGATTTTTCGAAATTCCATTTCTCCGAAAGGTAAAACCTGTATCCGCCGGTGCGCGCAGTCATCAGGTTGTACTCCAGCGAACCATGTATCGGCAAACTGATTCCACTGTCCCATTTATCGGGAACTGCGTACCACCCGCCATAGAAATAATCTTCAGAACCGGTGCCGTGCATTTTCATCACTCCGTAGATGGTGGTGCGGTCGTCCCTCAAAAAACGGGGTGTGTCCCTCTTCAAGTCCCTGTGCAATTAAAATTGTGCCAACATAATGTCCCTTCCCTTTTACGTCGGCAGATTAAATGCGGAACACCTTGCGGAATATTGTACTCCCTTCGCGACTGGACGTAAAATTTACCTTCGGTTTTCACATTTCTTTTTCTTCAGTATAATAAATCGTCCCTGAAATCATCAGCTCGTTAGGATCGTTTGTGTTGACTTTGTAGTATTTCAGTTTGATTTCAGCCGATTCGTCAAACGGCATGGGTAAATACAAATACAGTTTTGTATTGTCGGAACCCAGCAAAATCGATTGCATGGCAGGTTTGCCATAAGCAAAACCAAAAAAGTCGTACAGCGGAAGGTAAAGCGCATTTTTGCTTCATTGTCCCAGCGGGCCGTCAGCATTACTTTCCGGTATGTTTCCAAAATGTCGCTTCCCGCGCCAAATTCAATCCCAACAATGCGCCCGCCCGAAGTCATTTCGAAAATGTTCTCTTCGACACCCGGTTTCAAAGCGATGTTTATCTTTTTTGTTTTCAGCCTACTTAGGTACAAATCAGGCGGTGAGGTTTTTTTACTCCAGACAGCCTCAAATTTTTTCGAACATGTCTTTGTAATTGTGCAGCATTTCGGTTGAAAATGATTTCATTTTTTCATTTTGGGTAAGGCTGCGGTACTGCGTTTGATGAAACCGGAGGTTATTACCGGCATATACAATTTTCAGCGATTTTTCGTAAGGAATGGGCAGGTAACAATAATATCCTCCAATCTGGTTTCCCGCACAGGGGTGCAACAAACGGCCAGGTTTTCCCGGTAAACAGGTCGATAAACGGAATGCTGATTCGCGGTGTTTTTTCACCATAGAAATAAAACTTTATGGTGTCGGCATCGAGTGTGGGCGTCCAGATGCGGTTAACAACTCCCGGCCCTTTCAGGTCGGCAATAACCAGTCCTTACAGGTCTTTTCTGATGGACGAATATTTGCCCGAAAAGCCATCATCATTTCCCCCGGTTCTGTCGTAACTCGATAATTGTTCAATGTCTCCCGCACGGTACAACGAAAGCCTCGAAATATCAGCCAGGTTTTGAAGTTCCTGCCGGTAATTGTCGGTTTGTGCATGTACATTCAGAAAAGCAGAGATAAAAAGGATTGTAAATAATTATAGTTTCATCAGTTTGATTTTTAGAACATTGTTTTAAGCAAAAATACCCGTAATTTTATTAAAATATTCCAATTGAAAATGAAATTCTTCATCATTTAAGTCGATCCTGGATTTGTCTCCGCGATGTTACCTCTATTCTACCCAGATAGTGACGAACGATAAATAAATTACAAAACATTTAGATTACACAAAAGAAACCCAAAAGCATTTATTTATTCACTCAATTTTACAAACAATCAAACCGGTTTCAGGTGACTATTTATTTTTGTCCAGCCAACTCTTTTTTCATTCTTCATATTGTTTTTCTTTGATCAAAATCAGCCAGAACCTAATTTTCTGCAGAGTGCTCTTGTCGTGATGATTTTTGTTTGCTGTTCTAGAGTATTCAATCCGATTGATTTTCTCCTTTGATTTACCTTGTCCAAATCATCATATAGTACTTCCGATTTAATTCCCCATTTTCATCCAGTCGAAGCCAGTTCGATACAATCTGTGGTTTTCCTTCGAAAACTGCAATCCGTGTCGGTTAAATAGGCCAGATGTTCTGGTTCAGCTTTTTCCAGCCTTACCTCAACTGCTAACAATTCAGCACATTTATCCATAAAACAGGGTTGACTGATGGAATGCTGAATTATCAGCCACGCAGCTTTATTTGCTTCAATCCCAACTTTTTCTGTAGTCAGGGATCGCCGATGATGTTTATAATTTCGTTTAACTTTTCAGCGTTTTCATTGTGAATTTTCTCCATTTGGCATTGTAACCGTTTGACAGTTCACCACTTTTGATAAGTTTTCCCTGAATGCCAAATATCATTTTCATTTCAATAATTTGGTCAGCAAAATCTTTATACTTCATTACCCGGCATGTTACAATTTTATAATTTACCGGATTGAATATACCTTTTCTGCAGCAGTATTTACGAATTCCTTTATCTGTTTTTCTATTTCGGTTTTAGTCAAAACGGGCGAACCATTTTTATTACCGGCTGATGTTGAGGATTTTTCGCCTGTTTTATCAAGAACACGAATCAGCGTGTCAACATCCGCTTTGCTGCTGCCAATACCAAAACTTACCCGTGTAACGCCGGGCAACTGCAATTTCCTGAACACCTGAAGAATCAGCCACTGAAAACGTTCAAGAAAAGGGCCGACTCCAACCATGTTTTTAACAAGAATGTGCGAGCAGTGGCAACCTGAGCGCACCCCGATTCCGCCTTTTTCGGCCAGTTCGGCGGCAATTTTTCGTGGCATCGTCTGTTGCGCAGGTCGAAAACAATAACACCACCTTTGCGATTGAATTGCGGAGAACCCGAATCTTTAATCCCGTGTATTTTCATTCCCTGATTTGAGCCATGCCCTGCAAAGCGTAAAGCAGTCGAGTCGTGCTCTTCTTTATGAATCACTTCCAATCCAACACGTTGCAGCAAAACAAGCGCTTTCCCAAGCCCGGCAATTCCACCTGCATTTTCTTCACCCGACTTGCGGATGGATTCCATATCAGCTTCATTGTATTTTAAAAGTCCTTTTTTTGCCACCAGCGCCCCGCTGCCAAACGGAGCATAAAGTTTATGCGCCGAAAAAGCCAGAGATCAATCCGGCTTTCGGCCATATTGACCGGGCTGTGGGCTGCCAATTGAGCCGCATCAACCGGCAGTTGCGCCCCGGATTTGTGCGAAATCCGGCCAATCTCAGCCAGATTGTTAAATGAGCCCGACACATTTTGAAGCGCCATTTACCGCCACCAGTTCGATTCGCTTCATCCTATATTTTTTTCAATGTTGTATTCCTGCAGCAATTTTTCAAGTTCATTTAAATCGAAAAAGCCTTCTTTATCAATCAAAAGCCTGAGAACGGTGCCATTTGGAATGGTTCGCCACGGGAAGTCGTTCGACGAATGTTCGAGATTTGAAGTAAGCACAACCATATCAGTTCCGTTTTGTGCATCTTTTTAGCAAAACTACCGGCAACAAGGTTGATAGCCTCTGTGGTATTCGAAGTAAAAATCACGTAGTATTCCGAAAGCGGAGCGCCAAGCATTTTGGCACAAACCGATTTTACTTCCGCAACAATTTCGTGTTGAACCGTTTCGTTTGCTGCCAGGTTTGCAAAACTGCTTTCCACACAGGTTCAAAAGTTGGGGTGCTGGCAGCATAATCGAAATTGACAAATGGAGCGTTACCTGTTGCAACCGGGAACCTGCATTCCGCGGCCAATCAGTGTTTTCCTCAGTTGGTCAGAGTAATCCTTTCCACTGTAATTTGTCAGTTCATCGGTGTAAACAATTTCATGAACCGAACTTTGTGTACCTTTAAAATGATTAAAATTCCATTCGCCTTTTTTGTGTTTTTCGCGCACTGCAATTGCCAAAGCAATGATGTTGATGATTGCCGGTGTTCCCGCTTCGAAGCGTTCGGGCGCTTCAGACCAAATCACCCAGCCGGGAGCAAACAGGCGGGCAGTTCCCCCGCCGGGATGAACAGGCGCCCCTTTTGGCAGGGCTTTCCGCAAAACAGCCAGCGCCCTGACACCCAGCCTGAGTCCGAAATCATTCCCCGAAATACTCTGATAATCTTTCGGGTTCAGCATTTTCTTCAACTCTTCCGCACCCCGGGGCGAGCAAAAAATTACGATGTATTTTCTTTTGTCAAGTCCAAAATATTCGAGAATAATTTCCCTGGCCTGTTCGAATAAATGCGTGGTCACCATCGAAAAGTGCCCGCTGCCACGGTGAACATTTGAATAGGTTTCCAGCGCTGCGTAAACCCCGCGCTCCAGTACTTCAAACGGGTTGGCAGATGTATTTTTCAGGTCAGGTTGATTTTCCATTATTGTAATTGCTTTTGTTAATCGCGTGAAACACAATAATTAAGTAAGCGATTGTCGAATGCGAATTACAACATATCTGCATTATTGGATTATTTTGATGCATGTGCGTTTTCAACGGCTGGTAAAGCGTTAAAAAAGCAAGGCAAAAAACAGTAACCAGCACAACCACGCAAACGGATTTTCGATAACAAAACCTTCGCGGGTATTTTAAATTAAAATCACTGTGAAATCAGATTTAAATCTAAATATTTAACTTGATTCACAAATATGCCTGAAATTCTGGTTTCTGACAAGAAGAATTTCATAGAACCTAAAACAGAAAAATTTCACTTATCAACATCGAAAAGTGTCCGTTTCATTGTGATTATTGGAATCGACGATTTGAGTTTTAGTGTTTTTAGTATTTTAATGTTCCAGCATCAAGCTAGAAAAAGGTAGGAAAATGTATTTGCAGTCTTTACACTTGGAGTTTAGAAAAGGCTATTTACTCTGATAGGATAGCTTAACGTTCAGGTTCTACTCAAATTAAATAAATAAGAATCCTGCCGTATAGCGAACTGAAGCTAAATTTATAAATAAAAGTTGAGGATATGCACATAGCTAAAATGAAAAACGTCAAACTGGTTATTAAGTCAAATTGAAAAATAGAAAAGTTAAAAAACACCGGTTAGTATGACTCCAATTTGGCAAACCGCGTGTTGGCTGCTCGCTTTTTTATTAATAATCACTTTGTCATCTTGAAGTATTTCTGGGGTAACATTCTTTCATTTCTCCACATTGTATATCTTTATCAAATTCGATGCCCCAGCAGTAACAAAATGAGTGAGTTCTATCTAATTAGTTTCATTGTATGCGGGTCCCCAATTTGGCCCAGAAAGGTTTTCTTCCATTTCCCAGGTGAACCCATAGGCCTGAATATTGAATGAAAAGCTGGTTCATGGATACAGCTTCGCCAATATTTATTAGTCTACCATTACTTTAATTCGACCATCAGTGAAAAATACATTGCCTAGGTATCCCTCCTGTATGATACCTACTTCATTTCCTGACGCCGCTACTGAAGTGTGACCTTAAACAATCGATGACGAGCGGATGAGTATTATTATTTAGTCTTTATTTCATCCCAACTTATTGTTTCGATAGAATTATAACCTAGCATTTTGACTTTTAATTGGACATAATGAACTGTCTTGATTGAACACATTCCCAGTCACCTCCATGACAACATATTCCAAGTTTGAGATTCTCTGCCGAAAGTTATCTGGAACATATGCTAGGAGCAGCGAAAAACCATTAAAGGCATAAAATCGCCAATACTGTATTGTTATGCCATTTAAATTCTGGGATAGGCATGGAAATCAGTTTGTCCAATTTTTCAATTCACTGCAGTTTTGAAACTCTGTTTTTTTCACATCTGCTAAATAGAATGTTCTTTGTTTACTTAAACTTAAAGTTCCATTTGAAAACACATCTCCTCCTGAACCACAAAATAATCTTGCCATAATCTGCTAAACAATGTTGACTAGTTGGTTGTTCTTTGATTTTTATATAATCATCCTCATGCCAATTGAAAATTCGCGTCATCCTCATAGAAGAACAAACTTGTTTGAGATCAAGAAGGTCTACATCCGTTGGGAAATATTTTCATATTTGCGTGAAATAATCTGGGGCAAAAATTTTTTTCCTTCATCTATTCGATTTATCACTTAAACCGTCTTTGTCCATATCGGTTGCGATTCAACAAAAGCAAATAAAAACTTGATCAAAAAGCATATTGCATTTTTAAAAAGTATCATAATCTATTTTTCATTTTTTACTTACCAAGGAACTGAGAAGTTATTTGTTCCACTGCCCAAATTGATCTTCGTACCGTCCATGATGTTTCAAGGATTGCCCTATATTCCCAATTATCATTGCCACGTGGATTCCTACTTGCACGAAAACTGCCATTTTTAAAGTCATCTTTTGTTAGTTCACCAGCTAAAATTTGAAGACTCCTTGTTTCCTGTCTACCACTATTCCACTCGTCATTATTTCAATCGGACTTCAACAGCCAATATGTGCAACATGTCTTCCTCTCTTGTCATACACATCTAATATAGCTTCTGTATTCCAATACCTTATTATCTCCAGTAGTTTTACATATTGCTCTCCATTGCTGTTAATGGGTTGGTAATACTGCTTTCTTTTGGTTGTAATTGTGTAGTCAGTTGACAATGATACTCTGGCTACATCATTATCCTTCAAATACCTAACTGTATACGAAATTAAAACACCTGGATTCTCTCGAATAATTGCTCCATCTAATAAGTATTTTCTTAATTGACTCGTATGGTCTCCTGCAACTAATTCTATGGCAGATCTCCCTGGACCAACAGATAGAATTTGAATTACTACTTCATTCAGATTTTAGTTTGTTATACATTAGATTTTACGAACCGCTACTAAAGCCTGCACTAAATGCTACATTTTAATCTTGCTTGAACTCTATTTATCTTCATCTTAGATTCGACTAGCATCCAAAGTTCCCTACCGAATATCGCGGGATAACATCCATGGGGGGTACCTCATCCTCATAAAATCTTCGAAACTGGCATCTTCTGATATATATGAAGAAGGACTTAACGGGGCTTCGCATGATACAGTATCATCTGGTATGAACAAATCTAATCATTAAGTTTGTTTTACGTCGTATACTCTGTGTTGAAAAAGTTCCATTAACATTTCCTCCTGTCCAATTGTAAGAAGCTCCTAATTTTAGAAATGCTTGCTCAACTGAATGAAAAGATGTTTTAGAATAACTAATTCTAGCTGGTTGTTGACTTGACAAGGTGAGGCTGGCTGTCTTTTATAGCATCAGTGATTTTACTAAAGTTAGGATTTTCAATTGTTCTTGAAAGAGATTGGCTAGGGTCTGTGCCAATTATATTTGCTATTGTAATTGTCGAAGGATTTCGTAAAGTACTTATGGGATTTAAAACTCCATCAACAAGACTTTGCCCTTGAATTAAAGAACCGGGAAAATGAATCAGCATTTGGATCAAACGCTACAAATTTTTCTAGCCTTTGTTAGTTTCCTTCTTTCTTCAAATATCTGAGTTCGATTCTCCCCGCTGCCAGTATAGCCTATGCTTGTTCTCAGAGTAATAATATCACCATCTGGATGTATTGATTCATTATCAATACTTATTTCGGAACATTAATAATTAATTCCCTAATCTTAGCAATGTCTGACATAACTATTTTGTTTTAAAGACTTTGAAAAATAAAAGTACCTATTCAGCGTAAATAAAATTTAATAAAAACATGCATATTCAAAAATCCAAATTAATCCTCCATAAATTTGTTTCTTTTGTTCTGGAATAAATATTTGATTTATGTTGCTAATTAATGCTTTCCTTTTTCAATTAATATTCTTATAATTTTAAGCTTGCAGCCAAATATTGTATTTCACCAAAATTGTGGATATTTTAACATTATTCATATTAATTAATTTTCAGTAAATCGCTGATTATATCTCGGTATTGTAATTTTCAATATTGTATTACTGTTTTAAGAATTATTTTTGTACAATTTACAAAAATAGATTTTTATACAATACCAAAAAGTATTTATTTTTTATTGATTTGAAGAGATAGAAAAGGTAAGAATTCTACTGTATTTATCCGTAGTTTGGGTTAGTATTACCATCAATAAATACAGACCATTCCAAAGAACTATCAAAATAAGAGATTCCCATATCTCTGCCGACAGATGGAATCCCTTATTAACCAATGTTCCTGAAATATTATGGAAACAAAATTAATACTCAGTCTAATTTATCGGTCTTTGGTTTTAAAACGAAGAGTTGCAAAACGATGGTAAAAACTCCTCAGGAAATAAGAATTATACGCTCGAATTTCTAATGCCACTACCGGAGGGGTCCTTCTCAAAAAACCCATCCATTTTCTTTTGCATATATTGGTTTGGCTCGCAGTGCCATGTCCATGGCGTGGGGCCACGATGGCAGTTTGTAATATTCAGCCGGTACGCCAAGCCGGTTAAACCTTTGCTTTCGAAGTGTTCAGACTGACTTTGTCATTAAAGGGTTGCTCGGAAGTACCCTGGAAAATAAGTGTGGGAGGTAAATCTTCGGGGAAATATTTGGCAGGCGAAGGCTTTGCCCGGTTCAACTTCGGTTTTCGGAGTACGGATGCCGGATAAATCCCGTTCACCGCCCCTCGCGTTTGTGCATAAGGAGTGGTCTATGTCCACCGGGCCGTAAATATTGTTTGCACATTTTACTTTTGTGCGGGACAGATCAGCAAGGTGAACACTGTAGAGGGAATGGCGGGTTCCTTAAAACCGTAAGTGGTCATCAAAACCAGGTGACCGCCTGCCGATCCGCCCAATCATGGCCACGCGGTAAGGGTCATAACCATATTTTACAGCATTACTGAAAAGAAAGTGCATAGCATCGGAAACATCCCTATTACGCAGGCAGGGTAAATACTGTCATTTTTCGGCGGTAAGAAACCGTAGCAGTGAGTGTCGCCCTTTTTTAGCAAAATAAACCAAATAGACCCGGTAATCAAAACGTTTACCTCCCTTCCAGGAGCCCCGCGTGAAAAAAAACCAAAAGGAACCGAGTGTTTCTGTGAGAGGTTTTTCGCGGTTTGTAAATATCAAGTTGCAACGATTTGCCGTCCCACATTTTTATACTCGATGTCCTTGATTTCATTCAATGGGTTGCGAAAAATTTTTAAGTTCTGTATCAACCAGTTTTTTTTAGCACTGCAGAATAGCAAGGTAATCAAGGACAAGACTGAAATGATAAGCAATGGGCGCTTTTTCAGGAAACAAAAACCCGATGGTTCGCGGGATAAGCATAAGGGCAGCAATAAAAACGGAAAGGACAATAAGGAAGCCTTTCAAAATTCGTTTCAGTAATGTTTTGGTTTTAATTTTCACTGCTTTTAAGCCCCCTAACCCGATAGCTTTTCGGGTCCCCCGGAGGATGACTTTAAGAAAGCTTTGTTGTTTTATAATTTTTTGTAAGGCGTTAAGCGGTTCAAAAGCACGTTCGCCCATCGCACATAATTTATATTTATTAAAAATATCATTCATTTCCTTTTCCCATTCGACGTATAAATCCTTACAGACTCTCCCAGCATTTCTCTGCAGGTTTTTATGTATTACGCCTGCAGTTTCCGGACTCCATTCGAATTTTCCTCGCCATAAGGCGAATTGTCGCGTCCGTAAGTCTATGGCGCTTTTACATCCCCACTGACTTTTTGGTCTGGTGTTTCCGATTTCGTCGTTTTGGCAAATCCGAATATAATTTTGTATTTGCCGGGCACTTTACATGTCACGAATTACGGGCACTTCCACCAGGTTGAATACCAAAATCATTTCCTTCCGGGAGGCAGTGGGCAGTTTCACTCGCTTCATTCCAGCACTAAATTTCACCGGGAACGGTTGCAAATGAAATCGGGCCAACGGAGTTTGCACAGCCAGTTCGCAATGCATTTTCAGTCCATTGCCCATAGTTGCACACACTTCGTTGCTCCAAGCATCGCTCCAATCTTGAGAGTCTATTGTCAATTTTTATCGGGATTGTACCGGACCACCGTTGGATCTACACAGGGTCAATAATTTCGGGGGTTTCCAAGTAGTTTTAAAGCTAAAAGTGATAAATTCTTGCCTTGTGCTTCGGTCTTTTCGTAAGTAGGCTCACTGCTGAATTACCTGTCCGTAGAACGGGTTCTTTATGGTCAGACTTGGGTGTGTTGTCATAGGATCCGCCAAAGCGCCATTGGCATACACACACACGCCGCCGATCCGGTTTCATCAGACTGTTGCTCTGAAGCACTTTTCAACACCCTCGACATAGTGCACAAAATAAAAGATAACAGGTTTTTACTCCATAATGTTTCACGATAAATCAGCATGCACCAGCAGAACCAACCTGTCCGGTTTCGCATCAACAGGTTTCCTCATCCGCATTCCGGCATCGAAAACCTCAGGTTTTCGGGTCTGTTTTACTGCGACAAGGCTCCTGTAAGATCTTGCGAAACTTCAAGTTTTACTGGTCTGATATTTTTTGCAGCTCAACCACCGACTTCACAATCTGTTCTTTTACAAAAGCAATGATACTTCTTTATCTACACCGCTTTTTCAAAGGTGTTTTTCCCCACAAACCAATCAAGATCGGCAGCTTCGTGAGTGTGCGTTGAAGCTATGATTGTGTATGTCATTCCTGTTGCTTCAGGAATCATTTTGCGAACATCCACAACATCGTCGTTCATAAAACCGATGGCATCTATAATAACAATTGCAAGCCTCGTGTTTTGCTGTCGTCAACAATCATTGTTCTGGCCCAGATATCGTCCGTGCACATTTTCCGTTGGCAGGTTTGTCTGTACTAAACGGAAGTCCTGCAGACCGGGTCGAATTTCCCATTACCATTTCCATCAGTAAATGTGTCACCGTCTTTTGGTTTCGGTATTGTGGCATCGTTTTTGGCGTCAATCCACCTGTCGGTAAGCACTTCGGGAGTAATTGGTCACCCGCTCCAAATACCCTGCCACTTAGAACCGAATGATGCTCCACTGGTGATGTTCAGGATTTCGGCTTTGTATCCCGGGTGTGCCGGTCTTTCATGATTCGCAAAAATCCACGCAATAACCGCGGCAAAAAACAGAATAATTGTAAATCCTGTAATTTTTAAAAATTTCTTCATTTTTGGTATTTTATCTTTTTGGGACTTATCGTCCTGTTATTTTATTCTGTTAACCGCAATTTATAAATGTCCATTAAAATGTCTGAAATAATTAAATTAACCTGAAACAATCGCTATTTTTTCTGACATTTGCTTTTATCCATTTTTCAATTCTAAGTTTCACATTTTCGCGGATATTCATCCAAAACAAGTTGAAATCGTAAATGTGAAGGTCTTTCTTTTTTTCAAGATTTTCCAAGTATTGTCTGAGGAATATCGAACTCACAGTATTTTGGAATTTAGTTCAATCCCGGCAGAAAGTGTATACGGAATCATAGTTTCAAAACCCAGCATAATTCCTTGATGTAACCTCAGGTGAAGGCCCAGTCTGTGGACGTATTCCAGGTGAGCGGATTTACACAAATTAAATTTCCTTTTTTCAGCTTCCAGTTTTTTTCGGCAATTCGCCTTTTAAATAACTGCGCCAGCCAGCAAAACAACCTGTCTGTGTCGGGTTTTACTCGCTGCGGGACAATCGTTCTTAAAATCGTTCGTTTTTGATCTCGTATCCGGAAATGTAAGCGCAAACCAATTGTTTCTGAGTGCTGTTCCATCGAATAATTCCTTCAACAGACCTAACGGCATGCAAGTGCTCCCTGACTGTGACCGGCAATAACAATGGGGCGATTCGTTGTTTTCATTTTTCAGATAATACCTGAAAAGCTGCTTTAACATCGGAATAGGCCAGATCAAAAGCGGTCAGTGGCTGGCGGTGTTCCGATTTTGTAAGAATGCTTCCATGTTTGCCTGCCGGTAGCGGGGAGCAAAAACACTGCAGCTTCCGTTAAAAACCGAAGCCTGCAAAAGAATGGTGGTATTGTCGGTTTCGGTATTTACCTTTTCATCATTTAGCCAGGCATTTGCAGGATGCTAGTATCAGAATCGTTGTCGTAAATGGTTGGATGTGATAAAAAATACGTCGGCTAAAATTTCTCTTTTTTCATCTTTCAGAAATACCGGGAATCTGGTCGCTGGCATCGGCTTTGTGTGGCGATGCTGCAGAATCAAGTTGGAATAAGTCGGGTTGCGCCGGTGTTTGGGCAAAAACCACACCCGAAATCAGAATTAAAAAGGACAGTAAAATCAGTGTTTGTTTCATATTTAATTGCTTAAAATCATTTCAAAATTGAATGAATTGTAGGTTTCCCAGTCATTTCAAAAACAATTTTACCACCCTGCTGAATCTCTTTATGTTTAAACCACCAGCGGTCAAGCGGCAAATCGTTTAAATACACTTTTTGCACATATCTGTTTTCGGGAGAGAAATTTTTTGTTTCGATTTGGAGGATGTTTTCTCCCATTTTATGGTTGCCTTGTTCAAACAGCGGCGCACCGATACTGATAAACATTCCGAACCGGCCACAGGGTAAAATCCGAGCGAACTAAATACATACCACGCCGACAAAGTTCCCGCCGTCATTATCGCCATCTCATTCCGTCGTACCCGCTGCCGTATTTGTTTTCCAGAATCCAGCGAACCCCATTTTTGGCTTGAGGTCGGGCCGGCCTGCAGAGTTGAACAGATAAGCACGCATGAATATCGGGTTCGTTGCCATGCCAGTAATATGAGCCGGGTGTCCAGTGTCCCTTTTCGGGTTCGATTTTCAAAAAAATGGTTGAGCTCCTCCACAGAAATAAGTCGTATCCCCGAAAAGTGAGTTAATCCTGCGGCATCAAAAAACGGCGCCCAACGCCATTGCAAAGCTGTTCCTTCAACATAATCGTCGGTGTATTCCTTATCCTCATCGAGATAGGGTAAGTAAAAGCGGGTCGAATTTTTCCTGAAAACTGCCATCGGCATAGCGGGGATGAAAATAACGGGTTTCGGGGTTCCAGACATTACGGTAATATTGTGCCCGTTCAGTGAATAACATTGAATCCTCTTTCTTCCCCAAACCAGCGGCCAGGTTGGCAATGGCATCGTCGGCCCAGGCATATTCGATGGTTTTGCTCACTGCTTCACCCATGCTGTCGGCCGGACAGTAACCATGCCTGATGTATTGCAAGTTCCGGGACGAGGTTTAAACCCTTTTACGGGGATATCAATTCCCAGCGCTGCCCTTTTCATGGCTGTGTAAGCAGTTTCCACATCAAAATCGCGGATGCCTTTTTGCCAGGCTTCAGAAATCACAATATCAGCCGAAGCGCCCAACATGGAACCAGTGTAGCCGGTTCCCGACGGCCAGCGCGGAAGAGATCCTCCCTGTTCGCTCATTTTCACCAGCGAAACCATCATATCGCGCTGTTCTTCCGGGCAAAATCAGATGTAAAAAGGCGGATGGGTGGTGCCGGAAAGTCATGCCCACAACGACAAATCAGTAAAATATCGAAACTCATCGGCTTTATGCACCTTTTTTTATCGAAACCGGTGTAATCGCCATTTACATCGTTAAATACGGTTGGCATTTGTAATGACTGATAAAGCGCTGTGTAAAAAATCCTTCGCTGTTCGTCGCTTGCGCCATCAATTTTAATGATTGAAAGTTTTTCTTCCCAGGCTTGTTTTGCTTTTTCAACAACATCATTGAAATCCATATTTCCAACTTCCAGCTTCCAGATTTTCGCGGGCATTTTCGATGCTTACATACAAAATGGCCAGTTTCAGCTCAATCGTTGACGTCTTTGGATAAATCTTCAAAAGTGACAATCAATTCTCAGTGTATCAGCCTTTAAATCGGTAATATTTTCGAAATTTTCTGTTTGGCGACCAAAGTGTGTGAGATGTAAAAGACCTGTTGAAACGTGCAGCGAAATAGACTATTCAGTCCGCCGTAACGTGAGGCAAAACTGCCAAAAGTGCGGACAGCACCTATAATTTCGCCATTTTCAGCAACTTGTACCTCTCCCTCTGCGGTTTTTTCCTTTCCCCAGCGAACTGGAAACATCTATTAAAATGTGCGGCGTTTCCTTTCCTGAAAAAGTGTAACGGTGACACCCCCACCCTTTCGGTGGCAGTGCAGTTCGGCCAGATTTATCTTGTTTGTGAAAATACACCGCGTAATACCCTGGAAAAGCAATTTCGTTTTTGTGCGAGAACCGGTTGATATTTTCCGTTTGTAAGTTATTCAAGACTTTTTTCTCCAACGGAAGGAACCACCCTAAAATGGCCTCTGTCCCACGCCCCGGTGCCAATGAGCCGCGTGTGGCTGAATCCCATGATATGATTATCGGCATAATAATACCCGGCACTGCCGACCGTGCTTTTATCAAAGAATTTTTTACCGAGGAAAAACCGTGTATCAGGGCTTAACCTTACCATACTAAATGGAAGTGTTGCGCCGGGAATATTATCTCCGCTCGTATATGCCGGAAAACCGCCTGTACCGACAAACGGGTTCACCCACTTTCCAAGTTCACCAGGTTTTACAAGTATTTCCAGCTTCCCTGTTTCGGTTCGAACTGTTAATTGATAACGCAAATAAACAGAAATGATAATAATGGTTGCAAGTGCTGTCAGCAATACAAAAACAAAAAGTACATACTTCAATATTCGAATCATTTTAAGAACCGATTACGTTTTTTGCCTGAAAAATCTAACCCAAACCATAACACCCGAATTAATTAAAAAAACTAAACTTATTGATAAAAGCAGGTTACCGTATTCCGCATACACTTCGGTAAAACCCTCCACATCCTGAATCCTTAAAACGTAAACCAACCCGAGACCCAGCAAAAACAGGGAGGCCAAAATACCCGAAACGGACAATATTCGCGAACAGGAAAATTTTTGGGCCAATTTGCTGTTCGATTTTATTTTGAAAGAGAGATATGCAAACAGCAGAATCCAGAATATCCAGGAAACCACCTGCAAAAAGTTCAAGGTTCTGAAGTAGTTGAAAATCGTAACCAGCGGACGGAAAAACAGGTTTTTCTTTTCGTAATAAGGTCTGTCATTCAGTAATAAAACTTTTAGTTTGCTTTGGTCGCGGGTTTTAATGATGTTAGAATTGCTTCCTCTTTGGCCTGAAAATTCATGTTTTTCCAACCCGGTATTTCAAAGGCGTTCCAAAGTGTGCAAACGCTTCCGTAGCCATGAAAATCAATGCCGCCATTCATAATCAGTCCGTTGTTTTCGCAAAAGGTTTTGATTCGATGGTAAACCTCACGGTTATATCGTTTATCGGTGGCTGTATTTTCAATCTCGAAAACCCTCGGCACCCAAATCGCGGTAATATTCCAGTGTTTTCCGTTCGCCATCGAACCAGTGATTAACGATTATTGCTGCGCCCTCAGCAAGTGCTTTGGCAACAACCACCGAATCAGAAAGTCCTTTTGTGGTGAAATCAGTTTTCAGCCCAAGCAAACTTAAATGGTTGCTTCCCGAGAATTCTTCGCCGCAAAAAACCGCGGGTTCAGCCGGAAATTCATTGTTTCGCTGGCGGTTTACAAATTCAAGCTGAGCGGTTGTGGTTGTTGTGTTCGGTAATAAAAAATGCATCAAAACCATTTGCGCTTGTGCCATTTCCACAACCCTTCCTGAGAAATCAGACCGTCGTGACTAAATTCGCTATGTGAGTGGGTGTTTACCAAAACCCAATCCGTTGTTTTATTGATAATCCGGTCGTTATGAAGGGGGACGAAAATCAGGAGGACCAATAAAGCAAACCACAACCCAAGCAAAACCGGGAGATTCAGCAACTGGCTGACAAAAAAACGTTTAATCCGGGTTTTCTCCTTCAGTCTCAAAACTCTTTACCAAAGTGTAAATTATAAAAAGCGCCAGAATCCAGTACAACAAAACCATGATTTCACTGAGTGCATAAACGCCCGGCTGCATACTAGAGCAAAACACCCAAAACCGGTTCGACATACGATGCGCAAACCCGAAACCTGAAATTTAAAATCCGGTTCCGGTTGCAAAGTCAAGGCACTTTCAATGTGCACAGGGTAATGAAAAACCACAGCCACAAATACGATTACAGCAATTAATGCCAGCGGAACTAACCAATTTTTTTTGCTCATAACAAATGAATTCATTCACAAACAACAAAATAATTGAATCAATTCTTAAAAAACTTCCGCTTTTTTATTCACTTCCTGTTCTATTTTAACCGGATTGATAAACAAAAACCGGGTGTTTGGGAAACGTACGTGAGATATTTGAAAAACCAGGTCATAGTATGACTTAAAAGTCTATTTGCGTATAATATGACAATTCTGTCTGATATGCACATTACAAATTATTGATTTGAATTGATTTTGAATTTCATTACGATAAAAAACGAAACAATAACTGCCGAAACTGCAAAAAAGATATCAATAAAGAATTTTCCACAGATAATCTGACAAAAGAGAGAGTCCGTCAACAACCATATTTTTCCGGATGTATTCTCATTCGCAAAAAAGAAACAAGAACGCACGACCATATCAGGAGTAGGAAAAGATTTGAAATAATGTTTTCCTTTCTGCTAAACCAGGCAACCATTAAAGCAACCGCGGCAGTCATCAGAAAAACAAATAAAAAATGCATCGTAAAGGGAAAAAAAAGGTATTGGTTTCGGGATAAAAATCGCGAATCAAATCAATGGCCGTGTGACAAAAGTTAACGTAATTCCGATTTGCCAGGCGATTTTCGGAAACTTCATAATCATCAACACAAAAAGAAATCCGTAAAAAACATAATCAACCAGTATTCTTGCGATGTCGCGTAAAGCAGAAAGAACAAAACCATCGGCTGCACTTTTCCCGTCAACAAATGGTTCCAGCGATTTTGGGATTAGCCAGTAGGTAACAATTCCTGCCAGAAGTGCCAATCCCAGTTCAATATAAACCGATTGAAAAGGCGCATCAGGAATTTTCCAGTCCTGATCGGAAATGGCTTTCAGTTCCGTTTCTACTCAACCAGGCCGCATAACCCAAACCCCCGCCAAGCAAAAAACCAAAGGTAAATTCCATGGCTTTCCACCAACTTTTGAAAATAACATCGGGCAAATTACTCCCCAGTACCATCCAAAACCCACCTAACCCGAATCCAAGTCCGCCGCCAATCATTCCAATTAAGGCAAACCGGATTATCATTTTGAAATCAGCTTTTTTCAAGTTGAATTTCAGGTACAACAAAAGTACGATTGCCCCAACCAGGAGCGCTCCCCAGGATTCAGGACGCGGATTTGCCGGATCGGAAAAATAGATAATCATAGGGTCGTTAATCAGTTTAAAACCGATATACATCCCGAGCATCATCAGCAAAAAGGCAACAATGATTGTTTTTTGGGGATCCGTCTAAAGAAAAACCCAATGGAAAAAACAGCCCCGCCAAGTAATCCCCAAACTGCGCCCTTCAATGTTGTTCCGCAGTTCCCCACAAAACAGTGTCGGGATTCCTTAAAAAACCGAGTGTTTGACCGTAAGTCATTTCGCCTCCCAGTCCGATTCCGAAAAACGCCAAAAACAACCAGTATTGAAGGGGCGGCAACCGGCATTTCAAGGAGCAGGCCGAGACTCAGCGCAACCATCGCACCCGGAATCATCGCCCCGAACGGTCCGCCGCCAATGTGTCCGCGTAACCCCCACCCCAACATCATTGCCAGTGCAGGAAAAACAATATAAAAGCCACTGCGGATATTTTTCGGATTTTACCATTTTTTTCAGTTTAATAGTAACTCGTATCAACATTCCAGGCATTTACTTTCAAAACCGGTTTTCCTCCCTGTGAATCAGCGAGATTATAAGTAGCATCATAAGTGCGTGATTCACCGGGGCAGCAATGTAATGTAATTGTCGTTCCAATACACCGGTAAAATTGGCAAATCTGTTGCAGAATCAACCAAATCGAAAAAAGTAAAAGAATGCGATTGTATTTGTAGGGTTAGTCACTTTCAGAGTTACTATTCCGTTTTCAGTTCCTTTTTCAAAATGATAATCGCACTCCAACTGAACTTTCGGGAAGTTTATCAAGTGCGGTAAAATCAGCATATTCCTTTGTCGGGGTGTAAAACGGCCATTCCAGGGCTTTTGCCGCTTCATAATCAAGCACATCAGGTTTTGTTGACAACCAGTAAATGCTGTTGTCGATTTCAAGGTTGTTTGCATCAAAAATCCTTAAATCAAGGAAATAAACCGAAGTGAGGTTTTTAATTTCAGTCAGTTTATAAATAATTTTCGAAAGATTTGTTTTAATGTCTGCCTGTCCATTTATCCACAAAAATCTCCTTCGAATTAGATATCGAAAATCCTGATTTGAACAGTCAGATTTTTCCGCATCCTGCAAATCTTCGTTGGCAAGATAAATATCATTGAAACCATAACGATAAATTGCATGAATTGGATTGCATGCTTTTCGCACTGCGTAAAATGCACCGTTGGGCTGCAAATAGGTATCATACAACTGCCAGTATCAGTTCAGGGCCAGGCCGAGTTTAACATCCATTGCACCAACCCTGTACTTTTGGGTTTGTGGGCAATAAAAGCCTCAAACATCGGGCGCATCAGCTCGTAATTACTCACCTGACTTTTATATGCAAACTCCTCCACACTATTCGATTTTCCATACCTTTCATCCATGGCTTTTCGGATTCTGTCGAGAGTTTTAAAATTATTCCGGCCGGTATGAAATTCCCAGTAATTTGTATCGATTGGCCACAAACTTTCTTCGGGCAACATTTTTTTCAACGAAGCCAGCGGCGGAATATCTCACCGGGGCAGGTTTCGGTATTAAAACCGTAAGCGCCACCCAAATCGGTATCGGTAAACCAGTAAACCGGCGGAGTGCACGCGTAAGGTCCTAACATTTTCATACCGGTCTGGCCCGCTGATTTCGCTCACCAGCGGAACTTCGGCTATAATATTGTTATCTTCAGTTCCGGCGCCTCCGGCCGAAGTTACATAAATGCGCGAGGGATCATATTTTTCAAACAAACCAATGTATTTGTTTTCCAAATCAGGATGCGGAAGTTTGTCGCTGCCCAGCATCCAAACATAAATACTCGGGTGGTTTCGCGACCAGAGACATTCTGGTCTTTCCAGTAGGTTGGCAATCAAATTGATATCTTCGATCGGTAACGGCGCCGCCATATTTTTCGTGGGTGGGTTTCAGCAGGTATTCATCCCACTCCCAGTGACAGCTCCAGCCAATCATTCACCAAAATCCCATATTCATCGCACAGGTCGTACAAATCTTCGGTTTTACCCAGAAACCTTCGCAACGGATGCTGTTCAGGTTCATGTGGCGAATGTATTTCATCTGAGCTTCAATGCTTTCGCGAGTGTCCTGGAGCAGCATATCGTCAACCCAGCCGCCACCTTTCAGCAACACAAATTTCCCGTTTACCTCGAAAGCACGGTTTTTATCCTCGTTTAAATAGCTGTTTATTTCCCTGATTCCATATTTCTTTTCAACGCGGTCGAGAATTTTATTTCCGGAGATAAATTCAGTTGTGACCGGGTAAAGATTGGGCGTCGCCCCTTCCGTTTGGCCACCATAGTTTTACATTTTTTACTGAAAGCTGGCTGAATTCTTCGGGTGAAAAACTGCACGACAAAGTTTCGCCGGCCTGCACAGTTACTGGTTTTTCCACTACCCCAAATCATAATTCACACGAAGAATACCTTCAATGGGTTCGTCGGAACTGTTACATGATTTCAGCCTGAATAAAAAGGTCGGCGGCATCCAGGGTTTCCATATTTACTTTTGAATACACAAACGGACTGCGGATTTTTAATCCATCGTTAATTTCGAGCAGAACTTCACGGAAAAATTCCCGATGTTACGGTCGCGGGGCAGCGGATTCCAATCCACAAAACCGATAGAATATTCACCATCGGCATGTTGCCACATTTTCAGCGCCACTGGTGTTTTTTCCTTCCTTTAACAAAATCGTTAATATCGAAAGAAAACATCAGGTAGGCGCCTGCAAAATTCTCTTTGCTTTCCACTTTTTTGCCGTTTACCCATAAATCGGCACGGTAGCTAATTCCATTAAACCGCAGGCTGATTTCCTTTTTCAGGTCGTCAGCGCCAAGATTAAAAGAAGTCCTAAACCACCAGGGATTTTTAAACTGTTCCGGATCGACATTCTGCATATTGATACCAAAATACGGGTCTTCGATATACCCTGTTGCAGCCATGCTTCCCAAGTACTGTTCCCGGAACAATGGCTTCGAGCCAGTTCGGTATCATCAAAGTCATTGCACTGAAACTGAACTCTTCATCAATACCCTGCCAACTTTTCACTGGTTTGCATCTTCCAGCCCGATGAAAGATGTTTCGATCTTTGCCGTTAGACGGCTTTTCTGAAGTAGTACAGGATGCCGTAAAAATCAGCCCTGCAATAAAAAAGTGGATTCCCTTTTTAAATAAATTCATACGTTTTCATTTCTGTATATAACTGTTTCCAATTCATAATTTTGCAAACAATTCAATGTTTTCAAAGAAAAGCCAATCGCAGCATAAAAACTTCTTTTATTTTATTCAATTCACATTAGTTTTTGCTTTTCTTATTCCCGTTTTAAAATAAAAACAAAACCGCCTCAAAACCGGGCAGCAATTTTTTGGATGAAGAATATGCTTCTGGGAAGAAGCTTGTATTCGATGGGTTGAAAATAAAAGGCTTATGCAAGCCGCGAATGTTAAACAGCGACGGTATCCTGCATAAACTGGAGAACCTGGACAAATCCATCGCTGATTATTTATCCCAATTGGAGGACCAATGATTCAAACGAAGATGCATTTTTGCAGTATCATGCCGAATTCTGAAAAAGAGGTTTTACAACATAATTTTACCATTTGAGTATTCTTTTTACCATTTCGCACATAACTTTTTTGCACAAAAAACGTAATCTTAGACTCCAAAAAACCATCTGTATCATAAAATTTTAAGCAAAAATACCCAATGAAAAAATTTACAATCAGATTAAGTATTTTGTTGCCGCTGACAGCCATTTTACTGGCAGGTCAGATAGTAACGGCCGCTGATATTAGCTCAACTGCCAGGGAGGAAAATGGAGTTGATAAAACAACATGGCTCGGTGGCGTTGTTCCAACAGAAAACGACAATGTTATCATTACCTCAACAGTAACGGCAAATGGTGGAAGTTACTCGAGCACTTCATACCCGGATGAAAAACCTAACGAGTAAACCAAGGTGGTAAAATTATACGCGAAAAAAACAGTGGAGGTATTTCTTACCTGACAATCTCCGGGAACCTGGTTAACAATGGTGAAATAATTGACTATAACGATTATTTCGATATCAATCTGTCAGGTAACCTGATTAACAAAGGAATACTGAAACCCAGAATCTTAACTTTTAAAGGTCAAGATCAGCAAATTTCGGGTTCCGCTGTTATGGAGGCTGAAAGCATCAGGTAATGAACATGACGGATGAATTACTGGAAGCTAAATCTGATTTATATTTTAAAGCTGCAGATATCAGTTCAAGTGTTTCAACAACTGCCAAAAAACTTAAAATGAACAACTTTAGCCTGAAGTTAGCGGCTAGACAGCATTCGCTTCGATAATTACTACGGAACTGTACATTCCACTTCATGGTAATTGCAATTCCCATTGTTTTTGAAGGTACAGGAATTTTAAATGTCGAAAATTCGTTGGTTGGAGGGAACAATTTACGGCAATGTCACTATGTGAAAAGTCCTTCTTATGCATTTGTTAAAAAACCTGACTGTTGAAGGCAACCTTTTCTTGACGATGGAGCTAAAGTAAGCAGTTATGCCAACCTGGTTAAATTGATTGTGAATGGCAACTTCACCAATTATGCCGATTTGAACAAAGACTCCGTTGAGAGTCGTAACGTTAAAGTTTGCACCGCGGTTCGATGAACCTATACGTATATGGAAATACGAAAAACCACAGTTCAACAGGAATTACAACGGTTTATCCGGTTACAAACGGAAAAACAATTTTACTGGAAGGGAATTACCGATGGCGCACGTTTACATTAAACAAGCCGAAAACAGCGATAAGCCAGGAGGGAAAGTTGTGATAAACAATGAAGTAAATATTTCAGGGAAATTGGATGTTTATGCCAATCTTGAAATTGGTAAGCCGGGGCTCTTAATCTTCTAAACAAAATTTTAACATCGCCTGTATATGTGCGGACAGAACAGGCTAAATTTAATCAACCACGGAAGATGAGCCGGGTTCACCAGGGTCAATGATTCGTGGAGCTACCGTTCTTTCACCGGACAAGAAGGTATTTTTGCTGATTTCGAACTAAGAGAATGGAGTGAGCGGATTGAAGGAGTTGACGTTTCTGTTTTTAACAATCAAACTTATCCTGGATTGCCCGGAACTATTAAACGCTGGTGGCGAATAAATCCCGTTGGGTCAGGGAGAAGTTAAAACTTTACACCCTTAAACTGCATTATGATGAAACTTTGCTGAACGGTCAGAAAGAGGAGAACCTGAACGTGTACCGGTCGACAGACAAAGGGGAAACCTGGGAAGTAGTTTCGGTGGGTGATTTCTCCGTACTCGATACGGCCCTCAACACAATTACTATTGGCCGCTGGGACAAACCTGCTTCAATGATGAGCGAATTTGGCGATTTTGTAATTAGTTCAGGCGACGGAAGCGTTCCGGTTCCTTACGAATATTATTGTTAATTTAACCGGTAGTAACGGTATCGGGGCTGGGGGCTCCCAACCCGTTACACAGTTCATCTTACAACTCAGGAAATACCCGGGTATATTCGCTTCTGGCAGCAGTTACCCTTACCGACGAAATTGTCTTCAAACAAGTACGAAATGCCCACAAAAACAGGGATAGATATTTATCCTATCGACTCCATAGGAACACCTCAGGATGATATACAACTTTTTTATATTCCATGATCTTGAATCCCGAACGGAAGAATATTCATTTGATGTGATAGTTGTTGGGGTTAACAAAGGTACCAAAAGTGCAACTGATGAAGTTCCTGAAATCGTGGCTGCTTGTTTAAAAGAAACATCCGCTAAAGATGGACTCGAAAATTATTTGGTTGATCAAATTAACAATCCGGCAAAATTTACTCCGGAGGAAGAAGAAGAATGGAAGAAGATTGTAAACCTGACCGATGAACAATACAAAAATTTGAAAGAGAAGGAGGGGAAAAGGGGGTACACCACTAAAAACGGTAGTAAAACATTCAGTCGAGTTGGCCTCCAGAACAAACCCTCTTACTTCAATCGCATTCAAAATAGGCAGTGCCATTGAGACTTGTTTCAAAGATTTTAGACACTTACCGTAGGCGTATATATTATTGGTTTGCCAAACAAACAGATCCTAAATATGATAAAAAAATTGCGGTGGTTAGTGGTAAAAAGTTACAGGGAGAAATCAGAAAGTCATGGGATCCCAATGAAATAACTGGGACTGGTTGGATATGCTGAATCGAATTATATTTCAGGTGCAAGGGAAGATGTATTATACTATAGCTTTTGAAAATAAAAAGAAGCTACGGCTACCGCATATCGGGTACAAATTATCGATACCCTGTCGGCAGTTTTCGTTCCCGAATCTGTTAAATTTGGTGCAACAAGTCATTCCGGATTGAATTACAACTGGAAGATTGAACGAAATGGGAATGTAATCAAATGGGATATCGAAGGAATTGAGTTGCCGCCAAACATCACCTCCTCCTGAAGGTGAAGGTTTTGTTACATTTTCAGCTGAACTCAAAAAAGATCTGCCATCAGGCACAAAAATTGAAAATGCAGCCACAATCATATTTGACATAAATCCTCCGATACGGACAAATACATGGACTAACATCATAGATATGACAGCGCCTCAAACCAATAATGAATCCGATAAATGATTCAGGTGGAGAATACGTTGGTCACCATTACGTGTACTTCAACTGACAATGGCCAGGTTTCGGGTATAAACCGGTTTTTGTTTTTTGCATCTGTCAACAACGGTGCGTTACCCTTGCGGGGAAAGTTTCCAAAATAGTATGGATTACACTGTTTCAGCAATTGAAAAAAATTCATACCGGTTTTATACATTGGCAATTGATAATGTTGAAAACATGGAAACAAGCATTCCGCAATAGCCGAATTAAAATCTTTTCCTGTTTCAAATGCGCAGATTGGTACTTAAAAATCAAAAAGTTAAATTTTATCCCAAACCCTGCTACCGAATCCGTGTATGTCGAAATTTGTACAGAAACAGATGCCCCGTGTGAACGTAAAGATTTTTTTCACCCGACGGGAAATTGATAAAAGATCAGCTATCATTTCAGTTGTCTGGCGGGAACCAGGTTTTAAAAATTGATTTGTCGCAATTGAAACCCGAGGATTATATTTTGTTCAGGTAGCGAACGGTTATTTTTCTAAAACGTATAAATCGTTGCGGAAATAAAAGATTTACACACGTTTCGTGGTGCACGTAAATTTCAAATATATATAAATTCCTGGCAATGTCGGTGTTGATCAGGATTCAGAAATAATTTTAAACATTTCTTCAGCCGTAACACTTTTTTGTTCGCCGGTTTCCATATTTTTAAAGTGAAAGATTGTGCCTGTATTTCAGATTCTCCCGCCAAAAACCACAAAAGGAATATTCTTTTTATTGGCATACGTCATTTGTTTCTGCATTTTGGCTGAATCGGGAAAAATTTCTGCATTAATTCCGTTTTTTTCTTATTTCTGCCAGAACCGGCAAACAATATGCTTCTTCCATTTCGCCAAAATTAACAAAAAAGCACTTTCGTGGTTTCAGTTGAATGTTGCGGAAAAAAGATTGGCTTGCAACAAAACATCATAAATCCGCTCGGCGGCGGGATGAAACGCCCACTCCCCGAAACATTTGGCAGTCCAAAAAATTCCAGTCAAATCATCGTACCGGCCACCCCCGCAAATGCTGCCCATTTCAAAATCGCGGGCTTTTACTTCGAAAATTGCGCCGGTGTAATAATTTAATCCGCGGGCAAGTGTAAGGTCAAGTTCGACTTCCGTATTTAATTGTAAATTATTCAAGATAACCAAACAGTTTTTTAATTTCTGCAATCCCTTTATACCAATTTCAGAATTTTGAAGAATTTGTTCGAGTTGTACAATCTTCTCCGCAGTGCTACCTCTCAGCGCCAAAATCGGTTGCAATTTTTTAATGGCATCTGGATGAAACTCCCTTTTCAGCAAGTTCGGAATTTACTTTTTCCAGACCAATTTTATCCAGTTTATCAATGGCTACAGTAATATCAGTAATACGGCTGTTTTCGCCAATCACTTCGGCAATTCCCAGATAGAATTTTACGATTGTTAATTTTTACGATTGTATTGATTTTCAATCGTGTAAAAACATCAGTCGATAATTTGCACAAATTCAACTTCGTTAAGCAAACTGTTGCTGCCAATCACATCCACATCGCACTGGTAAAACTCACGGTAACGTCCTTTCTGCGGGCGGTCGGCCCGCCAAACCGGCTGAATCTGGTAACGTTTAAATGGAAAAGTAATTTCGTTTTGGTACTGAACTACAAAACGTGCGGTTGGCACAGTTAGGTCGTAACGTAAACCTTTTTCGGAGATTTTCGAGGTCAGTTTGTTTGAGTTCTTCTCAGTTAAAAGTTCATCTGAAACATTAGAAATAAAATCGCCCGAGTTTAAGAATTTTAAATAAAAGTTTGTCGCCTTCCTCGCCATATTTTCCCATCAAAGTCGAAAGGTTTTCCATTGCGGGTGTTTCGATGGGCTGAAATCCATAAAGTCTAAAAACTTCCTTTATTGTTTCGAAAATATAATTCCGTTTCACCATTTCGGCTGGTGAAAAATCGCGGGTTCCTTTGGGAATTGAAGGTTTATGTGCCATTTTCTTTTTTTAATTAAGAGGGCAAAAGTATAAAAATATGCGTATTGAAGCAAAACTTATCTTTTAAAAATTCGTACATTTGTTGAAACAAATTTCAAAAATCATGGATTATACAATTAGAATTAACGATAGTTCTCCCCAAGCAAAAAGTATTATTAATATGTTAAAAGAATTGTCGGAAGATTATTCAGTTTCTAACCGTTTCAGAAGAAATTGATGAAATTCCGGAAAATATATTACAGGAATTGGATGCAAGATATAGAATACATGCAACAACACTCAGATGAATGGAAAACCTGGGAAGAAGTGAAGAATAATATTGAAAATTCATCAATTCTTATCAATTGCGAATTGATCCTGTTGCAGAGTATGACATTCGACATGCAAAAGATTGGTACAATGACAAAAGTGATAATTTGGGCAACGATTACATGTTTGAGGTTGAGAAAACAATTTCACGAATGTTGAATAACCCGTATCAATTTCCAGAAATAATCAGAGGTACAAGAAAAGCTGTTTTGGATCGGTTTCCATATACAATCTATTAGATTATTGGTGCTGACACAGTTGATTATATGCGGTTTTTCATAACAGTAGAAATCCAATTATTTGGAAAAGAAGAAAAAAATAACAATGGAAGAGCATAAAAAAGAAGGCCGCTACAGCAGAATTTATACACAATTAAGCGAATTAGTTTTGAAAAGTAACAGCCAATCGGCCCGAATGGCAACCATTGTGGCTGTGCTTCATCATAAAATGGATTACTTTTTCTGGACTGGTTTTTATTTATTGGATGACGGGAAAATGACGGTAAATATTTATCAGGGACCGGTTGCCTGTCAGATTTTCGAAAAAGACAAAGGGGTTTGCTGGGCTGCATTCAATAAAAAAGAAACCATTGTGGTTGAAGATGTTCACCTGTTTCCCGGTCATATTGCCTGCGATTCGCGTTCAAATTCTGAAATTGTTGTTCCGTTTAAAAACCGCAAAGGTGAAATTATGGGGTATTGGATGTTGACAGTTCAGAAAAAGCAATGTTTTCGGAAGTGGATGCAAAGTGGCTGGAAAAGATTCTGGAATTAGTTTGGGTGTAATTTTCTGATTGACAAGTGACCAATGAATATTTTTCCCTCACTGCACCCTCTCCTTTTACCGGGTTTTAAAATAGCAAAACTGCTCTTATTTTGACAAAATCTAAATTTGTGACCACCATTGATTTTCATTTTGTAAAATTTATCTTTAGCACCTTTTTAAAATTGAAACTATTAAATCGATAAAAAATGACAAATCAAAACAGTACTACCATTAAATTTTACAGTGGTGAACAAATTCCAGTAGAATTACACAAAGTAAGAGTTGTTCAAAAACTTCATTTAAGGCCAATTGACGAACGTGCCAAGGCCATGGAAGCAGCAGGATTTAATACTTTCCTTTTGGACACAAGCAATGTATTTCCTCGATATGCTAACAGATTCGGGAACCAATGCAATGAGCGACAACCAGATAGCTTCGATGCACCAGGCCGATGATGCTTACGCTGGTTCTCAAAGTTTCTACCGCATGGAAGCTGCAGTTCGCGATGTTTTTGGCAAACATTATGTGATGCCGGTTCACCAGGGACGTGCTGCCGAAAATATCATTTCGAAGGTGTTTATTAAACAAGGTGATGTAATTCCGATGAATTACCATTTTACCACCACCAAGGAACACATGATGATTAATGGTGGCACTGTATTGGAAATATTTACGGATAAAGCGCTTCAAATACATAGTAATGAGCCATTTAAAGGCGATATTGATATTGAAAAATTAAAAGCAGTTTATGCTGAATACGGAGCAGAAAGAGTTGCTTTTGTTCGGATGGAAGCATCCACCAACCTAATTGGAGGTCAGCCCTTTTCTATGCAAAACATGCGCGATGTGAGAAAAGTTTGCGACCAACATGGAACAATGATGGTTCTTGATGCCAGTTTAATTGGTGAAAATGCATACATGATTAAAAAGCGTGAACCTGAATTTGCAAATGCTGAAATTAAAGATATTTTACATGAAATGTGCAGCTATGCTGACATGGTTTATTTTTCGAGCCGGAAAGTAAGTTCGACCCGCGGTGGTGGTATTGTTACCAACAGCAAGGATTTGTACCTGAAAATGCGCGATCTGCTTGTTCTTTTTGAAGGATTTACAACTTACGGAGGTATGTCAACCCGCGAAATTGAAGCGCTGGCAGTTGGAATGTATGAAACTTGCGATGACACTGTAATCAGCCAGTCACCTATCGTTTATTGAATATGCTGTAAATTCACTCGATGCTGCCGGAGTTCCTGTAATTACTCCTGCCGGTGCGCTTGGTTGCCATATTGATTCAATGGGATTTTTACCTCATGTTCCGCAACAACAATATCCTGCCGGAGCGCTTGCTTCAGCATTATTTATCATTTCCGGAATTCGTGGAATGGAACGCGGAACAATTTCAAGTATTCGCGATGAAAACGGCGATGATATTCTTGCCGATGTTGAATTGCTTCGTTTGGCTTTCCCCCGCAGGGTTTTCACACTTTCGCAAACCAAATTTGTGATTGACCGCGTGAAATGGCTTGTATGATAACCGCGACCTGGTTGGTGGGTTGGAATGGGTTGAAGAACCACCACTCCTTCGTTTCTTCATGGGTCGCTTAAAACCTGTTGGAAATTGGGCTGGAAAAACTCGTCGCCAAGTTTAAGGCCGATTTTGGGGATTCATTGTAAGACTAGATAAGGAGTACAAAGTATTGAGTATTGAGACTTTTTAGCTCAATAATATATATAAAAGGGAATCAGAAATGGTTCCCTTTTTTGTAGCTTTTCCTATTCCACCCGTTGACTTTCGGGGTGAATTCACTTTAAACTTTCATCTTTGTTTTACTTAAACTTTCATTAAACTTTAAACTGAATTGATATGGTTGACTGGAATAAAGTACGCGAAGAATTCCCTGTTTGTAAAAAGTATGTTTATCTGAATCCTGCCGGGGGTTCGCCGGTTTCGCAGAGTGCTGCAAACGAAGGAAAACGATTTTACGACGAAATGCTGGAGTTTGGTGATATTTACTGGGACAAATGGCTGGAACGAACAGAAAAAGGTCAGGTCAGCAACTCGCTGGTTTTATTGGCGCCGATCGCGAAGAGATCGGGTTTACAACCAACACTTCGCACGGGATGAACCTTGTCGCTCAGATCCTGAAAAATATAAGTGAAGGCAGAGGCAGAGGCGAAGGCAAAGAAAAAGCAGTTACTGTTTTGACAATGCGTGATGAATTTCCTTCAACCACTTTCCCGTGGATAAATCAGGGAACAGAAATCAAATTTGTTGAACCTGAAGATTATGGTTATTCAATTGAAAATATAAAAAAGGCTTTAACTCCCGATGTCAAAATTCTGATAACAAGCTATGTTCAGTATTGTACAGGTTTTAGGCAGGATTTGGAAGAACTGGGCAATTTCTGCAAGGAAAACAACCTGATTTTTGTGGTGAATGCAACCCAGGCGCTGGGAATTTTCCCGGTGGATGTAAAAAAATGCAATATCGACTTTTTAGTGTTTACCGGTTTAAAATGGGCAACTGCGGGCTATGGAATTGGTGGTTTGTATGTGAATAAAAAATGGCTTGCTCCCGATAATTTCCCCTTTGCCGGCTGGCGAAGTGTTGAAACTCCGGGGAAGATGGACAATTTAGCACTTAGAATTAAAAAATGAAACATCGGTAATTGAATCGGGCTGTCCGCACTTTCCCAATATTTTTGCACTTGGGGGTGCTTTGAAATATGTTTAGCAAAATTGGCGCATGAAAATGTGATGAACCGGGTGCTTGTTTTCAATCATTTAATCGAAGAAAAACTTCGGTCACTAGGAATAGAACTGATTAGTTCAGAAAGAGGATAAACACCGCTCTGGGATTTTGATTGCCAAAATTCCAAATCCTAAAATGGTAGTTGAAGAACTTTTCAAAAAGAACATTTTTGTATCAGCACGGGGAGAGGGAATGCGGGTTTCTGCCAGTATTTTTAACAACGAAGAAGATATTGAAAAATTAATTTCTGAATGAAAAAATTTTAAACAATTTATAATTGATATTTTTTGAAAATCATTTATTTAACTAATTTATTTCTAAAATTCATACGGATATTCTAAATGATTACAAAGTTAATTATTAAGCATTTTAAAATATTTAATTGAACATAATAAATAAAAATTTCATATATAAATATCTTTTTATAACATTTTACACATTATACGTTTTTAAACACAATAATTAAATATTAAATCGAAATGATATAACATAAAAAATCTTGTTAACCATTAAATAGAAAAAAAAAAGGATCCTTGTTTAAAAAATTCAATAATGCTAATAAAACATTAAAAATGTCAACTGCTAAGAACTAAAATAATTATTATAAACAATTTAAATTTTAACTTATGAAAAAAGATTTTTAATTGGTGTATTTATTCTTTTTTGATGTTTTCCTCAAGAGTTATGCTCAGTTTAATCCTTATTCGAGGGATCAGGATTGTTTTCTTGCAGGTTTGGACTACGGGTCGGGGTATCCAGTATTTTGTCCGATAGACATCGGTTGCGACAATGTTACGGTTGGTGGTACTTTATCATTTCAAACAAAAACGGAAAACTTATGGCACTGAGAAATGGCGTAACAGCTATCTAGGAATTAATGCAAGGGGCAGTTATCATTTCAATGAATTATTAGGCTTCCGATGAGTGGGATTTTTATGCGGGTGCCACGTGGCTATTTCTTTTGGAAAATGGGAAATATGAAGGTACCGCCGGTTCTTATACTTATACAGGTTCGGGAGCAAATACTTTTGGAATAGGAGCACATATTGGAGCCAGATATTTTGTAAAAGAAAATATCTGGAATAAACCTTGAATTAGGCGGTGGCTCTGCATTTCTGCCGGAAGCACATTGGAGTTACATTTCTTCTTTAATAATTTAAAATGATCTTTAAGGACAATAATACGATTTAATCTTTTAAATCTGAAATACTGTGCAATAAACTTTAATCCTAAGTTTTATGTACAGTATTTTTTATGGGTTTGTTAATCCTGTTTTATTTATTCTGAATGTATTTATTTCAGTTCGAATAAAAATAGAACGAAGCTAATCGTTAATTTCAGATATATATTTTTTTACTTTAAAGTCACATTAAATATTAAAATAAATGTGATTTTAAAATTTAAACCTTTAATCAATGAAATTCCACCCACTTTCCATTCTTATTTCTTGACTTTTAGCATTGTTTCATGCAATACTACAAAAAAAACAGCAACTAATATGAAATACCACCAGCCGACAACAGCTTAACATCCTTGGATTGGGATGGTATATACCAGGGCATTTTACCATGTGCCGATTGTGAAGGAATAAAAACCCAAATTGTGCTTAACAAAGATTTAAGTTACGTTTTGGAAACACAATATTTGGGAAAAGATGAAAAAGTTTTTCAAACCAAAGGCACTTTTAAATGGGATAAAAGCGGCAGTAAAATAACCCTTGACAATTCGGAAAATCAGATGTATCAGGTTGGCGAAAACAGACTTTTTCATCTTGATAAAGATGGTAAAAGAATAACAGGCAATCTGGCTGGCCAATTATATAATGGAAAAAGAAAAACCGGAACTTATCAGGCAAATACTGGAAATTAGTAAGGCTAAACGGAAAACCTGTTGAAACCGGCGAAAGAGAAGCGTTTATAGTTTTACTGCCGAAGAAAATCGTGTTAATGGTAACAGCAGTTGCAACATGTTTAACGGGAAATATGAATTACTGGAAGGGAACAGGATAAAATTTTCTCCATTTGCCATGACAAAAATGGCTTGTATCGGAAACAACATTGAATCGGAATTTATGGGGATTTTTGAAAAAACAACAAGTTATTCATTATCACATCGAATGAGTTGATTTTACAGGATGAATTTGAAACAACACTGGCAAAATTTGAAGCGGATTTCTTTAAATAAAATTAATTCATCTCGGATGCATTGAAATAGAAATACCGCAAAACACATTTATTTCCAGTGCTTTCCGGATTTTTTTCATCGGTTAACCTGATTTGCAAAATATGTTTCCCGTTTTTTAGTCCTGAACCCAAAGTGTAAAACCAGGGCAAATACAAATTCGAACTCCATTGCGTAAATAAATCCTGTTTTTTCCAATCCGAATCATCGATACTGTATTCAATAATTCCTGCATCGGGACCGGCTGCTACTGCAATCCCAACAGCATTTCCTTTAAACTGAAATTTGATGATTTTACCCGGATAATTCTCCAACCAACATCGGCACATTTACGTAATTTGCACGGGTTCCTTTTCCGTCTGCTGGATTCCAGTTTTCAACCAATTTCCAGCCTTTAATCGGTTTTGGCGGATTCGGTTCAATTAAAATTCCATTTGAATATGAATATTTATCAAGCGGTTCGGGATTTCCAAAGCGTCAGTTTTTCTCATCAGAATTCTGAATTTAAATGCATTTATAAGAAACTGTTTCATTGACTGAGAATAAATATTCTGTCCAAACGGTGATGGGTGTAAATCTTTAAAATCATTTTCCCAATCAAATTCACCTGCATCAATTCGTTCTGTAACTTCTTTTGCCAGATTAATGGTTGAAATATTGTAATGTTCAGCAACTTTTTCGTGCAGTTGAATTACTTCCGGCACTTTTCCATTTTTGTAATTTTCCATTTTTCCCGGATTCGACAAAGTGCATGATAACAATATCGCACAGCGGATTTGCCATTTTTGCATGTCGCACAATTCCTTCCATTCCACGGATTATTTCAATTGCTTCTGTTCTATTCGTATCGTCATTTACTGCAGCTTCCAGAAAAAGCAAATCGACTTTCCCATTTTTCAAAACATCCCTTTCAAACCTGAAAGCACCTGGTGTTGAACCCATTGAAGGGATTCCGGCATTGATAAAATCAAATTCGAGTTTTAGGAAAATTCTTGCTGAATAAAATTGCAAACCGAATCGCGCCAACCCGGATTGTAAGTTATTGAACCACCTAAGAAAAACAACCCTTCCAATTTTTTCTTTTTCAAATTTGAACGCTGAATTCGTTAAACTTTCACGAATTGTATGGTAATTTTTCGAATCCAGTTTTTGTGCCACTGGAAAATAGTAACCAAAATAGCAAAATAAGACTGACAAAAAATAAAATCTAATATTTTTCATTTTAGTACTTTAAACTTTGAACCTTAAACTTTAAACTCTGATCTCACTTTTCCACTTCCACTTTTGCGGCAATATCTCCCCTTCCCGGGCGACGGAAATTCCATTGCAATTTGTCCAACATAAAAAAAACCAAGCAATTTTTGTCCGGGATTGAATTTCTACAATATCATTTAACAGGGGCAAAAATTAGGGTGTTGACCAAAATGCGCCCAAACCCATGTCGGTAGCGGTCAACCACATATTTTGCACAGCCATTGAAACAGCGGCAATTTCCTGCCATTCGGGAATCCGTTCTGCTGCATCGCGTTCAAAAATAATGGCAATTGCAACCGGTACGTTTTCCAAGCTTGATTTGAATTTTTCTACTTTTTGCGGATTTATTGCTTCACCCGGTTCTATTTTCTGAATTAATAAACGAATATACTTCAGCAGCTAATTTCTGTTTCGATTCGCCGCATATAAACCTTAAACCGCCATGGTTCCGTGTTTTTGTGAGTTGGCGCCCAGTTGGCATTTTCCAGCATTTGCTGAATTACGTCCCTGGGTATTTCTTTTTTAACCAGAAACTTTGGTGGTGTTGCCCGTCGGTTTTTTATAATGTCATTTAAATTGCTGTCCATAAAACTAATGATAATTATTGATAATATATGAATTTAATTATAAATCTGATTATTTCACGATAGTTAAAGATATAAAACTTTACAGTGAATATTTTACATGCTTTAAACAATATCAACAAAAACGGCGATTAAAAAATCGCCGCTACTAATCATATTATTGATAACTTATTTTTCGTAACCCAGTATTTTAAACATATCTACCGCCGATTGCTCGTTTCGGTAAACATAATCAACAATATTTCCTTTATCGTCGCGGTCGATAATTACATGTTTTGGCGATGGAATCAAACAGTGTTTTATTCCGCCGTAACCACTGATTGCATCCTGATATGCTCCCGTGTGAAGAAATCCAAGATACAATGGTTCTTCGTCATCCTCAGGATAAGAAGGCAATAAAACTTCCTGGTTCAAGTCTTCAGAGTTGTAATAATCGGAATGGTCGCAACTGATTCCACCAATGTTCACCCGTTTGTATTCGTTGTTCCATTTATTGATGGGCAGCAAAATAAATTTCTCAAAAATCGACCATGCATCAGGAATGGTATTCATTAAACTATTGTTTACAATGTACCAGCTTTCGGTGTCGTTTTGCTGTTTTTGTTCCAAAACTTCAAAAATAATTGCACCGCTTTCGCCAACTGTATATTTCCCAAACTCGGTATAAATATCTGGTTCCTTAATTTTTTCAACTGCACATGTATCCTTAATTGCAGAAACAATTTCGTTAATCATGTATTCGTAATTGTATTCAAAACCCAGGTGGTTCCGAATTGGGAATCCTCCGCCAAGATTAAACGAATCGAGTGTATCGCATTGCTTTTTTAAATCAATATACAATTTCATTGCTTTCTGAAATTCGCCCCAATAATACAAACTGTCTTTGATTCCTGAATCAACAAAAAAGTGAAGCATTTTTAATTCAAGATTCTCTTTGTCTTTAATGTTTTCCATATAAAAACTTAAGAATATCGTTGTGCCTGATTCCCAAACGGGATGTATAATACGATGATTGCGATTCTTCGTTGATTGCCATGCGGATTCCGATTTTTATCTTGACTCCGTCTGGCAAGTTTTTCAATTCGTTTTAATTCGTTGATACTGTCGAGAACAATAATATTATTTCTAAAACCAATTTCCTGAAGGTTAAGTATTTTAGCAAGGTACTCATCGGTTTTGTAACCATTGTGAACAATAACCCGGTTTTTATCAATTTTTCTTATCCCGAAATAAACTCAAAATCAAATCAATATCATAAGCCGAAGAAGTTTCGAGATTAACATTTTGCTTTAATGCTTCGTTAATAACGTGCGAAAAGTGATTACATTTTGTGCAATAACAATAATAATAGTTGCCTTTGTAATTGTTCTTTTTGATTGCCTTGTTGAAAAGATTACGCGCCTTTTTTATTTGATCGCCAATTTTCGGAAGGTAAATAAACCGGAAAGGTGTTCCATATTTTTTAATCAGATATTTTAAAGAGATGCCTTGAAATGTTAAGCCGTTATCCCTTAAATCGAAACCTTCCTGAGGAAAGTAGTAACTTTGCTCGATCAAATCAAAATAGGTATTTTTCATTACGTAATCATAAAAAATTATTGGTATTTATTTAGGCGACAAATTAAACTATTTTTTCTGAAATTATTGGGAAAGAATTTTCAAAAGGATTAAACAGGTTAATAAAACCACATCCAGATCAAATGATTACATGTAGTTCAAAATCATAAATCCGCTATTTCTAAAATCAGCGCATAGATCATATATTCATTAAAAAAATGCTTAATTTGCTACCTTGAATTTAAAAAAAAGGCTTTTAAATTTGAAACAGAACAAATTCAAGTATAAAATAAAATGAGCAAAGTAATTATTATTGGAGCCGGGAGGTGTTGGACGTGTGGTAGCCAGCAAATGTGCTGATAATCCGAATGTATTTTCTGAAATTCTACTGGCCAGCCGCACCGTTTCGAAATGTGATGTTATTGCGCGTGAAGTGGGCAAAGGAAGAATAAAAACGGCACAGGTAAATGCAGATAATGTCCCTGAAGTTGTGGATTTAATCAATAAATTTAAACCTGAACTGGTAATATAATGTTGCACTTCCATATCAGGATTTACCAATCATGGATGCATGCCTGCGAAACTGGCGTAATGACTATATGGATACCGCCAATTACGAGCCAAAAGATGTGGCTAAATTTGAATATAGCTGGCAATGGGCATACCACGAAAGGTTTAAAGAAAAGGGACTAATGGCCGTTTTGGGTTGTGGATTCGATCCGGGAGTTACCAGTATTTATACAGCTTATGCAGCCAAACATCATTTCGATGAAATTCATTATCTAGATATTGTTGACTGCAATGGCGGCGACCATGGAAAAGCTTTTGCCACCAATTTCAATCCTGAAATCAATATCCGCGAGATTACCCAAAACGGAAAATACTGGGAAAACGGCAAGTGGGTTGAAACCAAGCCGTTTGAAATAAAAAAAACACTCACCTACCCTAATATTGGCGAACGCAATTCTTATGTTTTGTATCATGAGGAACTGGAATCGCTGGTTAAAAATTACCCAACTATTAAACGTGCCCGTTTTTGGATGACTTTTGGAGATGAATATCTAACGCATTTACAGGGTAATCCAGAACATTGGTATGTCGCGTATTGATGCAGTTAAATACAAAGGTGTTGACATTTATCCCTCTTGAATTTCTGAAAGCAGTTCTTCCCGATCCGGGTGATTTAGGCGAAAATTACATCGGCGAAACTTCAATTGGCTGCCGCATTAAAGGATTGAAAGACGGAAAAGAGAGAACCTATTATATCTGGAATAACTGTAGTCATCAGGTTGCATACCGAGGAAACAGGCACACAGGGTGTTTCATACACCACTGGAGTTCCGGCAATGTTGGGAGCAATGATGATCCTTACCGGCAAATGGAACGGGAAAGGGGTTTTCAATGTTGAAGAGTTTAATCCCGATCCGTTTATGGAAAAAATTGGCGAACACGGTTTGCCCTGGAATGAAGTTTTTAATATTGATTTAGAAGTATAACCGCAGAGAGCAGAGGGCAAAGAGCAGAGTAGACAATTTTCGATTTTTGCTCTTTGCCCTTTGCTCCAAGCCTTCTATTTCAACAATGGACTATTCAAAAATTCCTTCTCCTGCTTTTGTTTTAGACGAAAAACTTTCTACGCCAAAACCTTGAGTTAATCAATAGAAGTTCAAAAGAAAGCCGGCATTGAGATTATTCTGGCATTCAAAGGTTTTGCCATGTGGAGTGTATTTCCACTGGTTCGGGAATATTTGAGTGGAGCTACAGCAAGTTCGTTATTCGAAGCACGACTTTGTTTTGAAGAGATGAAAACCCGCGCCCACGTTTATTCTCCAGTTTATTTTGAAAATGAATTTGAGGAGTTGATGAGTTACAGCAGTCACATTGTATTTAATTCCTTCAATCAATTCAATAAATTATATCCTGAAACAAAAAAAGCCAGGTCATCCCATTTCATGCGGAATTCGGGTTAATCCCGAATTTTCGGATGTTGACACAGATTTGTACAATCCCAGTGCAGCCGGTTCGCGTTTGGGAGTTGGCAGTTAATGAATTCCCTGAAGAACTGCCGGAAGGAATTGAAGGTAATCCATTTTCATGTTTTATGCGAATCCGATTCATTCAGCCTTGAAAAAGTGCTTGGAAAATCTGGAATCAAAATTCGGAAAGTATTTGCACTCAGGTAAAATGGGTGAATATGGGTGGTGGTCATTTAATGACGCGAAAAGGATACGACCACCAACATTTGATTCAGATTGTTAAAAAATTTCAGACAGAAATATAATGTAAAGGTAATTCTTGAACCAGGAAGCGCAATTGCCTGGGAAACCGGTGTTTTGGTTTCTACAGTAAAAGACATTGTTGAACATAAAGGAATATAAAACGGCAATTCTAGATGTTTCGTTTACAGCCCACATGCCCGATACACTTGAAATGCCTTATCGCCCAAAAATAGTTGGGGCAACCGATCCAAACGGAAAACAGTAAACACCTTTATCGCTTGGGTGGAGTCAGTTGTCTTGCCGGTGATTTTATGGAAGCATACGATTTTGGTCAAGAATTACAGATCGGTGATAATAGTAATTTTTCTTGATATGATTCATTATACCATGGTGAAAACTACCATGTTCAATGGGGTAAACTCACCCGGCAATTGCAATTTGGAGAAGAAAATGATCACCTTGGAAATAGTAAGAGAGTTTACATACGAAGACTTTAAAGGAAGATTATCGTAAGTCAGATTCTGAGTTTCAAAAATTAATTAATCGGATATAAAATTAAAATCAAACAAATCAATTAAATAAATTACAACTATAATCTAAAAATTTAATTCCTTTTTATTCATACGCATTAAATCTCATCGTTTTAGGTCAATCTCAAACCAACGAACGGGCAAAATGGTTTACCGATGCGCGTTTCGGAATGTTTATCCACTGGGGTGTTTACAGTGGGGCCGAAGGTTACTGGAAAGGTGAAAAACTTCGAAACGACAACAATTATGCAGAGTGGATTTAATACCGAAACCGAATTGAAAAAGAGGAATACCTGACACTTGCTTGATCGTTTTGACTGGAATGAAATTAATCCTGAAGAGTGGGTACTTCTGGCCAAAAAATCGGGAATGAAATATGTAACACTTACAGCCAAACACCACGATGGTTTTGGATTGTGGGACAGCAAAGTGAGCAATTACGATTTGGGCGATTACACAAATCCAAAACGGGATATTGTAAAAGAATTGGCAGATGCCTGTAAAAAACATGGGTTGAAATTGGGTTTGTATTATTCGCACTGGGTTGATTGGGAACATGAATTTGGTGGGATCACAACAAGGAAATTACTGGAATTTCACCTGAACAATACGATAAATACTGGCAGGAAAAAGTAATTCCGCAAATGCGCGAACTTGCTTACAAATTATGGTGAAATTTCAATGATTTGGTTTGATATGTGGATTCACCATTCGCAAACAGTGGTTACAAAAGAACAATTGCTTACAACTAAAAGGATTAATCAGGGACTGCAGACCCAATCGTTTGCGTAAATTCAAGGCTTGGGACTTCGATTGAAGAAGATCCGGATATTGATTTTAAAACATTGGGGGACAACTCAGATTGGGAAACAAAAAAGAAGATTTTCCGTGGCAATCCCCGGCAACAGTTGCACATTCGTGGGGGTTTCATGCTACTGATTCTGAATGGAAATCAACAACATCTCTACTGAAAGCTCTTATAAACAATGTAAGTTTAAACGGAAATCTGATGCTTAATATCGGGCCCACGCGCCAATGGCGAAGTTCCGCTGGAAATTTCACAACGGTTGCTCGAAATGGGAAAATGGCTAGAAATAAACGGCGAATCGATTTATGGCGCACAAGCATTCGATTTACCTAAAGACCAGCATGACTGGGGAAAAATAACATGCAAAGAAAACGGATTACGGAACCAACAATTTATCTTTCATATTTTTAACTGGCCACTGAATAAAGAACTTTGTCTAACCGGAATTCAAAACATCCCCAGAAAAAATTTATTTGCTTTCCGACAAACAAAAGTCACCACCTAAAATTTTACCATTCAAAATGTTCTTGACAACTATTCAACTTCATGAATTGCAGCCCAATCCATTATGTTTCGGTAATTGTGATTGGAATATGAATAAGAAACCAGCAATTGAATGATGATTTGGTTGGAAAAACTGTGGATGGTGGTTTTTCCTTGACATCCAAAAAATATCATAATCCAAATGATGAAACTGTTGATAATCAATAAAAAAGAAAGAGGGGGAACTGTATCCAGAATATAAGTGTTGTAATAGAGAAAAACGTTTAATATGGAAACTTTATGTTGATGAACCCGGGCGAAAAAAAGGTTGATATTTCCTACAGTTTTCAGCAAAATTCAAATAAAAACAAGCTTGGTCGGTTAAAGTATCTGCAATAATAAGCTCTTGCACAATATTGTACCAATCCGGGAAAACTGATTGGTGAACCCAATCAAAACTGGATAATCGATAATTTTAAATCCACACATATTAGGAAAAAGTGAATTTCCCGGAAAAAGGGATTTATGATAATTGAACTTGAATTTATGCCTGAAAAGTGAATGACTGAACTGAAATTTCAATGGGTTTGGATTAATTGATTAAATAAAATATTTAATTGAATTTCAGTCATTTATAAAAATTATATGCAAATCTAAATGCGCAATCTTTTCAACAATTGTTAATAACTGCCGGTTGATACAATGTGTATTTCATACAAGCTATAAAACTTGACAAGTACGGATTGTTTTCATTATATTTGTTTCATCAGGGCGAGCGATAAAAGGCAGCTTTGAAAGTGTGCGAAATGGAAAAGTTACTTAGTTGAAACCGGAACATTTCTCTCCAACCTTCGGGAAGGCGCACACAGAAAAGCCGAAGTTTGAGCAAGACTTACTGGAAAGTCACAAGTTCATTCAATTATCGGGAGAATAATCCAGAAGTTCTTTCAATATTGAGTCGTCAGGCAGGAGTGATAAAGATTTCGATCTGAATTACCAAACTGCACAACTCCGAATGGATAACAACCATGAAGAGTTGATTATTGGAAGCAAAATCCGAAAGGAAGAATGCGGAAGATACTGACAGACACTTCGTCCATAACGACGTCCGGAAGGTCGAATGGACAGCTTAAAGGTTTTGCTGTAGAAAGCTTGACCCGAAGAGTCAGTGGGCAGACAAATAATTCGCAAGAGTTAAATGAAGCCGGCCGAAATAACAGTAGCCTGGCGCTGAAAGCGACTTCGGTTGCAGACAGTGAATGGGAACTATTCGTAACAGATTAGTTCCCATTTTTGTTTTATAAAATCTCATAATACCTACAATAATGAATCCGATAATTACCCTTCTTAATAATACAGAATTTGAATGGCGTTTCATCTAATTCTTATTTAGTTTGATTATAAATCACAGTAAATATCCAATATTTTCTTTATCAAGGGTTACTTTTTTTACTTAATACAGAATTTATAGGTAGGAAGGACGCTTTTCCCTAAATTCTAAATCAATTATTACTTAGAAAGAAACTAAGGAGACACTTTATGTCTCCTTTTTTCATTTAGGTTACATCCTTTCAGGCATTTCAATTCCCAGGAGATTCATCCCCTTCTTAACAATTTCAGCAACAGTTGCCGAAAGAATCAATCGAAAATTACGTTGATTTTCATCTGGTTCTGAAAGAATTGAATGTTCATGATAAAACTGGTTGTATTCCTTTACCAATTCATAGCAATAATTTGCAATTATTGCAGGACTAAAGTTATCACCTGCTTCTTTTACTACATCCCGGGAATAAATGTAATTCGTTTTAAGTAAATCTTTTTCCTTTATTGACAGAGGAATTCAATTTCGACATTCTCATTTACTTTAATATTATTCTCTTTCGCTTTGCGTAGTACCGATTTAATCCTGGCGTATGTGTATTGAATAAAAGGTCCGGTGTTGCCATTAAAATCAATTGATTCAGTTGGGTTAAACATCATATTTTTACGGGGATCAACTTTTAAAATATAGTATTTTAAAGCTCCCATTGCAATCATTCGAAAAGTGTCTTCTGCCTCTTCATTGGACAATGATTCCAGTTTCCCCAGTTCAACAGACATATCACGGGCTACCTGGATCATCTCATCAATCTAAATCATCGGCATCAACCACAGTACCTTCTCTCGATTTCATTTTGCCCTGAAGGCAGTTCAACCATTCCATAGGAAAAGTGAAATAAATCTTTACCCCATGCAAAACCAAGTTTATCCAATAGAACCGCTAAAATCTGAAAATGATAATCTTGTTCATTCCCAACAACATAAACCATTTTATCAATCTTAAAGTCATTGTAACGCATTTTGGCTGTTCCAATATCCTGAGTCATATAAACCGATGTGCCATCACTCCTGAGCAAGAATTTTTGGTCAAGTCCATCATCTGTTAAATCTGCCCAAACAGAATTATCCTCCTTTTGATAAAATATTTTCTCCGCAACGCCACGCAATACTTCTTCTTTTCCAACCAAGTAAGTTTCCGATTCATAATAAATTTTATCAAAATCAACCCCAAGTTTCTTGTACGTTACATCAAAACCTTCATAAACCCATCCATTCATTGTTTTCCAAAGATTCACAGTTTCCGGATCATTTGCTTCCCATTTAATCAACAATTCGACGGGCCGCCAAGATTGAAGGAGCTTTGCTTTCTGCTTCTTCCTTCGAAAATACCTGTTCCGATCAATTCCGCAATTTCTGCTTTATATTGTTTATCAAACTCAACATAAAACTTCACCAACCAAATGGTCTCCTTTCATTCCTGAATTTTCGGGAGTTTTACCATTCACCCCATTTTTGCCAGGCATACATTGATTTACAAATATGAATTCCCCTATCGTTAACAATATTTGTTTTTACTAACCTTATTTCCATTTGCCTTTAATATTTCTGAAATTGAGTAACCAAGTAAATTATTCCTGATATGGCCCAAATGAAGTGGTTTATTTGTATTTGGCGAAGAATATTCAATCATTACCAGTTTCCGATTCACATCCGCAGCGTAACAAGTCCCATAATCTTGCATTTTTATATGACGAAATTAAATTTTCGAGCCAATAATCATTCGCAATTTTTAAGTTCAAGAAACCCTTAATAACATTGAAAGATTCAACACCTCTCGAACCTTGTTGCATAATATAATCACCAATTTCCTTGCCTGTTTCTTCTGCAGATTTTTTTGAAAAATCGAAGAAATAGAAATACTACAACAGTGATATCACCCTCCTGATCCTTTCTTGTATTTTGGATTTGAATTTGACTTTCTTCAGGTTTAAAATTATAAAGTATCTATTAATGCCTCTTGAGTTGTTTGATGTCTATTAAAGCTTCAATCTTCATTTTTAATTATTTTTTTGAATGGCAAAGATAATATTTTAAAGTTCGGCTGCATTAATGTCAAAAAAAAAGCCCTGCCTATGGCGCAGAGCTTTTTTTCTATTTATAATAATTTCAAATTTATTTTTCTTAATTTTTACATACTTCCCATTCAACCCTGCGGTTCTTTTTCCTGTTAGTCTTCAGAAGTATTTGGAACTGCCGGTTTACTTTCACCGTAATTATTTGAACCAACATAAGCATTATTTACACCTTTTGAAAGCAAATATTTTACAACTGCCTGAGCACGTTTTTCAGATAATTTCATGTTATAAGTATCAGTTCCCAAGGTCACAGGCATGTCCACCAACTACAATATTGAATTCTTTACTTGCACTTAAAGTTTGAACTAATTTATCAAGTTCCGCTTGTCCTTCTGGTTTTAAATCAGCTTTATTCAAGATCAAAATACAATGGTTGGAACAACCAATATCTGTCCAATCTGGGCAACCGTTGTTTTCTTGCGAACCAGCTTCATTCGGACATTTGTCTTCACAATCAATAACACCATCACCATCAGAATCTAACGGGCAACCATCAGCATCAACCGGACAACCCTTTGGTGTATTTGGACATTTGTCTTTTGGATCCGGTACACCATCTTCGTCAGTATCAGGACAACCTTTGAATTTGGCTAAACCTGCAACAGTCGGACAATCATCATCTTTGTCAGGAATTCCATCACCATCTGTATCAGGACAACCATTAAATTTCAGCATCTGCCGGGTTGATCAGGGCAATCGTCTTTGTAATCTGGCACTCCATCGCCATCACGATCAAGCGGACAACCATTTTCATCAACAGCTACTCCCGGAGGTGTGTCCGGACATTTGTCCTTTTTATCTGGAACACCATCGCCATCTTCATCTTTTGCTTCACCAAATGCAAATTCCATAATACCAGTTAATTTAAACATGATCATCGGTAGTGGTAACCCGGCTACAATTAGTTACATATGGCCACCTCTTGTACCTTCAACACCACTTGTATATCCCGCTTCGAGATAATAAAGAGGTATTTGCACCAACCGGAAATTTTGAATCCTAATCCAGCATTCCAGGAATTAAACCATTTGCTTGATTATCCCACAACATACCCTACCACCACCATACAAATAAGGTTGAATAGCGGCTTGTTTCACTCAGCATATTACCATTAAACAATTTGAACCTTAAATTTAGGTACAGGATCCTGAAAATCAACTACCACCATCTTTCGTATCCTGCCATTGGATTTTAATCTTAAATCAGAACGATGGGCTTAAATACCTGCTAATATAAAATTCATGAGCCAAATCGCCTACTTCACCTTTATTAAGGTTTTAATGATACACCGGGACCTAAGTCCAATAGCCCATTTTTTATCTGCATTTTGGGCTACAAGAAGCTCCCAATACAAAAAGAAGTGACTTAATAACAAGAATGTAATTTTTTTCATAATTTAAAGTTTTATTTTTGTTTTTAATTTGTAAATCTCAGACAATACGTTATTAATTAATTATCAAATAAAACCAATTTATACATTCAACATAATATCATTTGTTACTTTATTTTTTAACAAATTTATACATATTATATTAATTATAACACTTTTTATAAGAAAATTGTTTGTAATTATTGACATAGAAACAACGGGAAATAATAGCCTAAATACAGCAGAATCACCAGAATTAGCTGTTTATCAACATAATGGTACAGAAGATCCCAGATTGCTAATACTCTACATTAATTAATCCGGAAGTTGATATTCCTTTCTACATAACAAAACTTGACGGAATTAATAATGAGATGGTAAAAAACGCCCCGAAATTCTACGAGATCGCTAAAATCTGTGTGGAATTCACCAGCAGGCAGAAGTTTTTGTTGCTCACAATGTACATTTGGATTATCCAGCTTTTTAAGGAGGAATTTGCAAGAACTTGGATATAATTTCAACCAGCAAAACTTTATGTACCATAAAGTTAGCCCAAGGAAATTTCTCCCCAGGACATTCAACTCCTATTCATTGGGAAAGCATTTGCTTCAGATCTTGGGAATCAAAATCAACGACAGGCATCGTGCATCTGGCGATGCTCTTGCCACTGTTAAACTTTTTGAAATATTATTGCGACAAAATGAATTGACTCGAAAATTCAAAAGCCGTAAATAACCTCAAGCTCTTTTAGGTCTTATTTATAACTCTCTTCAGATTCCAGCTCGCTCGTTTTCGTTTCCTTGCTTTTTCCTCTACAGGTTCGGGAGAAATCCAGTAACTCCTTACTCCTGGAAGTATATTATACCACAACAATACCTTTTTTATATCTAAAAAATATAAACCCGCCTTTATCATACTCCGGAACAATTTTTTCGAAATAGGCCTTTAATTACGTTCGCTGGATGATTTTGGGGATATTGCCTGCTCCACCTTTTTCATTGTCAGAAATTGCTTTGAAATACTTCCTTTAATGGAACATTCGGTAGTTTCGGTATAAATAGCAATGTCTTCCAAAGCCAGATACTTTCGAATGTTGAATGAACTGGCATTCTTTTAAAGTGTCAAGGGACTCAACTATAATATTATTCTTTAGATTCGGCAACCATTTTAAAAAGCCCCGACTGTCCTAAAATTGACAATATTCCTTTTAACATATTTTTAAATTTTTGGACGAATATACAATTTTTGTATTTCTGATGAAAAAATTCAGATTCAAATCAAAAGTCTAATTCATATGAATATTCCAACTTTTGTACCATCTACCTGGCTGAATTACATTTCCAATATCGACATAATTCAAATCGAAAATATTGTGTACCGACACATAAAAAATCGTAAACTTTGTTTATCGAATAACTCATTTTTCCATCGAATATCCAAAACGGACTATAATCTTCACTTCGCTTCCCCAACTTCCATCTTCGAAGTGTGTATAAGTGCCCTCCCTGTCCTGATAAGAAATCTTAAATCAATTGTAACAGCTTTTTAAAACTGTTTGGTTAATTGAAACAACAAATTTATGTTTTCAGATCGTCCAGAACGTAGTAAGATATAAAATCCGGAATTCGTCCACTTTTACCAAATTATTAAAAAAATAGTTGAGATAGATATTATTGGGTAGATTCTACCAAATGTTTTTTCAAATTAAATTGAAATTGAATTTCTGTGCCATAACTATTTAATTTGTGTAAGATTCTTGGGGCTGCCATTTTTCTCAATCATTTGGCTTTGACCCAGTCAATTATATCATTCCCTTTTCGATAAAAACCTATTCAGTATCCCTGCACAAACCACGAATTTCAATTTCAAACCCACCCTCAAGAGAAGCTGTTTTTTCGGGCTTCAGATCAGGATTTCCGATATTTGTTGGACCGGATAATATAAATCGGTAAATGTTGGCATACGTAACGAAGTATTAAAAGAAGAATAAATCACTTAGCGCGGGCGAAATTTTGTAAGCTGACATCAACTCCTGGAAAGAAATTAATCTCCCGTATTGCTTTCCGTAATAAAATTACTTAGCAATCCTGCACTTAAAGTCCATTTGATTTGAATAATACACATGTTCCAGAAATCCTGAGACAATATTGCCTTGTTTTCGATTTTGTAAAATCTGCATCTTCACCCGGCACATTTAACAGGGGATCCATTTCTTCTCCCAAAACATTGCTCATTATATTTCTCTGAACGGAATTCAATCCCGAAGCAGTTTTTCCCAATTCTGATTGAATCCATGAATTCAAATTTCCACCGTAAGTATTTGTTAAATGATAATTATGTAGTATTGTACCAAGAGGGAGGATTATCGCGAAAAAGTTCAAATCTACTCCTGATGCCGCCGCCAAGTAAATTAGCCGGAGTTAAATGAAGCTTTAGAGTTGATTCCCACTTTACCGATGAAATGAGCGTCTTAACCTCTTCATATTGATTTGGGTATTTTGGTGTATAAAAACTGTTCGCGCCAAAACCTTTTTCTGAAAAACCCAACTGAAAACTCATTTTCCCTTTTGCATGTCATTCAATTGGTTAGAATAAAAAATATTAGAAAATAGTCAAAGTCAGTATTTTCGATATAACCATTCGGAGAGTTTTTTGTTTAAAGATATTGAATTTTGAAGTTTCCCTGTTTTAAAAGAACCAGCCAAATCAGCATCAAAATATCGAAAACTACCCGAACTTAATTGTAAGTCAACCGAATTTGAACCCGATTGGCGAGTAACAATATTAATTGCACCTGAAAATGCATTTGGCCCGTAAACACGTGCAGCCGGTCCTTCGAGAATTTCAATTCGTTCAATTTGACTTAAACTTACCGGGATATTTAAATTATGATGACCGGTTTGGGGGTCAGTTATATTGATTCCGTTTAAAAGGATTAACGTTTGGTCGAAAGTGCCTCCCCTGATACTAACATCGGCCTGCACTCCTTCTGCTCCGCGCTGTCGCACATCAACTCCGGCAACATATTCGAGCAAATCCTGAACACTTTGAGCCGGCGATGACTCAATTTCCTTCCTCTCAAT
>JAXHKU010000008.1:0-37114 GCA_034523095.1 Cyclobacteriaceae bacterium | reverse complement strand
CGTATTGCTCCTGCATCAGGGACTTTTCGAAAATGAAGGATTTGATTGGGACCGAGAGCATCTTCCCGGGTATTCAAATCAAGCGCACTCTTTGCCGTAGCGTTTGTGGCTTCAATGTCTTCCACCGGCGCATCTGAAAAAAAGTGCACAAACGATTGTCGGGATGTAATACTTTTGGGCTAATCCGGTATGCCAACCAAACAATACCATTGATGTAAGAAGGATGATCACAATTGATTTCATGGTTTTTGGAGGTTAATTGTCTGGAGCCCCACTTTCAACCCAACATGATATGAGGTCAATTCTTCTGCGCGTAACTGGTCTTTCCTGACGTTGAAGGTGGCATAATACCACCCGAAGTCATATCGAACCTTCGCAGCATTGGCTGAGTATTTGCTCATAGGTTTGAAGCGTGGGTAGTTGCTGTCCGGAAAATGTGGCAACCGGGAACGGCACAATTGGATGATGTGATTCGCAGTATCGTCCCACGCAAATGACACACCTTCCGGAGGACAGCTGACCTTGCCATGAAAGATCTTCAGCATTATCGTATGCACAGGCAGCTATGAAACGCACATCCAAACGTTAAAAAGCAATAGCCGGAATTCCATGGTTTTATCAATTGTTGGGTGCTCCCTGATTCACCCAGTCTGAAATCAATTTGATATTGCTGTCGGAAAGTGGACCTGAGGGCGGCATGGCTTTCGTCGATGTTTTGGATTTTATATTATTTGCATTGGCTTTCACCTGGGTGTAAGTAGCAAAAGAAGGAACTGATGCATTACTGCCATGACATCCGGATTTTTGACAGTTTGTATCGATAATTGGTTTAATCTGGCTGGCAAATGATACTTCAGGTACCGAGGTGATGACAACGCTTGTTTCATCCAGACAGTCATTCGCATCTTTCACAGTCACTGTATAAGTATCTGCTGAAAGTCCGCTGAATGTGGCACTGGCTTGAAAAGTGCCGCCATCGAGGCTATACTGGAAAGGCGGTTGTCCATTAATTGCTGCGGCGGTAAAGGAATCCTAAGCGTTGCCTGTGGTAGTTGAGACTTTTTCCGCTATCGAAATTTCAGGCCCGTTTGCACAGGGATCTGCATCTTCATCGGAGCTTCCGCAGGAATTGAAAAGGATCATAATCAGGGTAAATAGACAGAGTTTGGAAAGTGCTATTGAGTTCATGGAATTATTTTTTTGGTTTTAATTGATTATCGAATTGCTAAATCAGTACTGTACTAAGGCCCGTATTCGGTATTGGTAGGAGAAGTAGATGCCCAGGGTATTCAGTATCCGACATTTCCCAACCAACGCCTCCTGTTGGTATCTTCATAAATGGTTCGATCTGAAATGATCCGCGACCTTTCAACATATATTCATAACCCGCTGAGAAATTGACGATGGAAAATGGATACACCGAAGTTTTATCCGTTCCCCAGTAATCCGGTGAATAAGGGTAGTCCTCATAATAATTAAAGTTATAGTCCTCTTTGGTAAGGAAATAAGTTGAAATCCCGGAAGTCACGAACGCCCTGTGCCGTCCACTGGTAATGACATTATACCGTAAATTCAGAGGAATATCGATCATTTTACATTCGCCATATACTTCATCCGGCACTTCGCCATTTTGCCAGTAGCGATCAGGGGCATGGTATTCGTCGCCATAAGCTTCATATTTATTATTTACAATTATCACACCGCTTTGAAGTTGGAACCTTGAGGAAAATGCATATCCCAGATCTATTTTCCATCTGGCTCCGGGAGCGATGAAATTATCCATACCTACCGTGCTGAAATCCGGACCATAGCCCGCTCCCAATATGAAATATCCGCGAAATTGTTTTTTTGATTCAGGTTCAATATCCAGAAATGGTAAGGATTCAGTTGTATTGGTTTCCAGATTAGAACCTGGCACAATGGGCAGAAGAAAAATGGGGATACGAAGCATTGCTTAGCCTCAGTGCCTCGTTCCCATTTTCCAAAACAACATAGCCTTTATCGTTTATGTCAGGAATTCTTTTTTCTAAATCTCCAGATGTATTGATACTGCTCTGGGATTTTTTTTCCTGGGCATTTCCCTGAATTGTTCTTTTAATTGTTTCTGAATTCAAACTATTTTCAGTGCTGGCACTATTCAGGTTAAATGGTTCTTTGGTCTCAGATTGTGTCTTTTTCCCAATAATATCATTGCTCTGTGGCTCAAAGAGTATTGTATTTTCAGTCTTCGTTTCTCCTGGAACATTTGCTTCTGCCAATTGGCCAGCTGACATTTCTATTGAATTGTTTTTGACCTCGTTGGTATTGGATTTTGATTCGGGTAAAACAAACCATATCGTTGGAATAAGCGCAAGAATGATCGGTGCGTACCAGTAGTTGCGCAGCCAGAGCCATCCATCGGGTTTTATTGGAAGTTCTTTGTTCAGCCTGGCTTCCAGGTGAAGCCAATCATCTTCATTGAACTCGACATTTGCCTGCTGAGCCCTGCGTTTGAAGAAACTATCCAGATTATTATTGTCTGACTCGCTCATAATCCTCTTTAAAATAGAGTTTCAGGATTTCCTGGAGGTTTTTCCTCGCCTTTGCCAGATTGGATTTTGAAGTTCCAACCGAGATTTCAAGAATATCCGCGATCTCTTCGTGCTTATATCCTTCGATGACATACAAATTAAATACAGCGCGATAGGCCGGTGACAATTTCCGTATCATTTCAAGAATCTCGTCGTATGCAATTCCTGAAAGGATCTTCTCAGCTTCCGCACTGTTTGCTGCCGCATCAACATCTTCCGTAAACCTGATGTTTTTTTTCTTGAAATTATTGATGCATGAATTGATCAATATCTTTCTAAACCATGGTTTAAATGGCCGGGCGAAATCGAACTTTCCGAGGTTTTTAAATACGTTCATAAATGCTTCATTTAAGGTTTCGGCTGCCTCGTCGCGGTGATCTGCGTACCGGAGGCACATACTCATACCATAGCTGTAGAATAGCCTGTACAATTCACGCTGACTTTTCCTGTCATTTTTAAGACATCCCCGAAGGAGAGATTGAAGTACGTCAGGTGACTGGTTTTCCAATGATTTACTTAGTTAATATGACTGGTTCACTGGTTTTATTGGTCATTTGTTGTTGTTGAAAAAGGTAATTTGGATCAATCTATTTCAAGCACATCGCCGGTTGAGGCATCGACAAAAACGCGAATAGTTGATCCATCGTCATCAAATTCGAAGCGATAAATCCATTTATTGGCAAAGTCCGACTCCTTTTCAAGTTGCCAACGCAGTAGATCGTCATTTTTCAAAGCTGCTATTGCCTGTGTTTTAGCGGCGCTATAGGTTATTAAGCCATTTCCTGGTGTCACTTCGTAGTTGAAAGGTACTTCCTGACCATCGATTTCATAAAGCACGCCGGAATCTACACGCCAATAAAACCGGACAATAGCCCCATTGGCATTTTGCACTTTTACTTCCCACACTTCAATACCATCCTCCATTTCTTTCTTGGATTCAATAACCTGTCCAGCGAACATATCGGTTGATTTATCCTGAATATTGGTAGGCGCTGTAAGTGCCGGTTCTTCAGTATTCGTGCACGAGTATATGAAAGCAGACACAGATAAGAACAGGCAAATCACTATTTTTCTCATATTGCATGTGTTTGAATAAACAATACAATTTAATGTTTAATATGGTTGCCTCGTGATCGATTATTTTTATCCCTATAATTGAGAAATGATTTCCGAAACCTCTGTTATTCAAACCTTATCCTTTCTCGAGCATGAACTCGTGGAGGAAATACTTCAATATTCCATACTACAGGAGTTTCCGGCTGGCACTACCCTGATAAAGGAAGGGCAGTATATAAAACATCTTCCGGTGGTGATCGATGGAATAATTAAGGTATTTAGCAGGTACGACGACAAAGAATTGCTTCTATACTATATCCAGCCCAGGCAAAGCTGCATCATTTCCTTCGAGGCTTCGGTTTATAATGATCCGAGTAAAATATTTGCCGAAACGGAGCAGATTTCAAAAATACTGCTTATTCCATCTGGCCGGGTAGCGGACTGGACGAACCGCTTCCCAAAATTCAGGCAGCTCTTCTTTGACCTTTATCACAACAGATACCTGGATTTGCTGGATACGATTAACCAATTGGTATTTCAGTCACTCGATCAGCGGCTCTATCAATACCTGATTGAAAAAAAGCAGATACTCAAAAAAGATGAATTGGATCTCCGACATCACCTGATAGCCCGGGACCTGGGAACAGCCCGTGAGGTTGTGACGCGAGTGCTGAAGAAGCTGGAATTGGAGGGTAAAATTTCAGTTGATAAAAAAGGCATCAAAATTTTGTAACCGGTGATCTCGGTCACCAACAATTGCGTTACCGGCTGTGTACATTTGAATTGTAAATCATTTTCACCTCAAAAAATCAAGTCATGAAAAAGAACATGGGTAATCTCGATCGGGTAGCAAGGATCATTTTAGCGCTGGTTGTTGTTGGTTTGTATATGACCGACGTAATCAATGGCACAGTTGCCATCGTACTGCTTGTTTTCAGTGCTGTTTTCTTCCTTACAAGTATGGTAAGTATTTGTCCGCTGTATTCAATCGTTGGAATATCTACGTGTAAAACCAAACCAGCGAAATAGGACTGAACGCATCACCTTAAGCAAAGTTTACCAATTCCAACCCGACGGTTTTGTCGGGTTTATTTTTTTAATTTTTCTGAAAAACTGGCTGTGAATGAATCTCTTCGTATTCTAATGGATTATATTTGATTCACAAAAAATCCAGGTTATGAGATACACAAACGCACCCGCCGAATTATTTATTTTTAATAGAGACCGACTCGCAAAGCAACTTGATCCTGGCGCTTTGGCAGTTTTTAATGCCAACGACATCATGCCGACCAGCGCCGATGGCACCATGGGATTTGTGCAGCAAACCGATTTATTTTACCTGAGTGGCATCGATCAGGAAGAAACCATCCTTCTTGTATTTCCTGATGCGATTGATGAGCAGAACAGGGAAGTATTATTCCTGAAGGAGACCAATGAGGAAATCGCTATTTGGGAAGGAGCAAAGGTTTCGAAAGAAGAGGCCAGCGCTCTATCTGGAATCAAGACTGTCCATTGGCTTTCTCAATTTGACAGCGTGTTCAAAATGCTGGCATTTCAGGCAAAATCGATTTATCTCAATGGCAACGAACACCTCCGTTGCTCGACATTAGTGGAGTCGCGCGATGCCCGCTTTGATCGGTGGTGCAGAGAACGATATCCATTGCACAATTACCAGCGGCTTCAGCCTTTGATGCACGAACTCCGGGTGATTAAGTCAAAATGGGAAATTGACCAACTCCAGAAAGCGATAGACATCACAGAGCTTGGATTCCGGAGAGTACTCAATTTTGTCAGACCTGGTGTTGCCGAATATGAAATAGAAGCTGAATTAATCCATGAATTTGTTCGGAACCGTAGTCGCAGGTTTGCATTCCAACCAATAATTGGCTCAGGATTCAATGGGTGTGTTCTGCATTATGTAGAAAATAAAGATTTGTGCAAAGATGGAGACCTGGTGCTCATGGATTTTGGCGCTGAGTATGGAAACTACAATGCAGACGTTACCAGGACTATTCCGGTGAACGGCCGCTTTACCAAACGGCAAAAGGATGTTTACAATTCAGTTTTGAAAGTGCAAAGGGAGGCCATGAAACTGTTGGTCCCCGAAAATACGATACCTGAATATCACAAAGAGGTTGGAAAGGTTATGGAAAATGAGTTGCTCGGACTGGGACTTATCTCAAAAACCGACATAAAGCTACAAAACCCCAACACTCCGGCAGTCAAAAAATACTTTATGCATGGTACATCGCACCACCTTGGGCTTGATGTTCATGATTATGGTTATCCACATATGAGGATGCAACCAGGCATGGTATTTACCGTGGAACCGGGCATTTATATCAGAGAGGAGAATTTAGGCATCAGGCTCGAGAACAACGTATTGATAACGGAGAAAGGTCTTATAGACCTTACCGCAAATATTCCAATTGAACCTGACGAGATCGAAGATTTGATGAACAGGAGATAAAAGCGTGGCGAGAGACCCCTCGCTACACTTTGAATTTTAACGCAGTCTTCTTCAACATATCCCGATCAGCAGTAATGCTTGGATCGCTATAGATATTTTTTGAAAGTTCGGCGACCACCTTCTTCTTGTATCCAAGCTTTTCAGCAACCTGCTCGCAGAAGTCAATCTTAGACTTGAAAACCAATCCATCAACCTTCATGACCTGAATTACCATATAAAGGTATTCGAAGCGCTCGTCATCGGTGAGATAATTGAGCTCCGGCATCGGTTGTGGCTTGTTGATATACTGCTTTACCAGTTCATCATCCACATTGTTCACTTTGGCGATATGCTCAATAAGCTTCCTTTCTTTGGCGGCGATTCTTCCGTCGATGGTAGCCAGTTGGATAAGAATGTTTAATTGTTTAGTAATCATGTTGCGAGGTTTTTAACTCTGTTTATTGAAACCAAAAATATAAATAAAATCCATTGGCGCTCAGTATGACCGTTGAGGCAGTACCCGAACCTATGTAATATTTTAGGTTCAACAAGGCACATTAATTCATATTCATGAGATTGTCATACTATTTATGACTATTTAATTGTAATTCATATCGCTTAGTCGATGTCGGATGTGCTGATTCATCATAAGAAACCTCTAAAAATTCAAGATTATTGTCATAATCCAGTCGAATCGCAGTCGAACATCTCGTTCCGTATCCTTTCATAGAAATAAAAACAGGTGAAAGTTTTCTTTCAAGTTCTAATGAAATTCCGGTCTTTGGCAGGGAATCCTTCGGTGCGATGATTTTGTCTGACATTATCGCGATGATATCTTCGAGTTGGAAATTGGACTCATCGATCGTTTGAGAAAGCATCGAAATCCCATGATTTACTTTTGGCCATGATGTGTCCAGGAAAGCATTGCTAAGGCCATGCACCCCTTCAGAGACGATCGCCCGATTGTTTGTAATATTAGAATAGTAATGCAGCGTTTCAAATCCATCGTCGCTGAGTAATACATTAAAACCATTATAGCGGTTTCTTCACATTGATTTTCTCCAGGAAATCCTCACTCAAGCGCTCACTTTCAAGGAATTGACGTGTGATTTCCCCCCTGGAAATCGGCTGATCCACCTGAACTAAAGGGTTTCTGTAGTTGGTAATTGCGGCAAAGCGACCGCTTCTCGAAATTCCCAGCCAGGTGCCGCCGGAAATAAGATCAATTCCCCCGAGTATGTTTGTGTTGGATTCCCAGAAATCTGCCGATAAGGCGGGTCGCTCAAAATACTCATCCCTGTTTGCGGCAAGCACAAGTTTGTAGCGCGGATGTGTTTTAAATGAAAATAGAATCAGGCACATGTTTTTAAAAGAAGGAAAATTATTATGGAAAGCAGTACAATCCAATTGATTTTATAAGCAACTTTAATCTATCCTCGCTATTCAATAACGAGGTTACCGGTAGACAAATCTCGCTATATTAATGTACATTCACAGTCAAAACAATTAATTCGATGTTTGGTCTATTTCGGTCAAAAAAGGAAAAGAAGAAGGAACTTCAACTCATGGATATTGATAGTACGCCTCTTCATGAGGGGGATATGGTTCATGCACTCCGCTATGACCTCGGCAAATCTGTTTTGAGAAAAGATAGCGAAGGGTACTACTATGAATCAGTTGCTTCCGGGAAAAAAGTGCATTTTTCCCTTATGATTGATGCAGTGACAAGCCGTCAGAAAGTAGAAAAAATAGAAAATAATTGAGAATAAATTGAAATATTCTTATGTATCAATTTATCTTTGGGGGATTGTTTAACTACAACTCTACCTATAGGAAATCCAAAAACTATTAAAATACATCTTTTATCCAATAAAAAGCTCTAATGAAGAAAGCACTAATTACAGGTATTACCGGACAAGACGGGGCCTATCTCACCGAATTTTTACTTTCAAAGGGATACGAAGTTCACGGCATCAAACGCCGGAGTTCGCTCTTTAATACGAATCGGATCGATCACCTGTATCAGGATCCTCATGACACTGGGATAAAGTTAAAATTGCACTATGGCGATCTTTCTGACTCTGCGAATATTATCAGGATCATCCAGGAAGTTCAACCCGATGAGGTATATAATCTCGGAGCCATGTCGCACGTAAAGGTGAGCTTTGACACTCCGGAATATACCGCAAATGTGGATGGTCTGGGAACATTGCGCATTCTTGAGGCAGTCCGGCTTCTCGGGCTTGTTGAAAAAACCAGGATTTACCAGGCTTCCACCTCAGAACTTTATGGCTTGGTTCAGGAAACGCCACAATCTGAAACTACCCCATTTTATCCCCGTTCGCCATATGCGGTTGCAAAGCTCTATGGATACTGGATTACCAAGAATTACCGGGAGGCTTATCATATGTTCGCATGCAATGGTATTTTGTTCAACCATGAATCGCCTCTAAGAGGAGAGACCTTTGTAACCCGAAAAATTACCAGGGCGGTAGCGCGAATTGCTCTTGGAATGCAAGATACCGTTTACCTTGGGAATATTGATGCAAAACGTGACTGGGGCCATGCCAAGGATTATGTAAAAGCTATGTGGCTGATACTTCAGCAAAATGTCGCAGAAGATTTCGTGATTGCCACAGGAGAGACGACCACGGTCCGCGACTTCATAAGAATGAGTTTTCAGGAGGTGGGGATAGAGCTCGAGTTTAGTGGAAATGCCGAGAATGAAATTGCAATAGTAAAAAGCTGCAATAATCCGGAATTCAAGTTGAAGGCAGGGCAAGTTGTCGTGAAAATTGATCCGAGCTATTACCGGCCAACGGAGGTTGACCTTCTTATTGGCGATCCAACCAAGGCAAAACAAAAACTTGGCTGGGAATTGGAATACGACTTGAAGGCTTTGGTAAAGGATATGGTCTGGGCTGACGTCGACCTGTTTAAGCGTGATCAGCTATTACTCCAAGGAGGTCATAAGGTTTTGAATTATCACGAATAATGGAAAAAAAGGATAAAATATACGTCGCGGGCCATCGCGGCATGGTAGGCTCAGCAATAGTAAGAAAACTCCAGAGAGAAGGATATAACACGATTATTGGAAGGGAATACAGTCAGTTGGATCTCCGCAACCAGGAGGCCGTAAAGACTTTTTTTGAGTCAGAAAAGCCTGATGTGGTTTTTCTTGCGGCAGCAAAGGTAGGTGGAATCGTAGCAAATAATACGTATCGCGCCGAATTCCTGTATGATAACCTGATGATTCAAAGCAACATCATTCACCACGCCTATACATCAGGAGTTAAAAAGTTGCTTTTTCTCGGCAGTTCGTGCATTTATCCTAAACTCGCACCTCAGCCACTACGCGAAGACGCACTATTGACCGGACTCCTGGAGCCGACAAATGAACCGTACGCCATAGCTAAAATTGCCGGAATAAAAATGTGTGATGCCTACAGGGCGCAATATGGTGCCGACTTCATTTCTGTGATGCCGACCAACCTGTATGGGCCAAACGATAATTATGATTTAAAAAATTCCCACGTGCTCCCGGCGTTGATTCGCAAGTTTCATGAAGCAAAATTGGCCAACGCGGAAAAAGTGGAGGTGTGGGGTACCGGCAGTCCACTGCGTGAATTCATGCATGTTGATGATCTTGCCGAGGCATGCTTCTTTTTAATGCAGAATTACAGCGAGCCTGGCTTTGTGAATATTGGTGTAGGCACGGACATTTCCATCAAGGATCTCGCGCTGCTTATCAGGAAAATTGTGGGCTACAAAGGCGAGCTGCAATTCGATACAACCAAACCTGATGGCACCCCACGTAAACTAATGGACGTTTCGCGATTAACCAGCCTGGGTTTTAAAGCAAAAATAGGGCTTGAAGATGGGATCAAGGCCGTTTACGAGGAGTATCAAAGGAGGCCTTAAAACCAACATCGGAGTCTGGATGTTTAATCAAACCCCTTAAATCAGGATTTGAGCTGCCTTCACATCGCAACCCTCCACCGTTAACCCTGATGAATCAGGGACCCCGACAAGTCGGGGTTGAGGCCCGGTTTTGATTGAAAACTTCACTCGGTATTGTTAAATTGTTAGGTTTGAGAAACTAATTCCAAAACTCCGATGGGTATTTCTTTATATTATATTGAAATACAGATGTCCTAAGTGAACGACAAAGATAGGTATTTTCAGTGAAATGAAGTTTATAAAAAGCAAAAGCCCCGATGTGAGACGGGGCTTTTTTATTCATTTCTACAAGTTGGCTACTACATCATGCCACCCATGCCGCCACCCATTGGAGGTCCTGACGGGCCTTTATCGGCTTCCGGTGCATCTGCAACAACACCTTCAGTGGTCAATAAGAGTGCTGCAGATAGAAGCTGCATTTTCAAGTGCAAGTCGTACTACTTTCGTTGGGTCGATGATACCGGCAGCAACGAGGTCTTCAAATCTGTCTTCACGGGCATTATAACCAAAGTTTGCTTTGCCGTCTTTCACCTTCTGTACGATGACAGAACCTTCGCCACCTGCGTTTTCTACAATCGTCCTGAGAGGCGACTCGAGCGCTTTCCTTACAATGTTAACACCAGTTTCCTGATCTTCGTTGTCGGTTTTCACTTTATCCAGCACAGCGATTGCACGGATGAGGGCAATTCCTCCACCAGCAACAATACCTTCCTGAACAGCAGCGCGTGTTGCGTGCAATGCATCGTCAACTCGGTCTTTTTTCTCCTTCATTTCAACTTCGGTAGCAGCACCAATGTAAAGGATGGCTACACCACCTGAAAGTTTAGCAAGTCTCTCCTGGAGTTTTTCCCTGTCATAGTCTGACGTGGTAGTATCGATTTGAGCTTTGATCTGATTAATGCGCGCCTGGATGTCTTTTTTCTTTCCGGCGCCATTCACGATGATCGTGTTGTCTTTATCGATATTTACTTTCTCCGCTGAACCAAGCAAATCAAGCGTTGCATTTTCCAGTTTGAAGCCTCTTTCTTCTGAAATCACGGTGCCTCCTGTGAGGATGGCAATATCTTCTAGCATAGCTTTTCTCCTGTCACCAAAGCCTGGGGCTTTTACTGCTGCAACTTTGAGTGAACCCCTGATCTTATTGACAACCAATGTAGCAAGCGCTTCGCCATCAACATCTTCAGAGATGATTAAAAGTGGTTTGCCAGATTGAACAGATGCCTCGAGAACAGGAAGCAATTCTTTCATGGAGCTGATCTTCTTGTCATATATAAGGATATATGGTTGATTTAACTCGGCTTCCATTTTTTCAGTGTTGGTTACGAAATATGGTGAGAGATAGCCTCTGTCAAATTCCATACCTTCAACTGTCTTTACTTCAGTGTCAGTACCTTTCGCTTCTTCAACGGTGATCACACCGTCTTTGCCAACTTTGTCCATGGCATCGGCGATCATTTTGCCAATGGTATCATCGTTATTCGCAGAAATCGTAGCTACCTGAGCTATTTCGTAAGAATCTTTGATGGGTTTTGACTGTTTTTTCAGATTTTCAACAACCAGAGCAACTGCTTTGTCGATCCCGCGCTTCAAATCCATTGGATTGGCGCCGGCCGCTACGTTTTTAATACCGTGAGCAAATATGGATTGTGTGAGAACCGTGGCAGTGGTAGTACCATCTCCGGCTTCATCAGCAGTTTTGGAAGCAACTTCCTTCACTAACTGAGCGCCCATATTTTCAATAGGATCTTTGAGTTCGATTTCTTTTGCAACGGTCACACCGTCTTTTGTAACCATAGGCGCACCAAATCTTCTTGTCAAGTATGACATTACGGCCTTTTGGACCCAATGTAACTTTTACTATGTCAGAGATTGTCTCTACGCCTTTTTTAAGTTTGTCCCTAGCTTCGGTACCGAAATATATTTCTTTCGCCATTGTATTTAAGATTAGTTTAGTTTCTGAATTAATTAAACAATTGCTAAAATGTCAGATTCCCGCATGATCAGGTATTCTTTGCCATCGACGTTGATTTCTGTGCCAGAATATTTGCCGTAAAGCACTGCATCTCCAACCTTTACTGTCATCGGTTCATCTTTTTTGCCTGCACCAACGGCCATTACTTTGCCTTTTTGTGGTTTTTCTTTAGCAGTATCAGGTATGATGATTCCCGATGCGGTTTTTTGCTCTGCTTCAGCAGGTTCAACAAGAACTCTGTCTGCAAGTGGTTTGATATTTACTTTTGCCATATTGATATAAAAATTTAGGTTATTTAAATTCCTGACTGCCTATTGCATTTCCTGTGCCAAAGCGCATTTGTCAGGAATGGGGCAAGTTTTCTCTGCCAATATTGCAGAAGTGCCTACTTGACTGCCAATATTTTACTTATTCATTGACGGAGAATGCCTTTTTGCCCTGATGCCCAGAGCATCAACTGTGGTAGTTGGTGCGGTACTGATGCTCGTTGAAGGATAAAAGTGATTTATATAGTAATAATGTGAATTTCTTCCAGCGCAGAATAATTGTCACGCTGGCCTGAATGCCAATAGAATGTGCTTAATAACGATTACTGAGGAGTAACTGGATCTTTGAAGGTGGTTAATTGCTTTCTTCGAGCAGACCATCGAGCGAAGAATTGCCGGTGGTATCTGTACTTTCGAGCGGCATTGTATTGCCTGCCGGTGGTAGTATCGTTTGTTGCTCAGCCTGCTCTAATATCGGGCTGCTCATTCCTGGATTTACAACGGCATTTTTCAAGGTGGCATGTGCCGTAAGGCTTAACACCATAATCGCTATCGCTAAACCCCAGGTGAGTTTTTCCAGCAGGTCACCGGTTTTCTTTACACCCATTACCTGGCTTGTGCCACTGCCGCCAAATTGGTTGGATAGTCCGCCACCTTTCGAATTTTGAGCTAAAACGACAAGCGTAATCAACAGTGCAGCAATAACAATGAATGTAACAATAACCGTAAACATCTTTTTACTTTTTTATTTCTTCAATCCGAGCCGCAAAGTACGCCTTTTTCTGAGGTAATTTCCAAATTAATTTCTTATAAATCTCAATAGCACGATCCTTCTTGCCTTGACGCAAAAGAATAATAGCGAGGTTTTCAGAGATCAGATTGTCACCGAAGCGCGTGCTTTTTTCCGAAAGGTCACGTACTATTTCATCCGCACTCCTTTCCATTTCCTTCTTAACGCTTCCAATGGTTGGCTGCGCCTGGATGAATTTATCTATTAAATCACTTTGTGGATTTGCAGACTGTGGTACTGCTCTCTTCAACAGGCTCCTTTTTCTTCTGGATTTCTGTCAGAAAAAACTCATTTACCTGTATATCGAGCTTTTCTTCCAAAGGGGTAATCACTTGCAGAACGGGCTTCTTTGGAGCATCTGTCCTGGCAGGTTTTGTTACTTTTGCCGTATCGTGTTTTGCCAGTCCAATCGCTTTTTTCGTTTCAAATTTCTCAGGAATTTCGGTTGTCGATTCTTCCGGGTTTAACTCCAGAAACTGGAACTGTTCCCTGAGCGCTTTGAGCTTTTCCAGATTCCTCATTACTTCCCGGAATATGGAAGAACTTTCGGTTTCTTCGTCTAATACAAATCTTTCAGAGGTGTCTTCATCGGAAAATGTTTCAAAAGCAGGGAGTTCCTGGTACGGCTGTATCGGAAATATTTTACCCGGATAATCTTCCTCCTCGATGACTCTTTTCAGAGAACCGCGCTGCGAGGCATATAAGGCGGCGGTTTTCAGGTACTGAGTTTTTTCAGGCTTATCGAGCAGAAAACCTATTTTAGCTAATAATATATGGAGCGTTTGGGAAAACGGATAAAGTTTGATCAACTCTTCCAATTGCTCGAAATCTGATGCAGTAGCCTCGCCGGGCGAATTGAGAAGATGGATTAATCGCTCTTTTTCCATGAATCACCAGTTTGCTACTGTAGCGTTAAAAATATCCAGAACGATGGCATCGTAAATCTCCTCCACCAGTTCAGATTCTATGCTGTTGAAATCCTGCTTTTCAGGATCGTAGTCCGCATAAAAAGAAAAATTCTTGTCGTCGAAATCAAAGGAATCATCCATCACGTTAATATATGTCACTTTCACGGTGATGGTAAGCCGCTGAAGTGCTGCAATATCTGTATCCTCAAAATTCTGGCTTCCTGATGCCCTTGGCGCCATCGGGGTGAGGTTGTATCCCACGATACTGCCCTCGAGTTGCAGTTCACCTTCGTTCTGGATAATCGATAGACTCGTATTTTGCTGGTAATAGTCCCGAATTTTTTCAGTGAAAAGCTGACTGAGGTTGGGCGGGCCGTTTCCAATTTCATCATTGAATTTCTGGATGGAAATGGTTTTTATTTCTGGCGAAATATTGGCCCCGGTAAACGAATACACGCCGCATCCGTATGCGAGCGATACAATCAAAAGCAATAAAAGGGAGTTCCTATTCATCGATTTCAAATTGTTTGATTTTTCTGTATAACGTTCTTTCGGATATTCCGAGGTCTTTAGAGGCATTTTTTCTTCGGTTGTTGTTTTTGCGCAGAGCCTTTATGATAAGTTCTTTTTCCTTGGCTTCAATCGAGAGAGTCTCATCCCGCTCTGTTTCATGGGTGATATCCTCCACCGCCTCATAATCATATTCCGGTGTTTTGGCTGCATTAAATATAAACGGCACTGCTCCGTGATCTTTCAGGAGTGACGATTCCGCTTTCCGGGGTGCGGTGCGATAGGGTTCGCCAATTCCGTCAAGGACATCTCTTGATCCAATCTCTTCACTCAACAGGCCATGTACAAGTTTTTTCAATTCATTAACATCCTTGCGCATGTCAAACAATACTTTGTATAGCAAATCCCGTTCGGAAAGCCCCTGATTTTCTCCAGCCTGATGATGCTGGTACAGTGCCGGCAAGAAATTTCCTTCTGCTGGCAGGTATTTAAGCAGCGTTTCTTCAGTGATCTCACGTCGTATTTCCAATACCGACATTTGCTCAACCAGGTTTTTAAGTTGCCTGATATTGCCGGGAAAACGGTATTTCATCAGTGCAGTCTTGGCGTCGTCGGTAAGGGTGAGCGGTTTAACTTTGTATTTCTCAGAAAAATCGACCGAAAATTTCCGAAAAAGCAATTCGATGTCTGTGCCTCGCTCACGCAATGGTGGCACATAGATCGGCACCGTGTTGAGCCTGTAATAGAGATCCTGGCGGAATTTCCCACGGTCGACCATATCCAGGAGGTTCACATTCGTGGCAGCCACCACGCGCACATCTGTTGTGAGTACCTTGGACGAACCCACCTTAATAAACTCCCCATATTCCAGTACGCGCAGCAATCTGGCCTGTGTGGCCAATGGCATTTCGCCGATCTCATCCAAAAAAATGGTACCGCCGATGGTCACTTCGAAATAGCCTTTGCGGGCTTCATGTGCACCAGTGAAGGAACCCTTCTCGTGTCCGAACAGTTCAGAATCAATGGTTCCTTCGGGTATTGCGCCACAGTTTATAGCTATGAATTTTCCATGCTTTCTGTGACTCAGATGATGAATAATCTTCGAAAACGATTCCTTACCGCTACCGCTGTCGCCGGTAATCAGCACAGTCATGTCGGTAGGCGCTACCTGCGTGGCTACTTCAATGGCATGATTGAGAATCGGGGAATTGCCAATGATGCCAAACCGCTGTTTTATATTTTGAATGTCGTTATCGTTCACTCTTCTACGTATTTATTCAACTATTTCACCAATCAGGGTTCCTCCTGTACATTCTGTGACCATAACATGAACATACTGCCCCTTGGAATAATTTTTCTTTGGAAATACAACCACTTTATTTGCGCTATTCCGACCCTGAAGGAAATCCCCTGAACGTTTGGAGAAGCCTTCTATGAGTACTTTATGGACCTTATTCACATCAAGTTTGTTTCGCTCCAACGAATGCTTCCTCTGTTTATCAATGATTTCACTGAGGCGACGTTTCTTTACCTCCTCCGGTATATCGTCAGGATATTTTTTTTCTGCCAGTGTACCAGGGCGCTCCGAATAGGCAAACATATAAGCAAAATCATAATGCACATAATCCATGAGACTTAGTGTATCGCGGTGTTCTTCTTCCGTTTCCGAACAAAAACCGGCGATGAAGTCACTGGAAATACCGCACTCTTTACCTATGATTCTCCATATGGCATCGACCCGGTCGATGTACCAATCTCGGCTGTAGGTACGGTTCATAAGTTCCAGCACGCGCGAATTTCCGCTTTGGGCCGGCAGATGGATATTATTGCAAATATTTTCGAACCGCTTCATCGTATGGAGCACCTATCGGTAATGTCCTTTGGGTGAGAGGTGGAGAACCTCACGCGCAACTCAGGGTTTATGGACGCCACCAGTTCGAGAAGCCCCGCGAAATTGATTTTCGGTTCGTTACACGGATATTTCAGCTTTAATTTCACCTGAGGCTTGCGGCCACTTGTACGAATCTACATTCTGCCCAAGCAGGGTCACTTCACGAAAGCCCTGGTCAAATAGCTGTTTTGCCTCGGCGAGGATCGATTGTGGATCGCGGCTTCTTTCCCGGCCTCTGGTAAATGGCACAACGCAAAAAGAGCACATATTATCACAGCCGCGCATGATGGAAATAAATGCTGTAACACCATTGCTGTCAAGCCGGATCGGGCTGATATCAGCGTATGTCTCCTCGCGCGACAGGAATGTATTGACGGCTTTTTGGCCATCTTCCGCCTTTGTAACGAGGTTTGGAAGATCACGGTATGCATCAGGGCCAACTACTATATCTACCATTTTCTCCTCCTCGAGCAGTTTCTTTTTCAGTCGTTCGGCCATGCAACCGAGCACGCCAACGGTTAGAGAAGGATTTTTTTTCTTTGCGGCATTGAAATGTGTCAGCCTGTTCCGGACGGTTTGCTCAGCCTTGTCGCGAATGGAGCAGGTATTTATAAGGATCAGGTCAGCATCTTCGATCCGGGAGGTTGTCTCAAATCCTTCGCTGATCATGATAGACGTTACTATTTCACTATCAGAAAAATTCATCTGACAGCCATAACTTTCGATGTATAGTTTTTTCTTTCTGCCCGAATTTTCTTCCGGGCTGATCGCTGTATCGGCACTATATTTGTGTTTCTGTATTTACTATCAATTCATCCAAGGCTTTATCCATGCTTATTTCAATCACCAACTTCGAAAAACAGGGTGCAAATATACAATATCCACGGCCAATATGACAGTTTGGCAGACTGAATTTGTTTTAACGGGAGAATTTTCCCTAAAACCCAAAGTTCCGGTCAGAAGGTACATATAGTGAAAATTACCATTACTGTTTTTGTTCATGGTGTGATAAAAACTAAATTGCTGAAACTGTTTAAATGCGATTTTTTTAACCCAAAAATGATGAGTAATATGAAGAATTTGAATCGAAGATCATTCGTAAAAACTGCTGCTACTATTTCGGCGGGCATCATGATCTTACCAACCTTGAAAAGCTGTTCGCCGAACAGTAAACTGAATCTTGCCTTTATTGGCGTAGGTGGACGCGGGATGGAAAACATTAAAGCCTGTGACCAGAAAGATGAAAACGGGGTATCCCTGCACAATATCGTTGCACTTTGCGATGTGAGTGAAGCCAGCGCTGCTGAAGCTTTCAATGCCTATCCCAACGCAAAACGCTTCGCGGATTTTCGCGTGATGTTCGATAAAATGGGTAAAGAAATCGATGCTGTAGTCGTCGCTACGCCGGATCATTGCCACTTTGCAGCTACCATGGCGGCTATGCAATTAGGTAAGCATGTCCATGTCGAAAAGCCGCTGGCACACAACATCTGGCAATTGCGTACGCTCAAAAGAGCCGCCAAACATTATGGTGTGATTACACAAATGGGCAACCAGGGGCATACAACTGAGGGAATTCGCTTTGTAAAAGAGTGGTATGATGCCGGTGTGCTGGGAGAGGTCAGAGAGATTCATGCATGGTTCAATGGACCGGGGTTTAATCCAAAAGGCTATTTCCTCAAGCCGGATAGCTACCCTCCGGCAGGACAACCCATTCCGCAGGGATTGGATTGGGATCTTTGGTTGGGTCCAAATGCTGACCGACCATACAGCCCGTTCTATTTGCCCAGGTTTTGGCGTGGATGGTATGAATTTGGAAATGCTGAGTTAGGCGATTGGGCTTGTCATACGTTGGATGCGCCATTCTGGGCACTTGAACTTGGCATGCCGGAGTCTGTTGACTCCATTGTCAGGACGCCTTCTCCGGAAGGATTTGTTTCAGACCAGTCGCAATTGCAATTCAACTTTCCGGCGCGAGGCAATAAGCCGCCCGTCACACTTCATTGGTACGAAGGCGGGCTACAGCCGGAAAACAGGCCGGAATGGAATATGCCGGAATTACCAGGATCAGGAATGGTTATGGTTGGTGATAAAAAGTCACTTGGTACCGGCGGCAGGCCAAATAATCCCAGACTTCTTGGTTCCGACGAGGAGTGGCTTGAGTTTACCAAAGCAATTCCAAAGAAAACCATACCCAGAGTAGCGGAGGAGGATCCGCAGGGAGAATGGATAAATGCCATAAAAGGAGGCCCGATGCCAGGTTCTACTTTTGACTATGCAGCCGATCTTACTGAAATGGCGCTTGTAGGAGTAATGGCCCAGCGGTTCGATACAAGAATAGAATACGACGCCCGGAATATGAAGGTGACTAACCATCCGGATTTCGAACAATACATTAAGGAGCCGGTGCGTGAAGGTTGGTCGTATGGCGAAGACCTCTGGAGTTAGTATTTAATTTTATAATGATGAAATGCCCAGTGCTTTGAGGATGGCTTCGGCCTTCAGCAAGCACTCGGCATATTCGATTTCCGGGTCTGAATCTACTGTGATCGCGCTGCCAACATGAAAGGACAACTTGCCTGATTGTTGACTATAAATCACCGACCTGATCACGACATTAAAGTCAAAATCCCCTGTCGGACTGATATAACCTACTGCGCCGGAGTACAATCCCCTGGCCGTATCTTCTAGTAAATCTATCTCTTCCATCACCCTGATTTTTGGAGCGCCTGTCATGCTACCCATAGGAAAGGCGTTTTTTATCAGGTCAGTTATTGTTAACGCCGGTTTTATCGTGGAGCGTACAGTTGATATCATCTGATGGACTTGTTCGAAGGAATAGATGCCAAAAAGCTCATCTACAACCACCGAGCCGGGAACAGAACTTTTGGCCAGATCGTTTCGCACCAGATCGACAATCATCAGGTTTTCGGCCTTATCCTTTTCACTGTTTGCGAGGGCAAGTCGCAACGCTTCATCCTGTTTGGCATCCTTACTTCGTCGTATTGTGCCCTTGATCGGCTGGGAAATAAGGTAATTCCCGCTTTTTTTCAGAAATCGCTCCGGTGAAGCGCTCATCAGAAAACACTCCGGAGTCTTCATGAATGCCGAGAATGGCATCGGTGATAACTCATTCAGACGACGGTAACAGGCTAAGTGGGTCGAAATTTTTTGTTTCTGAACAGTATTCAATGCAATAGTTCATTTCATAAAACTCACCTTCCAGTATCGCATCTTTGATTTTTACCACGTTTTGGAGGTATTGGGTTTTTGTGGTTTTTAGTGCTGGGTTGATTTGGGAAGGTTCGGGTTGTCTACTCGCCTCTGAATTTTGAATGGCGTAAGCGACGGCTTCCGGTTCTAAAAATGACGAAATCACCATGGTATTGTCAACCAGTGTTATGATCGTTTCCGGCATCACAAATTCCAAATGAGCACATGGGATGGAAGCAGGATTCTTGCTTGACAGTTCTTCAATTTCATTTTTAAGGTCATAGCTCAAATACCCATACAGCCAGTTGCGACTGTTTTCAATTAGCTTTTCGAGTTTTGAAAAAGAATCGGAATGGCTCTTTAAAACAGAACGAGCACCCGCAAAAAGCATAGTTGGGAATGGTCCATGCAGCGGCTGATGCCCATTGCCATTCAGGTATAAAAAATGGCTATGACTCATCGCCCAGGCCAACAACTGGTCGGTTGGCGCTGCTGGATATTCTGCGGTTTTTCTTTCTTCAGTCATACGTTATATCCGCAAAATTAGAAAGGTTCAGCAGTATTGTTAATAAGATGAACTAAAAGCATTGCCTGATATATTTGACAACAGGTTTTCTTATTGGCTGGCGTGCTGTTATTTTTGTCAAAACGAATTGTTATGGCACTGATATTACCGGTAAGGGGCATAGCGCCCAAATTTGGAGAGAACTGCTATCTGGCAGATAATGCCACTGTGGTCGGCGAGGTCAGCATGGGCGACAACTGCAGCGTATGGTTCAATGCGGTGGTTCGCGGCGATGTGAATTCGATAACCATTGGAAATAATACCAATATCCAGGATGGGGCGGTGATCCATTGCACCTATAAAAAAGCCAAAGTTGTCATCGGGAATAATGTTTCCATCGCACATAATGCGGTGGTTCATGGATGCACGCTCGAAGATAATGTGCTCATCGGCATGAACGCCGTGGTCATGGACAATGCAGTAGTGCAGAGTGGGGCCATCGTAGCCGCCGGCGCTATTGTTCTGGCGAATACCATCGTGGAGGCAGGCCATATTTATGCGGGAGCTCCAGCCAGAAAAGTGAAAGCCGTAGAAGGTGATCTGAAAAACGTTTTTGAGCGCACGGCTGGTAATTACATAAAATATGCCCGCTGGTTTCGCGATGGCGACATGGAATATTAACGCTTTTTCAGGATGTCAGCGATGATGGGCGCCGCATGCAGTCGGCCATTTTCAATAAACACTTTTGCGGTTTCTTCACCACCGATGATCGATCCGGCCATATAAATGCCCGGAATGTTTGAATCGAACGTAGTACTATCAATCCGTGGAATGAGATTTTCACCGTCCAGGAGTATCCCGATTTTTTCCAGTAATTCCTTATCGGGACGGTAGCCTGTCAGAAGAAAGATGAAATCTGCCGGTATATCGACCTTCGAATGGTCATCAAGGTTCTGAAGCGTCATGGATTTTTCGCGGATTTCTATCACCTTATGGCGGAAATAGGCTTTTACTTCACCGCTCTTTATCCTGTTCTCCAGATCGGGCACTATCCAGTATTTAGCCCTTTTGTCCAGCGTGTCATACATATGGACAACAGTTACTTCCACATCGTTGCGATACAAATCCAGTGCGGCTTCGATGGCTGAGTTTGCACCTCCGACAACTACGGCTTTCATCCTGGAGTATTGGAATGCTTCATCGTAATAATGACTTACGTGCGGCAGTGATTCGCCGGGAATACCGAGGAACTTCGGCACGTCGTAGTATCCTGTGGCGATAATGACATTTCGCGCATACAGTGTTTCCAGTTGGGTTTTTACCTGAAAAATATTTCCAGCTTTCTCCACGGTATCCACTTCCGTGAATAGTTTTAAGTTCAGGTTGTAATGGCTCACCACTTTTCGGTAATACTTCAGCGCTTCGGTTCTGGTTGGCCGGTGGCCCTGGGAAATGAATGGAATACCCCCGATCTCAATGTTTTCGGAAGTAGAGAAAAATACCATGTTAACCGGGTATCGCCGAACGGATTCTGTAATACTTCCCTTGTCCACGATCAGATAGTCGAGGTTTTTGATCTTCGCTTCAATGCCGCAGGAAAGTCCGCACGGTCCGGCTCCGATGATGATCACGTCATATGTATGCATTTCAATCAGATTTTTCAAGGTTGAAATATATGGCTGCTGCTACTTATAACAAAACCGAATTCTCCCAGAATACAATTTGCATGGAATAACAGGGCTGAACTATTTATTGTTTTTTGTTTCGAATACACACAATAGCCCTACTTTTATAAAAGAAAATTTACACTGAACTATATATAGAATAATGAGAGTAGGAATACTTACCGCCGGAGGCGACTGCCCCGGGTTGAACGCTGCCATAAGAGGAGTCGGAAAAACCTTGTTGCTGAAATATAACGCGAAGCTATTTGGTTTTTCATCAGGCTTTCTGGGACTTATCGAAAATGACTATCGCGAACTTGTAGAATCTGATCTTTCGGGCATTCTCACCCTTGGAGGTACTATTCTTGGCACATCGCGCGAAAAACCATTTAAAAAGTCAAAGCACTATCTGGCAGAAATCGACAAACCTGCTAGCATAAAAGAAAACTACCAGCGCCTCAATCTGGACGCTCTGATTTGCATTGGTGGAAATGGCACGCAGAAAACGGCCGCTCAACTCGCCGGTTATGGCCTCAACGTCATTGGCATGCCCAAAACCATCGATAACGATGTTTATGGCACCGAGCTCACCTTCGGATTTCATTCCGCAGTGGGCATTGCCACGGAGGCTATCGACAGACTCCACACTACGGCCAACGCGCACAAGCGGGTCATGGTCATAGAACTTATGGGGCACAATGCCGGCTGGCTCGCACTGTTTGCCGGAATCGCCGGCGGCGGCGACGTCATTCTGATCCCCGAGATTCCATACGATTTAGATCATATTGTAAAATATCTGAACGACCGCAATGCACGCAAAAAGGTATCGACTATTATCGTTGTTGCCGAAGGCATTAAAAAACCAGAGGGTATGTCAGCGGGAAGGTACATTGCCTATGAACTCGGCAATCGGGTTGAAGAACAGATGCGCGAAACAGTCCTCGGCTACATACAGCGTGGGGGAACTCCTTCACCATTCGACCGAATTCTGGCTACACGATTCGGTGCTTTTGCAGCGCACCTGATTGCAGAAGGCAATTTCGGGCAGATGGTCGCCATCATTAACGATACTGTGACAAATATCCCGCTGTCAGAGACAAAGGGAAAAGTGAAACTTGTTCCGAAAGACTACCCTCTCATACACCGCGGCCTGGATATCGGCACGTGCTTCGGCGCGAATATCAACTGATGCTGCATGCAAAAAGAAATCGTGCTTGATGTACTGCCGGAAGTTGCGGCTGATGCGGAACAACTCCGTAAAGCTGTTTCCGCGAAAGCGGGTATAGACCAAAAGGAAATCCGGCATGTAGAAATCCTAAGACGCTCTATAGATGCCCGCCGGAAGCCGGTAAGGCTGCAATTGAAAGTTTTGATTTATATCCATGAAGACCGTATTCCTGAACGGGTGCAAAAACCTGAGGCAGGCGATGTTTCCGGGAAAGAGCCCGTCATCATTATCGGAGCCGGTCCCGCCGGATTATTTGCAGCGTTAAAATGTATCAGTCTCGGCAAGCGCCCCGTCATTTTGGAGCGCGGTAAGGATGTCCAGTCGCGCCGGCGCGATTTACGCGCTATTACCATTGATCACCTGGTGAATGAGGATTCCAATTATTGTTTTGGCGAAGGTGGGGCGGGGACGTATTCCGATGGAAAACTATATACCCGATCTAAAAAGCGGGGTGATGTCAGTGAAATACTGAAGTTACTCGTGGCATTTGGCGCCAGCAGGGATATTCTCATCGACGCCCATCCACACATCGGAACCAACAAATTACCGGGAATTATCCAGGAAATCCGCGCGTATATTTTAAGTCATGGAGGCCAGATTGTTTTTAATACAAGGGTAACGGATCTGATCATCGTTAATGGACAGATTAGCGGTGTTAAAACTGCCAGTGGAGAATCCATCGATGGAAAAAAGGTGATTCTTGCTACCGGGCATTCCGCAAGGGATATCTATGAAATGTTGCATCGCCAAAAAGTAGCGATCGAGGCTAAACCGTTTGCCCTTGGCGTTCGGGTGGAACATCCCCAATCGCTGATCGACAGTATCCAATATCATTGTCCGGTGCGCGGCGAATTCCTTCCTCCGGCGCCTTACAGTATTGTTCGGCAGGCGGGTGGCCGCGGTGTGTATTCATTTTGTATGTGTCCGGGAGGAATTATCGCGCCGTGCGCCACAAGTCCGGGCGAAGTCGTGACGAATGGCTGGTCACCATCGAAGCGCGACCAGCCAACGGCGAATTCTGGCATCGTCGTGGAATTGCGCATGGATGATTTCAGCAAATTCGCATCGCACGGGCCTTTGGCGGCCATGGAATTCCAGCGATCTGTAGAGCAAAAAGCCTGGCAGGAGGGAGGCCGCACTCAGCGGGTGCCTGCGCAGCGACTTGTGGATTTTATAAAAGGAAAACAATCGTTCAACCTGCCTGAAACGTCGTACAAGCCGGGTGTCACATCCGTGGAATTGGGCAGCGTTTTGCCGGAGTTTATTAACCGAAACCTAAAAGAGGGGTTTAAATTATTCGGAAAATCCATGGAAGGCTATATCACCAATGAGGCGGTGGTTCATGCGCCGGAATCCAGGACCTCGTCGCCGGTACGTATTCCGCGCGACAAAGAAACGCTGGAACATATTCAGATTAAAGGATTATACCCATGCGGTGAAGGCGCCGGATACGCCGGAGGGATTATTTCGGCTGCCATCGATGGCATGCTGAGCGCCGAAAAGTGCGTGGAATCCATGAAGTAAATCTGAGTTCCAGGCAATGTAGGACTCTCTGGCTCATTTCAATTCTTTTGAGCCCAATGTCCTTATTCACAGCCGTCTGGATTTTTAACATAAATTAACTTCGCGTAGCGATTCATTTGGCTTCAATTCGCCAGTTTTGTACCATCCAGACAAATACATTGAGAGCACTTACGATCGGACTGTTAATTTCTTTAATCCTCACGGAGGTAATAAGTACCGTAGTGGTTGCGCAGAATCTACCCTACAAGGTGCTCAAAGGAATAGTTATGGATGTTGACTCCGGTGATGGGCTGTCCGGCGTTCACATTTATGCAAAGTTGGCGCACGACGGAGTAGTGTCTGATTCTAAGGGTAAATTTTCGATGCGGGTTCATCCGCAGGATACGCTGGTGATAACGATGGTGGGTTATGAGCGGCAGTTGGTTCCTCTGAGGTATTTCAGGGAATCGACGATTGATATTATCGTCCAGATGCGCAATGAAGTTATCGAACTGCCGGGGATCACGATTCATGGTCAGCCCAACGTTGAATATCTGGAGCGATCAGGCCAAAACCCATACAAAATCTATGAGTTCCGACCGCCTCCCGATCATCCTGATCTTGACGTGCCCATCGGCAGTATGGACTACGGACCATTATCGCGATGGGGAAAGGAAGCAAAGGAAAAACGCCAGTTGCTGCGCATCTATGGAGAAGCGTCAAAGGATCGCGTGTTTATCCAGACGGTAACCTCCGATTCGGTAAAGCAGGTGTTTATGTATCGGTATGATCTCGACGAGGAGGAATACAACGACTTCATCATTTATTTCAATTCGAAACAACCTCCCATGAATCCACAGGATCCAAAGGACATTGTCCGTGCTATGCACCTGGTATTTTTGAATTACCGGCCGAGGTAGTTCAGTGGTTCAATGGTTCAGCGGGAAAAGCGGAAAAGGGTGGAGGTGGAAAAGTGGAAAAGTGGAAAAGTGGAAAAGTGGAAAAGGGTGGATATAGAAAAATCAATGTGGAAAAGTGGAATCTGGGTAATGTGTTAAGTTAAGCTAATAAGGATATCGTCTTTGCGACCCCGATATTTCGGGGGAAGCAATCTGTCGGGATTGAGCAGATTGCTTCAGTCGTGCCTCCTTACCGATGACGTATTTATGTAATGTACCGGAATTCAAGTATTTATAAAAAGCAGCAATTCCCGGAATCCTTGCCTCGTAGGCGGGTGTTCCGGGGTCTGCTGCTTGAGGTTTCAGACCAATCTGCAAATAGTCGGGGGATCCCGGCACAGGGCCGGGAATTATAAGCAGTTCTTAATTCCATTGTTCCACTCAGTGTTCAGTAGTTCATTAGTTAAATAGGTTCAATATTGTACTATATACTTGATACTTCGTACTTGATACTCTGTACTTGATACTGTGTACAAGGTACCCGGAACATTAATTCTAAATTCTTAATTCATTTGTTCATTGATTCATTTGTTCAACTGTTCTTAATTCACAACAGAGATTCCCTCATGCGCCAGTTCCAGCGTCTCAATGGCCACTTCACTGCCATCGGCTTTCAATGTTGGGCCTTCCCATTTTACCGGCCAGGCACGGATTACCTTCCATGTCATCACTGGTTCGTGGTTTTCGTTGAGCAACGAAATGATAACGTCTCTTCGTTCCACCTGGTTCAAAGAAATGGTATTCAACCATTTAAAGAAATCCGTGTCGCCGGGTAAAATTCCCCTTTTCAGGACGATGGTGTGGCTCTTCTCCAGTCCCGGCATTTTCATGGTTTTATATTCGGGCGACTGGCCTTCCCGGTATTCCACCACCTGGCGTTCGATCGTTAATCCGGTCACTTCCGTGAAGCCGGTTCTTTCACCTCCCCATTCCACGCGGAAATGGCAGGTAAGCATTGGATAATTGTTCATGATACAGTGGATTAGTAGTTTAAAACATTGCTTAAGTTTCATTATTGTGTAGTTCAGTGGTTCAGTGGTTCAATAGTTCAGTGGTTCAATGGTTCAATGGATAAGCAGGAAAAGGGGAAAAGGGTGAAGGTGGAAAAGCGGAATATGGTTGATGTCGCATAGCAGTTCTTAATTCCATTCTTCCATTCTTCTTAATTCAATTGTTCAATTGTTCTTAATTCAATTGTTCTTAATTCACTTACCCCTCTTATTGATCAGGTATTTTTCCCTGTACTCCGACGGCGTGCAACCCTTGATCTGGCGAAACTGCCGCGCGATATTTTTGCTGTCATTGAGCCCCATGTCCAGCGCGATTTCGAAAATAGTCTGGTCCGTTTCGAGTAATTTCTGGGTAAACCGTTCAATTCTCAGATTAAATATATACTCATATACCGGATAGCCGGTTACGCTGAGGAACCGCTTTTCCAGGGACCTTCGTGACAAAGGCACCTGATCGAGCACGTGCTCCACGTTCAGGTTAAGTTCGATGTTCTGGTGAATGAACTTGAGCGCCTTTCCAACTTCCATATCCTTGGTGGCATAGATGTCAGTGGAGTGCCTTGTCACAATTTGCGTAGGCTCCACGACGATGTCGTAGTACTCCTGATTCTTAGTCCGGATCATGGTGTGCAGTAGCTTAGCCGCTTCATAGCCAGCCTTTACCGTGTCAAGGCAAATGCTCGACATCGGAGGGTCGGAAAGGTTGCAGAGCATCTCGTCGTTATCGACGCCAAGCACTGCCACTTCCTCAGGAATCCGGATTTTATTCAGGCGGCAGGCTTCTGTGATGTGCATCGCCTGGTTGTCATCGCAGGCCATGAGGGCAATGGGTTTTGGGAGTGAATTGAGCCACTGACTGAGCGCCGAGGGTTTGTAGTACCACAATTCCCTTGACTTGAATTTACGGGTATGCTCAAAATAGTCAACCACGTACCCCTCCTTTATTATTCTCTCTTCGAAACCTTGTGCTCTTTCCCTCGACCAAACGATATCCTTAAATCCATAAAAGGCGAAGTTTTCATAGCCCTTCCTTAGGAAATATTCAGCGCCCATGATTCCGGTTTTGAAGTAATTTCCGGTGATATTCGGCACGATGGTATGGCGTTCTTTAAAATCCTGGGCAACAACGGCAATCCCTTCATTCATAATGATCTCCAGGTTTGAATTGTTGTAAAACTGACCGAGAATTCCGTTGGCCTTCCATTCTTTGGCCCACTTCAAAATCCCTTCCATGCCGCGTGTTTCGCGGTAGTAGGTAGGCATTCGGCAAAAAACCCAGGGCCCATGTTCATGGGAGTATTTCGTGACACCTTTCAACAGGCTCGTGCCATACTCTTCACCAAAATCCGTTATCAGTATAATCTTGATCATCTGATCATGAATATACGGGATGTTTTATTAAAGTTCTAAATTCTGTTTAAAGGAAAACAGGGGGATGGATGGGAGATTGATACAAGATAGATTGATTTTCCATTAACCATCATTTGAAAATATCTCTGATGCTGCTGATTGTCGCATTGCGGACGATGGGTTTCGCCCAGAAACTCATGCTCAGTATATATCCAAGGGTGATATAGAGGAATGTCATACCTGTTCGCAACGAAGTAATGTCGCTCAGGCCACCGATCAGGATCTGAACAATCGCTCCTCCGGCAATACCCGTCATGAGGATACCCGCAAATGATCCGTGATGCTTAGCCACGGAATTTAAGCCCAGCGAGACTGTCACCGGATACATCACCGAAAGGAAAAATCCGGCAATCGGAAATGCCCAAAGTGATATTTCACCGCTGCCAAAAAGCCCTGCTGATAAGGAAATGATGGCACAGATGGTAAACCATCGCAGTACAAGCTTGCTGTCGAAAAGCTTCAGAAGCACCAGGCCCAAAATGCCGCCGACAGTCATTAAGCCCCAGAAATACGATACCGCATCTGCGCCGATGGTATCGGCATCGTATCCATGGTAATTGAGTAAAAACTTGGACATCCAGTAGGAGATACCCTGCTCGGTGCCTACGTAGCAAAACATCCCGATAAAAAAGAGGATGACATATTTGTTTCTGAACAATTCAAAATAGCTCTCCCTGGACCCGCTCTTTTCGTCATCCTGCAATTCCACTTTAGGGAATTTCGTCATCGCCACGACGCTTATCATCACCAAACTAACCAGGGCGAAAACCCAGTACACCGATACCCATGAGAGGTCTTTGGGCACGAGATTAGTCATGGTGGCAATAAATGGTTTTTCGACATTTCCTGCATCGATATTCGATACGAAGTAGGAATACATCTGCGGGCTGATAAACGATGCCAGGCCGAAAACGAGCTGCGCCATGACAGAATAAAAAGCAAAGTTCGCTTCTCCACCCGAAACCCTTAACAACGGGTTGATAACTACCTGGAGTGCGGCCATACCGGCACCAATGGTAAACAGTGAAATCACATAGACATTAAAACCCGGCATTATGGCAAACGCTAGGGCTCCGGCAAATGCAAAGGCAAATGCGATGATCATCATGCGCTTTTCACCCCATTTTTCTACAAGGATCCCAGACGGTACCGACATGACGCCATAGGCAATAAAAAAGGCAAACGGCAGAAAGCCGGCCATCGTTTCCGTAAGGCTAAAACCCTGCGAGACATTCGGATTCAGTGCGCCCAGGATATTGGTAAGAAAGGAGATGACAAAAAAGGTAAGCAGAATGAGGACGACGATCAGCGTGTTTGTTCGCATTTTGGTTATTCAGGTTTGAGGGAAATTCAGTTATTATACTTTAGCAGCGTGAACAGCTTCGTACTGATCCACCAATGCAGCCGCCCCAAGCATCTGGAGATTTTCCACATCCGATACGTGAAATTTCAGGGAAGCTACAGACTGAGGAAAGTACGTGTTTTTCATGGACTCCTGCATGGATTTTTCGAAATATTTGTATGCTTTTGAAATGGTGCCCCCGAGAATTATTGCTTCCGGGTCATAGGCATACATGACCGAGCGCAGGGCGATTCCTAAATGATGGCCAAATTCCGCCCACCGTGTCAGCGCTTGCGCATCGTTTTGCTCCGCTAATTCAAAAGTTTTTTTTGCTGTGGTATGATGAATCTGATCAAAAAAACCGGAGCTGCAATAAAATTCGAGGTCCTTATCAAGGTAGGGGAGATAGCCGATTTCACCTGCTCCGCAGTTCTTGCCACTGTAAAGACGGTCATCGATGATAATCCCGGCGCCAATGCCGGTGCCAAGTGTCACGCCAACAAAAGAGTGGTAATTGCGCCCGTAGCCGAAGTACTTTTCTCCCAGCACGAAGCAGTTCACATCGTTGTTGATAAATACGGGGATGTTGAATTCAGCCTGCAGGATATCACGGAGATGTACTTCTTTCCAGGAGGGAATGTTGACAACATCCCTGACGATTCCATTTTCCAGATCCACAACAGAGGGCACGCCGATGCCGATGCCACTGGCAGAGGGGTCATAAATTTCCCGGATTACCCGCTTCAGTTGATCCAGCGTACTGCCCAGATTGTCCTTGTCGCGCAGCCCTGCAGAAGTCTGCTTTATTACCTGCGTATCGCATATAGCTGCGGCCCTTATGTTGGTGCCGCCTAAATCTACCCCGATTTTCATAGCTGAGTAAGCTGGTTCTATTGTTATTTCTTTACAAAGCTAAGGTGCACGACCAGGGAAAGGGTGCTTAATAAGCGAATGCGTGTCCTCAATATCCGAACGTGGACACAATATTTGCCAGGTAAAAACAATGCGTTTCTTTGTTTTGGGTATTGTATGTTTTTTTTGGGAAGCCGCATGGTATTATCGCATATTTTCTGAGTATTAATTGGCCAGACGTCATGACGTTAGCCCGGCAATTCAATACGAGGTAAAGAATTCTTTTATAAATTACCGGTATAAGCTACTACTATGAAAAACACCCATATTGCAGGACTCAAAAGAAGGGCATTCATAAAATCGGGAATGATGGCAGTCGCCCTGACGGCGCTTCCCAGGGAATTTTCAACTGCATCTCCGCTAACTAAAAAGCTTAAGGTTGTCCTGACAGGGACTGGTTCGCGCGGCACCAGCAGTTGGGGAACTGAACTGATTGGTCCATACCAGGATTATGTAGAGATGGTCGGGCTCTGTGATATCAACCACAAGCGTCTCGCTGTGGCGAAAGAAATACTGGGTATCGATGTGAAGACCTATAGTTCAGATGAATTTGACCAGATGATTGCCGAACAAAAGCCGGATTTCGTCATCGTCACTACAACGGACAGCTTCCATGTTGACTACATTGTAAGAGCCCTGGAACTGGGCTGCAATGTGATCTCGGAGAAACCCATCGCCACGGAAGCGGATCAATGCCAGCGCATCCATGATGCCGAAAAGAAGTCCGGCAGGAAGGTGTACGTCGGGTTCAATGTACGGCACATGAATGAGTCCATGGAAATGAAGAGAATTCTTGATTCGGGTGAGTTGGGAAAGATCATATCCATCGATTACCACGAATACCTGGATACCCAGCATGGCGCTTCTTATTTCAGGCGGTGGCATGGAAAAATCAAGTATTCCGGATCACTCCTTGTGCATAAATCTTCTCATCACTTCGACCTCATCAACTGGCTGCTGAATGCCGATCCTGTTGATGTTCAGGCCATGGGTAAAACGGCATTTTATGGTTCGAATAACAAATACAGGGGGAAAAACTGCCGCGAATGTGATCACACGCAAACATGTCCTTTCTATTGGGATATGAAAAATGACTTGAAAGCCATGAAGATGTATGCGGATTGTGAAGACGTAGATCACTACTACCGTGATGGCTGTGTTTGGGATGAAAATATTGACAGCCATGATACTGCTTCAGTGCAGGTCAGTTACGACAATGGCACACTGCTCACCTACACGCTCAATGCTTATCTGCCCTATGAAGGCCAGTACATTTGTTTTTCCGGGGAAAAAGGCAGGCTGGATGTGAAGCTTAATTATCGGCAGCCGTGGGCAGTTCCCGGTCCGGTAGAATTCAGGTTGACCAAAGATGCGAAAACGTCAAGGAGTTGGGTGGTAAGTCCTGAAACCGGCGGACATGGCGGCGCTGATGAGCGTGTAAAGGATATGCTTTTTAAGCCGGGACAGCCCGATCCGGCAGGACAGAAGGCAGGCAGCCGCGCAGGAATCCTTTCGAGCATGATCGGTATAGCCGCCAGAAAATCCATTGAAACAGGGCAGCGCGTTGCCATCAAAGACCTCATTAACTTAGACTGAAAAAAATCCATATTATGGCCGGAACAGGCGCAGCAACAAAAATCAGCGTTACTGAATCAGCACGGAACTACACCGTCCCAATGGTAGTTCTCACATCCCTTTTCTTCATGTGGGGCGTCATAGCGTGTATGAATGATATTCTGATACCCTTTCTGAAGAAAATTTTCGAACTCTCAAGAGCCGAATCCATGCTGGTTCAAATGGCATTTTTCACGGCCTATTTCTCGGGATCACTGATCTATTTCCTGATATCATCCAGGAAGGGCGATCCGATCGAAAAAATCGGATATAAAAACGGGATACTCATCGGACTTACCATTGCCGCAGTCGGATGCGCATTGTTCTATCCGGCGGCCCAACTAAAGATTTATTGGTTTTTCCTGGCTGCGTTATTCATACTGGCCTTTGGCCTGGCCATGCTTCAGATCGCTTCCAACCCCTATGTAGCCATTCTCGGTCCACCCGAAACAGCCTCCAGCCGGCTGAACCTGTCACAGGGATTCAATTCACTGGGAACCACGCTGGCTCCGATAGTCGGCGGGTACTTTGTTTTTCATTTCTTTGCCAACTGGGGCCAGCCACTTCTTAACAAACTCGGCGAGCCGATAACCACTGACACAGGATTGACGATGTCGGCACTCGGTGTTCAACTGCCCTATCTGATATTTGCCCTCATCTTTATTCTGCTTGCTGTATTAGTATATTTTACCGATTTACCGGTTTTTAAAAGTGAGGAGAAAATTGAAAAGGGAGCAGGAGCGCTGCGCTACCGCCACCTGACGCTGGGTATGGTGGCCATTTTCCTCTATGTTGGGGGTGAAGTGGCCATAGGTAGTCTGCTGATCAACTACATCTATGAATTAATCGGTTTGCCGGAAATCGAGGCCAAGTCGTTTTTGGCTTTTTACTGGGGGGGGCTCATGATCGGAAGGTTTCTCGGCGCCATTTCCCTGCGGCATTCTGCCAATGAATTCAACCGACTGCTCGTTATGATCGCTATCGCGGCGGGTTCTTACCTGGTTATTTACCTGGCTGTCTATATTGAAAGTGGTTTTACCTTCGAATTTTCCCGGATCACGCCGTATTTCATTTTCATGGTGCTAAACCTGATCGCTTTCCGTATTGGCCGGTCGAATGCCTCGAAGACCCTGTTAATATTTTCCATCATCATCATCGGACTGCTGGCGTTCACGATGATGAGCGGAGGTACCATCGCCATGTGGACGGTGCTGAGTATCGGCCTTTTCAACTCGATCATGTGGTCCAATATTTTCACCTTAGCCATTAGGGATCTCGGGAAATATACGTCGCAGGGTTCATCGCTGCTGATCATGTCAGTGCTGGGAGGAGCGGTGGTTCCGTGGCTGCAGGCCATGCTCGCTGATCATCTTGGAGGATATCACTATTCGTTCTTTATCCCGATGCTTTGCTATGTGTATCTGGCATGGTACGGGCTGAAAGGGTATAAGGTAAAAATTGGGTAAAGGGTAAGGGTGAAGGGTAAAGTGAAGGGTAAAGGTAAAAGGGGAAAGTAAAGGTGAAGGGTGAAGGGGGGGGAAAGTAAAGGGTGAAGGGTATAAGGTAAATGGGAAAAGTGAAAGGTGAAGGGGATAGGGTAATGGGTAAGGGCGGTATGCAATGTAGAAATTTTAGAGAATTGAATGTTTGGATTGAGAGCATGGAAATTGCTAAGTCAGTTTACGGTTTGATTTCTGAACTGCCTGAATATGAAAAATTCGGCCTCCATTCTCAACTTGCAAAAGCGGCTGTTTCGGTCCCTTCGAATATTGCGGAAGGGTGTGGGAAATCCAGTAACAAGGATTTTAAACGATTTCTGGAAATTTCTTTAGGCTCATCATACGAATTAGAAACTCAATTAATATTAGCATCAGGAATACATGGATTACCGGCAGCACCTGTCATCGAAAAACTGCAAATCCTGCAACGCATGTTAGCTAAGCTTCTCAGCACACTTTAACTATTAGCCATTACCTTTTACCCATTACCCATTAGCTTTTTAAATAGATTCCGAAAGTTTCGAAAAATAACAGTTGAACCTCTAAAATAAACATTTTTATGTCAACACAGGTAAACCGAATGATCTCGCTGGATGCCATGCGTGGATTCACCATCGCGGCCATGATCCTGGTCAATTTTCCAGGTAACGATGAATTTGTTTTTGCGCCATTGAGGCATTCCGTCTGGAATGGTCTTACACCTACCGACATCATTGCGCCGTTCTTCCTGTTTATTGTCGGGGTTTCCATTGCGCTCGCATATACGAAGCTCATGGAAAAAGGGGCCGATAAGAAGCAGCTATACAAAAAGATCGTCATCCGTTCAATAAAGATATTCGCAGTAGGCATTTTTCTGAACTTAATACCCGACTTCAACTTCGCTGAATTGCGCTGGACGGGTACATTACCTCGCATCGCCATTGTATTTCTTGTGTGCGCGCTCATGTTTCTGAACACCAACTGGAAGACGCAGGTATGGATAGGATCGATCATTCTGGTAGGCTACTGGCTCGCGATGACATTGATTCCCACTCCAGGAGAAGGCAAGGTGATGCTGGAGCGGGGCGTCAACCTCGCCGCCTGGATCGACAGCAAATCTTTACCAGGTAAAATGTGGCAGGGCACCTGGGATCCGGAAGGAATTCTAAGCACATTCCCCTCCATCGTCTCCGGCATTACTGGGATGCTTGCCGGCGCCATCATGATCAGCAGGCGAACGACAGAACGCAAAGTAATCTGGTTGATGGTAACCGGTTTCCTGATGTCGATTGCCGGATACCTCTGGGGACTTACTTTCCCGGTCAACGAGAATATCTGGACCAGCTCATTTGTATTCGTCACTTCCGGATTTGCGTTTCTCGCGCTGGGTGTTTATTACTTTCTTGTCGATATGAAAGGCTATACGCATGGCAGCAAGCCGGGCATCATATTTGGCGCAAATGCCATTACTGTTTATGTGCTTGGCGATGTGCTGGCACTACTTTTCTATGGATTGGAAATAGGCGGCAAATCGCTCAATTTACATTTCTTCGATGTTTTTTCTGGACTTGGTGCAGAGCCACGGTTGGTGAGTATGTTGTATGCGATGCTCTTTGTGTGTGTTCTGTTTATTCCGGCCTATATACTTTACAAGAAGAAAATCTTTATCAAGCTTTGAAACTGTCGAAATACACAACGGATGGGTCTCAGACTGGCACTTTACATTTTGCAAACCTCACAAATTTGGATGACGATATCACCCATAAGATGCGACTATCCCCGGGCTTGACCCGGGGTCTCTTAATAGTATCGACGGTGCAAAAAGCTCTGAAGTGCGAATAAATGGGAGATCCCGGCTCAAGGCCGGGAATAGCGGCGAAAAATTTTATTTTTCATTTGCCATGTCCCCGGCCCTGTGCCGGGCCTCTCAATAGTATCGACGGTGCAAAAGCTCTGAAGTGCGAATGAATGGGAGATCCCGGCTCAAGGCCGGGAATACGACGATAAATTTTATTTTTTATTTGCCATGTCCCCGGCCCTGTGCCGGGGCCTCTCAATAGTATCGACGGTGCAAAAAGCTCTGAAGTGCGAATGAATGGGAGATCCCGGCATAAAGCCGGGAATAGTGCGAATATGTATTGATTTGTTAGTTTTATAGAGTGAAAACATATCTTTCCGTCTATATCCTCACTAATAAAAACGCATAAAACGTGTTTTATACCGCATTTACCAACGATATCGGCCGAAGGGTTTTTGAACACAAAAACAAATTGCTGAAAGGTTTTACTGCCAGATACAACGTTGACCAAATCTGTCTATTTCTGAGCAGTTTACGGATGCGGATACTTGTAATACTCCCCCGAAAATCGGACCATCGGTTAAATTAGTTTTAACTTTAAAAAAACCGATGAAAATGAAAAAGAGCAGAAGAAAATTTACGGCGAAATTCAAGGCTATGGTGGCCATTGAATCATTGAAAGAGCAATCGACTTTGGCGGAGATAGCCAAGCGATACGAGGTTCACCCAAATCAGATCTCAGCCTGGAAGAAGGAGTTTTTGGACAATTCGGAGTTGGCCTTTGGTGGTGAGAAAGAACAAGAAGGCGAATCGGAAGTAGTGGTGGAGAAGCTCTATCAGCAGATCGGCCAGCTGCAGGTGGAGAATAACTTTTTAAAAAAAAGCTTAAAGAAGGCAGGACTGTGAGGGAGCGAATGGATATGATCGAACCATCAGACCAGTTAAGTGTCAGGCGACAGGCGGAAGTGCTGGAGATTAACCGGAGCAGCCTGTACTATCGACCTGTAGGGGAGAGCGAAGAAAACCTACAACTGATGGCAGAAATGGACAAGCTATATACCGAAGATCCGACACTGGGAGTCATTGGCATGCAAGACGAGCTTCGCGATAAAGAGTTGAACTATAACGAGAAACGGATAAGAAGGCTTCTCAGAAAGATGGGGATTGAGGCCATTTATCCCAAGCGTAATCTCAGCCGTCTTGGACTGGCCAAATACATACATCCCTACCTACTGCGGAATTTGAAAATCGACCGGCCCAATCAGGTGTGGGCCATTGACATTACCTACATTCCCATGCGAAGCGGCTTCATGTATCTGACGGCCATTATCGACCTGTACAGCCGATATATCGTAGGTTGGCAGGTGTCCAATTCGCTGGCGAAAGAGACGCAGACAATGGTCTTGGAAGAGGCCATACGGCGGCACGGGAAACCGGAGATCGTCAACTTTGACGAGGGGAGCCAATACACCAGCGCTCATTGGGTAGACACGTTGAAGGATCTTGGCATACAGATCAGTATGGATGGTAGAGGCAGGGCCACGGACAATGCCTTCATCGAGAGATGGTTCAGGACAATCAAACAAAAGTACATCTACCTGAATCCGGAAAACAATGGACTGGATTTGTACCATGGAGTTGATACATTTGTTCGCAGGTACAATAGGAGAAACCACCAGGGAATCGGAAGAAGAAAACCTGTAGACCTTTACCTGATGGCCGCGTGAAGCAAATTAAGAAATACCCTCCGGTGGTCTAAACAATAGGGAGTAGAACAACTGCATTGCTTCGTGAAAGGCAATTAAAAAGATACCTAAGGGTTTGGAAGGAAAACCTAATCAATGAAATGAATCCTGAGTGGCGGGATTTGTATGAGGATTTTATGATTTGAAAACCCGATTCTCACACCTCTGTCCCCGGCCCTGTGCCGGGGCCTCTCAATAGTCTCGACGGTGCAAATACAAGCTTTGAAGTGCTAATAATAATAGAAAAGGGAATACGGCGACAGAGGTGAGATCCCGGCTCAAGGCCCGGAATACGGCGACAGACGGGAAAATCCGGCCAAGGCCGAGCAAGATGTAACTGAACAATAACAACATTGAAACA
>JAXHKU010000007.1:0-36223 GCA_034523095.1 Cyclobacteriaceae bacterium | reverse complement strand
AAACAGCTACTCCAAATGAAAGAAGAATAGAATAGATGCTTAAAATTGTCGGAATTTCAGCCAATGCTGAAACACTTATAGCGATGGATTGTTCCCAGAATGACTCCCAACAATCCGCCGGATACCGAGATCATCACTGCCTCCAATAAAAACTGGTAGGCAATATCAATCTTTTTGGCCCCTATGGCCATACGCAGGCCTATTTCTTAATTCGCTCTAATACTCGAAGCGAGCATGATATTCATAATCCCGATACCTCCGACCAATAGTGAAATACCAGCGATGGCCCGAAGAACGAACTAGAATATACTCTTGGTGCGCTGCTGTTGTTTGAGTAATAATTCCGGAATGGTGATCACATAATCCACTATGTTGCTGTGCTTGCGTTTCAGCAACTTCGAGATCACCTGTGCCACACTATTGAATTGATCAGAGCTTATTCACTTGCACAACCAGCCGATCCAATTGATGATAATTTGTGTTTTCGCGTTCTTCAGGATCAGTGCCGTTAAAAAGTTTTATTCCGGCTTCTGTGACCAGCAGCCTGTTCTCATAACGAAAAAGCACCGTCTTAAAAGGCGTATACACATCCATATTGTAATCCCTGATCCCAAGATTGGAAATGCTCTTCTGTGAAATGTGACGCTCCTCCAGGACACCGATAACTTTCAGCCAGTGGTTTCCTACCTTAATATATTTGCCGATTGGTTCCTCTTTGCTGAAAAACTTTGATTTGATGCTTTTTCCGATGATACATACTGGTTTGCCTTCTGCCATATGATCCGAGTTGAAGAATTTTCCTTCACTCAGTTCAAAGCCGGATATATCAAAATAGCTGTTTTCTACACCAACCAATTTGGCGCTGCGACGCAGGGCATTTTTTATGAGATAAGTCTCGATGATTATTTCGGGACTTAATTTCTCAATACCCGGAACAATTTTTTCAATGCTTCTGGTATCATATAGTGAAAGTCCCTGTGACAGATTTTTCTCTGCACCTTCACCACTTTCTGAAGCTTCCAATTGTTTTTCTTCCTGTTTTACAATGGGTGTTATGACGATATTATTTACCCCAACCAATTTTATCTGTTCCAGGATTTCTTCCTGAGCCCCGGAGCCAATAGCCATCATGGCGATTACCGCTGCTACCCCAAAAATAATCCCGTAAGTCCTGTAAGTAATGATCGGAGCTTATTGGCCATCACTGCCTCAAGTGCAATATTGAAGTTGGTGGAAATCCGCGTGTACATAGCCGGTTATTTGGATGCTGACGGACTGGTTTCGGCGGGTAACCGTTCCACCGGGTTTCGCCTCCATGCCTTCCGGATCTGACAGGAAGACAACATCCTTATCAACTAATCCATGAAGTATGACAATCTCATCAGCATTGGACTTGCCTGTAAGTACTTCTTGTTTTATGGTACGTAGGCCACTTTTTTTGTACACGAAACTTATGGAGTCTCCCTGAGTGTGAAGTGACTCCACCGGAATATAAAGTACATCGGAAATTTCTCCGGAGACGATGGTATTGCTGGTTGTCATTCCAGGCCTCAATGTAGTGTCAGATTCATTTATTTCGATCAGGAGCTGGAAAACCTTGGCATCCGAATTTGGTTTTTGTTCTCCTACGTTGGCTACTTCAATGACCTTTCCGGTTAGTTTTTTTTCCGGGAAAGCATCAAGTCCAATTTCAACTTTCTGGTCGATTTTCACTGCATTGATATCTACTTCATTGATAAACGTTCTGGACACCATCTTGCTCAAGTCGGGTAATTTTGCCACCACGGGATCCCACGGCTCGATGTTTGCCCCTACACCCTGCTTTTGTCCGCGCCAATCTCTCTTATAAATCACCATTCCCTGTTCAGGCGCCATAACCGTAAATTGCCCAGCTAATTTGTTCAGAAAATCCAGCTGATTCTGGTCATCCATCATTTTTGCAGCCGCCTCTTCCACTTTGGCGACCGATTTTTCTTTCTGCAGCAGATAGTTGTCCAAACCCTGTTGATACGTCCTCTTGGATTTTTCGAGGGTGATCTCTGCTTTTTTTATTTCTGCTGGTGGCTCGAACTGCGATTGATTGAGTACTATCTCGTTTTCTTCAATTTCGAACTTCCGATTAACAAGTTCATCCCTGGCCTTGCGTAATTCCATGGCAGTATCAAGCCTTGCCTGGGTATATTGAGACAAGGTTTGTTTCAGGTCGGTATCCTTTTGCTTGATCTTATCTCCGATTTCTGATTGATCAAGCATGGCGATGAAGCCTCCTTTTTCTACAACGGTACCTTCATCCACAATGGTGTTAATTTTCACCTGCCATATCTGTGCACGCATTAATCCCTCAGGCCCCCTGAATCTCGACAGAGTTTTTAGCATCTAATTCACCAGCTGTAGTAACTTCAATGCGGAATACTCCTCTTTTTACCTCTGTAAAAATTTCTGATGATTCAGCAACGGGATTGGTGAATTTTTGAATGATAAAAACAAGAGTGAGCACGGCAACAATAGAGGAGAGAATGATAATGTTACGTTTTTTCATGTTGAGATTGTCTGGGTTGGGTGGAAAACGATTTATAAAAGCATCTATTTTATAAAGTAAGTTAATTAAAGTTAAACGCTTCAAGGCCTTGAAAGATTATCCGTCTTACGGTCACGGATTCTCGACCACTAAGGGCATTGCCTATTCTATTTTTAGGGGGGCTTACGCCGCCCTGGCTGATCGAGCTTATAAATCACCGGACTAACTGGTTGAAAAAAAGGGTAGAAGCTGTTAACATTGTAAAATACTTCAGGTATCATGGAGGTTTATATGAGGAAAACGAGCCTTCTCCTGAACTGGCAGCAAACATAGATATGAAAGTTAACACCATTAAAAAATATGAGTCCGGTGAAATTTACCCTGCTTCTGTCGCTTTTTCATAGTTGTTAGTTTACAGTTAAAGGCCCAGGAAGCTGACATTGCTTCAACAGGTACTTTCGATCAATATTTTCTACCCTAAAACGCTCAGGATAGATTTTGAATTAGGAGGAAATGCCGATACCACGATTGTCTTTTTAAAAGAGATGAAGGAAGAACCTTTTTGGGGCGGGCCGGCCAAAAACCTGACAGACCCGTTCTCCTATGGCAATTTCAGGTACAGGGTTTATGAGGCAAATTCAAAAAAGTTGCTCTACGAGAAAGGATTTGGCAGCTTGTTCGAAGAATGGCAGGCTACACAAGAAGCAAAGTCTCTGAACAGGACCTTCTACCAGGTTGCCACCATGCCCTACCCTAAAACAAAAATTCGGTTTGAAATAGACGACAGGAGCTATGCCACCGGCAAAGTTTGCGACTATATTCAGTCGGGAAATCGATCCTCAAAGCTACTTTATCCTGAAAGAACAAACCAGGACATGTAAAACAAAACAGTTGGCGGGCAAAGGCACATCCTCCGAAAGTCTGGATATTGCGGTCCTTGCAGAAGGCTATACGGCAAAAGAAATGAAGAAATTTCGAGCCGATGTACTCCGGGTTATGGGTTATATTACCGGTAAGCAGCCATACAGTAATTACGTAAGCCGGATTAACATTTATGCGGTCGAATCAGTTTCTCAGCAATCAGGGACGGACATTCCCGGGGAGCACATTTACAGCAAAACACCGTTAAGCACCAGCTATTACACGTTCGATGTTGCCCGATACCTCACTACCACCGATTACAAAAGCCTATGTGATTATGCCGCTAATGTTCCCTATGACCAGATAATCGTGCTTATAAACTCGGGTCGCTATGGAGGAGGCGGTTTTTACAATTTGTATACGGCGGTTACTGCCGATCATGAATTAACGCCAGAAAGTCAGCCTGCATGAATTCGGACATGGATTTGGTGGCCTGGCCCGACGAATACTATGAAGCTGAAATGGCGACGTCTGACTTCTACAACTTAAGCATAGAGCCATGGGAGCCAAATATTAGCACGAACGTTCAGTTTAACCAGAAATGGAGTGAACTGGTGCCAACTGGTATTCCTATACCTACTCCAAGGACGGCTGAATTCGAAGGTAAAATAGGGTTTTTTGAAGGCGGCGGGTATGTTTCAAAAGGTATTTTCAGCCCTGTGATGGACTGCAACATGAAATCAAATAAACCCGATGACCCGTGTCCTGTCTGTCAGCGTGCTTTGGAGCTGAGGTTAAAATATATCATGGATGAGAAGGTGGAATGACGATGGGGTTGCTATGATACAACACCCTTCAATATTGGTCATGATTTAGGTGCAAAAAGACTCAATAAACCGCTGAGGCGCAAAGACGCAGAGAAAACAATTAATGTCATCGCTCACAATCCAGGCAATTGACGGTGCAACCTTCAATGAGCGAGGGACTTTCAATTATTCTATTTTCAATTTATTAAGTTCTTTAATAGTTTCTTCTGTTTTATACCTTCTTCCAATGCCTTCTGGATGGCCCAGGCTGTTTGTAATGTTCCGCAGATCCATACTCGAGCGGAAGTTTGTTCTGCGTGCTCTTATTCCTCTTCAGGAAGATTTGATTTCATATTAGACTCATTCTACAATCCACTCATGAATGCCACTGGAATTGTCAACCGGCAATTGAAACTCCAATTTCAAAGCAGAGGTTTTTACTGTCTCAAATGATACACTGTTGTATTTGTCTTTTGCAATTTCATATTCAGAAGTATTTTTTACCGGCACCCATTCACTACCCTTTTTAAAATAGATTTTCCACGATACAGGTATGCGGCAACCTCCCGATGGGCCATCATCATACCAATATACTTTGCAGGAAGACACTGTGTATGCCTGATCAAATTGGTATGAAACCCATTCGGTAGTATTATTCTTTGGCCAGCAATGAAAATACGGCAGTGTATTGTCTTTTGAATCAGCAGGATCCAACTGGTCGTTGATAGCCTTTAACGACCTCGAGCTTACTGAACTTGTAACCGTACTTTCATGTGCTATGGTCGCTGCCGGTTGTGGTCTTGCGGCCGTTGTGGTATAAGGGATCCATACTTCCATTTCACCGGGGCCGCGATTGTTCCATGCATAATACGGAATGGCAGTTACTTTTTGTTGGGAGAGCATTAGATCGCTTGTGTTTAATTGGCGTTTAGCAGCTTCTCCATCAGCTGTAATTACGTTGATGCCATGCAATAAATAGGCATTGTAATTTGCCTGAAGCGCTGCGGTTTCTTTTATGATGATATTTTGCACCACGCTATCTTTATTATCCGGGCCTTCCAGGCAGTATACGATTGGCCCATTTTGAATAGCAAATCGCCCAGTATTTGCTTTCACTTTTTCATGTGCGAATATCCGTTGAGGTTGCATCGGCAAATCAAGTGAAACTGTATCGCCCTTTTTCCATGTTCGCTTTATGAGCGCATATCCTTTTTGAATGGAATATGAATAAACTTCATCATTTACAGTAATGGCAATTGGCATTTTGTCGGTATCGGTGATAATAAAGATCACCAGGTACTGGTTGCTGCTGTGCCCAGCCGGGTATGCGAACCTGCAAAGTAAATTCACCTTCCTTCTCCGGATTAATTGCCATATCTATCTTTCCGTTCCATGGATAATCGGTGGTTTGTATAATATTGACCTTGCCGGACGATAAAGCAATATCGCTGCTGTTGCTCATGAAAAGATTCACGTACAGGTCGTTGTTGTTTTGGGCATACACATAGCCCGGCACTGAAGGGAGGAAACGGGTCATGTTGGTAATACAGCAGGCGCAGGAAAACCAACCGCTCCTGTCATGCTGGCCTACGGATGCCAATGGATTGGGATAAAAGAAATGCGTTCCATCGAGTGACATACCGGACAGCAAGCCGTTGTAAAGTGTGCGCTCCAGAACATCGATGTATTTGGCGTCGCCATGCAGCAGAAACATGCGGTTGTTCCAATACACATTGGCAATGGCTGCACAGGTTTCGGCATAAGCGCTCATATTGGGCAGATCGTATGCCTCGCCAAATGCCTCGCCATTACCGGTAGCCCCGAGGCCGCCAGTGATGTACATTTTTGTATTTACGACATCATCCCAAATTTTGTCGACAGCATTCAGGTATTTTTTATCCCCGGTAAGTGCTGCTATATCTGCCATGGCACTGTACATGTAAGCTGCCCTTACGGCGTGTCCTGCACCTTCTGCCTGGTCAACAACTTTCTTATGTGCCTGATTGTAGGCATCGCCATTTGGTCCCCGAACATCTAAAAAGAATTTGGCTAAATCGAGGTATTTCGTATTGCCGGTAATGCGATACAATTTCACTAAACCGGTTTCTACAATCTGGTGGCCCGGATATACTTCCAATTTGCCATATCCAAACGTTTCCACTAATAGGTCCGCATTTTTTATGGCAATGTTCAGCAAGCTTTTTTTGTTCGTTGCATTGTAATGAGCGTAAGCGGCTTCATACAAATGTCCGGCATTGTATAGTTCATGACTGAGGATGGAATCGTTCTGCCAACGTTCCTTGCTCAGCCATTCATGCAGTGTATCAGGCTTCATGGTTCTGAATGTATAGAGGTACCCGTCTTCCTCCTGGGCATCGCCAATTATGGAAACCAAGGTATCCAGATACATGGAAAGTGTATTGTTGGGTTCCACCTGCAATGCATAGGAAGCGCCCTCTATCCACTTGTACACATCGGTATCATCAAAAGGGAATACTGAACATGTTTTATTCTCAATTTTTCCAGCCGCTGCCAGGAAGTTGTCTATTCGTCCATGATCCTCGCACATCTGTTTAATGTACGGTATAGTTATGCTGGCATTCACCTGCATTTTAGGTTTCCAGAAATGGTCGTTTACATGCACCTGCGTGAAGGCTACCGGCTGAATTGGATAATCTTTTTGATGCGCACATGATGCCGCAAATAGAATAGTGCAGAAGGCCACTAATAGTTTAGTTTTATGCTTTTTCATGGTATTGATTAATTTGAATCGATCAACCCACTTACGTCGCCTTTCACCATTTTGGCACCATACAAAGGGCCGGCGGAATTGTTCTTTTGTGGGACGAGTTTAATGGTTACACTTGTTTTATCTCTCGTTATTTCTGCTGGAACATGATAGGTGATTTCATAAAATTTGCTGGCTTTATACTTATTCAGGTCTTCGGTGGCGATGAGGATGCCATCAGCATAAATGTCGAATTTTCTTCCACGATTATCCATTCCCCAATAGCTGCAAACCAATGTATTCATTTGTTCAGGATCCGTTTTCATGATGAAAGAAATATACCCTCCATCTTCTGCCATTCTCCATTTACGATTATGGTCGTCCCCAACAACTGTTTTTTCTCCAATTACCTCATGATCTCTTTCAGGCTGCATTTCTCCAATTCGTAGATTATCAACCGTCATTAGCTGCAGCGCCTGTTGTTTTTGTTTATCTGCCTCATACATCTTTTGCTGTTCAATCCATTGATCTGGTGTAAACACATCCCAGTAAACTGTATAATGTTCATCAGCTGTTCGATAAAAAGGAATGAGCTCTACGTCTTTCGATGGAACTGTACTTAGTGACTGAAAGACCAGAGAATGATCTGTAACTGGATTTAGCCATTTACTGGCATCGGTTTCAGAAGTAACAAAAACGGGCACCTCTGACGGCTCAGGCTCCTTGTTGCCCAAAACACCGGCTAACAACACCGGCCCATAAAACACCGCTCTTCGATTGGCATTGTCAGGCAGAGATTCGGTATAAAAATGCAAGGGCGTGATGACTTCAATTTTGTCATTGTTCTTCCATTTCCTGTTTAACACGATGTATCCTTCTGCATCAGCGACTACTTTTTGTGCAGTCCCATTTATGCTTACTTGAACATTGTCCGCCCAGTGTGGTTTGCGTATGCGGAATGCAAAGACTGTTGGTTTTTTTGCTGAAATCGTAAAGATTGTCTTATCATCAGCCGGCAGGCCAGTCTCCTGTTTTATCTGAATATTTTTCTCCTTCCAATTTAAAACAGAAGGAATAAAAAGGTTTACGTACAGGCTGCCGTCCTTTCCACGGTAATAGATATTTTCACCGTACTTCACATGATTCTCCATTCCTGTTCCCACGCAACAGGTGAAAGAATTGAATTCATCGCTATACTCTTTTTTGCCACCCATCCTTAATGACACAAAATAGGTCATCATCCCCGTAGCCTGGTTTTGTGATGCCAGGATATGATTATACAGCGCTTTTTCATAATAATCCATTAGTTCTGTAGAAGGATTGATCGCAAAAAGCGCACGGGTTAATTTCAGCATATTGTATGTATTGCATGTCTCCATGGTGTTGTCGGAGAGTTTATCATTCAGCTTGTCGGGCTCTCCCAGGTATTCATAATTGCTGTTTCCTCCAGTAGCATAGGAATGATGTTTGGTAACTGTCTCCCAAAAAAAATCTGCAATAGCCTTATCCTTTTTATCACCCGTCAACTGGTACCTTCTGGCACTGCCGATTACTTTTGGTATTTGTGTATTGGAATGCTTGCCCGGCAACACATCTATAGCGAGGGCCAATGAATCTAAAATTACTTTATCATAAAAGCGATAGGACAGGTCAAGGTATTTTTTATTGCCTGTAATGGCATACATGTTTACTAATGCATCATTCATGCCGCCATATTCGGTAATGAGCATCTTCTGAAATAGGGAATCGCTTAAGTTTTTCGTAATGTCGCCGCTCCAGGTTGCTATGCCCTCACTAACTTGTAGCGCTTTCTGGTTATTGGTATATAAATAGGCATCGAGCAACCCCCCTATAATTTTGTGTACAGTGTACCAGGGCGACCAAGCGCCATTTAGGTCAAAACCCCTGGATTGAATATGGCCTTGTGATACGCTGAGCCATAAACTGTCTTCCTTGGGGATGGCACCTACGTAGCCTGACTTTCTTGCTCTCTGGCATTCATCGAGTTCATCAACAATATAATTGGCCCTTGCAAGAAATTCCTTATCGCCTGTAGATGCATAGTGTAAAGACAAAGCTGATAAATAATGACCAAGAGTATGACCGGCAAGACCTGACGACTCCCAGCCGCCATATCTTTCGCCTTTGGCTTCTAATCCGGCATGTGTCCTAAAATCAGCGAGCAAACGATCAGGCTCAATTTTCAGCAGGTAATTTACATCTGCATTCATTGCATCAGTAAATGGTCCAGGTAGTAATTTTATATCACCCACATTAAAAGCAAATGCTTTAATATCTGGTAAGGGCTGCACGTTCATTTTAGGGTCCTTCCATTCAGAAACATAACTCTGGCTGAAAGCATTTGCCCAAAAAGCAAACAACACATAGCCCATGATATAAATTTTCTTCATAATTAGTATTACCAGGTGTTTAATGACTTTTGATTGCAACCAAGATAAGAAATATTGAAGTCTCTGGCTTTAAGACTACACCAGAAATTCTACATCAATCAAGCCTTGCTCACCCCTGGCTGTTTGGTGTCTTCAGTCCTCAAAACGATATGAAAAGCAAAAACTCACTTACCGGAAGGCTAATCTGTTCCGGCACCACGTCGCTGGGCTTTTTGCAGTTTCCACTATGGTGTGATTATGTGACGCGTTTAGCTGAGGTAAATGCTAACCAGATAGGGCGCGAAACCAAAATTATTCCCTATTTTTATTTATCCATTACCCAAAACTCTCAGACAATGACAGACCGAAGAACATTTATAAAAAACTCAGCAGGATTGGCTGCTTCACTTGGCGTCACAGGCATTCCTTTTTCGGCACTCTACGCAAAGCGTCGACAGGTTGCGCCGAGTGATAAAGTGAATATCGGCCTCATGGGCGTTCGCGGAGTCAACTGGGCCAATCTGCAATCGCATCTGCGTGTAGAAGGTGTAGAGTGTGTCGCACTGTGCGATATAGACCAGACCGTACTGAACGGCCGCGCGGCAGACCTGGAAAAAATCACCGGTAAAAAGGCTGACCTCTATAGCGATTTCAGGAAAATGCTGGAGCGAAAAGACATCGACGCCATTCTTGTCGGTACACCTGACCATTGGCATACACTGGGCACCATCTACGCCATGGAATCGGGCAAGGATGTGTATGTGGAAAAACCCCTGGCCAACTCCATCGAAGAGTGCCTGGTGCTCGAAAAAGCCGTCGCACGATACAATCGGATCGTACAGGTTGGTCAGCAACAGCGCAGCGAACCGCATTGGAACGATGCCCGTGATTTCATTCAGTCTGGAAAAATGGGCAGAATATCCAATATCAAAGCCTTCCTGAATTACGGCGACCGGCAGGAACTTCCAAAAGTTGCAGACGGACCGGTACCGGCGGGTGTGGACTACGACATGTGGCTGGGACCCGCCCCGCTAAGTCCATTCAATCAGACACGTTTTCATGGCACCTGGCGCTATTTCTGGAATTATGGCGGAGGCATTATGACTGACTGGGGCGTGCATCTCATCGACATGGTACTCATGTTTATGAATGTCGGCGCACCCAATGCGGTGATGTCCAGCGGCGGTAAATTCACCTACCCCGACAGCGCTATGGAAACCCCCGATAACCAAATCGCTTTGTACGAATTTGATAATTTCATCATGACCTGGGAACACACGCAGGGTATTGGATATTGGCCCTATGGCCGACATCACGGCGTGGCAGTTCTTGGAGAAAATGGCCTTTTGCTCATCGACCGGCAGGGATGGGAAGTGCGACCAAACCAGGATTTCAACAAGGTTAAAAATGAAAACGTGAACCGTATGGATCCGGTCGATCTGCAGTTACCCAAAGGCAATTCGCGCGACCTGCATGCGCAGAATTTTATTGATTGTATAAAATCCAGGCAGAAGCCGGCGTGCGATATCAGCATCGGCGTGAATACCGCTATCAATGCACACCTGGGCAATATCTCATATCGGTTGGGTAAAAAGGTGTATTGGGATGTGGAAAAAAAGGAATTTAAAAATGATCCACAGGCCAATGAAATGGCCAAAGCGCATTACCGCAAGCCGTGGGAACTGCCAAAACTTTGAGTTAATTCATAATTTTCAAAATACCAACCAGTCTATGAAAGCGTCATTTCGATCGAAATACGGGAATCCTGATGTCCTGCAGTTTATTGACGTCCCTACTCCGATTGCCAGGGACAATGAAATACTGATAAAAATCCATGCTACGACAGTCAATAGAACCGACAGCGGATTTCTTACCGGAAAGCCACATTTCGCCCGGCTCATCATTGGCTTTCCTAATCCAAAAAACAAAATACTGGGATGTGAATTCGCCGGTCAGGTGGAATCGGTCGGCAATGGCGTGACACTCTTCCGGCCAGGCGACAGGGTATTCGGTTATGATGAAGAAAACTTTGGCGGGCATGCTGAATATAAGACCATGAAAGAAAACGGCCCGGTGGCGCTCATCCCGGAAGGCATGAGCTATTCAGAAGCTGCACCTCTCACAGAAGGATCGCACTATGCACTCTGCGACATCAGGGCGGCAAAGGTGCTGCCCGGACAGCAAGTGATGGTGTATGGAGCCACCGGGGCTATTGGCTCAGCGGCTGTTCAATTAGTGAAAGCCACAGGCGCTGAAGTCACAGCGGTAGGTAATACAAAAAACCTGGCGTTGCTAAGGTCTCTGGGAGCCGATGAAGTAGTAGACTACACACAACAGGATTTTACTAAAACAGATACGTGGTTTGATTTTATATTTGATGCAGTCGGTAAAAGTTCATTTGGCGCATGCAAACCGATGCTTAAAAAAAGAGGTATATATATTTCTACCGAGCTTGGGCCGGGTTCACAAAATCCATTCTTAGCGATGTTATCGCCGTTTAGCCGTGGTAAAAAAGTGCTTTTCCCCATTCCGACTATTAACAAGGAAGATGTGCTGTTCCTTAGAAAACTGGCGGTAGAAAAAAAATTCAGGCCGGTAATTGACAGACAATATCCATTCGTAAAAATAGTCGATGCGTTTACCTATGTCCTCACGGGTCAAAAGACCGGGAATGTTGTGATTAGTATGGATTAGAATGTACCTCCTGGTCTGAGCAGACGCTAAGGACCAGGGATGGGGACTACGCTTGTCTGAATTGGGGGTAATTCACCTGGAATAAATCAATTTGTTATGTGAAATCTTTAACTTTGAAAAAAGAAAAATTATGGTGACAGTATTGAAATCGGGTGCAGGACAGCGTTCTATACAATCGATCTTAAAAAAGCTTGGAGAACGTGAGTCTAAAAAAGGGATAGATGCCTTCAAGTATTGTGGGACCGTCAAGTTCAAAGAAGATGGTCTTACACTTCAAAAACGATGGAGAGATGAGTGGAAATAAACTGTTTTTGGACACCAACATCATCATTTATTTTTATCAGGAGACCGTACCCTTGCCCATTTAATAGATAAAAAGACCATTTATGTATCATTCATCACTCAACTGGAGCTGTTAAGCTATCCTGAATTAACTGATGTTGAAGAAGAAAAAATAAACCAGTTTTTATCGAATTGTGTAATCGTTGATATAAACAACGCTATTAAAAATACAGTAATAAAATTGCGCAAAATCCATAGGTTAAAATTACCTGATAGCATAATCATTGCCAGTGCATTGCATTTTGATCTGCCTTTAGTCACCGCTGATAATGCACTCAATAAGGTTAATGAAGTTGAAGCTATTTACTACGAAAAGAAATGACGCCCCTAATGTTCGTCATTTGCAAATTTCGAACATTGGGATTTATTTTTCCAGCGGCAGGTTATTCATGAAAGGAAAATCAGCCAGCGCCAGCATCGGCAAATCGCCCTTGCTGTTTCCATAGGCGTAAATTGGTGAATAATCCATGACGTTAAGGTGCTTTTTAATGCGGGCGACCTTTTCAGTTCCGTTGCAGTTGGGCGTAGCAAACCGGCCGGTAAATGTCCCATTCTTAAATTCAAATTCTGTAGAGATTAGTTCCACACCCAGACTGTCGGTCCATGGTTTCAGCCAGATACTGATCGACGCTGAGATAACGACAATCCTGTAGCCATGCTTTTTCATGTCGCGCAGCACATCCATCATTTCTGCCCGTTCAATTTTCGGCAGCACTTTCTCTGCAAAGGCAGCGCCGAGACTTTCCAATTCGGATTCCTTTAGCCCTTTGAATAAGAAGGAGAGGAGCCTCTGCTTTGCCTGCTCACCGTCTTTGCTGATCACGGTATGGTAAAATATGACCGGTGAAAATAAGGCCATCACCAGGTAGTACCGAAAGGATCCGCATGAATATTTAATGAATTCCAGCAGCGAATCCTGTGTGGTAAGGGTGCCGTCGAAGTCGAAAAGCGCCAGTCCTTGTTTCATGAAAGGCTTATCGTTTTACCGGTTCGTACGGCTTCATCACACGCAAGCACTATTTTCAAGCTGTTCACTGCATCGTCGAGGTGATCTGATAAATCGACATTATTCCGGATGGCGTTTAGAAAATACTGCTGCTCCAGGTCGCACAAGCCCTGGTGATCGGGTTCATCTTCGGTGTTGATGATTTCATCCGGCTTCGTAAAGTTGTCGTTGGCATCGCGGTCGGCGTAGTGGATTTTCAGTCTGTTGGTTTTGGTATGTGAGTCGATATCGTCCGATCCCTTTTTGCTGCCGGTTTCTGCGTCCATTATATTCACACACCCTTTGGGTCCGATAACGTCTTTCACAAAAAATGCCACCTCGCTCATCATGGGGCCCCAGCCCACTTCATACCAACCGATAGAACCATCTTCAAACCGCACCTGTAGCTGGCCGTAGTTGTACATGTCCTTATCGATCTGATCACTGAGTCGTGCTCCGATGGCGCTCACGGCTACGGGCTTGCTACGCGTCATCTGGCACATCACGTCCACGTAGTGTACGCCGCAATCCACGATGGGCGACATGCTTTCCAGTATGCGCCGATGTGTTGCCCATGTTTTGCCGCTGCTTTGCTGGTTCAGGTTCATGCGCATCACGAGCGGTTTGCCAAGTCCCTGAGCTATTTCTATAAATTTTTTCCACGATGGATGAACCCTTAAAATGTATCCTATGACGAGTTTTTTACCATGGGTTTTTGATGCTTCCACCATGGCCAGGGCATCGGCAATATTTGGCGCCAGCGGTTTTTCGCAAAATACATGACAACCTGCCTTCAACGCCTTGATAGTTAGTTCGGCATGTGTGCCCGGATAGGTGCAGACGGCAACGGCATCTGGCTTTTTTACGATTAATGCGGTGTCAAAATCGTCGAACTGATCAATACCGCCAAGCTCATCTGAAAGTGCATCTCTCGCGGCAGCATTTTTATCGACTAATCCTACGAGTGCAAACCCGTCCAGTTTGTGGTACGCCCTGGCATGGGATGATCCCATATTTCCGCAGCCGACAACCATTATTTTTATTTCTTTACTCATCAGTTTCCGTTTTTAGGTCTTCAAAAATCACTTTTTCCCCAAGTTTTCACAATCAATATATCCTTTTTATTCATCCCCGCCGATGAATTTTTTAGGAAAGGCATTTCCTCAAAACCCGATTCCGGGAACTACCATTGCCCTGTCCAGACCGCGGCAACGATGCTTCGAACCTATGCTGGACTAATACCAAAAACTTCAACCTGAGATTCAATGAACCGCCCGATACAGCCTGCCGAGATGGAATCGGGGAGACTCATACGCCGCACTTGATGCTGGGGCGGCCTGTACGTCGACTGACGGTCATCTGGCCGTCAGCCGTCTAGACGATTAGCGGGCGTTTTAATTTTGGAATATCTTTTTATACCAAGGGCTAGTCTTTACGTAGTCCTTAACTAAAAATTTTCCATGCGTCTGTCATTATCATTTGCCCACTCCATTAACATTGGCCATGGAGCAGCACCGAAGCTCAGATAGTTCTTGGAATAGTCATACTTAATTTCCACATCTCCAACTTTAATAAAAGTTTTTAGTATGTCCCTATGCTTTGAATTTGTTAATGAGGCAATGGCTGGTCTTATTTTGAAATTGTCTGATTGATAAGGTGTCTTTGTAACTAGTTGCGCGCTTAATACATTTTTAATAGTTGGTAATTCTTTACTATTTATGTCAGTGACGGCTATAAGCACAAAATAGTAGTCTTCATTCAATCTTCTTCTAGAATTATGAGAGCTCCATAATTTTGATTCTTAAGTGGAAAAGCAAATATTTCCCCCTTTTTTAATATCGATTTCGGTATTACTTTCTTCTTAGTCTTTCTTGGCTTAGGATTAAGTGTCTGAATTTTGATTCTTAGTTAATTCATCTTGTCTTTTAATCAAATCTTTTTCGTCAGCATCACTTTCTTGCCATACCTTTAAATCAATTCCTTCGTCAATTATTTTTTCTACAATCAATTTTACATCATTGTCAACCTGTCCGACTTGCCATTGCAAAGCAGCTAATGTCAGCAATAGTTTGTGTTGGTGCAAAGGTCGTCACCCTCCTTAAAATCTTTCTCTATCTCTGACCTAATTTCAGCAAGTGGTTTTCCCTTGTATCAAGACGATTATAAAAAATATCCTTCATGTCAGCCGAATTGTCATTTGAAAATATAGCTGTTCCCCAATGTCCCATTTCGTAGCTCTAAATTGTCCTAATTAAAATGCCCGCTAACCTATAGTGTTTTATCGGCTGTTTTTCCGGCAGGGAAGATAGCAGAACGGGATGAGAAAAGGAATAGCGGAGTTGTTCGGAAAGAGGAGATGGAAAAATAGCGGATAAACAAGTTGGACTGAGCCGGAATGGGCTATGGGCTTCAGAGGGTTTTCGTTTGACTGAGGTGTTCATTAGGATCGGGCAGATGAATGCAGGACTGGGTTTATTTTTTGTTGTTTTGTTGGGTTGATCGCTTTGATTAACTGCAGTGTGGATATGAATTTTCCATGAAGGTTTTTTGCTTGTTTTTTTATTGAGATCCACTGTCAAAGAACGCCGTGATGGATGGCGGTCATCTGGGAGCGGGGAGTGCTTTAGTGGTACGCATCAGGCCATGTTGGCAGACGGGACAGGGGCGGGGCGATTCCGATTCGCACGGACACACACCTTGGTATAGCGGGGAGTGGGCAGCAACAGGCATATGCCTGGAGACAGTACCGAATGGGAGGCTGGGCAGAAGCCCAAAGCCCGCTACTGGGAACTACGATCACCTGCTCCAACTAAGGCAAAGAGGCTAAGAACCCATGCTGGAATATTACCAGAAATTTCAATAGGAGATTTGAACGAACCGCCCGGTACAGCCTGCAATGGAAAGAGTGGGGAGAGCCCGTACGCCGGGTGGTGTGAGGAGGTGCACCGTGGGCTCATGGCTCACGGCCACTGGATTACCTTTCGTTTTATTGATTAAAAAATTCGTAGAGTCTTCAAAATTGAAATCGTTGATAGAGTTTTTAACTTCATTTAATGCTAGTTCCCAATCTTCGTCAACAGTTGAAGAATCAAGAAATTTTCTGCACGCTTTCGGTTTATCATTAATGGAACACAATAGGATTGCTTTGTTTGATATTGAGTCAATATTTTAGTATCATTTCGTAAGCCGTTCCTCGAATATTTTTATGGCTTGAGTATAATTATACATGAATGCATCATCATTACCGTTTCTTTTTTCGATCATTCCCATGGCTACATAAAAACTTGGTTTTAATGAATGAGTTTTATCACCTATTACATTTAGATCATCCTTTGAAGTTCTATACGCTAAATCAATTTCACCTAGTTTCACTTCACAATACATCTTCCAATAATAGGATGAAATATTGGTAAAGCTTTCGGATTACCGATTCATTAAAGTTTAATAAGGCTTCTTGAAAACCAGTTTTTCCTGAATTTATTGACAAAAAATCGGCAGGTGAATAATCCGGGTTAATTTATTGAATGATCAAGCTTCTAATTCGAATTTCTGGCCTTTACGGGTTCTTCCAATTTTTGATCAGGATTATTCCCGGCGAAATGGATTTTTAACAATTCTATGGTTTCATCCTTGCCCTTAAGTTCTACTGGACCAAGTTCTTCATACAGAATATCGCGCTTTTTATCGAGCAGGTTGAATAACGACCGGGAAACAAGCAGCTTGGCATTGAGTGGGTTACAAAGCGATTCCATGCGTGCCGTGGTATTCAGGACATCTCCCGAATACACGATTTCTTTCCTGATATGGCCTATTTCAGCAGCTAGAACGAGCCCCGCATGCATGGCTGCTTTAAACTCCGGGATGTACCCGTAATGCTTCATAAAGTAGGCCTTTTTATATTCCAGCCTTTTAGCGATCTCCTCAAAGAGTTGAAGACAACTGTTGTTTCTGATTCCCCGATCCATTGTCCAGGTGAATACAATTTCGTCACCAACGTATTGGTAAATTTCGGCGCCTGATGTGATGATGGCCTCCGACATTTCATAGATCGCATCATTCAGAAAAGCATAATATGTGTCATTTCCGAGCTTTTCAGAAATAGAAGTTGAGGATTTCAGATCCATGAAAAGGAATATTCTTATTTCCTTTTTTGGTTTTCTATACCGGCCTTTCAAATAATTGAAGAGCATGTTTTTGCCTACCAGTTTTTCCATCTGGAAATACATCGAAATGGTGATGGCAACGATGAAGGCTGAGATTATATAGTTAACTGATCGCTGTTCGCTAAAACCCTTCATGATAAGATCCAGATAGACCTCGGCGAGGGGGGTGCGTCCGTAATCCCACGGATAGCCACTGAGGTAATCCGGATAGTGAAAAATGCAGTACCTAATAAGTATCGTTTTGGAAGGGACAGACCGACAATCTTACGGTGATAGGTCAGTTCCTCCAGCAAACCAATCAGTACGCCGAATAAAAATCCCGTAATCAATTGCGGAAGGATGACACGATTGGTACTGATGTAGAAAATCAAGCCGAAGAATACGCAGGAATACAAGCCAAACCTGAGGAGGCGTATCAACTTATTGAATGCGAGTAAACCTGATATTCCCATCGTTATTGAATCAACTAATATAATGAATGGTCAGATTATATTTCCTATAGGATGATTCCGAATAAAATTGATTAAAGAGAACTTTTGTTTCATGTATGGCGATTCCAATCGGAATACCAGAATCTCCGGGAGGATTCAGAGCTGGTGAATTTTCAAAAAAACTTTTGACATTAGTATTCCACAATTCCGTCCCGGGAAGTGCAATCAGACTACCTCATTCGATGGCATCAAGATCCACGAACTCGTCGTCATATTTCTGCCCTTTTTTAAGTCCCACCCATTCAACAAAGTCCTTGTGCTCCGGGTGCTTCTCTGTCGCTTAAAGCTTCCAAAAAATTCTCATAACCCCAGGGACCACCCACATCTTCTGGAGGACAGGCGCCGGAGGCCTCTACCAGCAATGGGACACCTGAAAATACCTCCAGATCCGCTACGCCAATCTTCAGAAAGGTGATTTTATGTGTCCAGTTATCGCCAAAATCATAGGTATAATAAAACGGCCTGGAACTGCGGAGAAATTGAAACTCCTTCTCCAAAGATGTTTTTTCCGGTAAAACTGTTGCAAACTTTCCCCTGGCCATAGATCGCCCTCTTCATCTGGCAATGCAACGAGATATTTGAAATTAACTTTCTTGTCCGTAAACTGGAACAGATGCGTCATCTGCCAACCCATGGCAATCTGGATAACAAAATGCAATTGCATCATATTGATGTTTTCCGGCACTAATATTTTGCGGTAAATCTCGATTGGCGTATTCTCCAGCATGACTTTCAGTTTAATGGGCGCCGTCGGTTTTACTGCTTTTGCGGAAATGGGGATGATTTTCATGGCTAATATTTATTTTAATCTAAACATCAATGTCGGCTTGTTTACAACTGATTCAACTCCTTGATATTGCGATATTCAAATTCAAAGTCAATTTCAAATGCGTCGACGAATTTTTGCTTCATGGCTTTTTTGAGCTTTTCGCTGTCATGTGTGTAGAACAGGAATGCGCCACCTCCGCCTGCACCACATAGTTTTCCTCCAATGGCACCGTTTTCCATGGCGTAACTGTACATTTCATTCAGTTTGGGCGTGGTAGAGGAAGGCGCCAGGAGTTTCTGGGCAGCCCAATTGCGGGCTATGATTCTTGCACAACCGTCAAAATCTTCCTTTTCCAGCGCTTTGGCAAACTCCCATCCACAGTTGGTAAGCTCCTTTATGGCTTTTTGGCCATTTTCTGATTCATGGTATTTATATACTTCTTCCACAGCCACCTGGGCATTGCGCGACTCGCTGGTATGCAGCAGCAACAGCCGGCTTCTGAATTTTTCGAGCGCTGCCTCGGTCACATTCACTTCCACAGGCCGCGCGTAGTCATCGCCAAACTCGAAGCAGTGAAACCCGCCAAACACGATCGAATACTGATCTTGCCGGCCGATAAACCATTGCAGTTCCTGGTTTTCCAGGTTGAAAAGGTCTTCCCCGATTGCGGTTAGTGACTTGGGCTCGGCATTGTAGGTTTTTGAATTGAGCATTTCCAGCAGTTTAGCGGCGGTGGAAGTGCTGAGCCCGCTGCCGCGGGGATAACCCGAGAAGTTAAATTTTCCTCCCTTGAATTCAACGAGTGGTCGGATGGCCACATTGGACACATAGCCCTTTTTACCTTTCATGATGAATGGCACGTCTGTCCAGCCACCGGCGAAATCGATTCGCAATGGAGCCTTCAGGCTATAATTGATTTTATTGATGATATTGGTGGTCGAGGTAGGCAATAACTCCTCAGGTACTTCACGCTTAACAAATTGAATTCTGACACCAAGTTTGTCGCACAGCTGCTGCTTTGGCTCGACGGACGAATCGTCATCATTGAGTATAAAAATATCTGGCTTGAGCGCCGTCAATACTTCACTGAAATCAATTTTTCCATCGCCAATGTGGTCATCATTCAATACGGCGTAGGTCACATCTTCCATCGCTGCGACGAGGTAAAGACGGTTGTTCTCAGGATTTACCGGCCGGCCTGGTCCTTTGAGCTGGCGAAGGGTTTCATCTTTTCCAACACCCACGACGAGGATGTCGCCATAGCTTTTGCACTGGTTAAAAAATACGGCGTGCCCGGATTGCAGGATGTCGTAACACCCGGTGGCAAAGACGATGGTTTTATCGGCGAATTGTTTCCGGATTTCCGGTAGTTGCTGGTGTTTCAGGATTTTTGCTCTGATGTTTTCAAACATGATATAAAAAATTAAATTATGTCGAGCACCTGCCCGATGATTGAATCAATAATTATATAAGGATCTCCGGTAAATGTGCCACGCGCCCGGTTGCCGAGCACGGCATTGACGCTCAGCGCCTGGTGGCCAAGCATCTGAGCAAAGGCATAAATGGCCGAGGTTTCCATTTCAAAATTCGTGAGCCGGAAGCCGTTTTGTTCAAACGCCGTAATCTGTTCGAGAAATGCCGGATTCGCCACATTCATGCGGAGCTTCCTGCCCTGAGGGGCGTAAAATCCCGGGGAGGTAACCGTATTCCCGCTTCTGAAGCTGCTTTGAAACTTATTGAATAGCATTGTTGAGCATCGCGAGACATATGGTGAAAACGGCAGATTCAATTGCTTCCGGAGTGCATTTCCGATGGTACTTTCCTTTTGGTTTTGGGGAAAATCATAAAAAAGCATCAGGTTGTCAAGGCCAATCCCGTACTCAGAAACAATACTTGATCCCACCTCAATATCCGGTTGAATGGCGCCGGAAGTACCGATCCTGATTATATTAATGCAAGACTTTTCAGGTTTGGGAGTGCGCGTTTTCAGGTCGATATTGAACAAAGCATCCAGCTCGATCATGGCGATTTCGATATTATCAACACCGATACCGGTGCTGAGAACGGTGATGCGCTTTCCTTTGTAATGGCCGGTATGTGCGACGAATTCTCTTTTGACAGACTGGAATTCTACCGCATCAAACTTGTCACTGACACGTTTGACCCTGCCCGGATCACCAACCACGATGACGGTATCGGCCACCTGCTCAGGCGTCAAACCAAGGTGATATAAACTCCCGTCGGTATTCAGTATAAGATCGGCGTCGGAAAAGGTAGTCATGTAGGGAGATGAGTTGAAATATCTATTTCCTGCAATATAAAATCAAAAGCATTAAAAGCCCATGGAATATGATGACCTTTTAATTCGTTTCGAACCTGGCACTTGCGAGAAACTTTCACCAGTGTGCAAGTCTTGACAATCCCCAAACGGTAAGATAATTCTATTGACTATCAGCCCATGAAAGTCGCTGCTCATCGGCTAAGAGCCTAGATTTAAGTGCTGCATAGTCCAAAGACTGCACACTTTGTTTCGCATCAATAACCAGGCAAGCAGCAGTGGCAGAAGATTGCCCCAACACCATAAATACCGGCTCCATCCGTATCGAACCAAAAGCGATATGTGTGGCGCTCAGGCAAATCGGAACAAGGAGATTGGTGCACTCGTTTTCTTTTGGAATAAGAGACCTGTAGCTGATCGGATAGGGCGCTGCCACGCGAGCCTCCACATTGCCTTCGTTTTTCACCAATCCATTTTCATTCACATATCGCTGAATATTGTGCGAATCCATGCCGTAAGCTGCCAGGCCAACCACATCTTCGACGACTTCCAGCCCTTCGCAGTTATATTGTGTCATCACGTATGGCCCGATCATTCTCCTTGCTTCACGCACATATAGCTGTTGTTGCCAGCCATCTGCCCTTTCAAATTCATCCTTACAGGTGCCCCATCTCGATACTTCATTTCTGATATGCTCCGACATGCGCGGATGATAGGCCAACGTCCACATCAGGCCTTTCTGGTATTCCCGGTGTCTATCAATGATTTGTTCCCGCTCTTCATAGCTGGCATCGGGATAAGTATAGTTTTGTCCGATAAAATCTGTGGAGAACCCGGTGCGGTTGTTGGTGTCCGTTTTCCTGTTGGGCATGGCTGAGTTTATCCATGGGAAACCTGCCTCTCCTGCTTCATAGTTTCGCAGTAATAATTCAAATTCCTGTTCATTATACGTTGTCGGTTTCTCAAAAGGAATTCTGTTCTCAGGGTCATCTGTAAGGCACATTCTGAAACAATAGGCTTGAACTTTGTCATCTCCTTCACCAAAAATTCCTGGCCCATTCGGATTGATATGGGGCAGCAAGCCGCTGGAAGGATCACCCTTTACAATATAAGGATCAACGCCATCGACAAAATTGTGGTTAATGGCATTCCGTGCCGGGAGTCCAGTCATGGTCGTATCGGTCTCTCTTGGATGCACTCCGTTCAGGGTCTCCTTGTATTGTGCATTCGACTCTCTTCCCACGGTATAACTCACGCCTGCCGAAGCCATCAGGTCGCCTTCGTAGGTAGCATCAATGAACATCTTGCCATGATACTCCTCACCACTCAACATTCGGATAGATTGAATTGCGCCATCAATTTTTGAAACGCCATTTGCTCTATCCAATTTTTGATTATATACCACTTTGACATTTTCCTTTGCAATAAAGTCATGATACACCTGAAGGGCTGCAGATGGTTCGAATGTCCACATGGCTGGCTCGCCGGATTCCGTTCTGGTCTGGCCGCCATCGATGTATTCATCTCTATTCTGTTGTTTCCAGTTTGCCGGGTTGTCATAATACTTTTTTATGCCTTCATAAAATTCCCTTGAAAAACCGCCAATAGCCGCCTTATTTCCAATGTCCGTTTGCCCGAGCCCCCCTGTGGTCAGTCCACCGACTCTGGAAGTTTGCTCAACCAGAATCACGGATTTGCCCATCCTTTTCGCCTGGATTGCCGCAGCTATTCCTGCGGAGGTTCCGCCGTAAACAACGACGTCATATTCCTTAGTGGAAGTGTTGTTCTGACATTGAACATGAATAAGTGTGATGAACAGCAATGTCAGTAAAAAGTAAATTGTCTTATTCTTTATGGATTTCATTGGGGGTTGGTGTGTGTGGGGAATTGATTCTTTATATGGGTTTTGAATGATTCGAACAAAGTTGAATTCATTGGATAATTTCTATTCAATAAATCTCAAGCCACGTTCAATGACCTGTGTAAATGTATCGGTTTTTAGAAAATCACTGGCTTAAAGTCAGTACCTGTTTGCGCGATTTAAGTACACTTTCCAAATCAGCATATGGCACTTCCTGCACAGCAATGTTCTGATCGATAGCCAAAACCGCCGCCGCGGCAGCTGATTGTCCCAAAATCATAAAGACCGGCTCCATGCGCACCGAACCAAATGCAATATGGCTGGAAGAAATACATACCGGAACCAGAAGGTTTGAGCATTCATCTTTTATCGGTATCAGAGACCCGTATGAAATGGAGTAAGGTGCCGGTGGAGCTACACCAATATCGCCTTCGTTTTGTACATATCCTTCGGGTGTGATGTATCGCTGCACATTGTGCGAATCCATATGATAGGACCCCATGCCGACAGGTCGAGGCACTTCGCGTTTCAGCAGCACATCATTTTCAGTGGTCACGTAGTCGCCAATCATTCGCCTGGCTTCGCGCACATAAATCTGGTGTGGCCAGTTGCCGTTATCCACAAATTCATCTTTTGCCAGTCCCCAGGTGGCCATTTTCAGGCGGATATCATCCGGCACGCGCGGGTCGTTGGCCACGAACCAAAGTAAGCCTTTCTGATAGTCTTCATGTTGTTTTATAATTTCTCTCCTGCGTTCATAGCTCCCTTCCGGGTAATCATAGTTCATCCCAATGTTGTCACTGCTGAATGGGCCATGGTTGTTGGTATCTGTTTTTCGGTTTGGAATCGGGTCGAATTTATTAAACCAATCCTTCCATCCGCTATCGAATACGCGAACCAACAATTCGTATTGGCTTGCATCGTAATTTTCCGGTTTTGGAAATGGAAGTCTGTTTTCATCATGGTTTGTCATGCATGTACGGAAGCAGTACGCCTGAACTTTGTCATCGGCTTGTCCGTATTCTCCGGGATGCTCGGCTGAGATAAGCGGCAAAAGGCCACTGCTTGGGTCATCAGGAGTTTTATAGGGAGATATTTTCGCTTTAAACCAGTGCCCATGATGCAACACTCCGGTCTGCACACCATTCCACAGCTCGCTATAGGTGTCTTTGCTTTCGCGCCCCACGTGGTAGCTGACTCCGGCCGAAGCCATCAGGTCACCTTCATAGGTGGCATCGAGGAACATTTTTCCTTTGAATGTCTTTCCGGAAAGGGTGGTAAAAGAAGTTATTTTACCATCTGCTTTCACTACTCCATTTTCGCGGTCGAGCCATTCATCCCTGTAAATCACAATATTGTTTTCCTTCACAAAATCTTCAAAGACCTGTTCGGCTACATGAGGTTCGAATATCCACATCGTCCTGTTTTCACCATCCATAGCCACGGTACCCTGGCCTTTATTGCCATATTCAGATTGTTGCTGCCATACCCATGCGTCAGGCGTATTGTAATGCTGCCATACACGGTGATAGAACTCCCGTGACAGTCCGCCGATGGCATCCTTTTTACCGGTATCAGTAAATCCCAGACCGCCGGATGACAGTCCCCCTAAATGGATATCGGGCGAGACCACAATCACAGTTTTCCCGGACTGCACCACTTCGACTGCGGCGATCACTGCGGCGGAAGTTCCTCCATACACAATTACATCGGCCTCAAAAAGATTATCCGGCTGCTGTGTTGAATCACAGCCAAACAGCCATACTGTCGTAATAAAAAATGCTAAAAGTTTAGTCTTCATAATATTTGAATTAGAAGGATTTAACAAAAAAAGCCATTTATTGGAGAGGGGGGGAGAGGGGGGGGGGGGGGGGAGGAGGGGGGGGGGGGGGGGGGGGGGGGGGGGGGGGGGGGGGTATTTAAGTTCAATTTTTAAAGCACCTGAAGGTATTTGATTTTCTCTGTTTAAAATTGAAATCGCATGCCGGGCATTACTTTCTTCTGGCTGAGGTTGAAATTTTATAAATATCGTCGGGAACACTTACTCTTACAAGGGTATAAGGACCGTTCTCAATAACCTCAAGGGCTTTTTGCTCAGCAGCACTGGTAATTTTCTCTGAGGAGACATGCCACGCATCGCTTAAACAACCCCGGCGAAGCCAATGACTTTCTACTTCGCTACATGGTTCCCACGATAGCGGATCGTCGGTATTGTATTTGAACTTTTACCTGCGCAACCCGATGGATGGATCGTACCCGTTCTGGGTTTTCGGGTAATACCCGCGTCCGTCGTAGGGGCGCTTATGTGGCTGGGTTTTGCACGTTTCGGAGCAGGCTCCCGCCAGTTCTTCAGCACATTTTTCGCAGAGCGGCACGTGCTTGTTGCATTCGGGATTGGCACAGTTTACCATGCGGTCGCAGTTGGTGCCACAGTGGTAGCAGACGCTTATCACGGAAGGGTTTACACGATTTACATCAGCGACAACCCGATTGTCGAATACATAGCATTTGCCTTCGAAATCCTCCCCTCCTTCTTCAATCCTGTATTTGATGATTCCTCCATGGAGTTGGTACACATTTTTAAAGCCACGTTCCAGTAGATAGGCGCTGGCTTTTTCGCACTTTATTCCCCCGGTACAATAGGTGATGACTTTCTTGTCCTTGTAGCGCTCAAGTTCACTGACCCTTTCAGGGAAATCACGGAAGTTTTCATAGTCGAAATAAATCGCATTCCTGAAACGCCCGACATTGTTCTCGTAATTTGACCGTACATCGACAATAACTACGTCCTCTTCGTCCTTCATTTGTTTGAATTCGTGCGGCTCCAGGTAAGTGCCGGTTTGCTTTGTCGGATCGATGTGAGTGAGACCTGAATGCACGATTTCGTCCTTCACTCGTACGTTGATTTTGGCGAATGCATGCCCTTCATGCCTTTCTACTTTGAACTCAGTCCTTGCAAATCGCGGATCGGCATGGAGATCAGCCATATATTTCTCGCAATCAGCCTTAAGTCCGGATATGGTGCCATTGATTCCTTCCTTTGCTATGATGATACGGCCGCGAAGGTTGTGATCGATGCAATAAGTATGGTGGGCAATCCTGAATTCCTCGGGATTCTCGATTTTGGTATAACAATAATAAAGCAGGATAAGGTAATCGTTCATGGACCTGGAATGATGGCTATGAGTTATGAGTTATGGGTTATGATCTAGCAGTCAGCCCTTAGCCTTTAGCTTTTAGCTTTTAGCTTTTTGACTCCCCTCTACTTAATCGTCTTTGCCGGATTCCCGAAAACAGTTTCGTTTTTGCCGACATTGGCAATCACTACGGATCCTGCTCCGACGCGGCCACCATCACCGATCGTGATGCCGGGGATAATGGTAGCTCCGGCTCCAATAAACGCTCCATCGCCTACACTTACATCCGCGCTTATGACGGCCCCGGCTCCAATCTGCACGAAATCACCGATCCGGGCATTGTAGTCGATGACAGCCCCTGCATTGATAATGCAATGACTGCCAATGCTGGCTTCTGAGCCTATTTTTACCCCTTGATTTATCAGGCACCCGTGGTGTAATATCGCCGATGCTGCTATCCAGGCACTTTTGTGAATCGCATTCACGGGCATCGTCTCGCGGGTTTCGCGCAGGTCTTTGATCATCCGTGCTCTCCAGGCGTTGTCGTCGGAGGCTACAAATACATCGCAGGTTTTTCCGATAATTTTCCTGTATTCCGGTGCGTCGGTAGCGCCAAGCACGGTAACATCGTCGATCTCTTTTCCATGGAGTTTCTGATCATCATCGAGGAAGCCGTACACGACTACTTCGTTGCTTTTAAAAACTTCCATAACTGCTTTGCCAAGATTTGTTGCACAAACAATAATTACGGGCTTACTCATAGGTTTCATTTAAGAACCTCAAAATTAGGCAGAAGAATGGTTTATGACAAACCATGCCGGCAGTTATTCATCAGGTGTTGCCGGAAGCTAATTGTGGCGCGGTTCAAAAAAATATCGCCGTATTTTATAACTTGTCCACCGAAATCGATCCGATAATTTTACATTGTATCCTATGGACTTTGGAAGCATTTTTTATCCGATAAGACGCCGTATTCCGGCATGTTTGCTACTCGTTTTTGCGTTTGCCACACTGCCATCCTGCACCGAAACGGATGACGCAAAGATCACCTGGAATCCACAAATGGCTAACTCATTTGATGAATTGAGATCCGGGTTTAACAATCCACCCATCGACTTTAGCACTGCTCCATTCTGGGTTTGGAATGACAAAGTGACCAAAGAAATCGTCGATACCCAGCTTCCGGAATTCAAAAAGCAGGGCATTTATATGGTATTTATCCATCCCCGCCCTGGTCTCATCACGGAATACCTCGGCAATGAGTGGTTTGAATTGGTGAAATACTCGCTTGACAAAGCCCGTGAGCTGGGAATGAAAATCTGGCTCTATGACGAAAACTCCTATCCGAGTGGTTTTGCCGGAGGTCACGTTCCCGCAGCCACCTTCGCCACTTCAGATCCAATCGCAGGGCTTAAACTTAACAAGCTCGACATACTTCAAGAGACCGATACAACTTCCTATATGCTGATCATCAAACAGATCGGCAATAGCTTCGCGAACATCACTAACAGCAGGGATAAGTATTATGGAAAACCCGGCAACTACTACGCCTTCACGAAGTGGTATTATCCAAAGGGCGAGGGCTGGTACGGCGGCTTTTCCTACGTGGATACTTCTTGCCTATGGCATCACGGGAAAATTTACGAAAATAACCATGGATGGCTATGAAGAATATATCGGTGATGATTTTGGCACGCTGATGCCGGGGATATTCACTGACGAACCAAATATAAATACGATCGGCGGTAGCAACTTGGTGACACGATTTACACCTGTACTTTTCAACCGTTTTGAAAAAGAATATGGATACCAGTTGCAATCGTACCTACCCTGTCTATACGATGAGGTAGGCGACTGGAAAAACGTTCGGCACGATTACCAGGCATTGTTGCTCAAAATGTTCACAGAGCGCTGGTCGGAACCCTGGCAAAAATATACCGATGAGAAAAAGCTGATCTGGACTGGTCACTATTGGGAGCACGGCTGGCCCGATCCAAAACATGGCGGCGACAATATGGCTATGTATGCCTATCATCAGTATCCGGGCATCGATATGTTGTTCAATTCGGATGACATACCGGAACAGTTTGGAAATATCCGCGCCGTAAAGGAACTCAGCAGCGTGGCGAATCAGCTCGACAAGGCCCGTTCGCTCTCTGAAACCTACGGCGGGTCAGGCTGGGAATTGACATTTGCCGACATGAAGCGACAGGGGGACTGGGAATATGTATTGGGTGTGAATTTTATGAACCAGCACCTTGCACACATGACACTGAAAGGCGCCCGGAAACGCGATTATCCGCAATCCATGTCGTACCACACGCCGTGGTGGAACAGCTATAAACCGCTGAATGAATATTTTCACAGGCTGTCATTCGCCTTATCTGGCGGCAAGCAGGTAAACAATATCCTTGTGCTCGAACCAACTTCAACCGGTTGGATGCTTCATTCCACTACAAGTCGCCGGAATCCTGACGGCACCCCCCGACCCATAGATCAATTGAAAGACAGCTTTCACGATCTTCTTACACAATTCGAAAAGAACCAGGTGGAATATGACCTGGGTTGTGAATCGATTATGAAAGATCATGGTTCTGTGAAGGACGGTAAACTGGTTATAGGCTCACGAGCTTATGATATGGTAATAATTCCACAAAATACCCAGAACCTCATGGGGCCCACGCTGCAACTGCTCGCCGACTACCTGGGGCAGGGAGGAAAATTGCTTTCACTTTCTCCGGTGCCTGAAAGAATCGACGGGAATGTCACATCCGCTGCAGCGAAACTATATGAGCAATATGGAACGCAAATCACTATGACTGAAGCAGTCGATGCAGCGCTCATTAACGACATTTTGCGATCGTCATCATTTGTTCCTGAAGCGCCTGAGTCGTGGGGTGGGAATGTTTTTCACCAGCGGCGGATATTCAAAGATGGTCAATTCTATTTTTTCACCAATTACCATAAAGGGGAAACAGCCAATATCGCGTTTGCCGGAAAGGGTAATTCCGTTGCTGAATTTGACCTGCTTGGCGGCCAATATTCTGTCCTGCCTGATGAATCAGATAATGGTATGGTTTCCATGCGATTTTCACTGCTACCAGGTGAATCGAAATTGCTGTTCTTCGGTAAAAAAAGCCTGTCAGGCACTGATTCCAAACCTTACCCTGTTGGTACACCGAAAGCGCTTCAGGCATCTGTAACCACCGTAAATAAACTAAGTCCCAACACGCTGACACTGGATTACTGTGATCTCGCTGTCGCCGGCAAACAGTACAAAGACATCTATTTCTGCAATGCGGCCGATACAGTTTATAAAGTTTATCTGAAAGAAAAAAACAGCCCGAAGTACAATCCCTGGAGCAATGCCGTGCAATACCGCACCCGCATCCTGGATAAAAATGTATTTGACCAGAACACCGGGTTTGAAGCGTCGTATCATTTCATCCTCAACGATGGATTCGTACCCTCCGCGCTGAAAGCCGTGGCAGAGTCCCCGCATTTATATAAAATATCCATCAATGGCCAACCCGTACAGGCCTCACCCGGCGAGTGGTGGCTCGATAAGGATTTCGGCGTGTCTGATATTTCATAGCATCTTGTTGCAGGGAAAAACACAATCACTGTCGCAGCCTCTCCAATGGATATCATGGCCGAATTGGAACCCGTATATCTGGTCGGTGACTTTGGGCTTGAATCTGCAGAGGCCGGATGGAAACTCGTTGCGCCCACAGAGGCCGCCATAGGAAGCTGGAAATCGCAAGGCTTTCCATACTATTCCGATAAAATGACCTATTCAAAAACCGTTGAAAATCCAGGTAGTTCCAGAGTATTCGTAGAACTTCAACAATGGGCAGGAACGGTCGCTGAAGTGAAAGTTAACGGCAATCCATCACGTATCATCGGTTGGCTGCCTTACAGACTGGAGATCACCGATCAATTGAAAGAAGGTGAAAACACCGTGGAAGTGATCGTAACCGGTAGTTTGAAAAACCTGATGGGCCCACATCATAACAATCTGCGAAAAGGCTTTGTATCGCCCTGGAGTTTTTTCACCGCACCAGAACACCAGCCGGCAGGAACGGCCTATGACCTGTTGGACTATGGATTATTTGAAGATTTTAAGGTAGTGGCGTATTAAGAGGGATGGGTTGTGGGGGGCTGGGTATTGGGGGCTGGGTACTGGGTTGGACGATCCTTCCCTGGTCATCAATCTTTAAATCAATCTCCTTCTGAGGTGTAGTATCCACTCTCGTTTTAACCTCCCATCAATCTCGTATCAATCCCTGGCTTCCTCCCTTCCATCAACATACTTGGCAAACCGGCCTATATTCCTCGGGTGTACAGGTTCGTTCGATGGCCATGGCCAGCCACCAAACTGGGTCTTTTGATAGTCAAGAAAAGTCTGGCGTATTTCTGCTTCCGTATTCATGACGAAAGGTCCATGCTGCACCACAGGTTCTTTAATGGATACGCCATGCAAAAGCAGCAAGCGGCCCGGCGTGGCACCATTTTTCAATGGCACAGCCTGGTCCGGATCAAGTACGATTCCTTTGTATGCTGGAACTTCATGATCGCCAACAGCTATGGACGCTCCTTCAAAGAAATATAGATTTCGGTTTACACCTTCCTTAGCTTTTGGCAGCGTCCAGGTTGCCTCCGGTTCCATGGTGATTATCCATATGGCAAGGTCATGTTCAGTATTGGCGGCCCATGAGTCAGGCGGAGGAGCAATTCCCTTGTGGTCATCAAGTACTCCGGCAACAATTTTCACGGTTGTTTTTTTACCCTGACCATCCATGTTGGTGGCCAGCGGGATTTGTTCGCTCCAGATCATCTGGAAATAGGGTTCGACCAACTTCCCTGCTCTGGGCAGATTAAGCCAAATCTGGAACAACTCCAGCGGATTGTCATGCTCAGTGCTGAGCAGCGGAAACATTTCTGAGTGCTGTATACCTTTGCCGGCCGTCATCCATTGCACGTCGCCGTTTCCAAATCGTGCGGCGGCTCCAAGGGAGTCTGAATGATCGATGAATCCTTTCTGCACAATGGTCACCGTTTCAAAGCCCCGATGCGGATGCGATGGAAAGCCCGGCACACGTGATCCGTGGTACATTCGCCAGCCATCTTTCACTGTGAAGTCCTGGCCTATGTTTCGTCCGGCAAGTGATGCGGTTGGTCCAAGGTGCTCGTTGCCCTTTGGGTAAGCATCCATATGATGTACGCAGAACAAAAAGGGATCCTGGGTTTGCCAGGGAAAGCCAAGCGGGAGTATCCTTAGGATTGGGTTAGCCATTGGTGTTCATTTAAGGTTCAGTTTGATAAACTATTCCTACCTGCGATAGTTTGCTTCTGCTACTTGATTTATGAAATATTACCAGGCTGAAGCCGATACAGATAAACAACTATGAGTCGATTTTAAACTGTATCCACCAGCCACTGGATGAACTAGGAACATATCTGGACATGATAGCGCACGCGTTATTCTTCTTTCATTTTAGAATATAGCGCCAAAGTGTTATCTTAACCCATCAATTCACGATACCTATTAAATTTTTCCGACACATCCAGAAATTCTATTCCATGAAAAATTTTATCACTGACTCTCTTTCACGCCGCAAGTTCATAAAAACCTCCGGCATTGGTCTCGCTACAACAACGCTGGCCATGAATGTTCCGTTCATCATCACTGCTCACGCGGCTCCGGATTCACCAATCAACATTGGTCTGATCGGTTGCGGAGGTCGCGGTACAGGCGCTGCCCTCGATGCCGTAAATGCAGCGACAAACGTCATTTATCCAGATTCCGGCTATCATACAGAAGATGCCAAAGATGGAGCAAAGGCTGCCGCAGCAAACGTCCGCATAGTTGCTCTGGCTGACGTATTTGATGACAGACTGCAAAACTGCAAACAACAACTTCAAAAAGTGGGTATCGAAGTGGCACCTGACAAATGCTTTGTTGGGTTCGAAGCATATAAAAAATTACTTGCCATCCCTGAGATCAACTATGTGATACTCGCTACGCCTCCTCACTTCAGGCCTGCACATCTCCGCGCCACCATCGAAGCCGGGAAAAACGCATTTATTGAAAAACCCGTCGCCGTAGATGCTGCCGGGGTTCGCTCTATCATAGAATCCGGAGAACTCGCCAAGAAAAAAGGACTCACCATTGGCGCAGGAACCCAGCGACGGTACGACAATGCCATGCGCGAACTCGTACAACGAATCCATAATGGCGAAATCGGCGACATCCGGTCTGGAGTAGGTCGTTGGCTGCTGGGAGAATTGTGGTATATAGAACCCAAACAAGGCTGGACCGACATGGAAGCCCAACTTCGCAACTGGATGTATTATAACTGGCTTTCCGGAGATATCTATGTAGAGCAATTTATCCATTCCATCGATCTGATAAACTGGGTCCTGCAATCCACACCAATCAAAGCTGTCGGCGTAGGAGGACGGGAAGTCCGCACAGATAAGAGACTTTATGGCAATGCGTACGACCACTACGCCATACAGTACGAATACCCGAACGACATCACCATCTTCACGCTCGATCGGCAGACGAATGGCTGCGCTAACTTCATCGACGATGAGATTATCGGTTCCAAAGGGAGGGCATCGTTTACTTACCTGAAGACAGGCCTCACAACCAAGGATGGCACCAACTGGCGTTTCCGCGGCACACGAAACAATCCTTACCAGGAAGAGCACAATGAACTCATAAAGGCCATCAGAACCGGCACCCCGATCAATGAAGCAAAGCAGGCGGCAGAATCTACGCTAACTGCCATCATGGGACGCGAGGCAGCCTACAGTGGTCAGGAAATCACCTGGGAGGCGGCGATAAATGCCAAACAGGATTTTACCTTGGCTAAGTATGAATTAGGTCCGGTACCCGTAGCGCCAGTGCCCGTGCCCGGTAAGTATAAGTTTGAGTAAAACCCACATTAATATGGCTAAAGCCCATCCGGATGTGAGAACAAACCGGATGAGCTTTTTTACGGTCTTGCCAATTGCGGGTTTAGTGATTCCTGCTACCACAATTGTTTGAAAACCAATCACTAGTAGCTTATGATTTTTGGTTTTACTCAGTGGTGCGCTTCCAAAGATTCGTCACTGTACCACGAAACCAAGAATGCCTGCTCCGATGTAACGTGGCGCGATGTCGGCGTAATTTGAAAACTTGAATTATGAAATTACACTCAGCTTCGCTATTATTATGCATTTTGATGGCGATTCGGGCCTCTCCCTTTTGGTCAGCCATCGGTATATTTGGTAATTGTATCGTTTTAAAAAAGACTTAGTCAGGTACCAAAGGATCAAGTCCGTGTTGTTTAAATTCTGTTGCATTTGTGGGGTGTGATATGTCGATTGGTCCGGATATGACGTGAAACAAAATTTTGCTTTCTAAAAATCCAGAACTCAGAACCACTGTCTTTGGTTAGTTCTTTTTTTAACCAGAAAAAACCACTGTCCATATTGTCGAAGAGCTGTTTTTCCGGAATTAGATCTGGAATTATATCTATTGACCGAAGCATATCCGCAGGTTGACTTTGTAATCCGATAATAATTACTTGTAATCCCTTTTTATTTAAATCAAACAGCGTTTCTTCCATTGCATACAAACCCGTTTGATCAATGTGCGGTACACGATCCATTCGAATAATCAAGACTTTTATCTTTTCATCCAAATTTTTAAACAGATTCAGAAAGTGTGCAGTAAAACCGAAAAATAAAGGTCCGTATAGGTGCTTTATATAAATGACATCTTTGAATTCTTCGATACAATATTTTTTCATCATCCCAGTGTTGTTCTCCTTTATAATTGGCCAGAGTTAGAACCAGATGTGCCTTTTTCTGCAATATCACCTGAACGTTTCATAAAAAGAACCGAGGCTAAAATAATTCCAATAGCAACTGCATAAATAAGACTCCCAAAAGTTGTAATTAATAAGACGATAACCAGCACAATAGCATCTGCTTTGGGAATATGCAATAAATGCTTTAAACCTTTCATGTCAATAATATTGAAGCCAACCGGAATAAGGATTCCAGCTAAAACAGGTATAGGAATAAAGGCAGCTAACTTTCCTGCTCCAAGCAGCACTACCAGCAGAAACAATCCATGAATTACTCCGGAAAGGCGCGTTTTCCCTCCTGAATTAATATTCACAACAGTTCCCTTTGTGGCTCCTGCTCCAGGTATGCCGCCAATTATACCAGCTATTGCATTTCCTATGCCTTGGCCAATCAATTCGCGATTACTGTTGTGTTTAGTTTTTGTAATATTATCTGCAATTACAGATGTTAGCAAAGAATCTATTGATCCCAATACTGCTAACACGAGTGCGTATTCTAAAATTATTACATAAGCTTTGGTATCAATATTGAATAGCCCATCTATTTTTAGGGAGGGTAATCCTGAAGGTATCTCACCAATAAGTGGAACATCTAATTTAAAAAAGTAAGCAATAAGAGATGCTGTGATAAGTGCAACAAGGGCGCTGGGAATGGCCTTAGTAATTTTGGGGAATAAATAGAAAATGAAGACCGTTATCCCTCCAATCCCGATTGCCGCAATATTAAATTCTGAAAACAAACGCGAGATGTCTTTTACAACGCCAAGAGTGGAAGACGGTGATGATATTCCGGCGAACGGATATATTTGAAGCAAAATAATAATAAGCCCTACGCCGCTCATAAAACCCGAGATTACCGGATAAGGGAAATACTTAATATAACTACCGATTTTTATCAATCCAAAAAAGATTTGAAACAGACCGCAAAGAAAAAAAGTTGCCACGATTATTCCCATGGCATTTTCAAGACTTCCGGTAAAGCTAATTGCTATTGCAATAAATGATGGCTGAAACTACTGTCATTGGGCCGGTAGGGCCACTGGCCTGCGTTTCGGTACCACCAAAAGCTGCAGCTAAAATACCAACCGCTATTGCTCCATAAAGTCCTGCAATGGCACCCATCCCGGATTGTACACCAAATGCCAATGCCAAAGGTAATGCTACTATCCCTGCAACAAGTCCTCCGGAAAGGTCGCCCTTAAGGTTTTTAAAATCATATATTTTTGTTGCCATATCAATAGATTTTTTATGAGTTTATTGAACTCTAAAATTACCCATGAAATATAATTTTCCTAAAAGTATTGATGTACTGCTTTCTCTTTTTGTATTAATCAATTAGAAGCATCTTTAAAAAGACGGAAGTGTTCCGGGTTATCCAGATCGTTCCTCTTCCTTCCTCCCCCACGAATCAGGTTACTTTTTGCTCAGTTTGTTTCTCCTTAAGCTCCAACAGTACCTGTCTTTACTTTTACGTCACGCTTTTAATTGGCGAAAATCACACCATTTGGCGTAACCAAACTGTCTGTTAATGTAAAGGCTGCGGGAATAGTACCTTCGCCATACAGTACGAATACCCGAACGACATCACCATCTTCACGCTGGATCGGCAGACGAATGGCTGCGCTAACTTCATCGACGATGAGATTATCGGTTCCAAAGGGAGGGCATCGTTTACTTACCTGAAGACAGGCCTCACAACCAAGGATGGCACCAACTGGCGTTTCCGCGGCACACGAAACAATCCTTACCAGGAAGAGCACAATGGACTCATAGAAGGCCATCGAAACCGGTAACTCGATCAATGAAGCAAAGCAGGCGGCAGAATCGACACTAACTGCCATCATGGCACGCGAGGCAGCCTGCAGTGGTCAGGAAATCACCTGTTCGAAAACGAATGACAAAGTTTCCGCACGCAAGAAAAACTTAATGATTGAATTTACAAGCATAGCTTACGAATACAAAAAGGCAGGGAAATACAAGGTGATGGTAAAGGTGGTGGACATTCTGGGAATAGATACGAGCAAGATTATTGAGGTTGTGGTTTAATCCTTATGCATGCGGGTAAAGCACAATATCGATGTTTAACTTTAAACCTTCCCGTATCGATTCCCACACCAAAGTTTTATATAAATTACCAGTCCGTGCATAATTCGGCCAGTCAATTTGAAATGTTATGAAAACACTATCTCTCAGTATCTACCTTCAATTGGTATATTTTATTGCACTCGCACAGATTCATGATTTTGATTCGCTGTATCGCCATGATGAAAACTTTAGCAAAGTCATTGCTTCCAGACCTGACTTCAATGACTTTTTTGCCGGGAGGGAAACGCTC
>JAXHKU010000006.1:0-35820 GCA_034523095.1 Cyclobacteriaceae bacterium | reverse complement strand
TTACAGACTGGAGATCACCGATCAATTGAAGATGGAGAAACACCGTGGAGTGATCGTAACAGGTAGTTTGAAAAAACTTGATGGGGCCGACATCAGAAGTATCGAGGAAAGGCTTTGTATCGCCATGAGTTTTTTTCACCGCGCCAGAACACCAGCCGGCAGGAACAGACTATGACCGTTGGACTATGGATTATTGGAAGATTTTAAAGGTAGTGGCGTATTGAGAAGGAGGGGTGATGAGATATGAGGGATGGAGGGATGAGTTATGAGGGATGGGTTGTTGCTGGGTACTTGGGTGCTTTTTGACCATTCATGATCTTTATTCAAATCTCATTCAATCTTCCATCAATCTCGTTTTAATTCCTCCCTTCCATCCACATATCTGCAAAATGGCCCATCCTCGGGTGCACCGGGCTCCGTTCATGGCGATGGCCAGCCACCAAACTGGGTCTTTTGATAGTCAAGAAATGTCTGGCGTATTCCGCTTCCGTATTCATGACGAAAGGTCCACGTTGCACCACAGGTTCTTTAATGGACGCTAAAGCAGTAAACGGCCCGGCATTGCGCCGTTTTTCAATTTGCACATCTTGCCCCGGATCGAGCAGCATCTCCTTTATAAGATGGAACTTCATGATCGCCAACAGCTATGGATGCTCCTTCAAGAAATATAGATTTCGGTTTACACCTTCCTTTACTTCTGGCATGTCCAGGGCTTGCCCTCCGGTTCCATGGTGATCATCCAATAGCAAGGTCATGTTTGGCAGTGGCTGCCCAGTTAGGCCAGGGCAATTCCCTTGTGGTCATCCAGTGCTCCGGCTAATACTTTCACGGTCGTTTTTTTACCCTTAGCATCCACTATGGTGGCCAGCGGATTCGTTCGCTCCAAGATCATCTGGAAATAGGGTTCGACCAACTTCCTTGCCTTAGGCAGATTAAGCCAAATCTGGGAAAAGCTCCAGCGGATTGTCACGCCCCGGCCGCCCAGCAGCGGAAACATTTCTTAGTGTCGTACGCCTTTACCGGCCGTCATCCATTGCACGTCGCCGTTTCCAAATCGTGCGGCGGTCGAAGGGAGTTTGAGTGATCCACCGGTCCTTCCTGCAATGGTCACCGTTTCAAATCCCCGGCTAGGATGCGATGGAAAGCCTCGGCACACGTGATCCGTGGTACATTCGCCAGCCATCTTTCACGGTTAACGCCCTGTTCTGTCTAGCCAGGAACGCTGACGGCCCAAGGTGCTCGTTGCCCTTCGGGTATTCATCCATATGATGTACGCAGAACAAAAAAGGGATCCCAACTTTGCGCGTGGAAAACCAAGCCGGAGAATCTTAGGATCGGGTTAGCCATTGGTGTTCATTTAAGGTTCAGTTTGATAAACCATTCTTACCTGCGATAGTTCGCCTCCGGCATCGATTTTTATGAAACACGCCGACCATGCTGAAGACGATACCGTAAAACAACTAAGAGTCGATATAAAACTGTATCCACCAGCCACTGGATGAACAAGGAACATATCTGGACACGATAGCGCACGCGTTATTCCTCTTTCACTTTAGAATATAGCGCCAAAGTGTTATCTTAACCCATCAATTCACGATACCTATTAAATTTTTCCGACACATCCAGAATTTCTATTCCATGAAAAATTTTATCACTGACTTTCTCTTCACGCCGCAAGTTCATAAAAACCTCCGGGAAACATCTGGTTTTCTCTCCCCAGAAGCAACGCTGTGCTATGAATGTTCCGTTCATCATCACTGCTCACGCGGCTCCGGGATTCACCAATCAACATGCCGGTCTGATCGGTTGCGGGGCAGGTCGGCGACAGGCGCTGCCTCTTTATGCCGCGCACCCAGCCACAAATGTCATTTATCCAGATATCCGGCTATCATACAGAAGATGCCAAAAAGATGGAGCAAAGGCCGCCGCAGCAAACGTCCGCACAAGTCGCTCTGGGGGACGTATTCGATGACAGACTGCAAACCTGCAAAAAACAACAACTTCAAAAGTACAGGATCCAAGTGGCACCCGAGAAATGCTTTGTTGGTTTTGAAGCATATAAAAAATTACTTGCCATCCCGGAGATCAACGCGCGGCTACCCGCTACACCTCCTAACTTCAGGCCGTGCATATTCTCCGCGCCACCATCGAAGCCGGGAAAAACGCATTCATTGAAAAACCCGTCGCCGGTAGATGCTGCTGGGTTTTCGCTCGATCATATAATCCGGGATAAGTCGCGCAAGAAAAAAGGACTTACCATTGGCGCAGGATCCCAGTGGACTAGACCACAACGCCATGCGTGAAATGTAGACCAATCCATAATGGCGTAACCGGCGACATCCGCTCAGCAAGGAGGTCGCTGGCCGCTGGGAGAATTGTGGTAGTACAGCAGACCCCAGACAAGGCCGGACCTACATGGAAGCCCAACTTCGCAACTGGATGTATCGCAACTGGCTTTCCGCAGCTATTTATGTAGAGCAATCTATCCAGTCCATCGATCCTTAGAAACTTGGCCCTGGAATTCACGCCAACCAAAGCTGTCGGCGCAGTGGGGCACGGAAGTCCGCGCACGAACAGAGACTTAACGGCAATGCGTACGACCACTACGCCATACAGTACGAATACCCAAACGACATCACCATCTTCACGCTCGATCGGCAGACGAACGGCTGCGCTAGCTTCATCGACGATGAGATTATCGGTTCCAAAGGTAGGGCATCGTTTACTTACCTGAAGACAGGCCTCACAATCAAGGATGGCACCAAATGGCGTTTCCGCGGCATACGAAACAATCCTTACCAGGAAGAGCACAATGAACTCATAAAGGCCATCGGGTCCGGCACCCCGATCAATGAAGCAAAGCAGGCGGCAGAATCCACACTAACTGCCATCATGGGACGCGAGGCAGCCTACAGTGGTCAGGAAATCACCTGGGAGGCGGCGATAAATGCCAAACAGGATTTTACCTTGGCTAAGTATGAATTAGGTCCGGTACCCGTAGCGCCAGTGCCCGTGCCGGGTAAGTATAAGTTTGAGTAAAACCCACATTAATATGGCGAAAGCCCATCCCGGACGTGAGAACAAACCGGATGGGCTTTTTTGACGGTCTTGCCAATTGCGGGTTCTAGTCATTCCTGATACCACAATTGTTTGAAAACCAATCACTAGTAGCTTATGATTTTTGGTTTTACCCAGTGGTGCGCTTCCAAAGATTCGTCACTGGACCACTCAACCAAATAAGCCTGCTCCGATGTAACGTGGCGCGATGTTGGCGTAATTTGAAAACTTGAGTTATGAAATTACACTCAGCTTCGCTATTATTATGCATTTCCATGGCGATTCGGGCCTCTCCCTTTCCGGTCGGCCATCGGTATATTTGTAATTGTATTGTTTTAAAAAAAGACGAAGTCAGGTACCAAAGGATCAATCCGTGTTGTTTGACTTCCATTCCATTTTGCCCCCTGTGATATGTCGATTGGTTCATGAAGTGAAACAAATTTTGCTTTCTAAAAATCCGGGAACTTAGTAAACACTGTCTTTGGTTAGTTCTTTCTTTAACCACAAAAAACCATCTTCCATAGTGTCAAAGAGCTGTTTTTTCGGAATTAAATCTGGAATTATATCTATTGACCTCAGCATATCTTCAGGTTGACTTTGCATTCCAATTATAATTATTTTCAATCCCTTTTTATTTAAATCAAACAGCGTCTCTTCCATTGCGTACAAACCCGTTTGATCAATATGGGGTACACGATCCATTCGAATAATCAACACTTTTATCTTTTCATCCAACGTTTTAAACAGATTCAGAAAGTGAGCAGTAAAACCGAAAAATAAAGGTCCATATAAGTGCTTTATATAAATGACATCTTTGAATTCTTCGTACAATTTTTTTTCATCATCCCAGTATTGCTCTCCTTTAAAATTGGCCAGAGTAGAACCAGATGTGCCTTTTTCTGCAATATCACCTGAACGTTTCATAAAAATAACCGAGGCTAAAATAATACCAACAGCAACTGCATAAATAAGACTGCCAAAAGTGGTAATTAATAAGACGATAACCAGCACAATAGCATCTGCTTTGGGTATATGCAATAAGTGCCTTACACCCTTCATGTCAGCAATCGAGTTACGGCAAATTGAATACCGTTTCCAGAAATAACAGGTATAGGAATGTAGGCAGCAAACTTTCCTGCTCCAAGCAGCACCCCCAGAAAGAAACAATCCATGAATTACTCCGGAAAGGCGCGTCCTCCCCCCTGACTGGATTTTCACAACAGTTCCCTTGGTGGGGCTTTGTTGCCCGTATGCCGCCAATTATACCAGCTATTGCATTTCCTATGCCTTGGCCTATCAATTCGCGATTACTGTTCGCGCTTTGTTTTTGTAATATCATCTGCAATTACAGATGTTAGCAAAGAATCTATTGATCCTAATACTGCTAGCACGAATGCGTATTCTAAAATTATTACATAAGTTTTGGTATCAATACTTGAAAAGCCCAATTTACCTTAAGGCAGGGTAATCCTGAAGGTATCTCGCCAATAAGTGTAACATCTAATTTAAAAAAGTAAGCAATAAGAGATGCTACGACTAACGCAACAAGGGCGCTAGGAATAGCCTTAGCAAATCTTGGGGCAAATAAAGAGAAAATGAAGAACGGACGATAAAATCTCGAATCTTGATTGCCGCAATATTAAATTCTGAAAATAAGAGTGAAATGTTTTCTAAGCCTCCAAGAGTGGAATAATGGCTATGGCACTTCCCGCGAACCAATATCGGTGAAGCAAAATAATAATTAGCCCTACGCCGCTCATAAAACCCGAGATTACCGGATAAGGGAAATACTTAATATAACTACCGATTTTTATCAATCCAAAAAAGATTTGAAACAGCCCGCAAATAAAAAAAGTAGCCACGATTATGCTCATGGCATTTTCAAGACTTCCGGTTAAGCCAATCGTTATTGCAATAAATGTAGATGAAACCACCTGCTATTGGACCTGTAGGCCCACTGGCCTGCGCTGGCAGTACCTCCAAAAGCTGCCGCAAAAATACCAATCGCTATCGCTCCATAAAGTCCTGCAATAGCACCCAGCCCTGATTGTACACCAAATGCTAATGCCAAAGGTAATGCTACGCATCCTGGCAAAATAGTCCTTTGAAAATATCGCCCTTCAGATTTTTAAAATCATATATTTTTGTTGCCATATCAATAGATCTTTTATAGTTATTGAACTCTAAAATTACCCCATAAATATAATTTTCCTAAAAGTATTGATGTACTGCTTTTTCTATTTTCGGTATAAATCAATTAGAAGCATCTTTAAAAAGACGCAAATGTTCGTAACGGTTTCTCATGATCGTTCCTTCTCCTTCCTTCCTGATGAATCAGGTACTTCTTAGTTTGTTTCTCCTTAAAACCCCAACAGTACCTGTCTTTACTTTTACGTCACGCTTTTAATTGGCGAAATTTATATCATTTGGCGTAACCAAACTGTCTGTTAATGGAAAGGCTGCGGGAATAGTACCTTCGCCATACAGTATGAATGCCCGAACGACATCACCATCTTCACGCTGGATCGGCAGACGAACGGGCCGGCGCTAACTTCATCAGCGATGAGATTATCGGTTCCAAAGGGAGGGCATCGTTTACTTACCCTGAAGACAGACCTCACAACCAAGGATGGCACCAACTGGCGTTTCCGCGGCACAGTAAACAATCCTTACCAGGAAGAGCACAATGAACTCATAAAGGCCTTCAGCACCGGCACCCCGATCAATGAAGCAAAGCAAGCGGCAGAATCCTAGATGGAACTGCCATCATGGCACGCGAGGCAGCAATGAAAGTCAAACAGAATTTTACTTTGGCTAAGTATGAATTAGGTCCGGTACCAGTAGCGCCAGTGCCCGTGTCTAGGAAATATAAGTTCGAGTAAAACCCACATTAATATGGCTAAAGCCCATCCGGATGTCAGAACAAACCGGATGGGCTTTTTTACGGTCTTGCCAATTGCGGGTTTTAGTGATTCCTGCTAAATTGTTTGAAAGCCAATCCAAACTGGTTTAAACTTTTTGCGACAATGCACTAATGGAGTTCGGAGCACTCTCCGGCGATTTATCTGTCACCCGCTAGTGCCACTTACACGCTGGCAACGGGTCGATGTTCTCTATTCGTTATCACCCGGTCTTATCTGGTCGGCGAGTTTCTTAGGCGCTACTTCACAATATGCAGTTGTTAATGCGTCAACAAATAAGCCCCTGTTCAACCTATTCATTTCAAATTAGTGTCCAACCTTGTTTGCCCCATTCGTTATCAACCGGATAGATCGTTGTCTTGTCAGCAGCCGAAAAAACACTCTGATCAATTCCGATAGCTTTATGCAAGCTCTTTTGTTCTTTTCGTCATAGGTGGCAAAAATTTTCTTTTTCACCCTAAACGATATTTTCTCAAAATGCGGCTCTTCAACTGTTTCGGGAAACGAAAGAGCAATTTTTCTGAGTGCGTCAAGCTTCACCATCTTATATGTTTTTTAGTCATTTAGTGAATCAATCCCTTGCCCTTTTAGTTTTTCAGTGGTTTTCATCAGCTCTAACTTGTCCCGCCGGGCGTCCTACCCACTTAATTACTTCTCCGACAACTCGAAATGGGTGTATAGAACGATATGATTTTGTCGGATTGCCCGGGAATTTCCTATCCGTTAAGTCAGGGTCATCTTCAATTTCTCCGGTTGGTTCTACTAAATAAATCCTTTCCCTTCCTTCGCCAGAAGAAAGTTCAGCGCCAAATTGCAGCATCCAATGTTGCTGTCAGGGAAATACACTTTGCGCTTTTCCTGTGTCCGAAGTTTGAGTTAAAACCTGTTTCGATTAAGTCCCCAACCTTTAAGTCGGCCTTTGTCCCGTGAAAGTACGTCTGTGCAAAAGGACTGTGGGCGGTTTTACTTTCGCTTTTGGCTTGTGCCATTGTCATAATAATTATTTAAAATTTATCAGCGTCATTGCGTTTGCGGTGCAGCTTGCAATCACTGAGATATCACCCACACCTCTGACAAGCGTCTCGCTTGTGCCTCCTGCTACTTACATCTTACCTTTACAAAAAATTATTTCCAGTCTCCCAAAACCGCAAATCGCATATTTCTCATAAAAACAATAATTGTATGAGCGGCCTCTTCGAATTCAATCAGGTTGATAGACATTTCTATTACATGCACCACCGCAAGTCATTAGTCATCATCCCGTTGCCATTTATCCGGGCCAAAGCGGTCCGTGAGCAACGTGGTGATCCGGTTGGCGGAATATTCAATTGGTTTGTTCGTGACATCCAGGGAGGTAAATCCCCCTTTTTGGAAAATGCTCTTCGCGTAATCCAATTCATCCCGCACTTTGCGCCTGTCCACATAGTCGGTATCGTCACCAAAATTCATCGCTTTCACACGGTTTGCACGCTGCGCAATGAGGTAAATGATGGAAATATCCAGGCCAAAAACCCGCCGCGCGTCCACCTGGAATAGTGTCTCCGGAGGCTGTATCCCTGGCACGATAGGGACATTAGCCACCTTCCAGCCAAACATGGCCATGTAGATACTCAAGGGTGTTTTACCGGTTCTGGATACTCCGGCAAGAATGATGTCAGCCTTTTCGATCTTTTCATAGTTCTGCCCGTCATCATGGGCAACAGTGAACTCTATGGCCTTGATTCTGCGGAAATACTCAATATTCTTCAGGCGGAACAATCCCGGCTGCTCCACAGGGCGTATATCGAGCGTCTTATCGAGGTAATCGCTCAGTCCGCCCAAAAGATCGAAATGTGGAATGCCCTTCTTTTCGCAGGCATCGATGACGCATTTTCGCATTTTGTGGCTTACCATGGTATGAACGATGACCCCCCTGGTGAGCAGGACGTTGGTGGTAATCTCTTCTACCCTGGCTTCTGTCTGGACTTCAGGCTCAGTGATAATCGGAATTTTATTATCCGGATATTGGATGAGCATTATCTCCACAATATTCTGCCCGGCAAGGCCTTTGCCGCCAGACACAATGTAAATGGGCGGCATGCTGGTATTTTCTGACATGGGTGTAGCGTGATTATTCGTTGCACAGGCTATATAGGAAAAATTACCAAAACCTCATCAGGAAATCGGTGAAACAACGATTCTCTTTTCGCAAAAAATCGCTTCGGCGGGTCGGAAAACAAAACGGCGCTTCTTCCGAAGCGCCGTTTTATCCTTAGGATTTGCTTTTTTACTAGTGGACGAAAAGCATCTCACGGTATTTCACCAATGGCCAATCTTCATCATCAACAAACAACTCAAGCTTATCGACATGATACCTGATTTTGTCAAAGTACTTATGCTTGATATTATGACAATATGCAATTGCCTTTTCGCGGCTGTGCTCTATCTCATTGGTCTTTTTACGCTCTTCTATCATGTCAAGCGCGCCAGACCTCACAGCATCAATGTGCTCAGAAACTTTTTTGAGCATGGCTAAAATGGAGCTATTATCCATCCCTATTTCCTTCAGACCTTTTGCGGCATCGATGAGTTTCATCTGGTATTTTACCGCAGTTGGGATTACGTGGTTCAACGCGAGGTCACCCATTACACGAGCTTCGATCTGTACTTTCCTGATATAGTTTTCCCAGAGAATCTCGTTACGCGCTTCAAGTTCACGTTCGCTGAGAACATTGAATGCGCCGAATACTTCCTTGCTCTTTTTGGTGATTAAGGCATCAAGCGCTTCCGGAGTATCTTTAACGTTTGATAATCCGCGTTTTTTTGCCTCAACAACCCAATCCTCTGAATATCCATCACCTTCAAACAACACCTTTTTGGAATCTGTGATAAGCTTACGGAGCACTTCAATGATAGCCAGTCTTTTCTCTTTGCCTTTGGCGATGAGACCATCTACCTGCTCCCGGAAATCTTCCAGTTGTTTAGCTACGATAGTATTGAGCGCCGTCATGGCAATACCCGGGTTGGCATTTCCTCCAACTGCTCTGAACTCAAATTTATTTCCGGTAAAAGCAAACGGTGATGTTCTGTTTCTGTCAGTATTGTCAAGGATGATCTCGGGTATTTTGTCGATACCGAGTTTCATATACATATTGTCGCCCTTTTCAATTTTGATATTGCCATTTTTCTCCAGTTCCTGAAGCACTTCAGTAAGTTGCTCCCCTATGAAAGCGGAAATGATGGCAGGTGGCGCTTCATTAGCTCCAAGCCTGAAATCGTTGCCGGCGGATGCAATGGATGCCCGTAGTATATCTGCATATTTATAAACCGCGGCGATGGTATTGATAAAGAAGGTGAGGAATAACAGATTCTCACGGGCGCTGCTTGTAGGCTGGAAGAGATTGATGCCTGTATTTGTAATGAGCGACCAGTTGTTGTGTTTTCCGGTACCATTAATGTTGGCAAATGGTTTTTCATGGAATAGCACCACAAGTTCATGTTTATCAGCCACACGACGCATCACATCCATCATGAGCATATTATGGTCAGTGGCAACGTTTACTTCTTCAAAAAGCGGGGCTACTTCAAACTGGCTGGGAGCTACTTCATTGTGCCGGGTAGTTACCGGTATGCTAAGTTTATGACATTCGATTTCAAAATCCTGCATGAACGCGAAAACCCGTCGTGGGATCGCACCAAAATAATGGTCTTCCAATTGCTGGCCTCTCGCCGGAGCATGACCGAAAACTGATCTGCCGCACATTACCAGGTCCGGACGGGCATTGTATAGTGCCTTGTCAATAACAAAATATTCCTGCTCACAACCCAACGATGCAGTAACTTTTGTAATGTCCCTGTCAAAGTACTTACACACTTTGGTAGCAGCCTTATCAACTGCCTCCAGCGCCTTGAGAAGCGGTGCTTTTACATCGAGTGCTTCGCCTGTGTATGACACAAAAATTGTCGGGATACAAAGCGTACTCCCCCACTTGAACATTGGTGAACTTGGATCCCAGGCAGTATAGCCACGCGCTTCAAACGTCTGACGGATACCACCTGACGGAAATGATGATGCATCAGGCTCTTGCTGTACAAGGGCGCTTCCTTTGAATTTTTCAATTTTGCTCATGTAGTCAAAAAATGCATCGTGCTTTTCAGCTGTCGCGCCTGTAAGTGGCTGAAACCAGTGCGTGTAGTGTGAGATTCCGTTATCAATCGCCCATGATTTCACAGCAGCAGCAACTGCGTTGGCAGTTTCGATGTTTATTTTCCTTCCCTTGTCGATGCAGTATTTAACTTCTTTAAATACATCAGGAGCCAGGGTAGCCTGCATCTGAGGCAAGCCAAAACTTGCTGAGCCAAAATAATCAGACACTTTGTTCGAAGGTAGCTCAATCGAAAGCGGCTGTCTGCTGCCCGCTTCCCGTACCGCGTTGAATCTTAGAATTGCCATAAATATATTTTAAATTGAAATAGTTTGAAATCTTGCCCAAAATTAATGCAATTGTCGTAATACATCATCAATATGATTAATAATTTAGTAAGTAAAACCGTAAATTTCGAAAATATGCAGTTTTCGACAATGAAAATGAGGTCATTTTGTGAATATGTGCAAAAACCAGATAGTTTTTTGATAAATTGGTGACTATCGCCTTTGGGAAAAACGAATTCTACATAAAAGAATACCAATTCTGGGATAACTTCTTGGATTTTTGACACATTTAGAGGACTAAAACACGAATTCATGCCGGCAAAACCGTCATTTTACCATGAATCGTTACGTTTTACTTTTTTTGGAGTTTGAACATCGGGCGTCATGACGGCCTGCGAGAGTTGATCAATAAGCGCCAGGGATTTTGCATGTGCTGTTTTTAGGTAACTATTCCAGTTTGCCTTATTCATAGCCGAGGGATAGGACTCCAAAGGCACGGATTTGCTATTCTGCGGTACAAACTTCGCGTAACGGTCACGTTCGTATGGAATAAATTTGTAATTGGTAATGATGTAGCGATATCTGGCCTCTTTGATTTCGATCGTAAACTCAAATTCAACCGCACCGTCCGGATGCTTTTTAAGCGATCCTACATTATGTACCGTGAAGCTCCCGCTTGCTGTAATTGACCATGCAGCGGTATCCCTGGAATTTATCGGCTTTTTGAATGTATCCTTTGCCCAAGAACTTGCATTGTTAAATAATTGCTCCTGAGTATAGTCGGGTACTTCAATTATTTCCATCAATGTATATTTCCCGTATTCGTCTTTTGGAAATAGTTCCTGCTGGGTGATGAGGAACAAACTCACTAGTAGGGATGCAAGGCAGGATATCATATCGAAATATAAAAAGAAAAAGCTCCCGACAAAATGCCGGGAGCCATTCACTCAATGAATTAAAACGCGTAAACTGCGGCTATCAGAAATTGCGAGGCTGAGCCAACAGGCATAAAATCACTATCAACAAATTCATCTTCACTTGCCGAATCAATCCTGAATTCCGGTATTACTGTTAATGGGCCTGAAGTCAGCGGTAGAGAAAAGGTAAAGGAATTATACGAGGTGGCATCCTTCCAGGCAAAATTCTCATACCTTACACCAAAAGCCACAGCATCAGAGATGGTATATTGCGGATAAAGGGCAAAGCCAGTGAAACCATCGTCTAATCCTTCATCGTCATTTTTGGCAGAAGCTGTGGCGAAGTTCAAGCCAAGGTAAAATCGCATCCGAAATCTGATAACCGGTTGTGATATCAAATTCTGTGAGCGTGCCTTCAACGCCATAATTATAACCTGAAATGAAATTAAAGTAACACATTCCAGTCATCAACCGGAGTTAAATGATAATTGTGCTCCGAAATCGGAAACACCATCGAAATCCAGTGTAAACATTCCAGTCGTTAAACAAACCTGCCATCACTGATACCCGGTCCGAAAAGGTATATGTGCCTTGATGCCGGCATTTTGGAACGGGCCATTGGTGAAAAGACGAGAAGTTGAATAGTTAAAATTACCGGCAGGCGAAATCACCTCATACCCGACGAATGTACCCATATAGCCTGCTGTCAGTGACAGTTTTTCTGTCAGGGCATACGATACATAAAGGTTTTGAATATGAAATGAGTTATCATCTGTCCCATTGCCATTAGGGATGGATGAATACTGACCACGCGGACCAAAGGAAATTTCTCCAACGAAGGATGCTTTTCCTATAGTTTGCGACAACGCCAGATCGATCATACCGAGAGAAATTGAATTTTGCTCATCGGCAAAACTGGTCTCAATATTTGGATTGCCTGAAAAGTCGTACTTCCAATAAGTATCAACTGAGCCGGAAATTTGAAGTCCCGTTTCTTCATCCTGAGCAAATGCTAAGTGAAGTGTCATGACTAATGCTGTAAAAAGTAAACTAATTCGTTTCATTTCTTCTAAGTTTTAATTGTTTGACATTTTTTAATTTTCGCTTTCCGATTGTGCAAGCTGGCCGGTGACTTGCTCGTTCGGGTCCGTTTTTGAAACAGAATAAATACTGTTCTATAAGTTCAAATCATGTCCGATTCCTATGGCTTGTAAACAGGTATATTGATCTGGATTTTTATCCTGTTTACTACCCATCAATCATCTTCTCATCAGTATTTTGTCCATTCATCAACAGATGCATCGCAAAGGTATATATGATTTTATAAATTCAAATATTGATAAAAATAAATACATTTAGATGGTTTTATGCATTTATAATCGGTCATTAGTTGCTATATTTTTAATATAAAATGTGGATTAATAAAATATTTGCAAATTAAATGGCGACGTCCATCTTCTTTTTTACGGATCTTTAATTGCATTATATATTATATTTTATTGCATTTTATTGATTTTACAATATTTTTTCGTCTGTCTTTTTGCGATTTCTAATCTCAGTGGGTCAATTTTATTTCCATGTTTGCCATATTTTTTGCAGTATTTATTTTTTATGGCTCGCATTATGTAGCTATTACTAAATTTATTACGCTTTTTACCTCTACATAGGGCTATTAAGTGATGGGGTTGCTGCACTATTCTAACGGCATACAAAGGTGTTATCAATTGCCTTGAATTAGGAGTGATCAACACTGAATTGGCACATTCGGAAAGGCTGTAACAGGCAATCTTTTTTTCATTAGATAAAAAATGGTATTTTGGACGGTTGGCATTTAAATAAAAATCTCGCCGGCAAATAGCATGGTCTTAAACTATATCTGGATATCCTTCTTTATCATTGCCTTTGTGGTGGCGTGTCTCAAGTTCATTTTCTCAGGCGACATGGACATCTTTTCGGCGCTATTTCAATCTACCGTCGATTCTTCCAAATTAGGATTTGAAATCTCCCTTGGATTAACCGGCATACTTACCTTTTGGCTGGGGATTGTGAAGATTGGCGAAAAGGGCGGAATGGTAAACATCATGTATCGATTGGTTGGACCGTTTTTTATGAAACTTTTCCCGGAAATCCCGAAAGGGCATCCTGTATTAGGGCCGCTTCTTCTGAATATTTCGGCCAATATGCTTAACCTCGATAACGCTGCCACGCCGCTGGGACTTAAAGCCATGACTGGTCTCCAGGAACTCAATCCGGACAAAGAAAAAGCTTCAAATGCCCAGATCATGTTTCTGGTATTGAATACGTCAGGGCTTACTATTATCCCTATCAACATCATGGTATATCGCGCACAGTTAGGTGCGGTGAATCCCGCTGATATATTTCTGCCGATCCTAATCGCCACCTTTTTTTCCACATTAGTCGGCCTCATCGCTGTGAGTTTTTATCAGAAAATCAATCTACTTGACAAAACCATTCTACTCTATCTTGGTAGTCTCACCGCATTTATTGTATTAATTATTGTTCTTCTATCCAAACTGGACCAGGAAGCCATCCAAAAAATATCGGTGGTCTCCAGCCATTTCATATTGTTTTCGCTCATTGTCGGTTTGATACTTTTGGGATTGCGCAAGCGAAACAATGTGTATGAGGACTTTATAGAAGGCGCTAAGGAAGGATTCTCCGTGGCCATTAAAATCATACCCTATCTCGTGGCTATGCTTGTCGGGATAGGCGTTTTTCGCGCGTCAGGCGCATTGGACTATCTAGTCAGTGGAATGGCCTGGGGTTTTACTGCTTTGGGAATGAATACCGACTTCGTGGAGGCTTTACCCACAGCCTTTCTTAAACCGCTCAGCGGAAGCGCTGCAAGAGGTATGATGATCGAAACCATGAAGACGCATGGCGCTGATTCATTTGTGGGAAGGCTTTCAAGCGTTTTCCAGGGCTCCACCGAAACCACCTTTTACGTGGTTGCACTTTATTTCGGTTCGGTGAATATAAAGAACTCGCGGTATGCCATCACATGTGGCCTTATCGCCGACCTGGCAGGGTTTATTGCTGCTATCGCCATGGGTTATTTATTTTTCCATTGATTAGTCTATCTATTTTTCCAGGCCTGTTTTCTATAATCACATATTTCCTTGTTATTAAGCGACGATAAATAATTTATATGAGGCTTGACAATGATAACTGAAGGCAAAAAGCAGGAGAAAGTTTATGATTTGGCTAAAAATCATTTTTTGGGAGATTTTCCTTCGTCCCTCCCAATCGAAAAGGCATATCTCCATATTGGCATTTATATGGGCTGGATCATTGATCATAATCTATATTCAGAATATTTTGAGGATGAGGCATCTACAGAAATCTACCGTTTCCGAAGGCGCGAAATTGAGTGCATCATTCTGGCAGAAATCTGGAACGGCGCCCTTAGCCATGAATTATTTTGTGATGAGGCAAACCTTTTTACTTTTTATTATTATGCGGGCGGGCTTTTCAAGAAGGATTATATAGAAGTGCTGGTGAAAGGACACAAGACACTCTATCATGTGGAGGATAACTGGGAGAATTTCGCGTTGATAAGCAAGCGTATTTCGGAACGCTATATCGAATGGAAAAAACTAACCCAAAGCTGAGCATCAATTCAGCATTCCGAGATAATAAAAAAAGGGCCCGGAGGCCCTAATTCAAAACCAAAACAACCAACTATATTAATTTCTACTATTTTCCTTGATAACGGACTGTACATCCATACCAAACTTTTTCCATGCCAGGAATCCGCCTCCAAGATTTGAAACATTGGAAAAACCATGGTTAAGCAGAATCATTGTCGCAACATAACCGCGCAGTCCTTTGGCGCAATAAAGAATGGTATGTTTCTCTTTGTCAAGTCTATCAAGATTTGATCGCAAGGCATCCAGTTCGATATTTTGGGAATTAGCAATCGCACCCAATTTTTCAAGCTCCAGTGGAGTACGGACGTCGATTAACTGATAATTTTCCAGCTTTTCAGTTTCTATAATGTGCTCCAATGTGTCAGGGCTTATTTCATTGAATTTACTTTTCACCTTATCACCTGCAACGAAGCCTGCGACAATGATGGGATCTTTTGCAGGAGAAAATGGCGGTGCATAAGCAAGATCCAGATCAGTCAAGTCATCAACGGTGAGTTTACCGAGGATAGCCGTGCTAAGTACGTCGATTCGTTTATCCACACCAACTTCTCCAAATGCCTCAGCGCCCAGTAGCTCCCTGGTGTTTTTGTCATAATACACTTCCAGAATCAAGTCCTTAGGATCAGGATAGAAACTGGGCGTAGAATTGGCCACGATAAATGTAGAATCAAATTCGCGACTCATCATTTTCAATGCCCGTGGATTAAATCCGGTCCTGGCAAGCGTATAATCAAATACTTTCACAATGGCTGTCCGATAGGCTCCTCGGAATGTTTCATTTCCGCCTGCGGCATTAGCACCGGCTGCGCGACCTCCTTTATTTGCATGCGTGCCCATCGGAAAATAGTCATGCTCGCCCGTCTGGATATTTTTTATACTTACACAGTCACCGGCAGCATAGATATCCTGAAGACTTGTTTCCATGCGTTCATTCACTTTGACGGCGCCGTTGCGAATGGTTTCAGCGCCTTTCGAAGCCAGCAGACTCGTATTTGGCCTACCGCCAATACCCATTAGCAGGTAATCTGCAGGTATGGTTGCCCCGTTGCTGAGACGAATATTGGTAATTTTATTATCCTTCAATTCGACTTCCTCAATGGTGGTATTTGTATGAACGTCGATGCCGTTTTGCTTGAGCACGATTTCAGCCATATTGCCAAACTTGCTGTCCCATGGTGAAAGTACGGTAGGCGCCAGCTCTACAATAGTGACATTTTTGCCTGCCTTTTGTAGGTTCTCCGCTGTTTCAACTCCAATTAATCCTGCCCCGAGAATGGTAATATCCTGACAATCTGATAACACACCATCGGCTATGATTTTGTCATAATCCTCGATGGTACGACAATTCGTCCAGTTGTCAGCGACATCCAGGTTTTTAACGGGTGGCACAAATGGCAAGGCTCCCGCAGTATAGATGAGTTTTGTATATAAATATTCACCATCTGTAGTAATGATCTTATGCTCATCCGGTAATATTTCAACAACAGGTTCATTCAAATGAACATCTACCTGAAACCTCTCCCTTAACAATTCAGGAGAAACAACGAGCAGTTTATCTCTTGTTTTAATCTTACCAGATAATGAATAGGGTATGCCACATGTGGCATAGCTTATATATGATGTCTTCTCGAAAAGCAGGATTTTTGCATTTTCATTCACCCTCCTCGCTTTTGCAGCCGCTGATGGCCCTGCTGATAGCCCTCCTATAATAATGATCGTCTCTTCCATGCGATTATGCTCGATATTCAATGTGAACACAAAATTACGGACGACTGTTTTGTTAGTATATGATAAATGTCACATATGAAAAATCGGCAATTTCCCAGTTGGATTGACACCTGACATTATAAATTGAAAGGATTGCCCTGCAGGAAAAACAAGGCTTTTTCCAAGACGAAAACTGCTGGAAACTAAAGAGTTTCTCGGATTAAAGGGCATACATGTCGTCGATCATGTCCCTAAAGTGACTGATGATGATTTGCCGTCTGATTTTAAGCGTCGGTGTGAGTTCGCCGAGATTCATGCTGAAATCATTTGGCAGCAACCGGAACTTCTTCACCTTTTCAAAGTTGGCGAGGCCTTGCTGGAGTTGTTCCAGTTTCTTTTCGTAAAATTCGTGGATATGGCTTTTATTCAATAATTCTTCCATTGAGTGATACGACAGACTCAGTGAATGCGCATATTCCTTCAATGCCTCCATATTTGGAACGAGCAGCGCCGACACGTAGGGTTTGTCATCACCGATCAGGATGGCATTTTCGATAAAATTGTCATTAGTGAGTATGGACTCAATATGCTGTGGCGCAACATATTTTCCTCCTGCCGTTTTCATGAGGTCCTTTATGCGGTCAGTTATTGTGATATTCCCATGCTCGTCGATTTTGCCGGCATCGCCGGTTTTCAGCCATCCATCTTCAAGTACTTTGTCGGTCTCAGCCTGCTTTTTATAATACCCCTGCATTATGGTCTTGCCTTTAATGAGTATTTCATCATTGGCTCCGATCTTCACCTGCACTTCAGGCATTGACACACCTACGGTTCCAAAGGTGAATCCCCGATCGGGAAATACCGATACGGTAGCGGTGGTTTCAGTAAGACCGTACCCGATAAGCAATGGCATACCCAGCGCATGAAAAAACTCAGTAATCTCTGCCGAAAGCGGTGCACCGGCTGTTGGCATCATCCTCAGTTTACCTCCGAAGGCTTTTCGTATTTTGGTAAATACCAATGTGTCGAAAAACCATGCTTTAGTCTGAAGTCCAATCGGAATATCCTTACCCGAATTTTTGAGCCGGCTAACCTGCTTGCCAACTTCGATGGCTTTGTGAAATAGCCGCCTTTTCATTGGAGATCCGGATTCTGCTTTTGCCAGAATCGTATGATAGGCTTTCTGATACAGCCGTGGAACCGAGCACATCAGGGTCGGCTTCACTTGCTGGAGTGTTTGCACAATTTCTTTGGGGTTTTCCAGATAGGTATTTTTAATCCCCATATAAAGCATATATAAAGTCCAACAGCGCTCAAATACATGGCTCAATGGCAAAAAACACATGGAATGGTCCTTTTGCGAAAGCTGAAGCCGATGATCGTGAATACGGAAAAGTTCATTAAAATTTCCGTGGCTAAGCATTACGCCTTTGGGTTCGCCCGTGGTCCCCGAAGTGTATATTATCGTTGCCAGATCGCTCTCAGCAACGTTTCTCATCCTTTGCTCAATTTCCTGATCAGCTATGTCCTTGCCCAGTTCAAGGAACTTATTGAATGACACAGCGGCTTCGTTTTGGATAGCGACCTTATTGCTCAGCACAATGATGTGCTCTATCTTACTACCTGATTCCTGGTAGATTTCAAGTATTTTATCGTATTGCTCCTGATCTCCAACAAATACAATTCTAATCTCGGCCTCGTCGATGATGTATTTTGCCTGACTTGCCGTATTGGTGGCATAAATGGGTACTGTCACCGCTCCCGGCCCCATGATCCCCATGTCTGCGATCACCCATTCTACCTTGTTTTGGGAGAAAATCGCGACATTCTCCTGTGGTTTCAAACCCAGCGAAACCAGCGATTTGGATACCTGCATTACTAGATTTTGCAGTTCAGTCCAGGTATATGATTTCCACCCGTCTGATTCTGTATATTTAAAAGTAGCCGCCTGACGTCTGCCATGGCTACTCAGGTTCTTTATCAGTTTTGAAATGATGCTATTCATTGGAGTGATATTTCAATTCTACTGCAAATTAGTATAATATTAACGAGAATAACCGGCGCTTCAATAAAGTCAGTCAACGATTATTAGTAAATAATTCATGTGTCGAGGCCACATCAATTTAGCGTCATTCCTTTGCCACAAAGCAGAACTTAATTTTTATATTTCATCCATGAAAAATATACGGATTGTGGCGTTTGATGCCGATGATACCCTTTGGGTAAATGAGCCGAATTATCAGGAAGTGGAGCACAAATTCTGCCAATTGCTGGAGGACTATCTATCTCACCACAACTTGTCACAGGAGCTGTTTAAAACCGAAATGGCCAACCTAGAATTGTATGGCTACGGCGCCAAAAGTTTCATGCTATCCATGATCGAAACCGCCATGCGCATTTCTGATCACACGTTAGGTGCGGCGACAATTCAGAAAATAATTGACCTTGGCAAAGAATTGCTTAATATGCCGATTCAACTACTAGATGGAGTGGAGGAAGTTCTAAAATCACTTCATGGGAAAATACACTTTGGTCGTAGCAACAAAAGGTGATTTACTGGATCAGGAACGAAAACTACGCAATTCAGCGCTGGAGAAATACTTTCACCACATAGAAATCATGTCCGATAAGAAGGAGGCTGATTACACAAAACTCCTTCGTCAATTGAATATCGCTCCGGAGAATTTTCTCATGATTGGCAATTCGCTGAAGTCGGATATCATTCCCGTTATTAACATTGGAGGCTTTGCCATTCACGTTCCATATCACACCACCTGGGCTCACGAACACATTGAATATGAGCTGGATAATCCGCGGTTTTACCGCGTGCCTGCTATTTTTAATGCAATAAGTTTGTTGAACGGTTGACTACAGGCCATTATTCTCTCTACTTTTGCGAATCATCTATTAAACACAAACCATTAAATTTTTAATCATGAAAAGGAATTTTGCAGTAAAAGTTATTACTCTTTGCATTGTACTCGCGAGTTTATTCGCCGTGGAGACAAACGCACAATCCAACTGGGAAGCTGGTATCCGCTTCGGGAACAGTTTCGCTATCGATGCCACCATACCATTGTCGGCGCGGCCAAGACTACATGCTTCAGCTTATTTTGGCAATAACGGTATGCCAATGGACAGCGATTTTGGTATTGCGGCTTTGTTCGACTGGCTGTTTGCCATAGATGGCGGACCTACCGGTCTGAAATTTTACCCCGGTGTAGGTCCCGAAATTTATATGGGCAAAGAGTTCAATATTGGCGTGGCAGGTGATTTCGGAGTAGAGTATTCCTTCGACTTCCCTTTGACCATCGGTCTGGATTGGAGGCCGGGATTATTTTTCACCAATAATGTCGGATTTGAGTCAGCAAACTGGGGGGTGACAGCTCGCTTTAGATTCGGCGAAGGTGTAGGATTCAAACCCGCGAATTAATTTTGATTTTATCGAACAAGAAGTCAGGGTTTCAAATCGAAGTCCTGACTTTTTGTTTATAAGATCACTGTGTAAATGAATACGAGGATAAAAATTCAGTTATACGCTTTACATTTCTCAGTGGAAATTGGGCATTATTGGAAGATTCAGGTTTATAAAGGCAAAATAATTCGCCAGCCGTTTAAAATCATACGTGTGGCAGGGTAATGCCTTTAATATTTCTGTAAAGCGCCAACGCGTGGGAATCAGTGAGTCCGGATATATAATCAAGGACTACACGCAAGTTTTCATAGGGCGATTCTGCCTGCTGCAGTTCCAGCCGATAATCCGCAGTTAATAATCTCAAAAGACTGTCGTGGTGCCAGTTTTTGCTTTTTAGAACGTTGCATGAAATTACGGACGGGATAAAAGCATTCAAAAGCCCATGGATAACTTCAAAACCTGCCACCTCCCGCTCTATGACTGGCGTGGATTTATAAATTTTTTCCATGGATAATACCTGGATTTTCTTCAGAGTGGAGGGGCCGATGGAATCTTGTCAGTGATCGCAGCATCAAAAGTGCCGCGTAGCAATTCTCCTTCATTTGCACTGAACACGTCAACGCACTGCTGAATAAGCGACCGAATAGCAAGGGCTCTCAATGTGCTTATTCGCTCCCTGTTGCTTTCGATTTTGGTTAATTTTTCCTCCTGATATTCCTGTCCGATGATCTCAGCCAGCAATGATTTGGATTCCTCCAGTGCCACCAGCCCCAGGTTAGTACCATCCTCAAGATCAATGATGTTGTAGCAGATATCATCTGCTGCCTCGACCAAAAAGGTCAACGGATGACGGCACCAGCATGCGCCTGAATCGGGGTTGAGACGAAGCAGGCCGGTATCGTCTGCCAATTCATTAAAGAAGCTCTTATTGGATTGATAAAAGCCGTATTTCTTCTGGCTTTTTCGCCATTTTTCCGGATTGGAAATGACGGATTCCCTAGGGTACTTGCTAAACGCTCCCAGCGTGGCAAAAGTCAATTTCAGCCCCTGGAAATTTCGTTTATTTACCAGACGAAATCCCTGCGCATTACCTTCGAAATTAATGAGATCCGCCCATTCCTTGTCCGATACATGTTGCCGCAGGCTGGATTCAGAGCCTTGAAAATAGCCAGAAATGGCGCTTTCACCGGCATGGCCAAATGGCGGATTTCCAAGGTCATGCATCAATGAAGCTGCAGACACAATGACACCGAAGTCATAAGAAGTGAATCCGAAATCGTTGATTTCAGGATGTTTTTCGATGAGTATTCCACCTGCGAGTTTTCCCAATGATCTACCTACACTGGCTACTTCCAGACTGTGCGTTAACCGGGTATGAACAAAATCCTGCTTTGGCAATGGAAACACCTGCGTCTTGTCCTGTAACATCCGAAACGGATAGCTGAAAATAATCCGGTCATAATCCTGCTCAAAGCGTGAACGAAGCTGGCCTCTGAGTGCAGGTTGCTCGCCAGCCCTTCTGTCGCTAAGTAGTTGTACCCAGTTCATCATGGATTTTAAACACTTTTAGGATTACAAATTATGGTTGATGGTGTCGGGTGCAATTGTGTTGAGTTTTCTTTCCAATATCCTCAATATCCAAAACCCTTTAACTTGTCAGATCTTTTTCGCCAGTCCGGTGTTACGGTTATGTGCTGCTCAAGGAACACTTTCTTCCCGAAAAACCGCTCCATATCCAGTCGCGCCTCTGTACCAACTTTTTTTATGCGCTCGCCCTTATGACCAAGTAAAATCGCTCTTTGGCTCTTGCGCTCCACGTGGATGGTGACGCGTATCCTGATAAGGCCGTTGTCCTCTGTAAACTCCGTCGCTTCAACTTCACTGCTGTATGGGATTTCTTTGCTATAATACTGAAAAATCTTTTCCCGTATCATTTCAGCAACAAAAAAGCGCTCTGGTTTATCGGTCATTTCATCTTTGGGAAAATAGGCAGGATGCTCAGGGAGTATGGAAAGAACATCGTTGAAAAGTTCAGGGACGCCTTGACCGTTTAGCGCTGAAACAACGGTGCTTTTAGCGGGATTAAGGATTTCTTTCCAATACTCAAGTTTGTCCAGCGCCTGACTACCTTTGGCAAGATCAGATTTGTTCATGACCAGGATAATGGGAATTCCGGCATTTTTTACCCTGTTTACCATCTCATCATTTTCATATTTCTCATAAAGGTCTGTTACGAAAAGTATGACGTCTGCGTCCTCCAGCGAACTGTTGACAAACCGCATCATCGATTTATGAAGTTCATATTGCGGATCGAGAATGCCAGGTGTATCCGAGTAGATAATTTGAAACTCCTCCCCACTCAGAATCCCCATGATGCGATGCCTGGTCGTCTGGGCTTTGGAGGTAATAATAGATAGTTTCTCACCCACTAACTGGTTCATGAGTGTGGACTTGCCGACGTTCGGCTTTCCGATGATACTTACAAATCCTGCTTTATGAGCCATTGGTGCTTTTATGGGTAAAATTAGCGCTTTAATCTATTTTGAGGCTTATTATCTTCAATTTATAAATCCGCTGACCGATTTAATCCAAAGGTAAAACCAAGCGAACATTCCGACAGTAAATGAATTTTTACTGCGCCACAGGTTGATAAGCTCGCAAAATAGATTACCTTTGCAGTCCAATTACATCGCGGGTGGAGCAGTTGGTAGCTCGTCGGGCTCATAACCCGAAGGTCACAGGTTCAAGTCCTGTCCCCGCTACTAAAAAGCCGATTTTCAATCGGCTTTCTTTTTTTGAGTGGTTAGTAAAACGACTAAAGGGAGATAGAAAAACCTTAGAGGATTTTGTTAATCTCAATTTTGAAACACTATATTTGCAGTCCGTTTGAAAAAGCGGTATTTTCAGCTGGAGAGGTGGGTGAGTGGCTGAAACCAACAGTTTGCTAAACTGTCGTACTCGAAAGGGTACCGGGGGTTCGAATCCCCCTCTCTCCGCATCTGAAAAAATACCGGGGTATAGCGCAGTCCGGCTAGCGCACCTGCTTTGGGAGCAGGGGGTCGTAGGTTCGAATCCTACTACCCCGACATTGAAAATCAAGCACTTACAGAGTAAAATTTGTAGGTGCTTTTTTAATGCACAATCCATAGCTGTAAATCCTGTTGGGGTGATTTAGCTCGATCTATTTCTGCCTAACCTGTTGCGGTGGGTTAATGGCTAGGAGTACAAATCAATGCCATATTAAGTCCTAATGTCAATACCTTTCCAATTCAACTCCATTCGGGAAACTGAGTAATATTTAAATCCAGACTGGCAATTGTCTGCATATCCTTCTTAGTAAGCTCAAAGTCAAAAATGTCCAGATTCTCCATCATATGGGCTTTTTGTGAAGATCTCGGGATGGCCACAACGCCTTCTTTGGAAGTGCCACCTCAAACCGACCTGTGCAATGCTCTTATCGTACTTTTTGCCAATAGTCGCCAGGGTTTCGTTGCTGAATATTCCATTGCGACCAGCGGCAAAAGGTGACCACGCTTCCATCTGAACGTCACCATTCTTCAAATCGTCATATGAATTGTTTTCCTGAAAGAAAACATGTGTTTCGATTTGATTGATCGCGGGTTTTATTTTGGCGTAGGCCAACAACTCTGGAAGTTGTTCCGGGGAAAAATTACTCACTCCGATGGCTTTGATTTTACCTTCCTGGTAAAGCTCTTCCATCGCCATCCACGAACCCTTCACATCTCCCCTCGGCCGATGGTATAGATATAAATCCAAATACTCCAGGCCCAATTTGCTTAAAGAGGTTTGAAATGCCTTTTTCCTGAATTTTCATACCCTGAATCATCCACCCAAAGTTTTGAGGTTACAAACAGTTCTTCCCTTTTAATTCCACTCTTCTTTTATCCCCGCCCCAACAGCTTCTTCGTTTCCGTAAACAGTCGCGGTATCAATGAGGCGATACCCCACAGAAATTGCGTCAGATACAGATCGTTCACCGATATCGCCAGTAAGGGTATTCGTACCAAAACCCAGTCTTGGCATTTTTATGCCATTGTTGAGGGTAACGAGAGGAATTGACTTTTTAGTTTGGCTGTAACCAGAAGCACCGTAAACGTTATTGCCACTTAGAGGTAGAAATATGGTAGAAGCCGCAAACGCTGACCCGATTCTGCAAGAACCTTCGGCGCTTTATTTCATTAGATTGATTTTCTTTATCCATTTTGTTTTGTCTGTTTTTTTTGTTTTGGAAACCATAATTCACCACTGATGCTATCCTGAATTCAAAAAATAACTTGAGAATAACATTTATTCAAATGGCATACGCACAATTTGTGCGACCTCAATGGTGAATATAGCTCAAGAAGATGAGCGAACCAAAGGGTGATCTCGTCTTTCCGCAGACGGATTTCTGGAAGTTTCGTAAACAGGGGGAGTGATTGGATCCCCTTCAGATTGTACTGGTGGGGCGTCCTAACTTTTGGAGGAAATGGAATTGGACGCCCGACGAAATAGAATCCGGATCCTGAAATTTTATTACTGCCACTGAATTACCATTGTTTCTTCCGGGGAAATGGTTATAACTTGACCTGAAACAGTTCCCCTTTTATCGGCAAACAGCATTGTTGGTTTTTTCTTGCTTTCTGAGGATTTTAATTCAATCTGCCTGGGTTCGACCGATTTATTTACCACAACGGTAACATAAGAATTGCCCGATAGCAATGTTTTCATCAAACAACCTTTCTGTTGTGAAGTAAATGTAAAAGGAGCATTTACAAGATTTGTGTTCAGTTCGACTGCCAGAAAATTGGCCAATGGACTGTTATCATCCAAACGAGCGCCAAGTCCCAAAAGCGATGGAATCCAAAGGGTTTCGCCTTTACCAAAACTGTTTCGGGTTGCAACGGGTAGACCGTCAACAGTTGAAAGTATTTCGCCCGAATTGTTATTGATGAATCCTCTCCAAAGATGAGCAGGTAAATTTATCTGACCCATTTTGACCTCAAACAGATTATCAACCACTTGAAATTCGCTGATATTTCCACCAAGTTGTTTGGCAAAAGGAGAACTGGTTTTCATGGTGTTGTGCAAATCATCGTCGAAAAATCCGGTCATCCCATCAACTATCAATTTACCGCCTTTCAAAACAAACAATTCAAGAACTGCAGCATATTCTGACGGAACAGCAATCTGATTTGCCAGAATTATTGTAATGCCTGTGTAATCGTCTTTCGAAAAGTCAAATTCGCTGAATTCTTTGATGTTGCAGTAGATTCCAAGTTCCGACAAGGTTTCGAAATACCCCAGCACCGATTTCATCACACCGCCTTCTTCGCGGGCTTCGTAACGCGGTGACGATGGCGATGCCATTTTTTTCTCAGCCCACAACGATTCCCTGATGTAAATGAGGTTTATGCCCGATTCCACCTCGCGGGCGTTGGCAAATAATTCGGGTTTTGATTCAATTACATTAATTACTTCGGAAGCGGCAGTCAACCTGTCTGAAGGCATGTCCTGAAAATCGAGCATCGCCCACTCTCCGGCTTCAATCCCTGATGAGCGCGGATTGAGCGACCAGAAAATTCCGCCTTTCCCCTGTGTCCCCAAAATAATCCACATCCATTGGGCGATCTCGTACTTTGTGGGACAAAGGGGTGCTCCGGCACTATAAGTATTATTTCCACCCTGAATTTCTGTCATTAGCCAGGGTAATTCACCTGCACCTGAACGAACAATTTCGCTGTTGGCCGACATGGCTAACGCATATTGGTCACGTTTAAAATAACCAAAATGCCATCCGGCGTGTGCAGAACCCCCAACTGTTGTGAGGAACTTCCGCCATTCGGGAAAATCGTATTCGGCACAATTCTGAAAAATGGCGTGGTTGTTAACATGAATTATGTGTGAGGTGTCGTACTTCTTAATCTCGTCAGCAATCCAGTTCAAAAACCAGGTATTGTAATCGAGCAAGAAACGCCGATCGGTGAGTTCGACCAAATGGGGTAGCCATTTTCGGTAAATTCTTCGGGAGGATTTGTTTTAAGCCACTCCTTGTATTTCGATTTTGTAAACTCGTTTACCGGAATCGTTCCTCCAACGCCGGGCTCGTTAATCAAAACCCAGCCGTACATACTTTTAAACCAGCTGAAATGAGTCACCAGTTTTTCAATGTAAACGGCAATCGACTTTAAATGCTGTTCATCACGCGGAAATTTGAAACCGCCGATATCGGTCTTTTCTGTATATGGAAAAATGGTCGCGTAAACTTTAATATCATATTTTTCAGCAGCCTTAAATGCCATGTCGAAAAGGCTGTAATCCCAGGTTCCGTCGGGTTGGCGTATGTAGGACTCGAACATGCGGATGCGGGTGGTCTTCATCCCGTTCTCCTTTAACCTGAGAAACCAGGTATCGATGTCTGCCTGTGTTTGTCCGGGTTCAATAAAAATCTGAGCGCCAAAAATAGGTACGTCCGACATTGTTTGTTGTGCGAAACCCGACGTCATTCCAAACGAAAAAATCAATAAAAAAGAAAAACAGACTTGTTTTAAAAAATGATAATTCAGCTTCATAATCAGGTTTTTACAGTTGGTATCAGATATTTATTTTATTGTTTATTTAGATTTCATTTTCTGATTTTAATCAAACTTTTATCGGCAATCAAAATGGGTGAATCATACACAGGAATATTTTTAAAAGTATAGGTATTTCCCTTTTTACTCCATTGGCCGGCGGGTATTTCGTAAACTCCACCAGTAAGCATATCGACATAAACCGGATTTTCAAAATTTCCGTTGGTAAACAAAAATGTTTCTATTTTGAGTGTATTGGTATTTAACGGAATACCCTCATCCATCCAAATGGTATAAACCTGTTTTTTTGTTATTTTATTCTGATAGCCATAAACAGCGAGACTTCTGTCAGAAATTTTCGAAAACCGGTGTTCATCATTTTTTGCACCTTCTATGTTGTGGGTGGGTGATAAATCAGTAATTCTTTCAAGCGAATTGTCGAAAACCGAAGTTACATTTTGTATGGCGTAATAAGCCATTTTGGGGCGAACAACTCGTTTTGTAGAATCGGATTGAATAATACCCTTGTAATTCATGCGATTTATCGGGCCGTTGGTATAAGCCATTTCAATGATTCCGAAAATGCTGCACTCCACATCATATCCCAGGTTGCCAAGCATCCGCCGGATATCCCATTTTGCCTGCGAAAGTTCAGTCCAATCGTAATCCCAGAGCGCTCCCCTGCCCGTTCCACCTGCAGATGGCGCTCCATTTTCGCCCTGACGCAATTTCACTCCTGGACCATATTTTGCCAGCATCGTTTTCAATTCTTCGACTTCGCGGTTGTTGGCATCCGGATTATATACATAGTCATGGTAAGTCATGTTGTCGAACAATCCCATTTTTCCTTTTTCAGCCAATATTTGAAAAAAACTTTCGGCGTAATCAAGACCAAAATGCCCAAGTGCCAAACCCGAAATTCGCGCATCCGGCTGGATTTGTTTGATAATCTCAGCAGTGCGGATATTCAAGTTGGCAGTCATTTCGGGAGTATTGATGGTATTGTCGCCAAAATTGGGTTCATTCCAAACCTCCCAGTCTTTCACTTTATCTTTATACCGGGTTACCAGTGCATGCACCCATTTGTCATAAGCTTCCACCGCCTCTTTCGAAGTTGGCATTCCGGCGCCAAGATTTGCACCGCCACCACCGGGGTACAGCGTATTTCCATACGAAGTTTGCAGCCATGGTTTTAATCCGCGACTGGTGGCATCATTTACAATATGGTCGAGCCAGGCCCAATCGTATTCACCCTTAACTTTCTCCGTTTTTGCCCATCCTGCCTGCATTCTGAGTAGCTTTATCCCAAGGGGAGCCAGATATTCTTTGTACTGGTCGTAATCAGCAAAGTCGCGGTCGAGAGTTTCACAGCCAATCAACCAGTTCGACGATTCAATTTCGGTTGCATTGCGCGATTGCACCGAACCGATAAATGGCAAATCTATTTTTAGATCAGTCTTAACGCGGTCCTTTGAACTTTCAATTATTTGAGAATAGCTATTTTGATCTAAAAAAACAGAAAAAGCCAGAATTAAAGCAGTTTTTAAAAAAACCAACCTGATTGTTTTTCGTAATTGCCCAATAGTCTCTTTTTCAAAAATGATATTCATAATTTTTTGATTTCTGAAACTCCGTATTTTGATATTTAATACTAGATTGTTTCCTTCACCAGGCTGACTCTTTCGGCATAAATTCCACTCACTTTATCCATGCTCACTTTTAGTTTTGCCAATGCTGCAGGATAATCTAGTCCAGACTTCGCGCAACCTATCCGATATTTGTTTTCCCTCAGTGTCATCAATTTCAAAAGTCCAGTCATCAAAACCCAGATCGTAATACATTTGACCTTTGATGGTGTCTTCAGGCTGGCGCAGGTAAAACATGGGTGTGCCATTGGCCGCAGCAATTATGGGCGAATGACATTCGAAACTCAGCACCGTGTGGGCTTTTGAATAAACCGATGCAGCTTCATCGGGCAACCAGTAGCCGCGTTTCAAAACAAACGGTTTTACATCTTCGGGCAGTGGATTAATCAGCAGCTCGTCCATGATATCAACCTGGTAAGTCATCTCCGGACAAACCAGCACTTTGTTTCCGGTTTCACGCACCCAGACAATTATTGCCTCACGAAGTTTGGCGTGGTCAGTCTCCTTGTATTTTTCGTTGGTTTCTTCTACCTGCTTTATTTTTTCATCGTTCCAACCGTTTTTATTCGGATTAATCAAATGATAAGGAGTGTAGCGCAAACGGGGTATCGCGCAGATGAATTTCCTGTCCTCGAGTCCGTTTTCATTTAGAAACTTAAAACCCTTTTCATCGTCGCGAATGTTAAGGTAAAACGTGGCATCGGGGGCAAACTGAACATGATTTCCTTCAATTCCAACTTTCTTTAAATGGTCAATCGATATGGTTTCGCGCGTAAAAATAAATGCCGCTTTTTTAAGAATTGAGGTGTGATACTCATCCGGATTTTGCAGTGTTGTTCCAAAAACGCCAAAAGGTTTTGTAGTATGTTTCATCCAGCAGGCCAGGTTATCGGCCCCAACCAGCAGCGGACCCGACCCGTGAATCATTAGGTCGGCTTCATCGAACGCCTTCATTATTTCAGGATTTTCGGCATCTTTTTCTGTATTTACTCCTCCGTAAAGAATTTGCACTTTTGGAAAGTTTTTATTTAACAGTTTCTTCACCTCCTCGCCACTACTTCGTTTCCAGAGAATAATTGTGGACTCAGGCATAAAAGTTTGCAAAACATTCAGCAGACCGGGTGTGTGTGCGATGTCGCCAATATTCACGTCCTGCCATCCCGAAACGAGCAGAATGGTTGGGTTCTCTTTTTTAGCACACGCAGAGAAAAAATTTGAAAGTGACAAACCGGCTGTCAATATTCCGGTTTGTTTTAGCCAATTGCGACGGCTGATTTGTTTATTTAGTGCTTCCATTTTTGACCGTGTATTTATCTATTACTAACGACCTATAAAAATAAGGCAATTCACCAATGATTCCTTCCTTTTATCCATGCACTTTCCATGGAATATAAATTGAAGTCGCTTAATTGTTTTACCCGTGATATTGCTTATCAGTTCGTTATCAACGATGCCCCCAGCCTCGGTTTGTGTCTCACGAAACTCATAACTCATCCTGGAAATCATTGCATCATGTTTACTTTCTTGGTTCGTGCGGACACGAACCAAGGCTGAGGAGCAGAAATAAATGGAGTGTTTTTCCTCTTCAATACCATCCTGAAATGATTTCGATGTCAGGTAATCCAGAGCTTCAAGCATTTTTACCTCATCATTTCCCTGCGATTGCGGAGTAGCCTTTTCCCCAAAATTTACATCAACTTTTAATTCTTCAGGAATAAAATCCCTGTCTGTAGTCAGAATGAATTTGTCGAATTCGAAACCGTCCTCGCGCATGGAAAATTGAATAGTATGTTCACCTTTCGTGTCAACATCGAGGAAAATGAGGTAAGGCTCGCCGCAATGATTGGCTTCGGTGCGCTGTTTGCTGGCCCATGTCCACTGGTTTTTACCTTCGCACCACTGCATCCGCCTCCCCGATTCAGGCCATTGGTTATCAATCCCAACATGAACGCCGTTATCTTCGGTTCCGGTTGAAAAAGCCCTCACCCAAACGTAATACCGGCCAGTTGTATTGAAATCGATTTTATAACTCAAAACAGCCATTTCGCCGGGTTCATTGGTGAAATTCACGCCATTTGTCAGCTTATCGTCGTGGGTTACACGGGTATCGGGCAAAACTTCGAGATAGGCTTGGTTCGATGCCGTTTCGGCATGGTTGCTGTCGCTATCGGGAAGTAGTTCGGGCGATTGGTTCAAGTTGAACCTAACCCATTTCCGCACCTCATCTTTTTGCCGGGTCGCTAAAATCTTCGGCTTCCACCTCGATAAATCCATCTTTTTCAACCATTTGCTGATTTGATGAAGGCGACCGGCAGCCGACTATCAAAAAGACCAGAAGTAACTTCCGCATATCGATCTATTTCAACTCCAGGATCAGAATACTGTATGCATTTTCCCACGGACTTTTGTATGCTGCCCACATGGAATAATTGGAGATGCCAGCGTCCTTGTATTCACCTGTGAATGGGTTGAACCAGGTGGCTTCCATTTGTCCGTCAGCAGGTTCGGGCAACACCACGTTGATTTGGTGATTGGCAGCCGGAACAAGGTACATGTACAAACCTTTACCATTGGTAAAGCGGATAACTGCTCGAAGCGAGATTATCGTTTCCGAGCCGGCGAATTGACAGTGAGTTTTGGTGTTCGGCGGCGACAGTGTGTTAAAATCGTAACGTGTAAAAAAATCCTGAAGGTGTTTGTAATAATCGAACCGCGGTTTTTTGAATGAATGTTTCGCATCCATAGGGTCGTAAACCACGATATTCCGATGAAGTATTTTGCCAGTAATAGGTTGAATAAACACCAGCGAAAACACATTCATAATTGCGAGTCAAACAGGTTTCGGCATTCACGTAGTTTCCTTCGAAGGTCAGGTACGGGCCTTCTTCATAACCGCCATGCTCAATGTTCATCACCGGTTTATCGCTATGTTTTAGATATGCTTCCAGGGTCAGGGAATACAGGTCGGAGCGCCAGTTCTGGATTGAAATGAAATCGACACGGTCGGCTTCACGCGAGCAGTATTCGTAATCGTGAACCGTGATGAGGCGGTTGTAAGCATCCATCTTTCTAATCCTTTCGATGCGTTCGTTGATGTACGGGATGTCGCAGCGGCCATAGTCGAGCGCTTCTTTCGATACGTCCCAGAATGATGTTTGAATATGCCTGGTAGCGCTTGATAATGTAATCAAAATACTGATTATCTTCTTTTGAATACATCTTTGGCCAGTTCACATTTTTGTTCCAAACGTAAATCATCACATGGGCCACAATCCCATTTTCATGTAGGTGGTTTATTACCCGGTCGAAATGCTTAAAAAAATCAATGTTCAGTGTGCTAAAATCTGGGTTTTGGTTATCGCCTTTGAATACGGAATACGCGGGTTTTTTATAACTGTATTCCTGCGGAATATCGCTTGAAACCTTCCAGTTCACATCGTAGGCGTAAACATTCATCACAATCTGATTGAACCCGTTCGCCTTAACATCGCTGATAATCTGAGTGGTTTTGGGTAATGCGGCTGAATTATCGAAATCGAGCGCGAACAACCAATCGAGTTCAAAAGCCAGCGCGAAATAGGGTTTGCCATCTTCGTAAACAAATTTCCGCGGCGAGTCAGGATGTATAGTTACTGCGCCATGAGCTTCCGTGTTGGAGTTTTCAGTAACCGCAATGCTTCCTTTGAGACCCGACAATTGCGGAACCGAAGAAAATGTCTGGTAACTCCATACGCCTATTTCGCTCGACGAAAAACGGATAACATATTCCTGATGGTCGTTGTAAAAACCGGGAATGGTGCGTGTTTTCTTTTCAGGAGAAGTGAAAACCGCGCCAAACGAAACATCGAACAGATTTTCAGTCGGTTTCGATTTGAGTTTAAACACCAGGTCAACAGGAGCATAAACTTTGTAGATAAAATGGTTTTAGAACCAGCGGCAAATTGTTTTTGGCTAAAACCCTCTGTTAAGAGGAACATTGCCATGATGAGCATTGTCAATTTCATAGGCATTATCGACAAGGGTTTTAAGTTTTGTACTTAATTGGTCAAAAAACTTTTTGCTTTTATGATCTTGCCTTCGATTTCAATATCCGTTTCACCAAAATTCACCACCACTTTTTTGCCTGAAGAAAACATCGATTCCTGAACTTTATGGTCAGTTGACACAAACCGGTGCGAAACCAGCTCGTCGTAGGCAATTTGCTCCAACCACGGACAAACACTCTTGTAACTGTCGATGAAGGTATTTTTGTATTCTTCCCAGCGCTCACGGTCTAAATTCCATAGCGGAGCATTTCCGTAAAGCATGTTGAACAAATCCTTTTTCCACCAAATTTCAGGGGTGTGGTGATTGCCGTCTTCCCAGCGCCATGAAGTAACCACCGCATCGTGGTACAATCATTTCGTAGAGCGGAACGCGGGTGTATTCGTTGATCGAATATTTCAAATATTTATCGTTGGCAACACGGGTTCCCACCATTTGAGTTGGCCGTGGGTTGCTGCGCCAGTCGCCGGTGTAGTAAATTGTGCCTTTTTTCTCGATGCCCGATCCCCAACCAGGCTTCTTCTGGAAAGTCATCATTCCGTGTACATAGGCAACATGTGCATTAACATATTCGGCGCCCCATTCGCCTCCCAAATATTGATTGTAATTGTCTTCCATGATCTGATGGTTTTTTATCACTTCCTGACAAAATTGTTCACGGGTCAGGCGGTGGTCAGGCGCGTAACATTCAAAGATACCGTTGGCTTGATAAACATCGAGAAAGTAGGTTTCATGCGGAACTCTTTCAGTTTGGCTTGCACCTTCCTGTAAATTTCGGGGCGGACAGCTTCTGGACAAGTGGTGTGGCCAAACTGGTTGAAGTAGGTTGTTCCATCGCTTTTTCGGGCACGCCAACTGGTTAAATTTTCCGGGATAAACTGTATGTGCAAAACGCATCGGACCGTTCATATCCACTTCGTAAGTTGCGGTATCGCGGTTTTAGATCGGTAAAAGTTCGTAACCACCGGTGGTATAGCCGAGTTCTTTCAATTGGTTGTCGTAACCAATTTCAGGATAAGGGGTATGGTTGGCATCCCAGAGAATCAATGCCTTGTCGATACCCGATGATTTCAATTCTTTGGCAAATTCCACTTCCCGCGCCTTGTCCCAAACGTAAATGTGTACCGCTCCCATCATTTTGTCCATCGCCGGAAAGCGTTTTCCCTTTACCTTCAGGCTGATCACATTGTTTTTCTTCCAGATGTAATCGCGGTAGGTTTTTGCCTGCGCCACGTAACCGCCCTTATCGAAAAAATGGTAGGTTACTTTGCGTTCGTAGCCAAACTTTTCCATCTGAAGGCATCCACAACGGCTCAGAGGCAACCAGCCCATTTTCACGTTTGGTGCGCAGGGTCGCATCGTAAGGCGTGTTCAGGATGGCCATGTATCCGGTATTGAATTGATTGTCAACCATACCCATCCAGGCCATGGCAAGACCGCCGCCGCAAAAGTAAGGTCCATTTTCCCCAACCGGGTATTCGGCATCATCCACCGAAAGCAATAATCCCTCGCTGTCGGTTAACAGCATATAATGGTTTTTATCGGGCGCTTTAATTGCCGATGGAAAGGCGAAACTTTCCATGCTGATTTTCTCATCCGCCTTCAGGCTTACCTCCAGCGTAGAGCTTTCAGTCAAAACAAAAATCACGTCCAATTCATATTTGCCTGATAGTTTAACGTTGAGTGAATTGCCCTTTCGTTCTGACTTTCTTTTACTGAAAACTGATCTTTCAACGGGAGCTGTTCCCACACTTTGTTTGCATCGCTTGTCGGTAACTGAAAGTAGGACGGTTTGGTCGTCGAAACGTATATGGAGCCTGGAATCGGATAGTGTCCATACTTTGGAATATGCGGAAAACACCATCATAGTGAGAAAAATCGAAATAGTAATTTGCTTTAACATGGGCTTTCTGCTTGGATTTTCAATTAACACGTTTATTCAATTACCCCAAGATCTGCCTGATGCAATCCATTGGTCGTCAAAACAGTGATGCTTTCAGGTAAAATTTGAATTTTATTTAACTTACCTGAATTCTTATACGTAGTGATCGGATTCAGTTTAAAATCGGGTGTTTTAACCAGACTCTCCGTTATTTGATACAGAAAGAATAACTGTTTCGAACTGAAATTTTCGAGCTCAACCTCTACTGTAACCACCTCTTTGGTGTTATTCACAACCAAAACCGATAAATTCCCATCGCCGTTTTCTGTAGGCTGTCACTACCAATCCTTCTAACTTTTGGTCGCTTTTTACCGACAAAACCGACGCATATTTACCCATGAACCGGGTGAGTATGGCAAATCCGTAGTAGGCTTCTGTTTCAGGAACAACTTGTTTGGTGTATGTTTTTGTTTTCAGATCGTAGGTGTTTACCAATTGCCACTGGCCGTCCATATCGCCGCGGTTGGTGAAAATCCAGCGATGAATCCGTCAACACCCAGATTCATGCCCAATGCCACATCCGAAGCGTTGGAAAGTGCGGCCTTAAACGATTTTGGCCCAGTATTATCGGTTCCCCACCCTAAATCCATGTTACCGATTTCGGATACAAAGAAGGGTTTGTTTTTCGATTTGGCAAAAGCTACCCAATCGCCAATAATTTTTTCGCCGTTGTTTTTGTTGTAAAACCCGAAATAGGAATGAATATCAAATGACCCCAGGTATTTTTCGAAGCCCATTTTTTCGGGTTCGCAGGGAGGCAAGCTAACCCAATCGGGACCTGAAAGCGGAATTTTTATACCCTGAGCGTTGAATGTTTCATGAAGTTTTTTCCATGCATCGGTAATTGTTGGCCCAACATGGCTGCCCGCGCTCCACCAGTAACCCCATGGACCACCGGGGGTTCGTTAACCATGCAGAAGTATTTGATGCAGGTATATTTGCGGTCTTCGGTCAGGTACTTCAAAGAGTGGCGATTCCATTGGCAAAGTCGTCAACCGATTTGGTGAACCAGAACGGATGTACGCCACCGTGCGCATTCCAGGCAACGTGCCCCACATTTGCTGAAGAAATACATCGGCATGATTGGCTTTACACCAGTCGAGAATGCGGAAGAGCCTGCATCTCATCGTTTTTCCGATCAAAAACATTTCGCTCGGGTTCGTACGTACGCATATCAGTTCAACACGAATGAAATTCAATCCCAGCCATTTGGCATGTGTATAAAGTTGGTTCCGACGCTTCGGTATCAGTCAACGGTGGATTTCCGGCATATGCGCTTCCCCTGGGATTAACATGACGCACCGGATAGTCGTATTTTTCGTTTTCAGCGGAATATCATGGATGAATGCGTGCCATGATGCACCGATTCCACCTTTCATTTGATGCGTGACGTTTTGCACATCAGCCTGAACTTTCAACTCGTGGGCGGTTTGGCCAAGAATCACCATATTGATTGACGTTAGAACCAAAATCGATAAAAAAATCTGATAAACAACAGAACGCTTTATCTTCATAAA
>JAXHKU010000005.1:0-111979 GCA_034523095.1 Cyclobacteriaceae bacterium | reverse complement strand
ATGCCACATGAACTTCTATTTTCCCATCATGCCGCGTATGTTCATGGCGGTGAATATGGAAGACCGGTTTCCGATCATGGATATCATTGAGCAGATTCCCCCGATACCCGACAACTGCCAGTGGGCCACATTCCTGCGGAATCATGATGAATTGACGTTGGAAATGGTGACAGAAGAAGAGCGCGACTACATGTACAAGGTGTACACGAAAGATCCGCTGGCCAGGATAAATCTCGGCATTCGCAAACGACTTGCTCCGCTGCTCGATAACGACCGCCGAAAGATCGAACTCATGAACGTGCTCTTGTTTTCCTTGCCTGGAACTCTGGTCATTTATTATGGAGATGAAATAGGCATGGGCGATAATCACTTTCTCGGTGATCGCAACGGCGTGCGTACTCCCATGCAATGGGATGCCGACCGCAATGCAGGATTTTCCGATGCCAATCCGCATAAATTGTATCTGCCTGTCATTATTGATCCGGAGTATAGCTATGCCACCATCAACGTGGAAAACCAGCTCCGCAATTCCAATTCGCTGCTTTGGTGGACTCGCCGTCTCATAAAAATGCGCAAGCGGTTCAAGGTATTTGGTCGGGGAAAAATCCATTTCCTGGAATCGGATAACACCAAAGTGCTCGCATTCGTGCGAACCTACAAGGACGAGCAGATATTGGTGATAGCGAACCTTTCGAGGTACGCACTTGCTGCCAATGTGGAAATGCAATCGCTGAAAGGCCTCACGCCGATGGAGGTATTCAGCCAGAATAAGTTTCAGAAAATTGGTAATAAGCCATACCCGTTCACCCTGTTCCCCTATGGGTATTTCTGGTTTAAACTCGTGGATGACAAGGAACGGATGCCTGTGATGCCTACCGGCGACCGTGAAATGCCTGAAATGAACCGTTGGGCTGATCTCGTAAGCGCCACCAATGAAGATATCGTCAAGAATCAGATTCTGATACCGTATCTGAATAACCAGCTTTGGTTTAATAAGCGCAAGCGCAACATAGAATCACTGCGGATTTTCGATGCCGTACCCATTCAGGGCAAGCCGTACAATTTCGAAGGGTACACTTTGCTGCTGCACATCACATATTTTGAAGGGCTGTATGAAAAGTACCGTTTTGCCATTGGCTTTGCCAAAGGAAAAGAGGAGAAAAAGCTGCGGTCTGAATTCCCTGATGCCATTCTTGCCAAAATAACCCTTGGCGGTAAGAAGGGCGTACTCTATGATGCGTCCTACGGTGAGATGTACCGGAAGAACCTGTTTAGCCTGATCCGTAAAAATGCATTAATAACTACGGATCAATCCGCAATAAAATTTCATCTCTCAGAAAAGTTGAAGTCTATCATGGAGGAGCCTAACCTGGAAGACCAAGACGACCTGATTGAATCGCGAAGGAATCATGTGGTGATTCAGTACGGTAAGCGGTTTATCGTGAAATTGTACCGAAAGATCGACCGTGGCTCCGATCGGGATGTGGAGCTCATAAAATACCTTTCGGAGCGAAAGCGATTTAAGCATGTGCCTCTTTACCTTGGACTGATTGAGCACCAGAAAACGAATGACATAAAGCGAACTCTGGGTATGTTTCAGGAGTACGTGCCGAATTATGGTTCCGCAAGGCAATATTTTTCTGAAGCGCTCAACCGGTTTTACGAGCGGGTAAGTGTTCAGGGTGGTGAATTGATCTTGCCCCATTTGGAAGGATCCCTTTCCAATCCATTGAATTTTGAGAAATTCTCAGGTCCCATTCAGCAATTGATCGGTGGACCATATATTGAGCAAGTGTATTTGCTGGCGCTGCGAACGGCAGAAATGCATATTGCACTCGGCAAAGACTGTGAACATGAGGATTTCGAGCCTGAAGAATTTACGCTCCATTACCAGCGATCTTTATTCTCCGGATATAAATCTTCCATTCGAACAGCATTTGAAGGGCTGAAAAAACAATTTTCCGATTTCCCCAAAAAACACCAGGATGAGATTACCAACCTCCTGATGGCCAGGGATACACTCCTCAAAAAGCTGATGCGGGTATATGACCACAAGATCGATGCTGCGCGCATAAGACCTCATGGCAACTACACGTTGAAGAAGTTGCTGTTGCTTGATGGGGATTATATCATCACAAATTTCGAAGGCGACACATCCTATTCGCTGACCGAAAGGCGACTTCGAAAGTCGCCACTCACCGATGTGGCAAGTATGATTAAGTCCTTTCACTATGTGGCGTATTCGGCGCTGTTTGCCAATGAACCATCTGGCAGGCTGGCCGAACATTGGTTTCACCACCTTAGCCAGATTTTCCTGGTGAATTATCGGGAACACGTAAAGGGAATGCCGTTCATGCCCAACCTGGCTGATCAGAACATGTTGCTTGAGTGCTACCTTACAGAGCGTTACCTGAACGATATGGCTCTCTCACTGGAGCGCGGTGACCTGAGGCAGGCAATAATTCAGGTGCGCGGCGTATTGAAAATATTAAACAAGAGTTTTATCAATACGAAATGAAAAGGCGCGATCTTCTTTACATTTTGCTCATCCCTCTCCTTGCAGCTTGCGGTAGTGAAGAAGAATCGGCCCAATCGAAAGCCATGACATTGCTCACAGACAATTCTATGAAAAGCTGGAGTATTTATGAATATTTTCTGGATGAGCAACAAGCAGGTATTTCGCCTTGCGATAGTTCGTATGTACTCACCTTGAATGCAGACTTAACATGGCTGGAGGAATACACCAATTTTTATTGCTATCAGACCACCACAGGCCAATGGTCACTGAATGATGATAGCGATGTAATTATCATCACCTATATCGACTGGGGTTCCGGCCAACAAGTTGAGCGGAAGTTTGAGATTATCGAACTGACTAAGGATAAATTCACCTACCAATATCCACTCAGGAATGTGCTGAAACGGATCAGGATGCAGGTTTACGACTGATTTTTTAGCCTTTGAAACTACAAATGCATCAGCGATATACTCGATTTCTTCAGGGCGTAATTCCGGAAACATGGGTATGGATAACACTTCATTCTGTATCATGGCGGCCACAGGAAAATCGTTGGCCGAAAAACCCCGATCCTTATAGGCTTCAAGAAGAGGCAGGGCCACAGGATATTGGATGGTCGTAGAAATGCCTTTTTCTCCAAGGTATTGCATCAATTTGTCGCGTTGTTTCGACCGTATCACATACAAGTGAAAAACATGTTTTACTCCGGGTTTCACTTTTGGCAAAATTACATCACAACCTTCGAGCAGTTCATCGTAGCGGGCGGCATGGGAAATTCGCGATTTTGTCCACTCGTCGAGGTAGGTTAGTTTCACGTCGAGTATAGCGGCATGGATTCCATCCATCCTGGAATTTCGACCCTCGATCTGATGGCTGTGCTTTCTACCCGACTGACCATGCTGGCTAATCATTCTGGCCATTTCGGCAATTCTTTCATCATCGGTAGTCATGCCCCCAGCGTCGCCCAAAGCGCCAAGATTTTTGCCCGGGAAAAAACTGTAAGAAGCTGAAACGCCGAATGTTCCAATCTTTTTGCCGTCGATTGCAGCACCGTGTGCCTGGGCGCAATCTTCGAGGACAATCAGCTTGTGTTTTTGTGCAATAGCCATGATTGCCGGCATATCCGCCGGATGGCCATAGAGATGGACAGGAATGATGACCTTGGTTTTTTCAGTAATTTTCGCTTCGATCAATTTCGGATTAATGCCATAATAGGTCTCCTCAATATCAACAAAAACTGGCGTAGCTCCGATATTGGAAACCGCTTCCGACGTAGCAATCCATGAAATCGCCGGCACAATGACTTCGTCGCCCATGCCAATGCCCATGGATTTCAGGAGAATTTCAAGGGAGTCAGTGCCGTTTGCGCAAGCAATACAAAATTGACTTCCGGAGTACCGGGCAAAATTTTCCTCGAAAGACCTGACAAATGGATTGCTTGTATTGCCGATAAAGGCACTCGCTGCGATGACGCTATTTATTGCCGCATCAAATTCAGCTTTGTGCAGTTCATACTGGCGATTAAGATCGACGAGTTTTATATTCATGGTATTTCAATGCTTTTTATAAGTCGCGCCGGGTTGCCGGCATATACTCCGGGCTTGTTGATATCTTTCGTCACCACTGCGCCCGCACCAATAACCACGTGATCTGCTATACGGACCGCAAGTATCGTAGCGTTGGTGCCGATGGAAACGTGATGGCCAATGTGTGTGGATTTCCATTGGGTTTTATCACCGCCAGCAGGGCCGCCCTTTTTGAAGAGATCGTTGACAAACTTAGCGCCGTGCGATATAAAGCAATCATCGCCAATAGTCACCAATTCGCAAATGAATGCGTGCGACTGGATTTTACAGTTTTTACCGATGGTGACGTCTTTCTGGATTTCGACAAAGGGTCCGATGAATGTATTGTCGCCGATGGTACAACCGTAAAGGTTAGACGGTTCCACAACCGTGACGTTTTTCCCGAATTTCACGTTGACGATCCCGATCTGTTTTCTGTTGAATTCCATTTACCGGATAGCTTTATAGATTTTATCAATAATCTCAACGATTTTCAGGCCTTCAAAACCGTTGGTGGCGATGACACCCTGGTTCTGCAGCACGTCAATGACATTGGCATACACCTGGTCGTGATTGGACATGGAACCCTTATATTCTCCATAGTTGTTTGGCGGATTACCGGGAGGCAGGTCCTTGATTTCATAATTGTGAAAATGCTGATACTCCAGCTCATTCAGGTATTGCCCACCGATTTTCACAGTGCCCTTTTCCCTGAAAATCGTTATGGAGCCTTCCATATTTTTCTCGTAACTATTTACCGTATAGTTGATGGTGCCCAGGATACCGTTATAGAATTTGATGGCCACCATGCCCGAATCTTCAAACTCGATGATGCCCTGGTGGTCGAAGTTGCCACTGAAGCCTTTTGCCTCGCTCACATCACCAAAGAAATAATAGAGCAGGTCGATAAAATGGCTGAATTGTGTGAAAAGCGTTCCGCCATCCAGTTTCAGCGTGCCTTTCCAGTCCGATGTGCTGTAGTATTTTGGATTCCTGTTCCAGAAACAATTCAGTTGTACGCTGTAAATCTTACCAAATCTGCTGTCATCAATGGCTTGCTTCACAGCCTGCACCGGTGGATTAAACCGGTTTTGCTTTACAACAAATAATCGCCGGTTGGCTTTAAGTGATTCGTTGATCATATGCTCGCTGTCCACTACATTGATGGCCATGGGTTTTTCGCACAATACATGGAATCCTTTTCGCAATGCCATTACCGAATGGTCGTGATGCAACCCGTTCGGCGAGCAGACCGACACCACATCCATGCTCTTTTCCTTGTCCAGAAAGTCTGAAATATCCAGGTAGGTTCGGCAGTTATATTTTGATTGGAATACCTCCAGCCGCTCTGGTTTTATATCGCAAACAGCTACGAGTTCACCGAGGTTGTTGATGTGTTCCGCATGGCGCTCGGCGATCCGTCCGCAACCGATTATTCCAAATTTCAATTTCATAAATTCATGCTGTTTAGTAGGTCTGCCATCTTCCCGGCCAGATTTTTCCTGGAATATTTTTCAATGTTGATGGGTGTGGCGCGCAATGTTCCCTTCCGGTAATGTTCATAAAATGTCTTGATTTGTGACTTCATCGATGTTTTGTCATCGAAGTCCGAAATTACACCAGTCGATGTTTCTTTCAAAATAGCGGCCAGGTCACCGTCTGTCGGGCCGATGGCCAGAATGGGCCTGCCCGATACGAGGTACTCGAATACCTTGCCTGTCACCATACCTTTGCTGTCGCCGGTTTTATTTACCGTGATGAGCAGCACCTGCGACTGCTGCTGGCGGCGTATCGCTTCCTGGTGCGTCACCTGCGATAACGATTCTACGTATGGCAATAATTGATATTTTTCCAGTTCCTGCAGGATGGAGGCATCCGTCTTACCGATGAGGGTTAGGTGAAAGTTTGCTTTGAATCCAGCAACTTCTTCCATCAATTCGGCAAGCGCCTGCCATAGCGCTTCCGGGTTTCGGTTGGCCATAAAGGTGCCGATATGGGAAATCGAGAACTTTTTATTCCGCGATACACTCGCGGCCTGCACGTCGCTTTCATCAAAGCCATTGGTGATGACTTCTACAGAAACGTTGCCCTTTTTACCCAAAACGGCACCATTCGACGGGCTAACACAAACCACCCGATCAGCAGATTGTAGCACTTCCTTCTCCAGTCGGTGATGTTTTTTGTCAGCCCAGGTAGTCAGCTTCAATTCATCGTAATAATCGATATCTGTCCATGGATCGCGGAAGTCGGCAAGCCACTGGATATTAAGCGCTTTTTTTAATCCCAACCCGATCATATGCATGCTATGCGGAGGCCCGGTCGTGACGACTGCATCGATATTATGTGCAGGGATATAATTTTTTAGAAACTGAACGGAAGGTCGAATCCAGAATTTTCGCGCATCAGGTATAAAAATCTGCTCCGGACCCAGTTGGATATATTTTCGATGACAGGCTTGTCCTTTTTGCCGGAGGCAAATGCTGCACCAAGGTTTTCATCTGCCGGACGCCCGGTAATTTTTCGGTAGAAAGAGTACGGTTCCCAAATTGGTCTGCGGATTATTTCTAGAGTAGGGCAAATATCCCGTTTAAGCGTATCGTCTGTTGCTGGTGCGTTCTGGGTTTCTGGGGTGTAGATCACCGGCTGCCAGCCAAATTCCGGAAGGTATTTTGCGAATTTCAACCATCGCTGTACACCACCGCCGCCACTTGGAGGCCAGTAGTATGTGATGATGAGCACACGTTTCATCTCAGGCAATGGCACCGTCTGGGGTTTTACCGTCTCTCCACAACCTGAATATTCCGTACCCGACAATGAGCACTAAGATCAGCGATGACCCAAGCATGATTTTATTGCCGATGTAATAGGACGCAGGTTCGAAGCGAAACTCAATTTTATGGGTTCCGGGTGTCAATTCCAGTGCACGGAGAATGTAGTTCACGCGCAGTATTTGGCCATCATTGCCATCAATAAATACTTTCCACCCTTCCGGGTAATATATTTCCGAAAAGACAGCCAGGCTGTTTGATTTGGTCGACGCTGCATATTCAAGTTTACCGGGCTGGTATTTGGTCAATGAAATGGAGGCTGTGGAGTCGCTACTTATTTCACCGACACTGAACTTCCCTTCATCAAGTACTGCAACACGAAGCAAATCCACTTCGCCGATTTTTTGAAGCTCTTCATCCGGGTTTTTAACACTGACAACTTCATCCACAAACCAGGCCGCGCCGTTGGCAAATTGGTTTTTTATAACCGCCTCAGTCTGCTGGCCGGCCAGAAGATACTTTGCATTGAGCATACTGATTACCCCTGAATTTTCGGCAGTTATCCGTTTGTCCTGCATTATTTGCTGCATTTCAGGAACGAGCCGGTTAGTGATCAAATCCTGATAGCGCCTCATCTTAGCGCCATGATATCCGCCAATCGATTTATGGAAGTAACTTGTTCGTGCCTCGTTGAAAGGATCCTGCAGATTGAGTACGCGATAGCCGGCTTCCGTATCGGTAAGAATCCGCTCGTCGGCTGGTGTTTTTGTGAAGAAAGTACGATTATTTTCCGTATGATATGCCGAATCGTTCAGATAGCGTGAATCCACTAGTCCGAGATCGAGCGCGACTAACACTGCGAGTATGGTGGCAAAAATGCGACTGCTGATCTTGTTGGTGAGTAATAACCAGATGGAGCCGAACGTCAGTAGTACGTAGAAAATCGTCCGGATCACGTCGTTCCGGATGATGTCCTTCCTGTCGGTCCGGATGGCGTCAGCAAATACTTTCTGGATTCCATCTACAGTGGCCGGATTGGTAACTAATAGCGCCAGTATGGCGATGCCGGATGCAATACCTGTGGCGATAAGGAGCTTTTTGCGGTTTTCGGCATTCCATCCCGAATCGATAAGCTTTTGCAAACCCATAAATCCCATGAGCGGCAGCAGCATCAGAGCGAGAATTATGATCATGGTGACAGCGCGAAATTTGTTGTATCCCGGCAGCAGGTCAAATACCAGGTTGTTGAATGACGGAAAATTGCTGCCCCAGCTGAGCATTACGGAAAGTAAAATTGCGGCCGAAATCCAGTATTTATCTTTTTTATCAACAAAGAAAAAAGCGAGGATGAAAAGGAAGCAGACTACTGCCCCTGCGTAGGCCGGTCCGGCAGTACCTGGCTGAGCACCCCAGTAGCCGAGATAGGCCCGTTCGATTTGAGGCACTTCATTGAGCGGGGCATTGTTTTGTCGCAGGAGTTTGGCGGTTTCAGACTCATTACCGTTATATACACCGCTTGCGCCGCCATAGAGATGAGGGATAAATAACGTCATCGATTCCCATTTGCCACTGCTCCAGCGGAAGGCATAATCTCTCTCCAGACCCGTTTCGCTTTCAGTTCCCTTTGTCGTGATTTCCGATTTGCCGCGTATAGAATATTTGCTGTATTCCATGGTGGTCCACAGCCTTCCGGCATTGACACCGACGGCCAGAATTCCTGCTATTGCCAGAATTGAAATTTTGGTAGCGAAGGATTTCAGTTGACCGGCTTTTATTTCGTAGATAAGTTCCGAAATACCATAGATTCCCAGTACAAGGAAGAGGTAGTATGTGATCTGAAGGTGATTGGCATTGATCTCCAGCGCCAGTGCTATGGCCGTAAGGATAAATCCTGCTAAATATTTCCGTGAAAACACCAGCTTCACACCGGCAAGAACCATCGGCATGTACGCAATGGCACGGATTTTCCACATATGGCCAGCCTGGATACTAATGACATAAAATGTACTTAGTCCAAATGCCAAAGCGCCGCTTAGTGCAAGATATGGCCGGACCCCAAACGCCAGCAGAAGAATGTAAAAACTGATGAAGGCAATGAAATTTTCGCCGACAGGCCGTGGCATATACAATTGCATGAGTCGCTGCAGATTATCCATGAGGAATGCGCCACTCCACTCCACACTGATGAGATAGGCCGGCATACCGCCAAACATAGCATTCGTCCAGAGCGCTTCCTCGCCCGTGGCATTGCGATAGTCAACGATTTCCTTCGATGAACCGACGCCCTGGTTGATATCATTTTGATCCATCACCTTCCCGTCAAAGATGATGGGGCGGTAGAGCAGTATGCTGATGATCAGAAATACAGCTACCGCAATTATATGCGGCAGGGCCAAGGAAAAAACGCCTGATTTTTTCATGCGAAAGGGAAATTAATCAACGGCAAAACTAACCAAAAAATCTTATCCGAAATCGTTTGTCCGCCGCGAATGGAAACTAACTCGTATTATTCTCGATACAGTTGACTTATCTGGTTTATACTGAGGGTAGCTGAAATGTCCGGTGCCTCGTTGGCACGCCTTTGGCGGTCGGTGGGTGGCGGACATAGTTTCCCCATCAGTTTAGGCTCGTTGGACGTCAAATGGATTAGCGCCTGTTTTCTCTTTGTTGTTAAATCATATTGATTATTGTGTTAATTTGTGATGTGTTTATATGTTAATTGTATAAACGACCGATATGCGATATATGTGGTTGATAAACAGGAAAATATATGTTTATTTGTTAATTGTTGTTTTAGCTTGTTGTAATTCTTAAGTGATTGAGATGTCAAAAGAGTTTGAGTTGAATCTAGTAGAACCTGAATTTGGATCAAATCTGACAAGGTTGATTCTCGAATTAGATCATTTGCTAAAAGAGTCTGGGAGGCTCGACACATCCACAAGTATTCTTTCAGTTGAAGCACATATTTCGCACGTTGGAGAGTATTGGTTCGGCCCGAATCGAAGGAAATAATACTACCATAGCCGAGTACATTGAGACCAATTAGAGGAGAATGAATCACTAAGGGACAGGGCATTATGGAGATTAAAACATTAAAAAGCCATGGCCTTTATTGAGGAAAATGTCGAAGAGTACAATATAAACCGAATTCGTAGCAATCATAAACGGATAGTTATGATGTTCCTCCTCCTGATGGAGAGGGTGATTACATTCCCGGATATTATAGAAATACAAACGTCAAAATAGCAAATCGAATCATGTTCCGCCTGACTGGTCGAGGATTGATGAATTCATGGATGAACTTTTTGATTTTATAAGGAAGGAGGATGAGCCCATACGACTATTAAAGATACAATACTATCATCACGGGACCCGAACGGGAAGGAGAACTCGGCTTTTTACATACCAATATAACTTAACAAATCCAGATCCAACGCTTTTTAGAACAGAGATAATTATATAAATATTTTGCCTTAAGGGTCTCGGAGGGACTTATTGGATAGGTTAGGCGGTAAGGGATGAAATTGAGAAAATTGATAACCTTACTACAATACTAAAAGTGAGATTCTTATTCACCATTAATTATTCAAAGAGCGTTTATTATAGCTTAATCCAAAATATAAAAGAGTTCAAAACAGAAAATTCGGCAGTGTCTTAAAGAGATAAAGGGAAAGTTGTAATCTCTCTCAAATAAGAAAACTATCGACAAAAAAAGCTCGTTCCTATTAGGAGGGAGCGCACGTATGTATAAGTTCATAATAACTACTCTCGGGGGCTTGGAAGGGAATAAGGACCAAAAGGAACCATTCCCGGAGCATCTAGGTTAGTAGTATACTACAACCCTCACGGCTAGGCCCACATATGCTCTTATCGGTTATAAATAGATGATGAAGCACCAATTCACACATAAAATAATGCTAATCAAGTTTTTTAAATCTAAACAACGAGATAGTTGTTAATAGACTTCCCTTAACATTGCACCTATAGCGATCCGGAACAGAGTTCTGTTTCAATTTTATACACAATCACAAACTTCGCATAATAGGCTCTAAATATTATGGGGCCGCTCCCTTTATTGTACTTCAATTCCAAAATATTATTCCGATTCTTCCTTCTACATTCTAAAAACACCACCACCACGACAGTCTCTCTATCAATCGCTTCTATTTAAGGGAATCATTTCTTATATATATCCATCGTGATTCATTGGGTGTTATTCTATCCTCATCTCTAGAGAGTATATTTGTCATACTTAAGGGAATAAATAACTTATCTATTAGGATTGTCCTGTGGGGACTCCGGAATGCGTTTTTGACAATTAACCTGCCAAAGTATCCCGAAAGATGAATATTCAAAGCGTTCACCGGGATTATGCGGTACGCTATCTTCTTCGAAATACTCTGCCATTGCTCATCAGTATACATCATTTCTTTTCCCCACTTTTGCTCCATCTCTTCGCAATCTTTCCCTGACCTAGTATTTCGTAGATGGTTCTGAATTTTGCCGAATTTTATCTTGTGATAAAATTTAGCAATCGAATGTAATTCACATTAGGATTTATCAAGATTCAACTTGCCATTTTGTTCCAGTAGTAAAATTGCTGATCCAAAAGCGCTTTGAATGGAATAAGTATTATTTTACTGGAACATCATTCTTAATCCAATCCAAGGGTTTCTGTGACATATTTCCATTTAGTCATAGACTAATCGGAAATTGATGCCTTAGTCATAAATTATTTTGGCATATAAGTTTTGTGATTCATCAAATCATCAATGCGTATAAACTATATATTGTTTGCACACATTATATAAACAATACCTTATTTCCATTTAATAACCAGCCCCTCTGCCTCTCCTCGGGTTTTTCATAAAAATTCTTCCCTATAAAATGGCCAAGGGCTTTTACCTTATGTAAGTTATTGGAAAACCGTCAAAACCCAAACTGGTCGGCCAATTTCAGGCAATCAGCCATTGGCACCACGCCGTCGGAGCAGGATTCATCGAATAGCGAACAGGCAGCTACACAGACACCCAGCCTCAGGCAATCTGCGATCGGCCAATTTTCATGCAAACCCAGCAGCACTCCTGCCGCAAAGGCATCACCAGCGCCTGCGGTTCCTTTGATGAGGTCTCCGGGTACATTGATCGCCGGCTGAATAGTTTTTTCCTTTCTGGAATTGCAGGCAATGGCACCTTTCGGGAAATGCAGTATGACGTAGTCATTCACTCCGGCATCGATTAAGGCATCGAGTACTCTTTCAGCGTTGATTTGCGAAATATTCCCATCGACGATGATATTGATTCCGGTGATTTTCGAAGCTTCATATTCATTAACAAACAGGTAATTCAGATAGGGTAGCGAAGACGGAACGACCTTATTGAACCGGTCGCTTGCTTCACTGACGATGTCGGATGAAGTAAGGAATCCACTCGCCTGTGCTTTTTCGAAAACGTGTGAAGCGACTGTCCGACCATCTTCACCGATTTCATCCATTTTGTCGAGCAGGAGCAGATAAGCCATATGGAAAATCCGTGCATTATTTTTAAAATCGATATGCTCCGGTCCGAAGAATGCATTTGACCCGCGATGGTGGAAGAACGTCCTTCGGCCGGTCGAGGCCACGGTCATCACATCGGTATAGGAGGTAGGGGAAAGCTTGTCGAGGTGGATGCCCCCGGTATTGATACCGTGTTTTTCCAGGTCGTTGATGATAAATTTACCTTTTTCATCATCACCTGCCAATCCTGCGCCATGCAGAGGGAATGGGGCCTTGAGCATGGCGAGGTCCTTAAGGATATTGTATGGAGCGCCGCCGTTGTTCGACTTCACCGACCGCACATTGGCGAGGCCATCCTGGTGTGGGTATTCATCGATTATTTTTATATCGTCGATGATCCAGTTGCCTGCCGCGTAGATGCCGTTTCTCATGGTTAGTCTCAATCTATTGGATGGTTGTTTACCTGTTGTGTTGGTAAAAGTATAAAGCTATGTGTTGTCAATAGATATAGCAGTTTATATTATATTTGGAATATGAAACAGGTCGTTTTAAATATACCGGATAATATTGAAATAAGCGAAAATGAAACTATAAGGTTTCTTGCTGCTAAATTATATGAAGCTGGTAAGCTCTCACTTGGACAGGCTGCCGAATTGGCCAATATGACCAAGTTTACGTTTTCTGAACTACTTTCTGACTACAACGTTTCGTTGATCAATTATCCCTCTGTTGAAATAAAAAGGGATGCGTCTCAATTCTAAAATTATAATTTCAGACACAAGCTGTTTAATAACTTTTGAGTAAAATCAAAGAACTTGAACTGCTCCATGCTTTCCCAGGTCAGATACTCATTACGTCGATAATTAAGGATGAATTAAATTTCGGATTTGCCGGCAGTGGGTAGAGGTTATCGATCCCAAAAACAAAAATTATCAGCACATATTAGAGATGGATTTGGACGCAGGAGAAGCAAGCGCGATCTCATTAATGTTAGAAACCAAGGATGCGATCCTGCTCATTGATGATTTGAAAGGTCGAAAAATAGCGGAGAAATTAGGGCTTAGATATTCTGGCATATTTGGGTTTTTATTGAAATCAAAAGAATTGGGTTTAATTCAAGAAATTCGACCAATTATTGAAAAGATCAAATTGACGAATTTCCGGTTTTCCGATAAACTCTTATCAGATGTATTAAATCAGGCAAATGAATAGATGCTTTTTTATCAGAGCCCTTGTTATCGAGTTTAGTAAAACCGATTAGGCAGGATCGCTCACCAATTTTACCAGTGCAGGTTCATCTTCCTCGATTTCGGAAACCTTCCCACCTGGTCATTCACAAAAAAATTATCATTCAGGTCATCGTTGGCAGTGGAAACTTCACCGATGATGCATTGGTCGGAAACCGGATAAAACTCATGGTAAATGCCGGGAACGAGCGTGATTCGCTCGCCGCTGTCCAAAATCACCTTATCGCCGGAGTTGAATTCCTTTGAGATTCTCCATTTACCTTCAGACCGAAATGGAGTCTCGCTGAATTTCCACCTGGTTATCCCTCCCAAAAGTGAATCGCCAGTTTGCCTGTTCGGCAGATGATGTCCTCTTTCTTCTTCTTGTGCGTATGTGCCGGTGTCACCTGGTTTTTTGACGCATACATGAGTTTTTCGCAGTATTCAGGCTCTTCAGCCAGGTTGATAAGGACTAAGCCGCTCCTTCTGAAATCGCCTAATCCGAAATCAGTGACATCCCATCGCGGAGTGGGAGGGAGCGCCCAGCCATTGGATTTAAAAAATGCGGCAGACTCTTTTACCGCCTGGTTTATTTCTGATCTTTTCATGGATTTATGATGCTTTTTTCATGGATATCAATGGGAGACAAGTTGCTGAAAAAATAGTGAAATTGAAAGATGACGCTTCAAAAGTGATGGATTGCAGCTCGGCTATTTTATTTCACTTCGACTCCGCTCAGTGTGACAAGGGCTAAGGTCAGGTTGAGCGGAGTCGAAACCTGCATCGAAGAGGATTTCCGATCACACTTCGGTATCGCTCACACTTCGACTCCGCCGCCGATGACGTGTTGAGATAAAGGCAAAAAGAAACATAATAAGTGGCAAAAATCCCCGGACCTGTTCCGGGGTCTGCATGTGTTTTGCGCTTTCATCGCAAAGAGGCGAGAGATCCCGGCACACCCGCCTGCCTTATTTTTTTTTTTAGGAAAAAAATTAGGGAAAACCCTTTTTATAGATTTAGTTATATATATGATAAGAGATATAGAATGATTATTTAGATTCCTCTTGTGTTTGGGGTGTAGACATTCTAGGGGGGATGTGGGAAGATGGTAGCTCGTATCCATACGGAAGTCTCTCCCGTGGATCCTCGGGGTCTGGGCCCGCAGAGAATCCCTTTGGGGGAAGTGGTTATGGCCTTACCCTCTGGTGCTTGGTTTGGTGGGGGGGGTGGGAATGGGTGTGGGGTAGTATTTGGGGATCGGGCCGGTATCCCCCTCCGGGTACATGGAAAAAGGGAGGTAATATGGCATGGTGACATCTCCTCGGGGGCGAAGCTATCTCCTTCGGCGAGGCTGGGGGCCGGGAATACCGATCCATGCAGTGGTTCGCGTCCCCACGAACCGCTAAGGATTTTGCATTTATTTCAGTCTCGTTGTGCTGTTCCTGCTGTGGTATATCTGTTATTGGATGTACAAAAGGAGGATTTTTATAAGGATATGAATACCACGAAAATGCCTTACCTGCAGATATACGGAGAGAAGTACAAAAAGCATTCAAAACATTATCTCACCTTTTGATACTTTATAGATGATGCTTACCTTGATAATTGAAAAATATCCGCCATATCATGGCGTCTATACATCTAAAAATGGGTTTATAGGCGCAATTGAGTTACGGATAGTAAAAAGTTGTGTGCCGTAGCTTTTAGACAGACCGTACAAGACAATGTGGAAAAAGATAAAAGATACTCTGGAGTATGGACTACTAACCTTTCGACAAATTACAAAACTTAGATGCTCGTATGAAGATTATGCCGGTGTCAATTGTAGCCAAGAATTTAATGGAAAGACCATTACTTCTTATATCAGATTTCGCACAAGACTTAACACTTGACGAAAGCTAACGGATCGACAAGGAAGCTTTAGCGTATGCAGAAAAATGACAACGTTTGGGGACAAGCAAAAATATAGGCTACAAGACTTCGACTTCGAGAATTAAAATGGAGACTTATATGTAATTAGCATAATGACACGTCACGTCTGAACAATTATAGACAAGTTCCTAGAACAAAAAGACATTGCCAGCGGACCTATACTTCTATTGAAGCCGTGGAAACAACAATTTTTGAAAAAGCTACATTCGACATAGAGTCCGGACTTTATCTAGATGGAAAACGTACGACACATCATATTGTGCCGTTTTCAGATCATACATTTATCAATTATGACTTGTTTTCATTATCGATTGTTTCGAAAATTTATCGATATAAGGAAATTTAGACCATTCGGATTGGAAAGCTAACAAGATACAAACGAACGCACAACATCGGTTTGGCAATATGCGCGGATGAAGTGCTAAGTCTATGAAATATTTTGTGCTTGGTTCCACATTTGGGATTTCGTGAGACAGAAACGCGCTTCGAAAGTCCGCCAGCCGTCATGACTCGAACCATTGCGCATCATGTCTCCCTGACATTCCAAATGACAAAACCCATCTAAATATCTGAGAGACGGAAGAAGCCAGCCAACTGCTGTTAATTTATTAGCGCACTATGTTATTTGGATTACACTTGCCTGCTGCCAAGCAGGAATCCTATAATCGTTGGTCAGACATTTGCAATCGTCGAAAAAGCGGATAAAAAACCGCTTACTTCAAATCCGCCTTTGTTCATTCTTTTGTGGCTGAAGACGACACAGGGATACGGAAATGACGGAATGTACATTAAGCATGGGATAACTGACTATAAATCAAACCTATCCCTTATCTTTGATATAATGCAGCGGAATGGATAGTAAGATTAAGGAGTGGATAGAACTCTCGGATTATGATTTAGAAACCGCGGAGGCTATGCTAAAAAGCAAAAGATATTTATATGTAGGATTCATGTGCCATCAAACGATCGAGAAAGCACTCAAGGCATATTTTATAAAGCATAAGCAGAAACCGGCTCCATTTTCGCATAGCTTATCTTTTCTTGCTAAGAAAGGTGAATTCTATGAATCATTCTCCGAAGGTCAACGAGAATTTATCGACCAAATAGAACCACTGACATATTGAAGCACGTTATCCATCACATAAGGAGCGATTATTGAAAAGCCTTACAGATGTAAAATGCATTGAAATCATTCAAGGTACCAGGGAGTTGCAATTATGGATAAAGGAGAAGCTATAAGTAAAGTCAAGGCATACAGATTATTGTTGAATGATTATTTTCAAATAGATAAAGTATATCTTTTTGGTTCATACGCTAAGAATTCGCAAAGAGAAGATAGCGATATCGATGTGGCGATTATTGTCAACAGCCTTGATGGAGATTATTTCTCAATTAATCCGCTTTTATGGAAATTGAGAAGACAGATTGATGACCGAATTGAGCCAATCCTAATCGAGAAAGATTTTGACGACGCAGGTTTTATTGGTGAAATCCAGAAACATGGTATAGAAATAGCCTGATCATAACTGGGAGAGCTTCATTTTCACAATTAATTCCAATCACTTAAGATCCGCTTTGGTAAATTCAGTTGTGTCAGAAGCCAGTACCGGAACGATATAATTCCCCGTATCAATATCAACTTGTGAAAGCTTGGTTTTTAATTGTTGAATGGTAGCGTGGTTCGCATTAGTCTGGTATAAGTAAATGGTATGGAGTTTTGGCAAATTTTCCAGGGCTGATAAGTCGCTGACATGGGTTCCGGAGAGATTCAGATAAACCAGTTGAGGAAGTGATTTCAAATGCGACATTTGCATATCACTGAAATTCGTCTCCCGGAGGCTGAGCTTCCGCAAAGCCGTCAATTGCCCAAGGCTTTCCCAGTCGGATTCATCAAGGTTCTGGAAATCCATACTCAGCCAGATCAACTGAGCATTTGTTTTTATTAGCTCAGTCAATATCTCCACCATGTTTTCAGGCAGGGTATTTACAAGGCTTGCTGTGAGATAATTCGAATTATCAGCCACCGGCAATATCACAACGCCGAGTTTTCGCAGTTGTTCGATGGCTGCTTCCGGAGCGGGATCGACGGGTTCTTTGGGCAGCAATGGATTTTCTTCAGTTTTTTCGGTCAGAATTCCATGGAGATTTGATGGTATTTTCAGTTCGGCAAGCGACTTATCGAATACGGCACCATTGGTCACCCACCAACTCAGAAAAGCGATTTCATTTTTGGATAATTGTTTCTTTCCCTGCGGAGGCATATGGTCATCATCATCGAGCGGAAGCGTAATTCTCTCCATCAACAAAGAGTTATCCGCCTGAAGAAACGCCTCATCAGCGCTGTTAAAAATTGCATCTTGTGAATCGAGCCGCAGGTCGCCTTTTTGCTTGGTTGGCCCATGGCAGCTCACGCATTTCTCATGAAATATATTCGACACTACATCCTCAGCCTGTGAATCCATATTGATGATTTTGGAGGCAGTTGAATTTAACGGAGAACCAATCAGCCACCGGAGGCGGATTCAAAAAGTCCGATCCGTGCGTCAGTGAACCTCCGGCGTGGCCGGTAAGAATAAGCAGAACGCCGACAATAGAGAATACCATTCTCCGGTAACTTAGCTTGAGCGTGAGCAGCCGGTTTAGTTTTATGTAGCAACCCCAGTTGGCAATGGTGACTAGAATGCCGAGGATTTGGTGCCTGGTGAGCAATTGCTCGTCATATTCGCCCGAACTGCCCTGCAGGAATCCCGATGCGGCCGACAAGGTGGCTGCCGCGGCACTTACCAACAACATGATTCGGAGAATGTCTATGGATTTTTGGGCATTTTGCACGGGTACCAGCAACCCGATGATCACAAAAAGGCATAAAATCCCAATAGGCAGATGCACCAGCACCGGATGAAAGTGGCCTAAAAATTCAAGGAGATTCATTGGCGTGTCGCTGGGTTATGAGTGAATTATTATGCTAATATTTCTTTAATAACCCTGCCCCCAACGTCAGTAAGTCGAAAATTCCTTCCCTGGAATGGATAGGTGAGGCGCTCATGATCAAACCCCAGTAGGTGTAGAATGGTGGCCTGGATGTCGAACGGATCAACTTTTCCTTCCATGGCGCTGTAGCCAATTTCATCTGTTTCGCCATAGCTGAATCCTTTTTTCAGTCCGCCACCCGCCATCCACATCGTGAAAGCTTCCGCATGGTGGTCGCGTCCTTTGAACGGATTCACTTTTCCTTCCCGGTTTTCCTGCATGGGTGTACGGCCAAATTCCCCGCCCCAGATTACCAGTGTCTCGTCCAGTAATCCACGCTGTTTCAGGTCCAAAATTAAAGCGGTGACAGCCTTGTCGGTCTGCCGGCATTTATTCACCAAACCTATATCGATGGAGCCATCTTCCGATGTGCCGTGAGTATCCCATCCCCAGTCGAAAAGTTGTACGAAGCGCACGCCGCGTTCCACAAGTTTCCTTGCGAGGAGGGCATTATTCGCAAAGATCGACTCATGCGGATTGCTGCCATACATGGAATGGATGTATTCCGGTTCGTCCGCAATATTCATCACTTCCGGCACCGTGATTTGCATGTTGTAGGCGAGTTCGTATTGCGAAATGCGCGTCAGAGTCTCTGCATCTTTAAATTCCTGATAGGTCAGGCGGTTGATATCATTGATCGCGTCAATGGTAGATTTGCGCTTTTCCTGGTCTATGTCAGATGGGTTGTTGATGAAAAGTACCGGATCGCCATCGCTGCGGCAATGCACTCCCTGGTAAACGGATGGCAGAAAACCATTGCCCCAGACGCTCTTTCCGGCATCGGGATTATTGCCTCCGGAGGTCAGCACCACAAAACCAGGCAGGTTGGAGTTCTCCGTTCCAAGTCCGTAAGTTACCCATGACCCCAGGCTCGGCCTGCCAAGCCGCGGCGTTCCGGTGTGCATCAGTAATTGCGCAGGAGCATGGTTGAACTGATCCGTATGGACTGCTTTGAGAAATGTCAGTTCGTCGGCAATCGTGGACAGGTGCGGTAATAGGTTGGAAATCCAGGCCCTGCTTTCTCCGTGTTGATTGAATATGGCTTGCGGACCAAGCATTTTCGGGATTCCGCGTATGAACGCGAAGCGCTTACCTTCCATGAGCGACGGCGGACAAAGCTGGCCGTCGAGTTTGAGAAGTTCAGGTTTGTATTCAAATAGTTCCAATTGAGAAGGCGCCCCGGCCATATGGATATAAATCACATTTTTCACCCTGCCGGGAAAATGAGGGGGCTTTGGTGCAAATGGGTTTTGATCGGTAATAATGCCATTGCCTTTCGATGAGGAATCGCTGCATCCGCCATTCAAAAATGTTAACGCCAAAGCTCCCAGACCCAGAGATCCCTGTTTCAGGAATTGCCGTCTTGTTTGCTGATGGAGGGCACGGATAATATCTGAATGGAAATCCATAGTAGCGGTTAGTTTTTCATGATGAATTCATCGAGGTTCAGCATGGCGTTGGCCACGATTTTCATTGCAGCCAGGTGAGCAGAATCATTTTTATCAGTTTCTCTCAATGCCACTGTTTTTATGAGCGAATCATTTTTTACACTTTTATAAAGATTGATGAGAATATTCAGCTTTTCTTCCGTAATCGGCATGCACATCATCAAATAATACCCATGAGAAATCTGCTCCTCCGGGGTATTACCTCCTTCCTTTAACATCCTCATAGCAAATCGATCAGCCGCCTCTACATACACCGGATCATTGAGCGTAACGAGCGCCTGGAGCGGTGTGTTGGTGCTGATCCTTCTGGAAGCACACACTTCCCGAGGCATAGCATCAAAAATGAGCATGGACGGGTAAGCGCCGGTTCTTTTCCAATAAGTGTACAGGGCCCGGCGATATTGGTTTTCGCCTGAGTTCTGTACCCATTTCCTGCCGTTGTATGGGGAATTCCAAATGTTTTCCGGCTGAAAGGGCATTACACTGGGGCCATACATTTTTTCACTGAATAATCCGCTGACCACCAGCGCCTGATCGCGTATTTGTTCTGCCGATAACCTCATGCGTCGGCCACGGGCGTACAACCGGTTTTGCGGATCGATCTCCAATTGTTCTGATGCACTTTTGGATGATTGCTGATAGGTCGCAGAGCTCACGATGTACTTCAGCATTTTCTTGGTGCTCCAGTGGAATTCATGGACAAATTTCCATGCCAGGTGATCGAGCAATGCCTGATGGGTGGGTGCGATACCCTGCGTGCCGAAATCCTCCAGCGTTTCCACAATGCCGATACCAAAAAGCTGTTCCCAGAGCCTGTTTACATACACACGGGCAGTCAGCGGATGGCTGGGATCAGTGATCCATTGCGCCAGGCCGAGCCGGTTATTTGGCAGATTATCCATGGGCAATTCCAGGAACGCTGGAACTCCGGGCTGCACAGTTTCTCCCTGCGTCAGCCAGTTGCCTCTTTCGAAAACCTTGGTTTGCCGGTGCATTTCGGGAGGATTTTCGAGCATGACGGGTGTCTGGAAAGCATTGATTTTCATGAGCTGCCAGAACTTTTCTTTATTAGCTTCATAGCCTGAGACACCTTTGCCCGGGAATCCATCTGACAGGTAAAGCCAGTCGAACATGATGCCATTGCTCAGGGAATCAGGCAGATTTGAATTTGTGTAATGAAAGTGCAAATCGTGCCTTCCTGGGGTTTCAAGGCATTTTATTTCAGCGTAATCCCAGCGACCATCTGTTTGTGGAAATGAATAGGAAGCGATTTTAGAACCCGTCAGACTATCGATATGGATGTCTATTTTACCTCCGGGTTTGAAGCTTCGAAAGCGGGCAATAATTGTATTTTTCCCATCGAGTGAAATGTCCCTCAGTCGGCTCGATCCGTTCTTCCGGTAAACCAGCCATTTGGTATCAGACAATTCGCTATTCACGAACTGGTCGCTCACCAGGGAATTGATGGTTGGCTGCCAGGTCTGCACCAGCATCTGGATTTCTCTCGCTTTTTTCTGATCAGCGTTTTGATGAAGCCATGCTTTAAGCTCATAAAAGTTCAGACTATCCGCCTCAGAAAAGTGCCTGAATACAGGATAGTCATCGAAGGTGTCTTCATCTCTCGTGTTATTGAAAAACGCCATCACCTTATAGTATTCATCATGCTTGATCGGGTCGAATGGATGGCTGTGGCACTGGACGCAGGCGAAGGACGTCCCCATAACGGTCTCCCAGGTAGTATTGACCCGGTCGATAACGGCAGCAACCCGGAATTCTTCGTTGTCCGTGCCTCCTTCATCATTGGTCATTGTATTGCGATGGAATGCCGTGGCGATCATGTCATCCTCGGTGGGATTTTCAAACAGATCGCCGGCGATTTGTTCGATGAGGAACCTATCATAGGGTTTATCTTCATTGAATGACTTAATCAGCCAGTCGCGGTATTTCCAGATGGTTCGCGAGTCATCGCGTTCGTATCCTTTTGTATCGGAATAGCGCGCGAGATCCATCCACATCCCTGCCCATTTTTCACCGAAATGGGGAGATTCCATCAACGCGTCTACGAAGCTATCCATGAGTGTATCGCTCTCAGCGGATGATATGCTGTCGAATGAATCAGGCGGTGGCGGCAGACCGATGAGGTCGAGTGAAAGCCTTCGGGCTAATATTGGCAGGGCCGCACGTGGGCTGGGAGTGAGGCCGTAAGCATGGATTTTTTCATAAATAAAGTTGTCAATGTCGTTTCGCCCCCAAGACCGGAATTCATCATTATTTTTCAGATCGGGAGTTGCCGGATTCCCAACCGGTAAATATGCCCAATGAATTCCCCACTGCGCCCCCTGGGCAATCCATTTTCGCAGGATTTTAATGTCTGCACTGGAAAGCGGAGGTTTTTCGTAGGGCATCCGTTCTTCGGGGTCATCGGAAGTCAGTCGCCTGATCATTTCGCTTTTATCCGGGTGACCGGGAATAATAGCCAGGTGGCCCGATTTGGTTTCAGCTTTGGCTTCACCCTCAAATAACAGGCTGAAACCGCCATTTTTTTTCACACCCCCGTGGCAGGAAATACAATGTTTGTTGAGAATAGGTTTTACCTGGCTGTTATAGTCAATCTTTTCCTCCGGGAACAGGAGGAAGGCCACTACGGTGAGTACGGTTAATATTAGTCCTGTGGCGATCAGCCGATTTTTATGCAAAATCTTCATCGATGAAAAATAGTGCTTTTTTCAAAAATATCAATCCTGAATTTATTTCCTGATGATCGGGAGAATTACGGTTTATGATACTTATTTTGTCTTGCGGTATCCGACGATCGATGGAATTGACAGGTGGAATGCCGCAACGACCTTTTTTTCAAGTCATGATGATGTGTAAATTTTTTGGAAGGGCTGACATATTTTTTATTGGGGATGATCAGCATTTCGTGGTCTTCGCTACATTACCTGGAATTAGTAGATATTTGTAAAGCGTTTAAATTCACCCCAGATGAAAAAGGTGTTCCTTTTCCTTTTTGCTTCTTTTTTTTCATTTCGCGGTCGCCCAGCGCACCACCATCAGCCTGAATGGTTCATGGCAGTTCGACCAACGGAAACCGCCTTTCCCCCAAAGAAATTTACAAGGTCCATTCCGGTACCAGGGCTTATTCATCTGGCCACACCAAAAATCGACGATTATGATATTTGGTTTAAAAAACCTGAAACCGCAGAGACCAAGCAGGCTCACGGCGTCTATGATATCGATTATGTGCCGAAGTATAACTGGTATAAAAAGTCGTTAAAATCCCAATGGAGCAAAGCGGCAATGAGGCTCTCCTGAGGATCAGGAAAAGCCAGTACGTCACCCAGGTGTATGTCAATGGCATCGATATGGGCACGCTCATGACTGTTACACGCCAATCGAGATACCAATTACTCGGGTGCAAATACGGCCAGACAACTAATCCTCATCAAAGTTGGCGATCATACTGGCTTCAGCACAGGCTGCTGGAAGTCCGATAAGGAAAAGAACACTATCTGCCCGGTATCTGGGATGATGTGGATTTGATATTCACCGGAAAGGTGATGGTCGCTAATTCGCTCTTGTTGCCGGATGCAGTAAATGGCAAAGTCACCGCTAAAATCCGCCTGCGGAGCTTTTTACCACAACAAATTATGTATGGAGATCCAATGAATGATTCTTCGCCGTTAAGTTAAGAAATATGGAGAAAGGGGCTTCGGCATCGTTCCTCGGCTAGTAAATTACACTAAGCCTGCGGTGGCCATGGAAAAACCACTCTCTGGAGTCCGGATACCCTTTCTCTCATAGCCCGAACCACCATTTTCCTTGACGGAAAAGTCACAGACGTCCATGAGGACCAGTTTGGCATGAGGGATTTTCAGCGGAAAGGAAAGTATTTCCTCATGGGCAAAAGATATTTACGGGCCCTTACGCTACACTTTTTAAGATCCTGATTGCGGAAACCTGGCATGGGACCGCGAGTGGGTGAAGAAGTTACTTATTGATGATCCAAAAAAATCAATGGAATCCATCTATCTCGTGGGCTTTCCCCTTCTGGTACGACTTGGCCGATGAATACGGAATGATTTTCAAACGATGGATTATTGAAACTTTTGGGCCAGTCCTGATATACCATTGGCTGCCCATCCCTCTTATCTGGGATGCCTAATAAACTGGACTGATACTCGGCACAATCCCCTTCAAATTAATCCGACAAGAATCTGGGATCCGTCATGACGGCCTCACACATGGTATGATAAATGGATGCCACTCCTATGAGGGATTCGCCATATGCCGCCGGAGCATTACGAAAAAAAACCATATCCGCTTGGCGACCTGGACTATCGCAATGAAATTACCCTTGGAAGCGTAGAGTCGAGCGCCGCGCAACTCGTGAATGAATACGGCTGGATATGGCTGTGGCGCAATGGAAAAACAGCAAAATTGACCAATGAAATCTTTGGGTATTATCTTGGCGATATTTCCAATCCGGAAAGAAACAGAGACTAGGCTATGGCTACAATCAAACAAAATATCCTCAATCCGGTGTCCTAGCGTTTACCCATCTCACCAACAACTATGGCTACACCGGCGACTGGTACATCAACAATTCCTCACAATACTTTTTTTTCTTTTTCACATTCCAACCAATTATCCCAATCCCATATTATTTACAACATAGCATAATAACAACAATCCATTAAATTCCATAAAATTTTCCTTCTTTTCAAGATTCCACAACATTCACTAAAACCCGAATACTTCAACTCACACATCATATCTTGAGGATCTTCTCTCCCCCCTCTTTGCAGGCTCATACCACCCATACAGCACACCCCGTCCAATACCTTTACAGGGTAGATCCTCATTCCCTAAAGCGACCCCTCTACTGATTTACAAACACTCTCATCTTTACCCTCTTACACATCAACAAATGACTTAAGTCTTCCTTATACAGGGCGATGAGGCATACGGAAGTCCGCCCCTCTTTCAGCTTTCTTCATTATCTAAGTGTGGGTAATTCCCGCTAACATTTCCACCTATACTATCCGGCCGCATGGAAGGGGAATAGGACAGAAGTGCGCTACCCTGAAAGCTTGGGTGCGGCCTTAAAAATGACCAATCAGCAATAACGTACTCATTTTATCAAGCTCCCGAATAACTGTCAGGCCTCACGCAACGTCTTTTTTAACAATCAGCTCAACTGGTGTTTCTTCAGTTATTTGCTTTCTTTTCCAGCGCCTATGAGACCAAAGCCAGAATTGCGGCTTTTCGCGAATCACATTCTCCAGATATTTGGTGTGCATTGCTGTGATTTCCCCACGAGCCGTTGCCGCAGGATTTTCACATAATACCTCTAATTTTCCTTCGTAATGCCCACGCTTTACCTTATCGATCCGGATGAAAATGACGGGATAATTGTATTTGACAGCGAATACCTCGGTTCCCACATGCACGGCAGTTTTCTGGCTTAGGAAGTCGAGCCAAAAAACTTCTTTGCTCAACGTCGGCGACTGGTCCGCACCAAAAATAGTCATGGTGAGATTGTTCTTGTTGGTAATGAATGATTTTGGAACCATTTTTTTTGGGATGATTTTCACGCCATACCGCGATCTGGATTCACCGAATTTCTTGTCAAAAAATTTGTCGGATAGCGGGGTGTATATGCCGATGGCCTGGTGTGGACTATACAAATCGAATGCGATGGCGGCCATTTCCCAGTTGTTGTGAGTGTCCGCCTACGAGGATCACGCTCTTGCCTTGTTTATAGTATTCATCTAAAATTTCTGTATTGGTGATTTTGAATCGTCGGCGTACTTCCGATAAAGGCATACTAAAGAGCCTGACACTTTCTACAATCACATCGCAAAGGTGAATGAAAAATGCTCTGGCGATTTCTTCTATTTCCCCCGGATTTTTTTCCGGGAAGGAGTTTGTAAGATTTTTCATGACAACACTTTTTCTGTAGCGCGTCACATAGTAGATCAGAAAAAACATAAACCCGGATAGTAAATACAGCACCCTAAGGGGCAGCCACGAAAGTGGTTTTAAAAGAAGGTAATAGAATACGCGACTCATAGATTTGGTTTAAATACCAATACAACATTCAACAAATCTTGGTGGCAGGTCGGTGATTCCGGTTATTGATTAATGTTGATCCGAAATTCAGGCTGAAAGGAAAGGATCAATTCAATTAGTGACTTTGTACTGGTAAATATAGCCGATTACATTTACAAAGCGTCGATTCATCCCGGTTTACTCAGGATTTTAAATCTGATATTGATTTTTAGAATATCTTAAAATCCACCCGGCGGTTTTTCTGTTGACCTTCTTCAGTCGAATTGTCATATTTTGGCATCGATTCTCCATATCCAATGACAGAAACACGTTCTTCCGGTACGCCGATGTCGCGCATCAGAGTTTCTATTTGTCGCACTCTTTCCATAGAAAGCTGAAGGTTGTGTTCATCTGATCCGCGGTCGTCGGTATGACCTTCCACCAATACCATCTTGCCCTGCAATGCAAATTCTACTGCCAGGAGAAACGGATCAAAATCCACATAGGCAAACTCTGCTTCATCCGTTATGAAAAAGAGGGATTCGAGGATGGGCTCATTTGCTTCACCGCTGCTGATTTTTTCTTTGACTATTTCCCTGATTTCTGCCTGGCGCTGATTCACGGGTTCAGGAAGGGGCCCACTCGGCGGGTTAAACTTCTTGTTGGAAGCGACCAATTCGGGTACCGATAATATATCTTCCTTTTTTACCGGCGGTGCTTTAAAGCTCGGGCGCTGGTAATGAATATTGTCCGGGCTGTAACTTATTCTGGACATGTCGTTCACCGGTTTGCTCAGGGAGAATTTCTTCTTAATCTTTTTCGTCCTTTGCTTATGGATATAATGGCACATTTTCGAAGGTGAGATAGGCTTATTCGAAAACTTCTGCGCTGAAACCGGCAGGTAGAATAGGCAAAGAATCACAAGAAGAATGGAGTAAACCAGGAGTTTCAACTTCACCACAAATATGCCGTATTTTTCAGATCTGACTTTAATTCCGAAATGTAACAGTTATGTAAATAGGCAAATCCCGATATTCGGGTGAGTGGGCTACTCGTGTAAGTTATGTGTGGAAATTGCTCAGAGACAGGTTTTTCGCAGGTCTTCTCCGGGAAAACAGCTTCGGAACTAACTACAAAAGCCATAAAATCCAAAAAAACGGGCCCGTAACCTTCCGTAACGAGCCCGTGTATATTTTACGGTAGAAAAAAGTACTTCAAAGTTGTGAGCAGCCTGCCGGTCTAAGTATAATATCGGAGATGTTTGATACCGTATCTTTGTACTCTTCCAGGTCTTTTATCGCGATCCAGTCCGGATGATCGCGGAATTTGTCCCACGCCTTTTTCTGCTCATCGGTATTTTTAAATACCAACATATATGTCAGATTTGGCATCATTGGTCCGAAAACAGTTTCCCCGAAAAACACAGGCGTCAGGCCGGTTTGTCTAAATGTGGCTATTTCTCCACCATCGTTGAACATGCTAATCTTTTTCTGGCCTTTTTTGTAATTATGGCTCTCGTAAATTCTGAGTTCAAAAATACGGTCATCGCCCATTGTTGCTTTGCTCGATTCAACTTTGGAACAGTCCCTGAAGGCATGCATCAATCCTTTTTCTACCCGCACATAAGCAGGATTTGAAATGTCGGAATCATGAAAATCAACGCTGGCTTTCACATAAGTTTCGTCTTTCATAAGCTTTGCTTCGTAGGTCAACACCGAGTCCATGCTATCGTGGGGAATCAACACAAACAGGGTAGGCTCATTGAGTCCGAACTGCACATTGAACACACCGATATTCTTTATACCCATTTTATTGAGTGCGGGGATGGCCGCGTCCTTGTAGTATTTCTCAACTCGTCCTTTGTTCGAGCCGAGCGGCAGGATATATTTTATCCATTCGATGTACTGCCTGTTTTCATCTTGCTTTTTTTGCGTATCGGCAAATGAGATGGCTGGCGCTGCCGCAAGTGTGCCGACTCCGGCAATAAAATTTCTTCTTTTCATGAGTTTAGGATTTTTGGATTTATGAGTCATTAATTTATAAATAAAAATTGGGCGTAAAAATTCTGTGATGACGAACGTGGAAGAAGTATTTGCAGGTGTATACCATAATTCTACTGCACCTGGCCTTCCAGATTTAAAATAAAGGTGTAATTCAGGGCGGTGTCCTTCAGTCGCTTGAAACGTCCGGAAGCCCCACCATGCCCGGCCTCCATGTTGGTATGGAGAATGAGCATATTGTCGTCGGTTTTATATTCCCGAAGTTTAGCGACCCATTTGGCGGGTTCCCAATATTGTACCTGAGAATCGAACAACCCGGTCGTAACGAGGATATTGGTATATGCTTTCTTTTCCACGTTGTCATAAGGCGAGTAGGAGAGTATATAGTCGTAGTATTCTTTGTTTTCGGGATTGCCCCATTCGTCATACTCATTCGTGGTAAGCGGTATGGATGGGTCCGACATGGTTGATACTACATCGACAAAAGGCACTGCTGCGATCACTCCATTGAATAATACCGGCTCGTAATTGAGCACAGCGCCCATCAGCAAACCTCCGGCGCTTCCGCCCTGGGCATAGATATGTTCCTGGCTGGTGTAGTTTTCATTGATAAGGTATTTGGCGCAATCGATGAAATCGTAAAATGTATTTTTCTTTTTAAGCAGTTTCCCGTCTTCATACCACTGTCGGCCGAGCATTTCTCCGCCACGCACATGCGCTATAGCATACGCAAAGCCTCTGTCGAGCAGACTCAGTAGTGATGAATTGAACGCCGGATCGATGGTAGCCCCATAAGAACCATAACCATAAAGCAACAAGGGTTTTGATCCATCTTTTACAAAGTCTTTTTTATAGACAATGGAAATCGGCACCTGCACGCCATCCCTCGCTGTGGCATAGATTCTTTCTGTGAAATAGTCGTCCGGGTCATGCCCTCCAACTACTTCCTGTTGTTTTTTTAATACCTTCTCATGTGTCAGCATGTTGTAATCAAAGGTAGAATTTGGTGTCGTCAGTGACGAATAGCAAAAACGCAGCCAGTCCGTCGCTAACTCCGGGTTGACGGATGGATAAACGGTATAGCAGTTTTCGTCAAATTCCAGGTAATGCTCATCCTTAGTTGTTTGATGGATGATTCGGAGGTTAGCGAGTCCCGCTTTCCTTTCGCTTACAACAAGGAAATCATTAAATACTTCTATCCCTTCCATGAGTACCTCTGGTCTGTGGGCGATAACTTCCTTCCAATTTTCTTTGGAGGTTCTGGATATACTGGTTTCCATAAGACGAAAATTTTTCGCCTCCCAATTGGTGACGATGTAGAACTTATCCTGAAAATGCTCCAATGAATAAAGCATGTCAGTTTCCCGGGCTGTGAATTGTCTGAATTCACCCTGTGGGGCATCCGATTCAAGGATTTGATAGTCCCTCGCCAGGGTGCTTCTTTGGGTGAGGATAATATACTTGCCGGATTTGGACCTGTACACACCTATGTAAAAAGCCGGATCCTTTTCCTGGTAAACCACTACATCCTTATCGGAATTGGTGTCTAACGAATGTCGAAGTATTTTTTCGGAAAGTAGTGTCACATCATTTTTGGAAGTATAAAAAACGGTTCTGTTGTCATTGGCCCACGCTGCATTGCCTTCCGTATTCTTGATTATATCGGGGAGCAGCTCACCTGTTTCCAGATTTTTAAATTTTATGGTGTAAATCCTGCGACTAAGGGTGTCTTCACTGAATGCCAGTAACTTATTATCCGGGCTAACAGACCAATCACCGAGGCTGAAAAACTCTCGGCCTTTTGCCAATTCATTTTCATCAATCAACACTTCTTCAGCAGCATCCAGGCTACCTTTTTTTCGGTAATAAACCGGATATTCCTGTCCTTGCGCAAATTTGCTGTAATACCAGTAGCCATTTTCAAAATAGGGCACGCTTTCATCGTCCTCCTTTATGCGGCCTTTCATCTCATTAAATAATTGTTCCTGAAAAGCCTCCGTATGACCTAAAACAGATTTCAGGTGATCGTTTTCTGCCGTCAGCCAGTCGAGCACTTTTTTGGTTTGGTCATCTTTGACTTCGGCATTTTTCTGTTCGTCGGTCAGGCGCATCCAATAGTAATTATCTATGCGGGTGTTTCCGTGTGCCAGAAGTTCTTTTGGTTCCTTGTCGGCTGCAGGAGCCATTGGATTTTTATCACTATTCATAGAGGTGCAATTGGGAAATAGCAGGACGGCCATCAGAGCGCCTTGCAGTAATAGTTTATCATTTATTTTCATAAAATTGGTGTTAGTCGCATTTGTCATTCCACTTTCTTCATGATTTCAGGTGCCATTGTTTTTCCATATTCGTACCCAATTTGGAAAATTTCTTCGGCTTTTGAAAAGTCAAATCCACCAATACCCTTCATGCGTTCCGGTTCCAGAAAGATATCGCACATATCACGTTTATTATAAGTATTTACACTAATCGCCATAAGCAGAGAACGCTCCAGAAGGGATCGCATATTTCCGGGCGAATAGTTATCTGAAATTGGATTGCAGTTGCTCCCGATAATGATATCGCAATGGCCAATCAAAGGCTCCACGGGCAGGTTGTTCAGGATGCCGCCATCAATATACGTGTCATCGCCGATGCGGATCGGTTCAAAAACCACCGGGATCGCGCACGACGCCAGGACGGCTTTAATCAATTCACCCTGGTAAAAGAACACATTTTTGCCCTTCTGAAGATTAGTAGCAGCCACTACCAATGGAATTTTAAGGGCTTCGAACCGGTTATCAGGAAGATATTTTTCAAATAATGGCAAAATGGTTTCCAGTTTCAGAAGACCAGACATGCTGATTGCCGGCCGCATGTAGCGCAACAGCTTAGTCTCCCGGACAATATCCATTATTTTGTCGGGTGAATAGCCGTAACAATAAAGCGAACCGACAATAGAGCCGGCGCTTGTACCGGTTACGCGGCTAAGGATGAGCCCGGCCTCGTCAAGCGCTTTGAGAATGCCGATGTGTACAATGCCCCTGGAGCCGCCGCCTGATAATGAAATGCCGACTTTCTTCATGTGAGTATTTCTTTCAGTGGAAATGCCGTGTCCAATCGCGGGCCCTTATCGGTCATTTTCAGTGTGCAGCATTCATTGACAGCGTCATGCTCAAAAAAAATGATGTATTTCTCTTCGACAGCCTTTTGGAGAAATAGTGCTTTTTCTTCCATCGTCAGCAGTGGCCGGGTGTCATAGCCCATGACGTATGGCAACGGAATATGACCGGTCGAAGGCAAGAGATCTGCCGCAAAGACGATCGTATGATCTTTATATTTGATATGAGGAATCATCATTTTTTCAGTATGACCATCCACATAAAGAATATCCATTTGGGTGAATGGGCTTTTTACAGAGGGATCGATGAATTGTAGCTGGCCGGAGTCTTTTATCGGCTGAATGTTTTCATGGAGAAAACTGGCTTTTTCACGGGCATTAGGAAAAGTAGCCCAATCCCAGTGGCTCTGGTTGCTCCAGTAGGTAGCGTTTGGGAAAGTTAGTGTGGGAAATGTTTTTTCAGCATTGTTCCATTGCGTTGCTCCACCGCAATGGTCAAAATGGAGATGGGTTAGAAATACATCCGTGATGTCATTGCTGGCGAAACCTGCTTTTTTAAGGGAAGATTCGAGCGAGTAATCGCCATGCATATAATAGTGACGAAAAAATTTTTCGTCCTGTTTATCTCCCGCACCGGTGTCAATTAGAATGAGCCGATTGCCATCTTCAATAAGAAGACATCGCAAAGCCCAGGTACACAGGTTGCTTTCATCAGCCGGATTGGTTTTTTGCCAAATTGATTTTGGCACCACCCCAAACATAGCCCCGCCGTCAAGTTTAAACAATCCGCAATGGATGATGTGAAGATTCATGAAGCGTATGTTGTATTAAAAAATTTGTTAGCCTGAAGCAAACTGCAGGCACATTTCTTTATTTCTGCCTGGAAAAAAGCCGAAAATCATTCTATCACTACTCCCATGGAGCAGAACTTTTCAATACGTTTTTCTATGCGTGTTTCTTCCGGAAGAGCCTGGAGTTCGTGAATCGTGGCCAGGATCACTTTTTTAATTTCCTGAGCCTGCCAGTGCATATTCGTGTGTGCACCCCCGAGTGGTTCCTTAATGATACCATCTACGAGGCCAAAACCAGTCATATCTTCAGCCGTAAGTTTTAGCACTTCTGCAGCCTGTTCTTTAAAATCCCAGCTCCGCCATAAAATCGACGAGCATGACTCAGGGCTTATTACCGAATACCACGTATTTTCCAGCATGAAAACTTTATCGCCAACCCCAATGCCAATAGCACCACCGGATGCACCTTCGCCAATGATAATGCAAATTACCGGCACCTTAAGTACAGCCATCTCTTTTAGATTGCGCGCTATAGCCTCTGCCTGTCCACGTGATTCAGCCTCCAGTCCCGGATATGCACCAGGTGTGTCGATGAGAGTGACGATGGGTTTATTGAACTTTTCGGCCAGCTTAAATAGCCGAAGTGCTTTTCTATAACCTTCAGGATTCGCCATACCGAAATTGCGTTCCTGGCGCTGCTTGGTATTTCTACCTTTTTGTTGGCCGACGAACATAACCGTCTGGCCATTCGACCGTGCCGAAACCCCCAACCATTGCCTTGTCGTCACCGACCGTTCTGTCGCCGTGCAGTTCTATGAAGTCATTGGTGATTTCATAGATATAATCCATCGTGTAGGGCCTGTCCTGATGCCTGGACAACTGTACTCTTTGCCAGCGTGTCAGATTGTTGTACGTGTCCTCTTTTAGTACTTTCAGCTTGGTTTCCAGTGATTTCAGGGCATCGGTCACGTCCACACCATTCTGAACTGCCAGAGTTTTCATTTCCTGAATTTTCTCATCCAGTTCTACGATCGGTTTTTCAAAATCTAGTAGCATCATTACATAGTTTACAGGCAAAAGTAAAACAATTAGTCCTTGCGACAACAGATTTTATGCATTTGGTTATAATGCAGGTGACCTTAGCGCGCACTTTTTCGATCTCCGATAAAAAGTCTAAATAATTGAAATTAACAGTTGCATGGTTAAATATAAGCATCTACATTTGCATCGCATTTTTCAGAAGGAGAGAGGCAAAATCATCAAAAATGGTCTGGTAGTTCAGTTGGTTAGAATGCCTGCCTGTCACGCAGGAGGTCGCGGGTTCGAGTCCCGTCCAGACCGCTAGAGTACAATTAAATAACACTAAAACCCCTCAAAATTCATTTTTGAGGGGTTTTTTATTGCATGTCACTTGGAAAAATTATATATTCAAACATCTTTCAAGGTGACAAAAAGGTGACAATTACCAGCCTAAAAATCGTCACCTCGAAAAGTTGAATATGCAAAGAGTATCCACTTCATTTTATCAGAGAAACAAGGAAGCTGATAAACAGGTACCGATTAATTGTCGGATAACCTTCCTTGGCAGGCGATTAGATATTTCAACCGGGATAAAAATTAGTCCAAATCTCTTTGATTCGTCTAAAGGGATTGTAAAAGGTAAATCTATCCAGGCGTTTCAGGCAAATACAAGGATTGACCAATTCCGAAATCAAATCAATGGAATCTTGATCAGATATGATCAGGATGGAAAGGAACTTACTTTTGATATGTTGAAGAATGAACTGACGGGCAAATCCCTACAAGCAAATTCATTATTCAGCGCCTTCCGAATGTTTTGTAAAAATATTTCAAAAAAGATAGGTAAAGGCTATGCTGACGCTACACTTGAAAAATATCTGCTTACAATGCGTCACCTGGAATCATTCGTGGCAAATAAATACAGCACAACTGAATTTGGGTTGAATGAGTTGAATTATACCTTTATATCTGGCTTCGAAGGCTACTTACTCGCCAATAAGAATGGTTCAGTAAGTTCTGTGAATAAACATACGCAACGTCTCAAGGCGATTATCAAATTCGCTATTCAAAATGAATGGATTGAAAAGGACCCATTTATAAGGCATTCACCATTAAAGGAAAAGTCCAATGAAATTGTATTTCTCGATACAGAGGAGTTGGCGATCGTTGAATCGAAGGAGTTTCCGATTGAAAGATTGGGACGTATTAGGGATTTCTTTATTTTTTGCTGCTATACTGGGTTGGCTTTTCAGGAAGTGCTCAATCTATCGACAGAAAATATTACCAGAGATTTCGAAGGAGATTTGCAAATAACATATCGACGCCAAAAGACAGGCAAAAATATTGTTGTTCCCCTTTTACCAAAGGCTATTGAGATTCTGGAAAAATATAAGGCTGATCCCGGGACTTCCGGAACCAATAAGATTCTGCCAGTACCATCAAACGTCAAATTCAATGCCTATCTAAAAGAAATTGCGGACATATGTGGCATTAATAAAAACTTAACTGTCCACGTTGCCCGGAAAACCTTTGCCACGACCGTATTGCTTACGAATGATGTTCCAATTGAAACCGTCTCAGAGTTGCTTGGCCATTATTCCATAAAGTTGACCCAAAAGGTCTATGGGAAGATTGTAAATAGAAAAGTAAAAGAGGATATGACTCGGTTAAAACGTCGATTAGAGACTTCATAAATTAACCCCGTCGTCACAGCTTCTTCATTGAAATTAGTCGTAATAGAAAGGTAGTGTCATACAGCTTATTTTTATTCACTTAGCATGAGATTGCATATCCCTGAGTTAAATCAACTTTTACGGCAAGTTTTACCACGTGGACCGCATTCTCACAGAGAAATTCGAAATCGTACCCATTTCTGACTCCACCGGCCCCATGGAAAGCGTCAGCCATCGAGCGGCTGAAGCTCTGGCAAAAGGAGTTTAATCAAGAAGTGGGGAAGATTATTGGGTTGTTGGGGGAACAGGAATAGCAAACTTCAGATCAAATAAGAGTAGAATAATTTTCATCAGTCCTCCTCAATAGGACAAACCCACCTCGGACATATTTACATATACTATATTATTAAAATATTGCCTTCTAATATGTCTTAAGGTTAGGTGTGTGGCTTTTTGTTTGTGTGTGGTGGCCGTTCGTCGTGGGGTTCTTTTATTCCGTTTTCTATATAATGCGTTGCTGCGTGTTGTATCGCTTCGTTGGGGCGTTTTTCTCCGGTTCCTTCCTTCCTCCTTGGTCTTCGTGTTTTTATCTTTAACGCGCATCACTTTCTATCCATGCGATGTTTTCTTATAACCTCCTGCTTCTGTTGATCATAGCCGGTTTTTGTTATTCCTACCAAGAGCAAAAGTGATTGGTTCGGACGCTCCCATGGCAAAAATTAATTTATAATTTCAAGAGCGACCCTGAATCAAGATCTCCAATGCTGGAGTTGAGTTTAAGGATGAGGTAAAGATATGAGACGCTGATTCATTCCTGGTGCCTTTAATTCACAGATACGCAAATAGAGAGCGTAAAGCATGGGTTAAAAGTAAACCCCGGACTGATGTATTCGCTTTAATGTCTGCGATTGTTTGAAATTTTGTGAAAAAGTCCTCAGACACCTTTCCCATCGACATAAGCGAACTACTCCCTTCAATCCGCTTGCATCGGTCTTTTGTTTGTTAATGATGAATCCCAATTTGGAATCGTTCCTTCAAAGCTAGATAAAAGCTGCCGCTATACGACTCTGCTTTTGTTAATATCAGACATTCCGCCTACTTGCCCTGATTGAGCACACTAATCCCACAAAGCATCCCATTTAGGAAATAAACAAGCGCAATCCTTGGTTTCTGCCGCATTATTCACAACGATAATTTTAAAGCTAATACCGTTAATGTTCTTTGAGCCAATGTCAGCCTTTATCATCATGCTACCGTACTTTCAGACGCCATGACAATCCCCTACCAACATTTTCCCACTCTCATGTTTTTATGAAATTGTACATGAGATGATTGAAGCTTGTAAACATTTGGATGAAGCGCTTAAAATGGGATTGCCAGCGTACTAAAGAGATAAGCACTGACAAAGTGGTTCTCACAATTATCCTCCTCATATGGGTTTATGTTTTAAAAAATTGATGTTTTAAAAATCGAATCGAAGATAGATGATGGATTCAATGTTCTTTTTGCATAGACGAAACATTACGTAGGCGAGAAGTCAACAAAAATCACTATTGAGTTGGAAATTTGAATTTTTTGGTGTCGCACTGATCTTGAAGACTCGTGGAAGTCGCCAGCAAGCACCAGAGACTCTGGCAACAGGAGTTCAATGAAGAAGTGGGGAAGATTATTGGGTTGTTGGGGGAGGGATGATCACCAACTCGCCCGCATCCTTAGTTTTAATCTTAGTAAGAGGTATTTTGAAAAGATGGTTTCTCCGCTTTCCGGTTAAATTCATAGAGCGTTTGCATCTCCCATCGGCGCGATAGCAGCATTGATCGCGATACAAAATGAATTGCTGAATAAATCTTCAAAATCCAATAAGTAGTGGTTGTTATTACTACAATTCAATCCCCTCTTCCTTACCAACAGAACGAATATATTTCGCAGCCAGACTATATTCTTCCTGTGTAGTCAAGTGTTCCATCATGAGTGGGATATCCTTAAGCTTGCTTAGTTCTTTTAAAAAGACAAGCATCTATAATCCATGAAACCCAGACCAGGTCTGCATTCTGTAAGTTGTGGGGTGTAGATATCTTCCCTCAACACAATGTCTTTGCCGTGGCAACTGCGAATATGCGGGCCTAGTTTGCTAAAGCATTCCTTGATCATTGCACCGCTGTTATAAAATAATTGTGCGGCTTATCAGATCGAATTCGTCGGTCCAGCGTCTACACGAATTGCTTGCGGTCAATTGCTTTGATAAGTCGCACATAATTGTCTGCAGAATCCGGATAAGCCCATGGCATGGGTTCCAGGGCAAAATAGGTACGGGTAGCTGCAACATCGTCAATAATTTCCCGGGCAGTTTGTACAATTTCATCAAACGTTTCTTGCGAAAGGTTGTCCTTGTGAGGCCCTGCCCAGTGCTCTGGGTTTTTCGATCCACTTACATTTACACAGCAGTTGGCCCCAATAGCATCTGCCAGTTGGAGTGCCTTTTTTGTTTTTTCTATGGCGTCACTTCGCAAATTCGTATCCGGACTAATCAAGTTTATCCAGACACCGACTTCCGAAATCACTATATCTGCTTTTTTCGCAGCCTGCTCATACGCTTTAATTTCATCAGAAGCAGCGCCAGGTTGTAAGGGACAATATGCAGCGCGATAATGTTGTCGTTTCAGTGCAGAGATCCAAGTATCCGGGGAATCAATTTTTTCAAAAACCGGACCGCCAAGACGGACATAGGAACTTTTGTTTGTAAACGAATAAAGCGTAGGAGATATCGCCGTAAATGCGGTTGCTTTAATAACCTGTTTGTTGAATATTCTGCGTTTCATGGTGAATTATTTAAATCGATAATGTTACATGAGCATTTATTAACTGCCGCCCAACATAGACAACATATATTTCCACTACCATATTGCCACATTTATGGCGCAAAGCAAAAGGTTCCCGTGCCATAAAACAGAAAATAAATTTTTGCTCCCAAAAAATATTATCTTGGAGACAGAAAAAATGAAAGCGTTGGCACGCTGAAAGTGCCCAGCTTAATCAGGATGATAAATCCTGAGTTTTAATAATTCGGATTGCACATTGATCCAGCCGCCTTGCACAGAATCGGGTTTACGGCCGGGGACACAGGGTTTTATCACTAAATTAATTATTAGCCATGCGAAACTTGTATTTCTTAGCTCATTCCTGTCTCATTTTACTTTATTGCTCCCAACCCGCAATTGCACAGCGTTCAGCTTTTTTGAATTTGGGAAATCTTCATTGCAGAGAACATGCCTGAGACGAAAAGTGCCGATGCGGAACTGGAAGCGTACCAAAAAGTACTGGTGGCAAAGGGGGAGGAGATGGCAACAAGATTCCAGGAGGCCTACGCTGGATTCGTCGCAAAAGGAATGTTCAAAACGGAGAGGTGCACTCGGTACTGGAGCAACAAAGACAGGAACAACTGCAAAAACAACAGCAGGACATATTGAATTATGAACAGGAAATAAGTCAAGCGCTTGCCCAAAAGAGGGAGGAGTTATTGAAACCTCTCCTGGAAAAGGTAGAAAATATGATCCGTGACGTGGCACGGGAAAAAGGAGTCGCCGGCGTTTTTGACACTTCTGTATTCAATTCAGTGTTGTATGGCGATAATTCTTTTAATATGGAGTCATTGGCTCCGAAAAAGCAATCGGCTGCCTGTCACCAGTGATAATCCATTTGTTGAGGGTACCGCTGCAATGGCCTTTGTCAATTCAGCAGAAATATTAGCCAGGCTGCCTGTCGTAAAGCAGGCTGATACCCAACTGGAAGGGCTCCAGAAGCAAGTACAACAACAAGGTAAAACCATGGTGGAGCAGTTGCAACAGGAGTACCTGGCCGTTCAGCAAAAGGTGGAACGGGGAGAGTTGAGTCCCGGACAACAGGAAAGAGGAAGCTGCAAAATTAAAAGCGAGGGGAATCGGAAATCGGGAACGTTTGAGCAGGATATGGCAAAGCAAATGCAGGACAAACGTACAGAATTGTTGCAGCCTATTTATAATCAGGTAAATGAAGCCATAGCCACTGTGGCGAAGGGTGAAAACGTACATATGGTTTTTGATCAATCTGTATTGCTTTATGTTGACGAAAACCTGAACTTATCAAATTTGGTCATGGCACAGCTTGGTTTGTCTGCTTCCGGTACCGGTACTTTTAACAGAAGCACTGGTCGCTTATGGCGCTGTTGATCCAATTGTTAGCCAGTATGCCCGATGTAAAGCAGGCCGAATGCCCAAGTGGAAGCGCTCCAGAAACAATTACAACGACAAGGGGACAAGGTATGGTGCAGCAGTTGCAACAGGATTACCAGGTCGTGTCCAGCAAAAGGTGGAACGGGGAGAGTTGAGTCCCGGACAACAGGAAGAGGAAGCTGCAAAATTAAAAGCGAGGGAATCGGAAATCGGGAAGTTTGAGCAGGATATGGCAAAGCAAATACAGGAAAAGCGGAGTGAGTTGTTAGAGCCTATTTATAACAAGATCAACGAAGCTATTGCCAACGTTGCAAAGGAGCAAAACCTGTCGTTAGTCTTCGACATGGGAATACTTTTAAAAAGCGACCCCGCATTAGATATTATACAACTGGTAAAGAGAGAGCTGGGGATATAAGCAAAAGAATCTTTGTTTAGGCAAGCACCAGGATTTGAAAGGTTGAGCCTGTCTAGTTGTCAGAGGATTAGTTCGCGAGAATGCAAGTGATCGGACAAGCATACACGCCATGGAATATCAATTACTTTTTTAGCCATTTTTTGTCACTTATGGCTATTCAGCCACGCCGGTCATGGTTATTGGATGGTAATAGTACACAAATTCTATTTGAGAAGAACTTCGGAATGCAACGCTCCAGCGCCCCCGGGCCCCATGGAAAGCGTCGCCATCCGCGGCTAATGCTCTGGCGGGAAGGGTTTAATGAAGAGGTGGAGAAGATTATGGGGATGATGAGGGAGGGGAAATAGCTGGAGTTTACCTAACTTTTCCAATCAAAAGTAAATTTGGATTTTTGTATTGCACATATCACCCCTGAAGGAAGAAACCAACCAAAAAAGCCTTCTTTATTTCCTACTAAATCCAAAACAGAAAAGCCAACTAACGTCCTCGTGCGCGTTGCAAAACCGTATGGGCGGGTACAACTCAAGAAAGCCGAAAGGAGGACCGGGGGGGTGGGGGGCAAAGACGGGCGGCGGCGGGCGCCGCCCCCCGGGGGGGGGCTGGTGGGTCTAACGACGTCTACATCCCGAAAACTAAACGGTTGTAAAGCTTGGGAATGCTTCCCCGGGGGCCGCGGTGGTAAACCGTTCCGGAGGTTGCGATCTGGGCCCGCCCCTAGATGGGAAACAACCCAAAACCGGTGCGCCGGGGTTTGTCGCGCCACCGGGTTGGGGGGATGTGGAAAATATATTCAACCCTTTCCAGAACGCCCATTTTTACCAAGAGGGGGAAGCGGTTTTGCTTCCTTAGGGGGCTGGCTTAAATATCCATTTTGGAAAAGGGGCTGGGGGGACACTGGGTGCTTGGGTGGCCTTGCTTTATATGGGAAAAATATAATGGAAAAAGGGCTATTCCCGGCCTCCATCATCAAGGAGACGATGCGCCACCAGGCCACCGACCCGCCCAAACAAGGAGGAGGGGGGGGGGGGGGGGCGGGGGGGGGGGGGGGTGCCGTGGGGGCGGTTCTGGGGCTAAAAGACGCATGCGGAAAGACAGGATGGGCGGAGTGAGCAATAAACGATAAAATATCCACCACCCTCGCTCCTGATTGCCGTTCGTGGGAAATTTGAGGTATTCCGCATATGGATCTGATATCCCCTTTGAGGATCAGCTAAGTTCGATTTTCTATTGTATTCCCTTCGCCTCCTTACGATTCATCGTCCCCTGATGCCGGTGTTGGGTTATGCGTTATTTTTTCCTCCGGGATTCCTAGAGTGATTTCCGGATAGGGGTATTTTAATTTTTTTTTCGTTGTTGGAATAGTGTGGTATTTGATGAAGATAAGAATCCCTTGTTCTAATTCCCGGTCGTTTCTCCCTTGTGCTTAGCATTTGAGTTCTTTGTTTCCCCTTGTTTTGTCCGCGTTTTTCTTGGGGTTTTTTTGTTTTTTTTTGTTGTTTTTTTTTTTTTGGTTTTTCTTTTTTTTTTTGGGTTTTTTTGGTTTTTTTTTTTTTTTTTTTATTTTTTCCTTTAGGATGGTTTTATTATTTTTAGTAGGGTGTTCAATTTATATAGGATAATATGGTTTATTTCTTTTAGAGAGGTTTTTTTTTGAGATGTTCAGAAAAGAGTATGGTTGTTGGGAATTGGGGTTCGAGGTATTTTGGGTTAGGATTTATTGTATAATATGGATGGTAGAGGTTTTTTGTTTAATTTCTCTATTCTATAATGTTAGGTTTTGCAGGAGGATTAATTGATGTGGAGGATAAAAAATTTCAGAAAGTTATATATAGAGAAAAAGGGGAAGTATTTCGGTGATTCAGGTGAGGTATGATCAACGAGAGAATTTATTTCAGATTTTATGGATGCAGCGTCAGCGGTGTGGTATGATTATAGTAGAGGATATATTACCATTTGGATGGACAATTATATGTGTCAAAAAGATTCTATGAATTATATGGATCAATCAACGTAATGTAGGAATCTAAAGGTAAATTATTATTATGACAGGTGATTTGATGATAATGGATTCACAATATGATATAAATTGGTAATAGTTTAATAAAGGGAATAAAGATTTGATTTCTTTTATTCAAATGATATTTGAATAGTGTTAATAATATTTTATTAAAAGAGGTGCAATATTTTTATAAACATCTTTTAGGAAAAGAACCTCCTTTTAACTTTAAAGTAAGTTTTGATTTATTTTAGGACAAATAAATAAGGTTTGTGCTGCACGCGTGCAAGCATGATTTATCGAAGGATGCGCAATCATCGTCGCGGATTCATTATTTTGAGCGTTTTTCCAATTAGGTATTCAGCCACGCGGTCATGGTTATTCGATGGTAATAGTACAAATTCGATTTGAGAAGAATTCGGAACGCGCTCCAGCGCCCCCGGCCCCATGGAAGCGTCGCCATTGTCGCTAATGCTCTGGCGGGAAGGGTTTAGCGAAGAGGTGGAGAAGATTATGGGGATGCAGGGGGAGGTGTAATAGTCAATGATTTGCTTTTCACCGCCAATTATCTGAACTTCACCATCGCTATTTTTGAGTAATTTCCAAACATCATTTTTTGACTGACCAATGCCATCAAAAAAAGACCTTTCCGAAAGAGACATTTGCACCAAGTACATCACTCCGGCAATAATTGCCTCCGGATGGAATGTGGTGACTCAGATTCGTGAGGAGGTGACATTTACCGACGGAAGGATCTATGTGAAGGGGAACCGCACCAAACGCGGGAAAGGCAAGCGCGCGGATTACATACTGTATTACAAGCAAGGCACGCCCATCGCCATCATTGAAGCGAAAGACAATAACCACTCCGTCAGATCGGGAATCCAGCAGGCGCTGGACTATGCCGAAATACTGGATATCCCCAGCGTGTTCAGCTCCAATGGAGACGCTTTCTATGAATTTGACCGAAGTGAGACCAAGAATAAAATAGAGGAGGAAATTCCTTTGACTGCTTTTCCTTCGCCGGAAGAACTTTGGAGACGTTACAAGAAATTCAAAGGCATTGAGGCACCTGAAGAAGAACGCATTGCAACCCAGGATTACTTCTCAGATCCCAGCGGCAGAAAGCCCCGCTATTACCAGGTAAACGCCATCAACAGAACTGTAGAAGCGGTAGCTAAAGGTCAGCGCCGAATTATCCTGGTCATGGCGACGGGTAACCGGTAAAACCTATACCGCCTTCCAGATTGCCTACCGACTATGGAAATCGGGCACTAAAAAACGAATCCTATTCCTGGCAGACCGAAACGCCCTCATTGATCAGACCAAACGCGGAGATTTCAAGCACTTTGGCGATAAGATGACCAAGATTACCAGGAAACGAATCGACAAATCCTATGAAGTGTATCTGGCCCTATACCAGGGGCTGACCAACTACGATGAAGATGCGGATGCCTATCGGGAGTTTTCACCCGATTTCTTTGACCTGATCATTATTGACGAGTGTCACCGGGGAAGCGCTGCTGCGGATAGTGCGTGGAGAGAAATCCTCCAATATTTTAATAATGCGACGCATATTGGCCTGTACTGCCACTCCTTAAAGAAACCGCCGATATATCCAACATGGACTATTTCGGCAATCCCATTTATACCTACTCCCTGAAGCAGGGCATCGATGATGGATTCCTGGCACCATACAAGGTAATCAAAGTGACGCTGGACCGCGATGCGGAAGGATGGCGACCGGAGGAAGGAAAACGGGATACCACAGGGCTATTGGTGGAAGACAGGATGTACAACACCAAAGACTTCGACAGAAACCTGGTCATTAAGGAACGGACCGAACGGGTAGCGAAAAAAGTATCCGAGTTTTTGAGAGCTACCAACCGGATGGACAAAACCATCATCTTCTGCGTGGACATTGATCATGCCGAGCGGATGCGGGAAGCCATCGCCAATGAAAACCGTGATTTATACGCACAGAATACCAAGTACGTCATGAAGATCACCGGCGATGATGAGTTGGGCAAAAACGAACTGGACAATTTTACCAATCCCGAAGAACCATACCCTGTCATAGCTACCACCTCCAAGCTGATGACGACCGGCGTGGATGCCCAGACCTGCAAACTCATTGTGCTGGACAGCAACATCGCCTCCATGACGGAATTCAAGCAGATCATTGGGCGGGGCACCAGGATACGGGAAGATTTCGGCAAGCTGTTTTTTACCATCATGGATTTCCGGAATGTCACAGCACTCTTCGCAGATCCCGACTTCGATGGAGATCCGGTGCAGATCTATGCTCCGGGTAGTGATGATCCTGTGATGCCGGAAGACGATGGCAATGAAGAAATCATCGTTGATAATGAAACCGGAGAAGAGATTCTTATCGATCCTCCGGGTGTGGAAGGCGGCGGCAACATCGTGGATGGACCGGCAAGAAAAGTGTACGTGAACAACGTGGAAGTAGTGGTGGTGAATGAACGGGTTCAATATTACGATCATGGCACAGGACGGCTAATCACCGAACGACTGACGGATTACACCAAAAAAACCGTTCAGCAACAATACCACAGCCTGGATGAATTTTTAACACGTTGGACGAATGCCGGTAAGAAAACCGCCATCATCGAGGAACTGGAAGAACAGGGTATATTCTTCGAAAACCTGCAGGAACAGGTAGGGAAAAATCTGGATCCTTTCGACCTGATTTGCCATATCGTTTTTGAACAGCCGCCGCTTACCCGAAAGGAACGGGCAGATAATGTCAAGAAGCGCAATTACTTCACCAAATACAGCGAACAGGCGGCCAGGGTACTAAACGCCCTCCTGGATAAATATGCCGATGAAGGAATAGAGAACATAGAGAGCAACAAAATATTGAGCCTGCAACCCATCAGCGAGTTTGGCACACCTGCCGAAATCGTTGGCTTTTTTGGAGGTGTAGACCAATTTAAAAAAGCCATACAGGAACTGGAAGACAAATTATATATAGCAGCATAACCCATGAGCAACCTATCGGGGACGATCAAATCCATTCAAAACATCATGCGCAAAGACGCCGGAGTCGACGGTGACGCACAGCGGATATCTCAATTGGTGTGGCTGATCTTTTTGAAGATATTCGACGACAAGGAAAAAGACCTGGAAGTGGAAGCGATGATGGATGATAGAGAATACCGATCTCCCATTCCTGAAAAGCTGCGATGGCGCAATTGGGCCGATGATGACGAAGGGGTCACCGGAGATGCTCTGCTCAATTTCGTCAACAATGAGCTATTTCCTTCACTCAAAGAATTGCATGTCCACGACCTCCGGGACCGCGGTAATATTGTGCGCTCCGTATTTGAGGACAGCTACAACTACATGAAATCCGGCACACTCTTGCGTCAGGTGATCAACACCATCAACAAAGGGATTGATTTTACCAAGCAGGAAGAGCGCCACACCTTCAACGATATTTACGAGCAAATCCTGAAGGACCTGCAAAGTGCCGGCAATGCCGGAGAATACTATACCCCCAGGGCAGTGACGCAGTTTGCCGTGGAAATGGTAAATCCAAAGCTGGGTGAGAAAGTGCTCGATCCCGCCTGCGGTACCGCTGGATTTTTGGTGAATACCATTGAGCACATCAAAAATACCCAGGGCATCAAAACGGCTGAAGACCGGGAGGCATTGCAAAATGGCATCATGGGTGTGGAGAAAAAACCGCTTCCACACATGCTGGCCACGACCAACCTGATCCTGCACGGCATAGAGCTTCCTACCATCATGCACGATAACCTGCTGGAAAAATCATTGCTGGACTGGACCAGCAAAAACCGCGTGGATGTGGTCGTGACCAATCCTCCTTTTGGCGGTATGGAGGAAGATGGCGTGGAGAATAACTTTCCGGCCAGCTACCGTACCCGGGAGACAGCTGATCTCTTTTTGTACCTGATCCAGCATGTGTTGAAACCCAACGGACGGGCTGCTGTGGTATTACCCGACGGCACACTGTTCGGTGAAGGTGTGAAAACACGGATCAAGGAAGACCTGCTCACCAAATGCAACCTGCACACCATTGTGCGCTTGCCCAATGGCGTATTCAATCCCTACACCGGCATCAAGACCAACATCCTGTTTTTTACCAAGGGTGAACCCACTAAGGAAGTCTGGTATTTTGAGCATCCCTATCCGGAAGGGCAGAAGAGCTACAATAAAGGCAAGCCGATCAACATCAGTGAATTTGACCTGGAGAAAGCATGGTGGGAAAACCGGGAGGAAATGTCGGACGCCGACCCGTATAAAAAATATGCCTGGAAGGTATCGCTCGATGAACTGAAAGCGCGCAACTTCAACCTGGATGTGAAGAATCCCCATACCGAAGCCGATGACCTGGGTACGCCGGAGGAATTATTGCAAAAATTCCATGAGACCGGTGCAGAATTAAAAAAAGTCCAGGCGGCGATTATCAGCGAACTGGAAGAAGCCCTAAAACTCCCCTCCTTGGAAGGCCTGCCTGCCGCAGGCAGGGGTTTAGGGGTGGGTAAAAATCAAAACACCTGATTCACCCCATGCACTTACTCGACCACTTTTCAGAACTGACCGTCTACCCGGAGAATGCAAAAAAGCTCCGTGAGTTGGTGCTGCAATTAGCCGTGCAGGGAAAACTGACCGCCACCTGGCGCACCCGTCACCCCGATCTTATTTCAGGGTCTAACTCCGCAACCGCCCTTCTCGAAAAAATCAAAGCTGAAAAAGCGCAATTAATCCAGGAAGGCAAGATCAAGAAAGGAACAAGCCCCTGCCGCCCATCAAACCCTCTGAAATCCCCTATGAACTGCCGGAAGGGTGGGTGTGGTGTAGGTTGGAGGGACATTGTAGATTGAGGGTACAAGGTGCAACTCCTGAGTACTCCCAAATATGTTGATAGTGTCGCATTCAATTGGTTTAAATCGAGTAAGGTAAATGATTGAATTATCAATAACTTGATCTATGAATAAAATCACAGACTTAGCATCTAAAAATTGATCACTTAGATATCCAATAAAATTGCGTGATGTATTGATACAGTTTGTATTCTGGTTGCAATGATTGGCAATATTGGGATATGCTTGCTAATTGAGGACAATTGAATCTAATTTTATGTGGTTACACTTGTCTTTCGTCGAGCGTAGAATCCAAGTATTATAATTTATACTATCTGCTTCCAAAGTACGCACTGAGTTATTAGAAAATCATAAGGGATAAGGATGATTCGGGTGGTGCTCAACCAGATATTTAAGTAGCTGAATACTTAGAGATCATAAGAATTCCTCTTCCCCCTCGCCGAGCAAAAAGCCATTGTCGCCAAAGTGGATGTGTTGATGAAGGAGATCGATGCCCTGGAGCAATTGAGCGAAAAGCGCATCGAGCGGAAGAATAAATTTGTCGCCTCGGCGCTGCACCACATCAGCGCCACCAGCCCGCAGGAAATGAACGGCCACTGGGAATTGCTCAAAACCCATTTCCACGACACCATGGATGAGGTGGCCAATGTGAAAAAGCTCCGTGAAACCATCCTCCAACTCGCCGTCCAGGGCAAATTGACACGAGCCTTTCGCACCCGTCACCCTGAACTCTTTCAGGGTCTAACTCTGCCACAGCCCTCCTCGAACAAATCAAGGCCGAAAAAGCGCAATTAATCCAGGAAGGCAAGATCAGGAAGGAACAGCCCCTGCCTCCTATCAAACCCTCCGAAATTCCTTACGAACTGCCGGAAGGGTGGGTGTGGTGTAGGCTTCGACAGTTGGTTTCATCTGTCGAGGTGATGGGATGCTGGTACACCGGAATACACCCTAAATGGAGAATATTATTTTGTTAATGGCAATAATTTCAGCGATGGTAGAATCGAAATTAAAGTAAATACTAACACAGTTTCAGAGGAGGAATTTTAGAAGCATAAACGATTATTAAATGATCGCACCATTTTAGTTTCAATAAATGGAAACATAGGCAATTCTGCTTTTTACAACAATGAAAAAGTAATGCTTGGTAAGATGCTTGTTCATTTCAATTATTAAGTGGGTTGGATAAGGAATTTATAAGACAACTTCTTGGAACAACATATTTTCGTGATTATGCTTTGTCAAGAAGTGGATACTGGCACAACTGATTTAAAAAAGATATCCTTGGAAACAATGCGTTGATTTATTGTCCCATTATCACCAGTTGTTGAGCAAAAAGCCATTGTCGAAAAAGTCAATCAACTCATGTCCCTCTGCGATCAGCTTGGAGCAGCACATCCAGGCTGGTCAGCGCCACGCCGAGCAGCTTATGGAGAGTCTGGTGAGGGGGGTGGGGGATATTGAAACAAATTAGGCACTCGTCGCTTATGGCTGTTTTTATAAAGAGGGTAGTACTATTTTTTTAGTGGGTTATTTTTATGTAGTAAATATATGTCAGTTATAGAGAAACATTTTAGGAACTCAAAAAAGGCCCTGCCCGGGCTATTCAGATAAAAATGATATTGCCTATTGGCTTTTAAATGAAGGCTATTTTCCCTGAAAATTACGTTTTACCTCCCTCATTTGTGTAAAAGATTTTCAATTTGATGTAAATCCTAAAATCAAGGATCTCCATAATTTGGGCAGAACAAACAAACAATTAAGTATTTCTTATCCTAAGTCATTACTCACATCACGTGAATTTGGGATTCAGCATCCAAATTTTTATCATGACATTGTTTACTGGTTAATGCAAGATTGGGATCAAATCATTGATCATATTTCTCCATAAAGACCTGAAGATCTTTCTCCTTATAGCTTCCCTATTCCGTTAAACGCCAGGAAAAAAGGTAGTCTTAGTTCTCACTCAGATCAGGAAGGATGATCTATGAATGGATCAACATGGCTGAAAAAGAATCTTGTTATTGAGGCCAACAAATACAATCTGAATTGTCAGATCTGATATTACAAATTTCTATAATTCAGTGTACACTCATAGTATAGGTTGGGCACTTCATGGGCAGGGAAAAGTCCTTTCTGGATAAAAATTACACCTTAATTGGTAATAAAATTGATCGATTGGTTCAGTATGCAAACAATGGACGGACTAATGGCATTCCTGTTGGTTCGGCTTTGAGCGATTTAATTGCTGAAATAATCCTTGCGCACATCGATCTCCAAGTAAGTTTACGCATTTCTACAAAAAGGTATTGATTTTTTAGCAACCCGCTTTTAAGGATGATTATCGAATACTATGCAGACACCAAAGAGGATGCTGAGTTTTTTTTCGCTTAAAGTTTTAGCTAAGGAGTTAAGGAATTTCAATTTAAATATTAATGAGATAATCAACTTTTCATACTTGACTTGCCAACCGGATTGTATCGGCAGCATGATAGAGCATATCACGCTCTCTCGCTTCGCAACTCAAAATCAAATTGATTTCAAAACCTTCGAACTTACTCTACTCAGTTCCCTGGATATTCATAAGGAATTTTGTGGCACGAGTATTTCTGGAAAAATTCTCGTAGAGCAATTATTTTCCAATGATCAGGTTCTTAAAATCAAGTCTCTCTGATGAAATCAATAGTCAAAAAAAGCAGATTCTAAAGACGTTCAGTTTGCTTATGCTTCTGAAACGTGAATCGGAAAAAATACTATGTCATGTTTTGGCTATTATTGAGGCTATTTACGATGATTATGGTCAAAAGACACAAATTGAAGGATGATATGAAATCTTTGGTTTCTTCTGAAATTGAAAAAGCAAATAAAGAAGAAATCCATATTTGAATTATCGTGGTTGATTTTTTTCTCCCGTTACATGGGACTTGGCGTTAGCATTAATATTGATTCAGAAAACCGAAATAATCTTTTCATAAAATCCTTTCTCTCTAGCCAGCAAAAGTTGTTTAATGATTCGAAGGTAGATTTGTTTCTAAAGCCAAATGCTTGTCATGCTAAAACCTTACCTAAGCGACTAGCCATTTTTGATCGTGAAAATTAAAGACTTAATGTCTAATTGCTATTGTTGCGGGAATTGAACTTAAGAGAAAACTTGACTGTAGTGAACAAGAATTGAAGGAAGGTAAATTTTCTTCTTCAGAACATATTATACCGAATTTTTTAGGAGGTTTCCTTAAATCTGAAGATATTCTTTGTAATAAGTGCAACAATGATTTGGGCATTCTACTTGAAGGCAAACTTAGTAAAGAAATTATCTTTTATAATCTAGTCGATTTTCCAACGGATAGAAGTACGAATGGCAGAAAGGTACCTGGTCTTTTAGAAGGCGTGGGGTATTGAAATTGCAATCGATGAAAATAGGTTCGGGCATTTTGTTAAACCTCAAGTTGTTTTTGACAAATATGGTGCTTTCCAAGGCGTCGCCGCCAAAAGCCAAGATCAAGCCATTAGTAAACTACGCCGTTACATTCAGGATAATCCTGAAGCGGAGATTGATTTAGAAGGTTTCATTAAGTCAGGGAAATGGTCTTGAGTTTGACAGTCTTATAAACATAGGTTAAAATTTGATAATCATAGCTTTGGTGATGAACTATCATATCGTGCAATAGCTAAAATTGCAGTGAATTTTTACTTAGTAAAGGTGGGTCAATTAACAGCATAAGTAATATTATAAGGTAGGTCTGCAAAGGCGACATTAAGAATTACTTCGTTAGGTTGTATTATCCAATTATCGATGTTTTCACAAGGGAGCCTATTGAGCTTTCTAATAGTATGGCCTTGAAGAACAATTTGCATCAGGGTTTTCTTTATTGTTACATCGAACTATTTAATACATTTAAATTTATCGTCCTGCTTGATGATCAAAATTATAATGAAAAAGTTGATTTTGCATATTCATGGGATTTATTGAAAGCTAAGGAAGTTCAGAAGATTCCAAATATAAATATTATCATAAATCCAATTATGGGTTTTTATAATCAAGATTCCATTCAGGAAAATGTCAAAATTCACTTTGATAGATTTCTACGTTTAATTGAACAGATAAAAGTGAAAAGGCACAAGATATTCAGAATTCCAGCGGCAGCAAATGTACGCCAGACCGCTCATAGAGCTTCGATAGGAGGGGAAGCCCAATGCGCGGCCTCTGGATAGCAGGTCTGAGAATTATATTGTAATAACCACATTCCCCCTTTTATGCCCTTTGTCCACATACCTGTGGGCATCCACTATTTGTTCCAGGGGGTAGCGTTTGTCAATTACCGTTTTTAGTTTACCCGCCTCACAGAGTTCTTTGAGAAAGTTCAGGTCTTCCACCTTAAACTTTATGTTGCTCGTAAACGAAAGAACATTGAGATAGAATCCCGACTTCGCCAGAGATTTTTTGCGTTGTGAAGATTCGATCTTGCCAACGGCGTCGAAAATAGCGTCATAGACATCACCACTTTGGGTAAAATCCTCTTGCGTGTAATCAATAACTTTATCAGCGCCCAGCGATTTTACTAACTCCAGATTCGCTGAACTGCAGACTCCGGTAACTTCTGCCCCGAAGTGCCTGGCAAGCTGTATGGCATACGTACCTACGCTGCCTGATGCCCCATAGATCAGCACCTTTTGGCCCTTTTGAATATTCGCTTTTCTCAGATAAAGCAGGGCGGTTAATCCGGCATTTGAAATCGGGGCGGCTTCCTCGAAAGTCATATTGGTCGGCTTTAATGCAAGCATCCCATCTTCCTGGCAGGCATATAGGGAGACCGACACAACCTGATGATGTCCGTATCAGCCTTCAACTTCAGAAAGTGGATCGTGAAATACCAGCTACTATTAAAAAACTGGCTTCAATTTATTCTGCACTCCACCGAAATGCCATGGCATCGACTGCTTATCTCAAACTTAAAATTGACTTTTTAAGGGACGACTAACTAAATGACATTGAACCCAAGCCGGTATGGGCAAAGATCCAGGCGAAACTTCTGAACCGGTCTAAGAGTACCAGGCCATGGACCTTGCAATTCATTTGAGGGCACAAGTTATAAACTTACTCCAGAGAAGGCGGACTCCTTTTATCTTCAGGTCAAAGGTCGAATCGCCGTATTTAATACTACTTATCAGTTAATGGGGAAATATCCCAAATATCAAATCTGCTAAAATCTCTCCAGTACTTAATAGCCAGTTCTTCTACATACAGCCAATATTTATCCGTTAGGGGGCCGTAAGTCTGAACTCCATGCCTGATGTCCTGCTGCATTTGCTCTGCAATCTCTTTTTTAAGTGAGATTATTATCTCCTGGTTATTGAATTCAAATATTGCAGTAGGAATTTTGAGAATGGTATCAGAAACAGATATCAGACCCTGTCCAATAGTAGCTCCTGTGCTGATCTGTATTCCATCATTCAGACAACTCAACGGTGGCTGATTTCCGGCAAATGTTTTTACAGTCATATTATTTACACCTACATTAAAGTATTCCATGGCCCTGATACCCATTTTTGCCCCAACAATGGAGTAAATACCAGTATGTCCATGAATTTCATTAGTCATACTTATAACTCTCCATTCATCAGACCCGAAATTTGCAATGGTCTCTTTAAGTATTTTTGCATATTCCGGCCTGTATAGGGCTGTATCAATGGGGAAATTCTTAAAAACCCTGTTTTCAGCATTTTCTGAAGATTCCAGTAATTGACCAACATATTTATATATAAATGGCTTTTGCATGTCCGATTTTAACCTTACCAACCTGATATTATCCGTAGTCTCTGACTCAAATAACAAAGAATCTGTCATGTATAAGGGAACAAGGTCGTCCCAGAGCTGCAAATGATTTTGCTTCATGCGATCAATGATTTCAGTCTGTTCGTGAACGTTTACTATCTGCCTGGCGTATTTTGAATTCAAATTTCTCAAAAGATCCATGTATGCATTGTCTATCGCATAGTTGCTGCTGGTATTACCTACTATTTCGAGTTTGATCCCGGATGCCCTGATTATTTCATAACTCTCCGACGAAGCTTTATAATTAAAGCCATTATCAATATCATGATTGTTGTACCAGACAATTTTATCTATTTTCTCAATGACGTTTGGATTGGCGGTTATCCAGTCGGCATAGGTTTTTAACGAACCGAGCGCAATCAGAGTGATTTTATCGCGATAGTAGTCTGTGGATTTGTTCAGTACAGCGTTTGCATCTTCACCAACTGTGGCTATTGGTTTATCCGGCACATTTCCCCATTGAATTCCCTGGGCGAATGACGACCATGCAGGGAGTTCCTGCCCGGTCATTTTGCCAATACCAACCGGAATTCCCTCAGAATGAAAATCTGCCAGCAATGATTCTACCTTCACATAAACTGATTCCGGCATTAATGTTCCTTGCGAACAGGTGATGGCCAGCACCCTGATGTCTTCGCCTGATAAAAACATCGATAAGGATCGCATGTCATCCAAAGCGCCATCTGTGTCGATGATCAGGTGGAATTTAGGTTTTCCTGAATGGGCAAATAATTGTCCGCCAATCAGAACGGACAGTATCCATATTTTAAGAATTTTTTTTATCATCTGATTAAAAAGTTAGTTTAACACCTCCGGAAAAGTTTATCTCTGGCATTGGGTACCCGCTATTAATTTCATAATCCTCGTTCAGCAGGTTGTTACCCATGACAAAAGCATGCACATTCCTGGTGATTTTGGCGTTTAGCCGGGCATTGAGCAATGTGTAGCTTTCCATCGTTTCAGCATTTACATTGGTATATAGATCGTTGATATTCTGTAGTGAGATATTCAGATTGAATATTTTATACGTATAGTTTGCGCTGAGATTCACCTGATGTTTTGGTGCGGCAAGCAGTGGTTTGTCAAGATTCAGGTAACTGTAATTGCCATTGAAAGATAATTGCTCAGTCGCCTTGAATTTGAAGGCAAATTCAATCCCCTTGTTCGCAAAGGACCCTATATTCTGACGCTGGACATTCGGATATTGCCCAACCACCTGGATCATATTGTCTCCTTTGATGGAGAATAGTGTTAGCTCGGTTTCGAGGCGGGCATTGAAGAATGATTGCAACCACGCCAATTCATAGTTTAGTGTCTGCTCAGGGTTCAAATCTGGGTTCGGAGCAAACAGGTATAATTCCATCATGGTCGGACTTCTGAATCCCTTTGAAACAGAAGCTCTCAGTGTAGTCGTGCCTACCGGATTGTAATTGATGCCGGCCATGGGCACAAGCACATCGCCATAATTTGAATTATTCTCCCATCTGAGGCCTGCGCTTATTAGTAGTTTTTTCAATAGAGTCTGCTGGGTGTAAGCATAAAACGCATATTCATTGATGGTAATCAGGCTATCTCTCGCCATTCCACTATTACCCTCGCCGCCATATTTTTTAGCGTCGAAGCCAGCAGTTAGTTTATTCCCTTTGAATAACTGCGTGGTTTGGTATAACATCAACCCACTGTTTCTGTCAGTCGAATACCAGCCATCTGACAGATCGTGTGTGCCGAAATTGTGATAGAATTTGAGGGCTCCGTCAAGGTTTCGATAACTGTTTTCCAGTGACAAAGCCGTTTTGCCCCTGTCAATATCAATGCTGAACGGATTTGGTTCATCTGCATTCACAGAACCATTGTCATTCGCAAAGTATGTGGCGAAATTCAGGTCAGCGGTCAGATTTAAATGCTCATTTATCTGGTAGCCGATTTTGGTATATCCGTTGGTGATTTTAAAATCAGTATTTTCTCTGATGCCGTCAGAGCGGTCGTGGTTGACACTGGCAAACACGCTGAATTTGTTTTGCTTATATCCGATAGTACCGTAATACTGCTGAGTATTATAAGAACCATATGAGCCCATTAGTTCAGCATTTAATCCATCTTGATGCGGCTGTTTTGTGATGATATTTACAACCCCCGCCATAGCGTTGGATCCGTAAAGAATGGAGGCTGGTCCCCGGATGATTTCAACTTTTTCAACGTCAGATGCTACATAAGCATCCGGCAATGGATGCCCAAATATCCCCTGGTATTGGGGATGGCCGTCAATTAACACCAGCACATTCGTATTAGGCGTACCGCTTACACCCCGAATGCTGATGGATCCTGAGCCACCTGTGGCCACTCCAAATCCAAGGATGTTCCTTTCGGTAATAAAAACTCCTGGCGAATAGGTGCTGAGCGTTGGCAAAACATTGATTTCACCGGTATTCTCAATTTCCTTTTGTGAAATCTGAGAAACAGAAACGGGCACAAGCTTCCTGGAAACCTCCATTTTTGCCCCTGTCACTACCACTTCATCCAGGTAAACCGTGTCTGAGGCTGATTCCTGCGCGTACACAGAAAAACTTAAAAAAACGATCATGCACAGCACAATCGAGTGTCTGGCAAAATTTAACTTTCTCATAATGTGTTACAAATTTAAAAAACGTGTTACCATATATTTAAAAAAATTTTAATCCGCTCTGCTCATAGTGAGTTTTCCATGGTGTATTCCTTTGAGTGCTATGAGTTTATCTGCCAACTTGGTTAGTGTCACTGCCTTTCCCCTCACTGCAATGATTTCCATACAAAGATCTTCCTCCAAATGAAAATGCTGGGATGACAGAATCACGTCGTGGTAGTCGTGTTGCAAGTCTGTTAATTTGACCAAAAGATCTCTTTTATGATGGTCAAAAATAAAGGTAATGGAACCCGCAACCAGATTGTTGCACTGCCATTTATTAGTCACAATATTTTGATTTATAAGATTGCGGATAGCCTGGGATCGATTTGTAAAGTGGTTGACCGATGCATAATTGTCTAACGCTTCCAAAAGTTCCTTTTCCAGGGATACACCAAATCGCACTATTGACATCGTGTTACTTATATTAAAATTCTTGTTACCCGATAGATAAATATAGCATTCTCTGGTAAATATCTTTCCAGTAGTCCCATAAATTTGGTTCATAGCAACAAGGTGACCGAATTTATGAGAGTGGGAAGGATGTGAGAGCTCAGGGCTGATTGAAATGAATTTTCTTGCAGGGTGGAAATACCAGGCCACGGACCTTGCGATTCATTTGAGGACGGTATTATTCATATTAATTGTTAGCATATAGTATGTAATTTTGAGTCGACTTAAAAATAACCTGAGTGAATAAAATCTATTCAGAATTGATATGAAATATCTAATGAATTCAGGTATGCTCCTGGTTTTTCTAATTGGAATTGTACTTACTGCCCAGGCACAAAAAGAGACATCTAAGAAGTGGAACTTTATTGTTGAACCGTACATGATGTTTCCATATATGTCGGGTGAAACGGGCATCCGTAATTTACCCAGTGTAAATGTAGATGCAGATCCAGGGGATATCTTCAGCCGGTTGCAAATCGGGACAATGCTATACCTGGAAGCAAAAAACGATTCATGGGCGATCACATCTGATTTATTGTACATGGATCTTGAGCAGGATGCCACGCCTACAACAGTGATTAATTCCGGCAAAGTAAAAGCCAGCCAGTTGGGTTATGAATTGACGGGTCTGTAGAGACTGGCTCCATTTCTGGAAGCCGGATTAGGCGGACGGTTGAACAGGCTCTCCTCTGAACTGGACATTGTGCGCAACACGGTGGGTGACGGCACCGAATCAATAGATGGGGATATCACCGAAACCTGGTTTGATCCCATAATTGTAACCCGTGCTACAGGTGATATTAATGATAAATGGTTGTTCACTTTTCGTGGTGATAAGGCATTCAGAATTCCTGCGGCTGCAAATGTGCGCCAGACCGCTCATAGAGCTTCGATAAGAGGGGAAGCACAATGAGCGTCCTCCGGATTGTAAGTCTGAGCATTATACTGTTATAACCACATTCCCCCTTTTATGCCCTCTGTCCACGTACCTGTGGGCCTCCACTATTTGTTCCAGGGGGTAGCGTTTGTCAATTACCGTTTTTAGTTTACCCGCCTCACAGAGTTCTTTGAGAAAGTTCAGGTCTTCCACCCTAAATTTTATGTTGCTCGTAAACGAAAGAACATTGAGATAGAATCCCGACTTCGTTAGAGACTTTCTGCGCCGTGAAGATTCGATCTTGCCAACGGCGTCGAAAATAGCGTCATAGACATCACCACTTTGGGTAAAATCTTCTTGCGTGTAATCGATAACCTTATCAGCGCCCAGCGATTTTACCAACTCCAGATTCGCGGAGCTGCAGACTCCTGTAACTTCTGCCCCGAAGTGCCTGGCAAGCTGTATGGCATACGTACCTACGCTGCCTGAAGCCCCATAGATCAACACCTTTTGACCCTTTTGAATATTCGCTTTTCTCAGATAAAGCAGGGCGGTTAATCCGGCATTTGAAATCGGGGCGGCTTCCTCGAAAGTCATATTGGCCGGCTTTAAGGCAAGCATCCCATCTTCAGGCAAACAGCAATACTCGGCATAGGCGCCAAATTTACGTTCCATGGATGCAAAAACGGGATCGCCTGTTTTAAACAGTGTAACATCCTTACCAACCGCTTCAATCTCTCCGGCCAGTTCCATACCAAGAATACCTCCTCTTGGCTTGGTGAAACCCAGCATGATTCGCATCATGGGTTTGAAAAATAAATCCAGGACAGGTCCTAAGCCCGGCTCCAAACGCCGAACCTTGGAATCCCCGATGTGAACTGTTGTTGCCTTTATTTTAATCAGTACTTCATTGGGCTTTGGAAACGGTTTTTCCACTTCTCTAAGCTGCAGGACCTCAGGTGGTCCGTATTTGATACATACAACGGCTTTCATGGTATTCATTTTGTATTTTTATTCACTTGTCAATCCAATGTTGAAAAATGCGTTCGAACTAATGAGGCGGAAACGTTGAGCCATGGTAACTAAGAAGATATGCCCGCCTTGAATGGTGAATATATATCAAGAAGTTGTGAGTATCCAGAAGGATTATTCAGATGATGTTTATTTGTATTCCAGCGGTAGCAAATGGGTGTTAGCCAGCCCACATATCGTTTACTTTTCATCGTCAGGTATTTCCTTGCGTACAGACAAGGGTGAAAAATGGGTCAATTTATATTGCAGAATCCTATTGGAATTAGCCTGAAAGAAATCCTGCTGAAGTGGTGAACAGATATTGAAGCACTTAATATTAGCCTGACCGAGATTATGGAGCAGGCCGAAGGGCAATACAGCGACTGGCCAAAGGTGGGGTGAGAGGGATAATTCATAAAGGCAAAACTATTTACCGATTTTGCAGTATTTTAAATACTAAATGCGACTATCTACTATGAATAACATTGATGATCCAGGAGATAAAATTTTCGTTCCAAATGCTGGTCTTTCAATTGTTGCTGTCTATTTGCCTCAGTTTTTCGATTCCTTGAAATTGACGATTGACACAGCATTTATCAATAACGATGCAGCTATACGAGCAACTTTACTTACTCAATACATTGTGACCGGAGAGACGGTATTTCATGATCATGACCTTGTATTGAATAAAGTAATGTGTGGTTTAGAAATTGAAAAGCCGGTTCCTGAATCAATTGAGGTTACATCTGATGAAACGGCAGAAGCTGCAAGTCTTCTACACGCTGTTATTTCGCATTGGCAAAAGCTTGGAAATACTTCTATTGAAGGTTTGAGAGAAACTTTTCTAATCAGATCAGGACGAATTTTTGAAGAGGATCAATCATGGATCCTGGATGTAGAATCAAGGAGTTTCGATATATTACTGGATTATCTTCCGTGGTCGTATAATTTTATAAAATTACCATGGATGAAGAAGCCGTTGACCGTCAATTGGAGGTGACATCATTTCCTTAAAATTGAGTTGGTATTATTTCTATTATGAATTAATGCCTGGCATATTGAGCAACTATTAACTTACCATAACCATGGCAACATTCTTAACCCCGGGCGTCTATATTGAAGAGAGAAATGCTTTTCCAAATTCTGTTGTTGCTGTTCCGACTTCAGTTCCGGCGTTTGTAGGGTATACGGAATTGGCCTCGAGAGATAAAACACTTCTCAGAAACAAACCAACCAGAATTACCTCCATATCAGAATACCATCAATTCTTTGGTAAGGATCCGTTTATTAAATATGAGGTCAGAAAGGACCCAATCAGGGACTTTGCTTTGGGAGAGGTTAAGGCAACAAAATATTATTTGTACAATTCACTCAGATTGTTTTTCGCGAATGGTGGCTCAACCTGTTATATCGTATCGGTAGGAGATTACAACGCTAAAATAAAAAAGGATGAATTAGAAGGTGGGATTAAGGCTTTGGTAAAAGAATCTGAACCAAGCATGTTGGTAATTCCAGATGCGCTCGGTCTCGATCAACAGGATTGTTATGAACTTCAAAAGGCCATGCTCAACCACTGTGGTTCTGATACGAAAAACCGCATTGCCCTGCTTGATGTATATGATGGATATAAGGAGCGGACCAGATCTATTGATGATGATGTGATCATAAAATTCAGAGAAGGGATAGGGAATAGTAATTTGGCTTGGGGCGCAGCATACTTTCCCTGGTTGAATACCAATGTTGTACAAGACACTGAAATCAACTACAAAAAAAATATCAGCAATTTAGCTGACCTTCAGCAATTGTTGAACGAGGAAATTGATAAGTTACATGCCACCAGGTTTATAGACAGGAAAAGAGCTGCCCTGCTAAAAGCTGAAATAGCAAAAATATCAAGTGATGAAGTGAACGAAGAAACAATTCATCAAACACTTGTGGCTCTAAGCCCATTGTATCAAAGAATTGTGATTGATATTAAGGACAAAGTGAATATGCTGCCCCCTTGTGGAGGTATTGCAGGTGTTATTTCAATGGTGGATAATAGCAGAGGAGTATGGAAATCGCCGGCAAATGTTTCCATTAATCAAGTAATCAGCCCCGCAATAAACATTACTAATATTGACCAGGAGGATATCAATGTTCCGGCAGATGGAAAGTCGATAAATGCCATTAGAAGTTTCCCCGGACAAGGTGTATTGGTGTGGGGAGCGAGAACGCTTGATGGAAATAGTAGCGATTGGAAATATATCAGCGTGCGCAGGACGGTAATAATGATAGAAGAATCTCTAAAAACTGCAATTCAAGTATTCGTATTTGAGCCTAATGACCAGAATACCTGGTTAGCAGTTAAGGCAATGATAAGCAATTTTCTTACTGATCAATGGAGGATAGGGGCTCTTGCTGGAAGTACGACCAAAGATGCATTTTTTATTAATCTTGGATTAGGGACCTCAATGACACAACAGGATATTCTAAGCGGTTGGATGAAAATTATAGTAGGGGTAGCCTTAGTAAGACCAGCTGAATTTATTGTGATAACTCTCCAGCAGCAAATGCCGAAATCCTGATTCAAGTGGACATTTAATCAAGCACTCAATCTTATACCCCTGTTTGTAAAAGAAAGTTGAAATTACTACCCTTGCAGGTATCAGGTAATCCTTGAGTCAATCAAAATTATACTCATATAATCCCAGCTCTTTGCACACCTCATATCCGCAAAACTTTTCAACCAGGCTCAGCCAGCTTGCATCATATTTGAAATAAAAGGCGTAGTGGATTTTTTCATAATCCTTTTTAGTATGGAATTGACTTTATGAGTACTGCGAGTTTTTCGAATTCTTCCTCCATGACAAGTTTAAAAATCCGTGCAGCCATTGTGCCTCGATAGTTTGTAAATTGGCTATGTGTCCTTGTTGTATTGGCTATTGTTTCCATATACTAATATAAATAGCAATTAATGCGCTAATATATTTAGTAATTGCTAAAAATCAAAGAAGGACAGCAATTAAAGCAGGTTATAAGGCATATGAAATTCCTGCGGCAGCAAATGTGCGCCAGACCGCTCATAGAGCTTCGATAGGAGGGGAAGCACAATGAAAGCGTCCTACCGATCGCTGCGCAAGTCTGTCACGGCATTTCTTTTGCTCTCCAAATTCCTCATGGCAGCTTTTCCTGTCTTCAAACAGGCTTCGACTCACTCCACTTCAACCGAACAAGTTCGACCTCGTTTCGTTCGCCTCATCCATTTTGAATCCAGCCGCTGCCTGGTGTCTGGCTCGCCTGAGATGTTATAATAATTGGTCAGCAATTTTATAGATTTAATATATCAGAATCATCCTCCCCCGTGAAACCGATACGATTTTTCGCTGTGCTGCAAAATCCTATCCGATTCACGGGAAAAATCTTGAACCCTTTGGCTGAAAATCCAACTCACAACCAGCGCCATTTCCACCCAAAGAGTTCGCTAAAAACTGTCTATTGTTATCTACCGATTAGAGCCAGGACAAATACAGGTCAAGGAACTACCACAAACTTCAGCAGCGAAGGCATGCCGACAATCATGCGTATTTTACAATATGGTGAGTTCATTGATGGCGTAGAGAGGCAGGTTTATAAGCCACGCTTCCTTTCTATAATCTGACATGGACGTCCGCAGGGCAAAATCGGGTTTATATTTTTGAACAAAGACCTGTAAACTTTTGGCCTGAATGTTTTCTGCTGCTTTCACCTCCAGCGGTATTACCTTACCTGAATACTGCAATAAGAAATCAATTTCTGCCGTGGCACGTTCCGCGGACCAATAGTATACGACCAACTCCCGGTTGGCTGCCAATTGCTGCAAGACATATTGCTCAGTCAGGGCACCTTTAAACTCCTCAAAAATGCGGTTTCCCTCCAGAATGGTCCGGATGTCGATATCTCCCATGGCGGCGAGAAGGCCTACATCGACAATGCAATAATTTAAAAGCAAGCCGCACTATCTTCATAAGCTTTCAGCGGGATAATCCGGCTTAGTGACACGATTAACCTTGGAAATATTAATCCACAATCCAGCAGCCAGGATAGGGCCAGTTCGTAGTCCTTGGCGCGTGAGCCGGACTTCACAGCGCCATAAATAAATTCTTTGTTCTCTCTGCAACCGAATAAGGGAATGGAGTTCCACAACATCCGTATCCGAGGCACTATATCAGAGGGCGCATGTTTTGAAAAGTCAAGTTCGTAGGCCATGAGAATTCGTTTCTGGATGTCCCGCACTTCCCTGAAATCATTGTTTTGAATGAAGGAAGAAATGGCCTCCGGCATGCCTCCGATGTAGTAATACTGCCTGAGCAAGTGGATGAACTTGTCCTTAAAACTTTTAATCAATATCCAATCACCGGAGCGGAGAAGTTTTACCAGGGATTGCTGGCCAAGTGCATGTAGAAACTCCGTAAATGTGAAAGGATGCATGTCCAGAAATTCTACTTTGCCAACCGGAAAAGAATTGCTGGCATGCAGAGCCACACCAAGGAGCGAGCCGGCAGCAATGATGTGGTATTGCGGAGCATTTTCATGAAAGTATTTTAATGAAGCGATTGCTCCGTCAGCTTCCTGGATTTCATCCAGAATGAGAAGGGTGTTTGACGGATTAATCTGAATGCCTGTCTCAATCTCTATAGCCATGACAATTCTGGCGATATCGAAATTCTCGACAAAGAGGTTTTTCAGCCGCTTCGAACTCTCGAAATTTACATAGGCAGTTTGAGCGTACTCAGTCCTTCCGAATTCTTTCATGAGCCATGTTTTACCGACCTGTCGGGCACCACGAATAATCAAAGGTTTTCGCCCTGCTTTATTCTTCCAGGAGATGAGTTCACCGAGCGCTGTCCTTTCCATAAAATAATGTATTACGTCAGTATTATTGTGCTAATATACAAATAAACAAACGACTAATTGTCATTTACCACAAAAAATCGAATGACTGTTGCGATACACTGAACGAATATTTTTAACTCCAACCAGATTAATAGTTCGACGACAGTTTTTCATGTAAAGTTCGGAGCCGGGCCTGATACAGGACAAGGAACTACGGCATAAAGCCAAAGCGCGATTCCAACGCCTGTTTATTCCGTTCCTCCTTGCCTTTAAAGCCACCGCCATGCCCACCCACTCAGTCCGGGCTCCGGATGGGACATTCAAATTCATGTCTCACTAAACCCTTACAGCATCATGAAAACTTCATCAAAACAAATTGACGTTTATCAGATCGTCACAGACCTCATCATCGAAAAACTGGAAAGTGGCATCATCCCGTGGCAAAAACCGTGGAGTGACTATGGCCCGGCAGTCAACTACGTTACCAGAAAACCCTACCGGGGCATCAACCAACTCATCCTGAATGGACTCCATACCCGGCCATACTACCTCACCTTTCAGCAAGCCATCGACCTGGGTGGCAGCGTGAAAAAGGGTTCCAAATCCATCCCTGTCACCTATTGGAATATCCTGTATCGCCAAGCCGGAACAACCAGAAACCTCACGGCTGCCGAGGCCAATAAACTTCCAAACGATCAGGTAGAACGAGTAGCCTTCCTGAAATACTCACCGTGTTTTCAATGTCGATGACATCCTGAATGTGAAGTTCGATATTCCGGAGCCGGCAGTCGGTCAGAATAATTATACCATTGAACTTTGTGATGACGTGCTATACAACATGCCCCGGAGGCCGGAGATTCGGCATGAGCGCAATGATGCATTTTATCACCCGATGGAAGACTATATCAATATGCCTCGGATCTAAGCGATTTTTCCAAGTTCTGAAGATGTATTTTTTAGTGCTTTATCACAAGATTAACGTTTGATCTAGAAAATTTCGGATAAAAGGAAAGAACTGATCGCAGAGATTGGGGCAGCGTTTTTGAACAATCACACCGGAATTATGAATGATCAATCACTCGAAAATTCCACAGCTTACATTCAGGGCTGGCTAAAGCCGTTAAAGAACGACAAGAAGTTCATCGTCGAAGCAGCGGCCAAAGCGCAGAAGGCAGTCGACTTTATATTAAATCAGGGGAGTTAAACCTCCCTTTTTTTGTCTTTTCCTTCCTATTGGAATAAATGCAATATGATTATCGAAGGATTATTGTATCCATCAAATTACAATCAATAAGTATCCTGTAGTAGGAAATCGGCTATATATATATGCTTCACTCCTTCAATATTATCTTTCCAAAAGTCATCCATACTGACGACATACTTCGGATAATGATCCTTTATTTGCAGTAGAGGGGAGAATTCACGGTCAATGGTGGATTGTTCCGTCATTTTATAGGTAACCTGAATATAAATTTTGTCCCCACTTTTTTCAGCAATGAAATCAATTTCCTTTTCATCCAGTTTGCCTGTAAAAACCTTGTATCCACGTCGTTTCAATTCGAACATGACGATATTTTCAAGAACGCCACTGATCAAACGGTCCCTAAAACCCATAACGGCATAAATGATTCCGTGATCTCCCACGAAATACTTTTCCTGTGTTTTCAGGATTTCTTTTCCTTTAACATCATACCGCGGTATCCTATCGATGATGAAAGCACTTTCAAGGGCGTTTAAATAATTGTATACTGTGTTGAGATCGATTTTGCGTTGCTGGTTTTTAAAATAATCGAGCGACATTCCGGGCCGAAAATTTATTACCGACATTATCAAACACAAACCTGACAACTCGTTCCAGAAGCTCCACATCACGGATGTTGTTCCTTTGAATGGTATCCCGGAGGATGACCGAAGCATAAATATCACTTACAATTTTAGCTGCCGTTTCCCTGGAGTATTCTGCAATATGCAGTACCGGGAATCCCCCAAGCCGAAGAAATCGCTCGAATGCATGATGAATATCCACATTTTTCTCACCTGTTCGTTCCTCATTAAACAGTAAGGATTCTGAAAAGGACAATGTAAAAATGTGGATTTCAACATATCGTCCTGCCAGATAGGTGGCCAGTTCTGAAGACAGAAGACGGGAATTTGAACCTGTGATATAAATATCGACGTCAAAATCAGTTAAAAACGAGTTAACGGCTTTTTCCCATGAAGTCACTTCCTGAATTTCATCCAACAAAATATAGTTGCGTTTAGCAGGCACGACCCTGTTTTTTATATGCTCATATAAAAGTTCCGCATTTGCAAGAGCCGATGTTTCAAAACTCTCAAAGTTCAAATAGATAATTTGACTTTCCGCTACCTGCCTTTGCAATAGTTCATCGCGGAGTAACTTCATCAAAATAGATTTTCCACTTCTTCGTATGCCAGTGATCACTTTTACCAGCGGTTTATCGATGAAGGCAATAATCTGATTCAGGTATAAATCTCTTTTCACCATAAATTACATATTATAACCATAAAAATGGTCGTAATATAATTAGTATGTATGGTTATAACCATATAAAAATAACTTTTGTAGAAAATTTATTGTTGGTTGGGTAAACCACCATTTTAGTAGAATTAGATGATACCAAAAACCTGAGCAAGAACCACTTTCCCCCGTGTGAAACCCATGGTCTGTTCAGCGCGCTGCGTTGCAGCACTGACTGACCATCCCATTCGTTTCACACTCCGCGCCCCGGACACATTGGCTGAAAATCCAACACACCAATCAACGCAGGGGTTTTCATCCAAAGAGTCCGGTGAGGCCGTATTTATTAGCAAAGTTCACAATGTAATAAACAGATTTTTCCTTGTGTTCAGAGTAAACATGCACGGAAAACCACTTTGTGGATGACAATACCTATGGGAATATACCTACGATGCCAGTGGCAATATGGTACAGGACAAAACAAAGGCAACCAATTGAGCCTTCCCAGGCTCACTACCTTTGACAATGGCAATACCATTAACTATCCTTTTGATACAACAGGAGTAAAACCACAAAAAATCGCGATCGAAAGCGGACAATAGGGCAATATAACTGCCTGCTTCTGTGGCATCTTTTATGAAGATAACCCCTGCAAATTTATGAACATGGAAGAAAGCAGGCGTGTATTGGAAACTTCAACACCGGACTGCCAATAACACCTAAAAGACTCCTTTTTTATGCACTAATGACAAAAAATGAAAATCGAAAAGTGATATAATCGAATGATGGAAAGAATAAGTTAAAAAGTAAAAATGAAACGATTCTTTTATATTTCTTTAGTTTATAATCTTTTACTTTCAATTTCGCAAAATACAAGTAACTTGCTGCTTTTGTTCAATCTTATGTTAAATCTAATTATAATATTCATGAGTAATTTTTGGAAAAAGATCAAGTTATTTACGGTAGGACTCATGGTGATTCTATTTGCCATGGCCATTGTTTTGAACTCTTGTGACTCAAAAAAGTCTGCCTCTGAAAGCGGTACAAAAGAAAAAACCGAGCACCCGTCAGATGAAAGTCACGAACATCCGACGGATCAAGAGCACCCAGCTGGCCAAGAGAATCCTGCGGATAGTGTAGAACATCCGACAAATGGAAACGGCGAACATCCGAAAAATTAATGGGATTGCTCTTTCAATAGTTAAACAGAACCTTTTTCTCTTTTAAAGGTGAATTTAGTGTCTGCATAGACTAATTTGCCCTTAACTTCCAAAACCGGGTAGGCAAAAAAGTTTATTGGCCCTGATTGGGGCATGGGTACTGGTTTAAGATCTCTCCCCCGGCTAAATTCAATGCGATTTGCAGAATGATGCCCGAAGTAATAGGTCGCCAGTGGGGTGTATTTATTTGCTTCACTGATATCTACAGGCCACCATTTACCATCGGCATAAAATTCTGCCCAGCAATGATAACCATCTACTCCTCCGTCATTTCGCTCGGAAGGAATCGACGCTCCGACAGCAAATCGGGCAGGTATGCCGGCTGATCGGGCCAAGGAGATAAAAAACGAGTGAAATTCAGTGCAGTTCCCGGATTTTATATCACATGCGTAATTGGCATCGCCAGTGCCGTAAATGCCTGCTTTGGCATAGCGCATGTTGTCAATAATATAATCGTACAATGCTCTTGCCTTGGTCAAAGGGCTGTTGGCTTCTTTGTGCGTAATTGTGGCATTGGCAATGTCAGCAAATCGACCACCCACAGGCAAAAAGGCATTTGCCTGCAAAAAATCGTCAGGATCAATATCTATTTCGGAGTAGGGCGTTTTTCTCCACCCTCTCCACGCGATAGTTGAGGCTAATTTTTCCATTGCTATGCTCTGGAAGGAGTTTGACAAACATGATCGAGTTACCAAATTCTTCCTCCTGAATCATTTCGTATTTTGAAGGCGCCTGAATCGACAATACTTCAACTTTTTGGAATAGGTCACTTTGCGGAACAGGTATCCAGATTTGAGATGGACCGGACAATTCAGGTAAATAAATATCATAGGTAAAAGTAAAATTATCTTGATCTTCTATAATGCCAAGAAGGTCATTCGAAGCGTTTTGAATAGGGACTGTGTGCCATGTTTTATCCTTGTTTTGTTTCCAGGTGTAATATGGTTTCCCGTTCAGCTTGTGTAATTTCGTTATAGTTACTACCATATCCTCTGGCGCGCCATTCAGGAAAAAGTCAACATCATATACATCCCCGTTTTCAGTGGCCAAATCCACACAGGCAAAGAATGAATTGGATCCAAGAACAGAAAGATATTCCGTATGTACCCGCACCAGCTTCAAACTCAGATTGAGTGTATCGGTCTGAAGGTTAAAATAACCACCCCTTTCCTTTACTCTTCTATCAATATTTGCTCTAATGCCCTTCTCAACATCCTCAATAGTCACTTTTTGCGCAGTCTGCACTGTTTTTTCTTTGTCTGTGCCTGATTGGCATGCCGTGAAAAGTACTAGAAATGTTGGAAGAAGTATCTTTAAAAATTTGCACATCTGATTTTGATTTTTCTGTTACCTTTTATCATCAGCTAAAAATAGTAACACTACATTAATAAACCAATCATATTAAAGGCACAACGCGAGGTAAGATCTATGACACACTGACCTTTTCCGTTTTGTGTGCCACAGGTCACGAGATAAGATATCATTTTGATACCGTGGTTGCTTGCGTATGTAATGGAGAATAAAGCATTCAATAAGTCTATTGAATGCTAAAGTAAAATATTTATATTTGTACTTCTTACTGTAATCATCATGAAAAGCAGGGAATTTCAAAACGCCATGTACGATGGATTGTCAAGGCTGATTAAGGCCTTGGCAAATCCAAACAGACTTGAGATCATTGAAATGCTATCACAGGGAGAAAAAGTGTGGAGGGAGTTGTACAAACTACCGGTCTATCCATAGCCAATGCGTCCCAACACCTGCAAGTGCTTAAAAACAACAACATTGTGAAGGCGCGCAAAGACGGATATTATGTTTATTATTCGATTGCGAATGATGATTTTTTATCATTATACCAGCATATTATCAGATATGCTGTCAGCGAGATAGCGGAATTGGAAAAAATCATGAATCGCCAGAGAGAAGACAACAAATCACTTGATGCAGTGAGTCTTGATGAATTGGAAAGGATGGTACATGGCCAAACCGTAATGCTTTTGGACGTGCGACCATCCAGTGAATATGAATCCGGCCATATTGCGGGAGCAATGTCAGTTCCCATGAGTGAACTGATGGATAATTTCAAAGAGATTCCCTTTGAGAAAGAAATTGTGGCGTACTGCCGGGGTCCTTTTTGTGTGCTTGCTGATGAAGCTGTGAAAATTCTGAGTGAAAAAGGATATAAAATCAGAAGGCTTGACGAGGGCTACCCTGAGTGGAAAATAAGACAACTGGAAATCAATTAAGACCATGAGATGCTCAGTTGAAAGCGTTCATACCCAACACGAATGAATACGATTGACATTCCAACTGACCATTACAAAACATATTGTACTCCGATTTAAGACGAATTGCGTGATAAGATGAATCTGACAAAAATGAACCCATTTGAAACGATTGCTGAGGAGTACGACCAATGGTATGTTGATCATAAATATTCATTCCTATCGGAATTGGCAGCAGAAAACATTTTGTTCCACGTGCTGGTACCGGAATAGAAATTGGCGTGGGCACTGGAAGGTTCGCCTTTGAATTAGGAATTCAACATGGCATTGAACCATCGGAGGCGATGGCAGCAATTGCCAGGCAAAGAGGCATTGATGTGCTGATCAGTAAAGCAGAAAATATTCCATTCCCTGATAAATGCTTTGATTTTGCCATCATGGTGGCTGTTGACCCTTTCTTGGATGATATTGATCAGGTATATCGCGAAATATTCAGGATACTTAAGCCTGGCGGTAAATTGGTCGTAGGTACACTGCACCATGACGGAGCAAAGGCGCAAAAATATATGTCTATGACCGACAGCGTGGTCTATAAAAATGCCTGTTTTCATACAGTTTCAGAAACGATTTATCAACTGGAAAAAAGCGGTTTTTCAGGTATGGAAACCTGTCAGACCCTGTTCGCCATGCATCCGGACATAATAGAAAAACCCCTCCCCGGCCACGAACAAGGTAGTTTTATTGCCATAGAAGCTGTCAAGCCAGAATAATGATGAAAAAACCAATATACCTCGATTATAATGCAACCACGCCCATCGATCCGGAAGTGGCTAATGAAATGAAACCTTTTATGAATTCCTTGTTTGGTAATCCGTCCAGTTCGTATTCTATCGGCAGAACAACTAAGGAAGCGATCAGTAAGGCGCGCAGTCAGGTAGCAGCCCTGATCAATGCCAGGTCAGAGGAAATCATATTTACAAGTTGTGCAACAGAATCAAATAACCTGGCGATTCATGGCTTCGTGCTTGCAAATAAAGATAGAAAGGAAAGCATATCATTACTTCAGCGATAGAGCACCCCGCGGTGACAGAAGTGTGCAAATACCTCGGTAAAATGGGTTATGAAATCACTTACGTCCCGGTTGACAGGTATGGTACGGTAAATCCTGAAGATGTTGAAAATGCTATACGAAGCGAAACAGCTCTAATAACCATAATGCATGCCAACAATGAAGTGGGCACCATTCAACCGGTGAAAGAAATTGCGTGCATAGCTAAGAAAAATAAAATCGCTTTCCATACAGACGCTGCACAGTCAGTTGGGAAATAGTAGCAGATGTGGAGGCGCTCGGGGTAGATTTGCTCACCATTGCAGGACACAAGATATATGCGCCAAAAGGCATTGGTGCTTTGTATATAAGGCATGGTGTAAAAGTTGAAAGTCTAATCCATGGAGCAAGCCAGGAAAAAGGAGTCAGCCCCGGTACGGAAAACGTCATCCACATCGTTGGTTTGGGAAAAGCCCATGAGATTGCCCTCCGGGATTTTACCAAAAATCATCAGAAAATGCTGAGCGCCAGGGATGCCCTGCTGGAAGGCCTGAGAAATAAGCTGGGAAGCCAAATTACGGTAAATGCCGACCTGCAACATTGCCTGCCCAATACATTGAGTATTGCCTTTGAAAATGTCGAAGCGCATGCTCTGTCGGAGGCTATTGGTAATGATGTTTTTATTTCAACCGGATCAGCTTGTCATGCCGATGCCATCGAAGTTTCGTCTGTATTAAAAGCCATGCACATTGATCACAAAGTAGCTGCTGGAACAGTACGCATGAGTACCGGGAAATATACATCGTCTGAAGAAATAGATTGGGCGGTGAAAATAATATCCAGCGCAGTGAAAAAATTATCACAATTCAAATAAATCAATAATCAAGTTCAAATCTTTTAAAAATCAATCAGTATGAAAATGTATTTTTTATTCTTCACATTCATTCTTTCTGCCGGTATTTCGACCGCTCAAGTGCAATTATTCAATGCTAAAACATCCTATACACCTACGAGTGTAGGTATCGTCATTTACTCCAATGATGTAGAAACAGTCTGGAATGCTTTGCGATTAGCCAATTATTCCAGAACCGAAGGTGACACGGTTTGTATTTTTCTGCTTGGGAAAGGAGTGGAAGTGGAGAAATTGGTCGAAACAAACGAAGACATAAAGACGCAGGTTGATAAATTATTAGACAACGGAGGCGAGATGCTTGGCTGTGGCACTTGTCTGAAAATCCGGAATACCGATGACCCCAAAGTATGCAAATTTTCGTCGATGGGAGACCTTTACGATCTGGTAAGGAAAAATAAAGTTGTTTTAACTTTTTGAGATTATCAGGCTCTCAGGTGTGGTGATTTTTGATGCATCTATTCCTCATGAAGTTTAATAATACAGCTAGCACTCTGATTTAAAAAGTGAAGATCCTTAAATAGTTGAACAAATGCCAAAAGTCCTGATTTTGATTAATGATCGGCCTTACGGTACAAAGAAGGCATATAATGCATTACGCTTGGCCAACCAGCTTGGTAAAGACCATGAAAATGTAGAAGTACGGATTTTCCTGATGGCCGATACGGCATCCTGCGCGGTGGCGGCGGTCAAAACCAAATGAGTAATACAATATCGAACGAATGTTGAAATTCTACCATAAAGACAAGGGTGCTAAAGTGAAAATTTACGGTTTATGTATACAAGCACGTGGATTAAAAAGCGTTCAGCTCGTTGAAGGAGCAGAAATCAGCACCATGGCCGAATTTGCGGATTGGGTGGTTGACAATGATAAGGTCCTGACATTTTAATGAATGATGAAAAGAGGATCGCACGCATCGTAAATGACAAAGATTACAATTCTCCATCGGTTTTTTTGCCAGAAAATTTACTTAGAGAGGCTAGAAGACAAAAGGGCCTCTCTCAGTGTAGTGTTCCTGAGATTTGTGTTTTAGATCCTGATGGAGATTTTGCAGATTTCTTTTTGGAAAAAGGAAAAGCAAAGAAGAATGATTGTTGGGCTTGTTATCATTCAATATCTCTGATACTATACGAATTGATGATCATGAAATCGGTATCACTGCACGAGCTGTCGGGATCTTCATATGCTGTGTTGGTGGCTGAGCAACTTTTTGTTTCAGGATGTAAATACCTAATAAGCGTAACATCTGCCGGCATAATAATTCCACCATCCTCAAACAAGCGTTTTGCATTAATTATCCATGCAATAAGAGACGAAGGGACAAGCTATCATTATTTACCTGAAGATAGGGATTCAACCATTCGTACAGATGTTCTAGAAAAACTCGATCAACATTGTGAGGATGACAATTGTCCGTGGTTCCATGCAACCAGTTGGACTACCGACGCGCCTTACAGAGAAACAGAAAAGGCGATTTCAGCGATGAAAAAAGAACGTGTAACCTGTGTTGAAATGGAAGCGGCGGGTTTATATGCCTTTGCTCAAGCCGCTAATAAAAATGTAATCTGTTTTGCGCATCTTCACAAATACCATGGCACAAATTGAAGGGGATTTGAAAAAGGAGAGCATAACGGAAGTGTTGACACAATTAATCTATTAGAAAAAGTCATCAGGTGGATCATATAAAACTCGGTCTTAGGGAAAACTGGAAACAGTTTACACTCCTTGTCATTGTCAACGGCTTTGTCGGCGGCATGGTAGGTTTGGAAAGATTTATCTTGCCACAAATCGCCGAATTAGAATTTGCCATTGCGGCAAAAACGGCCATCCTTTCGTTTATCATTGTTTTTGGTGTTGTGAAGGCGGTAACCAACTACTATACTGGCGCGTTGGCAAATAAATTTGGTAGAAAAAATCTGCTGGTGGTGGGATGGATCATCGGCATACCGATTCCTTTTGTACTGATGTTTGCTTCAAGCTGGAACTGGATCATTGCGGCCAATATCCTTCTGGGGATTAACCAGGGATTAACATGGTCGAGCACGGTCGTCATGAAGATCGACCTGGTCGGAGAGAGACAGCGGGGATTTGCCATGGGTTTGAATGAATTTGCTGGTTACCTGGCTGTGGCCATCATCGCTTTCCTGACAGGCTGGATTGCAGGAGAATATGGACTCGGACCATACCCATTTTACCTGGGTATAGGGTTGGTGATCGTTGGGCTGGCGATGAGTTTATTTATGATCAAAGACACCCGGTATCATGTAGCAAAGGAAGCCACAACCAATACCTTCCGAGACTGAAAAATATTTTTTGGGAAACTACCTGGAAAAACAAGAGTCTCGGTTCCGTGACCCAGGCAGGATTGATCAATAATTTGAATGACGGCATGGCATGGGGCATTTTCCCGATCTTGTTGGCCAGTAAGAGTTTTATGCTGGAACAAATTGGCATTGTGACGGCAGTGTATCCTGCAGTTTGGGGAATAGGTCAGCTTTTCACAGGCAAAATGGCCGATAATTTCTGTAAAAAAGACATGCTCTTTACAGGGATGTTCCTGCAGGCGGTTGCTCTTCTTTTATTTGCCTGGGCGGATTCCATGTTTCATTCTATTGCCCTCGACAATGTTAGGATGGGGTACGGCCATGGTCTATCCGACGACATCCTCGGCCACGGTGGGCTGAACATAACACATCCGCAGGACCGTGCAAAAAGCATTGGTATTTTCAGGCTCTGGCGCGATATTGGGTTACGCGATTGGAGCCATATGAGCCGGCATCATCGCCGACCTTATCAGTATAAATGCATCCATAATTTTCATAGGTATATTGACCTTGATTTCTTCCCTGATTATCAGGTTTAGAATGAGTTGTGAGGGGCATTCCGTAACAATATTGACATGGCTTAAACAAAAAATCAACTGATATGCAATCAACAAAATGTAACTGATCCCATGAGCTGAGCTGAATGTTGCGCTGGAAAAAAAGGAAAGAATCCGAATTATTGATGTCCGTAATCCCGAGGAATACACTTACAAGCACATTCCTGAAGCAGTAAATGTTCCACTGGATTTGTTAGAAAGCAAGGCGCGTAATTTTAGCCGGGATCACTTGTTTGTTATCACCTGCGGAAAAGGAGGGGGACGATCTGCAAAGGGAGCTGAATTGTTAAAGTCGTTGGGATTTAATGCTCAATGGCTGGAAGGTGGAACAATTGGATGGTTTGATAGTGTGTGATATTTAAATTGCGCATCAAAGAGGTAAAGATTTTATACCCGTTAAACCAGACAAAGTATTTAAGCCTACTTTATAAAAGTATTCAGTAATTCGAAATCAATACTGCCTTTCCATGGACATTAAGGACTATTGTGTTCACTCAGAAGACTTATTTTATCCATAAAATCTCCTTAAATATCAGCTAAAGCGCAAAAGGCCTTGGATTACCTATTTAATAAGGGGAGTAAAACCTCCCTTTTTTTTGCCAAAATTCCCCCCGGATGAAACCCATTGTCTGGTCCAGCGCGCCGCGTTACCAGCACTGACTCACCATCCCATCCGTTTCACACTCCGCGCCCCTGCCCATTCACCTTACCTATGCCCATTTAAAATAAGTCTGATGGGGATAATTTCAGAAACTCATGCCATGGTATTCCACTATTTCCCACAAGCATTACCTTATCCGGATGAAAACGATCCTTAAAAGCAGCCATACCTGGTGCTTTTTGAATAGCGCCACTTTTTACTTCGATAGCTATAACCTTCCCTTTCCTTTCTAACACGAAATCGACCTCATCATTTCTATGACGCCAATAGAAAACGTTGTACCCCTCACTTATTTGATTGTTAACTAAATGTGCTCCTACAGCAGCTTCGACCCATCTTCCCCAGAGTTCAGGTTTTTGGTAAATGTCATCATAAGAGGCTGGCTGTTGGGCAGAAAGCAAGGCAGTGTTATGCACCTGAAACTTGGGACTGGAAGAACGTTGTCGCAGTTGGTCGCCGGTAAACTTTTCAATGCCTTCCAGAAGTCCAGCCGTTTCAAGTAACTGGAGGTAATGAGCCAGTGTTGTGGTATTTCCGGCATCCTGAAGTTGGCCAATAATTTTGTTATACGATAATATTTGTCCGGAATAGATACATCCTACGACGAAAAGCTTACGAAGCAAGGCGGGTTTATCAACGCGCGTAAGCATTAGAATATCTTTCGAAATACTTGTTTCAATGAGTGCATCGTTGACATACTTCTTCCAACGTTCCTCATCCTGCATCAATACAGCAGCACCAGGGTAGCCACCAAACCATACAAATTCATCAGGGGTAATATTAAATGCGGCTTGCATTTCAGTAAGAGACCAGTGCCCCATGTAAGTAGATTCAAATCGGCCGGCAAGCGATTCGGATAATCCTTGTTGCAGAAGTAATCTGGATGATCCCAGTAGAATTACTTTAATGCGCTGCGCTGAGCGTGTGTCCTCATCCCACAACTTTTTAATCACCTCACTCCAGTTAGAAACCTTTTGAATTTCATCGATGGCCAGAATGAAGGAATCTGAACCGGAAGATTTCCATTTCAGCCGGGCTGTTTGCCATTGTTGTTCCAGCCAAATATCTCCAGATGTAGTCAATGCGTCTGCAGAGACATACAAATGAGGAATGTCCAGTTTGGCTAATAGTTGAGTTGTTAAAGTACTCTTCCCTACCTGGCGAGGCCCCATGATGACCTGAATGAAATTGCGCGGCTCATTTAAGCGGGCTATAAGTCGTTGAATGTGTGGTCGTTCAAACATAATATTGCAAATTACTCAATAAACTGAGTAAATATACTCAATATAGAAATGGATGAACAATAGTTGTATCTTCTTTTTCTGCCCGATAGTGTCATAGTCAGTAACCATGCGATAGGAAGTTATCGCGAAGGCTTTGGCCCAGTTTAAAAAAGGACATTATACCGAACCAGGAAAGCTAAACCTCCCTATTTTTGTCGACAATCCCTACGCACAATTTCCTGAAGGCACATTACCTCATCCGCACCGAAGCAGCCAATCCTGATGCCCTTTCCATCACCATCTCATTAAAATCCTTTCCCTGGAAATCTCTATGAACCCGCAGATATCTGGACGCAAGCCGGATTCCAGGCTATATATTTTATTCTCTCACTGGAACCATGTACAAACAATGGAAGCAAAAGTATTTTTAACTGAAAACCTTTGCCAAACGATGCACAGGTCACCAACTTTCTCAATGGCAACGCCGTCATCGAATTCTCGTGCGCTATGAACCAAGTTCCTGACCGGCAAAAACGGTGAGGCCCAGCAAAAGAACCAACGCGACGTACTGCAAGCGCTACGTCCGCTGAAGTTAACAATGCATCGGCTCGTCGCAAGAGCTCATGAAAGGAGTATCAATCGTGGTTCTTGGCAGGTACATCTTACAGCTAACGAAGAGCACGCCAAGGAAGTCTCCTAAGGCTGAAAACAGTCAACATGAAACGGGCCTACATCGACGTAAAAGGAATTGTCGCTTCCCTAAGACTTGCAACCATGCAGATCTTAAAGGAAGCTTCGCTTCCTTTTTTTGGTTGGATGTATTCTTGATGGCTGAGGATTCATTAGAGAATATTGTTATTATACCTAGCTTGGAGGTACGCCGTAAGGTAACATAAACTGTAACATCATTGTTGCCGAAATCGTCTGATTCCTATTTGCCAAAAACTGGTTTGTTGTCGATCTTGCCGATTAACAACTTTTTCATGTCCGAGTGATTTAGATTGTCGTAAAAAGTAAAACTGGTGGCTGTGCTTGTTGCATAAATTTGTACAGATAGAAGTTGACAGTCAATGATTTGCGCTGGATTTTTTATGGTTTTTGGAAGCCCTGTTATTCTTTGGGACGCTGTATGGTTTAAATATTAACATTCGGTCTAAAAAGCGTTAAAACACCATGCCTACTTTAGCGGAGTATAAATTATTTTTCAATTTTTTGTTCTCACCGGAGCTGATCAAACTGATTAAGAAGGGCATTCAACTGCGCGATAGTCTTGAACAGAAGTATGGCAATCCGCTTGATCTCCAAAAAAATGAGCTTTTAAGGCTCTTGATCGCAGCACGCGATACGTCCATTCGGTAATAGCATCATTTTTAAAACCTCATTCTTAAAAAGTTCAAAAGGAAGGAGTGCTAGCGCCATAGAAGAATTTCAGCAACAGATACCCGTTCATGACTATGATTCGATTTTCGACCGCTGGTGGTCTAAAGCCCGCAAGGGTCACAAGGATGTCTGCTGGCCTGGCAAAGTAAAATATTTCGCGCTCAGTTCGGGTACTTCCGGTGATTCGACCAAGTACATTCCAGCTCCGCGGTGAACGTTAGAATCGATTAAGCGCACAAGTTTCAGGCAGCTCCTCACCCTACCGCAATACAATCTACGCGCGGAAATATACAGCAAGGGGGTACTGATGCTTGGGGGAAGTACAAACCTGAAAAAGGGAGAAGGTTACTACGATGCAGATTTATCGGGAATCACCGCATCAAACATTCCCTTCTGGTTTCAGCGGTTTTACAAACCCGGCAAAAGAAATATCCGGATACGATGACTGGAACCGCAAACTGGATAGAATCGTTGACAGGGCAAAAAAGTGGGACATCGGAATTATTGTGGGAGTGCCGGCCTGGATACAAATGCTACTTGAAAGAATAATAAGCAAGTACAAACTGAAAAATATCCATGAAATCTGGCCAAACCTCTGCGTTTATGTCCACGGTGGTGTAGCCTTTGAACCCTACCAAAACAGCTTCAACAAGTTGCTGGGTAAAAGGATCAACTACATTCAGACGTATTTGGCATCCGAAGGATTTATCGCCTACCAGAGCAAGCCACACTCAAAGTCGATGAAGCTGGTGCTGAACAATGGAATATTTTATGAATTTATCCCGTTTAATGACCAGAACTTTGATAGCGATGGAAATTTGAAACGAGGCGCCGTTGCTTTGCTCATCGATGAGGTACAGAAAGGTACGGAGTATGCTCTTTTGATAACGACTTGCGCTGGCGCGTGGCGTTATCTTATTGGCGATGTTGTAAGATTCACCGATGCGGCAAAGGCAGAAATCGTGATCACAGGACGGACAAAGCATTTCCTAAGCCTGTGTGGCGAGCACCTATCGGTCGATAATATGAACCGGGCAGTCGAGCTGGTGGAAAATGAGTTGGACATCGAGATCAGGGAATACACTGTCACTGGTATGCCGCAAGGCACAGCGTTTATCCACAAATGGTATGTGGGGTGTGATAACGAAGTGGAAGTCGACCTGCTAAGGCAAGTGCTCGATGAAAAACTGAAAATGCTGAATGACGACTACAGGATCGAAAGATCGTATGCTCTCAAAGAAGTACAGGTACATAAAATTCCACTGCAAAACTTCTACAATTGGCTAAAGATTAACGGCAAGGAAGGAGGCCAAAGCAAGTTTCCCCGCGTGCTGAAGGGTGATAGGTACCTTGAGTGGGTGAATTTTTTAAATAATCACGCAATATAGGTTGAAAGCATTTGCCGACGGGGTTTTTCTGGGGCTGGTAATTTCGATCTCGGTTGGCCCTGTATTTCTACTTCTGGTACAAACTGCGGCTTCGAAAGGCATATTTACAGCCTTTGTCGCCAGCCTCGGCTCACTGGCCAGCGACGTTTTTATACTGTTCATTTGTCTTCATGGTCTGAACCGTTTGGCCCCTGCCATTGCCCAGGAAAAGTGGATCGGGTATGTCGGAGTTTCAATATTGGCGGTTACAGGCCTGGCAATGCTGTTTACGTCAAAAACAAAATTAATAAAAGCCCCATCGCCAGGTATTTCGGTGCCCCTGGCAAGTGCGCTGGCATTTATACAGGTATTATCCATTAATAGCTTCAACCCATTTGTCATTATCTTCTGGTCGGGCTTGGCGGCATTGATCAATGAGCGATATGGTAGTGGTGGGGCCTTGGTTTTTTTCATGACTGGACTTTTTGCGACCGTCGCAATTCTTAATCTTATGAAAGTCTTATTTGCCGCCAGGCTAAGCAGCCGCATGACTCCACGGTTTCTTTCTACCATATCGATCATTTTTGGTGCAGCGGTGCTGGTGGTTGCCGCCATTCTCGGGTTTCAATTATTCTGGAATTAAGTACCGGATAGTAGCGCTGGAAATTTTGGCATTTTTCAAGGTACGACGGCAGGCGAAGCCTTGGTATTTTTTGTATTCAGAAAAAAAATGGATTGAAACAAATAAATCGACACGGTAATAAGAGCCATGCCCAAAAATGAAAACAGGTATGATATGGTGACCAGAAATGGAAGCCAGGCTATATCGGGCTGTCCAAAATTTTTATAGATCAAAATCGAAATACTGCCGAGATATCCGAATGAATCTGCCAGGTAAATCAAAAAACCTGCATTGGCCATGATCCCCGAAGCAGCTACCAGCCGATCGAAAAGAACGCTGTTGAACGGCACATACGCCATGTATAATCCGAAACCAATAAGTACCATCCAGTATTCTGCTGTAATGATGTTCTTTTCAAATGCCAGTGTGGATATGCCAATGACCATGAAACCAGCAAAAATGATGAGCTGATTTATGTTCAGTGCCCTGATGTTGTTTTTGACGAGCATTACCACAGTAAGTATGGCCAAGAAGAGCAAGGAAACAGGCAACTCAGAGAGGATAATATGGGCGAATGGTTATAACCCATCGAATCCCAGATTTCTGCCGAAAAGTTGTCCCGGACATCCCTCAACACGGTGAGCGCAATATAGGCCATTACCAGTAAGACGAGCGGCGGGGCGCAGTATACGAAAAATTTCCATCGATCCTCACTATTCATAGGTTTTCGCTGCTGGCGCTGCGCTACATCTTCCGGAGTAGGAGGGGGCGCTTTGTTCAGCATCCATACAGAAACCAGAAGTGGTAAAATAAAAATAAGACCGGTATAGAAAGGCATCCAGATTTCTGAAACATGCCATTCTACCATGAGCCATTTTCCCGCAGATTTCACCAAACCAGAAGCAAAGATAAAGCTGGTGCTTAAGCCGGCAGCCAGAAATTCGGTGCTGCGCCGGCCTTCAAGATAGCTGAACACCAGTCCCCATACCATGCCGAGTGGAATACCATTAATAAACAGGAAAACAATCTGGATTGGCCCACGCGACAAGGCAAAACCAAGCAGCGCAGCCTCGGCTGTAAGACAAAGCAATATGATGCTGCCGGCCCTGTATTTGTTTTTTATTTCAGAGATGACCCGGATGCCGATAAATTTGGAAAGGGCATAACCGCATAATTGTGCCATAATCAGCCAGATTTTCAGATCAATTGATCCAAATTCCATCCCGTCATAGGTAGCTGCCGTGAATGGCTTTCTAAAGGCATACATGCAAGTATAGGTTGCCAGTGCCGCAGAAGCCGTAATGAGATTGAACCTGATACTATTGGTAAAACTATGCCACTTTTCCGGCTGTCGGATTTGCATGGATTCCAATTTTATCGATGATGTGAGCTACATTTTCTTCCGCCTGGCCAAAGCCAAGCGTCATTCCTGCGCCACCAAAGCCGGTGGAAACCCAGATGTTTTGGGCTGTTTGTTCAAAATAATGCTTTTTATATGGATGAAATGAATAGGAACCCTGCCACTGCTCAGTAATACCGTAGTCTGGCAGCCTCATAAACTTGTCGAGGTACTGGATGATCATATTGTTGATGCCCTGATCGATAAAGACAGGTTTTTGAGATTGGTATAGATGTGAATCGCCGATTATCAATTCGCCATCGGTATTTTGGGAAAGTATTACATGGATTCCCGCCTTCATCACGCCAGGCATTTCCTCCTTATGCCGGTGCTTTACTTCTTTCAGTGATTTGCAGGAAGAAAAGGAAGGGTATTGTATCATACTTAAACCACCGCAAAAGACGCTCTTCAGGTCAATCATTGCTTTAGGAATGGCTTTCATCATCTGAAGATGGCATGCATGCAATCCTGATTTTGCAAAGTGTTGAGGAAGCAGGGTACTGTATTCATCTCCAGTGCAAATCAAGATCACATCTGCCTGCCACAATTTGGTATCACTATAGAGGTATCTGTCCGATACCTCGCGTATGGTGGTGTTAAACCGGAATTTGACATCAAAGTGCGACTGGAGGAAGGTTATAATTTTTGGAATGGCAGTTCGCGGATTTACACAAAACTCCTCGCTTGAGCGCAGCCCACCCAACAGTTTCCTGTGTCGCAGATATCGGTATTTTGCAGATAATTCATTCCGGCTATTTAAAGTTAGTCCGGGCCGCAGATGAGACTCAAGCTCAAAAAATTCACGTATCACCTCCAGTTCATCCAGTTGGGGAGCTACGATAAGTGAACCGCACCGGTTCACCTGAATACCTGCCTGATCAAGGATGTTGTACCAGATTTGTTTTGATCGCGCTACTGTTCCCAGCAATTCTTTTTCCTGACCCAAGGGCCAGAAGAGTCCGAAATTTCTGATGGAAGCGCCAAGAGGGGTGCTTTCCCGTTCGTAAACGGTAACCTGACAATTCTGCCTGGCAAAAGCGAGTGCGTGTGCCAAACCAATAATCCCGGAACCGACAATCCCAACCATGAGCCTTTCCTTCATAACGATTGTTTTGAAAGGGTGAAATTATGGAGGACCCGGGAAGTGGCCTATAAAAGTATTTTATGAATCCATTAAATTCATGGATGCTACTATCAACTATCTATCTGGCTCATTATCAGTATTTAGGGCGCACTTTTATGATACTTGGCGAGGACTTAGCTCCTCATGGCAGCACCCAATGTTAGGTATAATTTATCGCTATTAAATTTTCATTAAATCAATCGGCTGATGCAAAATTCAATTTTGGAAATATCAATTTTGTCAGAGCATTCTTACTGTAAAGCCGAAATGATGAATAGCACTCCTGACAATCCATATTTATTGCTTACTCCGGGTCCATTATCTACCACGGCCAGTGTGCGGGGTGCCATGATGAAAGACTGGTGCACCTGGGACAAGGAGTACAATGCCTTTATACAGATAATACGCGCTAAACTTGTCGGCATCGCCACAAACGATACAGATAATTATACAGCCGTATTGATGCAGGGAAGCGGAACATTCAGTGTGGAGGCGGCTATTGGCACATCTCGGACCGGTCTATGGGGAAATTATCAGATTCTGTGCTCAACGGCGCGTATGGGGATAGGATGATACGAATAGCTCAAATGCTGAAGATAAACTATCAGGTTTTTCGAAGCCCCGAGGATGAAGAGCCGGATTCGCTCCTACTTAATCAGTTGGTTGAGGAAGATCCCCATATCACACATATCGCTATGGTGCATTGTGAAACAACATCCGGTATATTGAATCCTTATCGGGAGGTAGCCGAAATAGCTCGCCGCCATGACATTATTTTTATGCTGGATGCAATGAGCAGCTTTGGTGGTATACCTTTGGATATGTCCGGAGATCAAATCGATGTGTTGATCAGCAGTTCAAATAAGTGCATACAGGGAGTGCCCGGTTTCGGATTCGTTATCGCTCGCAAAAACCTCATGGAATCGTCAAAGAACAATGCCCGCTCGCATGCCCTCGATCTGTTTGATCAATGGAAAACCATGGAGGAGGATCAGGGAAAATGGAGATTTACCTCGCCGACTCATACGGTGCGGGCATTCTACCAGGCCTTGATCGAGCTGGAACTGGAAGGTGGCATTGCTGCCCGCCACAAACGATATTGCAGTAATCATCGCAAACTTGTTGAGGGCATGCAGAACCTGGGGTATTCGTGTTTTCTTCACCCTAGTATTCAATCCCCTATCATTACCTCTTTTTTTTATCCGTCACATACGAATTTTTCTTTCGATCAATTTTATGAAGGACTCAAATCCCACGGATTTGTCATCTACCCTGGAAAAGTGACCAAGGCCTCTACATTTCGCATCGGCAACATCGGTAATGTCTTTACCAATGATATAGAACGGCTTCTTGAAGCAGTAGCCAACGTACAAACAATCAAATCATGAATATAAAACTCGCTGTATTCGACATGGCTGGCACCACGGTCAGGGACTTCGATAACGTGCATGAAGCGTTAATGGAGGCACTTGGTTTTTATGATATCAATGTATCACGGGATGAGGTAAATAAAGTGATGGGAATGCCAAAACCTCTGGCCATAAGAGTTCTGCTCACCAAAGAGCTTCCCGCCAGCCAAATCACCGATGAACTTTTAAGCCAAGTTTATTCCCGCTTTGAGGCAATTATGGTTGATTTTTATAAAACCGATCCTCTCGTAACGGAAAAGGAGGGCGCTGAAAAGCTCTTCCGTTATCTGAAATCAAAAGGTATAAGCGTTGGGATAGATACCGGATTCAACAGGATCATTGCCGATACTATTATGGAACGGCTTGGCTGGAAGGATAAGCAATTGATTGACTTCAGCGTTACTAGCGATGAAGTACCTGATGGCAGACCTCATCCGGATATGATTTTTAAAGCCATGGATTTTTTTCATATCTCCGATCCACAGGAGGTAATTAAAATTGGCGACACAGCCTCTGATATGGAGGAAGGCCGAAACGCCGGATGTCGGTACATAATCGGCATTACAACCGGTGCGTTCACCGTTGAAGAATTGCGGCATACCCCGCATACACATTTGGTGAGTCATCTTAGCGAAATACCGGCTATCATCGGTCTGTAAAAGAAAAGTTTTAGTGCATCTCAGACCCACCCTCACATATAGGAGGAGTTTTTAATTCTGCATAAAACTTTCGTTAACTTAATATTAAAATTTTGCAAAAAGTCCATATTTTAGTAATGTTAAGTTAACACATTATGCAACTGCGTTGATGGGCATTCGGAGTTTCATTGGTCATGGTAGTACATGTCCAGGTTATGGCTAGGGATACAGGTGATTGGTTTAGCGGTGTTGTGATATTAAACAATTTGGAAATCCTTACCGGCGAATTAAAAATATCCGGGAAATACGATGCGGTTCAGGTGATTGTTTACGGAGCCATACGGACTATCCCGGCTCGGGAAATAGTCAAAGTCAGTTTTCATGATCCGTCAGTCAATTGTGTTCGGACGCTTATTACCACCTCGTCAGGTAAATCAAAAGGCCACATCGGGTTTTACGAAGTTTTAATCCATGGTGAGGTGAGCCTTCTGGCATCGTATCAACATTACAACAGGTTTGATGGTGCTTCGAAATTGCTTTCAGATAACACCGTTGAAATTCCTGAAGATATGCAGCTGTACTTCTATGACGGAAAAACCGTTATCGCATCACGAAACTTCCGCAAACAGGTGTATCCTGCTTTCATGAATGTATTCGGAGATGATCTCACGGACTACATAAAAAGCCATCGAGTAAGGCTTGAAGATGCTCTTGGGCAAATTATGCTTTTGCAGCGTTTTAACCTGTTGTATGCCAAAAGCAAGCTGCTTGCAATAGATTAAAAGGTTCCTGCTCTGTTTTTCCTGACCATGTCGCATCAATTAATCCAATCGTAAAGATTTTTTTACAGAAGGCACACAATAGGCGATTGTGCATGTCCAAGAGAAATCGGCGTAATCCTCATATTTTCAGCTAAATACATCGCGCCATTTGAAGCAACTATTTTTTGGGATTCCCGATGGCTTTCATATTTTCTTAATCAAAGTATAATTTTCCCGGGTAGTATTAATGACAGAAATCGCAAAAATTTGCATTCATAAACCAACCTCCTTGCCTATGTGAATTCTTCTGACTAAAAACAAAGGCCGCTCGTGATGCAACACAAACGGCCTTCAATCATACCTGCCTGAGGCGGGTATCGCAAAGCTTAACAGATCAATCATTAATCATTATTAAACTCTACTCCAATGTACAGTAACAAATCTGCTTTTGGAACATTTCTGCTAAAATTTACGGCCCTTTTAGGGTTCTTATGCATCACTATTATTTCGATCGCCCAGGAACGCATTATTGCGGGGTCGGTTGTTTCGGTCGAGGACAGTGAAGGTTTGCCTGGTGTGAACGTAATGCTTAAAAATTCCACACAAGGAACAGTCACCGATTATAAAGGCACCTACTCCATCACCGTACCCGCCGACATCAATACGCTGGTTTTTTCTTATATCGGATATGTTTCGCAGGAGGTCGAAATAGGAAATCAGGCAGTCATCAACGTAGAGTTGTCAGTAAATACCGTGAGTCTTCAGGAAATTGTAGTAACAGCTCTCGGTATAGAAAAGGACAAGTCAAAAGTTGGTTTTGCTATTCAGGATATTGATGGCGCGGATCTTATAAAGGCACGGGAACCTAATCCAATGAATTCGCTGACCGGAAAAGTGGCTGGACTTACTATTGCACAATCAGCCGAATTGCTTGGCGCGCCAAATATCTACCTTCGCGGTAAGCGACCTCTTTTTGTGGTAGACGGTGTGCCGATTCAGTCAGACACGTGGAACATCAGTCCTGATGATATAGACAATATTACTGTGCTGAAAGGCCCCAACGCATCGGCACTGTATGGCTCGCGCGGGCAGTTTGGCGCCGTGCAGATTACTACCAAAAGAGGATCCAAGGATAAGCGGGGTTTTTCAGTCGATTTTAATTCATCAACCATGGTGGACAATGGATATCTTACCATTCCCAAAGTGCAGTTTGAATACGGACCTGGTGACCATGGGCGTTATGCGTTTGCCGATGGCAAGGGTGGGGGACTTTACGATTCTGATTATGACATCTGGGGGCCTAAATTTGAAGGCCAGCTTATCCCGCAATACGATGGGGTGGTGGATCCGGACAATACCTACGTGACCAATTTTCCGAACGGTGCGACCTTTGAAGGGAATATTATACCCACCCCATGGATTGCGAGGGGTGCAAATAATCTGGAGCGATACCTTCAAAACGGGTTGTTGAGCACCAACAACATAGCTGTCACGGCCTCGGGCGATAAGTACGACATCCGGTTTTCTACTTCATTCACGTATCAGAAAGGGATAGTGCCCAACACGCAACTGAATACTAATAACTTCAATATTTCAACGGGCTATGATATTTCGCCAAAGTTCCGGTTTGAAGCCGGTATGAATTATAATAAACAGTACTCTGATAACTTCCCGGATGTCGTGTATGGTCCAAATAGCATGATTTACAATATTATATTGTGGGCGGGTGCAGACTGGAGTATGGACGATATGCGCAATTACTGGCAACCAGGCAAGGAGGGGCTTGCAACAAAAATATGCCGATTATACCAGGTACAACAATCCTTGGTTTATGGCTAATGAATGGCTTCGGGGGCATAACAAAACAGATATATATGGATTTTTTTCCCTGAAATGGCAACTCGCTAACGACCTGGAGCTAATGGCCCGGACACAGATCAATACCTATGATATCTTTCGTTCTGAGAAGTTCCCTTATTCCGGAACAACCTACGGAAGAGAACAGGCAAAGGGCGATTATCGTGAAGACAAGCGAAACTTGTTCGAGAACAACACTGACGTGCTGCTTACCTACAACAAGCAGGTGTCATCCAGTTTCAACATTTTGGCATCAGCCGGAAGTCAGATCAGGACTTTCGACTACAATTCCAGTTACACTTCCACGGACTATCTCAACGTACCGGGATTATATACATTCAACAACTCACTGAACCCAATACAGGCGTCGAATTTCAGCGCGCCGCTTTCGGTTTATGGTGTATACGGTTTTGCAGACATCGGATATCGCGATTTTCTTAACCTGTCGCTTACAGGCCGATGGGACAAGAACTCCACGCTTCCATTGGCCAACAACGCCTATTTTTACCCTTCCGCATCATTGAGCGCGGTGCTGTCTGAGGTAGTGAAGATGCCCTTATCCATTTCATTATTCAAACTAAGGGCTTCCTATGCTAAAGTGGGCGGAGGACTCACCTCCACATTTATTGGACCTGTGCCGGCCACATCGCTTACGGGCAATCCACTTGGTTATGGCTCAACGTATCAGTCGCCTTATGACGGCCCCAGTTATCAGAATTCGGCAGTCTACAGCACGCCGCTCCTATACAACAACTTGCCGGCGGGCTACTATACCGATGCCATTACCAATCCAAACCTGGAGCCGGAGTTCAGTTCGTCGATCGAGGGGGGCGTTGAGGTATCATTTTTCCGCAATAGGCTGGGTTTTGATGTAACCTATTTCAATAGCCTCGATGGCCCCAAGATTTATCAGTTGCCACTTTCAGAGACCTCCGGGTATACCACGGCGCTGGTTAATGGGATCGAGACCCGCCGCACCGGTTGGGAGGTAACATTGAACGGCAAAGTATTTGACAAACCCACCGGGTTCAGGTGGGATGTTACTGCCAACTGGTCCACCTTTCAAGAAGTACTGGAAGAAATATACCCAGGGGTCGAATCGCTGCCAGCAAGCCGCTTTAACCCCAGCTACAACGGTTATAACAGCTACTTGAAAGTTGGCGACAGGGTTGACAAGTATTTTGCCTATGCTTTTTATAAAGATGAGCAAGGAAACCTTATCAACGATGCTACCGGCAAACCAATGCGAAATCCGATACCACAGTTTCTGGGCAACCTGAATCCTGATTGGAGCTGGGCTTTCATCAATAAATTTGCCTACAAGAACTTCAACATGACGGTGCAGGTGGATGGCCGCGTTGGTGGCTATATTGTGGATTATGTCCAGAGGCAAACTTTCCGTGGCGGGCGGCACATTGAAACCACTCAGGGCGATATGGGGGAAGCGCGATATCAGGATTACCAGGGCGTTCGCAGCTATATTGGGCCTGGTGTGCAAATTACGGGAGGTAATATGGAAACTGATCCTACCGGTAAAATCACAAATTACGATGAGCTGACTTTTGCCCCTAATTCGACTCCTGAGTTTCTTCAGGACTGGATAAGCAGGTACTATCGCGATGAAGAAGCCAACCTGATATCGAGGACGTACACAAAACTACGCGAGGTCACTATCGGATATACACTGCCCAACAAATTGCTTGAAAGGACATTTATCAATAAGGCTACCTTCTCACTTGTAGGCCGAAACCTGCTCTATTGGGCAGAAAGGAAAGATATCGATATAGATCAGTTTGGCGGTTATGAGGGTTATTCTCTTCTTCAATCGCCAACACTTCGTCGATATGGTTTTAATATCAATATCACATTCTAAAACGTAAATGAAACTGAATATGAAAACAGCATATAAATTTCTATTCGCCTTAGCGTTGCTTTGGTCTATTTCAAGCTGCACCGATTACGAAGAACTGGAGATCAATGAAAACAAGCCAGCCCAGGTGCCTGCCTCCATTGTTCTCAATGGCGTATTAAACGATATCTATGAGCGCCCATGGTCGCTGGAACACCGGTGGAACCAATACTGGAATTGTAACTATAACTATTACGGCAACCAGGAGTATGCCTGGACCACCGTCACGCTGAACTTCTCAGCCCTTAAAAATGTACTTAAGATGGAAGAAGAAGCTATACGCGGTGGTGGAAAGGAAGTGAATCCCTACTCGGCACTCGGTAAATTTTTCAGAGCCTACTTTTATTTCCGCATGACACGGCAGGTTGGTGATTTGCCGTTGAATGAGGCACTAAAAGGTCTTGAAAATCCAATACCCCAGTACGACAGCCAAAAGGAAATTTTCATCCAGATACTGGCCTGGCTCGATGAAGCTAACAGCGATCTGGCTAAACTCATTCAGGAGAATGACCTTTCGCTAACCGGTGATTTTATGATGAACAATGATCTTAAAAAATGGCAGAAAGTAGTGAATACCTTTAAACTCAGGGTACTTATTAACCTGAGCAAAAAGTCTGGTGATGGTGATCTGAAAGTCATCGAAAAATTCACACAGGTGGTCAATGACCCTTCTACCTATCCTATCATGATCAGCCGTGATGATGATTTACAGTATTTATATAACGGTACAACCAATATATATCCATTGCACCCGGGGAATCGGGGATTCGACAAAGGCAGGTACAATCATGCCGCCACCTATTTGAATAAACTGTCTGAGCTTCATGATCCGCGTGTGTTTGTTGTAGCCAATCCAGCCATGAAAATGATCAATGAAGACGGCCTGGCACCTGATGATTTTCGGGCTTATATCGGAGCAAGCAGTGGCGAAAGCCTGGCAGATATGACGGTAAAGGCCGGAAATGACGAGTACTCGTTCATCAATCAAAAGAGGTATTATACCACGCTTACAGGTCCTGAACCAGGTCTTATCCTCGGATTTGCAGAAATGAACTTCAACATAGCTGAAGCCATAAACAGGGGATGGATAACCGGCGATGCCGCACTTCATTACGAGAGAGGCATTCGCGCATCCATGGGTTTTCATGGTATTTCAGAAGGCACCGTTCTTAGCATTACCGAGCCTGATCAGGATGATCAGATTGGGACGTACACGGTTTCGCTGGAAGGCTACCTCGCTCAACCAGATGTGGCTTATGCCGGCAATAATTCCACAGGACTGTCGCAAATACTCACACAAAAGTATTTGGCCTTCTTTCAAAATTCGGGAAGAGAAGCATATTTCAGCCATAAGCGCACCGGTATTCCGGCATTTCTTACCGGCGAGGGCACCGGAAGGAATCCAGCTGTAATACCCAACCGTTTTCAATATCCATCCAATGAATCCCGTGTGAATCAGGCGCACTACTCCGAGGCCTTGAATCGACAATATGGAAATACTGATGATAGCATTGATGATGTCGTTTGGTTCCTGAAAGATTAATAAAAACCAACCGCACAGAGGTCAGCAGTGTCAAAAAATGAAGCGTAAATGATGCATACGAACTGTTAAGGTTAGATTCTGAAAAGCGCCTGTCACAAACGACAGGCACTTTTTTTACCTTCAGAGTATACCTTTTTTTTAATGCAATAAAACAAAGCTGGTAGCGTCAGGGCACAAACTATCGGCTTTTTGCTAATGTCAAAACCCGCTTCTCCGCCATGAGCTACTGATATACATCCCTTTTAGGTTATTCCCACAGTACCGCATTTGTGGGAATGCTGGTATAACCGATCCGGCTATCTTTCCTGAAAGACAAAGATTCACTGCCTTCAGTTTGTATTCTTTGTCAAAACCGAGTTGCTATCGATAATAGCCTTTATAGTTGCATACTAATATTCCATCCATTGCCGGAATGCATCAGCTTTTTCGCGGCTAACAAAAATGTCTTCCTTCATAGGCGGGCTTAAATCAATTTTCAACTTTCCATTAAAATGTTTGTAAATACCTGCAATAGCATCCCTGTTGGCAAATATGGACCTGTTCAATCTGAAAAACCGTTGGGGATCCATTTGCCTTTCAAATTCATCGATGGTATAATCCATGGAGAAAACCCGGTTTTCAAAAGTGATCAAAACGACAAGTTTGCTGTTTGCCTGAAAGTAGGCTATATGGGTATCTTCCACTGAAATCAACTTGTCTTTCTGCTTAATCAATAACCGGGATTTATAGGTTTTTTCCACTTGCAACTGCTGCAGTATTTTTTGAATATCGATGGCCGGTTGCGCAGGAGACACTTTTCGATTTCTGAATTTGTTGAGGCTCCTGGCAAGTTTAAATGAATCAATTGGTTTTAGTAGATAGTCGATACTATTCAGGTCAAATGCGCGCAAGGCATATTCATCATATGCCGTAGTAAAAATCACAGGAACCTCAGATTGCACATGCTGGAATATTTCGAAGGAATAACCATCAGCAAGGTGGATATCAAGAAAAATGAGGTCAGGCTCGGGGTGCGTCTTCAGCCAGTTTACTGTATCTTCAACCGTGTCGATGACGCCAGCTATTTGTATGGTACCAGCCATATCGGCCAGAAGCCTTTGCAGTTGCCTGGCGGCTGGTTTTTCATCTTCTACTATCAGCACTTTCATAGGCTTCTACATCAATAAGGGGTATAGATACTACAAAGTTTTTATCAGTTTTTTGTACTACGATATCATCGCTGTGAAACAAACTATATCTTTTACGAATGTTGTCCAAGCCGGTGCCGCTATCATGTGCAGTGGCATTTTTTGAGTTTAAATTATTAATTATCACTAATTTATTCTCCCGAACAGTTACTTCTAGTTTGAGTGGCTGACTATCGGATATCACATTGTGCTTGGAAGCATTTTCTATCAGCAATTGCAAGGATAATACGGGAATTCGCTTCTTCATAAACCGATCTTCAACATAGATATGATCCTTAAAATTATCACCAAACCGTATTTTTAGAAGGAATATATAATTTCTTGCAAATTCCAATTCCTCAGCCAGGGAAACCAGATCCCGGCTGTTGCTCTGCAAAACATAGCGGTACACATCAGCAAGTTTTTGCGTAAACATCACAGCCAGCTCCGCATTTTCCGGAATAATAGAAACCAGCGTATTGAGAGAGTTGAAAAGAAAATGTGGGTTGACCTGGCTGGCCAAAGCTCTCAATTCACCTTCGACCTGCGCTCTCTTAAGTGCCTCCTTGTCTTTAACCGTTTGTGTAAGAATAAGAAAATAATTATGCGAACCATGGATAGCGGATACCAGCAGAGTGATAAAAAAACCAATCAGATAAAAAAGTACAAACATTCTTTTACCGCCCTCATATTGAAATACAATTCCTTCTACTATAAGCACCACAAGAAATGTGTATATAAACACGAATACCAACGAGATCACCAATCTTTTTTTGGTTTGATCCAGTAATGGGTATTTTTTTAGCAATGATATGGAAAACCAATAATTCCCATACCACAGGGCAAAGGTGTAAAGGAATGCCACAAGAATAAAGCGCCAGTCTTTAGTAGATGAAACAAACATAAATGTTGCGGCAATAAAGCTTGCCACAACAAGTATTATCATGAACTGTTTCCATGGGTGTGTACTATAGCCAATCTCAGGTTCGGCAACTTTCATATCAAGAAAGGATAAATCCTGGTGTTAATTTAATTTTTATGTATTCTAAAATAAAATTCTGTATTGAAACATTGGCCAGAATCCGAGTTGGTAGCTTGTAGCAATGGTTTTATTATAGGCATCATATCGCTCCATGAAAATGTTTTTATGATTCGTAATATTCTGAATATCCAGCACCCATTCCTGGGTAACTTTTGCCCCCTGCATTTTGAATGCGGCTTTTACATCAGCGCGGAAATAATCTGCATACCTTGGTTCGTAAGCCAGCGAATTGTTATATATGGCATACCCGGCAGCATTGGAGGCTTCAAGATCAATGGGAATATAGCGTTTATTGCCAGCTGAAGTGACTTTGATGTCAATACTGATGGAATTGCCACGTTTACCCAGCTGCCATTCTTTGCCAGTCAATGCATTGAAAACATACCTGCCGTTGAATACAGTGTTGCGCTCCACCCGGTCGCTGGCAGTATATTCAGAGTCGAATAATGACCCGGTTAACAGGAAGTAATATGATTTTGAGAAGTATTTTTCTAAAGTCAGCTCTATGCCGCGATTATAACCATTGCCCTCATTGACCAATGAATCGGTATCGGGAATTACGAAATCAGCGCCGGCGTTGAGCATTGAAAAGTTGGTGGCTCGCTGCTCCACCGGCACATTCCGGAGTTTTTGATAATATGCCTCAGCTACCAGCTTCAGGTCAGACGACAATTTTCGCTGATAACTCAGCACATAATGATCTCCTGTTGTAAAGCCCAGGTTTTTGTTTGTCAATGCGATAGTACCATCAGAATGCGCGGTTTCTACAAAATAGCTTGTTGAGGGCTGCGTTTGGCTGTGTCGTCCGTAAGCTATATTGATACTTTGAATTGCGTTAATATTGTAACGAAGCCCAAATCGGGGCTCCAGGGATTCTGAAGTTTTGTTGAGAAGCAGGTTTTGATAGTTGAGTCCTGCATTCAATATCCATGAATCACTGAAACGATGCTGGTAGGAAGAATATGCCTGCACCAGGTTGATGATGCCTGAGTAATTAATAGTATTATAACCCTCGCCAAATTCCTGAGCGTACTCTATCTCACGATTCATGCGGGCATCAATTACATTCATGATAACACCTCCTTCGAGTGCATTGCGGGCATTGAATCTATGATAAAACATGGAGTTCCAGCTATATTTCAATTCTTCGACGTTATTGATCACATAGTCCTGAATTCCGACAACGTTAAAAGATTCGTCGCGAAAGACCGTATCCACATCAGCTCCGAAGTTAGTATAACTCACAGATATGGCATTTGTCCAGTATGTATTTTTGTTGAATAAGTGCAGGTATTTCAAACCCGCTACTCCGGTTTTGGACGTGTTATATATATCCAGATCCGAACCATTATAGAGGTTGGATTCCTTGTCAGCCGGTTCTGAGGTGCTGCCTAACAAATCAATACTGCTCAATCCGCCAATTCCGAAAAATGATAATGTACCCTTGGGCAATTTGAAATTCAACTTGAAGGATAAATCCTGATAATATGGTACGGCATCGCCGGTGCCGGTGTTCAGGTTCAATTCCTGAATAATTGCAGGAACAGAATACCTGTAATTCGCCAGATAACTGTGTTCGGAGCCTTTTTTAAATGGGCCCTCGGCGCCAAATTCAAGACCATTAAAACCTATTTGAGCCAGATTCTCGCGTTTTTCATTATTGCCATTTCTCATTGACAAATCAAATACTCCTGACATCGCATTGCCGTAGGTAGCGGGAAAGGCCCCGGTGTAGAATTCAGAATTGGTCAACAGGTTATTGTTGAGAATGCTGACCGGTCCACCGGTAGTCCCCACGGCAGCAAAGTGATTGGGATTGGGAATATTCACACCCTCAAGCCTCCATAATAACCCCATGGGTGAATTGCCGCGAATGATAATATCGTTTCTCGCATCATTGCTGCCGCTCACTCCGGCAAAATTGGCCGCCATCCTGGCCGGATCATTTCTGCTTCCTGCATAGCGCATGGTTTCCTCCATGTTGAAACCGCGGGCGCTGACGGTGGCCATTTCATTCACCGTTTCATCATTAGAGCGGGATGTTTCCGAAATCACCAGATCCTGCATCATACTGACAGATTCCTGCATTTTTACGTTCAAAACGAGTTCCTTGCCGGCGTCCACAACCAGGTTATTCATGATAATTTCAAAATACCCGATATAGCTGAATTTGAATCCAGCCTTTCCGACGGGAATTTGTTCAAAACGGAAATTGCCATTCAGATCGGTGCTAATTCCAAGGATTGGGTCGGAACCCAGAAGTATGATATTTACTCCAGGTAAAGGTGCCTGCGTTTGCTGGTCGACCACTTTGCCTCGAACGACCTGCATGGCTCGCTGCCCAAATGCGTTTTGCATCAACAGGCTCATGATCAACAATGATTTTAGTAATGTAGATAGCGTTTTCATTTAGTAGTTGCATGTTGTGATGGTAAAGGTCAGGTGAACTTTCCAGGAAAGAATTAAAATGCTGATGAAGTGTAGTATAATGCTGATGAAATGTAAAAATGACTGTTCCCTGTACTGAGAATACCATCGGAGGGATCAAAGAAATTGCTACGACATACACAGTCAGCGTGATCTATGACAACTGTTACACGTCGCTTAGCAACTCTTGGTACCAGTTCAGCGAACTCACAGATGACCCACACTAAGATTAGCAGAAAGCTGCCGGGCTTAGCGACAAAAACACCGCGTTTTCGGGACATAAGTTGCGATAAAGGTGTTTTAAAACCAGAAACCGGTAATTGATTTCGGCTGACGGGTGGAATACGAGTTGCTTACTTTTTTCTGGTGGCGGTTATAATATCTTGCATTATGTTAGCCCGAAATCGACCCAAAAACCTCCCCAACAGAACAGAATAATTTTTATTGAATAAGCAGGCTCTAAATAGTGCTTGCTAATTGAAACTCACCCACAAAATAGCCCTCTTCCACGCTTTTCAAAATGTTTTCAACAATCCTACGGGAGGCACCATTTTTCCCATCAATAAATTTCCTGGTTAGTTCAATAGGGATTTCAGATTTCTTTTCAGCCAATTCCAGAAAGGAGGCAAAATCTTCTCTGCTTTTCACAACAATTCCTGCACCCAGGTTTGCCAATTCAACTGCCTCATCCAGCAAATTAATGTTTGGCCCGAAAGCCACAGGAATGGTGTATACTGCTGGTTCAATAACCGAATGAACCCCTGCTCCAAATCCCGCACCAACATATGCACAGAAACCATAACAATAAACCTCTGCCAAAATGCCAACGCAATCAATGATCATGGTATCGCTTGTCCCCAGTTCTTTTGTTTGGGAATAATACGAATACGAAAAGCCAAACTCTTTCAAACTGTCTGTAAGTTCATTTATATCGCGCTCGAAAACCTCATGAGGAACCACGATTAGCTGCTGTTCCATTTGAACTCCGTTTTTCATACCCCAATACTTCCGAATTCCGCCAAAAACAACTGAGTAATCTGAAGGTATCAGGGATCCCAGCACAATATTTTTATAAGGATTTCTCGAGAAGTGATCTCTTTGATTTTTAACCTTACGCGAAAGCACCTGATCAATACGACTATCGCCAGTAACCTTTACGAGTAGATTATTGTTCATGGCCGTAATATTTCTTTTCAGCCTTTCTGAACCTGTTAAAATTAAATCAAAGTTTCCTATAAGCATTTTGTTAAAACCTTTTAGAAAAAAGATTTCGTTTGGAAGACTCATGTACATTGGCATTTATAAAAATCGTCTTTATACCAAATAATTTGGCAACCCATAAATGCGATGGCCAGAGATCATGTCTATTAACAATATATGCAGTAGGTTTTATCCGACTGAAAAAGTGAACGGCAGAAATAAGGGAATCTAAAGGGTGATAAAAACACATATCGAAAAGTGTCGAATTTTTCTCTTTCCGATAAACTGTTGCTGAAAAAAAGGTTACAATCACCGTGTACTTGTCTTTGTCAATAAGCGGCAGGAGAGGCTTGAGCTGTTCAAATTCTCCTGTCGAAGCAGCGTGAAAAAGTAGAATTGGTTTATGAGAGAGTTCCTTGAGTTTCTCTATTCCCTTTCTATAGATTGCTCGTTGAGCCAAAGTTCTCTCTCTCATCTTTGGAAATAGAAGAGTGAGCAAAGAAGCTGCTCCCCACAAAAAAGGAGAGATAAAAAGGTAGATAAAATACAAAATCATATATTCTTCCCCTGTAAGACAAATTCAACAAAATCCCGAAATGCCCCACTTCCACCAGGGCGGACTGTAATATAATCAGGGAGGAATCGATCTAAGATGTAGCTATTGCAAGGCATCCCGGAAACCCCAACCTGTGATAAGAGTTCTAAATCATTTACGTCATCACCTATATATGCAACCTCGTTTAAAGAAATACCATATCGTTCAACAAATTGTCTCATGGTGTCAAGCTTATTCGTTTGCGAGTAATAGTAATGCTCAACATTCAGTTTTTCCATGCGTTTTGCCACCGCCATAGAGTTTTCTCCAGTGAGTACTACGACGTCGAGCCTGGCTTTACGAAGCAGTTCGACAGCCATACCATCGTAGGTGCTAAACCGTTTTAACTCTTCCCCTAAGGCTCCATAATACATCGAGCCGTCTGTCCATACACCGTCAATATCACTGGCTACCAGTTTGATCTTTTTACATTTCTCATAAATGTTTAACATGCAATATATTCTTCAGTGATAACTTCATCTTCTTCAATATCCCGATTGACTATTTTACCAATAACCTGCTCGATCCTGGTAGGCGAAATTCCAGTCCCGGGGCCTTTGGTTGTTAACATATCAAGCCTAAGGGGCATGCCTTTTGGAATCGCCACTTTTGAAACAATGCTTTTTGCAAGTTTCCTAAAAATCGGAAATTCTGAAGGTTGAATCTCTTTTTGAAAACTACCCATGGCCTCTTCCACATGTCGAATATCACGAACCATTTTTGCAAAACCCTGGGGTTCAAGTGAAGCTACATGGTCTCCCCCTTTCATTGTGCGGTCAAGGGTAAAATGGCGTTCAATAATCCGAGCGCCAAGTGCCGTAGCCACCGGAGGAATAGCAATGCCAAGTTCATGACCCGAAAAGCCAATGACTGCATTGGGAAACTCCTTTCGAAAAGTATGCAAGACATTAAGATTTATTTCATTAAATTTTGAAGGATAGGTTGAAGTGCATTGCAATAAAGCGATCTGAGAATTAATCTCAGATACCATGCTAAAAGCTGCCTGCACCTGCTCCATAGTGGACATGCCTGTTGACAAAAATAGAGGTTTTCCTTTTTTGGCAGTATGACGAAGAAGCGGAAAATTAGTCAAATCTGCTGACGCCATTTTAAAAAAGAGAACACCTAAGTCATCCAAAAAGTCAATACTTTCCTCATCCCACCCGGAAGCACAGAAAATAATGTCCTGATAATCCGCATACCTTTTCAATTCATAATAGTCTTTGAAAGAAAGTTCTAAAGCCTCCTTATGCTCTCCATAGGTTGGACCAAAGCTGTTGGAATTTTCATACGGCATCGCCAGCCCAGCTTTAGTAAAGTATACGATTTATAGTTCGCTTCTGAAATTTCACAGCATCTGCACCGCAAATATTTTGCTTTGCTCATTAAGTGTTTGCAATCTCGACATTGCCCTGGTGATTGATTCCTACCTCTGCAATGATAAGGGTTGGGTGGTTTTCACCAATAATTTTTGAGCCGATTTGTATTGTAGCCATATACTCAGAAAATTGATTTTGCAACTTCTTCTAAAACTCTAAAGTCTGTTTCACTGTCTATTTCAAAACTGTACTCCTCTTCAAAAAGTATGTATCCAATTTTGCCACCAAGCCTATTACCAACTTTCTTAAAGTGTTCAGTAGAAAAAATATAAAGTGAACCATTTTCCACATATCGAATGTCTTCGGGCAAAATATCCTGGCGGCATGGACGATTTAGAAAATCATACTCAGCGACTGCTTTATCCCCCTGAACCCTCCAAAAGAAACGGTGTGTGGGAGAAATAGACAAAAGAGAATCAAATTTACCTTCGTCAAAACGGGCGAGTGCCTCTGTAATACAATTTTTGGGACGCAAGGGCGAGGTTGCTTGAAGAAATACAACTTTTTCAATTGTTTCACCCTGTTGCTCCAATTCCCCCAAAGCGTGTGCAAGTGCACTTTCTGAAGTTGCCTTATCTCCGGAAAGTGAAGCAGGTCGAGTAATAATTTGTGCACCCGCATTTTGTGATATGGTCGCTATTTCCTGATCATCGGTAGAGACGATCACAGCATCAATACCTTCAGCTCCAAGGGCTTGTTCGATAGAATGAACGACAAGCGGTTTTCCCGCAAAGAATCTTACATTCTTCCGAGGAACACCCTTACTTCCACCACGAGCCGGAATAAAAACTATCGTTTTCATTGCTCCACCGATTTAGTAATGATTGGAAACGCAGCAACCTTTATGAATAATTAACATTCTTTGATAGGTTCTGACTAATTCAGTCATTTATTGTGCAATTAGGTGCTGATTTAAAAACTGATGACGAAGGCTTTATTAAATCATTATTAAATTTTTAGGATACAGTCTGTTCTCTGAATCACGGTTGACGCTTAATGGCTATCTTTGTATAATAAATATCCCTTTGAGCAGCCAATGATTTCTGTTGTACTTTTTACCTATAAACGAATTGACCGGCTCAAAAAGGCGCTTTCAACAATGCTGTCAAACAGAAGTATTGGAGAGGTTCTTATCTTCAATGATGATGAAACCCGGAAGCTGACTCTTTCCGATATTGCCCCGTTTGACACTAAAATTCCAGCCTTAAAATTGTTTAATACCTCAGATTTTGGCTTTACAGGAAGGGCATTTCGCAAACATCTATACATGAATAAAAGCATTGAACTTACCGCACACGAAACAATATTTTTTAGTGATGATGATGCTCGGTTTTCAACACAGGCAATTGACCTTCATGATAAAGCGTTGGAGCGTTTTCAGTTTTGTGCCGGTAGTATTATTAGAGATCCTTTATTTGGAAGAGTTTCAAAAACAATTCTACAAGGAACCAATTACTCTTTCCATAAATCATTTTTCACTGCATTAGGCGGTTACGATGAATCTTTTGTCGAATCAATGGGTGGGGGAGATGTTGATTTTTGGTTCAGGATTTATCAGTATGCTATCCAACATTCAATTCCTGTTGCCTATCTACCCGAGGCCATTCAAACGGTAACAGGAAAAAGTACACGCCGAAATGTTCAACGAACCCTCGATCCAAAAACCTATTTCATAAGTAAACATAAAATTTCTTTTAAGAGGTCCCATGTAAAGTGGTTTCCAGAGATAAGAGATAAAAAAAAATGGATGACCGTTCTGTCAAAGTCTGAACTTTTATGAAAATGGTATTTCGCAGGTTTTTGAAAATTAATCCCCACAGCATCTTTCGACAGTTCATTCCGAGATATAAGTCAGTTTCATCTTTCAAACCCTCCTGATGACATTTATATTCTTGGTAATGGAGCATCGCTTAATTCAATTGCCCCAAAGGACCTTGAAGGAAGATTTACCATTGGAACTAACCGCAGTTGGCTTTGGGGAAAGACCAATTTACTAATTTGGAGAGATGGCCGGATTACCGAAGAACTTGATTTTTTCGGTGTTGAAAAAAGTGAAGCACTCTGGATTGCAGGAAGCCGGGCTTTTGACAAGGGAAAAGTAACGCTTTCTGAGCCCACCAAAAAAGCTATCGATTATGTTTTTACGGATGATTGGCAAGAAACCATATTGGGGCACGGCATAAAATGGAATGGTATTATATTTCATGCAATGGCTGTTGCAAAATTCATTTCCCCGTGCAGCTAAAATACACCTGGTGGGAGTAGACCTCACCACTTCACCGATTAGTCATCATTTTTTTAACATTTATCAGGGATTTAATCAGGGGTACTACAAACACCATTGGGAGCCGGCATCCTTTAACTATCAAAAACGACTTGATATGATGCTTCGAAATTTTAGGCTTCTCAAATCAAGGGGCTTTGATATTATTAACCATTCGCCAAACAATCGACTCACAGAACTTTTTGGGTATACTTCCATTGATGATTCCATGAAATCCATTTTTGGAACGACAAAGTAACCAGAAAGGGAACTTAATGGCTTGTTCGGTTCTGACTACTTCTTCCATCAGATTATCATGCCGGCGCCAACAGTTTCATTTGTGCCTTCATCGATGAGCATGATGCTGCCTGTGCCGCGGTTTTTCTTGTAGCTGTCGTAGAAAAATGGCTTCGTAGTGCGGAGCAACACGCGGCCGATTTCATTCAGACCCAGACTAAGATCGTCCTCCATTTTGTGAAAGGTATTAATATCCACTTTATACCTGATCTCTTTCACAATGCATCGTGCGTCTTTGGTCGTATGGCGAATAGCGTATCTCCTCCGGCAACAATTTGCTTTACCTTCAGCCAGCAAATTATCACTTCAATGTCCTGCCCGATAATGGGTTTGGTTGTTAAATATTCTCATTATTTATTTAAGCAACTTTTAATATTTGAGTAATCGTTTGATAATGTCCGCATTGTAGATTTAATATTTTCTAAAACTCTAAACTCTTTCATCATGAAAGTTCTGGAATTATTTTTGATCGCAGTTTTTTTTACTTTTGGTCAATGTGTTTTTTCATTTGCTTCTTTCGCTCAAGACAGTAAAGTGCTTGATAATGAAGAGATTATTCAGCATGGTTCAGTAATGCTAAAACGTACCCACCACGATTATTATTAAAAAAATCACAAGTAGCCCTAATAATTTTGATCTATCTACGAACGCACTTATTAAACTAACTAACGCAGAGGTTCCGGAGGAAATCATAACAGTCATGATGGAATCGGACGGTAATACTTAGTGTGTGAGCACCACGAGCTATTAAAGCAATTTGATGAGCCTGGCATATACTATCTTGAGTCAGATGACGCTGGGTGTAAAATACTCTTTGGCGCCTACAGTAATTGACAATGTAAAAGGAAGGCAGCTTTGGTTCCCATATGGCCGGGAGCATTAATTTTCGGCGGCTAGAAAAAAGTCCGGGCCATTATTGCCGGCACAAGTGCCAATATGTCTACAAATACCCAACCTGCTTTCTTTTCGATTTTTTCCGGCAATAGTGTAAGAATCCGCGCCAACAAATCAGGCCTCAAGTACAATCAAAACGACCCAATGGCAATGCTTCAGGCCATAAAGAACATGAGCACCGGAGAAAGGATCAAATTTTCTGGCGATCAGCAGCCCTAACGAAATTCGACTTGTGAAGCCCGACGTTGACAAAAAGAGTGCGCTATTTATTGCGAGTTCCTCCCAGTGGTATGGTAAAGGAATCAGGAATTGATTCCGATTACGTCATTAACGTGAAAAATGAACGTCTGGAAGCCAGGACTGTACAAAGTATATTGCGAAAATCCACTTCCCAAAGGTGAATATCTTTTTGTTTTATGCCGCATTTTCACTTTATGCCGGTCAGAATATTTATGATTTCACAGTTAAGTAAGTTTAATTTACTGGATGCCATTCGTTGGTTTTGATAATTTGACAAGCCAGTATGCATTTTAATACTGCCCCAATATTAAGTTTATGTTAAGCCATTGTCAATTAGTAGCCCACTGAGTAGTTTTGACGATCAATACGTTTACATATTAAAACAAATTGAGATGAAAGAGATTGCTTCAAAAGTCCTGTCTAAGAAAAAGTTAAAAAAGGTCCTAGAAAAACTGAAAATAAAGCATGATAAACTTTTTGAGAAGAAATTAAAATTTCAGAAGAAGCTTGACGACGTTAGTTAAAGAGCAATTGATTTTTTCTGAACTTGAAACTGCAAAAACGGCGATTAAATCTCTGGAATCGGCAAAAACTGATACTAAAAAAAAGACGATTCCCAGGAAGTCGGTTTCAGGTACCAAAAGAAAATCTAAAACTGAAAAGTAACTCAGGCAAATCATGTAATTGGTATACGTCTATTTCTCCGAATTGGGGTTGTTTCCAAGTTCAATTTGGCTGTAAATACTCATTTTGATATAAATGCTGCCTGTCGCTAAACATTTATTCAGACAAACTATGAAGGAATTGTTACGTGGGATGAATTCTTCACGGTAGCCTTTTGTTTTCTTCTTCCAACTTTTTGATTAGTTCTTTCATTTCCGGACTCCGACGGGTAAAATCTTCCTGGGTGGCCGCCATTTCCTCTAGGTTCTGCCGCATTTCCTCCTCCTGCGCTCGCTATTCCTCTGCCTGGAGTTGAGAAGTTTGCAACAGCTTATTGGTTTTCTCTTCTTATTTTGGTGCGATTGAAAGCTTAGTAGCAAGTCTGGTCGGCATGTTTTTTGGATCGACTCATATTATGACGTATTTCAAAGGACTTAAATCGACGACCATAGTCATTTCCATAAATACGTAACAGGATGCCGTCATTTTGCTCGTGATTGGTACAATTACTAAATGATTTGGTTTTGCATATCCCAATCCAAATATGTAATCGTGAGATATTCCTGGGGGAATCTCATCTAATTTTACGACTTGGTTTTCTTCCAGGTACCAGCTTCTCGATGAGACCTTCATCCGTAACAATGTCCTTTTCTAGATACTTCCTTCTATTGTATCCAAACGATGCGATTAGTTCCATTTTTTTGTGATTGTCCAAATCAGTTGATAAAGAATCAGTCCTCCTTGATTGCAGTTAATATATCTTCACTACACCAGATATCTGATTTTCTACACCGAATTCTATGTTAATGCATCATTACTGTTTCATTGCGTTTGATGACTGATCTTGAAACATCCTTCGGCAATCATTTTCGGGTGCGGTCATTTTGCCAAGAGAACCTCTAAACGCTTGTTTTTTTCGGAAATCATCGCCAGATGGTTAATCCATCTTTTCACCATCATTTGTCTGAAATTTCTGGTCAGTTCTCCGATTTCATCTTTGCTGGTTATTTGATCCATGGCATTGTCTCCTTGGCTTTTCATCTATTTCATTTTTAATTGCCTGGTTTAATAGGAGAATAGGTTTTGTAAGGCTTTTACTTTTAAAAAGAGTACTAACAGCAAATCCACTAGCAAAATGACAACCAGTATGGAGCCAATAAAAATAGCGATTGCATCATTTTGGATTTCAGCGACTTTTCATGATCAACGATGGTAAATATGTCATCTAGCGATTTGCATTAAATCTTAAGCAGAATTGTTAATTTCACCGAAAACACCTTTGATTCAGATAGGTGGAATTTTCTTTTCGATCTTCAATCATTTCATTAAACTTAACTACATCAGTCGTTCAATTACCTTTAATGTGTGATTTTTATATCAGAAGTCATATGCCAGTCGCATTTGATCTTGTTATATAGTCAGAAAATTCGATTGGCTGTGGTCAATAAATTGATCCTGATATTTTGTATCTTTTCTTAACATAAAATCCTTTTCATGCTCATTACGAAGTGTAAATGCAACATACTTTCCTCTTCTTGACTTGTGCATTGCTGCAGGTTGTGCACACTTTCTCATATTTCCCTCTAAGTTGGATATTCCGGATTATACTGACCCCTGTTCCGGTGATAGTGACCCCTCTCGAGGTTTCAGTTTTTTAAAGAACGTAATAGACTGACAATTTTACTGTTTTTTTCTTAGACTTTCTCCTTTGATTTCAATTCTGTATGAAGAGTGCACTAATCTGTCCAAAATGGCGTCGGCGATGGTTTCTTCGCCTATCACATCATACCAGCTTGCCACAGGTAGTTGTGAGGCGATAATCGTAGAAGCTTTCCCGTGTCTGTCTTCGATCATCTCCATAAAGTCCATTTGCTGTTGTTTTTCTAAATGGGTAAGGCCAAAATCATCGAGTATAAGCAAGTTTGTCTTGGAGAGTTTTTCAAAGAACTTATAGATGGTTCCTTCCACCCTGGCCATTTTGGTTTTCAGCATAAGTTTTTGGGTGTTAAAATAGGTAACATTAAAGCCTTGGACGCAAGCTTGATGCCCTAAAGCAGAAGCAAGAAAGCTCTTTCCACAGCCCGTGGAACCGGTGATCAGCACGGTCTCGCCTTTGGAGATATAATCTCCCGTGGCCAGGGTGGCGATCAGGGTTTTGTCAATACCTCTTGCCGGATCGGTACGGATTTCTTCCATGGAAGTTTTGTAGCGGAAGCCGGCCTGGTATTCCAGTCTTTTAAATCTTCTGTTGTCTCTTTCCTGCTGCTCGGCTTGCAACAAAATCTCCATACCATCGGTAAGTGAGAGTTCGTGTAGTTGTCTGGTTTCCTGTAGCGCTGTCCAGCTTTTAAGCATACCGGGCAGTCGTAACTTGTTCATTTGAGTTTCGATCTGATTCATTTTTGATTAAAATTTAGTTCTAATTGTCTTTGATAATGTTCTTTTCCCCGAAGGTTGTCGTGTTTGGGCAATGGCTTATCGGGGAGTTCGGTTTTTTGTTCGGTCATCTTGTTTTCCAATATGTTTTTCAGAAAAGTGTAGGTGTAATTTTGGTAGTCAATAGCCATTTGGCAGGCTTTATTAAAGCGATCCGGTTCGGTTTTTCTTTGTAATCCGAAAAGTCCGTCACAGGTCTTATAAAGTTGTTCAGGATACCGGTTTTGAGTAAAGATCAGTGAGATAAGCCGGTGGAGCACCTCAGACTTTTTTTCTGCTTGTTGCAGATAATACTGCGGGCTCCGGTCCAGGTAGTGTTGGTGTTGGGAACAGAGGTGGTATTTGTCGGTGGTGTATCCTCCTTTTGTATAGCTTCTTATGTGTACGGCGACTTGTTCTCCTTTGGAGAAGATATACACCATACTCCGGGTATAGATCACTTTCACCTTGCCCCCAGTCAATTTATAGGGAACACTGTAGTAATGCTTGTCGTGAGAAAGGTAGATGTGGTTGTTCTTAGCCACCAGCAGTTCATTATAGGTTTTTATCTCAAACTTTTCGGCAGGTAGTGGGGCCAGCAACTTTTTCTCCTCTGCCAGGAACTTCTCTTCCCTGCACCAGGGTTTCTGTTGCATTCGGGTTTGATTGTGCACTTTTATCCTTTCGGTAATGGCTTGATTGAGAGAATATAGGTCAAAGAACTGCATGTCGCGCAAGCGGGCATAAACCCGGTTATAAATCAGCTTTACCTGGTTTTCTACCAGGGCTTTATCCTGTGGTCTTTTGACCCTTGCAGGCATTATAGTGGTTCCATAGTGATTGGCAAAGTCTTCCAATGCCCTGTTGATATTGGGCTCATACCGGTTAGCCCTTATTACTGCTGCTTTGAGGTTGTCAGGAACCAGCGCCTGAGGAACTCCTCCAAGGTGATATAAACAACTGGATAACGCATAAATAAAGTCTTCTGTGGATTGGCCTTTTACAGCCATGGCAAAGCTATAATCGGAGTACGGAAGGCATGCAATGAACACCTGACATTCGGTGAGTGCACCAGTTTCCTTATCTATGTAACTGAACTTCTTTCCGGCAAAATCGATGTAAAGCTTTTCGGCCGGCTTATGTTCCAAAACCATGGTTGGCCTGGAGGCTATCTGTTGTTGCTGAAGATGGAAACAAAATTGTGTATAGGAATAACCATCAGGATATTGCTGCCGGTATTCTTCCCAAAGAAGATTCTTTGTGACACCTGTTCGCTTTAATTCCCTCAGGTAATAGTCCAGGTGGACTTTAAAAGCTTCGTATCGGTCGCCTTTGTAGGCGGGGTTCCCTGGATGAAACTTGGCTTCCAGAACGGGATCTTCAAGCTTCACCAGATCTGATATCGTTAAGGGTTTACCACCTTCCGCAGAAGAAGTAAGCAATTGAAGCTTCTCGAAATACACCTTGACAGTGGTCTTGCTTATGCCAAGCATCCGGGCAATGGTCTTCTTGCCTTTGCCTTGCTGGTGAAATAGAAGTAATTGTTTTATCTGACTCATTGATTTTGGTTTTCCTGCCATCGTGTTCTTTGCGATTAAAATTGATCGCGAAAAAACCAAAACCTACGATAAGGTGGGGGTCAGTATGCTCCGGAATCTGACCTCTGGGGGGTCAGCATGCTCCGGAATATCTTTCCATTCAATTTATCAGGGGGTCAACATCCGCCGGAATGGCATGCGAAATCAGCGTTTAAACAGACTTCGACATCTATTTTTCAGGCCCGGATTTGGGGGGTCAGCTTAGGCCTGGTAATATCCATCTAAGCCACAAAACCTCTCAAATTAATGAAGTACAAGTTTTTTGACTCGAAAACGCCTTAAGCCACCTAACACCATCTTGAAATGAGGCAAAATTTATGACTGGGGTCTTTGCTTTCAATGATGAGGACCAGTTAATCGATTTCTTCTAAAAATGATATTTGAAGATGCTGATGAATGGACTAAAAACGGGGATGTTCCCACTTTTTGAAGACCTCATTCTGTCTGTTTTTAAACAACAAAGTTTTTCGATGATTTTGGCTTCATTGAATATTTATAATCGTATTTACGATTTTCTTCGGTACCCAAAGAGACTTTTGACTTAGTATTAGTTGTAGGGAATAGCGACTCCGATACAGCAATCAAGATAATAGCAAAAAATGCAAGCCTCAATTTATGCTTGATACTTGTGAATTTCTCAGACAAAACGCGTTGGTCGCCGGATATTTTTAGTGTATTCGGGGAACCTTTATCATTGTTAACAAATCTTTAATTCTCAGTTAATATAATAGCAAGTATTATATTCTACAGATATTACTCCTTCTGATAACCTGCGGATTTGTAATTAGGAATAATACATGATTTTGTCGGAAACACAAAATTCGCATTCTCCTGATGGCAACTTTATTATTTTGTAAAATCATTTGAAAGTACAGGAATAAAGGAACAAGGTCAAAAAGATCACCTTCAATGATTTCAATATAAGTTCGTATTCATTGTTCTAAAATAGACCTGAATGGAGCTTTACCCTTCGGAGGATATCTCGTTGAGTATGAAGTGGAACAATCACCGTACGTGAAAAGAACTTTTCATGGGAAATCCAATATACCCTTCTGGTCTTTTAACGAAAATTTAATGTAGTTAACAAAAGTTTCCAACGCAACTCATCATTGAGTCAAACAGCTACTTAACGTAAAATTGACAGATTGATTACCCTTGCCTTTGGCCTTGGTTGATGTTTTGCTTGCTGAGCGTATTTAACCCTTATTATATTGCTGGATGTAGAAAAAATTTAAAAAAAACCATGAAAAAATTCTTACTTCTATTTCATTGTACTCCTCGATATTTTCACGTGACATTGAATATGTACCATTAAAGGACAGATACTTGACGAAGATCTGTATGGCAATGCCTGGTGCTACAGTGCTCATTGCTTAAACATTGCATGGGACGATAACAGATTCACGTGGTAAATTTTTGCGCTGTTGAGTGTAAATGTTGGAGATTATAATTTGAAAATCAACTACATGGGTTACTAAGAAAATATTCAACGTGTTACGGAAGCGGAAAATAGCACCTCGGAATCTACCGGTTACCCCGGGGTTTATTGGTGACTTAGATTTTAATACTTGATAATTAAACGGAAGGCTGAGGAGGATCGAATCAACAAAACCTGATGAATATTGCAAGATGCTCGCATTGATTAGATAGGCAGGTTCCCTGACGCTAATATTGGCGATGCACGAAGCGAGTAACTGGTACCATCCAGCAAGATCAGGGTGAAGCAAGGGACATAATAATCCGTGGAGCGGCAACTACAACCGAATTAGCGACGATCAATGGTGAACGCATTCCTTCCGCTAAGCTAATCACCAAATCAAATTACCTTATCCTTCGGACACTATCCAGCTGATAGGTCAATAAGCCCTAACACCAAATATGGATGCCGATGCTAGATGGATGCAGTCAACCTGTTGACCCGACGCGCTTTTAGACCGGATTACGAATTTCAGGTACCTTGGCAAGTGGGTATAATTTCCTAAGCAACAAACCACACTAACTGGTGGTTCTATACTCGGAAACGTTTTCTATAGATAACTGGAGCATTAATTAAGTGGTCGTAGTAACTACGTATGATTTGTCTCAATAATACTGAAGCTGAATGGGTTGAGATGATGATTATGGAGTATGCCAGCCGAGGAATCAACTTCTAACACATCATGTCACCAGAATAAGATGGAGTCTTCATTGGGCTCTATTTCAAGTTCGATGAAAGAAATGTTATTTCTTTTCCGGAATGTATAATTGGCGTGATGATCGTGAAAACTGTATGCTTTTTCCGCTGGACGAAGATCCCACCACTAAGTACACGATCATATCCAATCTGCGTGTTTGAAACAGAAGCTGAAATAGCCAGACAAAACAAAGCAGGAATAGGCAATGACCAAAACAAAGGATCACGGCTTGAAGATCAGCGGACGTAGCACTTCCGCAAAGGGAGACCATCAATTCGCAACCGGCTGAAGTTGAACTGGTCCACATCAGACCGCGAAGGGCTCTTGAAGAGCGATTAACCAGCGCTATTTCTCGTATGCAGATGGCGGACAATTCGGTTGCACTGCAGATTCAAAATATGATGAATACCCAAATGTATATCCATTGGAAAGTAATGGTTGGCAGCAACTCAATTGACGAATTGACAGAAGAAAACGGATGGACTTATCAATGTTCTGTACAAAATTGATTCAGTTACCGTTATCTCAAAAGGAATCATAGTTTGTAGGCATTTACCGCTTTAGAATAAGGTACGTGATAACTACTTTTATGATGTAGCACCTGTAGAGGTGAAAATGATGACAGCGCATCCTATTTTGGGCGGATCATGGGATGCCGAGGAGGAAAGAGTATACGGAACAGATTATGGAAAATGTAGAAACCAGTGACCAGACAAAGAGGATTTTTTAGTAGGATCTCAATATCAGGCAGGATACTTTGTCACTAAGGAATTTATTGTGATTTAGATCGGAGGATACGGGATCTTTGGAAAAAGAACTGAATCCGGGGGAGTTTGCTCTGGAAATTATAAATGCAAATGAGGATATCGTTTAGGCTATGCCATGCTCGATTATCAACTTTCAGAAAAAGCTCTCTACCATCATATTGCGTCCGCGTAGAAAATGCTCTTGACTATAATGGTTATTCCTTTAATTAAGTAGGAAATAATCAGCTAATGGATTTATCGAAGCAGTATAACTTGTTCATTAAAATGGATCGATTTACAACCCGGCCTCACACGCCTTAACCTGCTGCTCATAAGACAATTCTCTTAGCTAAAACATGCCCTGCTATAGAAAAACATGCCCCAAAAACAATTACAATTCTAAAGATTAAGCTTTTATTCTTCCTCCGAATTCCCAACCCACGCATAAAATCCTGCCATCTTCCGGAACCCTCAGCCTTTCAAACAGAGATTCAATAGACCGCTTCCTCTATAAGCACAAAGAAAGACGAAGTTCTTAAATTTGGCCTTCCACATGGTTCATGCACTGGACAGCTGCCGCAATACGGCTTATAAATGCATTCGGAACATCCCGGCACGACGTCCAAACAAGATGCCGTGCAGCAAGCCTTAACGACCGGACGATTTCCCAAAATGCCAACGAAAGCTGATCGAACGACCCGATGCGAAATGAAAGCAATCTCCCTTTTTACCCGAACATTCTGGCTTCATCACATGTATAATAAACATCACCATCATAATTATACACTATTTGCCCAATTCCCGCCCCCGCAAGGAGAAAGTTAATATCCAAAATTGTGGATCGTCGGCGGTTGAAGATCTGCGCCAAAAAATCAAAGCCGTCCGTTCCGCAAAGATCTCCCCAGCACGGTTGAGATTTTCAAGATAATCAAACGCCCTTCCGGTAAAAAACCAGAAGCTTTTCGCCAATAAACTACCCAGTGATAACAGTTAACCGCCGCCCCCAGGGCATTCAATGACCGCAAATGAATCGACCGGACCAGCTTTCCGAAATACCATCAATGTTTCTGGTAAAAATAGACTTCGACGCGTCACGGTAGCAGCGCCAACAGCGGCAGACTCCTTACGCCGCTTGCGCGATTGTCCCAACGTTTTTACCGTTGAACCGCGATCGGTATTACCAGCGGCGATCCCTCCGGCAGCGCCTGGCATTGTGTAATCTCAAAGGACCGTCGAGGGAAGAACAAACCGCAATATTATGACGGCCAAAGGAATGTCATCTTTCTTTTGTAAAGCGCCAGATCCAAAATGATTAAAATGCCACCAGCTTCCCGGCTCCGAAGCTTCTTCGGCAAACGCCATCCTTCAAGGACTGAAAGATCCGATAACGGCTCGCCTCTGGAAATTCGACACCACGCTTTTCGCCGGAGACTGAAAGATCTTGGCCACAGCCTTTTCCCCTGTCTTGCGGACATGTCCAGCGCCGGATTACGACCGCACTGTAGCACTGGCATGTAATAAATACATGCTTATCACACCGCAAAGTCAGGCAGAACGCTATGCAGACTAGTTCCCCTGCCGACAAAATACTGGCCAGCATAGGCCCGTAACGCCACCACAGAAGACCGTCCCTGCAGAAAACCACGACGGGCTAAAACTTCATAGGCCGCCGCAAACTCTACCGCGTAGCGTCCCTTCTGCAGTGCCTGAAACTCCGAAACCGATAGAAAAACATGCTCTCGTTTTATTCGTGAGCAGGAAATCCTTTCCCAATTTTGAAACCAAAAAACATGTACGGTGAATAATACTTTTTCCGAAGCAACGGCTAGCGACATTGAAACAACCCAGGACATAGTCGCGAATCGATCTGCCAATATGGCCATCGCCAGGCCGAACAAGAACCATCTGTTTGCCCTCACACGCCCGATGAGGGCTAAGTAGCGAAATACGATCAAAATCGCGAGCAGCTTGCCGAAGTGCTTTAAAGGGGCGATAAACCGGACGTCAAATTCAAGCCGTAAAAACTACCGCCTTTCTCTGCTGACGCCACTTTCGCAAGGCACCGGCGATCCCAAAGGATCATCTTTGACGTATTCGATCTTTGACCGCTGTTGGTCAGGTTTCCAGCGAACAGCGCACTGCCAACAACAGACTCCCGTACCATTGCGCTCAGCCAGCTCAATGTTGTGTGCATAGTCTTTCCAGAAAGCAATCCCAAAAGCGCGTGAAAGTTTTCTCCCAGCGCCGCCTTTCTTCTATGTCATCACCCGCACCACAATATTCTTACCCCATTGATCCATATCAATAAGTAATAAAGCTGCTCCAGAAAATGAAAACATGCTCAATAGTTAATGCAGATCGCACTTCTAAAGAATATCCTGGGCGTTAACGCGTCATCACTGCCCCTTAATCTCTTGCGAGCTCCTCCATCAACAAAATCATTTGATCTCCTTCATGGACCGGCAGGAATCGATTTCGTTTGATCATCCGACAGGCCCGCGATTTCCAAAGCCCCTGCATCTTCATGAGGATCCCCTTCGCGCGTTCCACCAACTTGCGGGTCTCCAGCTCTTTTGGCCTTGAGAGCCTCATCCATAAGTTGGTACTTCTTTAACCGGGACTGCTGCCCTGTTGGTAACCATCTGGAGAACATCGATCTCGGCCAGAATAAAATCATGCGGCGCCTTAGTGTACACATTGATCACGCCGACCGCCTGATCCTTAACGATCATGGGACCGCCAGCATCGAACTCAGACCTTTCCTTATTGCCAAATCGCGGAACAAATAACGCTTCTCGATGCAAACATCCTTGACCCTAGCGAGTGGTGAGTTTGATAACTTCGCCGATCAGGCTGGCGTTCACCTTCAAATTCGGTTTAATGTTATAATCTTCAGACAAGCTCTGCGTGGCCTTAATGCCAACTCTTCCCCTTTGATCGAAAAGCACGATTCAGATCTTGGAATTAAGCATTTGGTCACGACCACAATCAGGCTAATAATTTCATCCAACACGCTTCTTTCAACAGGTGATCGTCTCCCCCGGCCCGACCTTGACCAAACTGTTAAACTGCAACGGTTTTAACTTTGTTTCCGTGAAAAGCCGGGCATGCTCGATTAGACTACCAGCCGTACTTAGAGTATGAAGCAAAGCCTGCACATTGGCCGAATATTCGTTATCGATGTTGAACATTAATAACGCCAATCGCCTTGCCCTTGTAAATGATAGGCACGGACAAGAGCGCTTCATACCGATCCTCTGGGATAATGTTAAATTCCTTAAAACGATGGTCCGCAAAGGCCTTTTCCCGTATCTTGCTCACGGGCTTATTGGTCTTGGATCATCCCGTGATCCCCTCACCGACCTTAAAACCAACTTGCCGAGTTCTTCTCGTGGTCAGTTTTCAGGGCGGCGAAGGACCAGCGCGTCCTTACTGCCGTCCTGAAGAACACGAATACGACTCCGACGACTCGATCTCGCTGGCGGTCCGGACCACTTCAACCAAAACGCCATCTAGGTCAACCTCTTAACGTCGCGATCTTCATCATCTTAACGAAAATCTTGTTCATCCGCAGGTGACAATCCAGCTTTTTCTTTGGCACAATCTCCTTTAAATATGTTCCAAGTCTAACATAAACAATGGAAAGAAAGCCGCCCCAGCCCAGTCAGAATGGCTATAAATAACCCATGCCGTTTCTTCTGACATTTGATTTTGGAATCTGCCTATTAACCCCGCCATCGGCCTGATTCTTGCCGGCAAGCTACACCAAGCGGTGTTTTTCACCAGACGGGAAGAATGCACCTGCCAGATCCAATTCCTGCGAAAAGAAACAACATGAAGGGACGAAATCCGGAAAGACAGAAAACTTTGATGTCCTGCAAAATGAGGGCGCACTGCTTATCCGAACTTGTCAAAAGCGATCATCTCCGTGGAACGCCAACACCATCCAGCATCCCGGTCACCGCGTCAAGTTGACTACCGGCGCCACAAATAATATTCACAGCCTTCCGGCTCCTCATGATTTCTTCGGACAAGATCGAGAACGACCGACGGGATAAACCCCTTCGGCCCTTGCCACTGATCTTCAGGCAGCGTAGCGAACTACCTCGTATTGAATTCGGGGATCACGGGCCAAGGCCTTGATCATGATCATAGAGATTGAGCCGGAATGTGCTCCATACCAAAACCGACCTTGCGTGGTGCGGCGATCTTAAACAATTCAAAGATGGCTGCGCATCGGCGCCATCCCAGCCCCGCCGCCAATATAGATCATTTCCCGTTCCGTCGGTCTACGATGTAAACTTGGCGGCGGCCGCTGACCGTCACCTTGTCCCCAGGCTTGAAAAGATATAGCTCGTCGCCTTTCCTGGCGGGTACGCCGATTGCTGGCGGAGCAATACCAACGAAACCAGTAAAAAAAAAAAA